>NZ_BSDJ01000003.1 GCF_027925525.1 Paenibacillus tyrphae | reverse complement strand
GATCGACAAAAGCCGCGCCGTTAGGCTATTCAACTTTGTCGGTTGTTGTCGTCTCGTTTAGCGGCGACTTTTATAATATATCACATCCGCTCAATAGATTGCAAGCATTTTTTTTGGACTTTTTTTGGAATCGAGGTTAAACCCCAACGACCCACAATTTCAGCGCCGCCAAAGCGGCTAGTCCGGGCAAGCCCAGAACGCTTACGGTCCCAACCGTCACTACGTTCAGAGGCAGCTCCAAATGCGTGTATGAACTGAACAGATTTAGAATATACAACAAAATCGAAGCAAATGCAATATGCAGGCAAAACATACCTAGCCATTGGAACGCATACCGATTGCGCAGCATGACCAATCCTAACAATAAACCGGACCCGACGAGCACGCTCCACAGCAAGTACGATTTCACGAAGACACCTCCATCGAACGGGCGGCACATGCTTCTTTAGCCGTGATATTTAGGTTTTTGGCTTGCTTCAGCAGCATTTCGAATCGTTTCTCCGCCGCTTCGAGGGCAAAGATGGCATAATCGATCTGTTCTTTTTCCACGACGTAATCAAAGCGTCTCTGCGCTACTTCCCATTCCATATGGGCTTTGCGGATTTCTTCCACCAGCAGCAGACGGTCTTGCTCAACGGCTTCGCGCTGCAGGCGGTCTTTCTTGCTTCCTATTTCCCATCTCCAAAGCTTCATCTCCGCCAACCTCCCGATTCAAGTCTCCAGGTTTGTCCTGCTACTTAAATATTTATAGGGAGCTTAGCCGGGTTAGAACCAAAAAGAAGCCTTCTCGAAAGCATCCACGCGGGGAACCGCGCAAATCATGCTTCGAGAGCTTACAGCAACCCATGCGTAACCGCAAATGGACGACTGCAGGCCGGCTTCTTGTGGTATCAAATCAATATTTCATTACAGTTCTCTTCTGCCTTCCAGCGCCTTGGTCAAGGTTACCTCGTCCGCATACTCCAGATCTCCTCCGACTGGCAATCCGTGCGCAATCCGGGTCACCTTGAGGCCGAACGGACGGACGAGCCTGGATAAATACATCGCAGTCGCTTCGCCTTCGATATTCGGGTTCGTCGCCAGAATCAGCTCCTGCACCTGTTCGTCGCTCAGCCGCTTCAGAAGATCGGCGATCCGGATTTCGTCAGGACCGATGCCTTCCATCGGGGAAATCGCCCCGTGGAGAACATGATAGTAGCCGTTAAATTCCTTGGTCCGCTCCATGGCAACCAAGTCTTTGGGCTCCTGCACGACGCAAATGACGGAAGCGTCCCGGCTTTTATCCTGACAAATACGGCAAGGATCGGTATCGGTAATATTGCAGCATACCGAGCAATAGTGCAGATTGCGTTTGACATTGACCAGAGCTTTGGCAAAGTCGATGACATCGTCTTCCTTCATGCGCAGCACATGAAAAGCAAGACGCCCCGCCGTCTTGGGTCCGATCCCCGGCAGACGGGAGAAGGAATCGATCAGTTTGGCTAGCGGTTCCGGATAAAACAAGCGATTGGCTCCTCACGCATTAAAGTTGAAAACCCCAGAGTAGGTTCTGGGGCTTGATTCGGCTTCGATTAGAACAATCCCGGGATATTCATACCGCCGGTTAATTTGGACATTTCTTTGCCGGCCATTTCTTCGGCTTTGGTCATCGCGTCGTTGATGGCGCTAAGCACCAGATCCTGCAGCATTTCCACGTCGTCCGGATCGACCGCTTCCGGCTTGATGACAACGGCCGTAACTTTCTTTTGTCCGTTTACCGTTACGCTGACGACGCCGCCACCGGACGTTCCTTCGACGGTGCGGTTCGCGAGATCCTCCTGAGCTTTGAGCATTTGCTCCTGCATTTTTTTCACTTGCTTCATCATCTGATTCATGTTGTTCATGAAAGACACGCTCCTCGTCGCTTAATCTTCTTTAATTTTAACCAAATCTTCCCCAAACAATTGAATGGCTTCGCTGATCCATTCTTCTTTCGCGCCGCCGGATGCCCCTTCGTCCTCCGGAACGAGCTGCAGCTCCTCCTTCGGTCCGTCGCCCGGCTTCGCTTGGTCGGCAGCAGCCTTCCAATCCTTCAGCATCATGGTCACAAGACGGTATGGCTGACCGTAAACCTCGGCCAACGCTTGTTCGATCAGCTGCTTGTTGGCCGGCTTCTCGGTCGTCTCCCGGTGCATCGCGCTCTTGAAAGCTACGAGCACGTTGCTGTCATGAACGGAGACGGGCTCCCCGTCCACGAGCCACGCATGAACGGTGATTTTGAGCTCTTTGACCCGACCAAGCACCTGGCTCCACTGCTGAACGACGTTGCGGAAAGCCGGATCATCCCTGCCCTGCAGGTATGCGTCCAGCTTCTCGATCTTCTTGGTGACGGCAGGCGCAGGTGCCGGACGCGAGCTTGCACCGGATACGGGACCCGAGGCTGCGGGAGCGACCCCCTGCTTGAGCAACTGAGACAGTTGCTCCTCCAACCGCTGAATGCGGTTCATCAATTGTCCGACTACCCCATCCTGACGTTCCAAGGCCGGCGCCCCGCCTGTCGGAGCGGACGATGCGCCCGCCTGACTGCAAAGCTTCATGAGCGCGACTTCCAGCAGCGTCTGCGGCTGAACGGAATATTTCATCTCCGTCTGATAATAGTTCAACGTATCGATCATAGCAATCAACGCATCGGCCGAAAACCGCTGCGCCACCTCGGCAAACCGCTTCACGTCGAGAATGCGCTCGGTGAGCGCCTGCGAGCCGGGAACCATTTTGACCATCAACAGGTCGCGGAAATAATAAATCAGGCTCTCCATGCACTTGTCGGCGCTTTTGCCTTCCTGCATGAACGTATCGATTAACCGCAAAGCGGCGCCTACGTCCCGATCCTGTATCGCCATCACCAGGCGCTCGAATTGATCCGAAGCCATCCCGCCTGTGATCGACAATACGTCGTCATACGTCACCCGCTCGCCTGAAAATGCAATGATCTGATCGAGTAAGCTGAGCGCATCGCGCATTCCGCCATCGGATAGCCGCGCGATGAACGCCAGGGCGTCATCGTCGCTTTCAATCCGTTCGTCGGCGCATACTTGACGCAGCCGCTCGACCTGCTCCTCAAGCGAGACACGGCGAAAATCAAACCGCTGACAGCGCGAAATAATCGTCGCTGGCAGCTTGTGAGGCTCCGTCGTAGCCAAAATAAACATGACATGGGGCGGCGGTTCCTCCAGCGTCTTGAGCAGCGCGTTGAACGCCTCCGTCGTCAGCATATGCACCTCGTCGATGATATACACCTTCTGGCGCACCTCGGTCGGCGCATATTTGACTTTATCCCGGATGTCGCGGATTTCATCCACGCCGCGGTTGGAGGCGGCATCGATCTCGACGACGTCCATGACCGCACCTTCGGTAATGCGTACGCACGCCTCGCATTCGTTGCAAGGCTCGATGCCCGGACCGTTCAAGCAGTTGACGGCTTTGGCCAATATTTTGGCCGTGGTCGTTTTCCCGGTCCCGCGGGGACCGCTGAACAAATAGGCGTGGCTGAACCGCCCTTCGCGAAGCGAGTTTTGTAAGGTTTGGACAATATGCTTTTGGCCGACCATATCGTGGAACGACTGCGGCCGCCACGTTCGATATAAGGCGATATGTGCCATCTTGCCCTCTCCAATGATTGTTTGTCGTCTATTATACTACACTTGGAGGGAGGATTGAAGCCGCGCCGCTTTTAAGGAAACGGAATACTGACGGTAAACGTCGTGCCGTACCCTTTGGACGATACCCGGATATGCCCTCCGATATCGTGAATGATCCGCTGGCAAACCGATAGGCCCAATCCCGTCCCTTCCGCTTTGGTCGTAAAGAACGGATCGAAAATTTTATCGATCACATAGGCGGGAATGCCCGGACCGGTATCATGAATCTCAATATTGACCAAGCGTTCCTCCAAATTGACTTTCTCGCTTACCGTCAAAATGCCCCCTTCTCCCATCGCTTCGATTCCATTTTTGCTTATATTGAGAAACACCTGCTTTAGCATCTCACGGTCTGCGACCACATGTGGCAATCCGTAAAGCGACTCATATTGAACAACGACCCGGTGCAGGATCGCTTCGTTATTGATAATAGGCAAAATGTCCCGCAGCACTTCGGAGATATCCACTTCATCGTATGTAACGTTCTTCGGCTTGCCGAGCAGCAAAAATTCGTTGACCAGCTCGTTGATCCGATTGATTTCTTTCAGCATCACCACGGTATACCCGTCTTCGCGCTCCATACCCTGTTCCTGAAAGGTTTTGCGCAGAACTTGCAAAAAGCCCTTGATCGACGTGAGCGGGTTACGGATTTCATGGGCCGTGCCTGCGGCGATTTGGCCGATCATCGCCAGACGGTCGCTGCGCTGCACCTGCTCCTCCAGGGAACGCAGGTTGGTGACGTCCTTGAAAATAAGATAAGCGCCGACGATCCGTTCGTCTTCATCCCGTAGCACACTGGAATCGACCAGCAGCTCGTATCGCTCCTGGTTATTGGTCCAAGACAAGGCATGGTTGCGTACGACCATTCCGTCCAATATACTCCGCTGTACCAGCCAGTGCTCGGCAGGCAGGTCGGCAAAAATGGAATCAAGCGCCTGATGGAGTACCTTTTCTCTTTCTAACCCCAGCACGCGGCAAGCCATGTCGCTGATATCGATCAGCTCAAATTCGGTATTGATCAGCATCACTCCCAGATTCACGTCCCTAAGGAATATGCCGGCAAAGCGTTGTAGCAAGGTCAGTTCGTGCCGCATCGTCTTCCTCCCCCCATTAATCAGCGGATAGCCGAGCGCAATGGGTGTATGATTATGGTTTACTTAGCCTGGTTAACTTTAGTATACAATTCTCCTAATTTTTTCATTTTCCTTCTGCCAAATACAAAAAAACACCAAGTTCGACAAGCTTTAACAGCTCATGATCTTGGTGTTATTGTTTTTTAATATTAGGAAACCGCGCACCTACCTTGATATTACGATCCAAGTGGAATTTTTATCGTCAGCTCAAGTTAGGCCACCCTCCGGCACATGAAACTTCCTGCTTATGGCTGCTTCCTTCCGGACCTGACCAGATTCACAGGCATCCATTGCGGAGGACCCGACTCTCAACACCAACTTTAAAACCCAAACCTTACATCGCAATACCGCGTATAGGCGTTCGACCCCGCTGCAGCGGATTGCGGGTTACAGGGCACCGCTACCTCCCCGTCTAGCACGGCATAGATAAGTATAGTCGATTCGTGTCCAAATAGCAACCTCAAGGGGTTATTTAGCAATAACGGTAACGTTAGCGTTATATCTCGGCGCGGCGGCGGCTAAAGCTTCGGTTGCTCCCTGACGGATTCGTTCGATCTCTTCCGGCGGAGTATGGGCGGGAGCAGTCAAACGAACGTAGGCCGTCGGTCCGTTCAAGCTGATGCTCGCGATGCTGACGTTCGGAAACCGTTGGCCGATCGCATTCTGCATGACACGCAGATCATCGGGATATGTTCGGAAGCTGGCGCTGAGCGGCATATTCGGGTTCGTCTCGGTAATCCCGAGCACGCCGTCCCGGGTATGCGTCGCGGAATTTTTGGTGTACTTCTGCTGACACGCCGGAAGCCCGGACAACGCCAAAGCTGCGCTCAACAGAACGGCAAGCGATCTTAACAAATGAAAACACCTCCTGCAGCTCTAAGATCGGATGATCTTAGGATAGCCACAGGAGGCGCGCTTATGCCGTTATGCTGCTGGCAACAAATTACATGCCGTATTTCTTTTTGAATTTATCGACGCGACCGCCGGCATCCACAAATTTTTGCTTCCCGGTAAAGAACGGGTGGCAAGCGGAGCAAATCTCTACACGAAGATTTTGCTTAATGGATCCCGTTTCAAACGTGTTACCGCATGCGCAAGTAACCGTCGTTTGATGATAAGTCGGATGAATCGCTGTTTTCATTGCCCTTTCACCTCTTTTGCCCTGAAACACCATGTGAATCAGAGTTATCATTTAAACACACATGAGCGATTATAACACGTCCGTTAGCCGCGCTGCAACTGTTTCTTGCGCCGTTCCGCCAGCTCGTCCGGAATGTGCGTATACGACCCGAGCACGACATCCGGCAGCTCCTCCCGGAAAATCTCCAGCATCTGCTTCATGCCGTACCGTTCGCCCCGGGCCGCAGGAATGAGGCTCAAATAGCTTTCCGGGTCGATGTTCAGGTTGCGCAGCTGGATCAGCTTCAGATCGGTCCGGCGGGCGAATTCGATCATGGCTTCGATCTCTTCCTCCCGGTCGGTAACTCCGGGGAAAATAAGATAGTTGATCGACGTGACTACCCCTTTGTCGGCGGCGTAGCGCAGCGATTTCTCGACATTGCGTAGCGTATAGCCGCGCGGCTTGTAGTAGGCGTTGTAATGGTCGTCCAGCGCGCTGATCGTGCTGACGCGCATCAGATCGAGACCGGCGTCCACGATGCCGCGGATATGATCGGTCAAGCCGGCGTTCGTGTTGATGTTAATGAAGCCGAGATCCGTGCGGCTCCGCACTTCGCGGATCGCTTCGATGATCGTCTTGGCTTGGGTGGACGGCTCGCCTTCGCAGCCTTGCCCGAAGCTGATGATGCTCTCAGGCGTCTTCAAGTGCTCCAGCATGACCTGCACGACTTCTTCCGTCGTAGGCTTGAAGTTCATCCGGGTCTGCGGCGCCGGAAACCCGCTATCCTCCGGCTGCTCGGAGATACATCCGAAGCAGCCCGCATTACAGGAAAACGAGACCGGAACAGCCCCCTCCCAGCGGTTCAAAAACGTATTGGAAGCTGTCAGGCACTCATATCCAAGGGCACAATTGGACAAATGCTGAAACAGCCGGTTGTCCTTGTACTCTCCAAGAATCCGCTTGACTCCGAGCTCCAATTCGTCGGGATCGCAGTTGCGCGGGTTCCAGCGCTCCGGATCGTCACAAGCCTCGGCTGCGACGTAGAAGCCGCCGTCTTTCCAAACAACCGCCGTGTAGCCGAACAAAGGCAGCATTTTGGATTTGTCGGCCTTCACGTAACCCGGCAGCAGCAGGCGGGTAAAGCTCTGCGGGAGCAAAGCTCCGACCGCGGTGAAGTCCCCCGACACCACCTGCATTTCGCCCGTCCGCTTATGCACGCCGATCGGCCGCGTATCGGGCAGACTGACGAGGGTAGCTCCTTCGGGCAGCGGAATCAGCTCGTCTTCCATCATTTCCGTTACCAGCTCGCCGCTGCGGCCAAGGCCCGTGTATTCCGGATGGTCGAACAGGTTGCCGTCACGGTCCGCATAAACCAGATTCATAAGGTCCTCCTTCTACGAGACGGAGTGCTTGACCCGACGGGATGTGCCGCCGCTTCCGCCCGATTGCGGGCTGCCGCCGTTCGGATCGAGGGTGTCCAGAAACTCTTGGTTCGTTTTCGTCTCGGCGAATTTTTTGAGGAACGCATCGATATAATCGTGCGAATCGTTCATTCCTTTGCGGATCGCCCATACTTTGTCGAGCTCTTCCTTCGTCAGGAGCATTTCTTCGCGGCGCGTACCCGAGCGGCGGATATCGATAGCCGGGAAAATGCGGCGTTCCGCCAGCTTGCGGTCCAGATGAAGCTCCAGGTTCCCGGTTCCTTTAAATTCTTCATAGATGACGTCGTCCATCCGCGAGCCGGTTTCGATCAAGGCTGTCGCGAGAATCGTCAGGCTGCCGCCTTCTTCGATATTGCGCGCGGCGCCGAAGAAACGTTTTGGCCGATGGAAGGCCCCGGGATCGATCCCCCCGGACAGCGTCCGGCCCGTCGGCGGTACGACGAGGTTGTAAGCCCGCGCCAGACGCGTAATGCTGTCCAGCAAAATAACGACGTCCTTCTTATGCTCCACAAGCCGCTGTGCGCGTTCCAGCACAAGCTCCGCGACCTTGATGTGATTCTCCGGCACCTCGTCGAAGGTGGAAGCGATCACTTCCCCGTTGACGGAGCGCTGCATGTCGGTAACCTCCTCCGGACGTTCGTCGATCAAGAGAACGAACAGCTTGACGTCCGGGTGATTGGTCGAGATGCTGTTGGCGATTTCCTTGAGCAGCAGCGTTTTTCCCGCTTTCGGCGGGGCTACGATCAAGCCGCGTTGGCCAAAGCCTACAGGAGCCAGAAGATCCATCAAGCGGGTGGACAGTTTCGTAGGAGAGGTTTCCAGAACCAGTTTCCTTTGCGGATAAAGAGGAGTAAGCGCTGCGAAATGCAGCCGTTCCGAGGCCGTATCCGGGTCTTCGCCGTTGACGGCTTCCACGTGCAGCAGCCCGAAGTAACGTTCGTTCTCCTTGGGAGGCCGGCATTTGCCGGATACGACATCGCCGGAACGCAGGTCGAATCTGCGAATTTGCGAAGCGGAGATGTAGATGTCCTCCGAGCTCGGCAAATAGTTGATCGGCCGCAGAAAACCGAAGCCTTCCTGCAGGACGTCGAGCACACCCTCCATGAACATCAAGCCGCTTTGTTCGGCCTGTGCGCGTAGAATGGCAAAAATGAGTTCCTTCTTCTTCATTTGGCCGTAGTACGGGATTTGATGTTTTTTAGCTAGCTTGTAAAGCTCTGTGAGCTTCAACGCTTCAAGCTGAGAGAGATGCATATCCATAAATTTTCAACCACCAAACTATTAATTTTTCAAGCCAGCGCAAAATATACTCTAGCCTTACCCAATTTCGGAGCAATCTATACCGTTCCTAATCATTCTGCCGCCAAACTTCCGCTCCTAAATTCGATAGATTGGTTACCAGATGATCGTAGCCTCTGTCGATATATTCAACGCCGGTAATTTCCGTAACGCCGTCCTCAACCGTCAGTCCTGCGATAACCAGCGATGCGCCCGCGCGAAGATCGGTCGCTTTGACCTTGGCCGCGCTTAGCTGACTGCCTTCGATGACGGCGGAACGACCTTCCACTTTGATCTTGGCCCCCATACGCATCAGCTCCGGGACATGCTTGAACCGGTTGCTGTACACGTAGTCGCTCAAAATGCTGACTCCGCGCGTCTGCGTCAGCAGACTGCTCATCGGAGACTGCAAGTCGGTCGCAAATCCAGGATATACGAGCGCTTTCACGTCCACGGCTTCGTATTCCGGCTGTCCGACTACACGGATCGATTCGTCCATTTCGTAAATATGTACGCCCATTTCCTGCAATTTGGCGGTTAGAGCTTCCATATGCTTCGGAATGACATTATCGACAATGACGTCGCCGCGCGTCGCCGCTGCAGCAATCATGTAAGTCCCTGCTTGAATGCGGTCCGGAATGATCGAATGACGGCAGCCGTGCAGCGCATCGACGCCCTCGATCCGGATCGTTTCGGTTCCTGCGCCTTTGATTTTGGCGCCCATGGAGTTCAAAAGTGTAGCTACATCTATAATTTCAGGCTCTTTTGCCGCATTTTCAATGGTTGTGACGCCTTTGGCCCGCGAGGCCGCCAGCATGATGTTAATCGTCGCCCCTACGCTGACGACGTCCAGATAGATTTTAGCTCCGCGTAATTCCTTCGCTTGGATGTGCAGGGCGCCGTTTTCGTTCGAAATTCGTGCCCCCAGTGCCTCAAAACCTTTGATATGCTGATCGATCGGCCGCGGTTCGAAATTGCAGCCGCCAGGCAAACCTATCGTCGCCTCGCCGAAACGCCCGAGCAAGGCTCCCATCAAATAGTAGGAAGCTCTAAGCTTCTTCACGTTCCCGTTCGGCATCGGCCGGGATAACAGCCGGCTCGGATCGATCATCATCTGATCCTTGCTCCATTCTACCGATGCGCCGAGTTCCTGAAGCAGCTCGGTATAAATCGCCACGTCGCTAAGGATAGGCAAATTATCGAGCGTAACAGCCGTTTCCGATAAAATGGCGGCCGGAATAAGCGCAATCGCGCTATTCTTGGCCCCGCTGATTTGAACCGTTCCCCGCAGCGGGCGCCCACCGGCGATCATCAATTTCTCCATTCGTTGTTCTTCCTCCCACTTCACTGCTTTAACGCATTACCAGTCAGGTGCAAACTCGTCTAAGTTGGGTTCCGTGCCTACGTTTACAAAAGAAGAGAGGGAAATACACCGAATCCCGGTGTATTTCCCGCTGTGGTCGATTAAGCTTGGTTGGCGCTTCCGAACAGCTGGATTTTGGATTTCACCACTTCAACCATGGCTTTGCGGGCAGGAGTGAGGTATTTGCGAGGATCGTACACTTTCGCGTCTTTGTTAAGAACTTCGCGGATCGTTTGCGTACAAGCCACTTGATTCTCGGTGTTCACGTTGATTTTGCCTACGCCGGCTTCGATGGACTTGCGGATCATTTCGTCCGGTACGCCGGAGCCGCCGTGCAATACAACCGGAACCGGAATCGCTTTGGATACCTTCTCGATAATATCGAAATGGATGTTTGGTTCGCCGGCATACATACCGTGTGCCGTACCTACGGCAATCGCCAGGCAGTCGACACCTGTCTCTTCGTAGAAGCGGATCGCTTCTTCCGGTTTCGCCAAGTTGGCAGCGGACTCATCTACGCTAATGTCGTCTTCCACGCCGCCGATCGTTCCAAGCTCGCCTTCGACGGATACGCCCATCGCATGCGCAGCTTTCACGACCTCTTTGGTCAGACGGATATTTTCTTCAAAGGAATAATGGGAACCGTCGAACATGACGGAGCTGAAGCCTGCGCGGATACATTTCATGGCGACTTCAAAGCTGCTGCCATGGTCAAGATGCAGGGCGATCGGAAGACCGGATTTTTTAGCGGCTGCTTCCGCGATCGCTACCGTAAATTCGATGCCCATATACTTCAGCGCGCCTTCGGATACGCCGAAAATAAACGGGGATTTCAATTCTTCTGCCGCTTCCGTAATAGCTTGGGCAAATTCCAAGTTATTCATATTGAACTGACCTACTGCGTACTTGTTCGCTTTTGCTTTAGGCAAAAATTCGTTCATTGAAACGAGTGGCATGGTGGTTCTCTCCTCCTATGTCGTTAATGACCGTGCCAGAGTGCTTATCTGTACTCTTTTGTCATACTGGCCCATTATATCATAGATCGCGACAAACGTTAATAATCTATCGCACACCTCGCCCAAGACGATAGACTCCGGGAACCGCTCAAGAAAAAAGAGGACCCTCATCAGGATCCTACGGCGTAAGAGTTATTGTTAGGAGTTCGCAACTGCTGGTTGACGGCTTGGCGCAGCTCGTCGATGTCGAACGGCTTCGTGAAGTGCATGATCGCGCCGAGATCGGTCGCTTCCTTGATCATGTCCAGTTCGCCGTATGCCGTCATCATGATGACTTTGATCGATGCATCAATGCTTTTAATGTGCTTGAGGATATCGAGACCGTCCATGCCCGGTATCTTCATATCGAGCAAAACCAGATCGGGCGATACGTTTCTTACAATCTCGAGTGCGAGTTTACCGTTGGAAGCCTGATAGGTTTCATAGCCTTCGCTGCTGAAGACCTCCATCAACAGGATGCGGATGCCGTTTTCATCGTCAACTATGAGCAGCTTCTTTTTCATCGAGGTATCCTCCTATTCTGTTTCCCTGAGGTTAAGAATTCCGTTCTGTTATGCCCGCAATAACAGTATTCGCTGCCGCTCCCGCGATTCCTGCCGTATCTTCAAAAAAAGTTGAAAACTTTTACAAATTAAGCAGACATGCACAAACCGTTCGCTCCTTGGGGTACAAAAAACAGGAGACGCGTCCGGTTCATGCCGGATACGTCTCCTGCTTCGATAGCTGCGCACAGCGATTTATTTGGAATGCTTGTAGGCCGCTTGTACGAAATGCTTGAACAACGGCTGCGGACGGTTCGGTCTCGAGGTGAATTCCGGGTGGAATTGCACGGCCAGGAACCACGGATGGTCCGGGCATTCGATAATCTCGACCAAACGCCCGTCCGGGCTTGTGCCGGAAATCTGCAAGCCGGCCGCTTCGATGCGGTCACGGTACTCGTTGTTGAACTCGTACCGGTGGCGATGGCGCTCATAAACGAGCTCGTCATCGTAGCAGCGCATCGCAAGCGATCCTTCCTTGAGCTTGCAAGGATACAGGCCAAGGCGCATCGTTCCGCCAAGGTCTTCGATATCCTTCTGCTCCGGAAGCAGGTCGATGACCGGGTAAGGCGTCGTCGGATGAATCTCCGAGCTGTTCGCGCCTTCGAGCCCTACCACCGAGCGGGCATATTCGACAACGGCCACCTGCATGCCGAGACAAATGCCGAAGAACGGGATTTTGTTCTCGCGCGCGTAACGGATCGCCGTCACCTTGCCTTCGATACCGCGGTCGCCGAAGCCGCCCGGCACCAGAATGCCCTGAACGCCGGAGAGCAGCTGGTCCACGTTATCGTCGGAGACTTCCTCCGCATTGATCCAACGGATTTTGACTTCGGTATTGCAGTCGATTCCGGCGTGGCCGAGCGATTCGACAATGCTGAGATAAGCGTCGTGCAGAGCCACGTATTTGCCGACAATCGCAATTTCGGTCGTCGTCTTAAGCGACTTCACCCGATTTACGAGGCTTTCCCACTCCGTCATGTCCGGCTCGTTCGTGGACAGCTTCAGGTGGTTGACGACGATGTCGTCAAGCCCTTGCTCGCGCAGCATCAGCGGCACTTCGTACAACGTCTCGGCGTCGATGCACTCGATTACAGCGCCCGGGTCGACATCGCAGAACTGCCCCAGCTTGCGCTTCATGTCCTCGGTCAGTGGATGCTCCGTCCGGCAGACGATCACATGCGGCTGGATGCCGATGCTGCGCAGCTCTTTGACGCTGTGTTGAGTCGGCTTCGTTTTCACTTCGCCGGCCGCTTTCAAATAAGGAATGAGCGTGACGTGAATATACATGACGTTCTCACGGCCGATGTCGCTCTTGATCTGACGAATCGCTTCAAGGAACGGTAAGCTCTCGATATCGCCCACCGTACCGCCGATCTCGGTAATGACAACGTCCGAATGCGCTTCGCGTCCGGCGCGGAATACCCGCTCCTTGATTTCGTTCGTAATGTGCGGGATGACCTGCACGGTCCCGCCCAAATATTCGCCGCGGCGCTCTTTGGCAATGACGGAGGAGTACACTTTCCCCGTGGTGACATTGCTGTTTTTCGACAGGTTGATGTCGATAAAGCGTTCGTAGTGTCCGAGGTCAAGATCCGTTTCCGCGCCGTCGTCGGTGACGAACACTTCCCCGTGCTGGTAAGGGCTCATCGTTCCCGGGTCCACGTTAATGTAAGGATCGAACTTCTGGATCGTGACTTTCAGTCCGCGGTTTTTAAGCAGTCTTCCGAGCGATGCGGCCGTGATGCCTTTGCCTAAGGAGGAAACGACGCCCCCGGTCACGAAAATGTACTTTGTCATCTGTAATACCTCCCAAAAGTTTTGCGTCCCGATCCAGGATAAACGGCCCCAACGTCTCTATCTTAAAAGGATAAGCACGTTTATCAAGGTTGATACGAAGCGATAAGTTACGAAAGCTCACAAAATTTTTCCAACAAAAAAAGAAAAAGCGCCCGTAAATACGGGGCACTTTTTATCAAAAGTCATCAAGGTTCGTATCGTTCCATCTAAAGCCCAGAAAATAGTTTACTCTGAACGCTCCCGGCTGTCAAGGACAAGCCTGTTTTATTTATTGTCTTCCTCGTCGTCGTCCGCACTGTCGTCGTCATCGCCCAAATCTTCCAGATCCTCTTCGGACTCTTCCTCTTCCAGCGTCTCGTCCAGGTCCTCGTCTTCGAGTTCTTCGTCTTCGAAAAACTCGGTTTCTTCCTCGACTTCTTCTTCCGCGTCAAAATCGTCGTCGCGAGGCGCATCGAACGAATCGTATTCTTCTTCGACGAATACGTCTTCTTCCTCGGCGAAAAGATCCTCGTCGTCCAGATCGTCATCCTCATCGTTAATGATACGAGGACGCTTGCCGCTGCCCACCGAATCCTCGGACTTCTCGACAGGATACCAGCGTTTCAATCCCCACAGATTGGTGCCGACGCACGCAAAGCGGCCGTCGATATTAATCTCCGTATATAATTGCGCAATGACCTGCATGACTTCGTCATCGGACAGACCTTTGATTTTGGCAATCTCCGCCATCAAATCCCGATAGTAATACGGCGTGTTGGCCGCTTTCAGAAGCTCAAAGGCGAGGTCGACCATAGGCATTTCCTTGGCTTGCTCTGCGCCGATTTTAAGCAGTAAGTTTTGAGCACTCATTTCGGGGCACATCCCTTCCAACGTCTTTAACTACCACTAAACTATCCACTATCACCAATAAGTAAACCTTATTTTATGTAAAAAAGCAACTGGCCGCGCGGCATTTTCCGAAATGGAAACAAGGACCGCACCGGCAGCTCGCGCTCGGCGCCGTCCGCTGCAGGCGTGATCCTTGTTCCGACTGTATCCGCAAAAGACGAGGCGCCGACTGCCCGCTGTCTTTTGCCCCTGCTTAATGAAAGACGGAGGAGTGCCAGACCCTCCCCTACTTATGGTATGTGTCCGCTTTCGCTTTGACACGGTTACGCACCTAATTATTTTGAATAAGGCCATGCGCTCATACGGAAGCTTTCGTTCCCTCATACGATACAAAAAGGAATTTCCGAGCCTGTGGGAGGGAACGACATGAATCCGTCGACGTTCGTGTCATGGCTTCACGAAGCCATGGAAGGCTCCGAGGGTACCGAAAAGCGGCATATTATCCGGTTTCTGAACGACCGGGATTATGCCGCTTTCGCCCGGCAAATCGGCCGGCAGCGGAAATCGCTCCCCCGGCTGCACCAGATTCAGCCGCTCCGTCTCATCCGCGCCATCTCCTGCACGCTTCGGACCGGCAGCGAAGCAGTCTCGGCCCCTTTTATCCGCTCGATCGAGCCGGATACGCGCATTAAGCTGCATGCCCTGGGCCATGCTTCGTCCGCTCTGCCTTCCGGCGAAGAAAAAAAATCGCCCGATAAGGCCGTCATCCCTTGGGGGATCCGCCATATTCGTGCCCCGCAGGCTTGGAGCAGATCGCGCGGGGAACGGGTACGCATCGGCGTCATCGACACGGGCGCGGATTATACGCACCCCGACCTTCGCCATTGCTTGTCGCGGGGCGTCAATATTTTGAACCGCCAGCTGCCGCCGATTGACGACAACGGCCACGGCACGCATATCGCGGGAACGATCGCGGCACACACCCGGCACCGGGGCATTATCGGCGTGGCGCCACAGGCCATTCTTCATCCGGTGAAGGCTTTCGATCAGCACGGCGGTGCATTCGTCTCCGATATTATCGGAGGCATTGACTGGTGCGTCTCCAGCGGCGTCGATATCATCAATATGAGCTTCGGTATGAAAACGTACAGCAAAGCGCTGGAAGCGGCGGTGCTCAGCGCCTATCGGAGCGGCATCATCGTCGTAGCCTCCTCGGGCAACGAAGGCAACCAGGCCGAGGTCGACTATCCCGCCCGGCTACGGCAAGTCATCGCCGTCGGAGCGACGACCCGCAAAGGCCGGATTGCCCCCTTCAGCAATATCGGCAAACAGATCAACATCTACGCGCCCGGGGAAAAAGTATATTCCACCTGGCTGCATGGCAAGTATCACGAGCTCAGCGGCACATCCATGGCAACCTCCCATGTCACAGGAGTTATCGCGCTGATGCTTGCGAGAAAGCCCGATCTCAAGCCGCTGCGAATTAAAAATTTGCTGCGCAAGCATGCCCGCTATCTCATAAAAGCACGCAAAATGATAACCGGCGCCAAGGAAATCCACGCCTTTCGAAGCGTATCCGCCGTATCCAAATAACCGGTCACTCCGGTACGGGTACGGCGGTCAGGCATATGCTGCAGCGCTCGGGCGCTTGCCCCATCACCGACAGCTCATAGCTCCAGCGGACGACAAGCAGAGCGTCCGGTCCTTCCGCGGAAACGTCCAGCGTTTGAGTGAATGTTTCCAGCTCAAGCCGCCCTTGAGGCGTCTGAAGATACCCGTAATGCCGCCGGTCCGGAACGAACTTCTGCTCGAAGGATACGTCCCCGTGCCGGATAATCCGTACTTCCCCCTGCTCCACCCGGACGGTCGTTACCGTACGGCCCATCTCCGCTTCCGGAGGCTCAGCATATCGAAGGTACCCATGACGTCCCTTCGAGAACCATTCGCCTGTCATCTGCCGCACGATCCGTTCCCCGCCGCTGTCGCTTTCCAGCGTAATGCGTACGGCCCGCTTGCCCGCGCCAGTCTGCTGCTTTTCCGTCATCTTCGCTTTCTCTCCCGTCCTGCTGTGATCCTCCTATTGTACAAAAAAAAGCAATCCACGGACAGGACTTCCTTCCGCTCCCGGACAAGCCCGGACCTGGTGGGCGGCGGCGGTTTGCAAGAACCCTTATTCTTGCTAAGATGGTATGGGAATAGTGGGCTTCCATTTATGGAAACCAAATGTATCCTTCATCCGTCTGTTATAGTAAGTTTCGGCACTGTGAGAGGCCGGCCAATCCATCCCGAGGAGATTGCTCATTCACATGGATTCCAACGAAAGCAGCCCCAATAAAAAGTTGTCCAGAAGATCATTTCTGAAAACATTGACGGTAACCGCCGCCGGACTCGTCGCCCTGCCCGGGGCCACCTACGGGTATGCCCGTTATGCCGAGCCGAGATGGCTGGAAGTCACGGAATATATGCTGTCTTTTGCAAGATTGCCCCAACAGCTGGACGGAATAAAAATGGTGCAGTTCAGCGACGTGCACCTCGGCTTTAATTTCGATACGAAGAATTTGTCGGAACTGATCGGACTGATCAACCGGATTCAACCGGATATCGTATGCTTTACCGGAGATCTGGTGGATGATGCCGTCGGTCCCGATGGCGACGCCTATGCCCGCATACTCTCGGAGCTGCGGCCTCCATTGGGAAAATATGCGGTGCTGGGCAATCACGATTATAAAGACGCCCGGCAGGTCCAAGCTCTATTAAAAAGCGCCGCTTTCGAGGTCTTAACCAATAAGATGGTGCGGATTCAACACCAGGGGAGCAGCTTCGTCATGGCAGGCGTAGACGACCAATGGAAAGGAAATCCCGACGCCGACAAAGCGCTGGCCCGCGTTAGACCGGAGGACTTCGTCATTTTGCTATCGCATTGCCCCGATTTTGCCGATATTGCCGTGCACTATCCGGTTGACTTTCAGCTGTCGGGACATAGCCACGGAGGGCAAGTGCGCCTGCCGTTCTACGGACATGTGCTGGCACCCAAATTCGGAAAGAAATATGTCCTCGGGCATTACATTCTTGGCGGCGGCAAACTGCAGCTGTTCGTCAACCGGGGGATCGGCGTTTCCACGCATCCCGTCCGCTTTTTATGCCGCCCGGAGCTGACGGTGTTTACTTTGCGAAAAGGTTGAGGCGGCGCAGCAAGACCCCCAGTCCCAATACCGCCACAGCCCCGATCAGTTCAAGCTCCATATCGTGCTGCGCGTCCCACGGATCGCCTTGCGATCCAAGAAACAACGCACCCATCTCCGGCGCAACCAGTCCGGCGACCCACATCTCGATCAATTCGTAAAATGCGCCGGTGGCCAGCACAACGGCGACGGCAAGCGCATCCGCCGCAAAGCCTCTCACCCCTGCAAGCCTCCTAAGCGCCTCCCGGATCGGTCCGGCCAGCAGCACGCCGTAAGCCAGATGCACCAGCCGGTCATATGGCAGACGCCCCCCGCCGAACAGCAGCTGCAGCAGCGGATCGATCGGCGTCGCGCCGTAGGAGCCGTGCGACCCGTACGTATGAAGCGCCAAAAACAAAGCAATCCCCACATAAGAACCGTGACTGAGCGGAAACCTTCGGTAGGTTCCGATCAGCACCCCCACGCACAGAAAGATCAGCAAATTTTCCAGCAGCCAGTCGAACCGGTTTGTCGGCGCTATCGCCATCCATGCCCAGAATCCCCCATACGCCAGCAGGACGAAAACCGGAAACGCAGGCTTTGTTGTTGCCAATGATTTTGCCGCATTCAAACGCGAGCCCCCCTCTCTTTATGGCTCTATTGTAGGCCGCAACCAATGAAGGGAATAAGTACTAACTTCGACTAGTACCGGGCGGGAAGCCAGACGCAAAAAGCCGCCATGCTTCCCACAAGGGAAAACATGGCGGCGGTACTTCCCGCGCGATTGGATTACTTCACCAAGCCCAGCAGCATTTCGCGAATGAGCTTGCTGGCGACGATCTGGGTCTGCTCCGTCGGGTCGTAGGCCGGGGCCACTTCGACGAGATCGGCGCCGACGAAGTTCAACTCGGAGGCAGCCATCGCATGAATTGCCGCGAGCAGCTCCTTGGACGTGATGCCGCCCGCTTCGGCGGTACCGGTGCCCGGGGCACACATCGGATCGAGCACGTCGATGTCGATCGTCAAATAAACCGGACGTCCGGCCAACTCCGGCAGCACCTTCTTGAGCGGCTCCAGCACTTCGAACGGATAGAAGTTGATGTTCTCGCGTCCGAACTGGAATTCCTCGCGGGAGCCGGAACGGATGCCGAACTGGTACACGTTCTTGCCGCCCATGAGCAGCGCCGCTTTGCGGACCGGCGTCGAGTGGGACAGCGGCTCGCCTTCGTACTGCTCGCGCAGATCGGCATGCGCATCGATGTGGATGAGCGCAAGATCCGGGTATTTCTTGTACACCTCTTGGATGACCGGCCACGAAACGAGATGCTCGCCGCCAAGGCCGAGCGGGAACTTACCGTCGGCCAGCAGTCCGTGTACATATTCGCCAATGATGTCGAGGCTGCGGCCCGGGTTGCCGAACGGCAGCAGCAGGTCGCCTGCGTCGAAATAGGTGATGTCTTCCAAGCTTTTATCCAAATACGGGCTGTATTCCTCCAGACCGATCGACACCTCGCGGATACGCGAAGGGCCGAAGCGGGAGCCGGGACGGAAGCTGACGGTATAGTCCATCGGCATGCCGTAAATGACGGCGCGAGACGCCGCATAGTCGTCCGAGCTCAGAATGAACACGTTGCCGGAATATTTTTGATCGAGTTTCATCAGTCGCTAGTCTCCTCCGCTTACTTCGTCAAATCTTCCACGAATTTCGGCAGTACGAAAGCCGCCTTATGCAGACGCGGCGAGTAATACTTCGTGTCGATCTCCGGAATTTTCGTTTCATCGACGGCGAGCGGATCGTGCTTCTTGCTGCCCATGGTGAAGGTCCAGAGGCCGCTCGGATACGTCGGGATATTCGCACAGTACACGCGGACGATCGGGAAAATTTGCTTCACGTCGCGGTTGACGTTTTGGATCAGATCCGCTTTGAACCAAGGGTTGTCCGTTTGGGCCACGAAAATGCCGTCTTCCTTCAGCGCGTCGTAGATGCCTTTATAGAAGCCCTGCGTGAACAGGTTCACCGCCGGACCGACCGGCTCGGTGGAATCGACCATGATCACATCGTACGTGTTCTTATGATCGTGGATGTGCATGTAGCCGTCGTTTACGATCACTTCTACGCGCGGGTTGTCCAGTTCGCCTGCGATGGTCGGCAAGTACTGCTTGGAGTACTCGATGACTTTACCGTCGATGTCGACCAGCACCGCTTTTTCCACTTCCGGGTGCTTCATGACTTCCCGGATCACACCGCCGTCGCCGCCGCCGACCACAAGCACGTGCTTCGGATTCGGATGCGTATAGAGCGCCGGATGCGCAACCATCTCGTGATAGACGAACTCGTCCTTCACGGTCGTCATGACCATACCGTCGAGCACGAGCATCGTGCCCCATTCTTCCGTTTCGATCATCGCGAGATCTTGGAAGTCGGTTTTTTCGGTGACGTGGGTTTTGCTGATTTTTGCCGTAATGCCGAAGTTATCGGTCTGCTTCTCCGTGTACCACAATTCCATATGTAATTCCACCTTTCGTTCGGTTCGTTAGGGCCGGCCGGACAGGGGCCGGAAGACGGGCGGACATCTGCTTTTTTCCAAGGATTCAGCTTGTCTCTGGCATGTCAAATTGTATTATAGAGTATCTCCCCAAAATTGCAAATACAAAGAGGGTCGTTCCGTCCGTTTTTCAAAAAAAATTAACGTTTCCGCCTGTCCTTCGTGAATATGGGCTGCTATGTTTTTCCATACTGGGAATAGAGACGAAAAGCATCGGCGGAAAGACGGAAGGAGCTGACGGAACGTGTCGGACATGCCCAAAAAACAGCCCCCGCCGGAAAACGGCGGGGCGCTCCGCTTCGCCCGGCGGCTCAAAGCGTGGCTGTCGTTTTCGTTGACGTGCCTGCTGCTTGGCGCCGGAATTATGATCGTGCTGCTGCTGTTCATGCGCTCGCAGGCGCTTCCCGTGTCCAAGACGGAGACGGCGTCGGAAATGTACGACGTGCACGGCGAGCTGATCGAAGCGTACGGCGCAGTGAAAAACCGGCAGAGCGTATCGCTCCGGGACATTTCCCCGAAGCTGCTCGAAGCGACGCTGGCGGTGGAAGACCGCACATTCTACCAGCACTACGGGTTCGATCCGAAAGGGATTGTCCGGGCGGCCTGGGTCAATCTCCAGCATATGTCCAAGGTGCAGGGGGCCGGCACGATTACGCAGCAGCTCGCACGCAATCTGTACTTGTCGCACGAGCGGACGTGGAGCCGCAAAATCAAGGAAACGTATTACGCCGTACAGATGGAACTGCAAATGAGCAAAGACCAAATTCTGGAGCAATATTTGAATCAAATTTATTACGGGCATGCGACGTACGGCATCGGGGCGGCGGCGAAGCTCTTTTTCGGCAAAGAGGTCAAGGAGCTGACGCTGGCCGAAAGCGCGCTGCTCGCCGGCATCCCGAAAGGACCGCGTTATTATTCGCCTTATTACGATATGGACAGTGCGCTCGACCGGCAAAAAACGGTGCTGCAGACGATGGTGGAGGCGGGCTACATCACGTCCGCCGATGCGAATCAGGCGGCGCGGGAAAAGCTGCACATTCTTCCGCTGGAGGAGCATAAAAAAGCGGTGACGGCCCCCTACTTCCGCGACTATGTACGGGGCGCGGCGGCCGATCTGCTCGGCCTCGAAGACAAGGAATTCGTCGAAAGCGGTCTGCGGATTTATACGACGCTGGACTTGAAGGCGCAAGCCGTCGCCGAGGAGGTTGTGGCGAAGCAGCTGGAAAAATATCCGGAGCTGCAGGCGGCGCTTGTCGCCATCGATCCGCGCAACGGATACGTCAAAGCGATGGTCGGAGGGCGCAATTACGCCCAAAACCAGTACAACCGGGCGCTGTCCAGCACGCGGCAGCCGGGGTCGTCGTTCAAACCGATCGTGTATTTGACGGCGCTGAAGGAAAAGGGATTCACTCCGGCCACCCGCTATAAAAGCGAGCTAACAACGTTCACCTACGATCAAGGACGGCAAACCTATACGCCGAACAACTTCGGCAACGCCTATTACGATTGGATCGATATGAGAACGGCCATCGCCAAATCGGACAACATCTACGCCGTGCATACGGTGCTGGAAACCGGACCGGATCGCGTCATTGAAATGGCCCGCCGGATGGGAATCACGAGCCCCATGAAGCCAATGCCTTCACTCGCACTGGGCACGTTCCCCGTCAGCCCTTACGAGATGGCTTCGGCCTTCGGCATCCTCGCCAACCAGGGCGTGCGCGTCGAGCCGACGGCTATCGTGCGCATCGAGGACCGTCGCGGACGGGTGCTGTACGAGGCGAAGCCGAAGCAGGAAACGGTCATTGAGCCCGCCTATACCTATGTGCTGACGCAGCTGATGGAAAGTGTCTTCGACCAAGGCGGCACGGGCAGCCGCGTGTCCAGCGTGATCAAGCGCCCCGTAGCGGGCAAAACCGGCACGACGGACACGGACGCCTGGCTCGTCGGCTACACGCCCGAGCTGTCGACCGCCGTCTGGGTGGGTTATGATAAAGGGCGCAACATCAACAACGTCGAATCGCATCTGGCCGCGCCGCTCTTCGCGGAGTTTACCGAGCGGACACTGGAATCGGTGCCGCCGAAGCTGTTCCCGGTACCGGAAGGCGTCGTGAGCGTCTATGTCGACCCGGCAACCGGCAAGCTGGGGAACGACGACTGCCCGGGCTCGCGGTTGGAAACGTTCATTCAAGGGACGGAGCCGACGGAATACTGCACGCAGCAGCCCGGGAAAAATGATGCTGGCAAAGCCGGCAAAGGAAAGCAGAACCGTTCCTGGTGGGAGGATCTGAAGCGCTGGTGGAGCAGCTAAAAGCCGGGGAACGAAAAAGGATGGCGCAAGGCAGGCAGAAAATGTATTGTTAGCGGAAACACAAAAAGGCAGACCTACGGTCTGCCTTTTTGCTGTCCTAGTATATGATGCATATACTAGCCATTAGTATACATTGTTATAGCAAACGGTACAAGACCGTCACATAATGTACAAAAATTTTAATTGTCCAGCGCTTCATGCAGCGCGGCATCGGAACGCTGCCACATCTCCGGATCGTTATCCACCAGCAATTGCTTCAGCGCCGCTTTCTGCTCCGGCCCGAGATTGTCCAGCATGATGCGGCGTTTGAGCGCATAATCCATCCGGTTCACATGGTCGACGAGCAGCTTCCAGCCTTTGCGCGCTTCGGTATCGATCCGCATCTCGCAAGAGGTGACGCCGGCGTAGTATTTGCCCTCTTCCTTAAAATCGACCGCCACCCATACGATCCAGCACGGACGGCCGTTCGGCACTTCATCGGCGTTGACGGTAAACTTGATGCCTTTCTCCACCTTGCTCTTCGCGTGCAGCGCCCCCAGATCGAGATACGCCTCCGCCTCGTCGATAATGACGCTGGAGAGCTGGCTCAGATCGATGGAGCCCTGCCCGAAGCCGCGGTGCTTCGTCTCCTTGCTGCTGACGATGTTCAAGGTCGGCAGCTTCTTCTTCGTGTCCGCCGCCTGCGCGTTTTGTTCATTTATATCCATCCGTGCACCACCTGTTTCACGTGATAATTAGCTATTCCAAAGTGTCCCCATCCGCTACTGCCAAGCGGCAGCCTGAAGCTGCAGATATCAAAATTGTACTAAAAAGCGGTCCCTCCGGCAAGTTCAGCTCTTGTGAACAGCCGCCGATTCTTTTTGAGGACGGTAGAAATAATCCTCGTCCCCCTCACATATACATGCTGTAGATGCTTGTCAACGGGGTGAATATTGGATGAAAATACGACTCGGCTACCGAATCGCAACATGGGGCTCGATCTTTGCTCTTACCTTCACGGCCACGCTGCTGACGAACGTCCTGCCGGAATCCGGCCCGCAGCCGCTCAAGTCGGCGGCAGGGTGGCTGCTGCCCGCAGATGCCGCCATTCCTGCCGTCTTACCTGCAGACGAACCGGCGAACCCGCTGACGATGCTCAAGCCGGTCCCTTCGACGACGGGGCGCGCCGTCGTCGCCGCGCCCCGCTGGCCTTCCGCCAGAGGACAAGCGGACGGCTCGTCTACGGGCATCTTCCTGCCCTCGGGCGGAGCGCTCCCGGTCAACGCGCGCTTGAACGAACCGGTCGCGCCTCCGCCCGCGCCGCCCAGCCTGCCGGCCCGCCCGGCGGAGAAGCCGGCTCCGAAGCCGCTTAGCGAGCGAATCGTGGAATATCATCTGAGCGCGGAGCTGGACGCGCAGGGCAAATCGATCCGCGGCACGGCGGCATTGACCTGGAAAAACCCTGGAAGCGTACCCGTTCAGGAATTGTATTTTCATTTGTATCCGAACGCCTTCGAATCGAAGAAATCGACCTTCATGAAGGAGTCCGGCGGAAAGCTGCGGCATGACGCGAGCAAGGAAGGCAGCTTCGGAGGCATGACCGTCAGCTCGATCAAGACGCTGGACGGCAACGAAATCGAGCTCGGCGACCGGATCGAGTACGTCCAGCCGGACGACGGGAACAAGGACGACCGGACGCTGATCAAGGTGCCGCTGCCCAAAGCAGTCGGACCCGGCGAGAAGGTAACGCTCCGCACCGATTTTTCGGTCAAGCTGCCGCAGGTGTTCGCCCGGATGGGGTATGCCGGAGATTTCGTCATGGCCGGGCAATGGTTTCCGAAGGTTGCCGTATATGAACCCAAAGGAGTCCGCGGCCGGGCGGACGAAGGCTGGAACCTGCACCAGTATCACGGTAACTCGGAATTTTATTCGGACTTCGGCATCTTCGACGTCAAGCTGAAGGTTCCCTCCGCTTATACCGTAGCGGCCACCGGCTTCCCCACCAAACCTGTCGCCGATGACGGCAAAACGAGAACCTACACCTTCTATGCCGACGACGTGCATGATTTTGCCTGGTCGGCCTCGCCGCATTTCGTTTATTTCGAAGAGCCTTACGCGACCCCCCATCTGCCCGGCGTCCGCATCAAGCTGTATCTCGATCCGAAGCATGAGCGTCTCAAGGCCCGCTACATGACCGCCGCCAAAAAAGCGCTGGCCCGCTACTCCCAATGGTACGGCAGCTACCCGTATTCGACCTTGTCGATCGTCGTGCCGCCCGCAGACGGCAACGGTGCCGGAGGCATGGAGTATCCAACGCTCGTGACCGCCTGGGGAGCCGCTGAGGAAAACCCGTCTCTGGAGCTTGAACGGGTCGTCGTGCACGAGATCGGCCACCAGTTCTGGTACGGGATGGTGGCCAGCAATGAATTCGAGGAAGCATGGCTCGACGAAGGCTTCACTTCGTATGCCGAAGACCGGATCATGGAAGCGGAATACGGCGTGCGCCCGAACCTGCTCGTCGAATCGAGCTACATTACGAATCCGGCGGCGCTCAAGCTGCATTCGTGGGGCTACAGCGGACACAATCAATACGCCGAGAATGTCTACACCCGCGCCAAGCTTGTGCTTAAGGCGATGGAACGGCAGGCCGGGCTGGAGACGATGGATAAAATTTTGCGCACCTATTTCCAGCGCTGGAAGTTCAAGCATCCGGGTACGGCCGATTTTCAAAGGACGGTCGAGGACGTAACGAAAATAAGCTGGCAGGACTTTTTCCATCAATTCATCTATAACGGCATGATGGTCGATTACGCCGTCACCGGAATCAAGGTCCGGAAAGCGACCGAAAACGGGCAGCCCGTCTATGAGAACAGCGTGCAGCTTCGCAAGCTGGACGGAACCTACCACAATGTGCCGATCCGCTTTCGCTTCGCCGACGGCTCGGAGCTGGATAAGACGTGGGACGGTGTCGACAGCGAAGTAATTATGAAGCTGAACCACGCCTCTCCGCTCGCTTGGGTAGCCCTCGATCCGCAGCATTCGATCGTACTGGAAAACAAGCGGATCAACAGCTTTATGAAAACGGAGGTCGATACCAAGCTGTCCGTTCGATGGAACATGGGGATCGTCAAATTTTTGGAGACCTTGTTCGGCTGGGTCGTCTGGTGAGGTGATGAACATGTGGAATCGGATCAAAAAGGGCTGGGCCATCGCCTGGTATCAGCCGTTCGCCGTCTTCGCGCTATTTTTCTACAATCTGCTTTGGGGCGTCGTCTTGTATAAACTCATTCAGTCGGTCGTGCTCCCCCTCCTTCACCGGTATCCCGGCGGAGCACTTCCCGGCGAGTCGGTACAGCTGTTCTGGGTGGAGGGCCAATTTCAGTTGATGAAAACCGACCTGATCGTACCCTACCTATGGACGGGGCTCGGCCTGCTCGGGCTCCGGATGCTGCTGCATCCCGCGCTGAACGCCGGAGTTTTCTACTCCCTTCAACACGGGGAACTAAATGCGGGCTACCGGTTTATGACCGGCATCCGCAAGCTGTTCTTACCGTTCCTCGGGCTGTATGCGCTCCAGCTCGTTCTGTCGATCGGCCCGTTTTACTGGCTTGCGCCTCACGTTGCCAAGCAATACGCCGTCCATGCCTCCTACGCTTCACTGGGGCAAGCGCTGCTGCCTGCCTTGGCCTTGTACGTCGCTTACCTGTTCCTGCTGCAGCTGTTGTTCCTGTTCCTGCAGATCGGCAAAACGGACGGAAGGTCCCCGCTGTACACGCTGCTGTTCGCCTTCCGGCATCTGCCGGTCATCGTGCTGGCCGCGCTGGCGGTCGCCACCCTATCGCTTGTACTGTCCGCGGCCGTGATGGTGTCGTCTTTCTGGTGGGCCGGCTTCGCGGCACTCGTTCTCATGCAGGCGTACCGGCTGGTGCAAACGTTTTTCAAGATATGGGAGATCGGTACGCAGTATGCACTTTGGGCAGAGAAGGCATAGCCCCATTCCCCCTCATAAAGTTAAATAATGACAAAATATTAGGAACGTCTTCTTCCGAAAGTGCCGGGAGATGACGTTCTTTTTGGCTTATAAACAAAAAGTTTCATAAATAAACATTGATTTTGTGACAATTATGTGACAAAGGGAGGAAAACGTCATGTCGGCTCGAATATATGTACTCGGAATTAAAAAAAGAAAATTTGGCCGAATTTCTGTTCGCAGAAAACGGGGGATCCATTTTTGGGTGAATTGATCTCGCAGTAGAGTGATCATAGGGAACCTTCAACCGAACCCTCAAGCTAACCTCGTAGGCACCGGAAGGGGAAACTTCTTTGAAAAAGCTTGTAGGTTTTGCATTTTCTTTGACCTTGTTTTGCAGCATTTCCGTCGGTAGCGTCTTTGCGGAAACCCCACTAAGCTCAGCGGTTAACGAGGCTATGGGCACGCCCTACAAGTACGCGGGCACCACAACCAAAGGCTTCGATTGCTCGGGTTACACTTCGTGGGTATTCGACAAATTCGGCGTCGATCTGCCGCATACGTCCAAAGGCCAAGCCGAGCTTGGTACCGAGGTGGCCAAAGACCAGCTTCGTCCCGGTGACCTGGTGTTCTTCAACACCGACGGCAAAGGGATCTCCCATGTAGGCGTATACGTAGGCGAAGGCAAGTTCTATCACTCCGCTACGGATCAAGGCGTCACTGTTACGAAACTCAGTGAATCCTATTACGCCAAGCGTTACGTCACGGCGCGGCGCGTCCTGTCGGACGAGCAGTACAAGCAAGTGATGACTGACAAGTAACTTTAATGACCTGAACGGAAGTTTCCCGTACCTTCGAAAGCCCTGAGCGTTTGTCTGCTCTGCGTTCGTTCCAACGAACAGCCGATCAGACAAGCCTGCAGGGCTTTCCGTCTTTAGCGGATGAAGGGCACAGAATGCTGCACTCAGGCATCACGAAATCATTACATAAGCGCAAAAAAATAGAGCCGCCTGACGTCATTCGACGAAGACAGCTCTGTTTTTGTTATACGCCTGCCGGAAACCCGCTCCGGATTTGCCCGCGATTATGGCAAATTAGAGAGTATAGCTGCGAGGCGCTTCCTCATAGGGCGTGGCAAAATTCTGGTTTTTCAATTCCTCATAGAAAGCAGCCATGGCCGCATAGATGTACGGCTGCACCCAAAGCAAGCCGAAGCCGAACGGAATCATCCCGAGCACAATCCATCCGATAAAGCTCAAGAACAGCATGAACAGCCGGGTCTTGTGTCCGTTCATCATTTCCTTGCTTTGACGCAAAGCATCGAGGGCCGGCATTCCCGGATTGTCGCGCATAATGAAATACGCTTGCGAGTAGCTTAAAGCCGCAATAATCCCCGGTACAATAAGAAGCAGCGACCACAAGAAAATGAAGATGCCCGACACAAGATTTAAAACGAAGGCATTCCCGAACTGGTTGTTATTGAATCCGTCGAACAAATTGCTGACCGACGTCAGTTCGCCGCGAATCGTGCCCAGGTAATAACCGTACAGGCCGTACGTCAAAGGTCCGGTAATCACGATAGCGCCAATCCATCCGATCAACGGAATGTTCGCCATCACGGAAAGAATAATCCCATAAATGAAAACGCCAAGAACCGCGTTCACCCAGTTGCCTTGCAAGCTTTCCCTCGCCATCCGGCGAAGCTCTGAATTTGTCAGCATACCAAAACTTCCACTCCCGCTAAAAAAATTTTTACGCGCATTCAACGGTTACCCGTCCATCTGGCATGTACTATATGATATCTGGTAAAAGCAGGGCATTTCAATGTGATTTTCGACACAATTTGTCAATATTTCTGGTAAATTGGACCTGTTTTTTCACTCTCCTGCCAGCCCGTATCACTTTTGAATCATCGATCTGTACATCATCAGTATATTGACTGTCCGGTTGGTCAGTTATATAATGATCCGGAAAGGAGCTTCGCCATGGAACCCAAAGTACAAGATAAGCGCATGGAAAAGGGCGAACAAACCCGGATACGAATTTTACACGCTGCGATCACCATCATTTCGGACCACGGCATCAAAGAGGTATCGGCGGCCAAGCTCGCGCAGCTGACAGGCGTGAGCAAGAGCAATATATTTCACCATTTCAAATCCATCGATGAAATCCTTTACGGCGTCCTACACATTTTGTTCGACGAGCTTCTTGAGCCGCTGGCACGGGAATATCGGGATTTGGAGCAGTTTCTTCATCAGGTCGGACAGTCCGTATTCCGAGTGCCTGAACCTTATCTCAAAGTGTTCAAAGCCTTCTTCTCCTTTTATCATGAGGGCATGTTCAATCCGGAGTATCGGGAAGCCCTCCTAAGCTGTACCAATAAAATAACCGAGCTTTTACACCATCAGCTCAACCGGCTGGCTCCCCGTCCCCTCGACGAAAAAACGCTGGATTCCATGACTGCGCTTCTCTTTTCGCTCATGGACGGCATGGGCCTACATTATTTGCTGAATGGAAACGGTCAGTTGTACGAACAAGCTTGGCAGCTGCAAGTTAGCATGCTCTGCCGACACTTAGCCGAAGACGACTCCCCGGTGTAAGCCGGAGATCGTTTCACATAAAACTGACCGTTCGAACGGTCATATTTTAAATCTGAGGAGGATTTGTCATGAAACCTGTAAACATCCCGGCTTTTTTTCACGAAGTGTTCGGCAAAAGATCGACCGTCTTGGAGTTGGCGCTAACTTTAGGTTTTGGCGTCGGCATGAGCGCGGCGCTCCTTGCTCTGACGTATTCCGAGTGGAGCGGGCTCGTCCTATGGCAGCTGTTTGCCATTCTGCTCTTGGCGCTCGACATCCACGGTGGCGTTATTGCCAACTTCACGCTATCGACCAATAACCACTATCAGGCTCATCCGGTGGCACGTCTGGTGTTTATCGCCATTCATGTTCAACCCGTTCTGCTCGCTGCCGTCTTGGGGGAACATTTTATTCCCTGCCTCTTCGTCTGGGGCTATACGATCGTATCGTCTTTTATCGTGAATGCCCTCCTCGGGCATCCGGCTCAACGAACGATAGCGGCGGTTTTCGTATGCACCGGGTTTGCCGGTCTGCTGCTGTTGTTCGGCTCTATCCCCAAGCTTCTCCTCGTCATGCTGTTTTTCTATATCTTTAAAGTCGTGTTCAGCTTCGCAGTGGATCATTATGCGCGAAGGGAGCATTAGAAGATGACGGACCGGGACCATTTAACCTGCAGCCGGGAAATTATCCGTTTAGGGACTGCTCACGCCACCCAAGCTAGGGATATTTTGCCAAAAGCCTTCTCCGATGATCCGATGTTCCGCCATCTGTTTCCAGGCGCAAGGCGATCCATTCATATCAGGCATTTTTTTAGTTTTCTATTTCACAAGAGCCTGCTGCTGCAGGAAATGCTTATCGGCGTTCAAGAACAAGGTACGCTGCGGGGCGCCGCATGCGTGGAGCTTCCGACAAGCTATAACGATGCGGGATTCCTTGCAAAAGCGCGATTCCTCTGCCGGGCAATCAGGCTGTTCTGTCAAGTTCCGCCGCGCTCGTTTGCTTTGATCAATGAGTATATGCGGCTCACGACATCCGTCCGCCCCTCCGTCCCTCATCATTATTTGGTATTTGTGGGTGTGGATCCCAAGCATCAAGGGACAGGGCTGGGCAAGCTGCTGCTAAACGAAGTTCATGCGCTTGCAGATCAGGACCCGACATCTGCGGGCATCGGATTGGACACGGAAAATGAGGACAACGTTCTCCTGTATGAGAGGTTCGGATACCGGCTCGTAGAGAAGAGGAAATTAGGTACCGTTACCATCTATTGCATGTTCAGACCGCGTCCCTAAAACTAAATAAGCGCAGGCGCCGGTCAACCGAGAGAGTACGGTAGTAGCTTTTTTCCTAAAGGGCTAAGGGATTTCCGGATATCGTCCATGGCTCTGCACAGGAGCCGTGTTTTATAATTTGGGACATGATCGTCCTTTGCAGGAATTTGATTGGATCAAAAATGTAAAAGTCAGAGAGGAAGGAACACGGTGGTCGACCAAACAAGGGAATCATCCGCAACGGAGGGACAGACTGCAGCCGAAGGCTTGGTAACCCTTCCTCGGACAGAACAGCGCACTATGCGTTCGCGGGCCGAGAATCGCGAGTATCGCATTTTCATTGCCAAGCCGGACGTCGAACCGCCTCCTTCGGGATATCCGGTCATCTATTTGCTCGATGCGAATTCCGTGTTCGGTACGATGGCCGAGGCGATACGATTGCAGTCGAGGCGGCCCGAGAAGACCGGAGTCGTTCCGACCATGATCGTCGGTATCGGCTACGATACGGAAGGGCCGTTTTCGAACGCCCGCTATTACGATTTCACGATGCCCGTACCCGTAGCGGAGCTGCCTCAAAGCCCGCGCGGAACGGAGTGGCCGGAGCTGGGCGGAGCCGATGCTTTCCTGAATTTCATCGAAGAGGACCTGAAGCCCGAGATCGAACGCGAGTTCAGCATCGACCGCAGCAGACAAGCGATTTTCGGCCACTCGCTTGGCGGCCTCTTCGTGCTGCATGCGCTTTTTACAAAGCCGGAGACGTTCCAGACTTATGTCGCCGGAAGCCCTTCCATTCATTGGGGCAAAAGAATCCTGCTGGAAGAAGAACGGCAATTTGCCACCCGCTTGGAGAAAGAGCCTTGCAGCGTCGGAGTGCTGCTCGCGGTGGGAGAGCACGAAAAACATCATCACAGTCATATGAACGATAATGCGAAGGAGCTTGCGGAACGGCTGTCCGCTCTCGCGAGCCGTGGAGTGCGCGTGAAGTTCCACGAGTTCGAGGGCGAGGGGCACGTCTCGGTGCTTCCGGTGTTGACCAGCCGCGCTCTGCGGTTCGCTTCGGAAGGCAGCCAGCAGCTAGAGGTTGGTCGCTCCGGAGCCGAAAAGATGCAGGAATAAAGCGCAAAAAGAGCTGCGGCAGCTGCCGGGCGGCAGTCTGCTGCGGCTCTAACAATCCTTGTTACTGTTCCTCTTAGCTCTCGATAACGATGCTGTTTAATTTAAGATTGACCGGATTGGCGATCGTATCTCCTACCGGGCATTTGCTCTCGATGAACCGGATAAATTCCTCCACCTTGTCCTTTGGCGAATCGGTTTTGATTCGAAACGTATAACGGATTTCGGAGTAGCCCGGACGAACCTCCGACCGGTTGAAAAATCCATCGAGATCCAAATCGCCCTCCACGTCTACTTGGAAATCGTCGAGTTTGACCCCAAACTTGGGCGCATAGACCCTGGCTACGATCGATTGGCAAGCGCCTAGCGAGGCCAGCAGCGCTTCCACCGGATTCATTCCGGTATCCGTCCCGCCCAAGCTTTTCGGCTCGTCGATGGTCAGCTCGAACTGTCGGGAACTAGCCTTCACTTTCACGCCCTCTTGCAAATGTGCTGTTGCTTTGAAGGTTTTAACCGCGGCCATAGTATACTCTCCTTTGATTGTCGAGTGCGTTCCGACTTTTTTCAAACCAAATTTATAAATTGGGTATTTTGGGTATTATAGGATGGTTTTGGTATCCTGTCAATGACATCGGGAATTTAGACATGGAACGAGCGTGCTGCGAGACGCATCCCAACGCCAAGGGATCGACCGGCCCTGTAGATGTACGCCGCCGTACCATTCGTCGATGCCGTTTAAAGCAATCCAATCCGCTTCCCCGTCCAGCACCCTTCTGCCTGTTTCCGTTAATGCAACCGTACTGTGACGAAATGACAGCGTCTGATCCTTATAGCCGGGAAAAGCATTCAAACCTTCGAGCTTCAGCAGCGGGTGCGAACCTTGCGATAGTTTGGCCAAGCGGTGCCAATATTGAAGATCTCCCATGCCCAGCCCATGAAACTTATTTCCCATATGCCCGAACAAATCCAGCGGAGACGTCATGCCGTCGCGAACCATCTCCAAAGTGGTTTGTTCTACTATGCCAAGTCCGTTCCGGATGGAGGGAAACCGCGATAAATGAAGCCGAAAGGCGTCGTGCACATAGGGCAGCGCAGAGTTATCGCCCGCTTCAAGCAGTTGAACCAGCTTGCCCGGTTCCGGGGCGCAGTAAGCCTCCCAGACGATGGCGCCCAGTTCGAGCTGTTCCTTGCCAACCGTTTGCCAAGTGCCCGACAAGGTCGCCATTTGGTTCACAGACAGCTGCCCTAATCCCCGGAAAAGCTCGATTCCCGGGAAGGCTCCGATACACAGCAAGCTTAGCTTCGTTGCGCCCAACGACTGCTGCGCAAACCAATGGAGCAAGCAGCAGAGCATCGTCTGATCGAACAAATCATGCTCGAACCACAGCACGATTTCCTCGTAGTTGCGAAAGTTTGCCCGTACCTTCTCCTGCTCTTCGCTTATACGTATAAATTCCGCACTCGGAATTCCCATCGCCTGCTCCAGATAGCGCGCCCGAACCGATCGATTGGCCGCCTCGGCAGGGTCGGTAAATACCGGTCCTTCGGGATACACCTCTCTCCAGACAAGAATGTCGCCTTGGACGACGCCCTGCCGCAGCTTTTCCGCAACGATATCACCATTAACAATGTGCAGCATTCGCTTTCCTCCTTCGTACAATTGGTGAAATACGGAGACGAAATCGGCGACGGGGAGCGTTCCTTTCAGCTTCGCACGGGCGTCGAACAGCCGCTTTTTCAATACCGGAACCGACGTTCCCAAATATGCGGAAATCTCTTGCAGAGCGTAGCCCTGAAAATAAAACAGTTGGACCGCGACGCGCAAGTTGGACGATAAAGCGGCTATGGAATCGTAAAGCAACTGATGCAATTCTCTTTTTTCGACAATCTCCGGTACGCTTGGCTGTCGACCGATCGTTTGGGTCAATTGATCGAACGGTACCGTTGGATGCCGTTTCCTCCGCACGAAACGGTGACATTGACGAATCACGATCGTTTTGAACCATCCGGGAAAAGCTTCCGCATCCTTCAGCTTGTGCAAATGGACAAAAGCTTCCGCAAACGCCTCCTGCACGGCATCCTCCGCCAAATAGGAGTCACGCAGCCTTTCGTACGCGACCGCATAAGCCATCGCTTCGAAACGCCGGACAATAAGGTCAAAAGCTTCCCGGTCTCCCTGTTTTGCCCGTTCAACCCAGTGCAGCATGTGAGTTTCGCCCCCTTTCTTTGCCGCTCCAGTATAAGGTGCCGAAGGAAGGCACCAAGGTTACAAAAGCTTCGCAAGTTCTATAATAACGAAAAGAAGCCAAAAAGGGGCTGCGCCAAGCTGCCCAAAAGCTGCCCGCTGCACCCCCACCGCCGTTTCGCACGAAGCGTCGACCTTACTTTTTAACAATTAACCCCTGCCTCCCGGAATTTGTTGAATACGGTAATTGTGGAACGCTGTAATTTTCCACTCTCCGTTTTGTTTGACCAACACGCTCGTATTGATGGATCCCCGGTCCGAGGGGTCCTGCGCCGGATCAGCCAATTTTGCCTCTCCGATCCCATGGACAATGGCTACGTCCGGGGTAACGAACCGCGGCCGTAATTCGGCAGCAGCGCTGGATTCCAAGGTCGAGCCTTTGAGCGGACCGTGAAATAACCGCTGGTGGACATCCGCAATCTGCTTCTTCCCTTTTAAATGCTGCCCCATAAATGTCACGTAATCCGCGTCGTCCGTGAAGCATTCGCCAAAAGCGGCTCCGTCGCCCCGATTCCAGGCATCACTTAACGCCGTAAACAATTCCTGCATCGCTTGTATGTCTCTTTGTTGGTATTCCATTTCCGGTTCCATCCTCTCGATCGTTTGATTTTTGGCTGCGCCTTCCGATTGTGATATACTGTTGACCAGATAAATACTTAATACATGAATCTTCTTAACAAACTATATATCTTAATCAATTAAGATATATTCTTATCTTATACCGGAGGTCTCCTTATGTCAAGCGATCAACACAACCATACTGTCCCACAGCTTACTCCCCTGCAGCAGGAACTGCTCCTCGAACTGCGTCAAAACAGCGCACGGGCCGTCATGTTCCACCAGCTCATCTCCGATAAGCTCGGACTGAACGCGACAGACCACAAATGCCTCGACTTTCTGAACAGCGCCGGACCGGTAACCGCCGGACGGTTGGCCGAGTTAACCGGTTTGACCACCGGGGCGGTCACGAACGTGATCGACCGACTGGAACAGGCGGGATATGTCCTACGGGATAAAGACCCGAACGACCGCAGACGCGTCGTCGTCAAGCCTACCGGCCGGGAAGCCGAAACGATCCCCCCGCTATTCGACTCGGTTTTCCGGGCAACGCACAACATTTTGATGGATTATAGCGAACAGGAGCTGCGCGTGATCCTTGATTTTATCAAGCGGTGCAACGCGATGACTTTGGAAGAGATGGATAGGCTAAAGCAGGGCTGATTGGTTTGGGAGAAAAGAAAAAGGCCGCAACAACCAGCCCATGCTGATCTGTCACAGCCCTCAAAACGGCTCTGCCGAGCCACGCTTAAGGAAACGGGTACGATAGCTCATAGAGAACAGGCTGCCGCAGTATCGGTAGCCTGTTCCGTAATTATAATAGCGAGGTTACTAACTTCACCTCCGGAAAGCGGCTATCCGGTCCTTTCATTAAGATTCCGCCTTGATTTTTCAGATACATATCGAAGAAATCCAGCATATAGGCATTGATAACGGAGTTCGCTCTTTCGGGCGCAATCTTTCCTGTAATGCCCAGCAGTTTGAAAATCGGAGAAATGAACTGTACGTCGGTAAAATTCAAATGCTCCGTATTGTCGATATAGAGGAATTGTCCCCCTGCGGCAACCGTTTCGCGCATCCGTTCAAGCTCTAACTTTTTGTCTTCCGTTACTTGATCCATCCACTCTCTTGTGTTGCCCATATGGTTAAGCTCTGCATCCGTGTAGACCCGGTTATCCATCACCATTTTTAATCTTTCGAATTCGCTTTCCGAGTTCATGAACAAAAACGGCTTTCGCAGACCCTCTCTGTCACGCAGTCGATAAAGCCCTCCATCTAAGTCTATTCCAACCGCGATTCGCGGATCGTAAGAAGCGTCATAGGCCGTCGCTCCGCCGATGGAATGACCGAACACCCCGACATGGCCGAGATCAATCCTCCCTTTTAGCTGACTTGGAATGTGCCCCGATTGGATGAGCTCGAATTGGTCCAGCGCAAACGTCACATCGCCGGTTAACACTTTTCCCAACTTGTCGCGGTTTCCGCTTTCCGTCCGGTAATCATGGTCGGGCGAGAATAAGTCGTTGGTTGTGCTGGTCGTGATTCGACCGTCCGGAAACTCGGTTGCAAATGTATTGTAGGTGTGGTCGATCACTGCCACGATATATCCGTGACTCGCGAGATTTTCGGCTTGCGACGTGTGGAGGAACCTGGAGAAACCGAATCCGGGATTCGCAAGGATCAGCGGGTATGAAGTCTGTGCCGAAGAGACTTCGGCCCCCGAATAAGCATGACTGGATACGTACTTCAGGTGTTGAAAAGTAAACCCGGGAAGGCCATAGTTCGCCGCCATATAACGTAAAATCCGGGTATCGGGGATAAAAGGAGCGTACTTGCCGGTGCCAGCTTGAGCCGGATACCATACCTGAACCATCAACTCCCTCTTGCCTGTCGCGGGTTTTCCAAATGTCTCCTCCCGGTTTGGATCAACGAAATGAAAGACTTGCGTGCCTACCTTCAACTCGCCGGTTGGCGCCGGAAGGTCGAATACGGGAAACACGTAGAGGAAGCACGCCGTTACGATTAACCCAATCACGATAAAAAGGCGGCCCAGCACCCTACGGATTCTTGAGGCAGTCCGAACGGCTTTCTGAGTTATGAAAACGTCTATAAGCGAAAGCATAAGCATCAGGATCGTAAATCCGTATAAAAATAAAAGCTGAACCCTGTATCCTTCGACCAGAAAATGTATTACTAAAAAAATGGAGCCGGTTCCGCTTGTCAGGAGCAAAGCTGATCTTCGGGTACGTTGATTGAAAATGAACAGGAGTGCCAACAAACAAGCACTTGAAAAGAATAGCAGCATTTCAAAAAGCCTCACGCCGACTCCCCCTAAAAACTAATCCCATCGATGGATAGGATTAGTATACAGAAGCAACTAGGTTGATACCATTGATCTAGATGACATTGCCTTACACTCTTGTAAGGTTGCGCTACGATGAGAAGACAGCTCAATTCTTTGCGAAATATCATAGACGACCCCTCCTTGCTCGCATAAAAAGTTTCCAGTTGGGCATGCTATCCTGCCAGACTGTGGTTGGCTCAGAGCCGCTTGCGACTTCTCTTTTTGCAAGCTGTTGAACGAGAACGCCAAAGAGGGCCGCAACAGGTCACTTACTCACCACCTGTCACAGCCCTCCGACCCGCGTCCGACGCGGCCTTTCAGCTCTTACTCTTCTCCAGTCGCAATCGGATTCTTGCTATACGATATCCACAATTATAAAGTTAAATTGTCAATACAAACTCCATGGCTAATCGTTCTTTCTCCGCAATGTCGGCTAGAAGCTCGGATGCAAGTCTTAGCTCCTGTTGATTTCCGGTTCTTCCCGCATTATCAATCGATGCCGAAACACCGTTCCACATCGGCGCGATTTCCGTAAACAGAAAGTATGCCTGCTCTAATTTAGAATCACCGAACAAATCCACGCATTCTTTAAGAAAATCTCTATACAGGTTTCGAAATAAGGCGCCGCCGGTCCCCGCTCTTTCCATCAATAAAGCGGTCAAACACAGATCTTTCTCTAAATCCTTGCTTCTAGAAGGCCAATTTAGGATTTCACCGCTCATTTTTTTGATTCCTTTATTGCCCATATTGCGGATAGGCGGATTCAAATAGTCATGAGCATTGTTGATAAGGGATGATCGTATGGCGGGTGCAAGCGGCGGAAGGGTATCCGTTTGCTCGATCGTAAAGGAGCGATTCCTGGAGCTCATGGGCCCCTTTGCGTTTCGTGCCATAGTCAAATTCGACAATCGCGTTGTCACGAGTCCGCCTTGTTGGCTTGTGTCTGCCATATAGGCATATTCGTCATCCATGCCATATATCACCGCATAGTGGGCTGCAAAGTGTACTTTGTTCGTAAAGTAATCTAAATAATACGAATCTAATTTAAGTCCCACAGGAATTCCACGGTCTATGCAGCTTTGCACGTTCTGCCATGCTTTTGTAACAGACGAGGTTTCTTGCACCCTGATATTCAAATTGAGCCGGGATGCTATGCAAGCAGACAGTTCATCAGGCTTTACTCTACCCCCAATAAAAGGAAAGTCCATTCCCTTCGAATCCCAATAAATGAATCCCAAACCTTGCCCAATACCGAATAACATCGGCTCCGATAATCGAACCCCTTTATGTTGAAGGAGATTGCCCATCGCTGTCGTCTCGCAGTGTTCTCCCTGAAAAAGAGCAAAACCTTCAATCAACATGGGCATGTCCCTCCAGTTCCCCTGTTAGTTCACTGATCAGATTTGCGACAAATGTCTTTTCAGTCTCGATGAGACTCATCGGGTGAAGGAAAAGAGCCCTAACGTGCAATGGCAATCGATAGCCGCCTTGCGATTCATATTTCTGACCTAAGTTCCTCAATGTCTCCTCTAGAAAGTTCTGCCGTTTCCGCAAAGCTTCCACGGCTTCATCTTCCCCTATAAAAGGGAGAGCCGCGAGTCCGAGATCGAAACGGTTATCCCGTTCCCGCGCAGAAGTTAGACTTACGATGATTTCATTCCTTAATGTTTCTATACCGGCTTCCATCATGACATAAGTAGATGGCAAAGGTCCTTTGCCAGACTTATGGACGGAATCTTCGGATCGGATCAGTCGTTTGTCTTTCAGTTTCTGCAATCCGTTGTAAATAGAAGTCGTACCTATATTCGCCCATTCCCTGTAGCCTCTAAGCTCTATCAACTTATTGATTTGATACCCCGACGCTTGTTTGGATTCCGCAATAATTTGCAGCAACATAAATTCCACGTTGGAAAGACGATTCATTGGTTATCTCCTTTTTATATTCCATATATGTAATATAACACTAGTGAAATATAAAATCAAGAAGAGCTACCCTAGTATGACGGTTGGACTCTTGCTCCCAAGCCAAAGACATCGCGCACGTTTGTGGACGGATATACTGGACGACTTTTCAACAGTAACCTGTCTCAATTGTTGAACCGTGGCTGGCTCTGGGACTGCTGCAACTGCTTTCTCCGGCTTCTTGTTTGCGGCTGTTTGCAAACAAGCCCAAAGAGGGCCGCAACAGTCCGCCTCACGGCAACCTGTCGCAGCCCTCCAACCCGCGTCCGACGCGGCCTCTCGGCTCTTACTCTTCCCCCGTCGCTACTGGATTGTCCGCGTAGGAAATCCAATCGCTCCAGCTTCCGGGGTACAGCTTCACATTGTTCAGCCCCGCTTCGCTCAGCGCGATCACATTCGGGCAGGCGGTCACACCGGAACCGCAGTAGACGATGATCTCCTCCGCCTGACGTAGCGCGTCGAAACGCTCGGCCAGCGCAGCTTCGCTCTTCCAAGCGCCGGTCTCATCCAAGGCGTCCTTCCAAAAATACGACTTCGCGCCGGGAATATGTCCGGCTACTTTGTCGATCGGCTCCTCGATGCCGAGATAGCGCTTCGCTTCGCGGGAATCGATCAACGTCACGCCGGGCTTGCCCAGCCGTTCCTTAACCTGCTCGACGCTGACAGCCAAGTCTTCGCGCACGCGAGGCGTAAACACGGCCTCGCGCAGCAGCGGCGGCTCGTCGGTGACGGGATAGCCGGCTTCCTTCCACTTACTGTAGCCTCCGTCCAAAAGATATACCTTCTCATGACCAAGGTAGGTGAGCAGCCACCACAAGCGCGAAGCCATCGCTCCGCCCTGATCGTCGTAAGCGACGACGGTGGAGTCGGCATGAATACCCGCTTGCCCCAGCTTCGCCGCAAGCTCCTGCACGTCAGGGAGCGGATGGCGTCCGCCGTGCTCCGTGATCGGGCCCGACAGGTCGCGTTCCAGGTCAAAATACACCGCGCCGGGAATGTGATCGATGTCGTAGTTTTGCTTCCCCGATTCCGACTTCCCCAGCGTGAACCGGCAATCCGCGATGACGATATGATCGTCCGTACCATGTTCGAAGAGCCACGGTTGGCTTACAATATGCTTCAAACCAATCACTTCCTTAGATGGGATGAAATACGGTATAGTTATCAGTATACAACGGAAAAATGCCCGACGAAAGCGCAAACGTCGGCGCAGAAAGCAGGAGGAACGATGCCAATCGAAACGAAAAGCTTCCGTCTCGTTCCGATGCGGGAAGAGCATGGGCACGATGTCTGTACGTGGAAGTATCCGCCTCCCTACGATTTATACCATTGGGACCCGTGGGAGCGGATGGTTGCGCGCGGCGAAGAATTCGGCGATCCCCGCATCCGCGAGGCGCAGTATCGTGCCGTGCTTGACGAATCCGGGGAGCTGTGCGGCTTTGCGCAGTTTTTCCCCATGGTCGGCGTCACGCGCCTCGGACTCGGACTACGGCCGGACTTGTGCGGCCAAGGCAGCGGCACGGCGTTTGTTCGCGCCATCGTCAGCGAGGCCAAGCACAGCGCACCAGGCAACGAAATCGATCTGGAAGTGCTGACGTGGAATCAACGGGCCATTCGGACCTACGAGCGGGCAGGCTTTGTCATCACGGATACGTATGAACGCCCGACGCCGGAAGGGTCCGGCGAGTTTCACTGCATGGTATGGACAGGCACGTTTAACGAAGGAGGACAAGACAATGGGGAATGATGTACGAGCAAAGGCCGAGCCGCTGGACGAGTTTCGCGGGCTGCTCGCTTTTGCGGAGGAAATTCGCAGCGTGGACGAGCAGACATGGGACAAGCCTATGGCACCCGGCAAGTGGACGATGAAGGAAGTGGTCGGACATCTGCTGCTGTGGGACCAGTATTTCTACGAGTCGGCGGTCGGCAAAATCGCGGAAGGCAAGCCGCTGACGCTGAAGCAACTGGATTTTGATACATTTAATGCAAGGGCGGCGCAGTATGGGCGGGATCAATCCGGCGAGAAGCTTGTGGAGGAGCTCGTATTATGGCGCAGTCGGATCACAGATACGCTGGAAGGGTTGCCCGAGACGGAGTTCCGCCGGTCGTTTCCGGACCTGGACGGCAAGCCGTTCGTCATCTCGGAGTACATCCCAGATTTCGTCTGGCATGACCGGCATCATATGAAGCAAATTCGCGAATTTTTGAATTCGTCGAGCTAAGATCGGAGCATCGAATGAAAAAAGAAGCGCTGCTGCAGATCGCGGAAGTTTTGAACAGCAATGCCGTCGACTGGGGGCTTGGAGGTTCGTCCATGCTTTGGTTCCACGGGCTCATCGACCGCCCCAACGACATCGATCTGCTCGTCGCGGAGCACGATGCGCTGCGGACGCATGAGCTGCTAAGCCAGCTCGGAACGTACAAGGCGCTGCAGCCGAAGGAGCCGTTCTGCACCAAATACTTCGCCCATTACACTATACTCGGTACGGAAGTCGATGTCATGGGCTTGCTCGGCATCCGTCATGCGGAAGGCGTATACCGGTTGGAATGGCGCAGGGACGCAAACACGCGGATCGAGCCGTTGGAGGGCGTCTCCGTCCCGCTGATGCCGCTGGAAGATTGGTTCGTGCTGTACCTGCTCATGCCCGGAAGAAGCGGCAAAGCCGATCTCATCGAAGCCTGCCAGAAGCGGCAAGGCATTCGGCGGGACCGGCTGGAGGCCGCCTTGCGGCAGCCCCTGCCGACTGAAGTGCGCGCACGCGTGTCTGCAGCTATGACAGAGGCGGAAGACTAAAGCAAGCGCTACGGCGTGCGCTCGTCTGCGCTGCCGGCATAAGCCTCGTCATACCGGGCGACGCTCGCGAAGTCGAGCTCCGTCAATCCGCCCGCATTCCATGACGTAAGACGGAGTGTCACCATCCGATAATCGATGGCGATCATCGGGTGATGGTTCATGGCCTCCGCGATATCGGCGATCCGGTTCACAAACGCGATACTGCCTGCGAAGGCGGGGAAGCGGTATTTTTTTACCAGCCACTTCCCCTCTTCCACCGTCCAGCCCTCAAGCCCGGACAGCCGCGCCTTCACTTCTTCCGCAGTCAGCCTGCTCCCCATGCCCTACCGCCTCCCTTATACCAAGTGTATGACCCTTGTTAGCGCTTCCCCTTGATCGATGCGGATGACATGCCGCTTCGGGTCGTGCGTGACGGTACAGTCGCCGACGCTCATCTGCGCTTCCGTCCCGAGCCCGTAGAACAAATCGTCGGCCAGCGTCTTGATACATTCCTTCCGCTCGCCCTCGTTCAATTCGCCCCAGTCCTCGGACGACATTTCCAGAAACTCGTGGCAGCGTTCAATTTCTTGCAGCGCATTCGTGAAATCGTCGATAATGTCGCGGTATTCCCTGCCGAATTTAATGCCCATCGTTCTCCGCCTTTCCCGTTGCCACCGACGTTTCCGCGTATCTGATTCGCCCTGTCCATAGGTTCCTGCTCTCCGAAGAGACGGCGGCTCGCGGCCGGGCGGACGGCAACGGCAATCATGTTTTGGCAATCCTTTTGACTCATTGTACTCGGAAACCGGACGGCCCGCAACCGCGGCAATTAAGCCGTGTACGAGGAAAAAAAGTCGCATTTCGGCCTTGATCCGGCACGCATTTCGATGCAAAATCTGGTACACTATAAGGATAGACAAAAAGGGCGGTGGGCGAAACATGCTGAAGCTGCAGATTCCGAAAAATCGAATAAATGAGCTGATCGGGCATCTGCGCGACAATTTCGACCCGGCCAGGCTTGAGCGCGGATGGGCTTATTACCACAAGGGGCAGGTGGCGGAGCTGGAGCTGAAGCATGGCGTGGAAGTGCATGCTTTGGTGCGCGGTACGAAGCGCTACGAAGTGATTCTCGATCTGGACCAGTTCGGCAAAAGCGAATGCAGCTGCCCGGACGGGGACAACTGCAAGCATATGGCAGCAGTCGCTTTCGCTCTGTACGCGCCATTTGGCCGTCCGGAGCTGTTGCTGCAGCAGCTCAAGCAGGCGATCGCCGTGCGTTCGCGGCAGCAGGCCAAGCAGACGGCGGTCTCCAAGGCCGCGGAGAAGCGGCAGGATCGGTTCGAGCCTCCGGCCCCGGATCAGACGCCGGCCCAGTGGCAGAAGTTTTTCGACCAGCAGTTTTACGGCTTCTCCCTCAACCAGCAGCAATCGATCGAGCTGTTCTACAGCGCGGTGAAGGAAAAGCTGCTGCCCTACGGCGAAGGCTGGGAGCAGCCGCTGCGGGGGCTGTACGCGCTTCATGTGCTGTTCTTCGTGATGCGGAAAATCGAACAATTTTATCAGGAGACGAAAACGTCCTACCTTTCTTATTATATCGAAACGGGCTGCCGGACGGTCGGCCGTCAATGTCTGGAGGAGCTGCTGCGGCTTGTGCCCCGGCTCGATGTCACCCTTCTGGCGGAAAAAGCCTCGGCTCCCTGGAAGGAGACGCTAGGTTTACTGGCGGACGCGGCGCTGTCGGGGAAAGAATCGCCTCTGTCATGGTCTACCGTATACCGCAGCGTCTGGTGGCGGATGACAAGCTATCCTGCATGGATGGCGGAGGAACGCGCCAGGCTGCGGCTCATGCTGGAATCGCCCGAGCTGATGCCGAGGCGGCGGGATGCGCTGCTGCTGGCGGAGGCGCATTTTGACGTGATCGAAGGCGACGACGACGCGGCGCGGCAGAAGCTCGAAGCGCTGTCCAAGCGGGAAACGCGGGACTACTTCCTTTATCTGCACCGCTGCTACGAGGAAGAAGCGTGGGACCGGATGCTGGCCTGGCTGCGCTGGCTGCTGCCGGTCGTGCAACGGGCCCAGCAGGAGGAGCTGCGGCAGTTTTGCCAATATTGGATGGAGGCGGTGCAGCAGCAGACCGACGACGGCGAGTGGGTGTCGGTCATGATTGCACTGCTGCCGCGGACGTACCATTTCTATACGGCTTACTTGATGAAGGCGCAGCGCTATAAGGCTTGGATTGACTTGCAGCTCTCGAACCGCGTCTCGCCGCTGGATCTGTACTCGCTGGATTTGCAAACGGTCGAAAAGCACGACCCGTCGCTGATGCTCCCGCTGTTTCACCAGGCGGTAGAGCGTTGCATCGCGGAGAAAAATCGAACGGCCTACAAAAACGCCGTACGCTTGCTGAAAAAGCTGCACACTATGTACAAAAAACTGAACCGGTCGAACGACTGGGAAGATTTCATTTACCGGCTGGCGATGAAATATTCGCGCCTGCGCGCGCTGCAGGAAGAGCTGAGGAAAGGAAAATGGATTCCATGACCGATACGGGCCTCACCCACGTCCATGTGCGCTGGGCGCCACAGGGCGGCTTTTTCCTGTGGGGCGCCCGCTATAACGGCGGCGTCTGCGACGCTTATGATTTGCGGGACTGGCTGTTCGCTTGGCACGAGCCTTCCTTCTACGGAACGTTCATCGAAGTTGTCGAGTCGCAGAACGTCGAAGGATTGCTGTTGCCTGTGCTGGAAGCGCTTGACTATTTTGCGGCGCCGGGCGTCGTCCGGCACCAGCGGCTCGCCTTCGGCCCCGAACTGAAGGAGCTGACGCAGCTCGCGCCCCATGTCAAGGAAGCGCTGACGCACGGCCGCTTCATGCCGGATTTCGCCAAGTGGAAGGCCGGAGAGCTCGGCTGGAAGCTGCAGCTGCCCGAGGCGGCAGCGGCCTGGTCCGCCTCGCCGGTTGCGCAGCATTGGCTGGATCTGCTCATCCCGGCGTGGATTCAGGAGGACGGCGTCATGCGCCAGAGTCTGGAGCAGCTGGAGCGCTCGTTTCCGCTGCTTGGACGCGGCGGCGGGCAGGCAGCCGAGCTGTGGATGGACGAGGAGGACTGGCTCATCTCCATCGGCTGGCAGTCGGACGGCACGCCGTTCCGCACGTGCCTGAAGCTCGAAGAGCCGGCGGAGTCCGGCGGCGCCTGGCCGCTTCGCGTCGTGCTGCAGGACCGCAGCGACAAGGATGTGCAGCGCGAGGTGGCCCCGTCCGCCGTCGCCGGTTGGGCCGCGGCGGAGCCGGAGTCCGGCGGGACGGCCGCGGACGAGGCCGCGAGCGATGCTTCAGGCGGCATAGCGCCGCCTGAAGCGGAAGCGCCCGCGGATAGCGCCGCGGCCCGCGAAGCCATGGCGGCCGCCGCGGCTGAGGCGCTCCCGGCCGAGTGGCGCGCGCATCTCGGCCGCGCCGCGCGCGATGCGGCGAAATGGCGGCGCATGCTGCCGTGGCTGGCCGAGGGCGAAGCCGGGCTGCGCAGCACGCTGACGCCGGACGAGGCGTGGGAGCTGCTGGCCAAAGGCAGCCTGCGCCTGATGGAAGCGGGCTATTCGGTCATCCTGCCCGCTTGGTGGGAACGCATCCGCCGATGGCGGCCGCGGCTCAAAGCGAAGATCAAATCGTCGGTCGGCTCCGGCCCGCAGTCGATGTTCGGCTTGAATCAGCTCATGCAGTTCGATTGGAAAATCGCGCTGGGCGACGTCGAGCTGACCGAAGCCGAATTCCGCGAGCTGCTGGAACAGAACCGGCGGCTCGTGCAGATCCGCGGGCAGTGGGTGCAGCTCGACCCGGTACATCTCGCTCAACTCCAGCGCGTCATGCATCAGGTGGAGAAGAAGCAAGGACTGTCGTTCCGGGACGTGCTGGAGCTTCATCTGCTCGGCTCCAGCGAAGGCGAAGAGGACAAAGACTTCCACCGCACGCTCAACATGGAAGTCGAGCTTGACGAGCAGCTTCAGGAGCTTGTCGATCTGCTGAATCACTCGAAGCGCCCTCCGCTGCTGGAGCCGCCGGACAGCTTCCGCGGGAAGCTGCGTCCGTATCAGGTGGAAGGCATCTCGTGGCTCGTATTCTTGCGCGAATGCGGCCTCGGCGGCTGTCTGGCCGACGACATGGGGCTCGGCAAGACGATCCAGATGATCACGTATTTGCTGCATCTCCGGGAGCAGCGGGTGGTTGCCGATACCCAAGCGGCCGACACGCCGCAGACTGGTGAAAAAGCCCCTTCCCTGCTGATCTGTCCGACATCCGTGCTGGGCAATTGGCAGAAGGAGCTGCAGCGCTTCGCGCCGGACCTGCGCGTGCATCTGCATTACGGGCCGGCCCGGGCCAAAGGAAACAGCTTCGCCGAGAGCTGCAGCGACAGCGACCTCGTGCTGACGACATACACGCTGTCGCATCTGGACGAGACGGAGCTGGGCTCCGTTTCCTGGGAATCGATCTGCCTCGACGAAGCACAGAACATCAAGAACGCCTACACGAAGCAGGCGCAATCGATCCGCAAGCTCGCCGGGCGGCACCGGATCGCCCTGACCGGGACCCCGATCGAGAACCGACTGACCGAGCTGTGGTCGATCTTCGATTTTCTCAACCCGGGCTATCTCGGTACGCTGCGCGATTTCACCCAGCGGTACGTCGGCGCCATCGAGCGCACGCAGGACAAGGAGCTCATCGCCAAAGTGCAGCGGCTCATCCGGCCCTTCCTGCTGCGGCGCATCAAGAAGGACCCGTCCATTCAGCTCGATCTGCCGGAAAAGTACGAGTACAAAACGTACGTCTCTCTCACGGCCGAGCAGGCAACGCTGTACGAGAACTATATTCAAGACATGTTCGAGCGGATCGACAAGCTGTCGGCGATGGAGCGCCGCGGGATGATTCTCGCCGCGCTGACGAAGCTGAAGCAGATCTGTAACCATCCGGCGCTGCTCGCCAAGGATGCCGTCCGGGCGCCATGGCGCGAACGGTCGAACAAGGTCGAACGGCTGCTGGAAATGGTGCAGGAGCTGCGGCAGGAAGGCGACAAGTGCCTCATTTTCACCCAATTCGTGGAGACGGGACATTTGCTGCAGCGGGTGCTGGAAGAAGAGTTCGGAGGCAAGGTGCCCTTTCTTCACGGAGGCAGCTCCAAGGCGGAGCGGGACCGCATGATCGAAACGTTCCAAGGCGAAGTACCGCCGGAGGAAGACGATTCCGGCATTTTCCTGCTGTCGCTCAAAGCCGGCGGCACCGGACTTAATCTGACCGCGGCGAACCACGTGTTCCATTTCGACCGCTGGTGGAATCCCGCGGTGGAAAACCAGGCGACGGACCGCGCCTTCCGGATTGGCCAGACGCGCCATGTGCAGGTGCACAAATTCGTCACGCTGGGCACGCTGGAGGAGCGCATCGACGAGATGATCGACAAGAAGCTCGGGCTGAGCCAGCAAATTGTCGGCACCGGCGAGCAGTGGATCACCGAGCTTTCGACGGACGACTTGAGAGAATTGTTCTCCCTGCGCAGCGAATGGGTGGAGCGCGACTGAGCCGCTCCGCCGTTCGCCGGCAGGAAACGCAGGCCTGTAGTAAGCCCCTCCCCTTTTTCCCTTCGCTTCCTCCCCCCAAAACAATAAGCTTCCTGACAATCTTCGACTCATACCGTCATAATCCGCTCTTTTTGGCAAAGCAGCGATATTTTTTTCGTACCGGCTCGAAAAGCACCGTTCGTTGTAGAGGATTTACCCTGCTTTTGTCGAACTAGGAACGTACAAAAAAGAATGTCTACATACCGAGAAGGTGGCTCTGCCATGAATATGACTCGATCGAAAATTTCATTGGGTTACGTGATCGTCGTGATTTCCCTGCTCGTGATGATCAGCGTCTCCAGCTTTGTCGCATCCTCCAGCACGGAGCAGGAACTGAAGAGCGTCGTTAACGAAGTGATTCCGCTAAACAATTTGGCCGAAAGCTTGCTGGTCGACCTGGTCAATATGGAATCCGGGCTTCGAGGCTACGAAGTAACGCAAGATGAGAAATACCTGGAGCCCTACGACTTCGGCAAAGCCCAGTTGCAGGACGACTTGCTTGCTATGGCTGCCTTTCAGAAAAAATACCCCAGCCTGCGCAGCGTCATGGAAGGCGATGCGATCCCGCAAATTCAGCGGCTGCAGGAGCATTATGCCAGCCAAATCGAGCTGATCCGCGACGGGAAGCTGCCTGACGCGATCAAGCGGGTGTCCATGGGCAAAAACCAGATGGACCGCTTTCGCCAAGTTCATACAAAGCTGACCGCGGAGATCGAGCTTATTGCAGCGGAAGCGTATTCATCGGCTCAAACCGCAGAGAAACGGGCGCGCGTCATCGTTTTCATCGGCGGCGGGATCGCCATTATCGTCGGCCTGTTCTCGTTCTTCATCTTCAACCGGGCCAATCAGGCCGAAGCCAAGCTGCGCAAAAGCGAGGAAACGTATCGGTACATGGCGGAAAGCCTGGAGGTACAGAACGAAGAGATCGTTGCCCAGCAGGAGGAGCAGGAGGCGACGCTGGAAAAGCTGTCGCAGCGCGAGCTGGAATTGGAGGCCATCAGCAGCTATCAGGAAAAGCTGACCGGCTCGACGGACATGGCCGACTTTTTGAACGCTTCCCTCCCGGCGCTGCTGGATTCGCTGCACCTTGACGCAGCTCTGCTTGTCTTGAAAACGCCGGATGGCGACGGGGCGGAAGCGGCTTATCAGGTTGCCTATTCCATCGGCTATCCGTCGACGCTGCCCACGATGCTGGAAAGCGAGCTGTTCGGCACGGCGCGGCGCGTCCTGAAGGAGAAGATGCCGCTGGAGTGCGTGCGCCAAGCCAGCGCGCAGGAAAGCAGCTTCCATCAAGGCATCACCCATGCGATAGACCGCTATTATCCGCTATTCAACGATGAGCATGAAGCGACCGGCTTCATGCTGCTGACCGGCTACCTAACTTCGCCGGACGAGCAAAAAACGCGGCTGGCCAAAGGCCTCATCCGCCAGTTCGGACTTGCCTTCCTGGCGCAGCAGATGAACGAGGAGCGCCGCCATCAATCCGTTCGTCTGGAGGCGCTCTACGAGCAGCTTCAACAGGAAAAGTCGGCGATGGAGGAGCAACGCGACCTGATCACCAACATCCTCGAATCGACACACGAGGGCATGATGATGTGCGATGCTTCCGGGAAGCTGATGTTTTTCAACCATCGCATGAACGATTTTCTCCGGCTTAGCGGACGAGCCGGCGAATCGATCACCGAGATCAGTCAGGAGCTGCTCGATCGCTCGCCGAGCTTCGCCCGCGTTTCCCAATCGATTCGCGGTCTGCTGCGCGGCGACTTGAACAAGCTGACGGAGCGCTTCTCCTTCACTGACGAAGAAGAGCAGCAGAGATATGTGGAGCTGTACGCCATCCGAATGATGGTCGAACGTCATGACGAGGAGCTCGGCTTCCTGTTCGTATTCCGCGACCGAACCGAGGAAGAGAAAGTCGACGAGATGAAAAACGAATTCATCAGCATCGTTTCCCACGAGCTGCGGACGCCGCTTGCGAGCGTTCTCGGATTTATCGAGATTTTACTTAACCGCCAGCTTACGCCGGAGAAGCAGCAGCGTTACCTGCAAACGGTCTATAAAGAGGCGACCCGTCTTTCGACGCTGATCAACGACTTTTTGGATCTTCAGCGGATGGAATCCGGTAAGCAAATTTATCATTTTGCCCCGGTGGAGCTGGGAGGATTGCTGCAGGAGGTGGTCGAGCAATGGCGGGGCAAGCAAAGCCACGACCTCTCGCTGCATCTGCCGCAGCATGAAGTGTGGGTGCGCGGCGATGCGGACCGGCTGAAGCAGGTTGCGCACAATCTGCTCAGCAACGCGATCAAGTATTCGCCTCAGGCGGACCGCGTCGATCTAACGCTACGACAGGATGGTCAGGCCGTACAATTCCTGGTTCAGGATTACGGCCTTGGCATCCCGGAGGAAGCCAAGGATAAGCTGTTCTCCAAATTTTACCGCGTCGACAATTCCGACCGTAGGCAAATCGGCGGAACAGGCCTCGGGCTGTCAATCGTGCGGGAAATCGTCGAAGGCCATGAGGGAACGATTGCGTTCGAATCGGAGATGGGCGCAGGCTCGACCTTCAGCGTGACACTCCAAGCTTACCGGGTCGGTGTGGCGGACAACAGCATCATGATTTTGGAGGATGACGATAATTTGGCGAAGCTGATTCAAGTCGCGCTCGCCAAGCTGCATATACCGACAATGCATGTGCGTTCGGCCGAGGAAGGCATTCTGGCCCTGCACCGGATCGAAGAGGGCGGTCCGAGACTGTGTATCGTGGACATTCATTTGGAGGGAACGAAGAACGGCTGGGATTTCATCGGCGAGCTGTACCGCCATCCGAAGTTTTACCGGACCCCGGTTATCGTATCCACGGCTCTGGAGCCTCCACAGGATTATCACGAGAAAGACATCGAGAAGTTTTTGCGCAAGCCGTTCTCGATGGATAAGCTGCTGCAGGTGGCCGAGCAGTTGCTGAGCAACACCGATCGGCATCCGTCGTACATTTTCCCGGCACAGGATGAAAATTTCTTGACCAACACGCTCGCCAAAAACGGCATTGAAGTCGAAGAGATCACCCGAAAGTCCGATCTGATTGAGATCGAGCCGAAGACGCGCCGGCCTTCCGGCGACGAAGGCTCCCGGGCAGGATAGCCCCAGCCCCAATTCGATGAAGAAGCGGCAAGACCCCCATTCGGCGCTCCGTCAACACGGTGCCCGGATGGGGGTCTTTTTAGATTAAGCTGAAGCGGCCCGGACTGAACCGAAAAAATTGCCCGCTCTTGACGCACCATAAACGTTCATTGAACAACTGTTCTCCGTTCCTGCATTAAGTCCGCACGCCAAGGTGCCGCAAAAACGCCCGGAACCGCTCCATTCCCTGCTCGCTGCGCTTGTACACGCCTGCGTCGCGCAGCACGTCCGCGAACTTGCGGCCCGTCTCCGTTTGCAGCGCTTGTCTCGCGTCCTCTTCCGGCATCGCCGTTCCGTAACGGCCGACAAGCTCCTCCAGCCATTCGGCGTGCTTGTGCAGCGGATGCGACGGATCGCGGGTAATCTTCCCGTCCAGCTTCTCTTCTCCGGTCAGCAGCCTGGACGCTAGCTCCAGCTCGTCCTTGAGACGACCCGGCAGCACGGCGAGCCCCATCACCTCGATCAAGCCGATGTTCTCTTTCTTGATGTGGTGAAGCTCCTTGTGCGGGTGAAAAATGCCGTCGGGATGCTCCTCGCTGGTCTGGTTGTTGCGCAGCACCAGATCGAGCTCGTATTCCCCGCTCGCATTGTTGCGGGCAATGGGGGTGATCGTGTTATGCGGCACCTTGACGCCCGCCTGCTCCGTAAACGCGAAGATATCTTGCGACGGATCGCTGTAAGACTTCCACGCGTTCAGAATCGCCGTAGCGAGCTTCAACAGCTGATCGCGGTTGTGGGCGGCGATGCGGATGACCGACATCGGCCATTTGACGATGCCGATCTTCACGCCAGGATAATCCGGATGGCTAAAGCTCTCCCCGACGCCCGCCTTTTCCATCGGAAACTTGTGCCGTCCGCCTTGAAAATGATCGTGGTTCAGGATCGAGCCGCCGACAATCGGCAGGTCGGCATTCGAGCCGACGAAATAATGCGGGAAGCGATCAACGAAATCGAGCAGTCGCTCGAACGTCTCCTTCGACGTCTTCATCGGCCGGTGCTCCCGGTCGAAAATGATGCTGTGCTCGTTGTAATACACGTAAGGCGAATACTGGAAATACCACGTTTCCCCGGCCAGCTCAACTGGAATGACCCGCAGGTTCTGTCGCGCCGGATGATTGAGCCTGCCGGCATAGCCCACGTTTTCGATGCACAGCAGGCATTTGGGGTAATGGCTCTGCGGCGCGTTTCGGAGCATCGCGATTTCTTTCGGGTCTTTCTCCGGTTTCGACAGGTTTACGGTAATTTCGATATCGCCGTATTCCGTCGGCGCAAGCCAATACATGTTTTTGCCAATCCGATCCATCCGGATGTAGTTCGAATCGATGCACAGCTTGTAAAAAGCATCCGTCGCTGCTTCGATTCCGGCGGACTTCGCGGTCGTCCAGAACCGGTGCACAAGCTCGGATGCCCGAGGCATGAGCTGGCCCATCAAACGGGCATCCAGCAGATCGCGCACCGTCGTGTTGTTCTCTTCAAGCAGGCCCGAATCGGCCGCGTAATCGAGCAGCGGCTCCAGCAGCTCCACTGCGCTGTCAGCCACCGGCTCGCTCAGCTCGCCCTCGTACGGCTCGCCGATACACAGCAGATCGAGCAGCCCGTTGCGGGCCGCATAGATATCCAGCGGCTCCAGCAGTCCACGCTTCAGGCCGAATTGCAGCAGTCGTTCGACCCGATAGGCCGCCTTCCGGTCGGGGGAGCCGAATTCCGTTTCCATCTGTCTTTGTTCCATTGTTCTCCACTCCTTCGGATCGGCCGGCCTTCGGCCCGAACGCCTGCACCCGTGATTTTACTTGCCGTAGCCGTCCGGATTCGCTTGATGCCAAGCCCATGCGGAGGCGATAATTTGCTTCAGGCTGTCCCGTTTCGGCTGCCAGCCGAGCTCCGTTCTGCCGCGCTCCGAGGAGGCGACAAGCACCGCCGGGTCTCCGGCTCTGCGGGCTTCGACGACCGCCGGAATCGCATGTCCCGTCACTTCGCGCGCGATGTCAATCACTTCTTTGACGGAGAAGCCTTTGCCGTTGCCGAGATTGTACACGCTGCTATCCCCGCCGGCGCGCAGCTTTTCCACCGCCAAGATGTGGGCGTCCGCAAGGTCGGTCACATGGATGTAGTCGCGGATGCACGTACCGTCCGGCGTCGCATAGTCGTCGCCGAAAATCGAGATATGCGCGCGCTTGCCAAGCGCTACCTGCAGAATGATCGGCACGAGATGGGTCTCCGGCGAATGGTCTTCGCCGATCCGGCCGCTTTCGTGCGCGCCCGCCGCGTTGAAATAACGCAGCGAGACGTATTTGATACCGTGCGCCGTATCGAACCAGCGCATCATCTTCTCCATGGCGAGCTTCGTTTCGCCGTAAGCGTTCGTCGGTAGCGTCCGGTCCGTTTCCAAAATCGGAACGTTCTCCGGTTCGCCGTACGTCGCCGCCGTGGACGAGAATACGATTTTTTTGACGCCGTATTCGTTCATCTTCTCCAGCAGGCAGAGCGTCCCGTAAACGTTGTTATGATAATATTTCCCGGGTAGCTGCATGCTTTCGCCGACGAGCGAGCTTGCTGCAAAATGAATGACGGCGTCGATCTCGTTTTCGCGGAATACCGTGTCCAAAAAGTCCGCATCACGAATGTCCCCGACGTACAGCTTGCCGCCGAGCACCGCTTCCCGGTGTCCCTGCTGCAAATTGTCGACGACAACCACCTCTTCGCCTTTTGCCAGCAGCTCCGCTACCGTATGCGAGCCGATATAGCCCGCGCCTCCGGTTACCATAATGGCCATAGTCCAGCCTCTCCTTCCGTTAATCCGAATGTATTTATGGGTTCGGTCCGTTCCGAATACCGCGACTGCGTGAGCGGATCGTTCTTCCGATCACTGTCATCGCCAGACGACCATACCTAAAGCTGCAGTTCCTGCACGCCATTCCCAATGTCACATACATAGAAGTCCGCGGTCAAGCCGGTCTTCTCCTTATATACGCGGCCCACTTCGCCGACAAACCGTTCCACGCTGTCTTGATGCACCAACGATACCGTGCAGCCGCCGAAGCCGGCGCCAGTCATCCGCGAGCCAAGCACGCCGGGAACAGCGAGCGCCGCTTCGACCATCGTATCCAGCTCGACGCCAGTCACTTCGTACAAGTCGCGCAGCGAGTTATGCGAGCCGATCATCAGCTGCCCGAACGCTGCCAAGTCTCCCCGTTTGAGCACCACGATCGATTGCAGCACCCGGTCGATCTCCTCGACGACGTGCTGCGCCCGCTTGCGCACCGTTTCGTCCGGGATCAAATGCTCCGCGCTCCGGTACTGCTCCAGCGACAGCTGGCCGAGCAGCGTCAGCTCGGGATATTCGGCAGCCAAGTGCTTCACCGCCTGCTCGCACTGCGAACGGCGCTCGTTGTAGGCCGAGTCGACGAGTCCGCGCTTTTTGTTCGTGTTGCCGATCACCAGCTTGTATTCGCCGCTGACGAACGGCACGTGCTTGTATTCCAGTGAATCACACATGAGCAGAATCGCATGCTCCTTCTTGCCCATCGCTACTGCAAATTGATCCATGATGCCGCACTGCACGCCGATGAATTCGTTCTCTGCTTTTTGCGACAGCAGCGCGATCTCCACCTTGTCCGCTGGCTGCCCTTCCATCGTGAGCAGACCATAGGCCGTCACCACTTCGATAGAAGCCGAAGAGGAAAGACCGGAGCCGTTCGGAATCGCCCCGCTGTACAAAATATCGTAACCGCCGACGGATAGCCCCTGCTTTTGCAGTTCGCGGATAATGCCCTTCGGATAATTGATCCAATCGTCTTCGGCGCGGAATTCGACCTGCTGAATGGAAATATGCTTGCGCAACGGAAAGTTGGTGGAAGCAAAGCCCACCTGATCGTCCTCCCGCTTCCGGATCAGCATCGTCGTGCCGAACGTCAGAGCGGCCGGGAAAACGTAGCCTCCGTTGTAGTCGGTATGCTCCCCGATCAGATTGACGCGCCCGGGTGCATGAAACACCCGGATAGGACTGGAGCTATCTCCTCCGTACAGCTCGACAAACTGCTCCTGCAATGCTTTGACTTCCGTCATGACGGTTCACCTCGTTATGGATTTAAGAAGACACGTTCGATATAGCGTATTTGCGTAATAAGCTTTGCCTCAAGTATAGCCCGGACAACCGGTTTTCACTATGGAACGATGTCAGGGCCGCATGGAAAAATGTTAGGTCATGAACGCGCAGACTTTCCCGGTTGTGCTATACTGAACGTATCCGGGGCAATGCCCCAAAAGGAGGCGAGTCGCGCCGTGTCCGGGCCCGTCAAACGTCCAGATACCTACTTTGTCGTATCCAACCCGCACCCCGCGCCGGAAGACAGCCCTCTGACCGTCCTGTTCGCCGGCCACAGCCAGACGAAGCCGGGTCATAAGCCCGGACCGAAGGTGGTCGATTATTATTTGCTGCACCATGTGCTGTCCGGCAAAGGCACCTACGTCTGTCAAGGACAGACCTACGAGCTTGGCGCAGGAGACAGCTTCCTGATCGAGCCGGGCAAGCTGGTCAATTACATGGCCGACACGCTTGATCCATGGCACTACCGCTGGGTCGCCTTCGAAGGACGGCTTGCGGAGCGGCTGCTTCAGGATACGGGCCTCAGCTCGCAACAGCCGGTCGTGCATACCGGACGAAAGCGCTCGATCGGCGTCCTGTTCCGCCAAGTGCAGCTGGCGTTTCAGCACCGCGGCGCAGGCGCCAATCTGAAAGCGAACGGCTGCCTGCACCTGCTGTTCGCCGAGTTCGCGGAAGCGCTTCGCCCACTTCGCGCGGATGAGCCTGAGCAGGCGACCGCCGCCGGGCAAACGGTGCAGCGGGCGCTGCAATATTTATCCAAGCAGTATGCGGAGCCGATCACAATCGAGCTGATGGCCGAGTCGCTCGGCTACAACCGCGCTTATCTCTCGACGCTGTTCAAACGGCAGACCGGGCTGACGCCCGTGACGTTCCTGCTCCGGCTCCGGCTCGACAAAGCGCGCCACTTACTGCGGGAGCGCCCGGAGCTGACCGTGGAGCAGATCGCGTCTTCGGTCGGCTTCCAGGACCCGCTGTACTTTTCGAAGCAGTTCAAACGGCACTACCAGCTCTCGCCGACCGATTACCGCAGCTCGCTGCTGCATCCCCCGCACTCCGGAGATTAAGCGTCGCGCATGGGATTCGCTGTGGGCGCCGCTAATATCCGCGTTTCTATTCACCCCCTTTCGCGAGGGGCAGCATGAAGGCGATGCAGGCGCCTTGACCGACGCGGCTTTGTGCCCAGATCCGGCCCCCATGGTAGTCGATGATCTCCTTGGCGATGGCCAGCCCGAGGCCGCTACCGCCGCCGGCCGTGTTGCGGGACTTGTCTTTCTTGTAGAAACGGTCGAAAATGTACGGCAGGTCATCCGGATCGATGCCCGAGCCGTTATCCTGCACCTGCACGACAAGCGAATGCTCGTCCACAATAAAATGAAGCTGGATCAGTCCGCCGCGGGGCGTATGCTTGACCGCATTGTAAATGACGTTGGTCAGCACCTGATCGATCCGGTCCACGTCGATTTTGACGATGGCCTGCCGGTGGGCTTCGGGCCGCAGCGAATAAGCGACGGTCTCGAATTTGAGCCCGGCGCCGGCCAGCTCCAGCTCATAGCGCTCGTCGAAATAACGAATAAAATCGTCCGTGCTTACCGGCTGAATATCGAAATCCATCTGTCTGGCCTCCAGCTTCGAGAGCTGGAACAGATCGGCGATAAGCCGGTTCAAGCCTGTGATCCGGTTATGGATGAGCTTTAAATATTTTTGCTGCTGGTCAGGCTGCGAGACGACGCCGTCGATGAGCGCTTCCACGTACCCTTGAATCAGCGTCATTGGCGTTCCCAGATCGTGCGAGATATTGCTGAGCAGGTGCCGCCTGGACGTTTCCATCCGCGCCAAGTCGTCGTTCATCCGCTCCAGGCTGCGGTTGATGCGTTCCAGCTCGGCGGTCCGCTCGCGAATTTTATGCTCCAGACCGGTGTTCATCTCGCGCATTTGCCGCGACAGCGTCTCCACTTCCACGTAAGCCTTGGCCGACTTCGAGCTCAGGATGAACGAGGTCATGAATACGCAGACAAGCAGCCCGTACGACGACACCTCGCCAAGCTTGATCCACTGGTTATAGTACATGATGTCCAGCATCACCGTGGCGACGTAAGCGCCCGCACCGATTGCGGCGAACAGCGCCCCGTCTCTTTTGCGAAGCACGGCGCTGGCCAGGCTGAACAGCAGGTAGCCGCTCGTGAGCAGCGTAATGAGCTGGAACGCCGGTGTCGTATACGTTACCCACGGGGGCGGGATCAGAAATGCCGCGGCCGAGAACGCTGCGCCAAGCGCCAGAATAAGCCGGACGACACCGAGACGCACCTCCTGCGGGTAGAGCGAATGCATGAACATAATCATGACAGGTACGCCCATGTAAAAGCATACGTACTCGATACGCAGCTCCGACAGCCAATGCACCTCGGGGACAAAATAATACATCACGCCTTCGCCCGTAAAGAAGGCCCGTATGCCGATCAGCAAGCAAAAAAGACCGAAGTAAAGCGATCCTTTCTCTTTGCGCCTCAGCGCAATCAATCCGATGTGATACAGCCCCATCGACAACAGGCTTCCTACCACAAGCGTCTCGATCGCAAGCTCTCTCCGAAGCTTGCTGTCAAGCGCGCTCCATGAGCCGAGCTCGACCGGTTTCCAGATCCCCCCGAGCCGGTGATGGTAATTGGAAACCTGGATGACGATATCCAGCGGCCCGCCCGGATGGCGGAACCGGATCAAATTCGGGGTATATTGAGGCTTCGAAGTCAGAATGTCTTCTCCGACCGTACCGCTGCTCGCGACCGGCTCGCCGTTTACCCAAGCCTTGTAAGCCGTACGGATATATGGCAGCTTCAGTCCCAAATCGGAAGCAGGGCCATTCAGCATCACTTTCAAGCGAAAGGTCGCATGACCCGATCCGCTCGGCTGCACGCCGTCCACAAGGACACGATTCCATACCTCCGGGAGAACAATCGGGGTGGCCTGCTCTCCTGCGGCATGTTCCGGTGAGGCCAGCTCTTCCGGCGTCAGCAGGCGCATCCAGTGCATAGCCCATTCGCCGTCCAGCCGGACCGTTCCATGGGATTCCAAGCCGTAGTCCTCCAGGTCCATGACGCCTTGAACGGCACGGGGCGCGGACTCCCCCGCAGCGGAACTATAGTAACTGGCACCGGCAATCCCGGCGGCCAATAAAACTATGGAAATACACACCCAAAACCATTTATAATAGAAATAGTTTCTGGAAATCGATACCACTTTCTTTCCTGTTGCTCAAATGGGCTTCCTGCTAATATCGTACCTTAAACTGCATTATTTGGAAACCGGGATAAACGGCTCACCTTTGGGGGATTTCGGGACGTTTGTCGCTGCCATATCAGAATCCAGTATCGAGACCGGCGGGGTATGATTCTGATAGTTTCAAAGAAACATCATGTTTCGCCGCATCATCTTTTGGAGGAGAAATCGATGCCTGGAGAAAAAATACTCATCGTCGACGATGAAGCCGAGATTGTCGAATTAATCAGTCTTTATTTGCGTAAGGAGGGATATGACGTACTGTATTCCGGGAATGGGGCCGAAGCGCTTGCCATGGTACGGGAGCACCGTCCGGACTTGGTGATTCTCGACATCTTGCTCCCTGAAATGGATGGCATCGAAGTATGCCGGCAAATCCGCAAGTCCTATAATACGCCGATTTTATTTCTGAGCTGCAAAAGCGAGGATATGGATATCATTCTGGGGTTCAGCATCGGAGGGGACGATTACATCACGAAGCCGTTCAGTCCCGGTCAGCTCGTCGCCCGGGTCAAAGCGCATCTGCGCCGCAGCCAGCTGCTTGAGCAGCACAAGGAAGATTCCCAGTACCTGTCGTTTCCGGGGCTGGAGATCGATCTGCTCAGCCGGACCGTGAAAGCCGGCGGCGGGCTCGTGCCGCTGTCTTCCAAGGAGTTCGACCTGCTGCTGCATCTCGCCCGCTCGCCCGGCAAGGTGCTTCCGCTCGAGCAGCTGTATAAAATGACCTGGGGCGTGGACAGCAACGGCGACACGCGCACGCTGCTCGTTCATATCAGCAACCTGCGCAAGAAGATCGAACCGAACCCCACCGATCCGAAATATATCCATACCGTGCGGGGGATCGGCTACAAATTCAACGTGTAGCATAAAACTTACGGCCGATGTCCGATAGCGTTCATCAGCTTGTCCAGCTCTTCCGGGGTCAGATCGCGCCACTGCCCTACCGGCAAACCGGCCAGCTTGATGTTCATAATGCGCACCCGCTTCAACCGGCGCACCTCGTAGCCGAAGGCGGCGCTCATCCGGCGGATTTGACGGTTCAGCCCTTGCGTCAGTAAGATCCGAAACGTCCGGTCGTCGATGCGGCTCACTTTACACGGTTTGGTGACGGTCCCAAGAATCCGCACGCCGCTCGCCATGCCCTGCAAAAACATCGGCGTGACCGGTTTGTTCACGGTCACGATGTATTCCTTATCATGCTCGTGCTCGGAGCGTAATATTTTATTGACGATATCGCCGTCATTCGTAAGCAAAATCAATCCTTCGGAATCTTTATCCAGTCGTCCGATCGGGAAAATGCGCTCGCGGTGTCCTACAAAATCCACGATATTGCCGCGGACGTGCCGTTCCGTCGTGCTGGTGATGCCTACCGGCTTGTGGAGCGCAATGTAGACGTGCTTTTTCTTCTCGCTAATCGGTTTTCCGTCGATCCGCACGTCGTCGCCTTCGCTCACCCGGCTTCCGAGCTCGGCCAGCTGGCCGTTAATCGTGACGCGCTTTCCCTCGATCAGCTGATCCGCTTCGCGCCGGGAGCAAATTCCCGTTTCGCTGATATATTTGTTGATTCTCATCGTTCTCACTCCGCTTGTCCTGACTTTATCGCTCCATTATACCATGCGGGTTTTTCGTTGCAAAAATCAAAAGACGCTCTGCGAAAAAGAAGGAACTCCGGCAAAACTGGAGCGGGAACGTGTGAAGTCATAAAAGCTTGTTTAGCTTGTTTATGGTGTACTAAAAAAATGGGAAAAGAGGCGAAAATCGTATGATCGAAAACGCGGCAAAGCTCCCGGAGATGGAGCCTGTTATGGTGGAGCACAAGGAGTTGAAGCTGATCGGCATCCCTTGTATCGGCCTGAACGACATGGGAGGGAAGTATCGGCACGCCAAAGAAGCGCTGCTGTCTTCCGCCAAGCATTTGCCCCATATCGTGAACCCTCAAATTCATTACGGCCTGTGGCCGCACGGACCGTCGCAGAGCCATCCGGACACGCACGTATACATCCTTTGCATGGAGGTCGAATCGTACGACGACATTCCCGAATGGTTCCTCCGCCTGACTGTCCCGGCGCACCGTTGTGCCGTCGTGGCGAATAAGGACGGGAATTTCGAAGCAGCCGGCCAAGCAGTCGAAGCGTATTTGCGCGAAAAGGGACTTCAAACAAGCGCCGGCGACCGTACCTACACGATATGCGAACGATACAACTACGAAGGCGAAGGATTCGCGCGGTATTCGCTTCCGCTCGTCGATTAAAGCCGCCTGTTGAACCGAACGCGAGCCCTCTTGCGCCTGCCATGCGCTTCTCCTGCCGGACAAGCACCGGAAAAGCGAATTTGGCCGCTCGGGGGTTTTTACTGCTTCGGCGGGCTTTGCGGCTTGGAAACCGCGGTGTGCGGCGCGCCGGCAACCGCTGTGTGCGGATTAGCGGAGCTTTTTTTGGTAAACAAAGTGAAAAAGCCGCTGTGTGTCGTTACATTCATCGTTTTGCCTTCCTTGACAAAAACACGGAGAGCCCCCACCTGCTCCTCTTTGTCTTCCTTCCATCCCCACTTGCGAATCTCATTCGCGTAGAAGTCGGGAATACTTTCCTTTTCTTCGATACCTTTCATGTTGTAGCGGACATAGACGACTCCCGGATTGGAGAACGGAACGTCCGATTTGCGTGCCTCCGCCGGCACGGGAAACTGCTCATCGATGCTTGAAGCGACAAAGCTATTGTTATTGGAAAACGCGTAGCCGTACACCAGAGCCGATAAGGTTACCGCCACCATAAGAAATAAAATAACTCGCAGCGATCTGCCGCGCATACCAACACCCCCAGTTGCTCTATACCTATTCGAAAAAGAATGACGATCTAGTACCATACAAAGTTTCATCCTTATCCGAACGGTTTAATAAAGGGGTACACGGATGCGTCACGCCGTCCGGCGGAAAATACGAATCGAGGAGTGTTGCCCTATGTCCCGTAAAAAAACGCTGCCGTCGATCACCAAGCCCTTTTCCCACGTGCACGCTACGCTCAAAACGATGGGATTCACCGAACTGCCTTCCCGGGAAGGAAGCACGTACGAATTGACGTTTCGCGATTCCGCTTCGCTGCAGGAGTATCCATACCGTATCTATACGCATACGCAGGAGAACGGCCAGACCCGGATTGACTTGAACGAGGCCGGCTTCGTTGCGCAGAACAATATACCCGTTTCGGCGGCGGACGCTGCCCAAGAGATGTTGGCGGAGCTTCAGCAATATATGGAATACGGCCCGGCCAAGACGAAGCCGACCGAATCGACGCCGATCGGCAAGGCGATGAACGGCAAGATGGCCAACAACGAGAAGGAGGTCCGCCAGCTTGGTAAAGTGATGGCAAGCCTCCCGACGAATTCGCAGGTGATGGAAAAGGGCATGATGCCGGACCCTTTGCAATGAAGTCCCCCGTCTGGAGGGATCGTGTCGGAACGCTTGGAGCTTCCTTTGGAAGCTCCTTTTTGCTTGTCCACCTGCCGAAACAAGACGTCCGGCGCGAATATTATTAGCATTGGTATTTTACGCTGAAACAAGCGAATATTCCGTGGCAAACAAAAAGGGGGACCATCAGCCATGAGCTTATCCCGGATGTTTCGTTGGAGGCCGAAAACAAAGACAGACACAGGCTCCTCGCCGAAACGCGAGTGGCAGTCGTATAGAGCCTCCGGCGGAGGAAGCCGCGCGGCGGACGAGGCGCGGCAGGCCGCCCGGTCCACGTGGCGCAGAACCGGCAGTGCGGGGCAAGAAGATCTAAGCCGCAGACAGGCGGCAGGCGATCTCCGTCCTGCGGCACGCGAGGCGCGAGAAGCGCGGGAGCCTGCGCCGGGCAGCGGCGGCACGGCGGCGCGAGAGACGAAGCAAACGCGCCGGTTCCGGGGGCGGCGGTGGCTGTGGACGGCAGGGCTGCTCTGTTTGGCAGCCGTGGCGACCGGTCTTGGCGCTGCCGCCGTATGGGTGCGCGGTCTGGACATCAGCAAGCTGGAGCATCCGCTCCCCGAGCCGAGCTTCGTCATGGACGCCGGCGGGCAGCCGGTGGCGCAGCTGTCCTCGTCCCGAATCGTGCCGGTGCCGCTCGGTCAAATTCCGCTGGATTTGCGGAATGCCGTCGTTGCGGTAGAGGACCGGCGTTTTTACGATCATGCCGGCTTCGACGTATGGTCGATCGGCCGCGCGCTGGTTCGCGACTTGAAGGCCGGAGCGATGGAGGAAGGCGGCAGCACGATCACACAGCAGCTTGCCAAAAATTTGTTTCTCGACTCGGACAAATCGTTCAACCGCAAATTCAAGGAGCTCGGTTACGCGATAAAAATCAACTTTGCTTACAGCAAAGACGAAATTTTGGAGCTGTATCTGAACAGCATTTACTTCGGCGAAGGGCGTTGGGGCGTCGAAGGGGCGGCGCAGCAATACTTCGGTAAATCCGTCCAGCAGCTGACGCTTGCCGAGTCGGCCGTACTGGCCGGTCTGCCCAAAGCTCCTTCGCTCTACTCTCCGGTGCGGCATCCGGACAAGGCGCTGGAGCGGCGAAACCTCGTGCTGTCGCTGATGAAGGAGCAGCATTTCATCAGCGACGCCGCCTACAACAAGGCTATCGCCGAGCCAATTGCCTTAAAGCCAAACAACGGAGAATCGCTGAAGGGGCGGCACCCTTCCTATGTCGATTATGTCATGGATGAGGCCGAGAAGCTTTACGGCTTTACGGAGCAGCAGATTTTGACACACGGCCTGCGGATTCATACCGCGATGGACCTTAAGGTGCAGCAGGCGGCGGAAGAGGTGTACCGCACCGATGCGCTCTTCCCGCAAAGTCCTCCCGACCGCCCGGTGCAGAGCGGAGCGGTCGTGCTGGACCAGCGAACCGGCGGCATCCGTGCGATTGTCGGTGCGCGAGGGGATCAGACCTACCGCGGCTTCAACCGGGCCACCGAGCTGAAGCGCCAGCCCGGCTCGTCGTTTAAGCCGCTGGCGGTCTACGGGCCTGCGCTTGAGCTTGGCTATACGCCGGAGTCGATCCTGTATGACGGGCAGCTCGACATTTCGGGTTACCGTCCCAAAGATTGGGACGGGCAGACGAGGGGACAAGTCTCGCTTCGGGAGGCCGTGATCCGCTCGTGGAATATTCCGGCCGTCTGGCTGCTGAACGAAATCGGCATCGACGCCGGGATGAACTACGTGCGTAAAGCCGGGATCGCCCTGCCTCCGGCGGACCGCAACTTAAGCCTGGCGCTCGGCGGCTTGTCCGAAGGCGTCTCGCCCTTGCAGATGGCGCAGGCGTACGGCGGCATAGCAAACGATGGCGTGATGCAGAACGCCCACGCCATCACCAAAATTACAACCAAAGACGGCCTTACGCTCGTCGAGGCCAAGCCGCAGCCGACCAAGCTGACGGAGCCGCTTTACGCCTATACGCTGACGAGGCTGCTTCAAGAGACCGTCGCGCAAGGAACGGGGATCGCCGCCGCACTCAACGGCCGTCCCGCCGCGGGCAAGACGGGGACGACGCAGCTGCCCGCAACGGCCGAATTCGAGGCCATCGGCCAGAACGGCGCTAAGGACGCCTGGTTCGTGGGCTTCACCCCCGAGCTGACGGCCGCGATCTGGCTTGGGTTCGATCAGACGGACAAGACCCATTATTTGACGACATCCGGCGGAGCGGTGCCTGCGCAGCTGTTTCGGGAAATGATGGCCCGGGCGCTGAAGGACACCCCGGTGACCGATTTTCCGGTACCCGAAGAAGTGCGCCGGTCCATGGAGGAGGCGCAACTGCGCTCATCGCTCGGGAGCGACGGACGCGCGGCGGAAACCGGGGAGCTGCAGTACCGCAGCGGCCAGCCGGAAACGCACCGTCCCGGCTGGCTAAAGAAAAAAACAAGGTGATTAAGCCCATTTTTAGATTGGATAAGTGCCCAATTCCTCCTCTCTGACATATGGTGGAGTATGTTCCAATCAGAGAGGAGAAATCAAATATGTCTCAAGAGACGATAATTGAAACTCAAACAGCCGGGGAGATCGACTATGGCCGTCCGCATCATTACCCGTATCATGGTCATCATCACCCGCATCATTTTCCCCACGGCTTCCATCCGCATGGCTTCCATCCACATGGATTCCACCCCCACGGCTTCTTTCCGTTTGGATTCCATCCGCACCACTTTCCGCATCATCATCCACATCATCATCATATGCATGGGCATCATTTTTACCATCATGCCCGCTGGGTGCAGGATCCTTGGTCCGGCGAATGGTTCCTCGACTGAAGAAAGGCCGCGTAACAACAAAGGGCGTTCTGCATTAAGCAGACCGCCCTTTGTTCTTTCAACGGCTATCGCGCCGCCACTCTTAAGCCCCGCTTCCGGAAATCGACACCGTACGGTGCGTAAAAAGAAAAATCGTGGACACCAGCGCAGCCAAACTGACGATAAACCCGTACAGAAACAGCCGGTGGATGCCGGTCATAAAAGCCGGCGCCGATGTCAGGAGTGCGCCCATAACCGTAACCCCGGCCGCCGTGCCGATATTCCGCGAGAAGACCTGCAGCGACGTGGAAATCCCTTTTTGATCGGTGGCGACAAGCTGCTGCACTCCGATGACCGATACCGTATAGAGCAGCCCGTACGCCAGTCCCTGCACCACCATGATCACATTGACGTACCAGAAGCCCCCTTGGTCCGGCAAATACAGCAGCATCAGCCCGGACAGCACCAGCAGGACGTTACCCGTAAACAGCAGCGGTCGGTAGCCGTAGCGCAGCACCCATTTGCCGGCCGGAACGCCGACAAGAATCCATCCGACGGACATGCCGAGCAGCGACAGCCCGCTGACGAAAAGCGAGTATCCGTGCTGCTGCAAATAAAACGGAATGTAGCTGGACGTGCCGAACAGCGCCGCGCAGGTCAAAAAGCCGTTCAGGTTCATCCAGGCGACGGAGCCGTTCTTCAGCAGCGCCACCGGCACAATCGGCGACGGATGCCTCCGCTCGTTGTACACGAACAGCAGCAAAAACAACACGCCGCCCGCCGTATACAGCAGAAAGCCCTCGCTCACCACCGTATTAAACAGCAGCAGCCCGATGCCGAGTCCGAACCAAAGAGCTCCCCAGTAATTAATCCGGCTTTTGCGGGCCTCGTATACTTCCCGGTACGGCACAAGCAGCAGAAGCGACGCCAAACAAATCGGGATATTGATATAAAAAATCCACCGCCAGCTCAAATGCTCGATGAACAAGCTGCCGAGCAGCGGCGCCAGCACCGACGAGATGCCCCACATGCCGGTGAAGAACGCCTGGATCTTGCCCCGCGCCTCCACCGGAAATAAATCCCCGGCAATAATGGCCGGGAACGCAATCATCGCGCCCGCGCCGAGCCCTTGGAGTCCCCGGTACAGCACGAGCTGCAGCATGGTCGCTGCCGTACCGCAGAGCACCGACCCAAGCAGGAAGACCACAATGCCGACCGACAGCACTTTTTTGCGTCCGAACAAATCCGAAAGCCTGCCGCTGAGCGGCGTTACAATCGTACATATTATCATGTAAGAGGCGAAGCTCCACGCGTACAGCTTCACATCTCCAAGCTCCTCTGCGATCCGCGGCATCGTCGTATTCATGATCGTCGTATCCATCGACGAAATCAGCACGGCGAGCACGATGCTCGCCATCACGGCCAAGCGGTTCCATTTCATGCAGTTCCTTCCCCCTTCATCGTCTCACCGTGTTCCCGGAACAGTAGCTTCAATATAACACAGCGGCGCAATGCTGAGCCACGTTTTTTGCTTTTTTTTCCAGAAGGGTTTCCATCGCCTTCCACGCATGCGGGGTTTTCCCGAAGGGAATTCTAACCGGGAAATCGATATTATCCCATACAGGAGGCCCAACGCCCGTGAAAATCGAAACGACCGATTACCAAATCGCCCCGCTCCTCGAACAAGAAAAAGTCGTCGATATCATTCAACAGACGGAAGCAAGGTTAGCTGAACTGACCGGTAGTCCGATTACGCTGATTGCCTATTCCAAGACGGAAGGAGAGAAGAAATTGTGACCAGCAAGGGAGAAGAGGCGCGGCATCCCCACGAGCCGACCATCGCCCCGGGCATGAATACGCACGATCCTTTGGAGGAAAAAGCGACGGAGGAAGAAGTACGGCACGGAGACGCCACTCTCGTCTCCCGCTTGTATTTGGACCGGACTCCCGAGGACTAGAGCAGCTAAGAAGATCGCGGCAAAAAAACAGCCCGTCCGGAGCGCTAATCCTCTCCAGACGGGCTGTCGTTGTGCAGGCGGTGAAAGCGGAAGCCCTCCAATCAGTCGTCATTCTCATCGTCGTGCTTATCGCGGTTTTTCGCTTTTTCCTTCTCTTTTTCTTTCTCCTTGTTCTTGCCTTTGCCATGCTCCTTGTCCGCCCCGTGGCCGTTAGGCTCCGGCTTCCCGGCTTGTACGGGCGGCGTACGGACGACTTTGGCATCGTCTTTCCACTTCACGTCGATCTTCCAATCCAGCGAATCGTCCTTCAGCTTGAACTGCGCCGCCAAGCGCTGCTTGAGCGCCTTCTCCCAAGCGTCTTTTTCCGAAGGCAGCCCCTGCATCAGCAGAAGAAGCAGTTGCTCCGCCTGCGTTCCCTTCAGATGAACCACCGCGCGATCCTTGGTTTGGATATAAACGTCGGCCTCATCGCCCTTGTCCGTTTGCTCCTGCTTTACCTTCAAAGCCAGCTCCCGGCTTTTCAGCTCCAACGACAGCCGCTCCCAAGGCCAGCTCCCGTTTACCGCAGGTTTAGCCGGTTCCGTGGCTGCCGGACGGTTAGCCGGAGCCGAAGGCGTATGCGCCGGACCGGCCGGAGGCACCGCGGCCGTGCTGCCGGAAGGCGCAGGCGTGGCTGGCCCCGGCGATGCGCCTGCGCCTTGCGGTGCCGCCGCGTTCGGCTCGGCAGCCGGCGGGGCCGGGCTCTGCGGCGCAGCGGCTTGTTCGGGCGCAGCCGCCTTAATGTAGGCGGCTTGATTTTTGCTGTTCAGTATAATTTCCAGCGAATCGCCCGGCTTCAAATCCGTGATCGCCGCTTTTTGCAAATTGCGGTATACCCACACGTCCGCAGTCAGCGGGTAAGTTTTTTCCGTTCCGTCGTAGGACACTTTGATTTGTTTGTCGCCATCCGTCAAGCCGACGAATCGCCCTTTGGCTTCCGTCGATATTTCAGCCGATACGGGCGCATCTCCCGCCCAAGTGATGCCATAAATCAGCCCGCCCACAAGTGCGGCTGCAATAACCCACACGACCGTTTTTTTTAATTTCCCCATCGTTTCTCTCCCCCTGTGACAGGCGTTGAAAGCTGCTGCCCACGGATTTCCAAACAGAGTTCGTTATACGATTCGGGCTTTCATGCCATTTTTAGGGGATGCGGACCGAAACCAGGCCTCAGACTGGGTCCCAGCGGTGGGCATACGCTTGCAGCCGGGGATGCGTAACCAGGCCTCCCTCCCCGCTCACGAACCAACGGATTTTTTTGATCCATGTCTCGAACGACTCATAGCCTGCGAGCAGCTCGGCTGTCGTCTTGGTCACCCAAACGAAATGGGGAGCGGCGTATTTCTCTTCCAGAAACCGGAATGCCGTGTCTGCGGGAGTGTACTTCTTACGCTTGCCCTCGAATGGTTCGACGGTATAATCGACATCCGTATCCGAAGCAGCGAGCAGCGTCTGCAGCGCTTCGACCCTCTGGTAGTAAGGAGCTACGGGACGCCGTTTCTCCATGCGCCGGACTGTCTCTTCATGCAGCGGGTAGAACACCGCCTTGGCGATGCCGCGCCCGCTCGCCAGCGCAAGGATGCGTACAAGCTCCTGCTCCGTATAATCCTCGAACGCATCGTAAATCCATAAGCTTCCGCGGACCGTACCGCGCCCATTCGGCGGTTCGTACCCGAACGGAACTTGACTCGTCTGTCTTGCCATCCGGCATCTCCTCTCGTCGCTTGCAAAAATGTTTTTTTACTTAGTATGCCTTTCGGAAAAAGAGAATATTTTCCGGGCAGACTGCGCACGTTAAGCATGAACTGACGATATGTAACCTTACCCCGAAAGGAGGAAACGCCATGTCGGAAAATAAAAAACACGATGGCAATTACGAAAGCACGGCTTCGATGAAAGCCGAAAATCAAGATATGGAATTCGTCAACGATACGCTCAATCAAGTAAAAACGACGGTCAATCAGATCGGAGCTACCCAGAAGGAGAAGGAGTAGTCCGTCTCGCTGTGCCGCTAGTCGCGTACGGCGAGCCAAGCCTCCCGCACAGGCTGCCATGCTTCCAGCTTGGCTGCTTGTGACATCGCCCGCGCCGGACTCGACGACGGCAGCAGCGTATAGCTCTTGCCGTCATCCACGGCCTCCTTCATGACCTGTCTGCGGTACAGATCCGCCGCCGTACTGCCGTTGAAGAAGACATGGCGGATGCCGGGATACGTCGCGTAGAACCACGCGAAGTCGTTGGCCTCCGGACGGCGGATCGCCGTATCGAGACTGCCTTCGCGTTCACATGCGGCCAACACGTCCCACAGCGCTACGCCGCGGGATAACGCGAAGCGGAGCCGCTCCTCGTATGCCACAGCCGGCTCCCCGCCGTCCAGCAGCGTGTAGAGAAGCGGCCAAAAGCCGTTGCGCGGATGGCCGTAATACTGCTGTGCCCGCAAGGACGCCTCCCCCGGCATCGATCCGAGAATCAGCAGCCGGCAGCGCTCATCCGCGACCGGCGGCAAGCCGGTCAAGCGGGGACGTTCCTTATCTGCTGCCATCGATGCATCGCCTCCCGTTCATTCGTTTCACACCCAAGTAGCCTCATTGTAGCACAGCCACTCCAACACAGACACACAGCGAAGCCAAAAGAAAAACCGCAGGACGCGGTTATACTTTGAACCGTCCTGCGGTTTGCTGAAGCTCGTCCGCTGCCTTCCGAAGCTGTTCGGCTTCCCCTGACGCCTGACCCGCAAGGTCGAGCTGACCGGCGGAGGCAGCAGCCGCCCTTAGCGTCTGCTCCGAGGCGCTGCCAGCGATGCGGGCCATCTCCTCGATGCCGGCCGTCACTTCCTCGGTGCCGGCGGACAACTGCTCGGAGGCGGCCGATATTTCCTGAATTTGCGCCGTGATGCCCTGCGCCATCGTCAAAATTCGCTCGAAGGCCGCGCCGGCCTGTCCGACATCCCCGACGCCTTTCTCCACCTCGCGGCCACCCTTTGCCATCGCCGCTACCGCCGAAGCCATCGAGGTCTGTATGTCTTCGATCTGCTCCTGAATGCGCTGCGCCGACGCCTCGGACTGCTCGGCCAGCTTGCGCACCTCGCCGGCGACGACCGCAAAGCCCCGGCCGTGCTCACCGGCCCGGGCCGCTTCAATCGCCGCGTTCAACGCGAGCAGGCCCGTCTGGGACGCAATGCCGGATATGGCGCCGGCCATCTCCTGCACCGACTGCATACGGTCTTCCAGCTCTCTGATCGCTTGGCCGACCTGCTGCGCCGACTGACGCATCGTCCCCATCTGCTCCATGGCTCCAAGCGAGGTGCGGTTGCCCGCCTCGGCCTCCTGCACCATCGCGAGCGATGCCTCCGTGACGTGGGCCGACGCCTCGGCGATGCGCTGAATACCCGCCGCCATCTCCTCCATCGCCTTGGCGCTGTCCCCTGCGCTGACGGCTTGGCTTTCGGCGCCCGCCGCCAGTTCGTCCAGCGTATGCGCAATCGCCTCCGAAGCTTCGCGGGATTGCACGGCATGCGCCGCGAGCTGGTGCGAGCCGTCCGTTACCCGAAGGGAAAGGGCATGCATCCCCTTCACCATTTGCTGCAAGTGGGCGATAAAGCGGTTGATCTCCCCGGAAAGCCGACCCATCTCGTCCTTGCCTCTTACGGCAAGGCGGTAGGTCAAATCGGCTTCCTGCGAGTTCAGATTGGCCGTCGCATTCAGCACCGCCTGAAGCTTGCGGGCGACGGAAAACTTCGACAGCACGAACAGCAGGCCAAGCACAACAAGCAGCACGATCAGAAGCTCTACGGCGACCGTGAGCTGCTGCTTCGCGATCAGCGCGTCCGATTTTTCCTTATTGAGCGCAATGCGAACCGCTCCCCAATGCTTGCCCTCGAAGTATAGAGGGTAAGACATGTCCCACGTCTCAACGACGCGTCCTTCCACGCTTCGCGGGTATTTTTGCAGCAGCACGTCGGAAGTATCCTTGTATGCTGCGGCCGCATAGCCCGTCGAGTCGTTAAATACGCGATTGGCCCGGTATTTCTGGCTCAGCTGCCCCTCCGCTCCCCAGCGGTCCTTCGAAGACTCGCCTTGCGGGCTGTAGCCGCTGTTGTGCGTCGCGATGAAGCCGACCGCTTCCGGATTCGCCGAGTAGGCGATCGGAATGGCGAACACGATCTGCGGATCGGTCAAAAATCCGTCGACCATCGACTGCCACCGCTCGTCCGTATAAGCGCCGTAAGCGCTGGTATATTTCAACTCGTATTGCGCGAGCGGGATGTCTTGACCGTCGAATCGTTTCTGCTTCGCCGAAGCGTATTCCTTATCCTTCGACCGCTTCTCCGCTTCCTCGCGGCTTGCGGCGATCGGCTCCAGCCGGTCGTCGAACAACCGGGTCCGCAGCTCCTCACCGGACAGCTTCGTGCCGTCTTGCAGCGTCACCCCGGTACGCAGATCCAACTCGGTCAGGCTTTGCAAGCTTTTGGATAACGATATGGCCATCGTCCGACCTTTGTCGAACAGCGAAGCTTCCGCGTGACTGCGAATGATGCTGCTTTGATAAGCGAACACCACACCCATTAAGAGCAGGAGCACCAGGCTGCTGTACACCATAAATCGGCCCGTTAACGAATGAAGTGGATTTCTCATGTACCTAGCACCTCGGGTTCTTAGTATTTCCAATTCGTGGATGGATGAATGTTCCAAATGAACATTGACATCCATTGTACTACGGAATTCAGGTGAAAAGTTTCACAAAAACCAAAAAAGTTTTGTCGAATTTTAGGACAAACGCATGAAAAAGAACAAAAAAAGAGAGAAAACCCCACTTATGTCCTAGGACTCTCTCTTGTTAAGATTTACGGCTTCAGCCACGGGTCCAGCTTGTCCTGCAGCGCCCGTTCCAAGTAAGGCTCCGCCTGCAGAAAATTCCGGAACTCTTGGTACTCCTCCGCCAGCTTGGCCCGTTCGGCGGGTTTCGGCGGCTGAATGCTGCGAACCGCCCGGATTAAAATATTTTTCGGCGTATGCTCCAGGTCAATGAATTCAAGCAGCTGCGTCTTGTAACCGACCAGTTCGAGCAGCTTCGCCCGGATCGCATCCGTGGCCAGCGCAGAAAACCGCTCCTTCAAAATACCGTGCTGCAGCAGCGGGCCAAGCACGTCGCTGCGCACCTGCCGGAACAGCTCATGCTGGCAGCAAGGCACGGACAAGATGACCGAAGCGCCCCAGCGGACCGCCTTCTCCAGCGCCGCATCGGTCGCCGTATCGCAGGCATGCAGCGTCACGACCATGTCGACCTGCTGCAGCTCGTCATACTTGGCGATGTCGCCGACAAGGAACCGCAGCCCGTCATAGCCGAGCTTCTCCGCAAGTGCGCTGCAGTGCCGGATCACATCCTCCTTGAGATCGAGGCCGACGACGCGCAGGTCGAAGCCCTGCATCTCCTTCAGAAAATGATACATCGCAAACGTCAGATACGATTTGCCACAGCCGAAATCGACGATAGTCAGCGTCCGGTCCTTTGGCAAATGCGGTAAAATATCAGCGATCATTTCGACAAAGCGGTTAATTTGACGGAACTTGTCGTATTTGGGGGCAAGCACCTTCCCTTGGGCGTTCATAATTCCGAGCTCGATCAGAAAAGGAACGGGAACGCCTTCCTCCAGCATGTAGTTCTTTTTCCGGTTATGGGCAGGCGCCCCGCCCACCGCTTGCTTGGTCGGCGGCTTGCGGAGGATGCCGATCTTGCCTTTCTTGCTGATCAGCACCTGATAGTCCGCTTCGCCCGTCTGCAGCAGCCCTTGCCGGAACTGCCCGGTAAGCAGCGCGTTCAGCTTCGCCTCCGCCGCTTCCGGCGCCAAATTCTCATGCAGCACCTTTGGCCCGCAAAAGGAGCTGAATTGATAATTCAAAGCCCCCTTGAGCTGTACGGGCTTCACCGTCACCTTCGTGCAGCCGTCCGGCTCGCTTCGCCGCACCTGGCTCAGCGTCGCTTGGATCAGCGTCCCTTCCTGAAACAATCGGCCCGTTAATTCCGTCAATTCCTGCTCTTGCATCCCGCTTCACGTTCTCCAATCCATTAGTTCATGATTTAAAATTCCGGTATCAACCGGATGACCTTGTCGTCATCCTTCTGTCGTACGTATGATAGGCATAAATATAGCCGTTGCGTGCAAATTGCCGTCCACTTGAAACACCGGCTCCTCGATCAGCTTTCCTTGTCGATGACACGCAGCGCACCGCCGTGCTCGGTGAAGAAAATTCGGCCATCCCACGCCAATTCGATTTCCCGCGTCGCGGCCAATCCTGTAGCTGCGAGGGCCAGGGCCTCCATCCCTTTTCATCCCATTATACCCAAACGGCGCAAGGAAAAGCGACCTGTCCGAACCATTTTTCATTGTACTGCTTTATTTATTGTGGAACCACGCGACAAGCAATGCGGCAAAAGCAATGAGCAGATTGATCCAGCCGGGGTAGAGCTGCTTGTTGAGCAGCCGCTCTTTTTCGATCCGTTCGAGACGTTCGTCGCGAGCACGCAGCATCTCGTTCAATTCCATTCGGGATATATAGTTGCCATGCCATTTGTCCAGTTTTTCTTCCATGCGCGTGACGGCGACTTCGATATTCTCGAGCCGGGTTTCAACCTTCGTTAACCGTTCCCCGTCTTTATACGGATTCGCGTTCATTGTTTTTGTCACTCCTTTGCTGGGCAGCGCCGCTAGCGGTCTGCCGACTGGGTTCCGCTCTACAGTATATGCGACAAGCCTCCCCGCCGAAGCGACGACTACACAACGGCGGCGTGCAATCAGCCCCCTATTTACAAAAAAAGGCATGGCTTCCTGCGCCATCCGCAAGTCGCCATGCCCCGATCCGGGACGCTATTTTCCCAAAAACGATTCCAGCATCCAAACGTGCTTCTCCAGCTCGCTGTGGATCGCAAGCAGCATATCGCCGGTCGTCTCGTCGTCCGCCGCTTCGGCAATCGCCATCCCTTCCTTCAGTTCCCCGATCAGCGTTCCGAAGTCGTTGGCGATGGAGCGGACCATCTGCTCGGCATTCTCGCTGCCGGAAGCTTCGTGCAGGGTCGTTTTCTCCAAAATTTCTTTCATGGTGGCAACCGGCTGCCCTTTGAGCGCCAGCAGTCGCTCGGCCAAATTGTCCACGTGAAGGGCCGCCTCGTTATACAGCTCTTCGAATTTCGCATGCAGAGTGAAAAATTGCGGCCCCTTCACATACCAATGGTAATTATGGAGCTTGATGAACAGCAGGCTCCAGTTCGCTATCTGGGTGTTCAGCACTTCCGTTAAGCTTTTGGACATGGGTCGTTCCTCCTTGGATCGCGTTCTTTTCCAGCTTATCCCTAGTTAATATGAAAAACTGAAGCCGCTTTTATACATCGTGCCTTTGGAAGCGGCTAGGGGTCGTTCACGGCGACGGGCTCAGGCGGTAACGCAAACCGGACATAGAATGCCGTGCCCTCCGGTCCGGTCTGCCACGTCAGCTTGGCTCCGTGCCGGGCAGCGATACTGAAGCAAACCGCCAGACCGAGCCCCGTCCCCCGCTCCTTCGTCGTAAAGAACGGCGTCCCGACCTTGGCCAACACGTCCTTGTCCATGCCGTGGCCCTGGTCGCTGACCTCCAGCACGACCTCCGACTCATCCGTGTAGGTGGCGATTTCGAGCCGTCCTCCGGCTTCCATCGCTTCGAGCCCGTTCAGCGCGAGATTCAATACCATCTGCCGGATCTCCTTCTCGTCGAGCTCCAGCTCGGGACACGATTCGAGCCGCAGGTGAAGCTGCTTGTCGGCCAGCGTCGCCTCCGCTTGAATGAGCGGACCGATGGCCTCGATCACCTGAGCCAGATTTTGCGGGCGGCGGTCGGTGGTCTTGTTTTTGGCCAGCGCCAAAAACTCGCTGATAATCCCGTTGGCGCGGTTCAGCTCCTCCACCATAACGTCGATAATGTCCTTGGGCGGAAGGGTTTTCTTCGCGCGCATGAGCTGGAGAAAGCCGCGGACGGTCGTCATCGGATTGCGGATTTCATGTGCGATGCCTGCGGCCATTTCCCCGATCATATGCAGCCGGTCCAGCCGTGCAATCTCCCTCTCCAGCGCCACCCGGTCCGTAATATCCGTAATGACCGCCAGCACGCAAGGCACATCCGGCGTCTCAATGATCTCCGTGGACAACAGCCCCGTCCGCCGCTCGCCCGCCTTGGTCACGTACTGTACCTTCACGTCCGTCACCGTATCGGCGAAGTCCACGGGGGCCGTCTCGACCAGCCCTTCGTCCGAGACGAGCGTCATCTGCAGATTGGCGGCTCCCGACGTCATTTCTTCATAGGTGTATCCCGTATGCTTCATCCAGCTCTCGTTGACGTCGAGATACGACCGGTCGCTTAACGACTGAATCGCCATCAAACAAGGCGTAGCCTGAAAAATCGTATAAAATCGCTCCTGCGATTCCCGGGCATCCTGCTCCATACGCCGCCGCTCGTTCGTGTCCTGAATATATAGGCTAATGCCGAGCGACGACGGGAAAGCCCTCACCTCGACCCAACTGTCTGTCAGATTCGAATAAAACTCCGCCCGCTGCGGAGCATGCTCCAAGGCTGCGCGCAAAAACAAATCGTAGCACTTCGAACGTTCCACCGGGGCATAATCCCAGAACGGCCGGCCCAGCGCCTGCTCCTTCACGATGCGGAGGCGCTGCTCGGCTGAACGGTTCATATAGACGATCGCCCCGTCATGATCGAGCGCATAAAACGCGTCCGTGATGCTCTCCAAAATATCGTTGATCCGGTCGTACGACCGCAGCAGTTGCTCGGTTACCTGATGCCGGCGCCGGATTTCCGCCTGAAGTCTCCCGTTGGCTTCGCGCAGTGCATACGTGCGCTGCTCTACGGCTTGTTCCATGCGGATATACTGCATTTTGCGCTCGGTCACGTCGCGAACCGAGCAGACGTAAATCGGCCGGTCGCCGATACAGGCGCTTCCGATTTGCAGCTCGGCGGGGAACGTCCCGCCGCTGCGGCGCACGGCCGTAACGTCCGTCGCTTCCCTCGTGCCGCAATCCGGCAGCAGGGAGCCGTTTTCCCCCGAGCCGAACAGCCGCTCGGTGTACGGCACGACCAGCCACACGGGCTTCCCGATCAGCTCCTCCGGGCCGTACCTGAACAGCGGCCGCACGGCGGGATTGGCCGACAGGATCGTTCCTTCCGCATCGACGGTCAAGAAAGCATCGGTCGACGTCTCGCTGATGGCCCGGGCCATCGCTTCCATCCGTCGAAGCTTGTCCGTATTGTCCAGAAGCCGGGCATGCGCCTGCTCCAGGTCGATCGTGCGCCGGGTGATCAGCTCCTTTTGCGCCTTAAGCTGCTCCCGGTCCCGGTAGATGCTTGCGAACTGATTGACCTTTACTTTTAATATAACCGGCTGCACCGGCTTGAATATAAAATCGATCGCTCCAATTTCATAGCCTCGTACCATATGCTCCGTCGCTTGACTGAGCGCCGTAACGAAGATCACGGGAATCGACCTGTACCGCTCTTGCGATTTTAGCATGCGAACGGTTTCAAAGCCGTTCATTCCCGGCATTTCAATATCCATCAGAATCAAGGCGAAAGACTCCTGCATCACTTGCCGCAGCGCTTCCTCTCCGGAGTTGGCGGTGGCGATGCGATAATCGGGAGATTGCAGTATGGAAGACATAGCGAGCAAATGTTCCGGCCGATCGTCGACAATCAGTATATTTACTTGCGGTTCAGCCATATGTATACTCTCCTAGGGTCCGGTTATTATCCTATATCCTTACATTTTTCGCTAGCCGGACATTCTTCTCCTGCTGCCGCTATGAAAAAAAGAAGCCCGTTTCCCGAGGGAACGGACAGAGTGTTGAAAAAGTGGGCAAATGGGCTAATAGAGGTGTACGAGGGGGGTGGGGTATCCACTTCCGACCGCTGTTGTCATCGGGAAATCTGATTAGAAGCCGCTTGTAGCGGACATTTCCCGAAGACAAAGGCGGGCGCTATCGCTTCTCCAGTGGATACCCCACCTCCGTATGCTTCTCTATTTTTGTAAAAGCCCACTTTCTCAACAAGCTCCACGTTTCCCGAAGGAACGGACTTCCTGGTCAAGTATTCGCTTAAATATAACGTGAAATGAGGTCATGAAGCTGCCCTGCAACGATTGTCGAGCCCCGGCGCAGCTCGCTGCCCGGAATGGTCAAGCGGATAAGGCTTTCGTCCAGCCCCAGTTGTTCTTCGAGCTTTCCCTTGAAGCCCCGGGCGCGGCGGTCGATCTGCAGAAACAGCTCCAGATCGTCTCCTCTTGGGAAGTAGAGCACTTCGAGCTCGTCGAGCGCACCGTGGAAATTCGTCGTAGGCACGTACTCGAACTCCTGCACGAACGGCAGCTGCCCGCCCAAGTTTGGCGAGTAGTCGTTGGAAACTTCACGCAGACGGAAGCCGAGCTCACTCAGCGCCTCCATCACGGTAGCCACGTTCGGGCCGGCAACGATGTCGATCTGGTCCCGGTCCCTGGGATCAATCGCCATGTCGATATCGAGTCCCGTTTCCAGCCAGACCGGCGTGTTTTGCAGTGACAGCGGAGCGTGTTCCGGAATCCCCAGCGTAAATGCGACCTCCCGGCCCTCGCCTGCCCGCAGCAGGAAGCCGTCGGTGATGTGGTATTTGGCAATCTCCGCGGTATAGGTCATTTTCTTATCGTTTTCTTCCTTCAAGTACTCCGTCTTCAAGTACATATAGATGCTTTCGATCTGCTGATCCAATTGACCGCCTTGAATATGCATGACTCCGCTAATCGTCTCTCCCGGTGAAACCCGCGGATGATCCAGCCTCGTATCCACCTTCGCCGAACCGATTCCTACACTTGCAAGCACTTTCTTAAAAATGGACATCGTTTTTGCCTCCCGCTTGAAGTATGCCAAAGTTATTTGTAGCTCTGCGGTTTCAATACGCGGCGCAGTGTCGGGCGGTTTCGCCCGGAACAACATGCCGGCGAAGCTTGATTAAATCTTTATCTTTTGAGCAAACGGTAGCCTTTCCGCACCGCATTCAGCACGAAGCCGGGAATGGGGACACGCTGCAGGGGCGGAAGGTAAAACCGGTCGTACGCTTTCTTCAGATCGTCCCACATCCTGCACGGCTCCGGCTTCAAAAAGTCCGACACGTCGACCACGACGCCGCGGCCGTCCCGCATCATGACGTTTTTGCCGTGAACGTCGTGCGGGCGAAGCCCTTTGCTTACCGCATAGGCCAGCGCTTCGTCGATATCGTCGATCACCTGCCGGGGGATCGGAATACCCTTCCGGATGCAATCGTACAGCGTGATGCCGTTCAACCGGCGGAGCACCAGGTAACCGTCGCCATAGTAGAGGCACTCCGAATAGGCCGGATGCCGCCCCAGACGGCGGTACACCTCGGCCTCCTCTTCCAGCCCCGGCCGACCCGGCGCATACACCTTCACCACAACCTCCGGAAAATCCGGGTGCGCGACAACCGCCGCATAGTTGCCCGCACCCATCAATCGCCATGGGACAGGCACACGGTATACGGCGATCGGATCGTGCGGCTGCTCGCTCTTGATGCGCAGCTCCGGCAGCAAGCGGCGCTCGATCTGCGCGATGAACGGGTGACGCTCACCCCAGGCGTCCTCGCCTAACATAGTCCGATGATTATCCGCCATAAAAGCAAGCCGGACTGCCCTTCACGCCCGTCTTGATGCGGAACAAGCCGCCGGCATGCGGCTGCTGCGCCAGCTGTTCCTCGTTCAGTCCGGTCCGGGCCGTCGTAATGTACAGCTCGTCCCAGTCCGGACCGCCGAACGCGCAGGAGGTTGTCTGCGCAGCCGGGACGCGGACGAAGCCGAGCCTTTCGCCGGTCTGCGGATTCCAGCAGGATACCCGCCAGCCGCCCCACTGGGCAACCCATAGCATCCCTTGACGATCGACGGCCATGCCGTCGGGAACGCCCTCGCCTTCCGGAATCGTGACGACCGTGCGCCGGTTCGAGATCGCTCCTGCTGTCGGCTCGTAGTCGTAGGCGACGACCTGCTTGGTAGGTGAGTCGATGTAATACATCGTGCGCCCGTCGGGACTCCAGCCGAGCCCGTTGGAGCAGATCACGCCATCGATCGCCTTCCGCAGCGTCCCGTCAGGCTCCAGGCAATACAGCGCGCCCGTCGGGCCGCTGCTCTTGCGGTTCATTGTCCCCGCCCAGAAACGCCCGGCTTCGTCGCACTTGCCGTCGTTGAACCGGTTTTCCGGCTGCCCCGCCTCCGGGTCGGCAAGCTTCGTCAGCCGCTCCGTCGCCAGATCGAGCAGATGGAAGCCATGCTCCAGCGCGAGCACCAGACCATCGCCCTCCGCTCTCGGCACCGCAGCCCCGACCCGCTGGTCAAGCTGAATCGAACGGTTCGTTCCTAGCACCGGATCATAGTGATGAATCCGCATTCCCTCGATATCGACCCATAGCAGCCGGCCACTGCGGTGATCCCATACCGGCCCTTCGCCCAGCGCCGCCTTCTCGTCCAAAATCAATTCCGCCGTTAGCTGCCACGCTTCCAAATGCAGCCCTCCTCTTCTCGCGCGCCCGGAGGCACGTACCATATGCTTCCATTGTAGCACAAAGGAAAAGCGAAAAGCGATGCGGCCGCCAAGCTGGACAACGACGCCGCAGACCTGGTTACGCGCTGCATCGAGCCGACAAAAAGACCCGTTGGCCCCACCTCTCATAAGAGGAAGGATTAACGGGTCTTTGAGATTCGCTTCGTCGCTATTCTTCTTCCATCGGCTGCAAGCTTTGCAGAGCTGATTGGTCTTCGGCAAGCTGCGCATCCGCTTGTTCTACGGCAGGCTTATTCTCGTCATGCCCGGCTTGGGCGATCGAGCGCTCGGCTTTTTCCACGGCCGTTTCGGCCTGCTCGATCATTTGGGCGGATGGGTGACTCTGCGCTTGGGTTACGGCGTTATGCGCCTTTTCCACCGAGTTTTGCGCTTGCGAGACCGGATTTTGCGATTGCAGGCTGGTGTCGTATTCGTAACGGGTCATTCTTGGTCATCCTTTCCACATACAGGGTTGCTGTTAATGTGGGAAGAAACGACCGTTTTTATTCGTTCGGAATGGTGGGAGTCGCCGATATTTCCGGGGCAGGCTAGCCGTGAACTCTCCCTGTCTGAATAGCGGTCGCATAATCGTCACGCCCGTTCTGCCGCGCAGCCGCAGCGGCCCGGTGCCAATCGTAAGCGACTTGCACGTGCTCCACGATCCACGAACCGTTCGTGCGCCGGATGGCCGCATACCTCGCATGGGGAGACCCGGCTTCCATGACATGCGGATACGGGGCCTCTTCCTCGTAAGCCGGAAGGCCGACGCTGCCCGGGTTCACGATCGTTTTGCCGTCGGGCAGCCGGACCGTTCTGCTCATATGGGTATGTCCGCAATAGATCCACGAGGCAGCAACCGGCTGAAGCTCCCGTCTTAAACGTTCCGCGTCTTTGTTCTTGACCCCGTGCTCAGTAACCTCCTCGATCAAATAATGCTCGTCCGAAAACGGGGTGCCGTGGCAGAACAGCATGTCTTCCAACGTCCACGTGGCGGGGAACGTTCCGATCCACCGTTCGATGTCCTCCGTCAGCAACGGCTTCACATGCCGGAACGTAAGCGAATCGGCCTCCGGTTCCAGCAGAATCCGGTCGCAGTTGCCCATGATATGAACAGCATTTTCCAGATTCATAAGCCGCTGCGCCGTCTGCACCGGATCGATCGGCCCGAACAAGCTGTCGCCCAAATTGACGATCCGGTGAAGCTTCCGCGCCGCTATGTCCTCCAATACGGCATCAAGGGCGTAAAAATTGCTGTGAATATCCGAAATTACGGCAATCGAGTCAGTCATCCCGGACCTCCCGTCTCAATAATACAGGACCGCTTCGCTAAAGCAGCGTTACGGCCCATGTCCCCGAATTATACCCGCAATTCCTCGTGGCGTATAGCCGATTTCTCGACCTGGATCGTCGCATGATGGATGTTGAACCGCTCCGCCATTAGCCCGATCGCCTGCTGCAGCACCTCTTGGCTGTCCCGATCGTCCTTGATCTGGATGTGGCAGCTGAACGAATCGAGGCCCGACGTAATCGTCCAAATATGAAGATCGTGCACGTCCACCACGCCGTCGATGCTCTCCAGCGCCTGCTTCACTTCCTCCTGGCTCACACCGGCCGGCGTTCCTTCCATCAGCACGTGAACGGTATGGGAGATCACGCCCCAAGCGCCCTTAAGAATCAGCAGCGCGACAAGCACGCTGATAATCGGATCGGCGATATACCAGCCGAAGGCCAGCATCACCAGCCCCGCGATAATGGCGCCGACGGAGCCGAGCGCGTCCCCGAGCACGTGGAGATAAGCGCTGCGCAGGTTGACGTTGTTCTTCACGTCGCCCTTCCGCATAAGCGCCCACGCGCTGATCAGGTTGGCGAGCAGCCCGACGGAGGCGATCAGCATCATGGAACCGCTGGCGACTTCCGGCGGGTTGAAAAAGCGACCGTACGCTTCCCATATAATAAAGCCGGCGATAAGAAACAGCGTAATGCCGTTGAACAGCGCCGCCAAAATCTCGAAGCGGTGAAAGCCATACGTCTTGGCCGGGGAAGCCGGTCTTGCGGCGAAGCTGAGCGCGATCAAGCTGAGCAAGAGCGAGCTGGCATCGCTGAGCATATGCCCGGAGTCCGAAAGCAGCGCCAGGCTGTTCGTGAAGAGCCCCCCGAAAAACTCCAGTATCAAAATGCCCGCCGTAATGGACAAAGCGATGATCAAGCCTTTTTTGTTCCCTTCCCTGGCGTGGTCGTGATGCCCGTGGCCGTGATGATGGTGACCGTGACCATGGCTGTGATCGTGCTTATGAGCTGCTCCTCCGCTATGCGCATGCGCGCTATGGTTATGACTGTGCATAGGTCGTCCCTCCCAAGATACGGACGATCCGCCGAGGCGTTCGACCGTAGATTTAATATATGAATACATGTTCATATATTATTATGCATCATCGCATATCCCCTGTCAATGCTGTCCATGAGATTTTTTACCCGCCGCCTTGCTCCATGATGTCAGTATGACCATTTCCATGCCGGTTTAAGAGAACCGCGCGTTTTTGACAAAACCGTGAAGTCGGCCGACTGGAAAACGCCAGCATTTTAAAGAAAGCGCTTGCTATTTTATGTACTGTTTAATTATAATACAAAACATAACAAATAAACCGATGCAGGAGGCGAGCTGCTCACATGATCATCGCAGGCATGAATATTACGTATCGTCATTTTCCGTTCGAGCATTTCTTGAACGGGATGGAACGTGCGGGAATCGGCAGCATTGAGTTATGGGCCGGGGAACCTCACTTCTATGTGGGGCGAGACCTGCTCTCCACGCTGCGGAACATTCGAAAGGAGGTGAAAGCACGAAAGCTGAACGTCGTATGCTACACCCCCGAGCAGTGCGTCTACCCGTATAATTTGGCTGCTTCGGACCCGGAGTGGAGAGCGAGAAGCGTGGCGTATTTCAAGGAAAACCTGTACGCCGCGGTTGAATTGGAAGCCCCTATGATGCTCGTCACGTCGGGAATTGGCGACTTTGCCGTGCCGCAGGCCGATTCTTGGAATTTTGCAAGCGATTCCATTGCGCAATTGATCCGAATCGCCGAAGCGGAAGGGCTGCTTCTGGCGCTGGAGCCGCTGACGTCATTTGAAACGAATCTGATCACGAGCCTTCGGGGCGTGCGAAGCATGATGGCGGAGATCGGCTCCCCTTCCCTGCGCGGCATGATCGATACCGTCGCGATGCAGCTGGCCGGCGAAACGCCGGACGATTATTTTGCCGCGCCGGGCGGACTGCCGCATGTCCATCTAATCGATGGTGACGGGCAGTCGGACGCGCATTTGGCCCTCGGTGACGGGACGCTGAACTGGGAAAGCTACGTGCAAAGCTTGCTCAAGCACGGGTACCAAGGATGCTGCACGCTGGAAATCATGGGCTCGCGTTATTATGCCAATCCGCAGGAAGCTATTGAAAAGTCGCTGGACATGCTCCGGCAGTTCGGATTTTCTTCATAGGGTTTAACAACTTGAACATGGAGGAATCGTGTATGAGCAACGGCAGTCTCACACGAAAACTTGGATTCTGGTCCGCCTTGGCGCTGGCCGTCGGGACGACGATCGGCTCGGGCATCTTCGTATCGGTCGGCGAGGTGGCCCGCGCGTCCGGCACTCCGACGGTCTCGATCATGGCATGGCTGATCGGCGGCTTGATCGCCATTCCGCAAATGATGGTTCTGGGCGAATTGTCGACCGCCTACCCCGAGAACGGCAGCGGGTACGTGTACCTGAACAAAGCCGGCTGGCGGCCGCTCGCCTTTCTGTACGGATGGGCCACGTTCTGGGCACTCGATCCCCCGTCAATTGCGATCATGGCTATTGCGATCGTGTCCTACGCCGCCGTGTTTTTCCCTTTCTTTGCAGGCATCGCGGGAAAATTACTGGCCGTCGCCATCATTCTCGCCATCACCGCGATCCACTACCTCAGCGTGAAGGAAGGCGGCGTGTTCCAGGTCCTGATTACCGCGGTCAAAATCGTTCCGTTCGTCATCGTCGTCGCGCTCGGCTTTATGTATATGAATACCGACAATTTCGCCTACACCCCTCCGGGAGGCACGGCTAATACAAGTCTCATGGGCGGCATTTCCGCCACGACATGGGCCTATACGGGCATGGCGGCGATCTGCTTCATGGCCGGAGAAATCAAAAATCCCGGGAAAGTGCTCCCCCGCGCCCTGATCGGCTCGGTGCTGATCGTGCTGACCCTCTATACGACGCTGGCCGTCTCTGTGACGGGCTTAATGCCCTTTGAGCAGCTCATGAAATCGGAAGCGCCGGTGTCCGAAGCCGTTTCGTTCATTCCCGGGCTTGCGCATATCGCTTCGTCGTTTGTCTCGATTACCGCCATTATTGTCATTATCGGCTCGCTCAGCTCGTGCATCATGTTCCAGCCGCGCCTCGAATACGTCATGGCCCGCGACGGGCTATTCTTCAAACGGTTCGGGCAGGTGCACCCCAAATACGAGACGCCGAGCTTCTCCATCATCGTTCAGGTCGTTTATGCATGCGTGCTCGTCTTTTTAAGCGATCTCACGACGCTGCTCGGCTATTTTACGCTGACGCAGCTCGCGATTAACATTATGGACTTCGTCGCGATCTACAAATGCCGCAAGCGCGACGATTACAAGCCCGTATACCGCATGCCGGCGTGGCGTCTGACGACGATTCTCGCGATTTTGGGCGCCACATGGCTCGCATGGGGAACGTTCACCTGGGCTCCTTGGCAGGGCTTGCTCGCGGCAGGGATCGTCATCGTCACAGGCCTTCCGGTGTACTATTACTGGGAAAAAAGAAATCGCTCTCATCGAACTCCCGACATCGGCCATGACGAAATTCCGAAAGAAGCATAATTTGGATTGATTTTTAATTCTGTTTTGTTATAATACAAAACATAACAAATAAATCATAAAAGAGAGGCGTGTTGAACTCATGCTGCATTTGGACAAAACAAAAGTCGATTTTCTGGTAACGTCGAGCATGATCCCCGAGGTCGAAACCTTCATCCGGGAAGGCCAGCCGAAAATTGCCGGCATCGCGCAAAAGCTGGCGCAGCAAAAGATCGGGCGCGTATACTTCGTCGGCTGCGGCAGCTCCAAGGCTGTCGGCGCGGCGGCCAAATATTTGATCGACAAATACAGCACGCTTGTCTCAAACGTGTATACCGGCTGGGAATTCGTCGACCATACGCCCCGCGCTCTGGACGCCTCCACGGCGGTCGTCGTCATCTCCCATTCCGGCACGACGGAGGAAGTCGTTCAATCGCTGCGGAAAGCTAACCAAGCCGGCGCCGTGACGATCAGCGTCGTGAACAAGAAGGAAGGCAATCCGCTCGGCGACGAAGCCCAATTCGTGATCGATTACAATGCCCATGCGATGTGGGAATGCCACCTGCTGGCCCTGTACTTCCTGGCCCTGCAATGGATTCGGGAAGTCCAGCCGTCCGAAGAGGTCGAGCGCATTCTGGCCGATATTCCGAAGCTGCCTGCCGTCCTGGCAGGTCATATCGATTCGTTCGAGGAAAAAGCGCTGAAGCTGGCAGAATCGGTCAGCAGTTGGAAAGGCTTCTATACGGTAGCGGCCGGTCCGCTCGTGTCCCTTGCTTATAAAGAAGGCGTCATTACGAATATGGAATTCATGTGGGGTCATGGCGCGGTGATCGAAAGTGGCGAGTTCCGCCACGGCCCGCTGGAAATCGTCGAGCCCGGCGTTCCGTTCGTCTTTCTGGTTGGCACTGACGCTTCCCGCCACATTACGGAGCGCGCCCTGCGCTTCGTGAAAAAATACAAAGGCGAGCACATCGTGTTCGACTATCAGGAATTGTCCGGCGGCCTGCATCCGGATCTGGCCCCGATGGTCATGTTCGTGCCGCTGGAATGGTTCTCTTACTACTTCGCCGTCGCGAGAGACCACAACCCCGATGACCGCCGTTACTACGGCGTCGTCGAATACTAGAATGACGCGATCCCCCTGTCTTCCGGACAGGGGGTTACGCTCCTGTAGGAGGCGAATGGGATGATGAAAGCTGCTACCGTCGGAGACAACTGTATGGACGTCTATTTGTCGAGGCAGGAAAGCTACCCGGGCGGCAATCCGGTGAACGTGGCCGTCTACTTAAAGCGGCTCGGGGGCGATGCCTCGTATATCGGCTGGGTCGGCACTGACAGCTACGGCGAGCAAATGCACCGGGCGATCCGGGACAAAGGCATCGACGTCAGCCATCTGCACCAAAAAGAAGGCCAAACCGCCGTGACCTACGTCGAGCTGATCGGCAGCGACCGCAAATTCGGCGACTATCACGAAGGGGTGATGGAGCACTTCGTGCTGACGGAAGCCGATCTGCGGTTTATCGAAGGGCATGCGCTGGTGCATGCCGGAATCTGGGGCCACGCGGAGCCGTATTTTCCGCGGTTCAAGGAGAAGGGCCTGATCACCTCCTTCGACTTCTCGGACCAGCTTCATCACGACTTGACCCGGCGGCTTCCGGCTTTTATTGATTACGCTTTCTTCTCTTATACCCAAGACGATGCTTATATCCGCAGCTACCTGAAAGAAACGCATGCGCTCGGGGCCCGGGTGGCCGTCGCCACCTTGGGGGAAAACGGCTCGCTTGCCTACGACGGCGAGCATTATTTCCGGCGTGAGGCGGAAGCGGTTACCGTCGTGGACACGATGGGCGCGGGCGATTCGTTCATCGCCGGCTTCCTGTACGGGATCATGAACGGACTTCCGCTGACGCAGTGCCTGGAGCAAGGAACACGAGCCGCGGCGCACACGATTACGTATTTCGGGGCCTGGTAGCTGGAATTCGCGGCAAAGTTGCATGTATAATGAGAAGAAACATTGGCGACATGGAGTCGATTTTACGCTATGAACTTAAATCCATCGACAGCGCAGCCCTTATACATGCAAATCCGGCAATTGCTGAAGAACGATATTCAAGAAGGAAAATACAAACCCGACGAGCAGATTCCGACGGAAGCCGAGCTGTGCGACATCTATCAGGTCAGCCGCATCACGATCCGCAAAGCGATCGAGGAACTGGTCAAGGATGGCACGCTCACCCGCATCCAGCGCAAGGGCACCTTCGTCACCTCGAGCAAATTCCAGAACGAGCTGCTGTCGGTCAGCGGCTTCTCGGAATTCAGCCACCAATTAGGGATGATCCCCAATTCGCGCACGCTGCGCAGCGAAGTGATTGCAGCTACCGCGGATATGGCCGAGCGGCTGCAGATCGAGGAAGGAAGCCCGGTGCTTGAGCTCGAACGGCTGATGTATGTCAACGAGCGGCCGCTGTTTTACGATCTGGCCCACTACCCGCTGACGCGCTTCCCCGATCTGGAGAAAAAAATCGCACGCGACGAATCGACGTACAAGATTTTGAAGCAAGATTACGAAACGGAAATCGACAGCAACGATAAAATTATCAACGTGATTGGAGCGACGAAGGATCTGGCGAAAGCGCTGGAATGCGACGTCGGCGCCAACCTGTTCCGCATCGTCAAAATCGCCTACGATTCGCACGACCGGCCGGTTCATCTCTCCACGTTCATGTGCGAGACGAATAAGGTGAATCTGACCGTGCATCGCGCGAAATGAGGCGAATCCCTCTACCGGTTAGCATAGCCTCCATCCAGCTATCTTTACAGAAAGAGTACACACGAGCTGTATGAACAAGAGAGTGTCCCTCAGCCATTTTCATGGCTTTTGCGACACTCTTTTTTTGTTTGCCACTTCGATATATGTGCGGATACTAACCAGGCAATTTGTAATCGAGGTCGGATTCATACGAGCTAATCTCCCAGCCGTCTATACCTTTTATAAGTTTAAGGTAATCCGTGTTGACATGCTGTGCGTTATTCCGGCGGCTTGTTACAGATACCACTGCTTTTTTCTCCGTAGCCGAAGTTCTCCGAATTTCTTTTATCTGAAAGCTGGTTACCTCGCCGTACCAAATCCTTACGGTAATCACCATTTGCGGATTGTGATTTGACATAAGATCCGCTATCGCCCCGTAATCTTTCGTTCTGAAAGCACTGTAAAAAGAATTTAATAGATCCTTTTGTTCGATGTTATGATCTGCGTAAGGATTCGCATAGTAATACTTGTAAAAGATAAATCCCGCGAGAATCAAAAGCGCAGCAAGGCTGATGTAATAACGTTTTTTCAATCGCATCAACCCCATTACTACCAAATCTTGGTCCCGACAACAACATTCTCGTTGTGGGTCTGTGTAATCAACAAGTACATTATTTATATTATAACTACAAAACCATCCTACTGTCATCGGAGCAACGGAATTGGCATCACAAGCTGAAATCCCGTTGTCAAGCACGCCCCAACTTGTCACTTGTCGGAGGACTATGCCCGTTTTTCATTCTCTTCATTGGCGAAAAGGGGATTTGAAACTCCTCGAGCTTAAATTAGGAAAAGTCCGGCTTCCAAGACTTCAGTCTAGGACGGGAACTATACCTCGGGATAGTGCCTTTCGCTCCATTTTTTGATATCATGACAGTAACGAAATATTATGAAGTTGCCGGACAGAGGATTTCGAGGAGAATGCAAATGATTAGAACTAAGATACAAGCCCTTCTTTTCGTTGAGGGGGCAAACAGGCTTGATTAATTCAGTTTTGGAGTTTCTGCGCAGCTTTGGAGATATCGGGCTTTTCATTCACGCCATGATCGACGCTATTATTTTTCCAATTCCCGCGTTTTTTCTTCAAATTTCCTTGAGCGCTTTAAACCCCGGGAACGCCTTATGGCTGGCTACGATCGGCTTTATAGGTTGTATGATCGGTACGCCAATCGGCTACGCCATCGGTAAAACTTCAGGCAATCTTATTCTTCGCAAATTCATGAAACAAAAGCAGCTGGACTCCGTTACCGAAATGTTCCGTCGTCATGGAGAAGCAGCCATTATGATCGGTTCTTTCACTCCTATTCCTTTCAAGATTTTTACCATTGTATCGGGTTGTATGAATTTTCCCCTTTGGAAGCTGATCGGTTATGCTGCCATCGGGCGTGCGGCGAAATTTTATGTCGTCGGAATTTTGTTCTACATTTACGGCCATGCGGCAGAAAATATGGTCGGCGGAAGCACGCTCACCATCTCCATGCTGGCTGCCGGCGCAGTGATTGCATTATGCTGGCTACTCGTGCGAAAAATTCAACGCCGGAAAAAAGAAAAACGCCAAACCGACATTTCACAATAAGCTGTGAGCCAGTCGTTCTTCTCTGAAGAATGCTGGCTTTTTCATTTGAAATTATGCGGAGCAATTTTTTGTAGATGTATCGATTCCCCGATCCATTGCTTGTCGTAGCTGCGATGCGCGAGGGCGGCATGTTAAGTTTCTACAAAAAAATGCAAAAGCGCCCACAATCCCCTTGCCTGAATTTCCCTTTTTACAGTACACTCAACACAAAGTTACGCTGGAAACGCGGGGGTGCGCATGTACAAAATCATGATTGTGGACGACGAAGCGATCGTACGCGAGGGCATCAAGGAGCATATCGACTGGAATGGGCTGGGCTTCGAGCTGGTGGGCGATTATGCGAGCGGCCGGGAAGCGTGGGAAGCGATGGAGCAGCTCAGACCGGACCTCGTGCTGTCGGATATTTGCATGCCGTTTATGGACGGGCTGGAGCTGACGCGGCTGATCCGGACCCGGTACCCTTTCGTGAAGGTGATCATCCTGACCGGCTTCGACGATTTCGATTATGCGCGGCAGGCGCTGCGGCTCAAAGCTTATGACTTTATTTTGAAACCGATTACAGCGGCCGACCTTCGCGCGTTGCTGACGAAAGTGAAAGGCGAGCTCGACGAAGAAACCCGCCAGCGGGAAGATTTGACGAGGCTGCATATGCAATTGAATCAAAGTCTGCCCCTGCTGAAGGAGCGCTTTCTCGAACGGTGGGCAACGACCGCCATAGGGGATGCGGAAATCCGCGAGCGGCTCCGCTATTTCGGGCTTCCCGAGCCTCTGCCCGACTATGTGGCGATGGTCGTCGATATCGACGATTTCGGCGGCGGCGGACATCTGCCCTCCGATCGGGACCAGGAGCTGCTGCGCTTCGCCGTGTACAACATGGTGCAGGAAATTGTGGGCCAGGAGAACGGCATCGCCTTTCGCACCCGCGAGGAGCGTGTCGTTGCCATCGTGTCCGGGCTTGCGGCCATGCCCCTGTACGAGCTCGCGTACCAGCTCGCCGAAACGATCCGGCAGTTTGTCGAGAAATATTTGAATTTGACCGTAAGCTTGGGCGTCGGACGCGTATGCGGCTCGCTGGAGCAGCTTCCCCACGCTTACAAAAGCGCCCTGTCCGCGCTCGAATACCGGCTGCTGCTCGGCAAAAACCAAGTGATCGGCATCGTCGATATGGAGGGACAGCCGCCCGCCGCTCCGGATAACGGCACAGAATGGAATCGGCTGCTTGCCTCTGCCGTGAAAACCGGCACGACCGCAGATGTTCACTGCTTGATCGAGCAGCTGGTTGCCCACTTGAAAACGTCCCGGATGCCGATCGAAGCGTGCTATTGGCAGATTCAATCGGTGATCGTCACGCTGATGAATACGGTCCGGGAGCTCGGAGCGGACGAACCGCGCGCAGCCGCAGGCGAGCGCAATTGGCTGACGGACGTGTACCGGTTCAAGACGCTGGACGAAATCCAGGACTGGCTGAAGCACATTTTAAGCCTGGCGCTGGAGCAAATCTCCGAGCAGCGGAACCGCCTGACGCATATGCAGGTGCTGCGGGCCACCGAGTATATCCGCGAGCACTACGCGAACGACAAGCTCTCCCTGCAGGAGCTGTGCCGGCATACACTCATGAGCACCAGCTATTTCAGCACCGTGTTCAAGCAGCAGCTCGGCGAAACGTTCGTCGAATATTTGACGCGGGTGCGCATCGACAAGGCGAAGGAGCTGCTACTGCATACCCCGCTCAAATCCTACGAGATTGCGGCGCAGGTCGGTTATGCCGATCCGAACTATTTCAGCCTGATCTTCAAGAAGCACTCCGGCCTCACACCGACGGAATACCGGGACAACACAGCCAAGGAGACCCGCCGATGAAGCCTGTACTCCGCCTGCCGTCGCCCTTGTTCCAATTCAAGAGCATCCGCTCCAGCATCGCCGCGGCCTTTTCCTGCTTGATTCTCGTCTCCGTCGGCATCACCAGCTTCATCTCCTACCGGCTGTCCGCCGACGCCGTGGAGAAAAATTCGCAAGCCTACCTCTCGGAAGTCATGAAGCAGGTCGGCGCCAACATCCAGTCCTACTTCACGAATATGGAAAATATCTCCACCCTAGCCCTAACAAACAAAGACGTCAAATATTTTATTTCCAACACGGTGTTCATCAGTGAGGCCGACCGCCGGATATACGAGAAGCGCATTTCGGACATGTTCCAGTCGATTCTATATACCCGCAAAGACATCGCCTCCATCATGGTGTTCGGCTACAACGGCAAATTCGTGTCAGACCGGCGCAGCACCAGCCTCAATCCGAACGCAAAGCCGGAGGAGCAGCTCTGGTACAAGCAAGCGAAGCAGGAAGGCGGCAAGCCAGTCGTCTCCTCCTCCCACGTCCAGCATGTGATCCAGAACGAATACCGCTGGGTCGTCTCCCTCAGCCGGGAGCTGAAAAGCACCGACGGGATCGCGGGGGAAGGCATTTTTCTCGTCGATCTCAACTTGAGCGTCATCAGCGAAATCTGCAGCCAGGTCAACCTCGGCAAGCGAGGCTACGTGTTCATTGTCGACAACGGCGGCAATATCGTCTACCACCCGCAGCAGCAGCTTATCTACAGCAACCTGAAAAGCGAGCTGATCGACAAGGTGATGCATACGGACAGCTTCGTCGCATACGACGGCGACGAGTCGCGGATCTATTCGGTCCACGATACGAAATTCGGCTGGAAAATCGTCGGCGTCGCCTACACGGACGAGCTCGTCACCAACAAGCACACGATTCAAGGTTCGTTCCTGCTGCTGGCCGTCTTCGGGCTGGCGATCACCCTGCTGCTGTCGTTCGTGCTCTCGCACCGGTTTTCCAAGCCGATCAAGAACCTGCAGGATAAGATGAAGCAGGTGGAAAAAGGCAACTTCGACATTCGCGCCGAAATCGAGCAGCAGAACGAGATCGGCCAGCTCGGACGCACGTTCAACCTGATGGTCGGCCACACGAAAGAGCTGATGAACGAAATCATCCGCAACGAGGAAACGAAGCGCAAAAGCGAGCTCAAGGTGCTTCAGGCGCAGATCAATCCGCATTTTCTGTACAATACGCTCGATTCGATCATCTGGATGGCCGAGGGCAAAAAGCATGAGGAAGTCGTGCTCATGACCTCCGCGCTCGCCAAGCTGTTCCGCGCCAGCATCAACAAAAGCGACGAACTCGTGCCCATCTTCATCGAAATCGAGCATATCCGCAGCTATCTGCTGATCCAGAAGATGAGGTACAAAGAAAAGCTGGATTACCGGATCGACGTCTCCCAAGACATTATGGCCTGCAAGACGATCAAAATTTTGCTCCAGCCCTTCGTCGAAAACGCCATCTACCACGGGATCAAAAATAAACCGGGGTGCGGGCTCATCACCATCGCCGGCGAAGAGCAAGACAGCAAAATCGTATTCACCATCGAGGACAACGGCCTCGGCATGACGCCGGACCAGTTGCGGCACATTCTGGTGCCGAAGACGGGAACGGAGCGTGGCACGGGCGTAGGCATTGCCAACGTGCACGAACGAATTCAGCTTTATTTCGGGACGAGCTATGGCGTGAGCTTCGAAAGCGAACCGGAGAAGGGCACCCGGGTCACGCTGACGATCCCGAAAAGCGAGTAGGAAAGGAGCAGCCGATGCAGACGCATAAAAAAATCGTGTGGATGCTGGTGCCCCTCTTGGCCTTGGGCGCCTATACCGCCATCCTGCTCCAGTCCGTCCAGACCGAAAGCGGCAAGGACAAGAGCATTATCGTCATTATGAAAAGCAACGATATCCGCACGGAATTTTGGCAGACGGTCCGGGCCGGCGCGAAGACGGCCGCCAAAGAATTTCAGGCGAAGGCGGACATTCGCGGCCCCTTGCAGGAAACCGACGTGCACGAGCAGATCGGCCTCGTGGAGCAAGCGATCGCGGAGAAGCCGCAAGCGATCGTGCTGGCACCCGCCGACAACGACCTGCTCGTTCCCGTGGCGGAGAAGGTTCGACAAGCCGGAATCAAGCTGGTCGTGATCGATTCGCCGTTGGACGGCAATCCCGGCGACAGCTTTATCGCCAGCAACAATCTGGACGCAGGCCGAAAAGCCGGACGGGCGCTGGCCTCCATGACCAATGGCCGGCCCGCCGTGGCGATCCTTAGCGACAAGGGCGGCTCTCCCACCGCCACGGACCGGGAAACCGGCATTCAGGAGGCGCTCGCCGCCGACCCGCCGGCGGTTGTCGTCGGCACGCGGTATGCCGCGAATCAGGAGGAGCTGGCTTACCAAGCGACCAAGCAGTTGCTGGCCGACCACCCGGAGATTAACGGCATGATCTGCTTGAACGAGACGGCTACCTTGGGGGCCGCCAAAGCGATCAAGGAACTGAACAAAAGCGCCTCCGTCAAGCTTGTCGGCTTCGGCGCTTCGATCTACGAGATCAAGCTGCTGGAGGAAGGCGCGCTGCATGCCACGCTGGTCCAGAAGCCTTTTAACATCGGATATTTGGGCGTGAAGGCCGCTGTAGAGCTCATCGACGGAAAAAAAGCGAACCTGCGCGACAACATCGATTCGACGGTCGTCACCAAGGAGAACATGTACGATCCGGAAAATCAAAAGCTTCTTTTCCCTTTTGTGGAAAGGTAAGGAAACCACGCCCCGGCTCGGGCGATCAATCCAAGAATCGAGGTGGACCGAATGAACCGACGGAAGCCCGCTGCAGCAGCCGTGTCGGCTGTGCTGACGCTGCTGCTGCTGCCGCTGTCCGGCTGCGGGATCGACTCTTCCCCTTCTCCCGCTCTGGCGGAACAAAAGGCGTTGATCCAGTTCCTGGCCGCAGAGTACAGCACGGATACACGGCCGCTGCTGGAGAGCATCGTGAAAGATTTCGAAGCGAAATATCCGAACATAGACGTCGAGCTGCAGGTGGCGAATTGGGACATCCTCGACGGCGTCTATACGACCATGATCAGCAAGAATCAGCCGCCGGATCTGCTGAATACGAACGTGTACGCCCACTTTGCCAAGGACGGCCTGCTCAACGACTGGAACGACATCCTGTCCCCGGAGTTGAAGGCGAACCTCTTGCCGAAGTTTCTGCAAATGGATTATTGGAACGGCGCCCAATACGCGATCCCATATCTCGCCACCGTCCGCAACCTGTACTACAACAAGGACATTTTTGACGAAATCGGGCTGACCGGGCCGCCGAAAACGTGGTCCGAGCTGGTCGAGACGGCGCGGAAAATCAAGCAGACGGGCAAAGCCGAAGGCTTCGGCGTGGACTTGACGGACAACGAAAGCCAAGCCTACTTGTCCTACTTCTTCTTCGGAGCGGGCGGAGGCTGGATGAAGGACGGGCAGTGGACGATCAATTCGCCGGAAAACGTCGAAGGGCTGACCTTTCTGAAGTCGCTGTACGACCAAGGCCTGACTGATGCCGAACCGACTGTCACGACGCGCGACGAGAAGCACCGCATTCTCGGGAACGGAAAGCTCGGGACGATGATTTCGGGCAATTATTTCACATCCGTCGTTCCCAAAGAATTTCCCGGTCTGAAATGGGGCATCGGACCGATGCCGGTCAAGGACGGAACCCCGCCTATCGCCTTCGGCGTGCAGGATGTGCTGGTGTCCTTCAAAACGGATCACACGAACAAAGAAGCGCTCTCCAAATTCATCAGCTTTCTGTACGACGATGCGCGCTACGAGAGCATCATTCTGCGCGAAGGCTTCCTGCCGGTAACCAAGTCCGTAGGGGACAAGCTTGCGGCCAAGGACAAAAACGTCAAAGACAGCCTCGAAGCTCTGCAGACGGCCCAATTTTATCCGGTCAACCACCCTGCTTGGCAGAAGGTCATGGACGGAACGCGAAAAATGGGCCAAGCCGTCCTGGTCGACCACATGCCGCCCCAAGCAGCCCTTGATCAGCTTCAGCAGATCGCCCTCACGAAAAGCCGCGAGTAATGTGAAGGGGATTTAATACCAAAAAAGTACTTTAACGGTATTTGTCGATGCCCATCTCTTCGGATAAAGGTTATGTGCGGGAATGCATGAAAAAATTTTTGGAACAAATAGGACCGCATACAAACATACATTACGTACATTGCGTATTGCTTGTCGTCTTCGCCTTCTAGAACATGTTTCGCCTACATGAAACAAGCTTCCTTGTTTTGGAAGCTTAGAGTGTTTAAGAAAGATCTTTTGACAAAAATAGAGAAACATACGGAGGTGGGGTATCTACTGGAGGAGCGATAGCGTTCGCCTTTGTCTGTGGGAAATATCCGCTGTTAAGCGGCTTCAATCAAAATTTCCCACTGACAACAGCGACCGGAAGTAGATACCCCACCCCCTCGTAACCTCTATTACCTTGATTGACTACTTTCTCGACACTCTGAATAAGCTTCCTTGCATAGGAAGCTTATTTCATTTGTTTGAGTGACGTTTATCATAAAAAAATAAAGAACTCTTGGAAGATATTCAATGGAGCTTTCGAACCAAACCTCCTAAGATAAGGTTACGCAATCAAGATGTGCCTTAGAGATCCTATTTTAGGAGGGTTCGAAAGATGAGAAAAGCATTGACCAAAAGCACGGCCTTGGGCATGGCCTCCCTGCTTTGTGCGCTTTCGCTGGCCGGCTGCGGGGGCGCACCAGCCGCTAAACCGGCAGACACGGCCAAGCCGGGCGAAGCCGCCAAGCCCGCCGACGGGGCGAAGCCTGCGGACGGGACCAAACCGGCGGACGGCGCCAAAATCGCAGGCGACTTCGAGATCCAATACTTCGTCGGCGGCTACGGCGACAGCTGGTGGAAAGAAGTGATCGGCGAGTTCCAGAAAAAGTATCCGGACCTGAAAATCAAACAATCGGCCGGATCGCAGATCAACGATCAAATGAAGCCGCGCTGGATTCAAGGCAATCCGCCCGACGTCGTCTACATCGACGGAGCCGGATCGAACGAAGCCCAGATGGTCAAGGATGACCAGCTTATGGACATCTCCGACTGGGTGAAAACCGCAAAGAACGTCGACGGCGACAGGCTGACGGACCAATTGATCGCCCCTCCTCAAGATTTCAACGGCAAAAATTATACGATCCCGCTCGTTTTCGGCTCCTGGGGCACGTTCTACGACGAAGCGCTGTTCAAGAAGAACGGCTGGACCGTGCCGACCGATTGGGACAGCTTCCTCGCCACCAGCGAGAAGATCAAAGCCTCGGGAATGAACCCCTACATTCATACCGGCAAATACCCGTACTACATCGTCGGCGGGCTGGTCAACTCCGGCTTCGTTTCCGAGAACGGCGACAATCCGCAAATTTTGAAGGATCAGGAAGCGGCGAAGGAAAAAGCGTTCAAGAACGACGCCGTCGCCAAAACACTGCAAAAGCTGGTCGTTATGCGGGACAAAGGATATTTTGACAACGCCTCCTTTGGTATCAACCATACCGATTCGCAAATGCTGTTCCTTCAGCGCAAAGACGCCATGATTCCGAACGGGCTGTGGCTGGAGAACGAGATGAAGAAGGACGTCCCGGCCGACTTCAAATTCGGCTTCCTTCCTTCCGTCATGCAGAAGCCGGGCGGCAAAAGCATCGCCATTCCATACACGAGCAACATCGCCATCGCGAAGAAAGCGAAAAACCCGGAAGCGGCCAAAGCGTTCGTGCAGTTCATTTTCACGAAGAAAACGGCCACCCGCTGGGCGGAGCTGACCGGAGCCATCATGAACGTGAAGGCCGATCTCGAAGCGTCAAGCGCCAGCGGCGTCGTGAAAACGGCCATGAAATATTTCAACAGCAGCAACACCATTGTCGCCCCCGTATTCAAGCTGAACGCCGACTTGGAGCAGGCCGAGAACGACGCCACGATCGCGCTGCTGCAAAAGAAAATTACGCCGGACGAATGGATGGACCGCATGGAGAAAGCCGCCGCTAAAGTCAGAGGAAGCAAATAGCGTCTCGACCCGGGAACGATCGGCAGGGCCTCTTCCTGCCGATTTGTTTCTTCCAATTTCCTAGCAGTGGAGGATGTATTATGAAATGGAATCGCGCGCTTTTTATTACGACCTTCCTGCTGCCGACCTTCGCGGTGTTTCTGGTGTTCACGATCTATCCGTTATTCCGCGGCTTGTATTTAAGCTTCTTCGACTGGTCCGGCGGCTCGGAAACGATGAATTTCATCGGGCTCGGCAACTACCGGGAGCTGCTGTCCGACGAGATTATCGGCCAAGCGATCAAGAACGACTATTTTCTTGTCTTCTGGAAAGTGGTTCTGATCATGCTGATCGCCACCTTCTTCGCCGTAGCGCTGACCCGGCTGAAGCTGCGGGAGTACGGCTTTTACCGCGTCGTTTTCTTCTTCCCGAACATTATTTCGGTCGCGGTCATCGGCGTGCTGTGGAGCTTCATCTATAATCCGCAGCTCGGCTTTCTCAATGCGTTCCTGTCGCTCTTCACCGACAAGCCGGTCGAGACGAACTGGCTGGGCGACGCGAAGCTCGCCATGTGGTCGCTGCTGCCTCCGAGCGTGTGGGCCGGGATCGGCTTCTACATGATTCTGATCATCGCTTCCATCCTGGCAATTCCCAGCTCGCTCTACGAGGCTGCGGAGATCGACGGCGCCGGGCAGTGGCAGCAGTTCTGGAACGTGACGCTGCCGCTCATCTGGGAGCAGTTCAAAACTTCGGTGCTGCACATTGTCATCACCACGCTGAACGGATCGTTCATTATCGTCCGGCTCATGACCGACGGCGGCCCCGACAACGCGACGCAGGTGATGGGCTACTATTTGTACCAGATGGGCTTCAAGCAGTACCACTTAAGCTACGGCGCGACCATCGGCGTCCTGATTTTAATCCTGTCTTTGCTGACCACGCTGATCTTGAGCCGGTTCTTGAAGCGGGAAACCATCGAATTGTAGGGAGGGATGGGTATGGCCGGGACTTCCGCCGCAGGCAAACCCGCACATGGCGCCACGAAAGCGCTCGTCCGTTTTTTTCCTCTGGTATGGAGCATTCTTGTCATTTACCCGGTCCTGTGGACCTTCTTCACCTCGTTGAAGGATAATCCGCAGGTGCTTCAGGGAAAGCCGTGGGATCTGCCGTCCCCGCTAATCTTCGAAAATTACGCCAACGTCTGGAGCCGTGCGCACTTCGGCGATTATTTCATCAACTCAACGCTGGTCACCGCGGGCAGCACGCTGCTCTCGCTGGCGATGGCCGCCACGACCGCCTACGTGCTCGCCCGCTACGAATTCAAGGGACGAGGCGCGCTTTATTTCATCTACGTCGCCTCGATGATGATTCCGACGATTCTCGGCTTGATTCCGCTCGTCTTTTTGCTCAATACGCTACAATTGTCCAATTCGCTGCTGGGCTTGACCTTGGTCTACTCGGTGGGGGCGGTCGGCATATTGCCCTTCGGCGTCTTCTTCCTCGTCGGCTTCTACAAATCGCTGCCGAAGGAGTTGGAGGAAGCGGCGACGATCGACGGGTGCTCGTATTTCGGAACGTTCTTCCGCATCATGCTGCCGTTATCCAAGCCGGGGCTGGTCACCGTCGCCATTATGAACGCGCTGACCGTCTGGAACGAATACATTATGGCGACCGTCCTGATCAACGATCCGACGAAATATACGGTTCCGGTCGGGATCGCCATCATGCAGGGGGAGATGCAGTACCGTACGGAATGGGGCCCCCTGTTCGCGGGACTCGCCATCTCGATGATTCCGGTCATCGTCGCTTATAGCTTCTTCCAACGGCAAATTACCGGCGGGTTGACCGCAGGGGCGCTGAAGGGATGAGACGAGGGGAACATGTTCCCGACAAAATAAGGTCTGCTCCTTTGCCCGGTTGAGGGCGAGAAGCAGACCTTAGGTGTGCGTGCTTGATCGGTGGTCGTTGAGTGTGCTGGCCGCCCGGCTCCTAAAGCAGCCGCACGTGCGCCTCGACGGGATAATGATCCGACGGATACACGCCTTCCCAGCGCTCGCGGTGTACGACCGTTCTCGTAAATTCGGCGCCTTCCGTGGCGAACAAGTAGTCGATCGGCTGCCCTTCCGTACCGCCTTCGTAGGCATGGAACGTCCGGCCGACCTCCTCCTCCAGAATATCGAAGGCATCCGCCAGCCGCTCCTTCAGCGCGGTGATCGCGGGATTGTCGGGGAAGGCATTGAAATCTCCCGTGAGCACGACTGGAATTCCGTCTTCCTCCCGACAGCGCCGGATACGCTCCAGCACGAGGCGCGCGCTTTCTTCTCTGGCCCGCTGCCCCAGATGATCGAAGTGCGTATTGAACGCATAGAAGCGGCGTCCCGACGCCTTCACCTCAAAGCAAGCCCACGTACAAATTCTCGGCAGGCTGCTGTCCCAGCTCTTGCTGCCCGGCACGTCCGGCGTCTCCGACAGCCAGAACTGCCCGCTCGCCACCGGAGCAAGCATGTCATGCCGGTAGTAAATCGCGCAGCATTCGTCGCGGAGCCTGTCTTCCTCGTTCGTCGAACCGCTCCGTCCTTCGCCCAGCCGGCTGTACCCCGGTAGCTCCCGGTCCAAGTCGAGCAGCATCGCGTTCGTCCCTTCCTGCGTCCCTACGACAAGGGGGGACGTCTTCTTGATCACAGCGGCCGCGTGCCGGATGCGGTAAGGCCAAGCGTTGCCTCCGTCTACGGGCGTATTTACGCGCAGGTTAAACGTCATCAGGTTCAGTTCCATCGCGGCATTCTCCTCCAATGAGTGATGTACTTCGGCGTGAACGCATCTTCACAGATGGGCTTTTCATTTTCCATTGTCAACCATGAGGAGAGATCCCGCAAGAGCTAATCCAGCATAAAAATGTCCTCCAGCGACAAACGCGCCGTTTGTACGCTGAACATATCCACTTCATGCGAGCACAGCACGCGGATGACGGCAGCTATATCCGCTTCCTCCCCAATCTCCGCCGTAAGGTGCCGCTCATCCCAGCTTTGGATGCGGCAAATGCCCTGCTGATGTAAGGCTTCGCGCGCCTTCCCATACAGCTCTTCGCTCCGCGCCGCCAGCTTGACCGTCACTTGCATGCCCGGCTGGAACGTCCGCTGCAGCTCTTCGATCGTGCCCAGCCCGGTGATGTTCCCCCGCTTCATGATCGCAATGCGCGTGCAGAGCTTTTCCACTTCGTGGAGATTATGGGAGGTCATGAAGATCGTCTGCCGCTTGTCCGCGAGTGTGCGGATGAGCTGCTGCATCTCCAAGGCCGACTCGGGGTCCATCCCGGAGGTCGGCTCGTCCAAAAAAATCAGTCCGGGCTGTCCGAGAATCGCCTGCGCGACCCCCAGCTTCTTTTTCATCCCGAACGAAAATTTCTTCGTTTTCACATGCGCCGCCTGGCTTAAGCCGACCTTGTCCAGCACGTCCAAGCATTCCTGTCTGGAAACCTTCAGCCCCTTCACACCCGAGAAATACCGCAGATGCTCAAGCGCCGTATCGTTCCCGTAAAACTCCGTGTAATCCGGCAGCACGCCGATATGCCGCTTGACGCGGTCCAACTGCCCATGAGGCGTGCCCAGAATGGAAAATTCCCCGCCCGAGGGCCGGACGATGCCGGTCAGCATGTTGATGAACGTCGTTTTTCCCGCGCCGTTGCGGCCGAGGAATCCGAATATTTCCCCTTGGTTCACCTGCAGCGATATGCCGCGCACCACCTCGTGCGGTCCGTACGATTTTCTCAGGTCCTTCGTCTGGATCGCAAGCATTACAGATCCCTCCTTTGCAGCAGCAGAATGGAGCCGCCCAACATAACGGCCGCCATCAGCAGAACGACCGCCCAGCCCCAAGAACCGCCATCGATAAAGTAATAATACGGGGTCGCATACTTGAATATTTTCAGCCACGGCTTGTCGGAAAACTGGCTCCACAGCCCGAACAGAGGGATGGCCAAGCCGACGAGCAGACCGCTAAACATCGACATCGAGCGTCTGGGAATCAGACTGGACAGCAGCAGGCACATGGATACCATGTACAGAATCATCACCAGTAGCTGGCCAAACGACTTGAAATAAAACTTTTCCGCGAATACCGTAATGATGCCGAACGATACCAGCAAGCAGACGAACCAGTACGTGAAAATACCGAGAAACTTACCCAGCACGATCGACAGCCGCGACGTTTTGGTCACTAGAAAACGGATGGTTCGACTTTCCAGCTCGCGATTCATGGTATCGTGGAACAGGGAAAACATAAACAAAAAACCAAAGAGATAGATCAGCAGCACCAAGCCGCTGACATAGCCTTCTTCGGCTACCTCCTTGCCGAGCATCGCGCTATTCTTCGCGATGAAGTCCGACAAATAATAAGAGACCGCTGTAAAAATCGCAATTGTCACGATCGAAAACACACTTTTAAAGGACTGCACGAATTCTTTTTTCCAGATGGCTAACATGTTGCTTCTCCCCTTTCACTCCAACAGCATACACCGCGGAGCTAAACGGCGGCGAAGCACCGGATAAAGACAAGATAAATCATGTGCCGCGCCGTTTAGGTTCTGTTAACCCGGAAGCGTTATACTTAATAACAGATCATCTTTGGACTATAGAGAGGAACGATAGATATGGAAGAAGCGGCTGTTTTGCTGGTGGACGACGAGCCGGCTCTCCTGCTAATGCTGGATATGGTGTTGAAAAAAGAAGGCTTCCGCCGCATCGACCATGCCGAATCGGCCGCCGCGGCGCTCGCCCGGTGCAGACAGAAGCGCTACGACATTATTTTGCTCGACGTGATGCTTCCGGATAAAAGCGGCTTCGAGATTTGCCCGTTTATCCGGGAAACGACGGATGCTCCGATCCTGTTCGTGACCGCGAAGGGCTCGGATCTGGACAAGCTGACCGGCTTCGCGATGGGCGGCGACGATTACATTACGAAGCCGTTCAACCCGCTGGAGGTCGTCGCACGAATGAAGGCGCAGCTGCGCCGCTCCAGGCCGCAGGCGGAGGAACCTGGCAAGTCCGCCCGTACGAACGCGCTCGTCTACGATTACGGGCGCTTCCAGGTCGACGAACTGGCCGGGGAATTACGCGTGGAAGGAAAGCCGGTCGCCTGCCCCGCCCAGGTGTTCCAACTGCTGCTCTTCCTCTGCAAGCATCCGAACCGCATCTTCACGAAGGACCAGCTGTACGAAGCGGTCTGGGGCATCGACAGCATGGGCGACGATCATACGGTCATCGTCCATATCCGGCGCATCCGCGAGCGCATCGAACGGGCCCCGGGACAGCCGGATTACCTGGTGACGGTCCGCGGGCTCGGCTACAAGCTCGTCCCGCCTAAGGAGCTGCCATGAACCGTATCAGCCGCAGGCTCACCTTTCAATTCGTTGCGCAGCTGGTCTTGTTCATTGGGGTCATGGCGCTGGGGGCGCTCGTACTGCTCGTCTACATCGGCCTGCAGACGGAAAAGCACGCCGCCCAAAATCCCGAAGGCCTCCCGGGGTTAGGGGCGTTCCGTTCGTCATTTGCCGTGAAGGGCGGTCAAGCCGTCGTCGATGCCGCATGGGCGTCTGCCTTGCCGGAGCGCGGCGGCTGGCTCCAGATCGTGAACCCGGAGGGGCGTGTGCTCGCCTCATCCGCGGCGCCCGCCGATGTGCCCGGGCAGTACGCGCCGGGAGAGCTGTTCGCCTACTGGAAGAAAAAGCTTCCTTTTCCATATACGCTGACCGTCAATCGGGTGGAGAAGGACAGCACGACGTACGTCGTCGTCTACGGCGCGAAGCGCAAAGCCGATGAGGCGCTGCAGCAGGTGCTGCCCGCCTTCGACGGGCGGGCGTTATCGCCGGCAGGCGAGCAGGCGCTGCGGCAGCAGCAGGCTTCGCTGCACATTTACGGCGCCGACGGCCGTCTGCTTCACACATTCGGGGAGGAGCACGCGGTCCGTCCGGAGGCCACCCTCGGCGACATGCTGGGGAGCGCCTCAGCTGCGGGGAAGACGGAGGCGGAGGAAGCGGTGCACTTTGACCCCGCGACCCGGCAGACGTGGATCGTCCGTACCTCGGACGGGATGTCTGCGGAGGCTGGGGAAGGGATAGATCAGATCATCTCGAATGGGTTTCTCGCCTATTTTATCGGTCTGGCCGCGTTCATTCTGCTCCTCTCCTACGTCTACGGTGTCCGCTTCGGCCGTCCGTTCCGGGCGATGCTGGAATTCATCGAGCAATTGGCTTCGGGGAACTATACGCAGCCGCCCCGGGCGGGCAAGGGGAAGTCCGGCGTCAGCGGGAATCGGCCTAGGAAGCCGAAGGGGTCCTTCCGGTTGTTCCGGGAAGTGAACGAATCGCTCGAAGGCTTGAGGCTGGAGCTTGCCCGCAGCGAGCAGCTGCGGAACCGGCTGGAGCAGACGCGCGAGGAATGGATCACCGGCGTATCCCACGACTTGAAGACGCCGTTATCGTCGATCAGCGGCTATGCGCATGTGCTTGAATCGGCCTCGTACTCCTGGTCCGAAGAGGAGCTGCGGACGATTGGTCGTACCCTGCGCGAGAAGTCCGATTTCATGTCGGAGCTGATCGAGGATTTGAGCTTGACATACCGCTTGAAAAACAACGCGCTGCCGCTCGACCGGAAGCCTTCGGACGTCAATGAAGTCGTGCGCCGGGCCGTCGTCGCCTTTATGAACGATCCGCAGGCTGCCTCCTATACCATCACGTTCTCCCCTTCGAGCAGCCCGGTCACGTACCCGATCGACCGCAAATGGTTCACCCGCATTGTCGACAATATGATCTCCAATGCGATCAAGCACAACCCAGCGCAGACAGCCATCGACATTGCGGTAAAAGCAGAGCCCGGCCAAGGCTTCACGGTCACGATCCGCGACAACGGCGCGGGGATGGACCCGAGGACGCTGGACCGGCTGTTCGATCGCTACTATCGCGGCACGAATACGGAGGAAACAACGAGCGGCTCGGGCCTCGGCATGACGATCGCCAAGCAGTTGACGCTGGCGCATGGCGGCGATATTGCCGTACACAGCGAGCCGGGCGAGGGGACGGAGATTGTGCTGCGTTTTGGCGGGGCTTAAGGTTTAGACGCTTTGCAACAATACGAAAAAGGTCTGCCTGCCGTCCGAAGGACGAGCAAGCAGACCTTTCTTCATATAAGTTTACCCGATCACCGTCAGTTCCTTCGGGAACGACGTCAGCACTTCGACGCCGCTGTCGGTCACCCGGACGTCGTCTTCGATACGCACGCCGCCAAGCCCCGGAACATATATGCCCGGTTCGACCGTAAAGACCGCGCCCGCAACGAGAAGATCGGACGTTCCGGCATGAATCGACGGGAACTCGTGGATATCGATGCCGAGCCCGTGGCCGAGCCGGTGCACGAACTGCGGACCGTACCCGGCCGCCTCGATCACATCTCTGGCCGCCTTGTCGATGCTGGCGTACGTCACTCCGGGCCTCGTCGCCTCAATCGCCCGCAAATTCGCCTGCAGCACCGTGTCGTAGATACGCTTCAGCTCGTCGTCGATATCTCCGACGGCGAAGGTCCGCGTAATGTCGGAGGCGTAGCCGTCCGCGAAGACGCCCAAGTCGATCAGCAGCAGCTCGCCGCTTTGGATTTTTCGCAGCCCCGGCGTTCCGTGCGGCATCGCTGACTTTTCCCCTGCCAAGACCGACGTGGAGAACGACGGGCCTTCCGAGCCGAGCTTCTTCATCTGGTATTCCAGCTCGGCGACAATCTCGATTTCCGTGACTCCCGGCGCAACCTTCTCCAGCCCGCGCCGGAGCACCTCTTCCACCAGCGACACGGCCCGCTTCAACCGTACGATTTCGTCGTCCGACTTCACGACCCGCATCTCGCGGAGCGGCTCGTCCACATCGACGTACTCCGAGGCACCGAGCGCCTCGTTCAGCCGTTCGAACCGGCTGACGGTCAGATGCGTCTTCTCCAGGCCGAACCGCCGGATTCCTCCCGGCAGCAGCCCCTTGAGCACGGCGTACGGATCGTCCGTATCCGTATGGGTAGCGAACGCGCCGACACCCTTGGCCGCGCCCCGCGCAGCTTCTTCGTCCAGCGCAGGGACGACCAGCGTCGGCTCTTCTCCCCGGGCGAGCAGCAGTCCGAGGAACCGTTCGTGCGGGTCCGAGGCGTAGCCCGTCAAATAAAATACGTGCTTCGGCAGCGTAATCAATACCGCGTCCAATTCACGGTTCTCCATATAAGCTTGCAGCTTCGCGATTCTGTCGTTCATATCCAATCTCCCCTGCCCTTCATGTTTTCATGCCGGGGCGACAAATCCTTGGTATAATGTAATCAAAGGCTATGAATATACGATGATACGAGGAGGTTTCTGCCTATGAACTATCATCTCATTCTGCTGGGATTCATCACCTATCTCTTAGCTTATCTGATCGGCGCGAAAAAATATACCCGTTTTTTATCCGGTTTCAACGAAAGCCGGGTCCGCGATAAAGAGAAGCTGGCCAAAATCGTCGGGACCTACAATCTGATCGTCAGCGTGCTCTTCATCTTGGCCGGCGCGCTCAACCTCCCTTACGGCAACGCACTCGTTCCTCTTGTTATCCTGGGATATGTCATCCTGCTCGTTTATGTGAACATGAATATGGTGGACTGATAGGCCAAGGCACGATGTTCCCGGCGGGCGGCGAAATGCCGCCTCGGGCACGGGAGAGTCCGACTCCTACTTCAAGCGGTTGTACTTTTGGATGGCGTCGCGAAGCATCTTTTCGAACTTTTCCGGCGTGCCGTCTTGATTCTCGGTAAAGAAACGACTTTTCAAATCAAACTCGTCCACCTTGCGTTTCTTGTTCACGCGCTCAATGATGTCGGAAGCGGCCACCTTGACCTTTTGAGCCTCTTCTATATATGAATTCAAGGTATAGCTTTCTATCTTTTCTTTCTTCAGCCGTTGCTCGTCCTGGGCGTGCTGTGTCAGATTTTTAAGATCGTCCACCAGCGGGTCGTACTTCGCTCTAAACTTCTCCATATCCAGATCCAGGATGTTTTTGGCCGTTACGCCCTGCTCCTCCATCTCGGCGGACAGCGCCTGGGCATCGACCAAAAACTTCAAAGCCCCGTACCTGATCTGCTCGTCATTCTCCTGGAATTTCTTCAGGCTTTCCTTCTTGCGCTCGGCTCCCATGCCGGCCATCGCCTTCAAGTACTCGTCCGCGACGGCATAATACGCATCCGCCGCCTTGACGATCTTCGGATGCATTTCTTTGGCTTTGGCAAAATGGTCATCGACATACCCTTTGGTTTTATAATACTCGCGGGCCTCGCTCAGGATCGCCGTAAGATCGTTCATCGCCGGCTTCAATCGGACGACAACCGGATCGATTGCAGGAAAGGCAGGCGCTTTATCGGCGAAGCCAAACTGCGTTTCCAAAGCTTTCGCGTCACCCGATGAAATCGAGAGCATGGTAAAGCTGAAGTTCTTGTCAATGACAGGCTGCTCTTCATCGCCAAACTTGTCAAAATAATCGGTTAACACCTGATCTAACCGTCCGGTCATAAAATTATTCAGGCCTACATACGCGTTATATTTCTCGACCTCCATCGCCTCGTCCAAGGCTTCGATGTTTGCCGTGTCGTTTTTATTCGAACCCGACGCGTCTCCGGACGTTTTGTCGGCCGTCGTGCCGCTTGGTTCCGCAGCCGGCCGGTTTATTTTCAGATTAGAGCAGGCGGTAAACATCGTGCATAGCAGCGCGAGCGCAACAAATGAGCTGAACTTTTTCAAAATACAAGCCTCCAAGAGATTTAAATTTTCGGTCCAAATCTGGAAAATAGATACCAGCTTGTTTTATCGGCAAATCGGTTTGAAAGCTTTAGGACAAATCCCAGTAAAGTGGTATTTTTCACAATTCTGAATCGTTAAAAAATAAATCCCTTTTTTTCTCGGCTTATGCACCTTTTTTTCATATTGGATCGTCTGTACAATAGCAGAAATTTCTTCCTTTTCCTGCTCAGGAGGCACGATGTTGAAAAAGTTAGCCGAACGGATGCGTCCGCCAAGCAGCGGACTTACTATTGCATCCAGAATCAATGTCTTTTTCTTTATTACGTTTTGTTTGTTCTCGGTCTTGATTCTCCGGCTTGCCATGCTTCAATTTGTGGAAAGCCAACATTTGAAGGATGAGGAAGCCAACCATAAAAACACGCCCATACGGCCCACCCGGGGCAATATTTTCGATCGCAAAGGCGCTCCAATCGCCTATACCACGCCTACCCAATCGCTTTATTTTCGTATTGAGCAAGCACAAACGCAGGATGAAGTCATTGCCCTTGCGCGCGAGCTGGAACGAATTTTCTCGGAACGCGGAGCCCCGTCTCCCAAAAAGCTGTCCGCCGAAGACATCATCAGGCTGATGGATGTCGGATTCGATCTGACGAAAGCAAAAACAAAGGAGCCTTCCTTCTATTACGTCCCCCGCCGGATCAAGACGGATCTCACTCGCGATGAAATCGCGTATATCGGGGAGTGGCGCGATGAACTGAAATGGGTTCAAGTCATCGAGGAAAGCACGCGGACCTACGACCGGGAAAATACGGTTGCCGTTCAATTGGTCGGCTATATGAAGCCGTTTCCTGCCGCGCGGGAATCGCAGTACGGACTTCCCTTTTATAAAAAGAAAGAAAATACGGAGGGCTACGTCGATACGGAGGAGGTCGGATTCGATGGCATCGAGCTGATGTACCAGAAGGAGCTACGTGGAGAAAGCGGATACAAAGCGTTTCCGGTCAATGCGGCCAATAAAATTGCCGGCCCCGAGGTAACGCTGCAGACTCCGAAGAAAGGCAACCATCTGTATTTGACGATCGATAAGGACGTCCAGCTTATGACGGAAAAAGCCATTATGGACCATCTGGAAACCCTGCAATCCTCCGGCAACCGGTTCGCTTACGCTCCGAATGCCCGGGCGGGGTATGCGGTAGCGATGGAGGTGAAGACGGGCAAAGTGGTCACCATGGCCAGCATGCCGGATTACGATCCGAACTTATGGATCAGCGGATTCTCGACGAAAAGCGATTACGATAGTATCCAGCCTTTTGTCAACAACGGCACCATTACGACCGCCTATGGCAATTTTCCGAAGGAAGAATGGACCAAGCATCCCACTTCAATCGTATATATGGGCTCGACGATCAAGCCGTTGTCCGTATTGATCGGCTTCAAGGAAGGGCTCATCCATCCTGGAACCCAATATTACGATACCGGCGTATTTACCTACGGCAAAGACAACTCGCGCTTAACCAACTCCGACCGGGCCGCTTACGGGTGGCTGACGCCGGCCACGGCCATCGCGCACTCGTCCAACACGTTTATGTCAGCCAAAATCGGCAATGAGCTGCACTCGAAGTACGGCGAAAAAGCCGTAGACGTGTGGGAGGACTATTTGGCCAAGTTCGGGCTGGGGGTTTCCACGCAAAGCGGTTTGCCGCGAGAGTATAAAGGCGTCAACGAGTTTAAAACGAACAAGGGCGAATCGTTCCAATCCCGGATGGTATTTGCCTCCTGGGGTCAGAACGAACGTTACACGACGCTGCAATTGGCCCAATTCGCCACAACCCTCGCCACAAGAGGGAAAAGGCTCAAGCCTTTATTGGTGGACAAGATCGAAAGCTACGATAGAGGCCAGCTGATCCAAAAGTTCGACGAACCGGTCGTACTGGACGAAACGGAATTTGCCGCGGCCGAGTGGAACGCGGTGCTGCAAGGCATGGCCAATGTCAAGGTACAAGGCTTCGACGGCTTCCCGTATCCTTTTGCTAGAAAAACCGGCACTTCTACGCAATCCGTCGGTAAAAAGTTGGTCGACAACGCCGTATTCATCGCTTTCGCGCCTCTGGAAAATCCGACGCTCGCCGTAGCCGTGGTCGTCCCGGAGGGCGGATTCGGCGCATGGGGCGCCGCACCGATCGCCCGCAAAATCTTCGATGCGTATGACCAATATTACGGCCTGGACGGTGTGCCCAAGGGAAGCAAAGCGGCCGCCGATAAATAAGCATGTGGAAAGGCTTGCTCCTGCTCGAATGATGAGTTGGAGTAAGCCTTGTTTTTTTCTTGCTTGCCCGGCTCACGCAAAATTAATTATTCTGTTGGTACTGTCACATTTTTGCACGGGTAGTTCGTTGTACAGGGTGAAAGGGAGTGAACGAGGTGGACGATTCAGAACTGCGTCAGATGATTGCTGACGTCTTGGAGGGTGATATCGACAAGTTCGAAAACATCGTGCAGCATTACCAAAAGCCGATCTTCCGCTACTGCTATCACATGCTGGGCAGCGATACGGAAGCGGAGGATAGCGGACAAGAAGTATTTTTGAAGGCATTTCGCAATTTGACGAAGTACAGTCAGGATGTGCCGTTCGGGGCTTGGTTGTACAAGATTGCCTACAACCATTGTATTGATGTGATTCGCAAGCGTAAGCTGGCCAAATATCTGCCCTTCTTTTACCGGGATGACAAGGAAAATAAACCTATAGATCTGCAGATCGAAGCCAACTATTTCAATGAATTTGTGCACCAAGCCCTATCGAGATTATCCGTGGAAGAACGGAACCTGTTAATTTTGCGCTTTGTGGAGGATAAGAGCTACGAGGAAATCAGCCTGATTCTGAATCAGAGCAGCGCCAATCTTCGAAAAAAATACGGACGTTCGGCTGCAAAGTTCCGGAAGTACTATGCTCAAGTGAAGGAAGTGGGATTCGTATGACATTGGACAAGGATCAGGATTTGAAAGCACTTTTTCATGACCCGCAGATTCCCGATGTTGACTTGACTGGAGAAGTGATGAGGAAACTGTACGCTGAGCGGAACAAAAAGGAGCGATTTTTTGTGAAATATAAAGTCGGTGTGTTGGTCGCAATGGGAATGCTGTTGACGGTATCTTCAGGGTTTGCAGCGGTGAAGTACGGGGTATTGAAAAACGAACAGGGACAAGCGGTTTATGAGGTAAAACCGTTGAAGTCGGCTCCTCCCCAGGCCAAATATTCGGAAGAAGATACCCGACGCATAGGAATGAGCCGGGATTTGGCGGAAGAGCTGTTGCCGGATGGTTCGGCAGCGATCTTTTATATCGTTCCGAACAATTCGAACAAGCAAACGGACACCAGATTCAAGCCGTTCGTCTTTAACGATGTGTCCGCACTCCGTGCCAAAATGGCAGGCAAGCCGATTACGATTCTCGACCATCTGGAAGGCAATTACAAGTTCGAAAACGCTAAGGTCTTCTTTAACCCAATCAATGAGGTGAATCCTCCTGCCCCGGATGAAAAGGTGGCGACGGCGGAAAAGCTGCGGAAGCAGGCGGAGGAATCAGGCAAGGATTATGCGATGATGCCGATCGAGCTGTCTGATGATCTTTTACATTTGAGGTCCGTTTATAAACAAGGGAATGATGAAGTAGCCGTTACTGTCATTAAATCCAAGGATACGTTTACAGCCTACGTGGATGAAAAAATCGACTTCGAGCAGGAAAAGATCACGGTTAAGGGAGTAGAGATGCTTTACACGGAATATAAAGACAAAGACGGAAAAGGCTCAAGTAAAAATATCACATGGAACATCGACGGCGAATATACGTATCAAATCGACGAGTTCAGTAAAATGGGCAAAGAGGAATTGATTAAAATCGCCGAAGCGTACTTGAACTAAAATTAACATGCCGAATCATCAATAGCGTAAAAAGTTCCTCTGCTTGCTCAAAGCGGGGAGCTTTTTTACGCTTACTTTTAAAATGGAAAAAAGACTCCCGGTGGGGAGTCTCGTCCTTATGACCTTACTACTCTATAATATTTCTCAGATCGAGAATAAAAGTGTGAAGGAACTGTACTTTGCCTAGAATGCAGCTAGCGAACCACCCGAATATTTACCTTCATCAAGTTGGTGCATTGCTTTTTGTTTTTGATGAAAAGCATGTACTGGCTGCTCTGTTTCACATAAATCGTATTGTTTTCCGCTTGCTCTTTCCGGATCGTCTGGTTGTTGTTCCTCAGATCCATAAGCCACCAATCGTACTCGTCGGCGATAATCGAGGTGATGCGAATGCCTTCGTTCGGCTGGAGTACATAAGGACCGGCAACCGCCACGGCACCCGGCGCCAAATGATACGTAACCTCGCCTTCCGGCGGCGCGACAATAATCTGCTGTTGAGGCGCTTGTTGAACCGGGGTTCCCTCCGCTGCAAAGCCAGGGCTTGAAACAAGACTTGCTCCCACCACGGCAATCGTCAAAGCAGTTGTCATTTTTTTCATTTCTTTATCCTCCTCCGAATAACACCGTGCAAAATAATTTTGAGGTCTGGCCAGTGCCCTCAATCAATTAATACCATACAAACCCTTAATTTGGAATATTTTTCAATTAAATCATACGAACTTTTCATCCAAATGTTACAAATATTTGAAGTTAACGTTGTCATTATTTCATTTAACCCCTTGGTAAAGTTGTATATCTCCTGGGTTTCAGGCCAATCCTGTTTCTTGTTTTGACGATAGGCTCAGCGCCTTTTCTAACCGCACATACAGCAATTCGGTTTGCAGATCAAGGGCTGCGCGATGAAGGGTCGAAACAATGTCTTCAACCGCTAACTTATGTAATGATATTAATTGACCACTGGTCATATTTAATACAGCCATGGTGCAAGCTTCATAGGTTTGAATTTGCCGCATCAGGTCTCGTTCTTCGGCATCCAATCGGTCCTTAAGGGTAGTTTCGGTCATTTCCATATCGGGAACCTCCTCGTAGGACGGCCGTAGTCCAATGCATTCATTAATATTACCTCCACTGGAAAATTTGAATTTTTGTAACGCTACTCCGTTATTAACCAAAATTATATATCGGAATACAGATACAATCAAGCATTTTTCTTTGAAATTAGTTCTATAGAGGTTTATAGTTATAAGTAAAAACAACAGGTGAGAATGGTATGCCAGTTCGGCTAAGATTAAAAGAAATCATTGAAGAAAAAGGAATGTCTCAACGGGAGTTAGCCCGGTTAATGAATGTTCGCCCCAATACAATAAGTCATCTTTGCTCCGATAAAGTAAATGCTGCATACTTTGATACCTTAGAACAGATTTGTAGGACGCTTAATGTCAGCTTACATGAACTTCTTGTGTTGGAGGATGACTAAGCCCCGCAGGGTCATTCCATTTCCTAGCCGGCAATCCGACGATTGCCCTGAAAAGGCATGTAAAAAAAACTCATTCCTAACTCACGGTTCAAGTTGGAATAAGCCTTTATAAATATTTTTACAGACTTCACCTTCGGCCCGGATGGTTTATGTGATTAACACATGTCAATCACACCGTTGCCGAAATCCGCAAAAACGTTAGACGAATTATGGATGAAATAATGGCCTGGTTATCAAAAATCAATAGCCTTGGAAAGAGAGTTCGAAAAAGTTGAGTATTATAATAAATGATTCTCTTCTAACACTTTATACCATTCATCATCTTTAGAGCCAACGGTATCTATACTCCCTCCAGATTCAACAAACTTCAACCCAATTTCTCCATATTGTTCCCCTAAAAAATAGTTAAGTAAAAAATTATTGAAGTCTCCATATGACTCCAAGACATAATCTTGATCTAATGGTTCTCCAAATAAGCAAGTTACATGACCATCTACCTTATTAATAAACAAGGGGTATCTTTCAATTTTCCCTATACAAATCCACTCACCATCAAACTGTAGCATTTCCTCCGCATAAAATTGAATTTTGTCAATTTTCCGTTGGCTATATACATTGATAACTCCTCCAATTAATCTCTCATATCTATTCGTAATAAAGTAATAATCTTCTAAAATACTATTATCGATTTTTGTGAATTGTTCCCCGGCAATATCTTTAACAATTTCACCATAGGTCAGACTTTGCGGGTAGTCTTCACTTAATATCTCCATAATTTTATCTATTTTTTCGCTTAATAGTTCATTCATATTCTTCACCTTTCAATGGTTATGATTATATGATTAGAAAATCATCCTCTATATTCTCATATGATTCACTTGATAGTTTTTCTAAAAATTCATGAAAGGATGCGGCTATTTCTGGGAGGCATTGTTTGATTAAATCGTATGACAAGACGATTGGTTCATCATCGGCGTAATTTTCAGCAATCTCATCAGGGACTAGCACGCATTCTACCACATCTAAATCCTCATTGTAGGAACAAAAAGACTGCTCTGCCATTACTAAACGAGGTTGATTATGATTTGTTGTATTTAAATCAAGACAAATGACGTGGCCTCCTATTGTAGTAGCTATTGTTAGTAGGCCATATTTTATTAGATACATACTTGGGGAGGCAGAAGAGTTCTCCATTTTTATTGACTCTAACGTCATTAACCCTATTCCACCACTTAATAGAGGTATATGATGAGGTTCAAAAACACGGTAGAAATCAACAACACTTTCAGGTATTACATATTTTTTTAGATCTTTTAAATCTTCTTCATTATAAAACAAAGATGACTTGCTGTATGTTCCATAGAGATCCCGTAGGTAATTAAGGTCAACTAAATCAGCCTCTCTAAAGGCTACTTTTACTTCATCAGAATCCATACCATTTCTTTCAAGACTCAGCTGAAAGTTGTTAATTATCGTACTATAGTCCATACTCCTATGCTTCCTCCGTCAATCATACTTGTCGCTTATCAAACAAATCCTATATTCTCCCTAGGCATCCTTACGACCGATGAGCCCCAGTCCATATACATAATACGCTTTGATTGCTCCACTTTCCTCCAACTTCATGAGAACTTGGGTCAGATCGGCATTTTGGGTGACCACATAACGTGTGGTCTTGCCGTTCCAGATCATGGAGGTGCGCACATATTCGGCATCGTAGGTTAGCGAGCTTGCCCGACACGGGCGGGACGGTCTCGGGCTCGCCTGTCAACTTAGTACAGCCATTGGCAAGCTTCATAGGTTATAATTTGCAAAAACAGGTCGATCATGATGGTAAATAACCATAATCGACCTGTTTTATGTAGCTACGCGGTATTCAAGTTATACGTCAAGCATTATTGTGCTCCAGATTCATTCAGCACTGATGGGGCTTTTTCACCTGCCACCGCGACAAGAACCAAATGCAAAAAGACCACTTTTTGATCTGGAAATTGTTCATGTTTCTACAATCAGGGTTATGTAAATATCGATGCAACTATTAAAATGAATCCAATCACTAGACTGACAGGGCCCCAATAATGCATAGGGATGAAAAACAGACTGTGCGAGGTTCCCAGTTTATAGTGTTGTCCCGTTTCCACATCAACTAGCACTTTGCCCGATTTGGCGTTAAGTGCTTTCCCCATATACCAGATAATAACTCCCGATACAATGAAGCCAAAAGCCAGCGGCAGCTTGGAATCCATTGACCCAAGCCCCAAAGCGGATAGTAAAAGATTAACTATAACAAACATAATCGCTAGAACAACAATATTCAAAATGCCTAGACCCTTCCAAATAATCATATAAACATCCTTCCCGGTTATATTTACGTTTTAACTCTCCAATTAACACAGGTAACTCTTTTAATGTGAACCTAAGTTCGGTATACCACAATCAAACATACATTCGGTAGTGGTTTTCATGGGGCATCCCGTTCTAATTAATCCCCCCAATCTTCCCATACGATCAACCGAGGTGCTTATGAGTTTTTTGTAATCATTTCGCATACGTCTTTATCGACCTTGTTTATTGAAAACTTTAGGTTTACAGCAATAAAGTGGTAAGATTCACAGGACTGGAACCAGTCGTTTCCAGTCCAGCGCCACGGGCAGGTGTTTACTTGCCCTTGAGTGAAAAGGAGGCACAAAAATATATCGGGGTCTACCAAAATACGCGTACCTTTTGGATCCGCACTTCTATTGCTTACGAGAACGGCTCACTCATGGTAGAAGATGCAACAAGTGGAAAACAAAAGCTGCGAATGATTCACCCTCAACTGTTTGTAGATGAGGAAGGCAATAAAATCGCATTCAAGGAAGATAAAAACGGTAACAAATACTTCTATTATGCGACGCTAAATAACCTCGCATATGCCGGTGCCCATTCACAAAAAATGGATGGGAAGCAGACTTATTCAGACGTCTCTGACTCCAGTAGCTATACGACCTATATCAGCAATGTCAGCGCTCTTTCCATTATGGGAGCAAAAACAGGAAGTCAATTTGATCCAACAGGGACCATGACAAGGCGAATTTATTGACGCTCTGATCAAAGCAAATGGCTGGTATGGATTTGCCGGGGGTGAAGAAAAGAATAGAAAGCAATTGGCCGCAAGCATCCCTGATTTGAACCTTTCGGCACCTATCTCAAGACAAACCGCTGCTGTCATGATCCAAACTTTGAAACAGCTTGAACCGGAGGCAACCAGCAAAGTGAAGCTGCAAGACACAGCCGATGCATGGGCAAAAGATGCAATCACTACTCTTGCTTCACAAGGCATCGTCGATCCTGATACGAAGATAAGCGCAGATGGCTCTTTCACATTCCGCGCAAAAGATTTGTTGAAGCGTCAAGAAGCAAGTGCCTTGATTGATTTAGCGTTTGGTTACCATTCTCTCCCGATTAAACGTTAAGCATCTTTTTCCTCTTCGGGATAAATGAGAAGGAAATACAAGGGTTAGGAAATTCTCTCCCCATTTTGCGGCTGTCGAGAAAACTCAGCAGCCTTTCAAAATTTAATTTAGCTAATGGTTAAGTGCCTTGATTATCAATCTGAATAGATCCTGTTCAACCAAGACCAACTTCATCCAATAAACTTTTTTCCTTCGCTTTTTCATTTACGGTTATCACACCATCTGTTCTTTCAAATAAAACAATTTCTCTATAATCCCTGATCAGGTATCCTTCTTTAATCCTTAGTTCGCAATCGCCTTCAAAACGTTCCAGTACCCGTTTGAAGAAATTCATCATTACTTTTAAACCGGGATTATGCTGATCGGTATAAATATGCCCGCCGGATATACTTATCACTTGACCAACATGATTTATTCCTTTTCCCCTCTTTTGCACATCTACTTTGAAATCATTCCAGCAAATCCCGAACTCGGATCGAATACCAGGATCTTCGATTAGATTCATTTTGCCTTCGTCAATACAATCGTTAGCTATATGAATGATTTCAGGTTTTAACATTTGTATAACATCACTGTTCATATTACTAACAGCTACCTGCAGCACGAACTTTTGATAAAACCCGTTTGCATAAGGAAGCCCGAGGTTACTAAAATCTCCATCAAAATAATAGTTATTCACAGCTAGGGATTCGCGTCTTCTTTCCAGCACTTTAATATCATATTCGTCTAGCAATATAGCATCTCCCGTTGTCCCACTCAGTAAGTTACCTATGAACTGGATAAACTTCGCGCCTCCACTAGGATAAACGCTGATCCACAAGCGAAAATTTACATCGAGATCAAATTCTTTGGCTATATCTTGGACGAAGCTTAAATTCGTACTGACGCAAAAGGATTTGCAGATAAAATCCAGCGTATCTCCTTCGCCCTCTTCACTCTCCTCCTGCCTGCTAATTTTAAAATCAGCCCGATCCTCAACTGCCTTTCTCGCTTGCGCCAGTAAAAATTCATCTATTTCTTCTCTGGTTTGAAAATCAGTGTAGAAATAATAAGATAATTCCACGCTATTCTTCCCTCCAAAACCATCTTGCGCTTGTTAGCGTGCAATTCGTCCCACTTCCGGGCCCGAGCCCGCCGCGATGATCAGCAGCCTTGTTACGCTAACGAGCAGGAGGCTCGTAGAAATCGATCGCCATGCACCAGCATAAAGGATCACTCCCCCCACAATGAGGGCAACAACCTCCCGTATATGTAATTCTAGCTGTATCTGAATGAAGCACACCATAGTCAGTAATCGGTTCGACGCCTGGGACCGGTTCGTCTTCTGGGATCTCCCGCACTTTCATGTCCGACCACTTTCCGCTCCAGGAACAGATACTGCACTTTAGAATCTCTTCCGAATAGTTCAGCGCATTCTGGATGACGATTATACATTCTCTACTGTAGGTATTACAAGAAGGACAATTGTGTACTTTCATGATTCATCACCTCTCATCAACAACCAAATTAGCACGATTTGGTAGTGTCATCGAACATGTCCATCTGCTTGGGAGGAAGTTGTGTTGACTCTTGGCCTAGAAGATCTATAAGTTGCAAAGCATTCGCCGCGGCATCCCCGCCTGAATTATTATTGAATATCACGCAAACCTCCCGGGTTTCTTTTTCCAACTTCAAGAGGTTTTCCTTCCACTCAAGTAATTCTTCATGATTGTAACGATAGAGATACCTTACTTCTCGCCAGTCTTTAGCTCCGCTTGCAGTCCAGCCATCCGTATTTCTCCCATGAAACCTGACAATTGTCAAATCGTCATTGGTTGGTTTTAAGACGACCGGAACTGAACCCGGAAAAACTTGAGGCTCATCACAAATACTATGAATCCAACCTTCCTCGCGCATAAATAATAACGTCTTTTCGCTCATTTCCGTACTAAACCAGCTTTGATGACGAAATTCAAGAGCCACCGGAATATTTTTCATTCGTTCCTTAGCTGTTCGTAGCAAGCGCACATTAATGCGGTTACAATCAAACCACGGTGGATACTGGAATAGAACCGCCTTTAACTTGCCCGCATCTAAAATAGGTTTTATCGACTCGCTAAAGCTTCGGAACATCCCCTCCATATCCGCTTCAGAATAATTCTGACGGGTGTGTCCTGTCATACCTTGATAAGCTTTCACCAAGAATGAGAAATCCTTCGAGGTGTCTGATGCCCATCTACTATACAAATCTTCTTTATGAATCGCGTAATAGGAACTATCCACTTCAACCAATTTAAAATATCTATTGTATTCTTTTAGCTTATCCTGCGGCCTGATTCCAGTCTTATATAACTCGTCATGATCTCCCCATCCAGCAAGCCCGATTGATATCATAAACTCACCACTTTTAAACAAGTTTAAAGCCTATACTACATTTTATCGGTATATACCTGTAATCTCAAACCTGCCTTATCCGTGAATGAAATCCGTATTTTACAAATGAATTCGACATCGTCTCGGTTTGTATTAAAAAAGGAATCCCCACAACCGGATAGTTGTAGGGACCCTAGGGAGTCAAAATGATTTAAGTACAGATAATGGATGGTGTTCAATTTTACAGATGACGTCCGGTGATATAACGGTTCTTCCAATAGCCCGAGTTCATATCATAGATGGCAACACCTCGGCTCGGAGAGTTGCCGACGAATTTGCCGTTACCCAGATAAATACCGACGTGGTTGATTTTGCCCGGTGTACTGACGCTGAACATGACAAGATCGCCCTTCTGCAGATGCGCTTTGTCCTTTACCTGCGTTCCGACGCGAGTCTGGGCTCTGGAGCCCCATGGGATCGAAATGCCGTTTTTACTGAATACAAATTGTGTGAACGAGGAGCAGTCGAAAGTCAGATGTTGCGGATCTTTTACACCAAAGCGGTATTTTACTTTACCTTGGTAAGAGAGAGCCGTTTTCACGATTTGATCTGCCTTTGAAGTGCTCACCGTTGCGGCTTGTGCCGATTGTGCAGGCAGCAGCAAGCTTGCCGAACCGAATATGGAAAGGCTTAGAGCTATGCCCAATAACGATTGACTAAGGCGATTTTTCTTCACTTGTGACATGTTGGATATCCTCCTTATGGATCAATGGGTTAGCCAGCTCGGCCACCAGAGCTAACTGTACCATAGATTTATTTGGAGGAATTTACCGGCGAAGTTTCTGAAACAAAGTAGCTCCTAGGAATATCCACAACTATTAGAAATGAATGAGAATTCGATGAGTGGATTATTCTTGACAGGGTATGGGCTTTGGATTTCTTCAAATTTCTAACGCTTACTTATTGCGTTTTACTAGGATGATCATGATGGCTTGCGGGAAAAACAGCCAGATCCCTGATACAGGCATTAACGTGCAACCAACGACGGCGAAGAGGAGTAAGTACCACCCGAAAATAGCCGGCAGCGCATGATCACTTTCTTTCAAATATTTATGGAAAACATGCCCCGTAATCATCCAAAAGAAGCCTATGGCCAGGAACCAAAATATGGCGTTCCTATCAGGCTCACTACTCACCGAATTGACCCAACCGTCTTGCGCCATAAGGCCCAAAACTTCCCAACCCATGAGTAAACCAACAACATTATGGATCATCCCTGTCGCGATCATATACATACCGCTATATTTCCAAATCCGCATCACAGATCACCTCGATTTTCGTTCGTTTGACGAATCGTTTTGTTTTTTTTGAAAAGGTACCATCCACCCAAGCCATACATGGCGCCGATTGCAATCGCTATACTTGAGTAAAGGGTCTCATAAGAATTCACAGAACCAAGAATGGCATGCACGATCCATTCTCCAAACCCTCGTATGAAATAGCTGATGGCAATGCCATAAATCACGTTTTTTCTAAAAGGAAGCTTGATAAATCCACCCTCCTCATACACTGCGTAGATGCCAAATAGGGCAAATACGATAGCCACTAGCACGGTTAACAGATAAGGCAGTGAATAGTGAAGCGCTGATAATTGGTTCATGGGTTCGGCAACACCTGTTACCCGGAAAAATTCCTTCGCCCAGAATAATCCCACAATATGTAGTATGGAAATGACCAGATTACAATAACCGCCGAGCTTTAATAAGGCTCTCATCGCATCTTCCTCCTCAAATTGAAAAAACATACGAATGCGTATGTTTTGTTTACGGAAAAGCCTTTTAAATCAAATTTAAAAGGCGCTAGGACATCTGTGTGATGAGATTAATAAATGAATCCGCCAACTGGGTTGATTTCAATGCCGGATCTCTGCTGCTTCGGTCAATCCAACCGAGGAAAGTAAAGTAACTAATCTCCGCTCTCGTATCGGAGTCAGCAGGATCGAATCCCATTTCATTGAACAGTTTTGCAATGTATCGCAATCGCTCTTGCTCAATCGCCTTCACTCGCTTTCCAATCTGTTCATCTTGATTGGCCCAAGCGAGTATGGCCGATTGCAATTTGGTCGTATGCGAGAAGCTTTGGTACACCAATGCCTGAAATTGTTCTTTGGCAGACAAGCCGCTGTTCTCCATCTGGCCAATGACTTCTCGGGTCAAGTGCTCTTCCCAATAGAAAAGCATCGCTTCAAGTAAATCAGCGCGATCCCTGAAATAGTGGTAAAAGCTCCCCTTGCTGATTTTCAGTTTTCGAGCGATGGCTTCGATTTTGACGGATGCAATCCCAGATTGCGATAACGTCTCGAGTCCCGCTCTAATCCAATCATCACTCGTGAGCTGCACGATTCTCACTCACCTCCCGAAACATACGTTATCGTATGTTTTAATCATACATCATTCTTCTTCCAAATATCAACACAAGCTTTCAACGAATCGTTTAGTAGAGAGATACATAGCATGGTTTCCATTTAAACGTATACGGGATGCCTATAAAGATCAGATAAAAGATGGCTGACTTATGAGGAAGCTCCATATTTCAGCATTAAGTATCTCATGAAATTGTTTCCGATCAAAGCCGGGAGGGTCTTGAGAAGGAAGAAACGATGGGGTGATCATCGATTCCGGAAATGAGCTCAGAAAGGAAAAGTGCCCGGCATTTTCTACCGTTCTATATTGAATCTTATGCTGGTCAGCAACCCCTTTCAATATAATTTGTGCGTGAAAAGAAGGAGTATATGGATCCTTCTCTGCATCCAGCATCAAAATCGGAACGGTAACTGGACTTAACGCCCCCTCAGCTCTAAACCAGACCGATGCCGGAGCCAGTAATACCAGGGACCGGATTCGCGGATCTGGCGCAACCTCTATGAGCTGCGGTTGTCTGTCCGGGGTCTCGTGAGGAAACGAAGTTGGCAAGCCACCCGCAGCTGCCAGAGCTGTGTAACCGCCGAGCGAATGCCCGATGATAGAAACGGCATTCTGTTTTACTTTTCCCTCAAACATCTTATTTTCAAAAAACCAGTCGACGGCCATCCGAATATGTCTCGGTCTGTAGGTGAGGTTCTGTATCGTACCATCCAGACTGTTATTATTTCTGTTATTGAACGGATGCTCAGGCATTCCGACGATAAAACCGTTCTGCGCCAAATACCGAGCTAATGTTCGATACATAAGCGGTGAACCGCCAGTGCCGTGAGAGATCAAGACCAAGGGGAACTTTCCTGCTAAAACTTCGGCGTCTCTCGCTAACTCCAACGGGAAGGGCCCCAATTGATCTGCTTGTTCAGGGGTGCCGGCAGGATACATCACCAACATAGGAAATGTTATGCCCAGCGATGCATCGGGTATTTTCACTTCATGGTAACCTGCATACCCTTGCTGTAATCTTTCGTTCTCTCTCATCCCATTTATTCCTCCGCGAAGTAACTAGATTTAGGGCCAATAGGAATGTAAATGTCAAATTCCGAATCTTCATTACTTGGACCCAGATATCTGTGATCGTAACGTGCAAATTCCGGTTGGTTCAAACGTGTTCTCCCCGATTTGGGCAACCATGAGCTATAAATGTACTCAAACGTATCTTGTATTCTTGCAACGGTTCCTTTATGTGAGAATACAGCGTAGGTTGTTGATGGGAGAACTTTATACACCATTCCTTCAGGTAGCTTCCCCTCTTCGACAACCTCAACACAGGCGGTATAAGAAACTCCCCATTTATCTCCTGTAAGTTCAATTAGAGCGTAATAAATAGATTCGGGATCTCGCCTTCTATCGATTGCTGACACGTGTTGTCTAAAAGAGTCCCATAGCTTTCCGATGACGTGAGAATGAAGTCCTCGTATTTCCATGCCAACCAATTGAAGTCTTCTCTTGGTGATGATAACGGGGTCAAGAGCTGCTCCGTTGTGTAATTGCCGTAGCCTAACTTCGTCCAATGCCTTCTTCTCCATGGCCCGGAACGGCGTATCTTTCATATCCGTTTGCTTGCGGAATTGCCCCGGCGTGATAGAAAACATTTGCTGAAATGCACGAGTAAAAGCTTCTTGAGATGCAAAATGATATTTGATTGCGATCTCTACAATTCTGAGGTTGGAGTAAAACAAATCATAAGCAGCATGGGTTAATCTCCGCTTCCTAATGTATTCCGAAACGGAGTTTCGTGTAACCGATTGGAATATTCGGTGGAAATGATAAGGGGAGTAACCTACCCATTTCGCAATTTCATCTGCTGTGATCTCATCGGATAGATGACCTTCTATGTAGGCAATCGCTTTAGTTACGGATTCCATGTATTTCATTCCAACGCCTCCATGGAGTTAACATAACTATAATATACTTCAGATCGATATTTTTGATATTTTTTGCGAAGTTATACTTCATTCTACCCATTTTTATAATGATTCTGTACGTTGGTTGGATGCGATACAAAATGCAAAGGGTCACATCCAGCTTATTTCGAGAATGATCGTGGCCATCGTAATTCGTATTCTGGTGGGACTCTCAATTGGATGTTACACTCATCCTTTTAGGATTACTGCTCCTCGCGTTTATTTTGTCAAATATAGCTCCGTAGCATGCAGAAAAACTCCCCATGATTTTGGGGAGTTCTTCGCTTCCAATGCCTACGATGTTGCAAGGAACCCATAGGTTTCCGAACTGCTGTTTTTAAAACCCCATTTCCGACAAAATAACCGAAATGACGATGCCTGCCGCAGCAATCCAAAACAGCTTCGATTTGAAATATCTCTTCACCGCGTTATCCTGTCGTTTGAATTCTTTACCAGGGTCCTGCTGCATGTGCAAATCCGTGGTGTACGCGGAGACGCCAATATACCGCCATCCTCCGCCCACAAAACTCAAAATAATCGTCAGCAATGAGGCCATAAACAAATAGTCCGAAACGGTTTGCATTTGAGTTCCTCCTTAGCATCTTGTTTTGGGTCTACCTATTTCAAGCGATCCGTCACTTCTGCTACGCGCCTTCGGAAGCCGCAGGCTTCATCAGCTCAAGCAGCCGCCGTACCGCTTCCTCCACGGTAAGCTGCTCCGCTTCCGGCGCTTGGCGCTCCTTGTACTCGACCACCCGCTCGCCTGCTTTCTTGCCGACGACGATGCGGACCGGGAGGCCGATCAGATCGGCGTCCTTGAACTTGACACCCGGCCGCTCCTCGCGGTCGTCCAGCAGCGCCTCCACGCCCAACGCGTGCAGCCGCTCGTACAACTCCTCCGCCAGCTTCCGCTGGGTATCGTCCGCCACGGCTACCGGAATGATATGCGCGTGAAACGGCGCCAAGGACAGCGGCCAGACGATGCCCTGCTCGTCGTGGTGCTGCTCCAGCACCGCGGACAACAGCCGGGAGACGCCGATGCCATAGCAGCCCATAATGACGTCGTGCTCCGTGCCGGAGACGCCTGTCACCCTCGCGCCCAGCGCCGTGCTGTATTTCGTGCCGAGCTTGAACACATGCCCGACCTCGATCCCCCGATGCAGCGTCAACGGCTCGCCGCAGCGGACGCAGCGATCGCCGAGCCGCACCTCGCGGAAATCCCCCGTGAGCGCCAGCGAGAAATCCCGGCCCGGCCGGACATGACGGTAGTGGTAGTCCCGCTCGTTCGCGCCGGCGATGCCTTCGCTCAAGGCGGCGACCTCACGGTCGACCAGCAGAGGCACGTTCAGCCCGACCGGTCCGGCAAAGCCGACCGGCGCGCTGGTAACGGCCTGCACCGTATCCGCATCGGCCAACTCAAGCTGAATCGCGCCCAAAACCCGCTGTACCTTTAATTCGTTCACTTCGTCGGCGCCCCGCACGACAACGGCCACCGGCTTTCCGTCCGCCACATACAACAGCGTCTTCATCAGCCGCGAGGCCTCCAGCCCGAGCTGCTCCGTCAGCTGCGCAATCGTGCGGATGTCCGGCGTATGCCAGCGCTCCAGCGGCGGCGCGGCTTCCTCAACTGCCGCAGCTTGCACGGCGGCCGCTTCCGCCTTCTCCAGATTGGCCGCGTAGCCGCAGCCATCGCAGGCGACGACCGTGTCCTCCCCGATCTCCGCCAGCGCCATGAATTCGTGCGTCTCGCCCTCGCCGCCGATCGCGCCCGCATCCGCTTCCACCGCCCGGTAATTCAGCCCGCAGCGGGTGAAAATCTGGTGATACGCCTCGTACATCGCCCGGTAGGTCACATCCAGCCCTTCCCAGTCCGTATCGAACGAATACGCATCCTTCATCAGAAATTCCCGCCCGCGCAGCAGACCGTACCTCGGACGCCGCTCGTCGCGGAACTTCGTCTGAATCTGGTATACCGTTAGCGGCAGCTTGCGGTACGAGCTGATCTCGTCCCGCACGAGCGCCGTAACGACCTCCTCGTGCGTCGGCCCAAGCGCGAATTCCCGGTCGTGCCGGTCGCGCAGCCGGACGAGCTCCGGTCCGTATACGTCGTACCGACCGGACTCCTGCCACAGCTCGGCAGGCTGCATGGCCGGTAGCAGCACTTCCTGCGCGCCGATCCGGTCCATCTCCTCCCGGACGATCGCCTCGGCCTTGCGAAGCGCGCGGCGACCGAGCGGCAAATACGTGTACACCCCCGCCGCAAGCGGCCGGATCAACCCGGCCCGCAGCATCAGCCGGTGGCTGGCCGCCTCGGCATCCGCCGGGACTTCCCGCAGAGTAGGCATAAGCAGATTTTGTTGTCGCATGGAAATCCCTCCAAGTTCGGATATAAACAAATAAACACGTCTTCGTCAGGGACGAAAACGTGTCGTGGTACCACCCTTGGTTTAACCGCATGTGCCTCGGATTGCAGGCGCGCACGGTCCTTCATTCGGATAACGGGGGAGGCCCGGCAGCGGATACGTCCAGCTCAGTTCCCCGCTGCAGCTACAAGGTGGGGCGAAGCATACGGCGGTTGGGGGTCTTTCAGCCTCGGACGCCCTCTCTGGCGCAACCGGTCGCACGTTCCATGTCCTTGATCGTTGCTTTTCGCTTTATTCATTCGTGATGTTGTGTATTCCAATTTACACCAATTTAACCAAAGATGCAAGTGCTTCCAACCGGCTTCTTCCGCGGCAGGCACAACTTTTTCCATAACCCTCCGCCCCGGCGCAGCATAGAAAGTAACCCGGCCCGCATGTGCATCCTTCCAAGGACTCGCACCGTAATACTGGCATATAAAGGAGCTGATCCATCCATGACGATACATGATAACGCTCATCCGCTGCCTGCCCCTGATACGAAAGAGGAACTCCGGCAGGCGCTTCTCGACATCGAGGCGTGGGAGGCGAGCCAGAAAGATTTGTGGTTTTGGGAAAAGCTCGGCAGGCTGCCCTTCCAGCTGCTTGACCGGATCACGCCGAAGGCGCTGCAGAACAAGCTGGCGCAGGCCATCGACGAGGTCGGAAGCTTCGTGCAAACGGGCGGCCGATATCTGATCTCCGAGCAAAGCGTGCTCGACGAGTTGAACCGGCAGCTCGCGAGCCGACAAAGCAACCCTGCGTTTGCCGATGCGCTCACCCTAGGCGAGGTCGCCTCGCTCCCGCTCGCCGTCATGGACGATGCTGCCGACGAATTCGCCCGCAGCCGCACCCTCTTCGCGACGGCTCAAGGGGCGACGACCGGCTTCGGCGGCATCTTTACGCTCGCCATCGACATTCCGGCCATCCTCGGCTTGTCGCTCAAGGTGCTGCAGGAGATGGCGATGGTGTACGGCTACGATCCGAACGACAAGCGCGAGCGCGTCTTCGTGATCAAGTGCCTGCAGTTCGCCTCCTCCGACATCGTTGGGAAGAAGGCCGTGCTGGAGGAGCTGGCCGACTTCGACAACGAGCACCGGCAGCGGGATGCGATCTCGCAGCTTCAGGGATGGCGCGAGGTCGTGACGATCTACCGCGACAACTTCGGCTGGAAGAAGCTGTTCCAGCTTGTCCCGGTCGCCGGGATGATCTTCGGCGCGGTGCTGAACCGCGGCACGCTGCAGGATGTCGCCGAAGCGGGCAAAATGCTGTACCGCAAGCGCCGGGTGCTGGAGCGGCTCCGCAGCGGCTAGAAGCGCAGCGCTTCGCCCGGCCCGAGCGAGTATAGCCCGGCGAAGCCCTCCGCGGCCAGCGCTGCGCACAGCGCATCCGTCGCGCTGCGTCCCGTATGCACCGGGACGGTCTGACGGCTGCCGAAGGCCCGCAGCATCCGCCTGACATCGGTCACGCCTTGGTGCACCTTGTAGCGGATCGCTTCAACCGAGCAGCCACCCTCGCTCTCCGGCTCGTTCAGCAGACGCTGTCCGAAGCTGCCTGCGGCTAGATGGCCCGTCAAGATGACGCAGCCGTGCCCTGCGGCCGCCAGCCTGCGGTAATACCACTGCGCGCGCTCCGACTGCATCATCCCGTCGGCGGTGAAATAAAGCGCACTCCGCCCCGCGGCCAGCGCCTGCTCCCGCTCCGCGTCGGTCGCCACTGCGACGACTCGCGGGTCTTCCAGGCAGCGCCGAATCCGCTCGGCAGCGCCCGGCTTCAGCCATTCGGCCCGGTCGAGCATCGGGCCGAACGCCTGAAGCAGCTCCCGTTCCGCGACGAGCGGAATGCCCGGGAACCGCTCCCGCGCCCAGACGAGCATGTCCTGCCCGCGCCCGAAGGCGGGAACCGGCAGCAGCACGGAGCCGCCCTGCGCCAGCGCCTGCCCGATCCGGGCGGCAAGCCGCTCCAGCAGGAGCGGCTGCGCCTCAGCGTCCATGCCGTAGGCGGCGTCGATCACCGCCAGATCGGCAGGCTGGGCAGCCGTCCCCGGTGGCAGCGCTTCCGGTCCATCCGCCGCAAGCAGCACGGACTCCGCAGAGTAATCGCCGGAGAAGAAAACACGCTTGCCCTCCAGCTCCAGCATCAGCCAGACGGAGCCAACCAGGTGCCCGCTCCGGCCCCAGCAGACTTTAACGTGAGGGGCCGCGTCGATCCATTCTCCTGAAGCTCCGGCCTCTTCCAAATACGCGAACCGGATCGCCTTCACGTGCTCGTCACCATACGGTAGCTCGGCCGACTGTCCCCTGACATATTTTTTCCAGGACGTGAAATACGTGTCCAGTTGCTGCGCCGTCGCCCGGGTTGTCCAGACGACGCCGCGGTAGCCGTGCTTGTACAGCAGCGGCAGCGCCATTGAATGATCCTCGTGCGCATGGGACAAAAAAACGGCATTCAGCCGCGGAATGACGTTCGGGTCGACGAGCGGGTATTGTCCCGCGCCCGTCTTTTTAACGCCGCAATCCAGCAGGACGCCGATGCGGTCATTGTGTAGGAGGTAGCAGGAGCGGCCGTGTTCGCCCGCCCCGCCCCAAATATCGAGCTGCATGAGTCTCAATCCACTTTCTGTTTTGAACTTAACCGGTCGATCCCGAGCAGCATCAGCGTCGTCAGGCCGACCGAGACGACCGCCATGGCCATGCCGAGCGACACCTTCCCCTGCTCGAACTGCGCGAAAATGTACGTGGCCGACGTTTCCATCGAAGGCGGCAAAATCATCAGCGACGCCACCAGCTCGCGGACCGAGATGGTGAACGTCATCATCCAGCCCGCCAGCATGCCCGGGACGATGAGCGGCAGCAAAATGCGACGGAAGACGTAAGCCGGCCGGCCGCCGAACACTTGCCCCGCTTGAAACAGCGCATCGTCAAGCTGGGAAAAGTTCGCTTTGACGTATTGCACCGTGTACGGCAGAAAAAAGACGACATACGTCAGAACGACCATCCCGTACGTGTTGTACAGCGGCACGGGCATCCATGGCGCGTTCCACAGCAGAATCAGGCCGACGACCAGCACGATGCCCGGCACCGTGTTCGGCAGCAGGCTGAACAGGTCGGTCAGCCGCTGCGGCCATGTTTTCGACTGCTTGATCGTCAGCGCGAACCACGTGCCCAGCAGGACCGAGATCGTCGCCGCTGCCAGCGACAAGCCAAGGCTGTTCAGCAGCGCGGTCATGCTTTTGGAGCCCCAGGTCAGCAGCTCCACATAATGATTCAAGGTCAGATTGCTCCAGGCGAGCCCGACGCCCCGCAGCTTCATCAGAGAAGCGGAAATAATCGAAAAGTAAGGAACGCCCACGGACAGCACCAGCAGAACGATCACATAACCCCAAGCCAATAGCCGCGTCAGTCCGCTTAGCGGGTAAATTTTGCTCCGCGTTCCTTTGCCGCCGACCAAACGGTACGTATACCGCCGGGTGATGACCGTCTGCACGTACCACAGCAGCAGGCACGTGCTCAGCAGCACGGAAGCGAGCGCGGTCGCCTTGCCGAAATCGATCGGCCAACTGGAAATATACTTATGAATTTCCGAGGTCAGCACGTAAAAGCCGATTTTACGGCCGAAGGTGGCCGGCGTGCCGAATTCGGCGATCGTCTTGACGAAGATGAGCAGCGCCCCCATCGCATAGCTGGACAGCAGCAGCGGCAGCACGATCCTCCGGAAGCTGTAGAAGAATCGGCCTCCGTGTACGGCGGCGGCGTCCTCCTTGCTCCCGCCGATCTGCAATAAAGCGTTGCGCAGAATCAAGTAAAGAAAAGGAAACAAGTGCAGACTCATGATCGCCACCATGCCGAAGACGCTGAAAAACTTCGGTGTCCACGCCTCCGCCACAGGAAGAAGCTGCTCCATATAGCCGTTTTTTTGCATGAACAAAATCCAGCCCATCGAACCGATGTACGGCGGCGTCATGAACGGGATCAGCAGCACGATATCCAACCATGCGTGCCGGCCGAGGCTCGTCTTGGCTAAGATCCAGGCGAGCGGCAGCGCCAATGCCGTCGTTCCAAGCACGACGCAGATGCCGAGCCAGATCGAGTTCCAGAATACTTCGCCGAGCTTGTTCTCCAGAATGGTCCGCAGCGGCGCGGACAAATCCAGCGCCTGCTCCGGGTAGACGCTCGTCAGAAAGATGAAAAAAAGCGGGACGACCACCAGGACCGCCAAAAGAAACAAGGCGAGGGTCATCCCTACCGTTCGAATAGAAATCCAGCTTCTTACCTGCATGCCTTCACCGTCTTATTTGAACATTTGGGTAAATTTCTTCGTCACCGCGTCGCCGTTCGCGTCCATCCACGTCCAATCGATCTTCATCTGCGCGATTTGATCGGCGCTCGCGCGGTCCTTCGCTTTCACGTCCTTGCGACCCGGCAGCAGGTAGGTGTCCGCCACCATCTTCTGCGCTTCGTCGGACAGCAAGTAATCGATGAACGCTTTCGCGTTATCCTGGTTTTTGCTCGACTTCAGAATCGCTGCCGGGCGGGGGCTGATAACTGTACCGCTGGCCGGATACACCATATCGACCGGCTCGCCCTTCGCCTTCGCTTGGTACGTCATGTAGTCGACGCCTGCCGCTACGATGCTTTTCGCTCCGGTGATGACCGGATCAAGCGCCTCTTGGTTTGCACCCGCCAGAGCGACGCCGTTTTTCTTGTATTGCTCGAACAGGTCCCAGCCGCCGTCGCCTTTAGTGCTCAGATAGCCGGTGATGAAATCCAGCGCGGAGCCGGACAGCGCCGGATCGGGGATGTTCACCTTGCCCTTCCACTCGTCCTTGGCGAGATCGCTCCATTCCTGCGGCGGCGTCTTCACCTGCTTCGTGTTATACACGATGCCGAGCGCGGAGGCGCTGTAGCCGAAGAAATGACCGTCCTTGTCGGACCAATCCGGGACCAGCTTGTCGGCGTTGGCCGCGTTTTTGTATTCCAGGGTGAGCCCGCTCTTTTTGAGCCCTTGGGCCGACGGCAGAGAAGCCAGCACGACGACGTCGACGACCGGGTTCGCCTTCTCGGCTTCCATCCGGGCCAAAATTTTGCCCGTCGTCCCCTGGAACATTTCCACCTTTACGCCGGTCTTCGCTTCGTACCCTTTCTGAATGCTTTCAGCCAGCTCCTTCGGACCGGCACTGTAGACGACCAGCTTGCCCCCGAGCTTCTTGTCCTCTTTCTTGTCATCCGGCTTGGCGGCCGCCTGCTCCGTCTTCGGCGCGGTCGCTGCGCCCGTGCTCGCGGACTTGTCCGCAGCCGTCGTTCCGCATCCGGCGATACCGAAGCCCATCACAGCCGTCAGCAGCAGCAAAGCCCCGTTTTTCAAACCCTTCCCCATGCTCATCCGTCGTTCCTCCTCGTACTATTCGCTAATATGGTGAATATGCTGCGGCGATACGTACACCGTCACGTGTTCTCCCGCCTGCAAGCGGGCGGAATGATAAGCCGTCCATTGACCTATAACCCCCATGTCCAGCCCGATTTCGTAGCGGTCCCCGACATAGCTGACGCTGCGGATCGTGCCCGGATAAGCCGTAGCCACGCCTTCCTCCGGCTCCGACCAGCGGACATGCTCCGGACGAAGCAGGCTGCGGTCCGGCACCAACCAGTTCGACTTGCCGATGAAGCGGGCGACGAACGGATGGGCCGGCGTGCGGTAAATGTCCTCGGGCGTGCCCTGCTGCAAAATGCGGCCCTCCTGCATGACGACGATCTCGTCGGACATCGACATGGCCTCCGTCTGATCGTGCGTCACGTACAGCGCCGTCAGCCCGATATCCCGCACCAGACTCATCAGCTCCAGCCGCATTTCGTCGCGCAGCACGGCGTCCAGGGCGCTGAGGGGCTCGTCGAACAGCACCAGCTGCGGCCTCAGCGCGACGGCCCGGGCGAACGCCACGCGCTGCTGCTGCCCGCCCGACAACTGGTGCGGGTACCGCTTCTCCATCCCTTGCAGCCGCACCTGCGCTATCGCTTCCTCCACCCGCTGCTTAAGCTCTTTCGTTTGTCCGGTGGCGCGCAGGCCGAAGGCGACATTTTCGAACACGGTCATATGCGGCCACAAGGCGAAATCCTGAAAGACCATGCCAAAATGCCGCTTATGCGCCGGCAGATCGATCCGTCTCTCGGCCGAAAACAAGCATTCGTTGCCGAGAAGAATTTCTCCCCGGTCCGGCCGCTCCAGTCCGGCGATCATCCGCAGCAGCGTCGTCTTCCCGCAGCCCGATGGCCCGAGCAGCGTCGTAAACCGCCCCTTTCTGATGACCAGATCCGTCCGGCGCAGCGCCTGCATCACTCCGAACGATTTTTCCAACCCCCGTATGACCACATCCATGCTGCAACCCATCCTATCTTGCAATCTAGCTTTAGTGTACATGGCAAAATGCAGAAGTTTGTCAGCGGGACGTAAAGATTATGTTAATTAATTCAATGCATACTATTCATTTGCATAGATTTTTTCTATACTGTGGGAAAATGCGGAGCCGAACAAGGAGAGTGGGCACATTGAATTTCAGTCTGCTGAAGCTGGAAATCGTGGAGCTGTTGGACAAGCACAAAAAAATTACCGCCGTCGCCGAGCAGCTCGGGCTCAAGCAGCCGACGGTAACCTTCCACATGAAGAGCATGGAGCAGGAGCTCGGGGTGCAGCTTTTCGAGACGCGCGCGGGCAAAACGGTTCTGACCGAGGCCGGCCGGTCGCTCTACCACTACGCGGTCAAAATCAACGCGCTGGCGCAGGAAGCGGGGCGGGTCGTGAAAGAGTTCGACGAGCTGGGCCGCGGCACGCTGAAGATCGGCGCCAGCTACGTGCCGGGAACCTACCTGCTTCCGAAGGTGCTGAGCGGCTTCGTCAAGGCGTACCCGCGAATCACCTTGTCCTTGCAGGTCAAGACGGCTCCTGTCATCCGGGAGCTGCTGCGCAATCACGAGATCGATCTCGGTATCCTCTCCACCGAGCCGTTCCAATCGGCACCATTGATCGCCGAAACGGTGTGCGAGGACGAGCTGGTCGTCGTCTTCGCGCCGCATCACCGGTTGGCCACCTACCCGCAATTATATCCCGATCAGCTCGCCGAGGCGCCTTTTCTGCTCCACGGACCGGAGTCCAGCACGCGGCAAATGACCGACCGGTGGGCGCAGAGCAACCGCGTCCAGTTGAAAGCGCATATGGAGCTGGATTCGCTGGAAGCGATCAAGCAGGTCGTCATGCAGGGGGAGAGTGTGTCGTTCGTTTCACGGCAGGCCGTGCAGCGGGAAGTGGAGCGCGGGGAGCTCGAATTTCGCCCGATTCCGCAAAATCCGTTCAAACGTTATGTCTACTGCGCATACAATGCGGACCGGCGGCAGTCCGCCGTCATGGAGCGGTTCATCGATTTTCTGCGGCAAGAAGCCCGGTAAATCTAGTATTTATACCAATTTCCAAATTTTTCTTTACAAAAACAACATATCTGCTTAACATCTAGATAACAAACGATCATTACAGTCTAGCGTGTAAGCCTATTCCAAAACATGAAGGAGTTGTCGATGATGAACAAACGATCCAAATGGATTGGGGCGCTGTCCGCGGTCGTCCTGACCACCGCTTTGACGGTATCGTCCGTCTTCCCTGCCGCGTCTGCCAAAGCTGCAAGCAACCTGGTGCCGGATTACGAGGTGAAGCTGCTCATGCCTGCTAACGCCGTGCTGGGTTCGGACGACAAGCTGAAGAGCGAGGTCCGCAGCGCGTTCGGCATGCCGGACAAGGTGACGAAAATGAACGTGCAGTTTCTGGATACGGACGGCAAAGACATTTACAGCAACGGCTGGAGTCCCCGCATTCGGAAGAAGGAAGGCGACAGCAAGTTCGAGCTGAGCTACAAGAAGCGCTATCCGATCGTCAACGGCAACATCGACGCGGCGCTGACGAAGGCTAATCAGGAAGGGTTCGACGCATCGGACACCAACTACGAGGCGCAGGTGGAATGGGGCTACCAGAACAAGACGCTCAGCATCACACGCTCCAAAGACGTCAAAAAATCCGGCTACAGCGGCGTAGATCTGCCCTCGGTCAAAGATTCCCGCCAGCTGCTGATCGATAACGCCCCAGGCAAATTCGACAAGTGGCTGTACGCCGGCTGGGGCACCGAGAAGCTGCAAAAATCCCGCATCTACGGCCCGGTTCTGGCCAAGCGGTATACCGGCACCTATAGCGGCCTGAAAACGTACATCGAAGTATGGCCGATCCGCAGCGCAAACGGCTCCGGTACGGAGAACGTAGTCGAAATTTCGTTCAAGACGGACGACCGGGACACCGCCTCGCAGAAGCATGACGAGCTGGTGACTTATCTGCAAAGCAAAGGCTGGTTCCTGGCCCAGGATTCGCTGAAAACGCAGCTGATTATGGACCGCTACTAAGCCTGCGCGAGCCAGGCGGATAAGCAAGCTTTTGCGCATGTCGCATAGAATACCAAAGGAGCTGTATCCCGTCTGCAACCTTCACGGCTGCAAGGGACCAGCTCCTTTTTTTCGCAAGATGATGATGCGCATCGCCGTTCACGAATGCCGACCGGGCTTACTTCCGCTCGTCCAACCACCCTACGAACAGCGCATAGTCCTCCTCAACCTGATGCGCGTACGCGATCGCCCAATGCGCGATATAGTCGCAGAACGCGTCCGTGTCCGGTCCGATCGCGCGCTGAATCTCTTCTTCGCTGTGGTACGACATCAGCCCGTGCTTCATGTCCGCATCCGCCCGCGCATGAAGCTTCGCCGTAATCCGGCCCATGCAGTCCAGCACGGACAGCAGGTCTTCCTTCTCCGTCAGTTTGTCCGCCTTCAGCCGCTTCTTGTAAGGCGACCGCTCCCTAACGTAAAAATGCCGCCCGTCCATCGTCAAGAAGCCGAGAAACGGATCCGCCTCGTGATGCATCGCCTGCTGCGTCACGATAACCCGCTTGCCCTGATGGCCGAAATACGTCCAAAATGCCTCGTTATACGGCATAAAATAAGCCGGCACCGGCGCGCGCACTTCCTTGACCTCGATCACGATATCGTCCAGCGCCTGCTCGCCGCCTTCGCCCTCGACGAGCACATAGAAGCGGTCCAGCCCGATGGAGGCCGTGCCCGAGCCGTGCTTCACCGCCACGTCCTTAATCACGTAATAGCCGTCGGAACGCTTCGTCTTCCACTCCAGCGATTCCAGATACTGCGGCCAGCTCTCCTCCAGCATGCGGCGCTCCTGCGGCGTCGGCGGCACAATCTCGTCCGATTTGGCAAACCGCCTCGCCGTCCTCGTCAGCGTTGTTACGCCTTCCAGAAACTGCGACGCGAGCCGCTTCTCCGTCTTTTTCAGCAGCTTGCGGATCGGCCCGTCCGTGCGGTCTTTGTCGAAGACGAGCGTCCGCGGATCGTCCTTCCGCCGGGCAAAGCGCCGGATCTGGTTCGCATACGCGTCCAAGTAAGCGGTGATCGCTTCCTTCTGTCCATCGGCGTCAATATCCTTCGTCCGGCACACAAGCGCTACGCTGACCGACATCCGCAGCAGATCATACAGGTAGGAGCCCAGATACCCCTCGTCAAAATCGTTCACGTCGTACACGATCCGCCCCTCTTCGCTGCGGAACGCCCCGAAATTCTCGAAATGCAGATCCCCTTGAATCCACGTCGGCCGCTCCGGCGAGCTGTGGTACGGAAACCACTCCCGGCTGACGTCAAAATAAAACAAGTACGCAGTCCCCCGGAAGAACGAAAACGGGCTTCCCGCCATCTTGGCGTATTTCTGCAGCCGTTTGGCCTCGGGCAGTGCCATAATCTGCCCATCGAACTCGTCCAACACACTGCTCAGCAGCTCCTTGCGCAGCCTTTTCTGCGTGAGCCGGACACGTTCCGTTAGCTGCTCCGAATTCATGCGCGGTTCCCCCCTTTTGCAGCGATAAGCAAAGTATTTTTCTCATGGTAGCTTACGCGCCGACAGCGTGTCAATTCAAGTACGAACCGGCTCTCTCCGGCTTCGGACTCCCTATCTGCAAGTCTCCGGGGACGGACTGGAAAATTAGGGATTGACGCCATCCTTGAAAACGATTACTATAGGCGTATAAAAATATAAACGTTTATAATTTTAAAGCTTCGGTGCAATCCGCAATTCCCCCTCGTTTCAACAACATCCTAGTTTAACCGGCAAAACTTTTCAGAAAATCATTAAGAAAAAGTCAATTTTATGTTGCGCAGAACCGGACGAGCGGCTTTGCACCGGCCGGCAGGGGGCGTGCCTTAATTCAACAAAAATATAAACGTTTATACTTTAAGGAGGGATTGCCCATGCGGCAGGGGGCACGCAGACGGGAGACCAAATATTTTTACCTGTTCATTTCGCCGTGGCTGATCGGAGCGGCGATATTCACACTGTACCCGATTCTGTATTCGCTCTACATCAGCTTCACGGAATACAACATCACCAGCGCGCCGAAGTGGGTCGGCCTGCAGAACTACACCAAGATGTTTCAGGACGATCTGTTCTGGCGCGGAGTGAAAACGACGGTGCTGTTCACAATATTCAGCGTACCGCTGCAGCTTCTGCTGTCGCTGTTTCTGGCGCTGCTGGTCAATCAGAAAATTCCGTTCAAGCGGTTTTTCCGGACAGCGATTTATTTTCCCAGCATGATCTCGGGCGTCGCGATGTCGCTCGTCTGGCTGTGGGTGTTCAACTCCAAGATCGGCATGTTTAACTGGGCGCTCGGGCTGCTCGGCATCGACGGCCCCAAGTGGCTTGAAGACAGCAACTGGGCGCTGGCCGCCATGGTCATCATGACGATGTGGAGCGCCGGGGCCGGCATGGTCATCTTCCTCGCCGGTCTGCAGGGCGTGCCCCCGATTCTGTACGAGGCCGCCAAGATCGACGGCGTCACCCGGTGGCAGTCGCTCTGGCGCATCACGCTGCCGATGATTTCGCCCGTCGTGCTGTTCCAGCTCATCATGGGCATTATCGATTCGTTCCAGGTGTTTACGCAGGCGTTCGTCATGACCAAGGGCGGGCCGCATTACGCCACCCAGTTTTACGTGTACTACCTGTGGCAGAACGGCTTTAAGTTTTTCAAGATGGGCTACGCTTCGGCCATGGCCTGGCTGCTGCTCATCGTGATCATGCTCATGACGTTCCTGATCATGAGGGTATCCCGGAAGCTTGTTCATTATGAAGGAGGCGGCGGCGTATGAGTACGGCAACCGTAACGCAGAAGCGTTCGATTCGGCAAACGGGCGGCAAACGCAAAACGACCCCGTTCGAGTGGCTGGTCTTTCTGCTGCTGATCGTCATCGCGGTCATCATGATTTTCCCGACGCTCAACATGTTCTCGACCGCGTTCAAGTCGCAGGCGGAAGTGCTCAAATTCCCGCCCAGACTCATCCCGGAGCAGTTCGCCTGGGGCAACTTCAAGAACCTGTTCACCCAATACCAGTACGGCCTGTGGTACAAAAACAGCCTGCTGATCGCCTTCTTCAGCGTCATCGGGACCGTGCTTTCGTCGTCCCTCGTCGCATTCGGGTTCGCGCGCTATAACGCCCGGGGGAAAAACGTGCTGTTCCTGTTTCTGCTCAGCACGATGATGATTCCGTATCCGGCCCTGATGATTCCGCAGTTCATTTTGTTCAAAAATCTCGGGTGGATGGACTCGATTCTACCGATTACCGTCCCTGCTTTTTTCGGCTCCGCCTATAACATCTTCCTCATCCGGCAGTTCTTCACTTCGTTATCGAACGAACTGTACGACGCGGCCAAAATCGACGGCTGCTCCGAGTGGCGCCAGTGGTGGAACATCGCGCTGCCGCTCTCCGGTCCCGTGCTGGCGACCGTCGCGATCTTCGCCTTCATGTACAGCTGGAACGATCTGCTCGGGCAGGTGCTGTACCTGAACTCGTCCGAGCATTTCACCCTGACGATCGGCATGACCGCGATGTATTCGTCCGCCACCCGGCTGGTGCCGTGGAACCTTGTCATGCTGTCGGCCGTTCTGGCTCTCGTTCCGATCCTGGTTTTATTCTCCGTCGCACAAAAATATTTCGTAGAAAGCATCGTGCTGACCGGAGTGAAATGAATAACCCGTCTGCGGGGTCACCAAATGAAGGAGTGAGGAAAGATGAAAAGAAACAAGACGGCTTGTCTCGGCGCGATTCTGCTGACAGGCGCAGTACTGCTGCCGGCTTGCGCAAGCGACACGAAAGATGGCGGGTCCAAGGGGGACTCCACGGTCACGATCACGCAGTTCGTTCCCGATCTTCCGGATAAAACCTTTGTCGAGAAGCTCGTTCCGGAATTCGAGGCGAAGCACCCGAACATCAAGGTCAAGATCATGAAGACGCCTTACGAGGAATTCGATTCGAAGCTGCAAGCGATGATTGCCGCCGGCACGGCTCCCGACATCACCTCGCATTGGGGCGAAGGCGGCTTCATCGAGTATTACGACAAGGGCTTGCTGCGCGACCTGACCGACCTGATGAAAGAGGACAACTTCAAAGCGTCCGACTACGGCATTCCCGACAACCTGATGGACATCTACAAAATCGACGGCAAAAACTACGGCATCCCGGTTTACAGCTACGTGACGATGCTCCTCTACAACAAGGACATGTTCGATAAAGCAGGCGTTCCGTACCCGCCGTCTGACTACGAAGACAAGTCATGGACGTTCGACAAAATGGTCGAAACCGCCAAGAAGCTGAGCAAGCCGAGCGACGATTTTGAGAAAGTGGAGTTCGGCATGGACTGGGTCTGGGGCGAGAAGGATATGCGTCCGGTGTATTTCGGAGCCAAAGTCTACTCCGATGATACGTGGACGAACGGCGGCCATGCGACGTCCTTCCACTTCAATTCGCCGGAGGTCGTCAAAGTCAACCAGCGCTTGTCCGACCTGATCCTGAAGGACAAGGTGATGCCGTCGCCGGAATTCACCAAGGCCGTCGCCGGGCAGGGCGGCGATCCGTTCGCCACCGGGCGCATAGGGATGTCTGTCGCCGGGGCCTGGATTCTCGCCTCGGTCAAGGATTACAGCTTCAAGGTCGGCGTGGCCGCCGTCCCGTACAGCGGCAGCGACAAGAACCGCAACGTGCTGTATGTCGACCCGCTTCTCATCCTGAAGGATTCCAAGCATCCGAAGGAAGCGTACGAATGGATCAAATTCCAGCTCGGCAAGGACATCCAGGAAAAGTCGATCGAGCTGAGCGGCGGCACGCCTCCGGCCAATCAGCAGGCGGCGGAAAAGTATTTTAGTCTCTACAGCCCGGCGATCGACGCCAAAGATATGAAGAACGTCGTCGAAGGCGGCCTGAAATACGGCGTCGAATCGTATAATCATTTGATTACCCACTACTCCGAGATTTTGAACATCGTCAAGAACGAGTTGGATCTTGTGGACAACGGGCAAAAAACCGTGGCCGAAGTCAGCCCGCAGTTGGAGAAAAAGGTGAACGACCTGCTGAAGGAGAAAAACGCCGACAAAGCCAAAAAGTAAGCGCTCAAGCCTTCTGACCCTGCCGCGCCACAACTCCCCTTGCACCCCGGCCTCTCCTTGCGGAGGGGCCATTCGGAGCTATGGTATACTATTGCTTATAAGAATGAATACCGATCCGGGAGTTTGATCTAATCATGAAAAAAGTAAGCATATGGGACGTCGTAAAAAAATCGGGACTGTCACTTGTGACCGTGTCGAAGGTGCTTAACAATTCGCCCACTGTTCGGGAGAGCAACCGTCAGAAGGTGCTGCAGGCCATTCAGGAGCTGGATTACCGGCCTAATGCCGCCGCCCGCAATCTGGCGCGGGGGTCGACGGGACTAATCGGCCTGACGCTGATCACCCTGCAGGATTCAGTGTTCGACGGCATCGTGCATGCCGTGAACGAAGCCTTGGAGGAGAACGGTTATTTTTTGGCGCTGAACGTGTGCTCCTCTCCGAACGGCGGTTTGAAGCCGACCAACTTTTTGTTTCAGGAAGACCGGGTCGACGGCATCATCGTGCTGTCACCCATGGAAGAAGAGCAGTATGTGCTGGAGCTCAAACGGAAGAAAATCCCGTTTGTTATTATCGATAATCAAATTGAAAAAACAAATGCCACTACGGTGAATGTGGACAACTATACAGGCGGCTACGAGGCGACCAAGCATTTGATCAGCCTGGGACATACGCGCATCGCGCACGTGAGCGGGCCGGAGCTGTTTCTCAGCGCCAGGGAGCGCAGACGCGGATTCGAAGCGGCCATGGCCGAAGCGGGACTGACGCCGCTGGCCGTGGCCTGCACCGAATTCAACATCCGCAGCGGCTTCGACGTCGCCAAGGAATGGCTGCACAGCGGGAACGTGCCGACGGCCGTTTTTGCCGGAGAAGACGGCCTTGCGCTCGGCGTCATGGATGCGTTCCGGGACGAAGGGTACCGCATTCCGCGCGACCTTTCCATCGTCGGGTATGACGACCAAGTGTTCGCCGCCGATATTCATCCGCGTCTGACGACCGTCAGACAGCCGATGGAGCAGATGGGTCAGCAGGCCGTCCGCCTGCTGCTCAAGCTGATCGACGGCTCCATGAAACGGAACACTTCAGTCTGCTTGAAGCCGGAACTGATCGTGAGAGAATCCACGTCACCTTATTCCCCCTCACCGTAGCTGGCTCTATAGGATGGGAGTGGAGTACATTGAAATACTACTTGGGGATGGATGCCGGCGGCAGCAAAACGTATGCCGTCATTACCGACGAAACGGGCCGGCTGGTCGCAGCCGGCAAAGGCGGCCCCGGCAACCATCAGATTGACCGCGATACGGCCGCGCAGAGCATCCGCCGAGCCGTCGCTCAAGCGCTCGGCCAAGCCGGCCTGCGCGAGCAGGATATTGCCGCGGCCTGCTTCGGGCTGGCAGGCGCCGACCGTGAAGCCGACTTCCGCATCCTGCGGCCGATGATCGCCGAGCTGGGGCTGCCAGTCACCGACATCGTCTGCGACACCGTCATCGCCCTGCGCGCCGGCACATCGAAGCCGTACGGCGTCGTGGCGATTTGCGGCAGCGGCACGAACTGCGTCGGCGTCTCCCCTGCGGGCGAGATGTACCAATGCGGCGGCTTCGGCTATCCGTACGGCGATTTCGGCGGCGGCGGGGACTTAGCAGCGGAAGCGTTCCGCGCAGTCATCCGGGCATGGGAAGGCCGCGAGGAAGAGACGCTGCTGACCGCTTTGGTCACGAAGGAGCTCGACTACCCTTCAGTCGAACATATGTTCCATTATTTTCTCGACCATGCGCTGCCTGTCCCCCTTGAACTCACGCCACTGCTGTTCGAAGCCGCCGCCCAGGGAGACCGTGTGGCGGCCCGCATCCTCCGCGTCCAGGGAACGGAGCTCGGGCTGGCGGCCCGGGCGGTGATCCGGCGTCTGGGGATGCAGAGGGAGACCTTTGATCTGGTGCTTGCGGGCAGTGTGCTGACCCGGGGTGACGGGCAATTCATTCATCCGTATATCGTAGAACTGGTGCAGCCGGAGGCGCCGGGCTGCCGGCTTCAGGTGCTGGATGTCGAGCCGGTGGTCGGGGCGATCTTGCTGGCCATGGAAAAAGACGGCACGACGGTCTCCGAGCCGGTGCAGGAGCAAGTCCGACGCATATCCGATTTGAAGGGAGTGCTTGCAGGTGGCTGAAGCCAAAGGACTGAAAGTCGTCGTGATCGGCGGCGGGTCGTCGTACACGCCGGAGCTGATCGAAGGTTTTATCGTGCACCATGACCGTTTTCCCGTCACGGAGCTGTGGCTGGTCGACATCCCGGAAGGGGAGCACAAGCTGCGCATCGTCGGACAGTTGGCGCAGCGCATGGTGGAGAAATCGCAGCTGCCGATCACGGTCCGCTTGACGACCAATCGCCGGGAAGCGCTGGCGGGCGCCGATTTCGTCACGACGCAGCTGCGTGTCGGTCTGCTGGAAGCGCGCATCCGGGACGAGACGATTCCGCTGCGCTACGGCATGATCGGCCAGGAAACGACCGGTCCGGGCGGCATGATGAAGGCGCTGCGCACGATTCCCGTGCTGCTGGATATCGCCAAGGACATGGAGGAGCTGTGCCCGGACGCCTGGATGCTGAACTTCACGAATCCGGCGGGGATGGTGACGGAAGCGATCCTCAACCATTCGAAGATTCGGGCCGTCGGCATCTGCAATTCGCCGATCGGGGTGTACAAATGGCTGACCGGCCTCTACGAGGTGCCGATGGAGCGCATCTACGCCGAATTCGTCGGCTTGAATCACCTGCACTGGGTCACGCAGGTGCGGATCGACGGCGAATCGAAGCTGGAGGAGCTGCTGGCGAACCGCGACGGCTATTCAGCCAAAAATGTTCCGCAGTACGAATGGAACGCTTCGTTCATCCGTTCGCTCGGCGCCATTCCGACCTATTATTTGAAGTATTTTTATTTGACCGAAGAGATGCTGGCCGACCAAGTCGAATCGTCCGCCCGGGAAGGCACCCGCGCCGAAGTGGTGAAGCGGCTGGAAGACGAATTGTTCGAGCTGTACAAGGACCCTGAGCTGGCCGAGAAACCGAAGCAGCTCGAGAAGCGCGGAGGCGCGTACTACTCGGAGGCCGCCGTCAAGCTGATGACGTCGCTGTACAACGATACGCGCGACATCCAGACGCTGAACGTCCGCAATCAGGGCATTCTCGACTTCCTGCCGGCGGACGCCTGCATCGAGGTCAACTGCGTCGTCACGAAGCAGGGGCCGATTCCGCTGCCGGTTTCGGTCGTACCGGAAGCCGCCAAGGGCTTGATCCATGCGGTCAAAACGTACGAGCGCCTGGCGATCGCCGCCGCCGTCTCGGGCGACCGCGGACTTGCGCTGCAAGCGCTGGCCCACCATCCGCTCGTGACCTCGGTCAACAAAGCGGAGCCGATGCTGGACGAGATGCTGGAGCAGAACAAAGCGTTTTTGCCGCGGTTTTTCGCCGCGCAGACCGTATAAGCCGTTCTAATGCTTAAAACCTTAAAATAGACTTACAGCAAGCCGGCATCGGTCGCCGAACCGATAGCCGGCTTGTTCCGCGTCGAGGCAAAAAAATCCATGTTTCAACCCGGCCGGAAACGGGTAATGGCAAGCAAGCGTCCGCTCACCCCAGACTACCGGCAGTCCTCCGTCCGCAAAATCCAATTAGACGAAGGTGGTGTTTCTAATGGTAATGGGAGGTTTATTGTTCCTGTTGATTGTCCTTGCCGCGATGTACCTGCTATACAGCCGCTCCGCGCAGTGGAAGACGGTGATGGCCGCTTCCGGGCACGAAGCCCGCGGCCTTCAAGCGAGGCACGCCTTCTTACGGTCGAAGCAGGTGAAATGCCGGGTGAAATCCGATACCGATGCGGCTCTGAGCGCGATCCAGACGGCGGCCGAAGCCGTCGATCTCCATCACCCCGAAAGCTTGAAGCTTGATGTACACGCCAAAGATTTACACAAAGCCGAAGCGCTGCTGCTGCAGTATGAGGAGAAGCAGTCGGCGGCCTCGGCTCTGCTCTAATCTGATATCCTCACCAGAAATCCCCTGCGACCGGCGGCCTCTCGCCCGGACACAGGGGATTTGCCGTCCTGCGGACCTTTTGCCGCCATGAAGGTTAAGGTTCGCCGCCAAAGGTCAGGTTGTCGAAGCGGAACGGACTGGCCGCGTATTTGAAGCTGAGCCGGAAGCCTGAGCTTTCGATGGAGACGGAGCGCAGATGAGGGGTCGCGACAATGCTGCGAACCACCCGGTCCAGCAGCGCTCGGTTGCCGCTGCGGATCGCCCGGACGACGATGCAGGCGAACGGCCGGTTGTTGACGATTTCTTGATAGAGCGGCAAAATCGCCTTGGCGATGGCGCGGTGAACCTTGGTGTTAAAATAAAACTGCGTCATCCCCGGACGAATCGTGGTGGCGTTCGAGTACAGCACAATCGGCTTCGGCGCGTCGAAATCGACGAAGTAGCCGATGCCGTTCGTGGACAACGACGCATATCTCCGCTCGGGTAAGCCGACTTGCCGAAACAGCCGGATCAGCGTATCCAGATCCGCGCGGCGCACGCCCCGGGTCCACGCCGAGGCATAAGCGGGGTCCGAAGCAATCCTCCGATAAAACGGAATCATGGCGGCCAGCGTCTTCCGCAGCACCGGTACCGTTACGAGACGGTTCGTTTCTTTTCCATGGTTCGTGTTCACAATGAATCGCTCCTTTCTATGCAATTCCCCCTTCTTTCCACCTTATGTTCTCTTGGCCGCAAGGTGCGGATTTTACGCCGTCTCTTGCAAAAGAGAGAAAAATCCCTCCCATTTTCATAGATACCGCCCAAGATTCGGATGGAAAACGCGTAAAAGTCCGTCAAGTAAGGGCTTTCTTCAAAGAATCGTACGGAAAACCATTTATAATTGCCCTCCATTTTGTGTATTATAGAGAGTAATAGATTTTGACAGCTAATTTGTGAGAAAGGTTGATCCCATTGGACACGACGAAACCGGCTTCTGCATCATCCTCCAATTACATCAAAAATATCGTGATCGAAGATTTGAACACAGGTAAAGTGAATACCATCGTCACCCGCTTTCCGCCGGAGCCGAACGGCTACCTGCATATCGGGCACGCGAAATCGATCTGCCTGAATTTCGAGCTTGCCGACGAATTCAGCGGACGTACGCATTTGCGTTTTGACGACACGAACCCGGTGAAGGAAGACGAGGAATTTGTACGCTCGATTCAGGAAGACATCACGTGGCTCGGCTTCGAGTGGGAGCAGCTGTATTTTGCTTCGGACTTTTTCGATGAAATGTACGAGCGCGCCGTGCGCTTGATCCGCAAGGGCAAAGCCTACGTATGCGATCTGACGGCCGAGCAAATCCGCGAAACGCGGGGTACCCTGACCGAGCCCGGCCAAGACAGCCCGTACCGCGACCGCAGCGTGGAGGAAAATCTCGACCTGTTCGAGCGGATGCGCAAAGGCGAGTATGCCAACGGCGAGAAGGTGCTGCGCGCCAAAATCGACATGGCCTCGCCGAACATCAACCTGCGGGACCCGGTACTGTACCGGATTTCCCATACGCATCACCATAATACCGGCGACAAGTGGTGCATTTATCCGATGTACGACTATGCTCATCCGCTGGAGGACGCGATCGAAGGCATCACGCATTCCATCTGTACGATGGAGTTCGCCGACCACCGTCCGCTGTACGATTGGGTCGTGCAGGAGTGCGAGATGGAGAACGTGCCGCGGCAGTACGAATTCAACCGGCTCAGCCTGACCAATACGGTGATGAGCAAGCGGAAGCTGAAGCTGCTCGTGGACGAGAACGTCGTCGACGGCTGGGACGATCCGCGGATGCCTACGATCTCCGGTCTGCGCCGCAAGGGCTATACTCCGGAAGCGATCCGTACGTTCTGCCGCGAGGTCGGCGTAGTGAAGACGAACAACAGTATCGTCGACGAGAAGATGCTGGAGCATTTCATCCGCGAGGACCTCAAATTGAAGGCGCCGCGCACGATGGCCGTGCTGCAGCCGCTGAAGGTGGTCATCACGAACTACCCAGAAGGGCAAGTGGAGATGCTGGATGCGGAGAACAATCCCGAGAACGAAGCGATGGGACATCGTCAAATTCCGTTCTCGCGGGAAATTTATATCGAGCGGGACGACTTTATGGAGGAGCCGATTAAAGGCTACTTCCGCCTGTTCCCCGGCAATGAAGTGCGTCTGAAGCACGCCTACTTCATCAAATGCGAGAACGTGATCAAGGACGCGGACGGCAACGTCACGGAGCTGCACTGCACGTACGATCCGGAAACGAAGAGCGGCAGCGGCTTTACCGGCCGCAAGGTCAAGGGGACGATTCACTGGGTGGAAGCGACGCAAGCCGTCCCGACGGAATTCCGCCTGTACGAGCCACTCATTCTCGATGAGCAAGCGGAAGAAGGCGAATCGTTCCTCGACAATATTAATCCGAAGTCGCTCGAAGCGGTGCAAGGCTTCGTCGAAAACAATATGCGGGACGCGAAGCCTCAGGATAAGTTCCAGTTTTTCCGCCACGGCTACTTCAACGTCGATCCGAAGCATTCGACGGAAGGCCGCCCGGTGTTCAACCGGATCGTGTCGCTGAAGAGCTCGTTTGACCCAAAAAAATAACGCACGCTCAAAGAAGCCTTTTCGCCGGATGGTTCATCCGCTGGGAAAGGCTTCTTTTTTCACTTTCCTCCCAGGGCGCCGCGCTAGGACCGTGGGGCGTACAGCATGACGGCGACCCCGGCCAGACATAGGCTCATCCCGAGCCAGTCGTAGACGTCCGGAGCTTTCTTGTCGATGCCCCAGCCCCACAGAACCGACAAGACGACGAAGACGCCGCCGTAAGCCGCATACACCCGCCCGAAGCTCGGAAAGCTTTGCAACGTCGGAATAATCCCGTACACGACAAGAATCAGCGCGCCGACGAGGCCGTAACCGATCGCTCTTCCTTCCCGGAGCCATAACCAGACAAGGTACCCTCCGCCGATCTCGGCCAGCCCCGCGAGAATAAATAAGATGACGGCCTGCACTATAATAACCTTCCTCTCCTCGTTCATTCTCTGGTTCTTGTTCTTTTCCATTCTAACCGCCGCATCCCCCCTATGTATACCGATTCACCAGCGGGCAGGTATAAAAAAAGATCCCGTAAAAACTCGGGATCTTCAAGGGGCCACGCTATTAGGCCCACCAGGAACGAAGAACGATTACAAGCAGAATGAAGAGAACGAGAATGACACCTGTGCTAGTAAACCCGCCGCAGCCGCCAAAGCCGCCACCGCAACCGCCAAAGCCACCAAAACCACCCATTGTTCGGTCCCTCCTTTCGTTTACATGGTATATCCTATGGCCTTGCCCTATGGCATGTTTGGACTATGCGGCAAAAAGTGTGCTTTTCCCAGTCCATTTTACTCGTACCATCAGGTCATCGGCATGGCAGTTTTTGCGACTATTCCGGAAGGAAGCGATTAGACCGAAGCGCCCGGTTCCAAATAAAAGGCGACACCCCCTTCTTCATTCGCGGCCCGGGCCATATAGCCGTGGTTGACGGCGATTTGCTTGACAATGGCAAGGCCTAAGCCGAACTGCCCGTCTCCTCCGGTCTGGAACGGCTCGAACAAGCTTTGCGTCGTCTCCTCATCGAGCGGCGGCCCGTCGTTCCATAGGCGAACGATGGGAGCTCCAGCTCCCCCCGGCTTCACTTCAAGCCGGATACTAGTTTGCGCATACCGCAGCTGGTTATCGGTCAGATTCTCCAGCGCGACTCCCCACTGCTCCCGGTCGCCGGTGAGCATGACCGCATCCGGGACGCTGACCTCCCAAGCAATGTCTGCGCGGCGGTAGCGCAGCCTCTCCACGGTATCGTCCAGCAACGCTTTCAGATCGAAGGGCTGATGCGGCTTCTCCCGGGACGTAAAATAATTCAGCTTGTTCAAATAAAGCAGGTCGCGGATCCGTTTCTCCAGCCGCTCCGATTCCTTCATAATGACGTCCACGCTGCCGGCCAGCGTTTTCCGCGGAAAGACGCCGTCCATAATGGACTGGGCATAGCTGCGGATCACCATGACGGGCGTCTTGAGCTCATGCGAGATGTTATGGAGGAAAAACTGCTGCGTTTTGTCCTGCCTTACAAGCTGCTGACGCATCGTCTCGATGGCCGATCCCAAACGCCCGATTTCATCCTTGCTGACCGTCTCCAGCGGCTCGTGCCAATCGCGTCTGGCAAGCCGTCCGACATGCCGCTCCATCTGCACAAGCGGGCGCGTCAAATATTGGGCCAGCCCCAGACACGGGAGCCAGCTCAGTACGATCAGCGCTGCCATGAGCAGCGCCAGCCGACCGAACATCGCCATCACCAGATCGTTGCGGTAACTGCTCGTGGTGTAGGATACCATGAAGCCGGGGCCGCCTTGAATCTCTTGTATTCGGATGACATAAAAGACCAGCTTGCCCTCGATATTGCTCATATACTTTTGTACGGGAGCCTGTTGCAGCCGGGCATCCTGCGCCATAGTTCGCACGAGAGGATCGGCCGAGGTCAAAGCGCCGTTCATTTCGAATAACGATATATTCCCTTTCGTACTCAGCATCAAATGTTGAACGGACGGACCATTCGGCGGCGGCAAAAAGGGCTCCGTTTTCTTGATAGCTCCCTCTGCTTTGAGCTTATCGTCCTCGATTGTCATTCTGGCAGCGGCCTCTTTCAGCGAGGCCGTCTGCTTGCGATAATCGTCCAGCAGCTTCGGAAGCAATCCGCGGATCGCTTCCGCGTCCTCCGCTCGGATCGCTTGCGTATCTCCCGCTTCGACATCTTGCGCGTACGTCTCCAAAAGCTTCATCTTATCCGAAAGCTCCGATTCTTTCCCCCCGTTGATCCCGTTATCCGGATGCTTACCGATTAAAGTCGGGGTCACTCCAGCCGCAGCGCTTTCTTTAAAATCAATTTTGCCGTTCTGAGGAGAGTCCTTCTTATTGAAGCTGCGCTGTAGCTCGTCCTTGAACTTGGTGCGTTCCTGAGTCGCTTTCGCCATGTCGTTTTCCGCCAGCTCGCGCTCCCCAAACGCCTGTTTCCACATCTCCTCGCTTTCAGGAGCAACCCGCTTGATCATCTCCCGGAAGCCCGCCATCCCCATAATGGCAGAAGCCGATATGTCGGAAGGACGAAAAGGAGGCGGGGAGGACGCATACATTTGAGACTGGTCAAGTAAGGAATCGTACAGCTGTTCCGTAAAAAAATCTTTCAACGTCCATGGCAGCAGCACAGCCAGCAGCGAGAAACTGCCGATCGTCAAGGCAGTAAAGATCCCCCATAATTTGACGGCAAGAGGCCAATGCTTCACGCTTTCACCAGCCTGTACCCGTATCCGTATACGGTCTCCAGCCTCAGCTGCGGCAGCTTTCGCCTCAACCGCCGAACCAGATCGTCCACAACGCGGTCGGACCCGTAATAATCGCTGCCCCAAACGCCCGCCAGCACCTGCTCGCGATCAAGCAGTTGGCCGGCATGCCGGCCAAAATAAACAATCAGATCGAACTCCTTGGAGGTGAGGTCCACGGCCTTTCCTTTCTCCGTCCTCACCGTTCGCCCACCTTCATCAACGATATAGGGCGGCACGAGCAGCTGCGCGCGGCCGCGGGCCTCCGCCCCCGCGTCTTGCCTTCCGTCCCCGTATACGCGCTCCAGCAGTTTGCGCGTACGGATGACCAGCTCCCGCGGGAGAAACGGCTTGGCCATATAATCGTCGCTGCCCAGCTCCAGCCCAATGACCCTATCGATATCGGCGTCCCTCGCGGAAATGAAAATAACCGGCAGCCGCGGCTGATCCGCCTTGATCTCGCGAAGCAACTGGTAACCGTCGATACCAGGCAGCATAATGTCGAGGATCCACAGGTCCGGCCGTTCCCCTATCGCTTGACGAGCCTCCCCGCCATTCAGAAACGAACGCACCTGCCAACCCTCGCTTTCAAGATAAGCGGAAAGCACCCCGTTCAAATGTTCTTCGTCCTCCACCAAAAAAATACGGTACATCCGAATCCTCTCCTGTATCTGTCCCAGCATGTTTGCGCCAAAGGAAAAAGGCGTCTTCGGCCTGACTGTGCCCGAAAAGAACGCCTTTTATAAAATATGATTACGTACCGCTTTTTACAGACCCGCTTTGATCTTGCCATCCTCCGCTTTCATTCTTGCGGCCTCTTCTTTGATTGCGGTTGTCTGCTTGCGGTAATCGTTCAGCAGCTTCGGCAGCAGCCCGCGAATCGCTTCCGTATCGCCTGCTTCGACCGCTTTCGCGTATGCCTCCGCCCGCTTCGACTCTTCGGACTGCTCCGGTCTTTTATCGATTATACCATCCATACCCTCTATAGCGACAGCGATGCCTTCTACAATCTTGCCGTCTACTATCGGCCTTCCGTTTGAATAACGATCTGCGGGTTTACCGTCTATAAACAGTTGCTTTTTGCCCGTAGCGGAGTTTTCTTTATATTCGACATTGGGCGCTTTAGGGGCGGTCTCCGGTTTATAATTGCGCGACAGCTCGTCCTTAAACTTGATGCGTGCCTGAGTCGCTTCCGTCATGTCATTTTCCGCCTGCTTGCGCTCTTCGACCGCTTTTTTCCACTCCTCTGCGCTCTCCGGTATGTAGATCTTCGCCAGCAGTCTCATATAAGCGCCGTTGCCGGGATTCATAACCCCCGAATGGACGCCAGGCGGTACCTCCTTCGCCTGCTCGGCCGCCGCTGCCGTACCCATCGCTCCAAAAGCCGTTGCCAGCAGTAGCGTGCCGATCGTACCCATCTTCAATATGTTTTTCATTGTCCTGCACTCCTTCGTTGATCTGAATTTGATTTTCGCAGGAGAATGCCCGCTTGCTGGACGGGCGTTTATCCCTGCAGTCTTAAAGTAACAAAGCAAAGCGGACAAAATATCGCAACAATATGGGAAATTGTGTGTGATCTTCATCACAGGCAACGAGCGGCTACTAGTATAACCTTGTGGAGAGAGTTTTTTCCAATGCAAGGAAATAAACTGATTCTATGGCAAAGGTGGCAATGATATATGAGATCCGCCAACCGAGGCAAGCTGCCCGTTTTGGACTCGGTGACGCTTTTTTTCATCATATCGAATCTGATTCTTATTTTTTTATCGAATGCTATTGTGAACACGGTAACAAACCTGCTTGACGCTATGGGATACGGGGCGCCGGATGTGCCGACACTGCTGCGCTGGGGGCTTTTTCTGTTGAACTCCGTCGTATTTTACCGCATCCTGCAGCGCTATAGCGTCCGGTTGCGGCGCGAGGCGGACCGGCGGCGATCGTCGGAGAAGCACTTGCGGTTATATGCGCGGGTATTTCAATCCGCTCAGGAAGGCATCATGGTTATGGATGCGGCGACGCGGATTATCGATATCAACGAATCGTTTGCCCGGATGACGGGCTATGAAGCCCGTGAGCTGCTGGGCCAAACGCCCTGCGTCCTGCAATCCGGAAAGCACGACAACAACTTCTATGCCAACATGTGGGCCTGCATCCGCCATGGAAGCTGGCAGGGCGAGATCTGGTGCCAGCGCAAGGACGGCAGCTCGTTTCCCGGCTGGCTGATCATCAACGCCGTCAAGGATGATCATGGGCGGATCGTCAATTATGTGGGCATTTACTCCGACACCTCCGAACGCAAAAAAGACGAGCAGACGCTGAGGATGCATGCGGGCGTGTTTGAAGCGTCGCACGAGGGAATCATGATTACCGATATCGAAGGGCTAATTTTGTCGGTCAACCCGGCTTTCGCAACCATCACCGGTTTTTCGGCGAAGGAAGCGGTCGGGCAAACGCCAAAAATTTTATACTCCGGGCAGCACGACAAAGCTTTCTACCAACACATGTGGACGACGATTCGAAAAACCGGAAGCTGGCAAGGGGAAATTTGGAACAAGCGGAAATCCGGAGACCTTTACCCGCAATGGCTGACGATCAAAGCGATCAAGGACGAGTATGGCGAAGTCCGGACGTATGCGGGTATTTTCTCTGATATTACGGAGCGCAAGAAAGCGGAAGAAGATCTTCGCTACCTGGCCCATTACGACGGGCTGACGGGGCTACCGAACCGGCGTCATTTTCAAAATCAGCTGCAAGCCGCGCTGGAAGAAGCGCAGCAAATCGGCACGATGGTCGGGGTGCTCTTCATCGACCTCGACCGGTTCAAGGTCATCAACGATTCGCTCGGCCACGACATCGGAGACCGGCTGCTCATGCAAGCTGGGCAGCGGTTGCTTCAGTGCGTCGAAGCGCCACAGATCGTATCCCGGTTTGGCGGAGACGAGTTTACGATCATTTTGCCCCATCTGCGGGACCCAAAGGAGGCGACCGCCGTTGCGGATACCGTTTTGGCGGAGCTTGCGCGGAAGTTTCACGTCGCAGAACATGATTTTTATATCACCGGCAGTGTCGGCATCAGTCTTTATCCTAAGGACGGAAGCGACATGGAAACACTCCTGAGGCACGCCGATTCCGCCATGTACGCCGCCAAGGAGAGCCGGAACGAATATCGGCTGTACATGCCCAAGTGGACGGAGAAGCTGCCGCGCCAACTGATGCTGGAAAACGGCCTGCGCGCGGCAGCGGAGGCCGGCCAGCTGGAAGTGTACTATCAGCCGCAGATGGATTGTCGGGCCGGCCGCTTGACCGGATTGGAAGCACTGACGCGATGGAACCATCCGGTGATGGGGCTTCTCAGCCCGCAAGAGTTCATCCCGGTAGCCGAAGAGATCGGCATGATCGCCGATATGGACGAATGGGTGCTGGAGAAAGTGTGCATGCAGCACGCCCAGTGGACCTCCTTGCTCGGGCATCCGGTCAAGGTAGCCGTCAATTTATCCGCGCGGCAGCTGCACCGGCCTCATTTGCCCGAACGCATCCGGCAGATCCTGCAGCGGCACGAGGTCGATCCTTCCCAATTGGAGATCGAAATTACGGAAAGCGCCGGTCTGACGAAGGCCGAGGCGACGATCCAGCTTCTGAAGGAGCTGCGCCGGATTGGCATCGGGACAGCCATCGACGATTTCGGCACCGGCCATTCCGCGCTTGCTTACCTGAAAAAGTTCGATTTCAGCGTGCTCAAAATCGACAAGACGTTCATCCAGGGGCTGGACCATGATCCGGTCAACCGCGCTCTGGTCCAAGCGATCGTCGACATGGCCCATGCGCTCGGACTCCGGACGGTCGCCGAGGGCGTAGAGACGGAAGCGGAGCTTGCGCGGCTGAAGCAGATCGGCTGCGATACCGTACAGGGTTATTTGCTCAGCCGACCTTTGTCCCCGCGCGAGATGGAAGCTTTTTTGGCTGCGATCCGGCACGGTGACAAAGACACTGCGGAAGCTTAACTCAGTACAGCACCCTCCACAAATAAAACGTCGCATACGCTTCAAAGCCGCTCCACCCGGCCGCAAGCCGCTGCAGCTCGGCCGGCGTCGGCTTGCTGTCCATGTCGAACAGATGCTTGACCGCGTTCTGCAGCCCGACGTCGCCGGCGGGAAAGGCCGACGGCAGCCGGAGACAGCGCATCATCACGTAATGGGCCGTCCATGGCCCGATACCGCGGATGGCAGTCAGCTCACGTTCAACCGCTTGCGCATCGGCCAAGCTGAGCAGATGCTCCTTAGCCAACCGGCCATCCGCCATGCGCGCCGCCGTTTCGAGCACGTACTCGGCCTTTTTGGACGTGAGCTGCAGCGGCGTGAGGTCGGCCACCGACAGTCTGGCAATCGCTTCAGGCGTCGGAAACGTCCAATAAGTCCGGCCATCCCAAGCCATAGAAGCGCCATACGATTCGACGAACCGCCGCTTGAGCGTGTAGGCGAACGCCAGATTGATTTGCTGCCCGAGAATGGCCCAGCACAGCGCCTCGAACAAATCCGGAATGCCAATGCACCGGAGCCCGTAAAACCGCTGCGTTAACGGCCCTAGCAGCAGGTCGCTCTCGGCCAGCCGGTAAAACGCGTCGAGATCCGTCCCCAAGTCGAACCATTCCCACACATAGCGGGCCGCCGCCAGACGAGTCTGCGGATTCCCATGCGCCGCTTCGTCAAGGAACCTAAGACGCACGGTACAGTCATCCGAACCACCGAAGATTTCGACGAGCACCCGCTCACTTCCCGCTTCGATCCATTTGTACACGCGGTCTTTGTCTTGATCGACGTAAAACAGGCATTCGTTCTCCGATCTCCCCATATAGGCAAGAGCGGCGGAAAACCGGAAAGGCCCCCGCGGAACAAGCTCCCCTTCGTGTCCGCCGTCCTTCCATCCTTCTTGAAATGCAAGCTCTGCCGCAAGCTGTGCTTCGTTCATCATCCATTCTCTCCTTTGTCCAATCAGCGTCCGCTATTTTTCTTCATGATACCTTTTTACCATACTCCGGTCTTCTCCGCTTTTGAAATCTTGCGCTCTCACTCGTCCCCCCTTACATCGCAAGACCTGCCGGGGTATACTGAGCTCGTGAGGTGATCGCTATGACTGACCTGCATGAACGGCCGGCGGACCGCGAACGGACGGAGCCGGCGTTAACCGACGATATCTGGAACGCCATCATTGCCAACGATGCCGCGCTCGATGGCCGATTGATTTACGCCGTAAAGACCACGGGAATCTTTTGCCGGCCCTCCTGCAAATCGAAGCCTCCGAAGAGGGAGCACGTGCGAATATTCCGCGGCGCAGCCGACGCCGCCTCTCAAGGCTTCCGCCCCTGCAAGCGATGCCGTCCCGACGGCAAAGGGATGCCGGACGAAGAATGGATCCGGCACACCGCCAAGTGGATCGAGGCGCACTATGCGGAGCCGCTGACCCTCGCCGTACTGGCGGAAGCGCAGCATGCCAGCCCTTACCACCTGCACCGTACGTTCAAGCGGCTGACGGGGGTCACACCTGCGGAGTATATCGCGGCTACCCGCGTGGAGGCGGCCAAGCGGCGGCTGAAGGAGACCGGCGAGACGGTGACCGAAGTGGCGCTGCGCACGGGCTTTCCGAACGCCGCTTATTTCTCGACCGTGTTTCATAAACGAACCGGGCTCTCGCCGACCGCCTACCGGCAGGCGCAGGAAGCCTCGGGCTCATACCCGTCGAAAAAGAGAACCGAGGAGGGACGCTCATGTTAGATACAGCCACCGTTTCCAATGCAGGGAACGCTTCGCCGACTTCACGCGGCTCTGCGGAAGACACGCAGACGCCCTACGTATATTGCACCACTTATCGCGACGGGGATTGGATGCTGAACATCGCGGCGACGGACCAGGGTCTTTGCCGCGTTCGCTTCCCGAACGAGAAGCCCGGAGCGCTGGCCGCTTGGGCGAGCATTCACTGGCCCAGTGCATCGCTTGTGGAAAGCACGGAAGCGCTGCGCCCTTATATGGAGCCGCTCGCCGCTTATTTCCGGGGGGACTGCACCCCGTTCGACATGCCGCTCGATGTGCGGGGTACCCCGTTTCAGCTTGAGGTCTGGGAAGCGCTCCGGCTCATTCCGTACGGAAGCACCTGGACGTATGCGGAGCTGGCCGCGGTGTTGGGAAGGCCACTGGCCGCCCGGCCCGTCGGTGCCGCCGTCGGCGCCAATCCGCTGCCGATCGTGCTGCCCTGCCACCGGGTGATCGGCAAGGACGGTTCCTTGACCGGCTACCTCGGCGGCCTGGAAGCCAAAACGCGGCTGCTGCGCCTGGAAGGCTTCCCGCTCCGGGAGGAGCGCGGCTTGCGCCAGCGATAGGCATCGAGGAAATGCCCGCAAGTATAAAACCCCCGTCAGCGACGGGGGTAACCAAACTTGGTTGGCAATTATTTTAACGTTTTAAATACGCCTTCTTTTGCTTTGTCAGAGAACTTGATCTGATTAAAAGTGACAGTCTCATGGTATGTTGGTGTCATTGCATCGCTAACGACTAAGAACTATATTTTTGATCTTATCGATTAATTCGTTGCTATTTAAATTTCCAAATAATACTTCAACAATTTTACCCCGATCGTCAACTATATATGTAGTAGGTAAGCTTGTAACTTTGTATAACTTACTTACCTCCCCCGACCTATCTAATAATATAGGATAAGTAACATTATATGTTTTTTGAAAGTTAACAACACTTACAAGGTTATCTTTATTGGTGGAATTAATTGCAATTACAAATAGTTTGTCACCGTATTTTTGATGATAGTGGTTTAATATCGCTGCCTCTTCTCTACAAGGTTTGCACCAAGAAGCCCAAAAATTAACTAATGTATATCTGTCATTTGGAAAATTTTTAAGTACTCTGCCATCTAAATCTTTTAAATTGAAGGTTGGTGCGTCACTTCCAATTTTAATATTAATATTTGTATCTCCATCCTTATTCATGAAATAGATTAGAATCAATATAATTATGACGACACAAGAAACCAAACAATAAATTGAAATTATTCCAAAGTTCAATCTATTATTCATTGCTGTAATTTACAATCCTCTCCAAATAATCACTGAATGCTTTACTTTTTATTAAAAAATGAGCATTATCGCTCTTTTTAACTAGCCTGATTTCGAATATGTCCTTATACCAATAACCTATCGTCTGTTTTTCTCCATTTGAAAAAAAAACTTGTATAATATACTTTTCTGTAGGACCTTCAGATTTGATATTGGATTTATAGTAGGTTGCTTGATTTAAAAAATTTAAAAAACTTTGTTTGTCTGATTCATTAACTTGTATTGGACTGCGAGTGCCTAAAATTACAATTTTCGTTACACTTTCTGAGCGGAGCTCTTTTCTAAAACTCTCCCATGCCATTTCTTCGGGGTTATACTGATTAAAAAACATTATGCAGATAGCAAATAACATGCCGCATATGATAGCAATTGAAGTAATTATCCGGTTTTTGGTCAATAATTTGTACCTCCAATAATACTTTAGGTGAGTCAACAAAACTCGTGACCCACCTTTTTCTTAACAACTACTATTTTTTTGGAATATTAACCGTATTTTTTTCGAATGATGTATCTGGTTTTTTATCTGAAGGTTTTAATTCTGGCACAATTGCAGGAGTGATAAACTCGTCAGGAATTGCCGAAATGAATGCCTCAAAAGATGAATTTATAGTAATTCCTTTTTCATCTATATTGTCCCCTTTTAAATGATAGACTGGCTGAATAAACTCTTGAGTACTAGTTGGGGTTGAGTCTTCCCAATATGATAATTCAATTTTATTAATTTTCACCTTCCTAGAATCAGAGTGAATTTTTACAGTCCCTTTAAGCTTTTTTAAATCATCTATAACATTATCGATACTTTTTAATTTTATTGGATTTCCTTTCGGATCAATTGGACGATTCAAAGAGAAGACAGTGTCAATTTGTCCTTTATCACCAATTGAAACAATTATTCTTGAAATACCATAAACCTTCGTACCGTTTAATAAACGGTTAAAATAAACTTCTTTCCTAAGAACTTTTTTATCGTTTGGATTTTTAGCATTTGTAAGAGTTTCATGAGCAACACTAGTAATGGTGAAATCATTTGGTAATAAATTATTTTTTTTAAGAAAATCGGTAGCAATTTCTTTCGCTTTCTCATCCGTAACGTCAATGGATATTGATTCATTTCTATGTTTATTGTGATAATGGAAAACTCCATTATTAAAAACTTCCAAGTATTGTTTCTCATCTTCAATTTTAGTGCCTAGTTCATTTTTCGTACCAGATGCTTGAATATTAAATGCTTCCTTTAGTTTTGCCACTTTGTCTTCAATTTGTGAATCAGAAGTGTGCTTAAAATAAGAGGGTTCACTGTTTATTTTCCGGACCTTTTCCATCTCAACTTTGTCTAATTCAACCTGGAACTCTTCGTGCGGAACTCCTCCTCCTACTTCAGGAAAATTAATTTGTGTTAATTTCTCGTTAGCACTATTTGCGCTATTAGAAAAAATAACTTTTTTACCCTCATAAAGATATAATGTTAAAAAAAATACAACGGCCGTTGTAATAAAGATAAAATGTTTTTTTGTCATAGGTTACCCTCCTAATTAATTTGATGGTTGAACAGTTAAAGACCAGTAATAATACTCGTCGCTACCACCGATCGGTGCTGGCTTTCTACTATAATTTTGTATGGTATCATCTTTTGAAATATCGGCAGCCAAAACACGAGCTATTACTGGATCAGCACTATGAATTTGATATGCCCTTGCGGCATTAAAAAATGCATCCTTTATCTTTGCATTTTGTCTCAATTGCGTAGAATAGTAAGTTCCTTCATCAGAGTACATATACATAACGTTACCAAAACCAGTAACCATATGTACTCCCTGCATAATACTTGCCCACTTAGGGTTACTATTGTTCAAAAAATTGCAGCTATATGTTGATACCCACTTGGTTTTCGGAGAAACATTATAACCCTCGTACCCCCACCAAATCTCATTAGAATCAGCATTCGCATTATCTTCTCGTTCACCTTCGTCGCCAGATGGATGAAAAAGCGACGAACTATTCATAGTGTAAAAGTGATTTGAATTGTAAGTAACACCGTGCCCTCCCGGTCCATAGCCATGTCCGGTAAATACCATAAAATCAACAGAATCAACATTATCGTAACCAATTTTGTACATACCAGAATGGAGTAAATCTGTTTCCCAAGAATTATTATCCCTGTAAAGAAACTTTTTGTTTGCATACCAATAATTCAAAACTGGATCAAAAAAGCCATTGATGAATTTGTCTGTATAAACTGCACCAGAGTATCTATCCTCATGTGCACAATTGCCATATTTTTGATACCCGGCCGGATTGGTTGCCCCTAAATCAATTGTAGCCGCGTTAACACTACTGATTGACAGAACAGCAGTTAGAACTGATGAAATTAACAATTTTTTAGGAAACATATTCTTTCACCCTTTATGATTTATTGATAGAGAATTTCAAAAGCATCATAATATGATCAACGATTGTGTCTTGGTTCTAGACTTATACTCGAAAAATCTTTTGGGGTTGGTTCGCCCCCCATCCTTTAGTACCCTCCCTCAAATAAAATGTTTTGTCGAGCCTCAGTAGTTTATCGGATTACACGGATATAATACCATATAATTACATTAAGTGTTAATAGTTACAATGTACTTATTTATTGGTTTTCGAAGAAGGAATGTGGTACTTAAAGATGAAAATCAAATCCATTTATTTTGTTAAAAATTCCCATGTTTGAAATCAAAATGGTCCTATAACAGAATATTTGGGCTAATTAAATCTGAAATACTATCAGACATATTCCTATTCGAAGATTTTAAACTTTGTTCAGAAAAGTTCTGCATGCGGAGGTTCAAGAAGAGTATTACCAAATTAGCAGAATTATCGTAACCGTTCCTGATTATCGGTATTTTAACCGCTCCGATCTTTGAGGTGTAAAAATGAGGGGGCAAGAGGGAATTATTAATGTAAGAAAACAGGCGGGGTTAAGCTCCCCGCCTTTAACATCCGAACTTTATTTGACTAATCTCTAACGGCTTCTCCATCAAAATGAAGCTTCCGCCCGATCCTTCTTCACCGATCTGGCTTCACGTACGGCAAAGACGACAACGAGCAAAAACGACAGCACCCCGTACAGCAGCACCATGAGCTGCAGCCCGATCAAATCCAGCAGCAGCCCCGTGCTCAGCAGAACGACCTGGAACACGACGCGGTCGAGCATACTGCGGAACGAGAAAAAGCGGCCGTGATACGCTTTCGGAATTTGCTTCTGGAACAAGGTCGCTGACGCCGGGAAAAATCCGCCCGCCGCCAAGCCGAACAGCCCGAACGAAAGCAATGCGCAAAGCTTCGAATCGGCAAAAAACAGCAGGCACTGCGCCGCCGCCACAATCGCCGCAAACAGGAACAGGCGGTTCATCAAGCCGCCGCGGTCGGCCATCCACTTGACCAGAAAGCCGGCCAGAATGAAGCTGATCCCTTCCACGGCATAGAGCAGCCCTTTCACCTGCGCATCGTGCTGCAGCTCGCTGATGTTGATGACCATCAGATTGAAGCCGCCGATGAACAGCGTCGGCACCAGCGTCAGCCAGAGCACCGTTAGCACGGTCGGCTCCGAACGCAGCAGCGGCAGAAGCGCCTTGAAGCCGCTTTGCTCGGCCGGCGGCGCCTGCCCTGCCGGATCGCCGCCGCGCCGGCCCTTTTCGGCCTGCTCCGGCTCTCCGTGAAACACAGCCGCCGCCCCTTCGTCAGCCTCTTTCGCCTGCCGCAGGCCGGGCTCAGGCACGTTCAGGAAGGCGGTAGACGCAAGCAGCGCCACATAAGCCACGAAGGAGGCGACATACAAGCCTTTCAGGCTCATCACGGTCAGCATCAGCCCGGCCAAGGTCGTCCCCAGAATACGGGCAATCGTACCCGCGTTCATATGTACGCCGTTTAAGGCAAGCAGTTCCTGCTCCTTCACGATCAACGGAATGACGGACTGCAGCGCCGGGAAATAGAACGCGGCCGATATTTGCAGCGTCACGGCGAACAGCACCATCCACCAGATGGAATCAAAATACAGTGCAACAAACATAAAGCTGACGCTGACCAAGCGTCCGGCGCCCGAGATCAACAGTACCTTTTTCTTCGAAGTCGTGTCGATGACTCGTCCGGCCAGCGGACCGAACAGCACCCCGGCGAGCAGCCCGGCGAATAAAATAAGCGACTTCATGAAATCCGAAGGCACCTTCTGCTGCATAAACTCCAAGTTGGCAATTATCGACATCCACAGACCAAGCCCGGCGATAAATTCCCCTGCCAGGACAATCCACACGTTCCGGTTCGTCCACATATACGGTTCTCCCTTAATTTTGAAGCTGTCTCTGGATTGTATACCGAACCGGTCGAAAATGAAAGCGTCGTCCGGCAAAATCAAGCGCAAAGCCCATTCTCTCCGGTTATCGAAGGGAATGGGCCTTGTATGGCCTTGAACGGCATATTTAATCCAACGGACGCTTCGGATGCTTTTTCATCGATTGGTTGAGCTTCTTCCACCGGTCTTTCTCCGCCCGCTGCAAACCCTTGTCTTCCTTGCGAGCTTGGAACGCCAGCTCCTTCTGCAGCTTCACGTAGTTATGGTACCGTCCCCGGTCGAGCGTGCCGTTCTCCAGCGCCTCCTTGACGGCGCAGCCGGGCTCCTCCTGGTGCGTACAGTTGCTGAACCGGCAGCCTACGGCAAGCTGCTCCACGTCGCGGAAGGCGGCGTCCAAGCCGGATTCCGCCTCCCACAGCTGCAATTCCCGCATCCCGGGCGTATCGATCAGCAGCGCGCCCCCAGGCAGCAGCACAAGCTCGCGGTGGGTCGTCGTATGCCGACCGCGACCGTCTCCCTCGCGGATCTCCCCGGTATCCAGGATGGCCTCGCCATAAAGCAGATTGGCCAACGTGGATTTCCCGGCTCCCGAGGACCCGAGGAGCGCCACCGTCCGCCCCGGCTTCAAATAGGCGGCCAGCGCATCCAAGCCTTCGCCGCGTGCAGAACTGATCGCATGCACCGGCACGCCCGGCGCCACAGCTTCTACAACGGCTATTTTGCCCGGTACGTCCTCGCACAGATCCGCCTTGCTGAGCAGCACGACGGGCGCCGCGCCGCTCTCATAAGATAAGGTCAAGTAGCGTTCCAGCCGCCGCACGTTAAAATCCGCATTCAGCGCATGCACCAAAAACACCGTGTCGACATTGGCCGCGACGATCTGCTCCTCGACGGCCGACCCCGCTGCTTTGCGCGAAAACTTGCTCTCCCTCGGGAGCACCGCGTGCACGATCGCGCGTCCGTCCTCCGCCCGTGCCTGCAGCGCCACCCAATCGCCGACGGCGGGATAATCGGCCCGGCCGGCCGCTTGATGCCGGAGCCGCCCCGACACTTCGGCCAGCAGCTCTCCGCCAGCCGTCACCGCGCGGTAAACGTGCTTATGCTCCAAAATAATGCGCCCGGGCTCGTGTCCGGCCTCACGGTAAGGGGCGAACGCCTCCTCCCGCCGGTCGTCCCAACCCCAATCGCACAGATGGTATACGGTCAATTGTTTTCCTCCCATTCTTCAAGCCGATAAAACTGTTGTACCATTTATTGTAATGAACCGGACCGACCGCATCAAAGTAAAAAAAGACTTCTAATCATCTTTTACCGAACTAGCCGTCACGGGAGTTTGTAACCAGATTGTAACTTTCTTGCCAGTCATTCGTCCTATAATCAGAGCATCAAATCATGACAACCTAGGAGGGACTTTTATGAAAACACCGTTCAAACTATTGACTCTCAGCATCGCAGGAGCTTGCCTATTGACCGCAGGCATCCCTGGTTCCCGGGTAAGTGCCGAGCCTTCCTCCGCGAGCGCTCCCGTTCAAACCGTGCCGATCTCCGCTCCCGTTCAGCAAGGTGCCGTCAAAGTATCGGCCAAGGCCGTACAAGAGAAGACCGATCTGTACTCCGCGGATCTGAGCATCCCGGTCATCGAAGGGCTCAAAGATAAAAAGTACCAAGACGAGCTGAACGATATTCTGGAGCGTGATGCGATGAAAGACTTGGAGCTGCTGAAGAAGCAAGCGGAAAATGACGCGGCCGAGGCTAAAACATCGGGCTTCGAATTCAGACCGTACGAGGTTACCGTCAAGTACGAAGTGAAGGCCGGAGGCGGCGCAGCCGATGCGGACATGTTCTCCATCGCAGTGACGACCTACGCGTATACAGGAGGAGCTCACGGTTTGCCGCGCACCGATACATACAACGTGCTGAATCAAGACGCCGCGAAGCGGATCGAGCTGAAGGACCTGTTCGGCGCGGACTACAAGCAGACGATCGACAAGCACATCAAGGATGAGATCGCCAAGCATCCCGACGATTATTTCAAAGACGGCTTCGAAGGCATCGCCGATACACAGTCGTTCTATATTCATCGAGGCAACGCCGTCATCGTCTTCGGGCCGTACGAGATCGCGCCTTACGCCGCAGGCATGCCGGAATTCACCATCCCGCTGCCAAAGCAAGCGCAGACACCGGGCACCGAAGCGGGCGGCCTGCCGCAGAAGCTTGTCGTGAATGGCGCCGAGCTATCCACCGTCGATGCCGCCGTCTACACGGACGCCAAAGGCACCGTGACCGTGTCTTTGCGGAGCGTCGCCGAAGCCCTCGGCTACGAGCTGAAATGGAACGCCGAGCAGCAAGCCGTGGAACTGCATAAGGGAGCCCAGTGGACGATCGTGCGGACGGGCAAGGATGAGTACGTCATCAACAAAATGGCTCCGGTCTCCCTGGGCACCGCCCCGGCGATCAACAGCGAAGGCAAAATGTACGTGCCGCTGGCCTTTTTCTCGGACATCCTGAAAGCGGACGTGAAGTCCGAAGCCGGGACGATCACGATTCGTTAGTTCCGCCTGTAGACCAAGAAAGAGCGCTTAACGGCGCTCTCAGAGTGTTGAGAAAGTGGGTTTTATAAAAATAGAGATATATACGGAGGTGGGGTATCTACTGGAGGAGCGATAGCGATCGCCTTTGTCTGCGGGAAATACCTGCTGCTTAGCGGCTTCCAATAAGATTTCCTGCAGACAACAGCGACCGGAAGTAGATACCCCACCCCATCGTAACCTCTATTATTTCAATTGGCCACTTTCTCAACAAGCTCAGAGCGCTTAACAGCGCTCTTTGGCTTTGCTTAAAATGAAATAATCGTACTCGCATTGATCCGACAACGTAACCCTTCGCCGATGCTCGAAGCCCGCTTTTTCAACCACCCTCCTGGAAGGGGCGTTAACCGGCTTAACGATCGCGACGATCTCCCCGAGCGACGTGCATTCGAACACGTGCGCAGCAACGACTCTCACTGCTTCGGAAGAAAGAAATTGACTTAGCTGATCGTCGCTCATTCGCCAGTCCGGCAGCATATCCGTTATCTCCGTTTGCCGGGTTAGTCCGCCAAGCTCGACCAAATCCTCTAGCGCAAACTCCCGGATGATCAGCGCGTCCGTCTCCATCGTAAATGAATGTCTGATTTCAACCATCTCCTGCGTCGATTTGTCTTCTCTCTATCAGATTACCTTTCGGATAAGACAGATTTCCACGGAAACAATCGTTAAAAAGCAACTTACCGCCTCTATAAAAAGGATTCGGCTGCCCCTGCGGAGAATTAGGCATGAACACCAACCGACACAAATCGGGAACAAAGGACGGCTGCATTGTATGAAACTCGACCGGCTGCTGGCCATCACCATGCTGCTGCTTAATCGCAAACGGGTAAGCGCCAAGGAATTGTCCGAACGTTTCGAAGTATCGCTGCGGACGGTGTACCGGGATATCGAAGCGATCAATCAAGCGGGGATTCCGATCGTTTCTTACGCCGGTCAGACCGGCGGCTACGAGATTACCGACCGCTACCGGCTGGACCGTCAGCTCTTGTCCTTCGACGAGCTCCAGTCGCTCATCGTCGCGCTGCGAGGGATGCAAACCACCTTGGATGACCGGCATTTCGGCAGTTTGCTGGACAAAGTCGGCGCGCTTCTGGTGAAATCCGAGCAGGGAAGCGTGACGGACGCATCCAAGCAGATCATTATCGATATGAATCCCTGGAGGAACGGCACCGCCGACAAAGAAAAGCTGGAAACGTTAAGGCAAGCGATCCGGGAAAACCGGCTTGCCGCCTTTGAGTACACGAACGGGAAAGGGGAGCAGGCGGAGCGTCTGTGCGAACCGATGAGCGTGGTACTTAAAGGCTACGTATGGTACATGTACGGCTATTGCCGGCTGCGGGAAGATTTTCGGATATTCCGGCTGTCCCGGATGCGGAATTTGCAGGCCAGAACGGAGACGTTCGAACGCCGCCAGATGCCGGCGGAAGAACTGGATAGTCGCTGGACGCGGCGCGACTCGCCCCATTCCGTGAATCTCGTGCTGCAATTCAATCCGAAGGTTCGGGTCCCGGTAGAGGATTATTACAAGCCCGAGCAAATCGAGTACGGCCCGGACGGGACGCTTATCGTTCGCGCTTCCCATCCGGATGCGCCCTGGACGTACGCCCATCTGCTGTCGTACGGTCCCCATGTGAAGGTACTGGAGCCGGAAGCCGTCGCCCAGCGGGTGCGTGAGGAGGCACTAGCCATCGCGCGGCTCTACGAGCAACCCTGACATACAGTTGTCAGGGAATCTATGCTATTGTAAAGAAGTACGCTAAAAATTGCGAGCACAGGGAGGAATTCGAGATGTTTGTCAAAACAGCCGATTTTATAGCCGAATGGCAGCAAGAAGCTGCCGCTACACAGAGAGTCATGGATGCCTTAACCGACGAAGCCCTGGATCAGGCGGTTACTCCGGACCATCGGACGCTCGGACAGCTTGCCTGGCATCTGACGACGACCGTGCATGAGATGCTGTCTCGGACCGGCCTGGAATTCGCATCGGCCGGAGACGACCAGCATGCGCCGGATTCGGCGGCCGTTATCGCCGGAGCTTACCGGAATGCCTCTCATGCGGCGTTGAATGCCGTTCAAACCCAGTGGACGGACGCCAAGCTGACAGAAACGACGGAAATGTACGGGGACACGTGGCCGAATGGCCTGACCTTGCGTATTTTAATCCAGCATCAGATTCATCACCGAGGCCAAATGACCGTCCTGATGCGCCAAGCCGGGCTCAGAGTTCCGGACATTTACGGCCCGACGCGGGAAGATTGGCTGGAGAGCGGCATGCAGCCGCATGTCTGACAGTGAGCGTTTCACCCGACTAAAAACAGCCAGCCTGAGTCTAAGAAGCAAGACATGAATATGTGGCGCATGCAGTGAATACGTGATATTATAGATAGTATCAGCAACTGATATTTAATCAGATTGTCTCAGTTGAAATTCGGGAACACTAAAAAGAGCCGCTAGTGCGCCAACACTAAACGGCTCTTTGGATAAACGAAGCTGTGGCTTTCCCCACGGCGCGCATAGTTTTCAATCTAAGCGAAAAACCACCGGTCAGGGCTGCAACCTTATTGACGGTGGTTTTTTCGCTTGCTTAGCTTCCGTTTGATCAACTTGAATAGCTTCCTACCGCTCAACCATAAGCTGAGAATAGTTGCAATCCATTTGACTATATCCAGCAGCGCCACAAGGGTGACCAAGGCAATCACCTCCTTTGCAGAAGGGCTGCGCCGTGGTCACTTCCTCCACCGTTCTCCGTTATCCTGCTTTGCATTATAACACATGTCCATTAGGAAAGAGCATCCAATTTTATGATACGTTTTGCTCATTTCAGTTGCTAGATCAGTCGGCATTTGTAAATCCGAGTGCCCATCGCAAAACGCTCCCTTACGACCGCCTCAACTATATTCTGGCATCTCCGCTAATACACAATTTCCCGCCCACCCAATCACAGGGCCCCTGACCATCATAAGGTATACTAGGTCAAACGGAAGGAGGATGGACGTATGAGCTGCGTAAAAGGGTTTGGCGGTTTTACTTCTACGGGCGTAATCCTCGTATTGTTTATTTTGTTGGTAATCGTATCTTGTGCCGTCTGGTTCTAATTCGAGGCACAAGGCCCGGGCGGTAGCCTGGGCTTTTTCTTAAATCGCGGGATACGGGAAGGGGGCTCGCTGCGAACCCCCTTTTTTGGGCTGCCAGCTACATAAATTCCTCATGGCTTCAGCAGACGAATGAACGCTAGCAGCGGCTGTGACATCCATTTTTTGGGGTGGACAAACAGTTGCAGATCGAACCGGATATCGGGGTGGACAAAAGGCAGCACCTTCAGGCGTCCGCGTCGTACCTCCTCTTCGACGACAATCTGCGGAAGAAGGGCGACGCCGAGCCCGTTCATCACGCACTGCTTGATCGCCTCCGGGTTGCCCAGCTCAAAGCGGATGAGAAACGAGATGTTGTGCGCTCTTAATACGTTCTCGAACATGCCCCGGTAATTGCAGCTTTCCTCCGACATGATCAGCTCGATTCCGTTCAGATGATCCACGCTTACACCGCCGGATAACTGCGTGAGCGGATGGCCGGGCGGCGCAATCAGCACCAGAGGCTCTTCCCGAATCGTCTCGCAGCGAAGAGCCGGGTCGACCGGCTTGCCGTCGAGCAGCAGGCCGATGTCGAATTCCCCCTCCTTCACTTTGCTGACGATCAGCGACTCGCGTTCCGCTTGGATATGAATGTTCAATTCGGGAAACCGTTCCCTCAGCTGCTGCAAATAAGGGGGAAGGTAGTACGCCGCCAGTGAATCGATCGTGCCGATCGTCAACGTCCCGCCGACCTGATTTCCGACGATTTCTTTGGACTGTGCATACAAATCCAGCATCTGCACAGCAAGCTTCAGCAGCACTTCACCGGGCGGCGTGAGCCGAAGCAGCCTGCCGTGACGCTCAAACAAGGAAACGCCGTATTCCCGCTCCAGCTTCTGAATTTGCATGGTGACGCTGGACTGTGCATAGCCAAGCTCCTCGGCGGCCCGGGTAAAGCTTTGGCGTTTCGCAACCTCGCGAAACGTCTGGAAATATGTCAGGTCCATGTGATGTTCGCCCCTATTATCAATATTATTGATGATGACTATCACTTATTATAGCTAACTCCGATGATTCAAACCATGGTAAAGTAGAGCCAAACAAAAATTATTCAAAATCCATGGAGGAATGTAAAAAATGCTAACCCAAGAGCAGCTAACTGGTGTTTACGTCCCTATCGTCACCCCGTTCGACAGCAACGGCGCCGTAGATCTAACTTCATTCGAGCGGCATGTTCGCTGGCTTGCGGACCGCGGCATCCATGGCCTGGTCGTCAATGGAACGACAGGAGAATCGCCGACGGTAGCATGGGAAGAAGTCGAAGCTTTAGTGAAGACTGCCAAGAACGCAGTCGGCGGGAAGCTGCCGGTAATCGTCGGCACCGGAACGAACGATACCGCTTCGACCGTGAAGCGCACGGAGCTTGCGGTACGTCTAGGTGTGGATGCCGTGCTTGTCGTTGTCCCTTACTATAACCGACCGTCGCAGGAAGGCATCGCCGCCCATTTCCGCAAAGCGGCGGAAGTCGGCATCCCCGTCATCGCCTATGATAACCCGTCGCGTACCGGGGTGGGGCTTACGGCGCAGACAGCCGGAGCCATTCTGGAGCTGGACGGTGTAATCGGTCTGAAGGATAGCTCCGGCGGCATTCAGCTGCTTACGGAATTGTCCCGCTTGAACAGCAAACCGGTGCTGTGCGGCGACGACTCCTTCGCTTACGCGATGCTTTGCTGCGGGGCCAAGGGCGGTATCCTCACTGCCTCCAACGTGGTGCCGGAAGCTTTAGTAGAAATGCACCGGCAGTTCGCCGAAGGAGACTCGATCGGAGCCAAACAAACATTCGAAGAACTGCTTCCGCTCATCCGGCTTCTCTTCAAGGAATCGAATCCGGCTCCGGTCAAGTGGATTCTGGCTCATCGGGGGATTATCGCCTCGGAAGGCCTCCGCCTGCCGATGACGAGCATCAGCGCGACGCTCCGGCAGGAGCTTGAAGCGTATTGGAGCCGAGCCGGTGAGCTGGTAAAGTAAAGCGACGGTCTGAACAATAATAACCGTCAGACGCACGAAAAAGCCCTCCGCTGCAGCGGAGGGCTTTTTCGGACCCAAACCTAATGTTTCATACGGGAAAACAAATCGACAAACGCCCCGCCAACGAGCCAGTAGCTAACGATACAGCTGAGCACGATGAGGATAACGTTTTTCAAAAACTTCATTTCTTCAACTCCAATATCATTTAGGTTCGCCAACGATAGAAGCGCCAAGCTTCACCCGCTTCCGGCGTACGGTGCCTAAGTGCGGCTCCAGTGTCATTGGACAAAAGGACCGTCATCTATTAGACGATTGAACCCGGGAATAAGTTTCAAGCAAATGTTTCTCACAGCCGGAACCCGGGATCATAGGCGGCGCAAAACGGCGGCTAGACGACGGATGCCTTCCTCGATCCGGTTCTCCGGTTCCCGGGCGTACGACAGCCTTAACGAGCTGCCCCCCGCGCCGTATACGCTGCCGGGCATGACCGCGACGCGGTGCGCCTCCATCTCCCGGACCAGCTCGCCGTCTGGGATTTTCCGGTTCAGCTTGCACCATAGGTAATAGCCGCCCTGTGGCACGAGCCATTCGGCCCGATTCCCAAGATGCTCCTGCAGCGCGGTCAGCATCCGGTTGCGGCGGCGCGTCAGCGCCTGACGCAGGTCCGCGAGGTGACCCTGCCATACGCCTGACGTCAAGTACAGCTTCGTCACCTCTTGAAGGATCGTACTGTAGCCGTAATCCATTTCCTGCTTCGCTTCGGCCAGCCGGCTCACGACACCTGCCGGAGCTACGATCCAACCAGCGCGAAATCCGGGCGCGGCCATCTTGGACAGCGTGCCCATATACAGCACATGGCCGCTGCCGGATGATAGCGCCTTAAGGGATAGAGGCGGCGGCTCAGCCCCTTCCAACGCTAACAAGCTGTAGGGGTCGTCTTCGACGATGGGGATGCGGCGCTCCTCGCACAGCTCCAGCAGCCGCCGGCGGCGAGAAAGCGAGAGCGTCGTTCCGGTCGGGTTCTGATAGGTCGGATTGACGAAGATCATCCGGATTTTATGCTTGTTATACAACTGAACCACTTCCTCAGGAATGAGACCATGCTCGTCCATTGGCATTTGAAACAAACGCAAGCCTGCCGAGACGAAGAGCGAGCGGGAGTAAGCGTATGACGGTCCTTCCAGTCCGACCGCGTCGCCCGGGTTCAGCAGACAGTGCGTCACAAGATGCAAAGCCTGTTGGGCACCGGATGTCAGCAAGATTTCGTCCGGAGCGGCATTCACCCGGTACTGCTCCTTCAGATGCGCGGAAATCGCCTCTCGCGTCTCGGCTTCTCCTTTCGGATTGGCATAATCAAGCGGCATCGACAGCGTTAACTCCCGAAGCAATGCGCTGAGCTGCTCCGACGGCAGCAGGTCGGCCGACAGCTCTCCTCTGGAGAAAACGACCGTATCGGGAGCTGCTGCGATCTCCCGGATCCGCCGGACAATCGCCAGCGTCGGCACAAACGAGCCTCCGCTGACATATGAGTGCCAATTCAAGCCGCGCTTCGGTGTATCGCCCCATAACGTTTCGCTTACACGCGTACCGCTCCCTTGCGTGGACTGCACGAAGCCCGATGCGCGCAAATCGGAGTAAGCCGCCGTGACGGTGCTGCGGTTAATGCCGAGCCGCATGGAAAGCTCCCGTTCCGTCGGCAGCGCCGAGCCCGGCAGCAGCTGACCGGAAACGATCTGCTGCTCGAAATAACGGGCAATTTGCCGGTACCTCGGTTCCCGGCTATCCGTATCCAACCTCCAGTTCACACGCATCCCCTCCAGGTTACCCCAGTATACGCCAAATTGGCTGGCGATGGTACCCTCCAATTGGATGCATACAATCTCCGCCGACTCTTTTATGCTCTCATTAGAACAAAATCGTCAGGTCAGGGAGGGCTTCCGCATGTGGTTTGGAGAGAAAAAGTACGCCTGGGGGCTTCTCGCGGTCCTCTGGGTTTTCGGCTGTATTACAGCGTTATCCCGATTCGTCATGGCATACTACCAAGCAGCCATTACCGAGGATTTCGCCGTGGGGCGCAGCTTCATTTCGCTGTCCTGGTCGCTGAACCTGCTGATCGCTGCGTTGTGTATGCCGCTCGGCGGGTGGCTGGTCGATCGATACGGTGTCAAAAAGGTGATGGTGCTCAGCACGCTGCTCGGTGCGACGGGCTCCAGCGTGGTCTTTTTCATACATCATCCCGTCGCCTTCTTTATCGGCTACGGCATCATTACCGGTCTTGTCGGGATCGGTTCGACCACAGTGTTCACGCTCGTGCTCCATTGGTTCGAGCGCCACCGGGCGAAAGCCATGACGATCATTAACAGCGCTTCGCCGCTGGGCCTCGCTATCGTCAGCCCGATCTTCATCAGCTACGAAGGACAGCTTACGTGGGAATACGCCTTCCTTATCACCGCCGCACTCGGGATCGGACTCGTTCTCCCCAGTACGCTGTTGTTCATCCGCGACGGGAGGAATTCCGGGAAAGGGGCGGACTCCGGAGCGCCGGATCAGGCCGCAGAAGCTTCAGGTCAGCCGGAAGAAACGGGCCAAGCAGCCGCCCCCTCCCGGTCCGGGCTACCGCTGCGCAGGCTGAGGGAGAAATTCGTGCCTTACTTCGGCTCCCCGGTTATCCCGGTCGTCATGTTCGCTTTATTCACCTGCGGGTTCAACATGGGCACCGTCGAAATGAACATGGTAGCCATTCATCAGCATGCGCACGTTCCCGGCACAATGATTGCATCGGCGCTCAGTCTCCTCGGGGTCATGGAGGTGGCCGGCTCGTTCGTTTTCGGCTATTTATTGGACCGTATTTCGCGGGCGCTCGCCCTGGCCGTATTATACGGCTTCCGGGTCCTCGGGTTCACGCTGCTCTGGTTTCATCTAGATTTGTCTCCGGTTCTGTTCTCCGTCTTGTTCGGCGCAACCTATATCGGCGCTATTCCGGGAGGACTGCTGCTTGCCGGGGAGACGCTCAAAGGAACGTCGACGCAGACCGGCTTTCTTCTGCTGTTTCACCAAGCGGGCGGCATTATCGGGGCGTTGGTCGCCGGATTTTTGTTCGACGGCTTCGGCAACTACCAGTCGCTGATCGGGGTGAACATCACGATTGCCGCACTCGTGGCCGCCGGCTACGCCTGGCTGCATCTCCGTAGCCGGAGCAAGCGCGAAGCCAGTCGGCCTTCTGTCGCACAGGCCTGAACGGAGGCCCGCTACTGTTCCAAACCGAACCCCGGCTTCATACAAATCGCCGCCAGCGCTCCTGTACCAGGCGAGGTACAAGGCCGCTGACGGCGACTGTTTTATTGCATATTCGATTCCGCCTGTACGCTTACACCCAGCCGCGGGCTTCCATCGCTTTGGAAATCCGCTCCATCGAGATCATGTAAGCGGCCGTACGCAGATCGGTTTTGTATTGGGTGGCCAGATCCTGAACCGCGCGATACGCTTCCGTCATCGCCGTCTTGAGCTTGAGGTTTACCTCTTCTTCGCTCCAGTAATAGTTCATCAGGTTCTGAACCCATTCGAAATAGGAAACCGTCACGCCGCCGGCATTCGCCAAAATATCCGGAATCACTTTTACACCATTGCCGAACAAAATTTCGTCCGCTTCCGGCGTCGTCGGTCCGTTGGCTGCTTCCGCCACGATGCGCGCTTTGATCTGAGCGGCATTGGCCGATGTAATGACATTCTCAAGCGCAGCCGGCACCAAAATATCGACGTCCAGCTCCAGCAGCTTCTCCGGTTGAATAGCGAACGACGCGCCGTAGGCCGACAGGTCTCCCTGATCCTTCAGCTCTTCCACGCGGTTCAAATCCAGTCCTTGCGGGTCATAAATCGCGCCGCGCGAGTCGCTGACGGCCACAACGCGGCAGCCCAGATCCGACAGCAGCTTCGCCGCAATCCGGCCGGCATTGCCGAAGCCTTGAATCGCTACCGTAGCGCCTTCCGGCGTCTTGCCCATATCCTTCAGCGCCTCTTGAATCGTGAAGACGCAGCCGCGGGCCGTCGCTTCGTTTCTTCCCTTCGAGCCCCCGATAATCAGCGGCTTGCCGGTAATGACGCCTGGGCTGTTGAAACCCTTCAAACGGCTGAACGTATCCATCATCCAGCCCATAATTTGCGGAGTCGTGTACACGTCCGGCGCCGGAATGTCTTTCTCCGGTCCGACGATATCGGCGATCGCTTCCATGAATCCCCGGCTGACACGCTCCAGCTCGCCCTTGCTCATCTCGCGCGGGTCGCAGATGACTCCGCCCTTGCCGCCGCCGTACGGGAGGCCGACAACGCCGCATTTGAAGCTCATCCACATCGACAGCGCCTTAACCTCGTCCAGCGTTACATCCGGATGGAACCGGATGCCGCCCTTCGTCGGACCGACCGCATCGTTATGCTGGGAGCGGTAACCTTCAAATACGCGAACTTCGCCGTTGTCCATCTTCACGGGGAACGTGACGGACAGTACCCGTTTTGGGTGCTTCAGAATTTCTACGGCCTCTTTGGGCAAGTTTAGTAGAGAAGCCGCATGCTCGATTTGCCTTTGGGCGATTTTAAACGGATTTAGATTTTCGGCAGTCAGTGTAGTTACAGTCATCGATTCATCTCCATCTCCTTCTATGCTTTAACGTAATACTGAAATAATGAGTTGTTTTTTATTCTATAGGTATCGACTTCCACTTTCAACCGTTTTTTTTGACAAAATTCCGCAAATTACAATAAGCGTCAGAAAACTTCAAAAAACCTTTCACTATTTGTTATTTTTACTCTAAAAATAATGTATAATATAATTGACATCTATTCAAAATTTATCTGATGGAAAGAGGAAAATATGCTGACGTTTGAGGAAAAGATCGCTGTAATCGAATCGTTTGCGGAGCTGGAGAGGAAAAACGTGTCCTTGGGCCGGGTAAACTATCATTATGAGCAGAGCGCTTATGACAAGAAGACCGTCGTCTATCATTTGCATCCGAACGGCAACGGCTTCGTCTATGCCGGTCATCTGTCCGGTTACGACATCGATGAGCGGGGAATGGTGAACATCCGGGATTTCACCGCAGACGAGCTTCGCTCGATTGTCGAAGCCTCGATCCGCTCCCTTGCGCCCAAGACAGTAAAGGAACAAGTCGTCACCGACGACGCGGAAATCGAAGAACGCTGGATCGGTCCGGAAAAGCAGACTTTGATACTGCTGTACGAGAACGAGCTGTGGTGCGTCTATGCCGGTTTGAATCTCGAAGCGGCCTTCGAAACGTACGGGGAAGCCGAAGAGTATTTAGCAGAGGAAGGCTTCTCGCGGCAATAGGCCCCGCCCACCTGCGAAGGACAGCAAGCAGCTTACGTTTCAAGCTCTGCGAACTCGCCGGGGGTGCATCAATATCCGCTCGCCGATCTGTCTTATCGTTTCCGGCGCAGCTTATGGATACCCGGCAAACAGCCGGCAACGGATAAGGCCGGCTCCGCAGCCCCGGCCAGGTCCATCACAGCAAAATGACGCCATTCCCCGTCGGACTGGCGTTTTTTCATTTCAACCGCCGCTTCCGTCTCGGGCCAGACCCTTAGAGACATGTAATGAGAGACATACCAAATAATAGACAAAAAAAGAAGCCCCGGCCGGGAATACGACCCGGACAAGGCTTCCACGAACACCAGCTTCCTCAAGAACGCGGCGGATCAACGCAGTCTGCGGGACCCGACTTCCGCTCCGTAATCGGCATCGTAGGTGCTCGCATTCCTCGAGTTATTGGCACGGAACGTATCGTATACCTCGTTGTCAAGGTCAGCCCGGGAGTCTACAAGCACAAGGATGCTCCCTTCCTTCACAAATTCGTTGTAGCGCTTCGCTTCGTCCTCAGGAATTCCCATGCCGATCAATCCGCCGACGATCCCGCCGGCCCCCGCGCCGACAGCCGCCCCGGTTAAGGTCGCCGCAATTGGGCCAGCCGCAATAATCGGCCCTACGCCCGGGATTGCGAGCGCGCCAATCCCGGCCAACAGCCCGGCGATCCCGCCCAGCATGCCGCCTGTAGCCGCGCCTGCGGCGGCACCCTCCGGCGCTTTGGACCCGGTCTGATCCGCCACGGCGGATACGTCCTTCTTATCCTTCGCAATCACGGATATCTCATCCGCCCGATAACCTTGCCTTTTCAAGCCTTCGATAGCCCGAATCGCTTCCTGCTCGGTCTGGAACACGCCTACGATTTTTTTCTCGTTGTTCATGGTCATGACCTCCTCGGTTGGTAACGAACCGACAAGCGGTTCGTCGGCGTTTCGAAGCCGGACGGCCTGCCGCGCTTCGACGCGGGCCCGCCCGAATCGGCGCCTCTGGCAGCTTTCCGCTACACAGCTTCTTACCCCGAGGAAGGACAAGCTAATCATTCGGCTTTTCACCGGAGCCGTTTCTACGGATAGGCACCCTGACCCGATCACGCATCGCAAACCAGCACAGCTTCCCTCTTGCGGGTCATCGCGGACGAACCGCGAGACGGACTTCTTCGATCCGTCAGCTCCCCTTCTCCGACCGCGGTCCGTCTGACGGGGCACTTGCTTCCGTGACGGCTTCAGCCGACCTTACAGCTACCCGTTTCAGGTCCTCCACGAACAAACGCATAAGTCCCGGCCTGCGCCGGACGGCGAGCGGATGATAGCTGACGGTCGTCGGCAGCCCGCCGATATCGTACCAGCTCCCCCTGAGCCGCTTGACCTCCGCTTCCGGATCTTGAAAAAACGCCTGTACCGCCACGTTCCCCAAGCAGATCATAAGCTTCGGCCGCTTCAGTTCCAACTGCGAAAGCAAGTGTGCCCGGCAGCTATTCCTCGCGGCTTCTTTGTCGTATTTGCGAATCGGCCGGCATTTCAACACATAGGTCACGTAAACGTCGTTCATATCGAGTCCCGCCTCCGCCGCACCGAGCTGCAGCGTGGCACGGGTACCGCAGACGAAAGCGCGGCCCTCCCGGTCCTCCCGCGCCCCGGGATTATCCAGCAGCATGATGACCCGGCCTTCCGGATTGCCTTCCCCCCATATAACGCGAGCGCGCTGATTCGCCAGCTCGCATAGCTGGCAGGAGGCCGCATACGGCGGTGTGGCTTCCTCCGGCAGAGCGATTGGATCGTTGTCGGTCATGGATTTCGGCTTCCTTCCCGATAAGATTGTCGGTTTACAGGATGTTCCGGAAGTTCTGCGTTTATGCATGCGGCGAGGCACAGTCTTCCACAGCTCCCTCAGACGAAGCCCGGCTAGCGAAAAAGCCGAAGCAGCCCCCGGCTCCTTCGGCTTCCGCCTTGTCATCTCTGCCTACATCCGCTCCACAATCGACCGGGCTATCCACACGCCGGCTGCGCCCGCTTGGGCCAACCCCCGGGTCACGCCTGCGCCGTCGCCGCCGCAGTACAAGCCGCCGATCACCGTTTCAAGGTGCTCGCTCAGCTTCGGCCGGGCCGAATAGAACTTCGCCTCCACGCCGTAGAACAGCGTATGATCCGATGCGATGCCCGGCGTCACTTTATCGAGCGCTTCGACCATTTCGATCAGACTTTTCATCGTATTGTACGGAAGCACGAGACCCAGATCCCCTGGAACGGCCTCCTTCAGCGTCGGCTCCAGAAATCCTTCCTGAATGCGCCCGACCGTCGAGCGCCGGCCGCGAATGATGTCGCCGTACTTCTGAACGATCACGCCGCCGCCCGACAAATCGTTCGCCCGCTTGCAGATTTCCCGCGCGTACTCGTTCGGCTTGTCGAACGGCTCGGTAAACCGGTGGGAGACGAGCAGCGCGAAGTTCGTATTAAGCGAGCCAAGCGCCGGGTCCTTGAAAGCATGCCCGTTCGCCGCCATCACCCCGCTGTGGTTCTCGACCACGACATGGCCTGACGGATTGCTGCAGAACGTCCGCACCCGCGTCCCGACCGATGTGTTGAAAATAAATTTGCCCTCGTACAAATGCTCGTTAATTTCGCGCATGACCACATCGGACGTCTCCACCCGAACGCCGACATCCACTTGGTTATTGAACATCGGAATGCGTCGCTTGCGGAGAATTTCCGTCAGCCACGCCGAACCGTCCCGCCCCGGCGCGACGATCACAGCGTCCGCTTCCAGCTCCTCGCCGCTGGACAGCACGACGCCTTGCACCCGGTAGCCTTCCGCTTCTTTCACCGTCAGCACGTCGGCCACTTCCGTCTTGAACCGCATCTCGACATGCCGCTTCAAATAGTCGTTGATCGACTTCAGAATTTGCAAATTTTTCTCGGTCCCCAGATGCCTGACCTGCGCCCGCAGAAGCTTGAGTCCGGCCGCGTAGCCGCGCTGCTCGATCGAGCGCACAACCTCGGTCATCGGATCGGTGATCGTATCGGGAGCGCCGTGCCGCAGATTGAGGCCGTCGACGTAACGAATAAGCTCCAGCACCTGCGACGGCGGCAAATAATCGGTCAGCCATCCGCCGAATTCCGTCGTAATGTTAAACTTCCCATCGCTGTAAGCGCCCGCTCCGCCGAACCCGCCCGTAATCGAACAGGCCGGCAGACAGCCCGCGTACTCCTTTTTCCCCGCCGGAGGAGGACAGAGCCGGATCTTCTCTTCCAGAATCGGACACCGCCGGCTATCGATATCGTGTCCTTTATCAATTAACAAAACGCGTTTGTGAGGCGCTTTCAACGTCAGCTCATAAGCGGCAAAAATCCCCGCCGGTCCGGCTCCAACAATAATCACATCAAAGCGATTGCCCATTTTCGCTTTCCCTCCATCGAACGAATAATCTCGTGCCTACCCGTCCGGAGACGCAAAAAATCCCGGCCTCGAACGGGTATGGAAAACCCGCCGCTCGTAGCCAGGAATTGTCGGTTCCTTGTAGAGACCCCCGGCCCGTCATGCCGAAGATATACGAACAGTCTCATCTGTGACGCTTATTCGGTTTACGTAAATTACGTTACCGGAATTTCAGATCGGTGTCAAGGTATTCTCTTAATTTTGTTCGTGTTTTACAGAAAAATTACACGTTAGTCCTGTCATCTCGTCCAATACAAAAGAAAATCACGAACATTATCAGCGATCCCCCGTCGCAGACCCATTGTTCAAGAACCATACACCCCTAAATCTGCTGACGAACCTTTTTGCGGACGACGAGGCGTCTATCCGGAGCCAGCAGCAAGCAGCTCGATGCCATGGCGGAGATCGCGGTGTCGGCCGGGCACTTGCTGGAGATGGCTCAAGAGCTTCAGCAAGCGATCCAGCGTTTTAAAGTTTGAAGCCGGTAAGCAAAGAACGGCCCGGGCGGCTTCTCATGGAAGCATACCAGGCCGTAAATGTTACCTGAACAGTTCCACATGCTCGCGCAGAAAAGCATCCAGCGTGCGCGGCTCTCTACCGAGCAGACGCTTCACGGTATCTGTTGGCTCTTCCGGCAGCGCCACCGACATGGACTGAATTTCCGTCACATGGTTCGCGAGCCAGAGAGGCATATGGCCGAACTCCATCAGATCGCGGCGCAGCGCTTCGGGGTCCATATTGATGTACCGGACCGGCTTGCCGAGCAGGGCAGACAGCTTGTCCGCAATTTGCGGATAATTGAAAACCTCCGCCCCGGTAAGCGTGTACACATGGCCGGCGGCCTCGCGGTTGGTCAGCGCCTCTGCGGCAACATCCGCAATATCCCGGCAGTCAATGAAATTGCACGCCGCTTCGCCCATGCAGCCGTAGAAAACCCCTTGGTGGACGACGGTCGGAGCCAGACGCTGCAGGTTTTGCATGAACGCATAGGGACGGAGCACGGTATGTATGAGCCCGGAATCGGACAAGACTTTCTCGATTTTGTGGTGCCATCCCGCGACGGCTACCGGGGCGCTCGGGTCGTAGGCGGGACTGGATATTTTTACGATATGCCCTATTCCGGCATCTGCGGCCATACGAATGATCGAAGTCTCCAGCTCCACTTGTCTCGGACTATTGGACATCGCCATGAAAAGCTGGCTGGCTCCTGCGAAAGCGCGCCGCATCGACTCAGGATCGGCTGCGTCGGCCGCTGCGACCTCGATCGTCGATCCGCCCCACTCCCCAAGCTGATGCCGCAGCTTCTCCGGCTCTCTACTCAGCGCCAGCGCGGGCACACCGAGATCAACCAAACGTTTCACAAGCGCACTGCCAATCGTACCTGTTGCTCCTAGAATAACAATCATCTTTATCTTCTCCTTTGATTAATTAGTTTCTGGCTGCGGTGAGCGCCAGCGCCAGATCATGATCGTGCTTGCTATCGCTCCGGACATCGGGAAATCGAGCCACACCCGATCAACCCAAGCCGCAGGATCAAACGGCCGCAGGATCCCGAACAAATATGCCGTCGCCCAGGCGGCCAATAAACCGAAGGCAATACCCCCCAAGGTAAAAGTACCCGTGACAATCAGGCGATTCGCACCGGCAATCCAACGATTTTTGCCTCCCGCACTTCGCAGCCAGAGGCCCAGCATCCAGGCGATCAAGGCCGATGCTCCGCCAATGGTGGTCAGTGCCGCAATTTGAAGCCCCTTGTCGGCGGTAACCAATCCTCCGATTCCCGCCATGACGGCGGGGGAGATATAGGCCATGGCCACTTCTCGCCATAGCACGAAGCTTTTTGCGCGAGAACCGGCAGACGCAATGTAAGAAGCGCCTCCCCGCTTATCCGCGGATTCCATCCTGTTCATGCACTTGCTCCTTTCTTTTGCTCATGTTGTTCGCACTTAATTTATGCCGCATATAATTAGGAACCTAACTATATGCGGGTGAAAATGGGCTAGTGAACCTAGCCCGTTTTACCCTTTGCTTCTGTGCTGCTTTTTCCTGGATTCGCCCGCCGGTTTGTCCGGTTCGATCGTCTCGTCCGTAAGTGCCGAGATCCCCTGCGTTACCCGCCCAAGCAGGTCAAGAAATACGCCGCGCTCCTCGATACTGAGAAGGCCAACCATCGCTTCCAGCCTCGCGAAGTGCTCCGGGGCCATAGCTTGAAGCCGCTTCGCTCCTTCCTCCGTCAGAACGACCGATCTCTGGCGGCCGTCTTGAGCGCTGGTCCGGCGGGATACGAGTCCGTCCCGCTCCAGAGTGTCGAGCAGCCCCGTCATCGTAGCGCGCGTAACACCCAAATTTTCCGCCAATTGCGACGGCAACGCTTCTCCCTCGTTATCCTCCAGTTCGACCAGCACCCGGTATCGCCCTGTCGATAAACCGAATCTTGCAAAATGGACCTCCGAGGCATGCCCAAGCCTCGTTCCTGCTGCCAATAGCCTGGTAGCAACAAGGATGGCCTGTGCGTCGACATCCAACCCATAACGCTCAATCTGACGCTTCGATTGGACAAGCGAGGGAACCGCGTCATTCTGATTCCAAACTTTGTTATCGTTAGCCATGAATATAGTATGGCACCTAACTAATTTTGTGTCAAGAAATTTTTTCCTAATCACTGCGCTTGATTTTGGGGATACCGCGCATTCTAATGATACTTACTGTCTTGCCTAGCTTGCTCAAGGTTCACATGGAGCAATTCGACTCGGAAATCCAGCTCCATCTGGTGAATGAGCGTGAGGATATCTTCCATTGTCAACATATGCAACGATTTTCCACGCTGACGAACAATACTTTTGAGTGTGAAAATAACTTCTTGGCACGTCTGAATCTGCAACAGAAGCTTGGCTTCTTCACCTAACAAGATCTTATGCTTGGCTGCATCTTCCATACTTGTCCCTCCCGCCAATGTTTTTTGTTACCTTTATGAGTCTTACTGTTAAGAGTATGTAAATATTATATTACCTTTAAGCGTAAGTTTCAATGATATCTTTTTATTCTTATGCTATAGTAATTGTAAGTTAAACTGTTAAACGTAACTTCTCTTTAATGGAGGAATACCATATGAAAATCAAAATCCGATTGAAGGAACTGTTGGAGGAAAGAGGAATTAGCCAGCGGCAGCTCTCACTGAGAATGAATATGCGCCCCGCAACCATCAACCATCTTTGTTCTGATTCCGTAGACAGAGTCTACATTCGCACGTTAGAGCAAATTTGCGAAGCCTTGGATATTACCGTAGACCAACTTATTGTCTCGGTAAACGAGAAAGAAGACGCGGTCGATAAATAACATACCTGCGCAGCCTTCTATACGGCTGTAGAGCCATCTATTTCTCCGCACACCCTATCATGGCGGTGTTTTAGGTATGCAAAAAAAAGCCCCCCCTCCTCCAACATCTGATTTTCCCGTATCCTACACATCAATTAGCAGCTTATAGCGCACACGGTTTCTTTCTATATGAATCGTATCACCCACAACTGACGCCGATTATAGTAAAATGGAGGATAGCATTTTCACTCCACGTATATATAAGAAGTGTGTTGCTGCATTAAACCGATCAGGATTGCATTTTGACAGATTGAAGGGATATGAAAAATGAAACACATGTTAGGCAAATTGCTCAACAATTACTGGAGCCCCTATGCCGCGATGGGAATCGCAGGTATTCTGAGCGCACTCTACTTCGGAATTACCGGAACCGTATGGGCCGTAACCGGCGAATTCACTCGTTTGGGAGGGCACGTTTTACAGCTTTTCGGCGTGGATGTTTCCAATTGGGCCTATTACGGCTTGATTCGCATGGACGGAACGACCTTCAGCAGAACAGACGGCTGGATCGTGTGGGGCATGTTCATTGGCGCCTTGATTATGATTTTGCTCAGCAATAATTTTAAGGTAAGAGTTCCGAAGCAAAAGCGCCGCTTGCTGCAAGGGCTGATTGGCGGATTCATCGCGGGTGTTGGCGCTCGTTTGGCGCTTGGCTGCAACCTGGCTGCCCTTTTCACTGGCGTGCCTCAGTTTTCATTTCATGCTTGGATATTTATGATCGCTACCGCAATCGGCACTTACGCGGGCGTTAAAATCGTCAATACAAGATGGTGGAAAGGCAAGCCTGTCCTGCAAAAGGGCAATATAGCCCAAAGCGCTGCCAAGGCCAGAAAAATTCAACCCATTGCCGGGACCGTCGTTGCATTGTTATATGCATGTCTTATCGTTTACTTTTTTATCTCCGGCCGCACGATGTTGGGCGTAGCTGCTCTATTCGGGGCCGCATTCGGCATTTTGATTGAAAGAGGGCAAATTTGCTTTACATCTGCGTTCCGCGATCTATGGATCAGCGGGCGGGCCACCATGACGAAAGCAATCACGGTCGGTATGGCTTTTAGTTCCGTGGCGACACTGCTAATCATCCTGATTTACGGCTTGGACCCGATTACCAAGATCGCCGCACCAAGCACATTTGTCGGCGGCGTGCTGTTCGGCATCGGCATCGTACTGGCTGGCGGCTGCGAGACAGGCATGATGTACCGGCTGATGGAAGGACAAATCGTGTTCTTGCCCGTATTTATCGGCAACATTATCGGGGCCACGGCCCTCGCCTACGCTTGGGATCATCTCGGTGTCTACAACGCTCTCGTGCAAAGCGGCGCCAAAATCAATCTGCTCACGACCATGGGGCCAGCCGGCGCGCTGCTGTTGACCTTGATCTTGCTGGGAATCGGATATGCCGTAGCCGTATACTGGCAAAAAAACTACCGCTTCGGCGTTGGATTCAAGAAAGGGGACTATAACAATGTCGGTTGAAGTTGATTTCACGTTGGATCTTCGAGGGGAATCTTGTCCATACCCTGTTATTTATACGCTGGAAACATTACGGGACATGAAGAAGGGGCAGCTGCTTCATGTGATTGTCGACTGTCCAGCGGCTTTCCGCAACATCCCGGAAGAAGTCGTCAAGCACGGCTATGCGTTCTCGCAGGAACCCGTCAAAAACGGGCAGGATTTAAACTTTTATATTCAGGCTTAAAAAACCAAAGGATTAGGCGCGAAAAATTCGCGGCCTAATCCTTTTTCTTATTGCGGTTTCGGCTATTCTATCGGCAATTAGCCGCGACACTATTATATGAAAATCTGATCCTCCACCCAATTTCAGTCCCCTGACCCGCTAAATCACCAGCTATATAAAACGCACTTAAGATTATAACCGAATAAGCAGACGATCAATGGTTTGCTGAGGATTTTTATTAAGCCGTTGTTCCGGATCCTCGTCCGAGTGAGGCATCGTAGATCATGAGCGTTTTTTATAAAAATAAGCAACAAAATTAATTACAGATATCGATGCAGTTATTATGAACAGATAAAAGGAAACGGAATCCCCACCCATTGATAACTCATCAGTAAGAGTACCGACTAGGGAAGTCATATAAATAGACACGATTAAGCTAGTTAATGAAATACTTGTGATTACAAATCCATCAATAAATTCAAATCTATTCTTCTTAAAAATATATATCAGTAAAACAGTTAGAATAATAATAAAGGAAATATAAATTGGTCTGAAATGATCAAATTCAATATTATGCATCAATTTTTTTCTCTCCTTTATTATTATCAATTAAGTTTCGCTATCAAGAGATTATTTAATCCCAAATCCCTGATCCAGGATTACAAAAATCTGCTACCGTCTGGAAGAGGAGAACGAAATCTTAAAAAAAGGCCCAAGCTGCGCTTTCTCTAAGCGCGCTTGGACCGTTGCCGTCTGTTTCTACGCCGTAACCGGCGTAATGTTCCGTGCTTTGAACACTTCACTGACCACATTCAAGGCCCCGCATGCTTTCGGGAACCCGGCGTAGCCTGCGCAGTGCAGGACGATCTCCAAAATTTCCTCCGGCGTCAAGCCGACATTCAGCGCCGCGTGTACATGGAACGGCAGCTGCTCCGTCGCCCCCTGCGTGATGAGCGAGGTGATCGTAATGATCTCCCGCTGCTTCAGGTCCAGCGTCTTGCGCGAATACAAATCGCCGAATCCGAAGGATACGATCTGATGCGCCATATCCGGGAAAAAAGCGCCGATATTCCCGATCGTCTGCGCCCCTTCCTCTCCGACCATCTCCACTAACGTCTTCATGCCCCGTTCATACCGCTCGGCATTCGTCAACCGGTCTTCGCTTCCCATCGTACTCACCTCTGCTTATGTATTCATGACCCTCTCCGGTTACCCGCGCGCCATCGTCGGCGGAATTTCCAGCGGGTCGGCCATCACTTCGATCACGGTCGTACGCCTCATCGCCAGCGCCTGCGTCACCGCAGCATACAGCTCGGCTTCGGTCGAGCAGCGGAACGCTTCCGCTCCCATCGCTTCCCCGAATTTGGCGGCGTGCACCGGCACCGTGTAATTCGTCCCGATTGCGCGGCCCAGATGCCGGGCCATCCCTTTCTCCACCATATCCAGACTGCCGTTGTTCATCACAACGAAAATGACCGGAGCGCCGGCATTCACCGCCGTCGATATTTCCGTGCCGTTCATGAACAGGCATCCGTCCCCGGTCAGGCACACGATCGTTTTGTCCGGCTCCGCGAGCTGGGCGCCGACGGCGTACCCGATAGCACGGCCCATCGTCGCGTAAACTTCTTCGAAGTAGAACGTCCCCGGCACTTCGATATCCAAGTGCTTCACCGCATAAAAGGAATGGCTGCCCGCATCGCCGTACACCACGGCCTCCTTCGGCAGCGCCGACCGTAAGACGCGCATCGTCTGCCGGCCGGTCAGCCAGCGGCGCTCCGCCGGCTCCTCCGCTTCGGCGGCCGGTTCCGACGCGGCTGCAGCCTCGGCATACGCGCTTGTAAGCTCTACCCGACGGCCATCCGTCAAGCGTAGCAGCTCCTGAAGATTGCGCTTCAAGTCCCCAAGCACCGGGAGCACCGGTACGGGTACCGCTTTGCCGATAAACGTCGGCTCGTAGTCAAAATGGATCATCCGCTGCGGGTACATGTCCGGCGTCAGTCCGGGCAGCTCCAAGTCGCTGAGCTGACTGCCCACGACAATCATTACGTCGACGCCTTTACTCATATAGGCTTTGGACGTCTCGTTGCCGCCAAGACCGAACGGTCCGAGCGACAGCGGATGCCCGGATACGAACGCGCCCTTGCCGCCCGGCATCGTCATCACGGGAATGCTCCATCGTTCGGCCAGCTGCCGGAGCTCCTCGTAAGCCCGGCAAGCGTGTACGCCGCCGCCCACGAACAGCACCGGACGCCTTGCTGCATCAAGGCATTCGATCACTTGATCAAGGTTAGCGGAAAGAACGGCCGGATAATGCGTCGGCAGCGGAATTAGAAAAGGTCGGACTTCCTCTGTCAGAACGTCCAAGGGGATGGAGAGATGGACGGGGCCTTTCACCCCGGTGCAGGCTTGTTCGATCGCATGGCGCAGGTACGTCTCCAGCAGCTCACCGCGCTCGATGCGCGCGCTGAATTTCGTCACCGGCTCGAACATCTTGACGAGGTCGGTGCCGAACAGCGTGCTGTCCTGACCGAGCACCTTGCCGATCTCTTTGATCGGCGGCTGCCCGGTCAAGAACAGGACGGGAACACCTGTCGCCTTCGCTTGTCCTGCGGCGGTCAGCATGTTGACGCCGCCCGGACCCGCCGTGCCCAGCGCCGCGCCAAGCCGCCCACCTTCGAAGGCGTAGCCTGCCGCTGCGAACCCTGCACCGCCTTCATGCTTGCTCAGCACGAAGTCGATGCCCTGCCGGTCCATCTCCATGACCAGAGGCGTCACCGGCTTACCTGGGATGCCGAATACATGGGTAACGCCCCATCGAATCAAATGCTCCACTAATAATTGAGCCACAGTTTTCATGGTGATCCCCTTTTTTGAAAGCATCAATATTTTCTTTTGACCTTTTCCTGCAGTTCCTGAAAATGCAGCTCGAACTTCTCTGCCGGGATCGGCTCGCTGAAGTAGTACCCTTGCACTTCGTTGCATTTTTGGTACTGCAGGAAACGGAGCTGGTCTTTCTCTTCGACGCCTTCCGCAATAACCTCCAGCCCCAGATTGTGCGCCATCGCGATGATGGTGCCGACGATGTCCGAATCGTGGGAATTCGTCATAATATCCCGCACGAACGATTGGTCGATCTTCAGGCGGTCGATCGAAAACTTTTTCAAATAATTGAGCGAGCTGTACCCCGTTCCGAAATCGTCGATGCTAATCTGGACCCCGAGACCATGCAACTGCCGCAGCGTCGGAATCGTATGCTCCACATCCATCGTCATCGTTTCGGTAATTTCCAGCTCAAGGAACTTCGGCTCAAGCCCGGTCTCCTCCAAAATACCTTTGACCGTCTCGGCCAAATATTCTTTGGAAAATTGCTGGGAGGACAAGTTCACGGCGACGCGCATCGGCGGCAGTCCTTTTTCCTGCCAGCTCTTGTTCTGCATGCAAGCGGTGCGCAGCACCCATTGATCCATCTGGATAATAAGTCCGGTTTCTTCGGCTAACGGAATGAATTCATAAGGAGACACAAGCCCGCGCTCGGGATGCATCCAGCGGATCAGCGCCTCGGCGCCCTTGATATCTCCGGTTTTGATATCGATTTGCGGCTGGTAATACAGCACGAATTCGTTATTGTCGATCGCGCGGCGCAGCGACGTTTCCATCTTGATCTTCTCGTGGGACTTCGTCTGCATGTCGTCGGAATAGATGACATATTGATTTTTGCCGCGCTGCTTCGCCCGGTACATCGCCGTATCCGCATGAATCATCAGCATCTCGATGTCGAGACCGTCGTCCGGGTAGAACGCGATGCCGATGCTGGCCGTAATATGAAACTCGTACCCGTTCATGTTGAACGGATGCTGGAACAGGCTCAGAATGCGCTCGGCCCGATGGACAACCTGCTGCTCGTCCGTCACGATCGGAAACAGGAACATAAATTCATCGCCGCCCATGCGCGCCACCAGATCCGTCGCTTCAAGACTGCACGTCAGTCGCTCGGCAATTTGCTTGAGCAACAGATCTCCGTTGGAGTGCCCCAACGTATCATTGACCAGCTTGAAACGGTCAAGATCCAGGTACATAATGGCGATGCCCGACGGATGCAGCCCCCGCTTCGCCCGCTCCAGCAGAGGGACAAGCACTTGCTTGTAATACCTGCGGTTGGGCAGCTTGGTCAGATCGTCGTGGTTGGCCAAATAATTGTATTTCTCCTCCGCCTCGTACCGGTCCGTAATGTTACGGAACTGGCCGAAGGCGCCGATGAGCCGTTTGTACTCGTCATAGATCGGGAACGCATCGAACAGGCACACCGTGCGCGTCCCGCTTCCCTTGCGCTCGAAGCTGATTTGAATATCTTCATACTTTTTCCCGTGGCGGATTACATCATAGATGTATTGCCCCATGGGTTCAAGACACAGCACCGACCTCCCCAGCGTTTGCTCTTTGGACAGACCCGTAAGATCTTGAGCAAAATGATTAAAATCCGTAATTTCCCCCTCTTTATCGGTGATAATGATGCCATTGCGCGTATTGTCCATCAGAATCTGATTCATAATGTCCAGCTTGCGGTTCTGCTTGCGAAGCATCAGCTCCCTCTCGATCGAGTCTACGGTGGTGGACAGCATGGTCACCATCAGCGGATTCTGGTATTCGAGCGCCGTCATAATGATGAGGCTTCCGAGCAGATTGTTGGCATCGGTATAATGAAAAGCTACGGCGTAGCAGGCGGTTTGATGCAGGTATTCGTGGTAATGATCGGGGCCGATCAACTGGATGGCGTAGCCGCTATGCTTCAAAGAAAGGGTCACCACATTGGTGCCCATGACTTCCTCGGAGAATTGAATGCCGGTGCGGATGCCGAGCTGATTGATCATGTTCTTGATGGTTTCATCCCCCATCATATGCAGGATGAATCCCCGTGCGTCGGCAACCGACAACAAGATCGGCGTGCCCTTCATCGAATCCAAAATTTTGTTTCCAAAAAACTGGACGACGGACAAGATTTCCTCATAGTCCTGACGCTTGTCCTCCAGCTCTTTCGGCGTCATCACGACTTTGGGAAACGGAATCTCTTTCGGATTCATCCCCGCATGATCACAAAACGACTTGGACTCCATAATGTAGTTACTTAGCGACATACCCCCACCCTCTTCCAACGTGACATAAGGAACGTGCGATTCCCTTGTAAAACGATATGTATATAGTATACTTCGCCACAAGAGCGGCGATAGTGAATAGGGAAGCTAACTTTCATGTCCGCTTTATTCTGATGGCGCGTTGAAGTGGCTTAGCGAAAGCGGAAGGTACGGCACCTCGCCGCTTGCCTTTTTCGGGCATGTTCTCGGTCTTGGCGGTGCGCGGGGGACTGCAACAAAAAAAACGGAGGCGTCATGTGCGTCTCCGTTTGTTAGCGTGCGATGATGTACTTCTATTGAATTGCATGCAGAACCATGCTAAAATGGAGATTGGTCGCCACCTATATTGTGGTTCCACTCTTTAAATTTACCCACTATCATAATAACACATGCACTCGGCGATTGTCAAATCTTTTGAAAAAAGGGGCGGTAACGTGGTTAACATGCAGCAAGTGTGGCAGGAAGAGCAGGAGCGGGTCGAACGGGTAACCCGGGACATCGGCAAGCGCATCGACACCCTCCAGCGGGAGGTCGGCGAGCTGAGGTCGGATATCGTCGATATCCGCAAGCATTTTTGGGACGATGTGACCGTCAACCTGGACGCTCCCGACGAAGTCATAGAAACGTACGCAAGCCTCAAGCAGCAAGCGGAGGTGCTCACCGGCCGCGAGCACAGCCACCGGCAAGCCCAGAAGCAACTGACGAAGCTGAAACGATTGCAGACGACCCCGTATTTCGGGCGTATCGATTTTCTGGAAGAAGGGGAGCGGCGTGCCGAAGCCGTATACCTGGGCATCGGATCGTTCCTGGACGAGAGCGGCGAGCAGTTCCTGATCTACGACTGGCGCGCCCCCATATCGAGCCTTTACTACGATTACCCGCCGGGACCGGCGCAGTATGAAACGCCCGGCGGCGTCATCTCCGGCGAGATGGAGCTGAAGCGCCAATATATTATTCGCGACGCGGTCATCCGCAGCTTGTTCGACACCGGCGTCACGATCGGCGACGAGCTGCTGCAGGAAGTGCTCGGCAAGCATTCGGACGCCCAAATGAAGAGCATTGTCGCCACGATTCAAAAGGAGCAGAACCGGATCATCCGCAACGAGCGCAGCCGGCTGCTGATCGTGCAAGGCGCGGCGGGCAGCGGCAAAACGTCGGCCGCCCTGCAGCGGGTCGCGTACCTCCTGTACCGGTACCGGGAGACACTGAGCGCGGAGCAGATCGTGCTCTTCTCGCCCAATCCAATGTTCAATAGCTACGTCTCTACCGTGCTGCCCGAGCTCGGAGAGGAAAACATGCAGCAGACAACGTTCCAGGAATATCTGGAACATCGGCTCGGCGGCACGTTCCGCGTGGAAGACCCGTTCGAGCAAGCCGAATACACGCTGACAGCGGCCGGAGACCCCGGCTATGACGCGCGAATCGAAGGAATTTTGTTCAAGGCGGGCACTTCCTTCATGCATATGTTGGAGCGGTATGCGGAGCGGATCGGAAGAGAAGGGCTACTGTTCAAGGACGTGAGCTTCCGCGAGGAGCCTATCATCGCGGGTGGACAGATCGCAGACTATTTCTACAGCCTTGATCCGACGCTGCCGATTCCGAACCGGATGATCCTGACCTCCGAATGGCTGCTGAAGGAGCTGAAGCGGCTGGGGCGGCGGGAGCGATCCAAGCCGTGGGTGGAGGACGAGATCGAGCTGCTCGACAAGGAAGCGTATCTGCAGGTCTACCATCAACTGCAGCGCAAAAAACAGTATGCCGAAGACACGTTCAACGACTTCCAACGCGAGCAGGAGCTGTTGGCCACGATGGTCGTTCAGGAGCATTTCAAGCCGCTCCGCGTGAGCGCCAAGCGGCTCGAATTCATCGACATTCCTGCCGTGTACCGGCAGCTGTTCGCCGAGCCGGGACGCTTCGCGGACCTTGCGTCCGAAGCCGGTCTGCCGCCGCATTGGGAGGACATCTGCAAGCAAACGGCGGAGAAGCTGGAGCGCGGCGAGCTGGCCAGCGAGGACGGGGCGCCGTATTTGTACTTGAAGGAGCGGATCGAGGGCTTCCAGACGAACAACACGGTCCGCCACGTCTTCATCGACGAAGGACAGGACTACACGCCGTTCCAGTTCGCGTTCATCCGGCGGCTGTTCCCGCGCAGCAAAATGACCGTGCTCGGCGATTGGAACCAAGCCATCTACGCGCACGCCTCCGCCAATACGAACGGCTTCGCGCCGCTGACCTCGCTGTACGGGCCGGAGCATACGGAGACGAACGTGCTGACGCGAAGCTACCGCTCGACGCGGGAGATCGTCGAGTTCACCCGCGGCCTGCTGGCGGACGGCACGGCCATCGAGCCGTTCAACCGCGGCGGCAGCCTGCCGGTCGTCACGGAAGCGGCGGACCGGGCCGACCTGAGCGCCAAGGTCGCCGGGCGCATCCAGGCCCTGCTGGCGGACGGCCACAAGACGATCGGCGTCATCTGCAAGACGGCGGCGGAGAGCCGGGAAGCATGCGACGCCCTGCAAGCCGCAGGGGTCTCGCTTCGTCTCGTCGGGACGGAGACGGCTTCCTTCGAGCCCGGCGTGCTGGTGATCCCGTCGTACTTGGCCAAGGGCGTCGAGTTCGACGCGGTCGTCATCTACAACGCCTCGATGGAGCAATACGGCCGGGAAGCCGAGCGCAAGCTGTTCTACACGGCCTGCACGCGGGCGATGCACGAGCTGTACGTGTACCACATCGGCGAGCGCAGCCCGTTTCTGGACGGCGCTTCTCCGGACACTTACGCCGTCGGTCATTGATCGGTCGCGTGAATAAAGCCTCCGGCGAGCCTATGGATGCTGAGTCCATAGGAGCCGGAGGCTTTTTTTAAATTGCGTTATTTCAAGCCGTCCAAGAACGGACGATGGCTGTTGACAAAACCGTAGCCGCTCGCCGCATCCCAGTTGATGGACCAAGTCATGAGTCCTTTGAAGCCGGGATAGCCGGCCGGGTTTTGCAACTTGTAGCTGCCGCCGAACGACGTGCCTTTGACGAGATACGTGATCGCCTTCTGCACCTCGCCCGCTGACGTATATCCGCCTCCTGCCGCGCTTGGCACCGCAGGTACGCCGATGGCGACCTGCTCCGGACGCAGCGCCGGGAATACGTTGTTCGCGTTGTTATTGACAGGGAAGCCCTTCAGCAGCATCTCGGCCATGGCGACGTGGAAATCCGCCGTGCCTTGAGCGTAAGAGCGGCCGTCAAGCCCCATCATCGAGCCGCTGTTGTAATGCTGAACGTGAATATAGTTCAGCTTGTCGCGCAGCGCGTGGATGATCGGAAGATACGCGCCCCAAGGGCCGCCGTAAGCGCCCATCCCGCCTTGCACATACGCCGTCTCCGGCGCCATCGTCAGCACGAAGCCGCTGCCGAACGTGCCGCTGAGCGTACGGACTGCGTCAATCAGGTTCACGATGCTCGGCGTGGTCGGGTTTTTGAAGTCCGTATCGCCGCCGTTCAGCGCAACCGAGCTGCCTTCCAGGTCAATATCGATACCGTCAAAGCCGTACGTTTGGATAATCGAGGTCATCGTGCTGATAAATTGCTGCTTCTTCGTCGCATCGGACAATGTAACCGTGCCGTTGGCACCGCCGAGGGAGATCAGCACCTTTTTACCCTGACTCTTCAAATACGCAACATCGGCTTTGAATTCGTCCACTGTCGCATTGAATGGCGTAAAGGCGATCGTACCGCTGCCCGGAGAAACCGGCTCGGCAAAAGCGACGTTGATCACATCGTATTTCTTCGAGACGTCCCGCAGCTTGAGCACCGAGGACCCGTTATCGAAGTTGTGCCAGTAGCCAACGACGATCTTGCCCCCGCCTCCGGACGGCGCCGGTTCGGTCTTCCCTTGTACGCTGGCGCCGGCCGAGACGTTGCCGGCTGCGTCCTTCGCTTTCACCGTGAACGTATACGTCGTGTCGGCGGCAAGCCCGGTCACCGTCGCCGCTGTAGCCGCGACGCTCAGAGAGCCGGAGCCGTAATCCACCGTATAGCCGGTGACGCCCACGTTATCCGTGGAAGCCGTCCAGGACAGCGAGATGCTGGACGACGTTTTGCCGGTGACGGCCAGATTCGTCGGCGCCGTCGGCGGCTGCGTATCGCCGGACGCCGGGTCCGTCGTCACCGTGACGGCTTGGCTTGCGGCGGATACGTTGCCGGCGGCGTCCTTCGCTTTCACCGTAAACGTGTACGCCGTGTTCACGGACAACCCGCCGATCGTAGCGGTCGTTCCCGTCACGCTCGCCGCAACCGCAGCCCCGTTGTACACGTCGTAGCCGGTGACGCCTACGTTATCCGTCGAAGCGTTCCAGGCGAGGGTTACGCTGTTGGACGTTTTGCCGGTCGCCTTCAAGCCGGACGGAGCGGTCGGCGGCTGCGTATCGGTCCCGCCGCTGCCGCCCGCCTTCCACAAGGCCGGGACGTTCGGCGGCTCCCAGCCGGTCAGCGATGTATGCGGTTGCAAGCAAGTGTACGTCTGCCCCGCGTAGGTAACCACGTCGCCGGCTTTGTAGGCGGTGTTCGGCTGCCATTCGGCCGCACCGAGTGCCATCGCCGGAATCAGACTAAGCAGCAGCACAGCGATTATGGTCAACGAAAACGCTTTCCTAAACGTGCGCCGAAGCGCGATTTGCGCAAAGCTCATTCATTAATCCCTCCTGAAATATAGATAAAAAATACCGGAATACCCTCCACCAAACGACGACGGCTGCGGCAGGCTCACCCCCTTTCGAACTGGGTTCGTACTCTCATTTAACCACGGCTGCGGCAGGGCAGTAAGGGATACATTCCATTTTTTAGGGGATAAAATTGTGCAAAAAACCGGTGGCTGCCCAAGTTGAACCATACCGTTTTTCGATTTACTTGGCCTTGTTTTGGCGTTCAGCCTGTTATTTCATCCTCTGTCGGCGAATGCTTCCATCGAAGGCGTCGAGCATATGACCAAAGCCCTTCTTGTAACGCCTGGAGATGGGATTGGAAGCACACCCTCAGGCGAGTGACAGGAAGTAATAAATCCAAGTTCCTTCCTTTATTGGTAAAACTACGTTGACACTAAAAAAGCAGCAATGGTATAATCCGGTCATAATCGATTACAAACGACAATATACAATCATGAAAGCGATAACAAACGACCAATCGGAATACAGCGACAAAGGAGACAATAACGAATGTTCGAAGCCGAGCGAAAGCAAAAGATTTTGGAACTCTTGAAAGAATACAACCGTGTGGATATTCAAGGGTTGAACCGAATTTTGCAGGCTTCCGAATCGACGATACGCCGAGACCTGCGGGAGCTGGAACAGAAAAATTTGCTCAAGCGGACGCACGGGGGGGCCGTCGCGCTTCAAAACGTCAACTTCGAGCCGACCTTTCTTGAGAAAGAAATTAGTAACAGCGGCGCCAAGAAGATGATTGCAGAGAAAGCCGCGCAATTCATCCAAGAAGGGGATGTGGTCTTGCTCGATTCGGGGACGACGGTCCACTACCTTGCCAAAGAATTAAAGCGCTTTACTAAGCTCACAGTTGTTACTAACGCGATACCGGTTGCCCAGGAGCTTCAGCATCATGGCGGCGTGGAACTGATTTTTCTTGGCGGCACGCTCCGCCAAGGGGTTCTGTCCATTGTCGGACCGTTCGCAGAGATGATGCTTGGGATGCTTTGCGTGGATAAGGCGTTTGTCGCGACAAACGCTATTCATCCGCAGGAAGGTTTGAGCACGCCGAACGTAGAAGAAGCCAGCATCAAGCGCAAGATGATCGCTTCCGCCAAAAAAACGATTTTGCTTGCGGACGCTTCCAAGATCGGCGAACAGTACCTCGTCAAATTCGCGGATGTCAGCGATATTGACGCTTTTATCACAGACGATCGCGCTTCAGCGCAAACGTTGGCGGACTTCATGAATCAGGGGGTCGTTATCCATACCGTTTCGGAACGGGAAAGGCTGGGCCATTAACGCTGAACGAGACCTGCGCTTATTGAAGGAGGTGATGTCGGTCGGGGATACGTTGATTGGCAGAGATCCTTGGGGGTTGAAGCAGCAACTAAAGCAACGAGTTCGTGAATAAGGAGGCGGTGCGAATTTTTTTAGCTGAAACGGGAACGAGTGTAAACAATGGTTATCTCCACGGCCAATGGTAACAACCCATTATTTACACCCGTATTTGAGCACGCTCGGAAACAGTCATTTTCTAAGGCGGCAATTCGCTGCCCTTCTTTGAGCATGCCTATTTATATTTTGCAAAAATTACGCCAAAGAAGCAAGTTTACGCCGCGCATATACACGATATCGGAGGTTCATGTATGAAATCATTTAAATTTTTAAGTTTTGTTCTGTTGGCGTACGTCCTTCTATTATCTGCATGTTCGATCGATGAAAATAAAAGCGTCAGCACGGGAGAAAAGGCTGAATCTTCGGTGAAGAACGGCGCGGCCAGCGGAAAAAAACTGAAAATCGGGATGACCGTGCCGACGCTTGGCAATCCGTTCTTTGTCGCAATGTCCAAAGGGGCACAGGAAGCGGCCAATAAATACAACGCAGATATTACAGTCGTAAGCGCGGATCATGATCTGGCGAAACAAACGCAGCAGTTCGAGGATTTCATTACGCAGAAAGTCGACCTTATATTGCTTAGCCCGTTCGATTCCAAAGGGATTGCCGCAGCCATTCAGCAGGCGAAAGCCGCAGGCATTCCGGTTGTCGCACTCGACGGCAGCGCCGAAGGAGGCATCGATACCGTCGTGATGTCGGACAACGTTCAGGCCGGCAAGCTGGCCGCCGAGTATTTGGCGAAACGTTTGAACGGGAAAGGTAACCTTGTTATTATCGACGGGCCGCCCGTATCGGCTGTGACCGACCGGATCAAAGGATTTGAGGACACGCTTAAAAACTATCCGGACATCAAGGTCATTTCCAAGCAAAACGGTGAAGGCAATCGAGAGAGATCGCTCAGTCTGATGGAAAACATTATGCAGGCCAACAAAAAGATCGACGCCGTTTTTTGTATCAATGATGAAGAAGGCCTCGGCGTCAAAATTGCGCAGGAACAGGCAGGCCGTACCGACGAGTTCTTTATCGTCGGCGTCGACGGCGCCCCGATAGCGGTGGACGCATTAAAAGAAAAGAAGAGCTACGCGGCAACGTCCGCCCAATTCCCGAATCAAATCGCGATCGAAGGCATTGAGCTCGCATTAAAGGTGATTCAAGGCGAGAAGGTGGATCCGCAGGTTCTCATCCCTACCCAGCTGATTACCCAAGATAATGTAGGAACGTTCCAAGGCTGGTAAAATCGTGCACCATGGGGGAAGGAATATGGAGATGATCTTTGCGGAAACAGTGAATAGTTCCGGGGCGGCTTTGCCGCCCGTAATGAGACTGGACGCGGTTCACAAGTCTTTCCACGGAGTTAAGGTGCTTCACGGTGTATCTCTGGAATTGTTCAAAGGCGAGGTTCACGCGCTAATGGGTGAGAACGGAGCGGGCAAATCGACCTTGATGAAAATCATGGCGGGCATCTACAAGCCGGATTCTGGCACGACCTTCTACAGGGGAAAGGAAGTCCGCTGGAACAATCCGATGGAAGCGAGAAATCAAGGTATTAGCGTCATCCATCAGGAAATCAGCCTTTCACCGAATCTTTCTATCGGCGAGAACATCCTGATGGGAACGAAGTATCCAAGAAATGCTTGGGGATTCACAAAGTGGAGCGAAATCTACCAGAAAGCAGAGACGGTTCTACGTTCGATCGGCTCGGAGCTGAATCCAAGAGAGAGCGTTTCCAAAATAAGCGTCGCACAGCAGCAGATGGTGGAGATTGCTCGCGCGCTGTCCATCAAATCGGAAATTTTAATCATGGACGAACCGACCGCCTCTTTAACGGATAAGGAAATCGAAAAGCTGTTTGTCATTATTGAAGATTTGAAGCGCAAGGGCGTATCCATCGTCTATATCTCTCATCGCATGGATGAAATTTTCCGTATTTCGGACCGGTTTACGGTGATGCGGGACGGGCGCCGGATTGAAAGCGGTCCGATAACGGCAACGAACCCGGACCATTTGGTCAAGCTTATGGTGGGCCGGGAAATTAAAGACCTTTTCCAAAGGAGTACAAAGACAGCAAACGATGCCTCAAACCGCCGTCAGCCTATGTTGGAAGTCCGTGGTCTATCCGATAAAAAAACGATCAAACAAGTGTCGCTGCAGCTGTACCCCGGCGAAATCGTGGGACTGTCCGGTCTTGTCGGCGCCGGAAGAACGGAACTGGTCCGGGCCATATTCGGCATGTCTGAAGTAACGGAAGGAGAAATTCTGATCGCGGGAGAGCGGGTGAGTATAAAATCCCCCGTCGATGCGATCAAGTGCGGTATCGGTCATGTCCCGGAAAGCCGCAAAGAGCAAGGCTTGTTTCCGAACCTGTCGGTAAAAGAAAACATTTTGATGGCTCAATTGCGCGCCTATCGGAAAGCAAGCATTTTGCAGACGGGTAAAATCGATTACGATGCGGACAAGTACATTCGGGAATTGAGCATTAAGACAGCGTCAAAAGAACTGAACGTCATGGGACTAAGCGGCGGAAATCAGCAGAAGGTTATCATAGCCAGATGGCTGTCGATCGCCCCGAAAGTGCTTCTGCTCGATGAGCCGACCAGGGGGGTCGATATCGGTGCCAAAACGGAAATACACAAGATCATCAGCAAACTGGCCGAGCAAGGTCTTGCCGTACTTATGATTTCTTCCGAGCTGCCGGAAGTGTTGGCCGTCAGCGATCGGATTATCGTTATGCACGAAGGCAAGATACAAGCGGAATTGTCTTCCCGTGAAGCGACGCAGGAGAAAATTATGCATTACGCAACAGGAGGGACAGGCTAGATGAAGACCAATATCGCCGTGTCAACCGGAAACGAACCGGTGATGCGCAACAAAATCATGTATTACTGGAATCAGCTTGGCATGCTGATTATTCTTGTTCTTATGTGTGTGCTGATGGCGTTTATTACGCCTAACTTTATGGAAGTGACCAATATAATCAATGTTCTCAAACAAGTGTCGATTACCGCCATTCTGGCGGCAGGCATGACCGTTGTTATTTTGACGGGAGGCATCGATTTGTCGGTTGGTTCAACCTTAGCGCTCTCCGGCGTCCTGTCGGTCATGCTGACCAACGCGGGCGTAAACCCTGTCATTTCCATGTTGGCCGGGGCTGCGGCAGGCTACGTGGTCGGCGCGATCAACGGTTATTTTACGGCGGCAGTCAAATTGCCTCCCTTTATCGTCACTTTAGGCAGCATGACATACGTTCGCGGGCTAGCCTACGTCATAAGCGGCGGATACCCGATCGTTCTTCAGGACGTCACGTTTAAATATTTGGGCGCCGGTTACTTTCTGAAGATTCCAACGCCGATTTATATTATGGCTCTTGTTTATGTCGTTATGTATTTTATTTTGAAATATACGATGTTCGGGCGCCACATTTATGCGATCGGAGGCAACCAAGAGGCTGCGAGGCTAACCGGGATCAAGGTGGAGAAAACGCTGATTCATGTTTACTCGATCAGCGGTTTTCTGGCAGGCGCGGCTGGCGTCGTGATGGCGGGGCGTTTGTTTTCCGGGCAACCGATGGTCGGTGTCGGCATGGAACTTGATGCCATCGCTGCCGTCATTCTTGGCGGAACGAGCTTTGTAGGAGGATTCGGACGCATTCAGGGAACGATTATCGGCGTTCTAACCATGGGAGTGCTTACGAACGGTCTCACTTTGCTTAACGTTGATTATTATTGGCAGCTTGTAGTAAAGGGCGCAGTAATCGTCGTTGCGGTACTGTTGGACCGCCTGCGCAGTAGAAGCTGATTGCCGGACTAAATCGAGTAGGCGAAGACATGGTATCTGCCATCTTTTTGCTGCGTATGATCTAAAAAACGACAGGCTCTGCAGGCATAATCGAACCTATGAAAATAAGAAGATTGCCCTATCCGGCTAGCTTAGCCAGGTGGTTGGCGATCTTCTTGACGTTCTGGCAAATGGCAGTCATGATCGCTTGCTCCAAAACTTTTTTCTTGCCGCGGAACCGGCAATAGCGAAGTCCATGGAGCCCTTTGGTATCCACGAAACTTCGCTCAATCACCATGATAGACCGCTTCCTCCAGCAAGCGCTTCGCCCGAGATGGGTCGTGGATATGGATCTTGAGAAGTTCTTTACCCGAGTGAACCACGACATGGCGAGGATAACACGGAAAGTGGCAGACAAGCATGTCCTGAAACTGATTCGCGCTTACCTTAACGCCGGAGTAATGGCAGACGGTGCGGTGGGGCGAACAAAAGAAGGCGCACCGCAAGGCGGCCCCTTAAGTCCGCTTCCGGCTAACATTCTGCTGGATGACTTGGACAAAGAACTCACCAGACGAGGACTGCGGTTTGCCCGCTATGCGGACGACTGCAACAGATTCGGACTGGTAACATTTACTATCATTTAGCGTTAAAATTTTTATTGACCAGTCAATTTGCGTTCCAGTAAAATAAGACACGTTAATGTTGTTGATAATGATTATCAGTCTTAATTAGGTTCCAATTTTTGAGAGTGAGGGGTCCCATGCACAAACCGTTTTTCACTTTATTTGGCCTCGTTTTGGCGCTCAGCCTGTTGGTTCATCCTCTGTCGGCGAAGGCTTCCAGCGAAGGCGTCGAGCATATGACCAAGGCCGTCGCGGTCATCTCGCAAGCGCTGGATGCTGCAAAGCAAGATCCGGCCAAGGCCAAAGCCTTGTACGATCAATTCCATGATCAATGGATGGACGTGGAGGATACGGTCAAGACTGATTCCAAAGCGGCCTACAAAGACATTGAATCCCAGATGGGACAAGTCGATTACGCGCTTCTGGTGAATCAGCCGGAAGATGTCGTTTCCGCGCTCCAGCAGCTTCGGCAAGTACTGGAACGTTATGTCCACGGCCAATACGCCGAAGGAACGGACGGCAAGGAAACCAACATCACGCTTCCCGGTTTTATCACCCTGCTGAAGCAAACAAAGGAAAGCGTTGCCAAGCATGATCAAATGGCGGCTTTGCAAGGGATCGGCAACGTGCGCGAGAGCTGGCTCAGCGTCGAAGGCCATGTCGTCGCGCAATCCGCTTCCGTTTACAGCGATTCCGAACGGGATATGGTCGTGATCCAGGCCATGATCACCAAGCAGCAGTACGATGCCGCGGCTAAACGGATCGACGACATGATCGCGTATCTTGCCCCGCTTGCGGACAAGACGACCTACACCGTGTGGGATGCGGCCATGATTCCGATTCGGGAAGGGCTGGAGGCGCTGCTCGTCGTGGGCGCGCTGCTCGCGTTTGTGAAAAAATCCAAGTCGGCCAAAGGAAGCCGGTGGATCTGGTCGGGCGTCCTGGCCGGGCTTGCCCTGAGCGGCATCCTGGCCGTCATTGTGAAGTTTGTGTTTTCTTCGGGGGCTTTCGGCACGAATAACTTTCTCATCGCGGGCTGGACGGGAGTTTTCGCTGCCGTCATGCTGCTGTATATGAGCTACTGGCTGCACAGCAAATCCAACGTCAAGCAGTGGAACGACTATATCCGCGCGAAAACCGAAACGGCGCTGAGCACAGGCAATGTGTTTTCCCTTGCCGCGCTGTCCTTCCTCGCTATTTTCCGGGAAGGCACCGAGACGGTGCTGTTCTTGATTGGAATGGTGAATCAGATCAGCCTTCAGCAGCTTCTGCTTGGTATTGTGCTGGGCATCGGCATCCTGGCCGTCCTCGCCTTCCTTATGCTGTACGTGGGTATGAAGCTGCCGATCCGTCCGTTTTTCCTGGTTTCGAGTCTGATCGTCTTCTACCTGTGCATCAAATTTACCGGTCTGGGCATTCACAGCCTGCAATTGGCCGGAACGCTGGGGACATCGAACAGCTCTCTGCTGCCCAGCCTTGATTTTCTCGGGATGTTCCCTTCATGGGAAAGCACCATCCCTCAGTTCACGATCGCTTTCGTCGCTCTTGCCTTCCTTATTGGAACCCGCATCAGCAAACGCTCGGCCAAACTGACATCTTAGACATTTACATTGGAGGTATTTCGAATGAACAAGCATGTATCCCTGATCACCGCCACCCTGCTCCTCTCCGCCTCGCTGCTGTCCGCCTGCGGCTCTGCGCCGGCTCCATCGGCCCAAGCGACCGACGGACAAACTTCCCCCGCACCGTCCAAAACCGAGAACAAAGCCGTATCCGACGCGGCGATCAAAGAAGGAACCGCGAAACTGCTGAAAACGGCGAAGCAGCTGAGAAAAGCAGCAACGGCCGGCGACGAAGCCAAAGTCAAGGAGCTGGGACCTAAATTGGAAGACGCTTGGGGCGCCTTCGAGGACGGGGTCAAGCCGAAATACCCGGATCTGTACGAGAAAATCGAAAAAAATCTCGACCCGGCCATCGCAGCGACCAAAGCATCTCCCCTGAATAAAGAAGTGTTGTCCAAAGCAAACGACCAACTGATCCAAACACTGTACGAGCTGTCGCAAAAATTAATTCCCGTCGACCAGATCAAAGCCGGAGCCACCCAAATGCTCGGCATCGCCGCCGATTTGAAAAAAGAAATCGAAGCCGGGAACGAAGCGAAGGTGAAAGAGCTCGGCCCTAAATTGGAAGACGTATGGAGCACCTTCGAGGACGGCGTGCGCCCGCGCACTGCCGAGCTGTACGAGAAGCTCGAAAAAAGCCTGAACCCCGAAGTTGCGGGTTCCCAGAAAAGCCCTCTGGACAAGCAAGCGTTGTCCCAATTGAATGACGGATTGACCCAGGCCTTAAACGAAATGCTGCAAACAATAAAGTAATACGAAAAGAGAAGGATGCGCTCCTTCTCTTTTTCATTTTCAACTCAACATACCTCCCCAGTTCAACAGTATGGAGCCCATCCTAACCTGCTGGGCTCTTTTTTCGCTTCGACGTTTGACATGATCTCACCCGGAAGATATAATTTGATCAATCAATCGAATTTTTGATTAAATAATCAGTTTTTAACAATGTTAAAGGAGGAATCTTAATGAAAAACGAGCATTCGTCCGAAATGCTACCGGTGAACGGGGAGAATCGGCGCCGAAGCTTTTGGTCACGCATCGCCCCCGCTCTCGGGCTGTTCTTCCTTGCTCCACTGGTCGGGGAGTACCTGCTCGGCAACATTTCCATCAAGGAGCCCGGAGCCCTGCCTCTCCTCTCTCTGATGTACGGCGGCGGCGCGCTCCTCATCCGGGAGGCGGTACGCCGCACCGGGCGCGGCTGGCCGACCATCCTGCTGCTCGCGCTGGCTTACGGTGTGGCCGAGCCGGCGCTGTTCGACCACTCGCTTTTCAATGCATCGTTCGAGGGTCACGACTTCCGGGACGCCACATATCTTCCTGCCCTCGGCATCAGCGTTTCGAACGCCTTGGCCTTCTGCGTGGGGCATGCGGTTTGGAGTATTAGCGTGCCGATCGCCATCGTCGAGATGCTCGTGCCCGATCGAAGGACGACGCCCTGGCTGGGGCGAATCGGCCTGGCGGTTACCGGTGTGCTGTACCTTTTGGGCGGTGCGATCGTCTTTCTATGGGCGGTGAACTCACAGCGTTTTCTCCCATCCGTGCCGCAGTTTGCCGTCTCGATTGCCGTGGTGCTCGGTTTGATCGGCGCCGCCTTTGCCGTCCGTCGGCTGCCGCGCGGAGCATCCGACCGCCCGGGACCGAATCCGTGGCTGATCGGCGTGACCGCGTTCTTCGCGTCTAGCCTCTTCTTCCTCCTCGGCGGGAATTGGCTGCACGTCGCTGTGAAGATAGGGCTCATCGCCGTAATGGCGATTGCCGTTGCACGATGGTCCGGCCGGGCGGACTGGGGAACGCGCCATCGGTTCGCCCTGACCGGCGGCACGCTGCTCACCTACGTCTGGGGCGGGTTCGTATGTGCGACCTTCGTGGGCAACACGGGTCCGATCAACCGGATCGGCAACGTCATTTTTTCCTTAGGCGCGATCGTATTGCTGATGCTCGCTGCACGCAAAATACGAAGAATCGAGTCACAGGAAAGCGTATGAGCATAGCCATCCCGATCCGTCTGGCACCAGGCGCCCTTGGGCAACCCGGGTTTACTGAACGATTGATCGATGTATTGTACGATCCCGGGCTTCGCTGGTATCATTGGCTACAGTCCCTTTGATGGCGCTTGCCGGCATCCTGAGCCGGTAAATCCATACAATCCCCAAAGGAGAAAAACGATGGACCAGACGCTGACGATGCTGACCGCCGACACCGCCTCCTACGTATTGACAAGAACGCGTGCCGCGGCATATACGATGACTTCAGACATTGCCGGTAAAATCGATTTGGAGTCCTACAGCGCCAGGCTGATAAGCCTGTTCAACAAAGCCATTCTGCCCAATTAGGGCCTGCTGTTTTAACCTGAAGAGGCTCTTGGGACCCTGATCCAAGGGAGCGCAAACCAAAGGGCATTTCAACCGAAATTGAAATGCCCTCCAACGTCCATCCGCTCCCAGATGGCTCTATTCTTCTTCTTTCCGCAGCTCCTCCGCCTTCTCCCAGCTCGTAAACCAATCCTCCCAGACGATGTGACACAACGTCCCGTTGACGGCGACAACCGTTCCCCTCGCACCGTCCGGGATAAAAATGACGCAATCCCCCACCGCAAACATGTGCAGCTACCCCAGCCGGAAGATGATCCCGTGACCGCCCTTGGGGTATTCCCACTTGATGTTCTGATGCGGACAGCCGATGCGGCAGCTTCCGCACTCGTGACATCCCTCGTAGCCGACATGCATCCGGATTTCTTCCCATTTATATACTTCAGCAGGGCAAAAAACCGTACAAATCTTGTCGGGGCACTTCGTCGCGCAGATATCGTAGTCGAGCACGTGTAGATGAGAGTTCGTATCCGCCTTGAACCGGATCAAGTACTGCTTCTCCTCGATGGTCTGCCCCTTTCCCTTGGGCTGGTCGCTCATTTCATCACCCTCCATGCCTTGAACAAATCTTGGGCGATCTTGAACTTCTCGCCGGAGGTGCCGATGCCCTGCCAGATTTTGCGCTGCTTCTCCCTCTTGCTCGTCCCGTCGACGGTGAACAGCTCGCCCGCCGCCCGGTTCATGAGCGGGATATATTTTTCGAAGTAATGCGGGTATTTCTCAAAATGATGCGTCGCATCCTTGTACTTCTTCAAATCTTGGCCGACGAAGCTGTCCAGCAGCCGGGCCCGGTACTTATCGAGCCGTGCGGCGGAATAATCGCCCGCTTCCTTCGCTTCCAGAATCGTCTCCGCCGCCAGCACGCCGGACGCCATCGCCATATTCGAGCCCTCGCGGTGAATAGCGTTGACGAGCTGGGCCGCGTCTCCGACCACGATCACGCCGTCTCCGACAACCTTCGGCATGGAGCGGTAGCCGCCCTCCGGGATCAAGTGCGCCAAATATTCCTGCTGCTCGCTGCCTTGGATATACGGCCGCAGGATCGGATGCGTCTTGACATACTCCAGTAGCTCGTATGGCTTCAGCTTGCGCTTGATCAGCCCGGAAAGCATCGCCCCGACGCCGATGTTGAGGCTGTCTTTGTTCGTATACAGCCATGCCGTGCCGAGAATGCCATGGGTGGAATCGCCGAAAATTTCGAACGTACAGCCTTGATCGCCTTCCAGGCTGAACCGGTCTTCGATAATTTTGCGGTCCAGCTTCAGCACTTCCATGACGGCCAACGCCACTTCGTCCGGGCGAAATTCCTTATGGAAGCCGAGCGACTTGGCCAGCAGCGAATTGACGCCGTCCGCTAGCACCACGACGTCGGCATACAGGTCCCCATCCGGGCGGTCGGTACGAACGCCAACGACGCGCCCGTCCTGGGTGATGCATTCGAGCACGACCGTCTCGTTGACCAGCAGCGCACCCTGCTGCACCGCTTTCTCCGCGAACCATTGATCGAACTTGGCCCGCAGCACGGTGAAGTTGTTGTACGGCTCCTGCCCCCACTCCAGCCCTTTGTAGCTGAAGGTGACCGCCGATTCTTTATCCAGCATCATGAACCGCTGCTCGACGATCGGGCGCTCGACCGGCGCGTCCTTGTAAAAGCCCGGAACGATGTCTTCCATCGTTTTCCGGTACAGGACACCGCCCATGACGTTTTTCGAGCCGGGGTACTCTCCCCGCTCGATGAGCAGAACATTTACGCCGGCCTTGGCTAACGTATAAGCGCACGACGTCCCGGCCGGCCCTGCGCCGACCACGATCACGTCGAATTTTTCAGCCATATTGAGGCACCTCGCTTTGCAGCGCTTTTTGGAACGCTTCGATCAGCAGCGGGACGATGACGAATGCATCGCCGACGATGCCGTAATGGCAGGACCCGAAGATCGGAGCAGCAGGGTCCTTGTTGATGGCGATAATAAGCCCCGAGTTCTGCATCCCGACCAAATGCTGGATCGCCCCGGAAATGCCGATGGCAAAATAAATTTTCGGCGTCACGGTGACGCCTGTCTGCCCAACCTGGTGATGATGCTCGATCCATCCGGCCTCCACCGCATCGCGGCTCGCCCCGACGGAAGCGCCCAGCGTCTCCGCCAGCCGGTGAATCAGCTCGAAGCCCGTCGGGCCGCCGAGCCCTTTGCCTCCGGCGACGATGACGTCGGCCTCGTCAATCCGCACCCGTTGCGTCGTATCGCGGACGATCTCCAGCACCTTCGTACGCAGGTCCTCTTCGCAGACGGAAACGGCTTCCTCGACGATCTCCCCCTTGCGCTTCGGGTCCGGGGTCAGCCGCTTCATGACCTTTGGGCGAACGGTAGCCATTTGCGGCCGGTCCTTTTTGCACAAAATCGTGGCCATAATGTTGCCCCCGAACGCCGGACGGCTCGCTTCCAGCAGCCCGGTGTCCGCATCGACGTCCAGCTGCGTCGTATCCGCCGTCAGCCCCGTCGCGAGATCCGTCGCTACGGCGCTGGCAAGGTCCTTGCCCGTCGACGTCGCGCCGAACAGGAAAATTTCCGGCTTGTGCTTCTGGCAAGCCTCAATGACGGCCCGCATGAACGATTCTGTCCGGTAATGATGGAAGATCGGGTTGTCGTACAAGTACACGGTGTCTGCCCCATAAGCGATGACATCGGCGGCCAGAGGTCGGACGCCGTCGCCGATGAGGATGCCCGCCAGCGGCACGCCACGCTTGTCCGCGAGCTTCCGCCCGGCCCCCAGCAGCTCCAGCGACACCGGCGCAATCGCGCCGTTCTTCTGCTCGATGAACACCCACACGCCGCGGTAATCCTGAAGGTTCATCCGCTTTCACCTCCGTTCTGGACGCGGAAGAGCTCTTTTTTCTCCAGCAAAATCGAGAGCAGCTTGCCCGCCTGCTCCGCAGGGGTTCCCTCCAGCAGCTCTCCGCCCTTCGGCTTCTCCGGCGGCCATACTTTGGCGACGATCGTCGGGGAGCCTTTGAGCCCGAGCTTCGTACGGTCCACCCCCTCCAAATCGTCCACGGACCAGACGACCGGCTGGTACCGCGCCGCCCGCAGCATGTTGGGCAGCGGCGAATATGGAATGTCGTTGATGTCCTTTTCGACGGAGAACAGACACGGCAGCGTCGACCTTACGACCTCGTAGCCGTCCTCCAGCTTGCGGTGGATGATGGCATAGCCTTCGTCCTTGTTAATTTCGACGATCTTGCGGACGTTCGTCAGCGGCGGAATATCCAGTCTGCGGGCAATGCCCGGACCGACTTGACCGGTGTCGCCGTCGATGGTCATTTTGCCGCAGAGGATCATATCGATCGGCTTGATCTTGGCGATTTTGTCGATCGCCTTCGTCAGCGAATAGCTGGTGGCCAGCGTATCCGCCCCGGCGAATGCGCGGTCGGTGATCAGGTAGCCTTCGTCCGCGCCGATCTCGATGCATTTGCGGATCGCTTTGACCGCGGGCGGTGGTCCCATCGTCACGACGGACACGGTTCCTCCGTATCGCTGCTTAAGACGCACCGCTTCTTCGACGGCATGCGCATCGTACGGATTGAGGATGGCCGGCGCGCTGGAGCGGTCCATCGTGTTCGTTTTCGGGTTCATCTTGATGATTTTCGTATCCGGCACCTGCTTGATACAGGCGACCAAGTGAAGCATCGGCAGTTCCCTCCTTGTCGGACGCTTCGGTTCTCGATAGCAGCCCACGAGACAAGCTGTCTTTCCCGGGGCCATGTCCATCTTCTCTTTATCAATCTATTGGCCGCCCGCTCCTTTTATTCGGCGATCCGAAAAAAAGAAGCCGGCGCTCGGAGTCTGACTGCACGATTAAGTGCCGATGATGAATGAACCTGTATGGCGAAAGCGATGATCGAAGCCAAGGCAGAAGAAAAGCCCGGCAGCAGCACCCTTCGCATCAAGTGTCTGTTGCCGGGCTTTTCTGTCCCGTTATAATTTCGGCAGCACCTGCCGGGCACCGAGAAAAATCCAAGTCACAATAACAAAAGGCAGCGTCAGGGTCGGCATCCCATACGCCTGAAACCACGTATTCAATCCAGCCGTCACGGGTACGGTACTGATAGCAGCCAGCAGACCAACCAGCAGCGCCGGGCGCTCCCTGGTGTGGAATACAGAGGATACCGCCATCATCGTCAAAACTGCGTTATACCCGAATATTCCGAGATTCAGATTCGTAATTTCCGCTCCCATCAAGTAGGCCGTCGGCCAGGCGATGGCAGTCCCCGTGACCGCCAATAGCCCCAAGCGCCAACTTGCCCAGAATATTCCAAGAAGAATGAGGATTCCGGACAAGAAGCCCGTCTGGAAATAGACCTGATCAATCCCGTTGAGCAAGCCCGAAGCCAGATCAATCTTCCCGGCGGTGTTCATATGCCAGTGGGCAAGATCTTGGGGAATCAGCCCCGGGTCAAGCCGGAGCGCATTCAAATGATACGATGCCAGCAGGAAGAGCCAAGTCACCACCGTATACGGGAAGGTAAGGACCGGGATGTTGGTACGCTTGAACAAATGCATGAACGCAGCCGTACATAACGTGCCGAGAGCGGCTGCCCCCAGAACCGTGGCGAGATTGGCCGTCAGGAAGACGGATAAGCCAAGCCCGGTCAGAACGGCATTAAATCCGAACAATCCCTGATGAACGGCCGACTTTTCGGCCCCGCCTATATAGCCGACCAAGGTGCCGATCATGGCGGACAGCAGGGCGATCACGCCCAGCTTGACATGAACTGTCGCCAAGGCGATGACAATAATAAGGCCTGTCCAGGCATTCTCGATCAGGATCACTTGGGAGACACCCTTTAAGGATGCAAGGATAAAAGGAACCGGGTTCCATTTCAGACTGAGCGCATCAGCCTGAAGTTGTCTGTTTAGAATATAAATCCCTCCTTTCTAGCCCCACTTCTCCTCAATTCTGAATACCCGCCATATGCCATACGAGACCGACCACGTCAGAATGAAGAGGACGACCAGGATATAACCGACTGAGCCCAGATCCAGATTTTGCATATAGCTCCAGAAAGCGCCCTCCAGACTGAATTGTTCTGCCGAGGTTTGCATAATTTCAACGAAGGCAACGAACAGGGCGGCAATAACGGACATAGCCGTAACCGTCAGGTTATAATACATTTTGCGTATCGGCTTGTTAAAAGCCCATTGGTAACTGGACGTCATAAACACGCCATCCGCCGTATCCATCAAACTCATGCCGGAAGCAAATAAAATCGGCAGCGACAGGACGCCGAGCCACGAAATGGAGCTGCTGGCCGCATTCTGGGACATGGCGAGCAGCCCGATCTCCGATGCCGTATCGAAGCCCAGACCAAACAGGAAGCCAATAAAATAAATATGCCAGCTGCGGCCAACCAGTTTGAACAGAGGACCGGTCAAGCGAGCTATGAAGCCTCTTGAATCCAGAAGCTCCTCCATTTTCTCCTCCTGGCCGGGCATCTCTTTCAGCTGTCTGAACACCCGGTACATCTGCACCAGAATGAACAAGTTGATGAGCCCAATCAGCAGCAGAAATAGGCCGGAGACGGTTGAGCCGATCACGCCTCCCCATTGCTCCATCATCGGCAGATTGCTTTTTACCCAGTTCATGGAGACGACAACCCCGACAGTTAACAACAGGACAACGGTAGAGTGGCCGAGCGAAAAATAAAAGCCTACGCCTTCCGGGTCCCTCTTTTGCTCGATAAGCTTGCGAACCGTGTTATCGATCGCCACGATATGATCCGCATCAAAGGCATGACGAAGTCCAAGGGTATAAGCCAGTACGCCAAGTCCCAGCATGGCCGGGTGATGCGGAAGGGTGACGAGCAGGAATGCAATTCCGATGATATGAAGGCCCACAACGCTCCCAAAATATTTCGTCCAGGGTTTGCCCGCTAGTGTACGTCGTAGCAGCATCATTTCACGGCTCCTCAGGCGTTAATTTAATATTTTCTGAGAAACACAGGCTTAAGCCCCAGCCATTGCTCGCGAACCAGCCTTTGGCAGGCCGCAAATAGCCGCTCAATATCCTGTGTGGACGAAGCGAGTACACGCACCGAAAATCCAGAGACAGGAAGCATGGACAGACCCACTCTGCACGGCGCTATCCCGGCGTCCATGGCCTCGTAGAGCTGATCCAGAAAATCCGAAGTCATCTGCTCACCAACGACGATCAGCGACCCGAAATGAGTGTATCCCTCCAGCAACCCAATGCCTGTCAGGTCTTGCTCCGAAGGAGCCAGTCTCACCTGATCGTACACGGCCAGATCACCGTCTACATAAATTTCCGTCTTCAATCTCAGCCTGTCGTAGCTGAATAATTCGCCATCCGGCGACCATCCCGGTGTTACGATATCACTGAGGATAAGCGTTGAGCCCCGCTCCATCCGAATCGTTGTCTTTTGCTTGTACTGTGCATGCCGGTAAGCAATCAGCGGGTCGGGCACATATTCAAGGAAGCTGCCCTTCTTCATCCTGATCTCCATATCCTGAACCGGCGCCGTATTTCGGGTCTTGTATACTTTGGTGGACGATTGGGTCGTGAGCAATAGTCTGGCGTCTTCGGCGAGTTCGATATCCAGCTTGTACCGATCACCGTCCACATACCCGCCGCCCGGATTTAAAATATAGTAATGCGGCTGTCCGGATTCATCGGGATACAGTGGGCGAGTCAGCTTGAATGCATTTTCATAGTACAAATCCGTCGCTATGGTCTTCCCTTGCTTAGGAGCAACCGCCAGCCGCAGATATCCCGTCCATTCCATGGTTATTCCAAGCCTGCCAGCATGGCATTGTCCTTGATCCATTGGATGACTTCATCAAGGCCCTGATTGTCCTTCAGATTGGTGAATACAAACGGCTTGTTCCCCCGGAACGTATGGGTATCCTTAGCCATCACTTCCAGGCTTGCGCCGACATAAGGCGCCAAATCGATCTTATTGATAATGAACAAATCGGATTTGATCATGCCCTGTCCGCCTTTACGCGGAATCTTCTCGCCTTGCGCCACATCGATAATATAGATGGAGAAGTCTACCAGCTCGGGGCTGAACGTCGCCGCCAGGTTATCGCCGCCGCTTTCCACGAAGATAAGCTGAACATCCGGATGCCGCTTCACCAGCTCGTCAATGGCCGCAAAGTTCATCGACGCATCCTCCCGGATCGCGGTATGCGGGCAGCCGCCTGTCTCGACGCCAATGATCCTGTCATTCGGCAGTACGCCGTTTTCCATCAGGAATTTCGCATCTTCCTTGGTGTAAATATCGTTGGTGACGACAGCCATGCTAATGTCATCGCTCATGTACCGGGTTAATTTCTCGACAAGCATGGTTTTGCCGGCGCCGACAGGACCGCCGATTCCGATTCTGATTGCTTTCATATCCGTTCCCTGCTTTCTGTAATGGTATGATGTTAATGCCGATGTCTCTAAGACATAAACAATCGCACGTGCAGGCGTTCATGGATCATTTGGGAGCATTCAAGGCCCGGAGACGCGATGCCCAGATCGTCCGGCTCTAATTGTCCGATTCTATTCACCGCCTGAATCAGTTCTTCCTGAAGCTCATGAATGAGCCGCTGCCCGTCGGTCTGCCCAAGCGGAATGCCTCTGACGCCATTTTGAATTAAACTTGTCGTGCATGAGAATAAGTAAGACAGCAGCGCCTGGGATGGCGAAATTTCAAAATGCCTTGCCAGCAGAGCGAGCACAATAGCCGGATGACCGAAGGAAAGCCGTTCCCGGACCCGCTGCTGGTATTCAGCCAGAGAAGGCGCCCCGTACAGATCGTTGCCCAGCTTCAGCATCCGCTCCCCCATTCGCTGGCTCGCCTCTCGAACCTCCCTCGGAAGAAGCTGGGCGAACAGGATGCGGTCAATCTCCCAGACTCTCTCCGGCTCGCCCGCCTGAAGCGCTTCGGATACAAGGCGGAAAGCCAGCCCATCTGAGTAGATGAGCTGCTCCCGAATGTAGACTTTAAGCCACTTTTTGAAGCTGTGTTTGTCCGTAACCTTGCCTTCCTGCATATACGTTTCCAGCCCGAAAGAATGACTGAACGCACCGGTCGGCAAATTCGAGTCACACCATTGAAGCAAAGTGAGCCATTGATTAACCATGGCTGTGGCCGATATGGCGGAATGCCCGCTTGACCTGCCTCTTCTCGCGGGAAAATGGAATGCCCATCTCCTGCAGAAGCTCTTCCACCAAATAATCATATTGGATCAGCATCGCATCCCCTTCGAATTGAGCCGGCAGATGGCGGTTGCCAAGCTTATGGGCAATATCGCCCATCTCCTGCAGTGTCCGCGGACGGATGACAAGAAGATCATCCGGAACCACATCGATCATGATGAGGTTATGATCATCCATGTACAGAATGTCTCCGGCTACGAGGTCTTTTGCTTCCTTCAAGCGAATGCCCAGCTCCTTGCCATGGTCGGTTGTAACGCGTTGGATTCTTTTTACCAGATCGCTGCTTTCCAGATATACTTTTTCAATATGACGCTTCTTCAGCTCTTCGCCGCTTAGCTGATCAATATGGGTTACCACTTGTTCAATAATCATCAGGTTCACCTCAGAATAGGAAATAGCGCTGTGCCATCGGCACAACATCAACGGGCTCGCAGGTCAACAGTTCGCCGTCCACGCGCACTTCATACGTTTGCGCATCAACCGTGATCTCCGGCGTTTCAGCGTTATGCTTCATATCTTTTTTGCTCACATGGCGAATGCCGTGAACCGGTAGCACCATTTTTTGCAAGCCCAGCTTTTCATGAACGCCAAGATCATAAGCTGCCTGGGATACAAAGGTGATGGAGCTGCTTTGCAGCGCTTTGCCGTAGGACGCAAACATGGGGCGGTATAAAATCGGCTGCGGCGTCGGAATGGAGGCGTTAGCGTCTCCCATCAGGCTGTGGACGATCATGCCGTTCTTCATGACCATCTCCGGCTTCACCCCGAAAAAGGCCGGTTCCCAGAACACGAGGTCTGCAATTTTACCTGTTTCGATAGAACCTACATAGCTGCCGATACCTTGAGCGATAGCAGGGTTGATTGTATATTTGGCTACATACCGCTTGACCCGCTCGTTATCGCCAACACCGGTATCTCCCGGCAGCTTGCCTCTTTGCTTCTTCATTTTGTCGGCGGTCTGCCAGGTCCGCATAATGACTTCCGCTACCCGGCCCATCGCCTGAGAATCGGAGCTCATAATGCTGATAATGCCAAGATCATGCAATATATCTTCGGCAGCGATCGTCTCTCTGCGTATACGCGAATCGGCGAAGGCGATATCTTCGGGCACCTTGGGGCTTAGATGATGGCAGACCATCAGCATATCCAGATGCTCGTCGATCGTATTGACCGTGAACGGACGGGTCGGATTGGTTGAGGCGGGGAGGACATTGGCATAACCCGCCATCTTGATAATATCCGGGGCATGTCCGCCTCCGGCGCCTTCCGTATGGAAGGTGTGGATGACACGGCCATTAATCGCAGCAATTGTATCCTCGACAAAGCCGAATTCATTCAGCGTATCGGTATGGATCGCCACCTGAACATCATATTCGTCTGCGACACGCAGCGCATGATCGATGGTCGAGGCCGTGGCGCCCCAGTCTTCATGGATTTTCAAGCCGATCGCTCCGGCACGCACCTGCTCCGCCAGCGGCTCTTCGGCTGATCCGTTCCCTTTGCCCAAGAAGCCGACATTAATCGGGAAACCTTCCGCAGCTTCGAGCATACGATAGATGTTCCACTCTCCGGGCGTGCACGTCGTCGCCTTCGTGCCTTCCGCAGGGCCTGTCCCTCCGCCGATCAGCGTAGTCACGCCGGAGGAAAGGGCAGCTTCGACTTGCATCGGGTTAATAAAGTGGATATGGGTATCGATGCCGCCTGCCGTTACGATTTTGCCCTCGCCGGCAATGATTTCGGTCCCCGCGCCGATGATCAGGTCCACGCCATCCATCACCAAGGGGTTGCCGCTTTTGCCGATTCCGGCAATTTTCCCGTCGCGGATGCCAATATCCGCTTTATAGATCCCGGTATAGTCCACGATAATGGCATTGGTGATGACGACATCCATAACACCTTCTGCGCGTACCGCCAGCGGATGCTGTCCCATACCGTCGCGTACCGACTTCCCGCCGCCAAATTTGGCTTCTTCTCCGTACTGTGTATAATCTTTTTCGATCTCAATGAACAGCTCTGTATCCGCCAAACGGACGGCATCTCCAGTTGTCGGTCCGTACATATCTGCATATTGTCTTCTTGACATACTGAAACTCATCATGATTCCTCCCTTATCCTTCTGCTGTAAACTGTGCGATGCTGACCGCGTACGTCTATCTGTTCACTGAGCCTTCGGTTTTGTTATTGAATCCATACACACGGCGTTCTCCGGCAAAGGGGATCAGCTCTATCTTTTTTGAATCGCCGGGCTCGAAGCGCACGGCTGCGCCGGCCGGGATGTTGAGCCGCATGCCAAAGGCAGCTTCCCGATCGAACTCGAGAGCTGTGTTTACTTCATAGAAATGGTAATGAGAGCCTACCTGAATAGGACGATCCCCTGTGTTAAGCACCTCGAGGGTGATACTCTTTTTTCCTGCGTTGCAAACGATGTCGTCATTTCGCAAAATATATTCCCCTGGGATCATATCCAATTCTCCTTCTCTTCTGAATGATGGATGGTCACATAAAACTATTTGATCGGTTCATGAACCGTTACAAGCTTCGTCCCGTCCGGGAAAGTAGCTTCCACTTGCACGTCATGGATCATTTCGGGAACACCTTCCATAACATCCTCACGCGACAGCACCTTCGTGCCCTCTCTCATAAGCTCCGCAACGGTTTTCCCGTCCCGCGCTCCTTCCAGAATTTCATAAGTGATCAACGCGATCGCTTCGGGATAATTCAGCTTGAGCCCTCTCTCTTTCCGGCGCCTTGCCAAGTCGGCCGCTACCACAATCATTAATTTCTCCTGCTCTCGAAGCGAGAGTTTCATAATTCAATCCTCCTTGTAGGAATTGTGTGATGTTGCGCCTAATTGGTTTTTTTCCCTGTAAAACAAGATTATTCTAGCGCCGTGATATTAAAATTAGATTAATGGAATATTATTCTAAGGTAAACTATTTACATTTAAATTAATATTTTCACTTCTTCGACACAAAAAAGGTGCCCCTCAGCCATTTTCATAGCTTTGGGACACCCTCTTTTGATTTAACGGCATAATGCGAAATAACTTAGGCCTGCCGACGTATCCTTGCGTCGTTTACTGCTTGATCTCGTGCCCTTTCAACGGATTGTAATTCGGATCTAACAAACGTGCCACAGATTCCAGAGGATACATGCTGGCGTAGCGAACTCCAGAGCGAATCGCCTTCAAGTCTGGAGATAATCGGTGTTAGCATTAGGTAGAATACCCACTTCCGACCGCTGTTGTCCTCGGGAAATTTGGATTGGAAGCCGCTTATTAGCGGACATTTCCCGAAGACAAAGGCGGTCGCTATCGCTTCTCCAGTGGATACCCTACCTTCGTATGTTTCTCTATTTTTGTAAAAGCTCACTTTTTCAGCACTCTTACCGATCCAACAGGTCGGTGTTTTGCTGTCGGAGGACTACTAACGTAATTTATCAAGAAGGTTATAGTAATAATAAGTTTTAGATCTTTGTTTGCCATCCGAAAAAATAATTCTCTCTGCTTCGAGAATCGATAGATACCTCCTGCATGTTACCTCTGATAACTCAGCAGTCGAACAAATGGTGTGGACAGTGAAGATCGGTTTTTGGAAAATGGCATCTATCAATTTTTTAACATTGCTGCTGTTAATTAAGGATTGAGCCACATTAAGATCATGTTCATACAGCTTATTTACATCATTAATTAAACGGATATTTTTATTGGCTTGAATAATAACTGCTTCCAGAAAAAATTTAATCCATTGATCCCAATCACCTTTATACCTTGTATCGTTCAAAAACCGATAATATTTATGCTTATCCTTTTCCAATGCTTCGCTTAAAAAAAAGTTAGGATAATCTATAACCTTCTTATTGAATAAATATAAAGGAATGAGAATCCTTCCGATCCTTCCGTTGCCGTCTAGAAAAGGATGGATCGTCTCAAATTGGGCATGAATAATAGCAACCCGGATTAATTCATCGAGGTCGTCTTTAGGGTCATTGATATAAATTTCAAGATTGCTCATATATTGATCAACTAAATGTGGCGCAGGAGGAATATAGGTAGCCGTCTCTAACGTACATCCTTCAGGTCCTATAAAATTTTGAATTCTTCTATATTCTCCAGGGGAACGATTGCTACCGCGAACCTCGTTAGACATTAGTGTGGTATGCATCGATTTAAAGAGCCTTGTAGAAAGTGGCAGGAACGCTAATTTATCCATTCCTTCTCGAAGCGTATGATAATAGTTCAGTACTTCTTGAATATCTTTATTATTTTTTCTGCTCTGAGCCTCGACCTCAAGAACTTCGTCAAGAGTGACCTGAGTCCCTTCAATTTTTGTTGATTGAACAGCTTCGTGTAACATGACCGGATTTAATAATAACTGTGAAGGGATCTTTGAATTTTCAAGCAATACCTGATACTGGGCGACTTTTTTGTTGGCTTCGATTAGTTCCCGTATGTAAAGCAACTGATTGATTCGCTCTTGTTTCAATGGTAACTCTTCCGGAACAAAGGGTGTTCTCGTCATGGCAATGCCTCTTTTCTTGAATCGATACTTTTATCTTTATTATCATTTTACCTCATTTATGTTTGCAAATATACACGAACTCTAAATTAATTAACAGTATTCTTTGAATTCGATTTTAAAATTGATACGGATTCGAGCGAATCACCTTTACTAATATAATTTTCATGTGCGTATGGGTTATGTTTACATAGCTAGAACATAATTTAGGATTATCGTTAACATAGAGTCGCTATGATTATCTTAATTGGAATATCATTAATGAGGGGGAAGTAAGATCTCAAATTTTATTAATCCCTATTTAGAATGTTTTGATATTCTGCTAGAAAAACACCTGCACAATATTAAAATAACTGCGAGAACTCTAGATATTAAGCACATGTATAATCGAAAGGATTTTATGGATGAATTGTTTCATGAAGGAAGCATAGGTTTATACGAAGCTTATCGAAGCTATGATCCAACAAAAATGGAAGGAAAAGCAGTGAAGTTTTGGAGTTACGCTCAACATAGAGTCAGAGGAAGAATGATAGATTTTATTGGAAGGCAGTCCAACTTAATCCGGCCTAGTCGAAATGTTGAAATTATTGCTGTTAAAATTAAAAAAATAGGCTTACAAGAGAAGGAACCCAATGAAATTGCTGATATTCTAAATTGCTCTATTAATATGGCCAAACAAGCGGTAGAATTTTTAAGAATTAGAAATGTTGCTTCGTTTAGCCAACCCATTAATCCCAAAAATTACAAACAAGGTTTGGAATTAGGCAATATAATTCCATATTCAACGGACTTTTCTGAAACTGAAATACCCCAAATATGGAAACACCTTACTTCTCAAGAAAGTGTATATTTAGATTACAAAATGCAAGAGCTAAGCACTAAAGAAATAAGAGAAAAAATGGGTTTGGAAAGAGCAGAGTTACTGGATATCAATAATTCATTGATTCAAAAGGCAAGACAACTTTATGCCAATAAAGAAAAATATTTAGGGACTGAATTCATGACTAAAAAAGAGGTGAAACTGCCTATGCTAACAAAAGCCGAGTATCTAAAACATAAGAATAACAACATTTTGGAAAAAGAAATTTGTAGGAAGTACAAAATTTCTAAAAGTGCCCTTATTAAGTTAAAAAAAAGTTGGGGATTGGCCAAACCAAGGAAACAAAAAAAAGAAAAAATTATAGCCATATCGAACATGCTTAAAATTTCTGAATCTGATAGTACACCCATAAATGAGAAAAAGAGTGAGGAACTTAAAATTACGCAATTGCATGAAAAAATCACTTCACTCGAAACAAAACTTCGGGAATTAGAGGGGAAATTGGCCGCTTCAGAGCACGAACGAGAAATACTATGGAAAATGCAAGATATTTTAAGGGCTAAGCTAGTTTAAACTCAGTCAATAATACTCTTTAATAATCCTCAGTGAAAAAGTATCCCCCCTAGTTTTTTTCTACCAATAAACATGTGCGACAGCGACATTCTGCTTTGACTATGTGATTTTCAGGAAACATGCTCCCCCTACTTTTTTTAAGGTTCCTGTAAGGTTCCTATTAAAACGCTGTAAGGTGCGGCGAACTATAATCGTTCTTGTAGAGATACAAGGAGGATTACTTCATGAAAACCATCTTACAAGCAAGCAACGTTCAAAAAATATACGGCACGAAGGAAAATCAATACAAAGCGCTGGAAGATATCGATCTGGAAGTGAAGGAAAGCGAGTTTATCGGCATCATGGGGCCTTCGGGGGCGGGGAAATCTACCTTGCTCAATATTTTGTCCACCATCGATACCCCGTCGTCCGGGGAAATCGTCATCGCCGGTCAAAATATCGTGAAGATGAACGAGGAACAATTGTCGGACTTCCGCCGCAATCAGCTCGGTTTTATCTTTCAGGACTATAACCTTCTCGATACGCTGACGGTCAAGGAAAACATCCTGCTGCCGCTCGCCTTGTCGAAGGTTTCGGCCAAGGAAATCGAAGCGCGCGTCCATGAAATCGCCGATACGTTCGGCATCCGGGACATTCTCGAAAAATACCCCTACCACATCTCCGGAGGCCAGAAACAGCGAACGGCCGCGTCGCGCGCCATTGTTGCCAATCCGAGCTTGATCCTGGCGGACGAGCCAACGGGGGCATTGGATTCGAAATCGGCTACCAGCCTGCTTGAAAGCCTGACCCTGCTCAACGAACGGCATCGATCGACGATCATGATGGTGACGCACGATGCGTTCGCCGCAAGCTTCTGCAAGCGAATCTTATTTATTAAAGACGGCAAAATGTACGCCGAAATTCACAAGCTCCAGCAATCGCGGCAGGAATTTTTCCAAAAAATATTGGATGTCCTCGCTTCGCTTGGAGGTGGGCGGTAAATGACGCTAGCTCAGCTTGCCGGAAAAAATATCCGAAAAAACTTTACCAACTACTTTCTGTACTTCGCTTCGATGATTTTTAGCATCGTCATCTACTTTACGTTCGTGTCGTTAAAATACGATTCGACGATCCTGGCTACATCGGACACTTCGCCCAAAATCAGCTCCGCCTTTACCGGGGCTTCGGCGGTCTTGATGATTTTCGTCGCCATATTCATCTGGTACTCCAATGCCTTCTTCACCCGCAAGCGTAAAAAAGAAGTCGGCCTGTACTCGCTGCTCGGCGTGCGGAAGAAGCAAATCGGCCGGATGCTGTTCTACGAAAACTTGATGATGGGCCTCTTCGCCCTCGTGATCGGCATCCTGCTCGGGTCGTTATTGTCCCGAGGGTTTGTGACGATTCTGATGAAGGTCATGGGCTATGATGCGATGGCGAATTTTCATATTTCGCCGCAAGCAGTAGTCAATACGATTGTCGTATTCAGCGTAATTACCGTCATTACGTCGCTCCACGGGTACCGATTGATCTACCGGTTCAAATTAATCGAGCTGTTCCAGGCGGACAAAGAAGGAGAGCAAGAGCCGAAAGCCTCCCTGGCGATGGCGCTGTTAGCCGTACTCTGCATTGGGATCGGCTACTGGCTGGCGCTGCAAAACATATTGGAGTCCGCCGCTTGGCGAAACATGGGCTTCATGGTAACGCCGCTCGTGATCGTGGTCGCCGTAATCATCGGCACGTATTTATTGTACAGCACCTTCATCGTGTACCTGTTGAAGATGGCCCGGAAAAACAAAAAGCGATTTTGGAACGGCGTGCAGATTATCAGCACCTCCCAGCTTCTGTACCGCATGAAAGGAAACGCCCGCACGTTAACGATTATCGCCGTCCTGAGCGCGACGACACTGACGGCCGTCGGAACGGCGTACAGCTTCTATTACAACAACCGAAGCAGCGTCGCGCTTGCCGATCCGAACAGCATGATGTTTATAGCGAGCGACCAACGCATAGCAAGTGAAGTCCAAGACCGGATCGCGCGTGATCCGAAGCATGAGGTTGTGTATCATGAGCGCATTCCGGCCCTGCAGATGAAGGTAGATATTACGAGCCTTAACAGTAAAATTTCCAGCGATATCGTGAGCTATACCCTTATTTCCAATACAGCTTTTAACAAACTGGCGGAGCTCCAGCAGCGAAAAGATTCACTGGCGCTGCAAGGACAAAAAGCGGCCGTACTGGATGCGGGATATTACGAAGGGCTGTCGCCTGAATATGTAGGCTCGACGGTGTCCTTGAAGGCGAAGGAGCTTGCGGAGAACATTACTTTCACAAGCCTGAAGCGGTACAACGTCCTCAATCTTCGGACGGCGAATACGACGGTCGTCGTCAGCGATGAGGTTTTTGCCAGATTGCAAAAGGAAGCCCCTCTCGTGAATATGGAAGCTTACAAGCTTACGCACGAGGACGACGCGAAGCCCTTAACAAGCGAGATTCAATCCATGCTGCCGCGGGAAGCGCACTTTTCCAGCTTCTACACGGATTATGCCGCCGGTATGGAATCGAGCGGGCTCATCATTTTTATGGGCGGGTTCTTGGGATTGGTTTTTCTCGCCGCCACGGGAAGCATCATTTACTTTAAACAGCTCACGGAAGCCAACGCGGACAAGGACCGTTACGTCATTCTGCACAAAATCGGCGTGAACAAAAAAGAAATTCGCAAAACGATCGCCAAACAAATCTTATTCGTCTTCGCCCTGCCGTTAATCGCGGGGATCGCGCATTGCGCCGTTGCTTTAACTGCTTTATCCAGGCTCATCCAAACGAACCTGGTGATTCCCGTCTTGATCTGCATAGGCGCTTACGCATGTATGTATACCGTCTATTACTTCTTAACCGTCAATACCTACTACAAAATTGTAACCAAATCGAATGCATAATACGGAACGGGAGAGGACCTATGAAAAAACTAATCATTTCTTGCATTGTCATCGCGGCTCTTTTGCTCGGAGGCTTGTTCTTTCTACAGAACGTCAATCTGAACCGTTTAGGAGCAGATGTGTATTATACGCAGGTTCAAGGACAAGGAAAAAAGCTTGAAGATAAAATCGACAACGGAGAAATCATGGTCAGATACGAATACGAGCTGACGGCTTTTGACAAGAACGGGCAGCAAAAGACATTTAAGTTCTCCGCCCCGAAGCAGCTTCGGGAGAAAGCGTACCTCAGTCTGTTTGTGAAGGACGGAAAAGGCGTGACCTCCTACGAGGAAGTAAAGAAAGAAGAGCTTCCGGGGAAAGCAAGTCAGCAGTTGCAGTAAATCGAACAATCGTAAGGAGCCAACCACTATGAACCCATCCATCCCGCAGCAAGAAAGGATCGCAGCCCTGGATATCATTCGGGGTCTTGCGTTGTTCGGCATCTTGTTTATCAATGTCAAAGGATATATCGTCCTCACCGAAGGGATGATCATACCGGAGTACACCGGAATTAATCAAGTCATCGATACCCTGATTCTCATGTTTGTGGAAAAGAAATTTTTCTCTATCTTCTCGTTCCTGTTCGGCGTCGGCTTTTACATCTTCGCCTCGCGCGCCGAACACCGGGGGGACAAGCCGATCTGGCGGTTTACCCGCCGCTTGCTGGTGCTCCTCCTGATCGGCATTATTCATGCCTTTATCTTCTGGGGCACCATCCTGCCCGTGTACGCGTTGATCGGTTTGCTGCTACTTCCATTTTACCGGGCTAAGGTGACGACGATCCGCAATTGGCTTGGAGGCATCGCCGGAGTGTACTTGCTTACGCTCATCTCGAAGCTCGCGATGGGGACTGCGGTTCCGTTATCCAGCATGGTCGATTTTGTGATCTCCGATACGACTTTAATTTTCATCATGTTTTTGGCCGGGTTTCTGGCCGCGAAGGCCGACTGGATCAGACGGATCGGGGAATTGAAAAAGCGGATTCGCTTGGTACAGCTTGGGTCCCTGCCGATCTTTGCCGGGTTATCGGTCTGGATCTGGATGGCTGCCCAGCATGGAACGGATGAGCTGAAGCTCATCATTGCCTTGAGCGCCATTCCCGGAGTCTTATTGTATGTGACATCGCTGTTTCTGCTGCTTGAGCATCGGGCAGCCCGGACAATTCTTCAGCCCTTCGCACGCGTGGGTCAAATGGCGCTGACGAATTACGTCGCGCAAAGCTTAATCGGATCGCTGTTCATCTCGCTCATGGGCCTGGAGACGGTGTCCCCTGCCAATGTGGTCCTCATCGCCTGCCTGATTATGATCGTGCAGCTCGTCTACAGCAGCCTGTGGTTTCGCTATTTTAAGATGGGCCCGTTGGAAAAAGCATGGCGGTTCATGACGTACGGCAAAAAGCAAACCGCCAAATAAACCGGATAATGCGCAAAAAAGCTGATGCAGCACGGCTTTCTTGCGCATTTGTTTCATGCCGCTTGATAAATGAAAGAAAGTGCCGCATACTCACACATAACAAGAATTGCATTCCACACCTTTCCCTTCCCAGGAGGCACGATGACATGTCGATCAACAAAAAGGTTTTGATTATAGACGATGAGGAAGCCATATTGAAGCTTGTAGCCACGGTTCTGCGCAAAGAAGGCATCGAGCATGTCATCACGGCCACGACGGCGGAAGACGGATTCGCTCAATTCGAGCAAAAGCAGCCGGATCTGGTGTTGCTGGACATTATGCTGCCGGATGGGGAAGGCTATGACGTGTGCAGGCAAATTCGGGCGGTCTCGAAGGTTCCGATTTTATTCTTATCGGCCAAGACGGAGGAAATCGACAAAATTTTAGGCTTTGCCATCGGCGGCGACGATTACATCACCAAGCCATTCAGCCCCAAAGAGCTGGCTTACCGCGTGAAAGCCCAATTGCGCAGAGCCGATTATATGCAGCCGGAGGCCGTGAAGGATACCGTCTTAACAGCGGGCCCCTTTGCGTTAGACGAACAAAAAGCGGAGTTTTTAAAGAACGGGACGAGCATTGAATTAAAGCCGAAAGAGCTCGGATTAATGAAGTATTTTCTCCAGCACGTCAATAAAGTGATCAGCAAGGAAAGGCTTTACGACGCCGTCTGGGGGGAGGATTTTATCGGCATCGACAATACGGTCATGGTCCATATTCGGAGGCTGCGGGAAAAAATTGAGGACCAGCCCTCCCAGCCCCGCTATTTAATTACCGTCAAAGGCTTGGGCTACAAGCTGGCTATCGAGGGATGAATAGGTTATGAAATGGAAGTTAACAGTAAGATATCTGATCTCGGTTGTCTTCGTCGTCCTCTTCATTATTTTCGTCAACCTGTTCCTTATGCTTGCTTTGTTAACAGCCAAGTCTGTGCTAAACATCCCTTTCTTTCAAGAAGAGGAGCACTCTCCCGAGCAGTTTACACGACAGTTTCAAGATCAGATCGTGATTTCCGGCGATGTACCGACGATTGCCAACGCAGGCAAGGAGGAGCTAAGCAGCAGGAACGCGTGGATTCAAATTTTGGATGAGACTGGAAAACAACTCTTCAGCTACAGGACGCCGGAAGGGTTAAAGAAAAGCTACACTCCTTCGGAAATTGTTCAAATGTACAAGTACAAGGAAGTGAATGGCGAGACGACGGTTTTTGTCGGAGACAAGAAAACGGGCGACCGCGCTTACAGCTACTTGATCGGGATGGAAAACCGCAATATCAACCGGTATTTTATTTTGTACGATAACCAATCGTTGTTTGGCATGGTGAAGGTCGGCGGTATCGTTCTCGTTATCGATATTTTGATTACGTTGCTGATCGGGTATTTCTTGAGCAAACGGCTGACCAAGCCGCTATATACGCTAATCGACGGGATCAAACGGCTGGCAAGCAATGAATATTTTCATGCCCGGCCGGCGGGCGTCTTTAAGCAAGTATTTTCGAATATCAATCATTTGTCCAATCAGTTGAAGGCGAATGAGTCAGAACGCAAAAAATTGGACCGGATGAAAGAGGAATGGGTTACGAATATTTCCCACGATATTAAAACGCCTCTGGCCTCGATTCAAGGCTTTGCCGAAATGATGAAGGACCCGGACTACCGCTTTACCGAAGACGAAATCAGGGAATATGCCGACATTATCGAGAAAAAGTCGCTTTATATTAAAGAGGTCATTGAGGATCTAAGCTTAACGACCAGATTGAAAAACAAAGAACTGACGTTAAACAAAAAAGCGACCAATCTCGTCGTGTTATTGCGAGATATCGTGATCGATATCGTCAACGACCCGAAGTACGCCAAACGTCATATTGAATTTCATGCCAATCAAGAGAACATCCCGGCAGAGGTAGATGAAATTCTTGTGCGGAGAGCGGTCCACAATTTAATTTATAACGCGCTCATCCATAATGACGTCAACGTGAACATCGACGTCCGGATTGAAAAGACCGATCGGATTCACATTGTCATCCAAGATAACGGCAAAGGCATCCGAAAAGAGGAGCTCGACAAAATTTTCGACCGCTATTACCGCGGCACCAACACCGGGGATGCGCACAAAGGCTCCGGACTCGGCATGGCGATAGCCAAAGATGTTATTCAGGAGCACGGTGGAGAGATAGCGATTCATAGCGAGGTCGGCCGCGGGACGACGATTGACATTCAAATGTAGACTCGGTTCGTGACGAGGGGAAGGGAGCGCGGCATGGCCGGCTCCCTTATGTTTTACTTGACGAGGACTTTAAGCGGGGAAGACTTCGTCGTACCGAATGAGTTCACCAGCTCGCACGTATAAGTATACGTTCCGGGCTTTTGGTTCGTGAAGGTTTTAACCGCCTTTTGCGCTTGCGAGCTATTGTCCGTCAGCTCTTCCTCATAGATCAGCGTATCGTTCTCATACAATCTCCACGTGTCGCCGTTATTGCCCCACCACATGTTCATCGTGATCGCATAGTCCTTCTCATTGTTCCAGTTGTCGTGGCTCAGGCTGGGGGAGCCGGGAACATCGGTCGCCTTCACCGATCCGCTCGCATTGCCGATTTTGACGCCAACCTTCATGGCGCTGCTGCCGGGGACATTCACGTTCACGGAGATTTTCGTATCGGTGCCTTCATAAGTCGCGCTCGAAGGCTTCGTTTTCGGGCCGAACGACGTATTGAAACCGCTTGCGTAATAGTGGTCGTAAGTCCCGCTTCGCTTCGTATCGAGCTGGCTGTAGCCGAGCGTGCCTTCGTTGGCTTCTTCGAGATCGACCAGCTTCCGCTGCTCATTCATATTGCCGCTCTGCGTCTCGTCCACGTGCCAGACCGCGATGCCCGGCTTGCCGCCCTTGAGCGACTTTTCCAGCGCCCGGTCATATCCCACAAAGCCGCGGTTTTCCAGAAGGAAAAACTGTCCCGGCGTGCTTGTGTTAATTTTGACGACGTTGTACGCATTCGGATTCGCTGGCTGAATCGTGTTGAGCGTATACGTATACGAGCCGTTCGCGCTCACTTCCGTCGGCTTCACCCACCCGAGCCGGTATTTGGACCAAGCGTCCATATGAACCGGCGTGGAACCCGCATAGTTGTTCCCGTAAGACCCCCATGACCCGCCGGCCATCAGACTGTGCGGACCGACACCCATAGAGGAATTGTCCGTGTCGTACAGATCGGGCAGACCGAACAAATGACCGGTCTCGTGAACAAGCACGCCCATCGTCGCCATATGGTCGTCGTGGTTTTCGCCTTGCTGGATATACTCCAGATTCACCGTTTTGCCGTCTCCCTGCCATGTTCCAGCGGACCAGCGGTGCGCCCACAGACTCGGCGTCTTACCGCCACTGTAAGCGGCTTCATAACCGGCCGTGACGGTTACCAGAAACAGCTCGTCCCGTGTGACTTTGCCATCGTTGTTCGTGTCGAAGCTGGCAAAATTGACGTACGGATCGGCAGCCGCTATGGCGTCCCTGACGATTTTTTGGTTGGCCGCTCCGGTGTTGCCTCCCGTATTCGGGTGAGGATAGCCGAGCTTGACACGAACGACGCCGTCACCAGCCGTGCCGTACGATTCCGCCGCAGGGCCGATCGTCATTTTTCCTGCGCTGACCTCTTTGTAGTAGTGCTTCACCGTGCCTTCCTTATCGCCGAAAAATTTGTCGCTCCACTCGCTATCGGAATATTTCATGCCGATATCGGTGAAATCCACGAGCATCACAAGCAGCTTGCGGGAGCTGCCGGTGTTGATCGGTGCAAGGGACGGGCCGGGGTCCGGTTCTCCGAGAAACGGCGCGACGTTGGATTTGATCTTCTCCACGATCTGCTGATCCTGCGCCCACTGCTTCACCTGCTCTTGCTTGAGCGTCTGATCCGGTTTCGGGTCAATGTTCACCCTTTTTCCGCTTGGTTTTAACGAGATTCCTTCAATTTCGGCATAATTCCAAAAACCGTTCTTGTCCTGCACTAATACGTCGTCATCCACCCCCTTCGTCCAGTTCAGCCATTCGTCACCCTGCAGAGCCGCTTGGAACGTCTCCCCTGTCGGCTGCTTGAAGACTTCCGTTCCGCCATAAGCCGGAACTCCCAAGCTCACCGATGCGGTGCCGAAGTAGGCCAAGCCGGAAATGATTAGACCGCATGTTAGTTTCTTCAATTTACCATACCTCCCTTATTTTTACTTCTCCTTTAGTATAAGGGATACTCTAGCGGTTGAGATGAGTTGATAGAACTACTAGAGAGCTTTTATTTTATACGCCGACTTGGCTAGCTTACCTTGAGTAAATGGTGAATTTATCCTAAATTATCGACACCACGGCAGCTCTCTGCTATCCGAATGTCGAAACAACCTGTCGACGGTGTCGAAAGGAGCGGGACGCGGCAACCAAAGAAACCGGCCGCCTCCAATGGTCAGGAAACCATGGAAACGGCCGGCGGTGAAGGTCAAGCTGCGTGCCGGAAACGGGTATCTTTACGAAATGGAAAACTTGGCGGAGAAGTTCATTTTTTTCACAAAGGAGCTGTTTGCCCCGGCCTTAAACTGAACGTACATCGGACCGTTCTTTTGTGCTGTGAAAATGCGTCCGTAAGGGGTATTCGTATTGTAAGTCCCGAGCGCTTGACCGTCCGCGTCATAGACGGTATAAGTAATGGGGAACCCCGAGTTATAGACGAAAACGGTAAGCTCTTCTCCTTGATTCAGGACAAAAGCTTCTTTTTCGGTTTCCTCATAAGAAGTCAGCGAATAATATTTTACAACCTCTTTTGCTTCCAAATTCGCAGCGCTGCTAGACGCGGTTGTACCGGCAGATTGGCCGGAAGCGCCGACAGTACTGATGTCCGTTGGATTGCTTGCCATAACCGAGGCAGAGACGGACAGCACCAGGGCCATCGATAATGCGGCAGAGACGATAGTCTTTTTCATAATTTCCCTCCAAAGGATTATATTTGTAAACACAATCCTATTCTACCATTGACCATGATATATTTCAATTTTTTGGTAGAAACATAGACCCAAGGAGGAAATTATGCATCACGTCTGTCCGAGACTCCGATCTCCGGTCTTCATGAACTCGTACGCCCCCCGTTACCCCGCCTGCTTCGCTTGAACCGCTCCTCGCGACCTCCTGGCCGACCTTGCCCCGCGGATCGCGTTGAGGTTCACCAGCAGAATGCCGACGATGATCGTGATCCCTCCCGCGACGGCCTCCCAAGTGACCGCTTCTCCGTACAGCAGAGCGCCTAACGCAAAAGCGATTAACGGCGAAATATAGAGCCACGTTGTCGGGAAGAACGGATTCGTCTTCGCCACGAGCCAGTAAAACAAGCTGTGGCCCATCATCGACCCGACCACGGTCAAATACAGCAGCGCTCCGATTCCCTGTCCCGTTGCCAAGGCGTTCAACGGCTCGCGTTCCGTGAACAGGGACAGAACGAGCAGCAGAATTCCCCCGTGCATCATTTGTATGGCGTTCAACGCCAACGGCGACGTCTCCGGGTACCGCACAAGCGCCCGCTTGGCATAAAGCGCGCCCGACGCATAGGACAGCTCCCCGATCAGAATCGCGCCGCAGCCCACCACCCAGAACAGATTCGTCTCTACGGACAGGTTCGGCGCTACCAGCAGCCCCACTCCCGCAAAGCCGAGCACGCACCCGATGACGGAGCTGCGGCTTGCCTTGTTCCGCAGTACGATGCTTTGAATCAGCAATAGGAAAATCGGCCCCGTCGCAGATAAAATCGCCGCCAGTCCGGAGCTTACATACTGCTCGGCCCAATACAGCGTCGCAAACGTGCCGAATGTCAGCCCGATCCCTGTCGGCAGCAGGTCCTTGCGCCACAATAGCGAGAAGCGCACTTTTCCCGTGGCCAACGCCCAGACAAAGATAATCGCGCCCGCCAACAGGAACCGCATGCCGGCCGAGAAGAACGGAGAAAGTCCCGCGTCGATCCCTACCTTAATCATCAAAAACGTCGTGCCGAAAATCAAACACATCACCGTATAGCCTAACCACACCATGTCTCTCTCCTCCTTCTATTTCTCCATCATAGAAGAAGGGGCACAGAACAGATCAATCATCGCAGAACAGATGACGAAAAAAAGTGCTACAATGGAGATCAAGAAAGGAGCGTGCGACGCGTGAACAAAATTTACCCATCCGCCGCCCAGCCTGCCCGGCTGTACGAGAGCGTCTGCGACGACATCCTGAAACGGATCGACCGAGGGGAATGGAACGAGCTCGGCAAGCTTCCTTCGATCCGCGAGCTCGCCCAGGAGCTGGGCGTTCACCGGCTGACCGTGTTCAAAGCCTACCAGCTGCTGAAGCAGAGCGGCAAAGCGTACGTGAAAGACAAATCCGGCTATTATCTCAACACCGGCAGCTTGCCGTCCGACCTGACGGCGATGCCTGCCGTACATTCTCATATTCAGCAAAATCCACTATCGGACATCCAGCGGGTTCCGGTGGTTTATCAGTTCTCCCAGGCGCTGCTCGATCCGAATCTGCTGCCGAATCAGTACCTTTCGGCCTACGTCAAGCAAGCCTTCGATCTGTATCCCAAAGTGCTCGGAACCTACGCGCCTGTCCAAGGTGATCAAGAGCTTCGCGAGGCGATGACCGAGTACTTGGCGGCCGAGCACCGCCTCGCTCTTACGCCCGGTGAGCTGCTGATCACTTCCGGGGCGCAGCAAGCGCTGGACCTGCTGGCCAAGACGCTGCTCAAGCCGCGGGATGTCGTGCTTGTAGAACGTCCGACCTATGGCGCGGCGATGGATATTTTCCGCAGCTACGGCGCGCAGCTTGCCTCTGTGGAGATCCATCCGCACGGCTATGATTTGGAGCAGGTAGCCAAGCTGATGAAGGAGCGCAAGCCCCGCTTCTTTTATCTCAACCCGACATTTCACAACCCGACGGGCTATACCGTGTCCGCAGAGCAGCGGAAGCGCCTGGTCGAGCTGGCGGCAGAGCACCGCTGTCTTCTGGTGGAGGACGATGCGTTTCACGACATTTACTTCAAGCAGCCACCGCCGCCACCGCTGTTCGCCTATGATACGGAGGGCTATGTCGCCTACATTCGCAGCTTCAGCAAGTATATCGCCCCCGGCTTGCGCATCGCCGCCGTGGCAGCCCGACAGCCGGTCATCGGCAATCTGCTGACCGCCAAGTCGCTCGCCGATAACGGCACGCCGCTGTTGAATCAAAAGATTTTTCTGCTCCTCTTCTTCTCCGACCGGATGCAGCGGCACCTGGAGAAGCTCCGCATCGCGCTGCATGTGCGGATGAGCATTATGGAGGAAGCGCTGTCCGGCACCGGCTTGTCGTGGACCAAGCCCGCGGGCGGCTTGAACTTATGGATCAAGCTGCCCGACCGGGTCAAAGCAGGAACGCTCCTGGCGAAGGGTATTGAGCAGTCGCTCACGTTCGTACCCGGCACAATCTGTGATCCGCTCGCGGAATTCGACGACCGGATTCGCTTGAGCTACTCCTACGCCAATGAAAACCAGCTGCGCGAAGGAGTCCGGCTGCTGGCCGGGCTGCTGCGCTCCTTGACCTGATGCGCTGCGTACGGTCAAAAGCCCGCCGCTCCTCTTCGGGAACGGCGGGTGATTTGGTTTTGACATAACACTAGAGGCAATCCATCTCAGGCTTCATACACCTTAGCCCTCCCGTGCATCGTCTGGGAGTTCATTTTGCTTATTTCATCGATGAGAGCTACACGGTAACTGCCGTTTCCTTGTTGACCGGCAGTTTCATAAGCAATCTCCCCTGCAATCCCCATGCACAAAAGACCGGCGACGGCCGCCATGCGGTAATCCGCCGTAACGCCGCAGAAAGAGCCAATAAGGGACGTACTCATGCAGCCCGTACCGGTTATAGAACCCAGCATGGGATGCCCATTCTCAATGCAAATTACGCTTCGGCCATCGGATACGATATCGGTCGCACCGGTGATTGCCACCGCACAGTTGTATTGCTTCGCCAATCCGTTGGCAATATCGATGCCGCTTTGCAGACCGTTTTCCAAGTCCGCTTCGGAAGCGTCCACTCCTTTCGTTGTTGCTTGGAGCCCGGCGATATAACGAATTTCGGACATATTGCCGCGGATGACGCTGAATTGTAATTGTTCAAGCATCGTCCTAACCGTCTGATTGCGAAGCTTCGACGCGCCTGCGCCCACGGGGTCCAAAACGACGGGGATGCCCATCTCGTTTGCTTTCTTCCCGGCGGCAAGCATAGATTCCACGGTTCGACTATTCAATGTCCCTATATTCAACACAAGCGCAGAGGATATGGCGGTAATGTCAGCGGCTTCCTCAATATCGTCAGCCATAATGGGCGAAGCGCCGATGGCCAGCGTAACGTTGGCGCAGTCGTTGACGGTCACATAGTTGGTAAGATGGTGAACCAAAGGTTTTTTTTTCCGGACGCTGTTTACTAAATTGCCGATACTTGAGGTTAAGTTATTGTCCATTGTTGATCTCCGCTCCATTCTTTAATCCGTTTTGGTAAAGCTCATAAAAATGATGCGTGGGGCCGTGGCCCTTTCCAATCGCCAAGGAATGCCGAATAGCCGTCGTGATATATTCCTTTGCCCGATGTACCGCTTCCTGTAAGCTGCACCCCAACGCAAGGTTGGATGCAATAGCCGCTGAGTAGGTGCAGCCTGTGCCATGCGTATTTTTGGTCTCAATAGCTGTGCGTCGAACGTGTAGAACCGCTCCCCGTCAAACAAAATATCCAGCGCGCTTCCCGACGCATGGCCGCCTTTGACAAGGACGTTTTTACACCCCATACGGTAAATCGCTTCAGCGGATTTTTTCATATCTTCGACATTGTGAATGGACATACCGGCGATTTTCTCCGCTTCCGGAATATTGGGGGTCAGGAGGTCGGCGAACGGAATCACCTTTTCGATCAGCGTGTCTATGGCGTCGGGGTTCATAAGCGGACAGCCGTTTTTCGCATACATCACAGGGTCAAGAACAATATTGGCGGGAGCGTATTGCTTGAGCTTTCCTGCGACGGCCTCCATGCACTCGGGCTGTGAGAGCATACCGATCTTCACCGCGTCCACATCAATATCTTCAAAGATGGCATCGATTTGTTTCTCGATCATATCCGGCCTGACATCCTGAATGTCAATGACGCGGCTCGTATTTTCGGCGACCACCGAAACAATGACGCTCATGCCAAAAACGCCATGCGCCGAGAACGTTTTTAAGTCAGCTTGAATGCCGGCGCCTCCGCTGCAATCCGAACCGGCAATCGTTAATACTTTTTTCAAGTCTATCCTCTCCGCTCCGTACCATTGGTAAAATAAAAAGCCCTTGTCCTAAATCTGACAAGGGGAAATAACACGATCCATTGTTATTTGCTCCCTACGCCAGTATTAACTAACAGGTTCAAAGGGTCAGGTTTTAACCTTCTCAACTGCGAACAGTCCCCCCGCAAACAATAAGCCATATTCAGTTTTAGCACATAAAAATAGAGCGCTCTCGTTCGTGGAAAGCGCCCTAATCATATACATATAGACATGTAATGATTCACTTCCCTACGCCGGTATTAACCGACAGGTTCAAAGGGTCAGGTTTTAACCTTCTCAACTACCAAGTAGTCCCCCCGCAAATTAGTTCCATTGAAACATACGCTTATCCAAAAGTCAACTGCATCGGTCACGTTTGCTGATAACAAACAGACGATACTGAAGTGACGCAAATGGCACCGGTCCCGAATTGCAGGAGGATCTGGATAAGCTGGCGAAAAGGTGAAGACGATCATAAAGTTTTCTGCACTCGGGCAAGCATGATATTTCCGTGCATAGATTGCAAGGATTCATTTATCTTCGAATCCTATAATTTATTTTGAAAGGAGGGTACGTATGGACTGGCTGGATCGCATGAACAGCGCAATGGAGTATATAGAAAGACATCTGTCTGAGACGATTGATTACGACCAGATAGCTAGGATTGCCTGTTGTTCGACTTATCATTTTCAACGGATGTTTTCGTTCATAACGGATGTGCCGCTGTCAGAGTATATTCGGCGCAGACGGCTGACTCTTGCCGCGTTCGAACTTCAAAACAGGGATGTTAAGGTCATTGATATCGCTTTAAAGTACGGTTACGAATCACCTGAAGCATTCTCCAGAGCGTTCAAAAAAATGCACGGTGTAATGCCTATGTCAGCGCGCGATAAGGGCATGTCACTGAAAGCCTATCCTCGGATGTCCTTTCATATTTCAATTAAAGGAGATGTGGGGATGAACTACAAAATCGAGGAAAAACAAGCTTTTGACATGTTCGGTGTATCGACTGAAATCAATGCTGACGGCGAAAATCCGTTTATTGAAATACCTGCTTTTTGGAGCCAATGTATTTCTGAGGGAACCGTTGACCGAATCCGTACCGCCGCAGGTTTAGGTGAAAATGGACAGCTTCATGCATTGCTATATAACAGACGAGGTAACGTATTTTCCTATATGATCGGGTATTATTTGCCTCAGAGCGGTCTGCCGGAAGGGTTTGAAAAACTGTTAATTCCTCCGCAAACCTACGCGATCTTTTCAACAGGTTTATATCCCGATGGACACAGCGGCATTCATGCATTATGGAAACGCATTTGGGGGGAGTGGTTTCCGACCTGCAACTACGAATCCGCAAATGGTCCCGAGTTTGAAATGACCTACGACAGAGGCAATAACCTGTATGAAATGGAAGTTTGGATGCCGGTAGTAACAAAAAACGAATCGTAGGCAAATATGCAACAACTAGGTGTTAATTCCTTTGCATCACACGGCATAATCGGAAGCCCGTCAAGGAATGCAGTTTATCTTGATGGGCTTTTTCATATTCCGCCGCTCTTTACAACATCATATCCTTAGGGTTATCACATAAACTCTCTGCTAAATCGGCAATTTTGTTTATTGTTTCATCGGAAGCATATATTCCCATATTTTCAATACCGTTGGAAGCACTAAAAATAACTGCAATATGATTATCTTTTGTTTCTCTGCATAATTTAACGGCTCCAGGGGATTGTCCCCTATGGGGTGTTTCATCAAAACTTGGCGAGTAACAATAGGTAAATACAGAACTAAAGTCGAAATCATTCGGCAGAATTAAAACGATAGAGCCTCTTTTAAAGCTTCTTGCATGCCCTATATATTCATGTCCTGATATACATTCTTTTGTTTTGTCAAATCTATATTTTCCTTTGTATGGAATTAAGATGTCTTCTTGTTTCATATCAAAAGGCTTACCCACCAGCTCTCCAAATGCGCCTTCGTGCTCTTCGGAAGTCCCTCTATAGACAAAAGCTTGTTTCCGCCATAATATCACACACCTATTTATTTAATTCCTTACTTTTCCTTACATTGTCAACCCTTTGAAAAAGGGAACCTAATCATTCAACGCACATTGAATAGTCCGAATTTCGGCCTTGAGCCGCGATTGTGATTTCGTGGAACCATGCAAAAAAACAACCGCAGGACGTGCCTGCGGTTGTTTCTTCAGGTAGAGCCTTCAGCTCAGCCCGCTTCCTGTCCCCGTCCTCCGCCAGTAAACTGGCTGCGGTACAGCTCGGCGTAAAAGCCTCCTTGTTCAAGCAGCTCCTCGTGGGTGCCTTGCTCGATCACGCTGCCTTTGTTCATGACGAGAATCAGGTCGGCCTCGCGAATCGTAGACAAGCGGTGCGCGATGACGAAGCTGGTTCTTCCTTTCATCAGCTCGTTCATCGCCTTCTGAATATGAACCTCCGTCCGCGTATCGACGCTGCTGGTCGCTTCGTCGAGGATCAGAATCGCCGGGTCGGCGAGGATCGCGCGGGCAATGGTCAGAAGCTGCTTCTGGCCTTGCGAAATGTTCGACGCCTCCTCGTTCAAGACCGTATCGTAGCCGTCCGGCAGCGTCCGGATAAAGTGGTCCGCATGCGCGGCCCGCGCGGCCTGCACGATCTCGTCCTCGCTTGCGCCTTCGCGGCCGTACGCGATGTTGTCCCGGATCGTCCCGTTGAACAGCCACGTATCCTGAAGCACCATACCGAACAAGCTGCGCAGGTCGCCGCGCTTCATTTCCGTGATATCCGTACCGTCGATGGTGATCCGGCCGTTGCCGACTTCGTAGAAGCGCATCAGCAGGTTGATCAGCGTCGTTTTGCCTGCGCCGGTCGGGCCGACGATCGCGATCGTCTGTCCCGGTATAACGTCGATGTTCATGTTGTCGATCAGCACGTCATCCGGCTTGTAGCCGAACCGGACGCTTTCGAACCGCACCTGCCCCTTCGCTGCGCCAAGACGTTTCCCCTCGGCATGCTCCGGGTCTTCCTCCGATTCGTCCAGCAGCTCGAACACGCGTTCCGCCGAAGCGATAGTCGACTGAATGACGTTGGCGATCGTCGCCAACTGGGTGATCGGCATGAAGAACTGCCTGGAATATTGAATAAACGCCTGAATGTCGCCGATCTCGATCGAGCGCTTCGTCACCAGCAGCCCACCGACGACGCTGACGAGAACGTAGCCGACATTGCCGATAAAGCTCATCATCGGCATGATGATGCCGGAAATAAACTGCGCCTTCCAGCCGGACTCGTACAATTTCCCGTTAATGCCGTTGAACGTATCGACCGACTGGCGCTCGCGGCCGAACGCTTTGACGATTTTGTGGCCCGTGTACATTTCCTCCACGTGCCCGTTGAGCTCGCCGAGCGCTTTTTGCTGCTCCTTGAAGTAGCCTTGCGAGCGGGAAGCGACCGCTTTGGTCACGATCAGGCTGAGCGGCAGCGTCAGGAACACGATCAGCGTCATAATCGGACTGATCGTCAGCATCATGACGATGACGCCGACCAAAGTGATCACAGACGTGATCAGTTGCGTCAAGCTTTGCTGCAGCGTGCTGCTGATATTATCGACATCGTTCACGACGCGGCTCAGAATTTCCCCGTTCGTCCTCGAATCGAAAAATTTAAGCGGCAGCCGCGCCAGCTTCTCGTTCACCTCTTTGCGCAGGTCGTACACCGTCTTCTGCGCTACGCCGGCCATCAAATACTGCTGCACGTAGGTAAACGCCGCGCTTATGATATATAAAACCGCCAGGATCAACAGAATATAATGCACGTAGCCAAAATCGATATGCGCACCCGGCACGCCTTTCATTTTCTGCATCAAGCCTTCAAACAGCTTGGTGGTCGCATTTCCCATTAGCTTCGGGCTGTAGATGCTGAAGATCGCGCTGACAATAGCCGCGGCAAACACGGCGAGCAATTGAAACTTGCGGGGCAGCAAATACCGGATCAGCCGCTTCAAGGTGCCTTTGAAATCCTTCGCCTTCTGCACCGGCATGCCCATCCCCGGGCCTCTGCCGAATGGACCGCCGCCACCACCGGGTCCCGGGGCTCTTCGTTGATCACTCATCGGGTCTCCTCCTTTCCGCCAAGCAAAGTGACCGCGGCCTCGTCCGGTTCCTGGGCCGTGCTGCTTCCGGCAAGCTCGTCTTCGGAGAGCTGCGAGGAAACAATTTCGCGGTACACCTTACAGGTGTCCAGCAGCTCCCGGTGACGGCCGATGCCCGCAATTCGGCCTTCGTCCAAGACGATGATCCGATCAGCATCAATAACCGTGCTGACCCGTTGGGCCACGATAAGTACGGTAGCCTCTCCCGTCTCTTCCCGCAAGGCGGCCCGCAGCTTCGCGTCCGTCTTGAAATCGAGCGCCGAGAAGCTATCGTCGAACACGTAAATATCCGGCCGCCGCACCAGCGCGCGGGCAATGGAAAGACGCTGCTTCTGTCCGCCCGATACGTTCGAGCCCCCTTGAGCGATAACCGAATCGAAGCCGTCCTTCATCTCGCTCACGAATTCCGTCGCTTGCGCAGTGTCAGCCGCATGGCGAATTTCTTCCTCCGTCGCATCCTCTTTGCCGTACCGGATGTTATCACGGATCGTTCCCGAGAACAGCACGGCTTTTTGTGGAACGAAGCCGATCTTGGCGCGCAGCGCTTCCTGCGTCATCTCCCTGACGTCCGTGCCGTCCACCAGCACGCGCCCACCGGCTACGTCGTAGAACCGCGGGATAAGACTGATCAGCGTCGATTTGCCCGCGCCGGTGCCGCCGATGATCGCTGTCACTTCACCAGGTCCCGCTTTGAACGTGATGTCCTCGATCGCCGGTTTTTCCGCGCCCGGGTAGCTGAACGACACCTGTTGAAACTCAATGTGGCCTTTCAGCGTCCCGCCGTCTTTGGCTTGCTCGGGGTCGTTCAGCGTAGGAACCATGTCCAGCACCTCGCGAATGCGAGCGGCGGAAACCGACGCACGCGGAATCATAACGAACATCATGGACACCATCATCAGCGAGAACATGATCTGCATCGCATACTGCAGAAAAGCCATCAGCGAACCGACCTGCATATCGCCGCTATCGATGCGGAAGCTGCCGAACCAAATAATCGCGATGGTCGCAAAATTCATCGTCAGCATCATGACGGGCATCATGGCTCCCATAATCCGGTTGACCTTCAGCCCCGTCCCCGTCAGGTCGAGGTTGGCGTCGTTAAACCGGCGTTTCTCGTGCCCGGCGCGGTTGAACGCCCGAATGACGCGAATCCCGGTCAGCCCTTCGCGCAGCACCAGATTCAGCTTGTCGAGCTTCTTCTGCATCTCTTTGAACAGCGGAATTCCCCGGCTCGCAATCAAGTAAATAGCTCCGACCAGCACGGGAATGATTACGATGAGGACCAGCGACAGTTTGGCATCCTTCGACACGGCCATGATGATGCCTCCGATACACAGCATCGGCGCGCTGACCATCATCCGCAGCATCATCGTAAGCACCTGCTGCACCTGCGTAATGTCGTTGGTCGTTCTCGTAATGAGCGAGGCCGTGCCAATCCGGTCGAACTCCTGCAGCGAGAAATTCTCTACATGCTCGAATACGCTGCCGCGCAGCCGCTGACCGAAGCCTGCGGCCACCTTGGAGGAATAATAGCTCGCCGCGACGGAACAGGCTGTGCCGGCTGCCGCCACCAGCAGCATAAAGCCTCCGATCCGCAAAATATAGGGCGTATCTCCCTGCACGACCCCAATATCGACAATATCGGCCATGAGCGTAGGCAGATACAAGTCGGATAAAGACTGCAGGAAGATTAAAGCCAGTACGATAGCGATAGGCACACGATACGGCTTCAAATAAGCAAACAACTTCAACATACTTTATTATCATCTCCACTCGCTTGGACCCGTCTCCGGCACCAGAAAATGCCGGTTAGATAGACCGTTGAATATTTTAGACATATTTAATTAAACAATTTAATTTTATGCTTGCTTTTCATCCATGTCAAATCCAAATTCGACTAAAAAAAAGAATGCCCCTCACCCGGTTCAGGCGGAACATTCTTTACCTAGAACGATAGCCGAAGCACTATAATAATAGAAAAAAGGAGGGATTCGGATGCGGGACCGCATCGTGATCGTAACGGGGGCCAACTCCGGAATGGGGCTTGCTGCGACGGTGGAGCTGGCAAGGCTGGGAGCGCATGTCATTATGGCCTGCCGCAGCCGGGAACGCGGCGAACAGGCGCTGCAGGAAGCGCAGCGGCAGAGCGGCTCGGACCGGCTGCGGCTGGTGCAGTTGGACCTCGGCTCGCTGGCCTCCGTCCGCACCTTCGCCGCGGCGTTCGATGAGCAGCACGATACGCTGGACGCGCTCATCAATAATGCGGGCGTCGTCGCGATCAAGCGGCAGACGACCGCCGACGGCTTCGAGGCGATGATGGGCGTGAATCATCTGGGGCACTTTTTGCTGACCAACCTGCTGCTGGAGCCGCTTCTGCGTTCGCCGCAAGGACGGGTCGTCACCGTGTCATCCGGGGCTCATAAGATCGGAAACATTCATTTCGACGACCCGCATTTGACGAAAGGATACAGCGTGTGGAAAGGCTACGCGCAGTCCAAGCTGGCGAACATTCTGTTCACGAAGGAGCTGGCGGAACGGCTGAAAGGAACGAAAGCGACGGCCAACTCGCTGCATCCGGGCGCGGTCGGTACCAATCTCGGCGTCGACCGCGCCACCGGCTTCGGCGGCAAGATTCACGCCTTGCTGCGGCCGTTTTTCCTGACCCCGGAGGAGGGCGCCCGCACGACCGTTTACCTCGCTTCGAGTCCGGAGGTAAGCTCCATCAGCGGCGAATACTTTTACCGCAAACGAGTTGCGCCGGTATCGGCCCGGGCCCAAGACATGGAGCTTGCCCGCAGGCTGTGGGCCTGGAGCGAGCAAGAGGTTGGGCTGTCAGGCGATACGGGGCGCGGCGCTGACTTTCATTCGGGCCGTCTTTGGATGGACGCGAATGTCCGGCGGCCCTAGCGGCTTTCCGTTACCCGAGCGCTGCTCGGATTAAGGCGCGGCGCTTCCACGCTGCGGGCCATCAAGTATTGGGCCAGGTAGTAGGTGACCATGACTCCGTATCCGGCCCATTCCATCGGCGTCACAAACTTGTTCCATGCGAGCAGCGAATCGGAGAGGAAGAACAGGATCGAGCCGATCGCAGCGGTCCGGCTGCCGCTCAGGACGGCCGTCCAGACCATTACGGAAATGACAGCCACATAAACTACGATAGGAATCCACAGGCCGCCGTTGCCAGGACTGGCGAACATGCCGTCATGCAATCCGGTCAGCAGCCCGACGCCGTAAGCGACAATAGGGAGCAGAGAAAGCAGGCGTGCCAGAGTCGGACGGCGACGGGTCAGCAGCGCCAAGATGTAGAACACGTGGGCGATCAAGAAAGAGCCGACGCCCAGCGTAAACCATTGATTGTCGGGGAGGAGCAGCAGCGCGTCGCCGACGACGGAGAAGACAAGCCCGGCGAGCATCAAGCGCCGATACACGCGGGAAAAGGGGACGGCTGTCAGCGCAAGCGCGATAATGAGCAGCATCGTCCCCGGTTTCAGAATCCACCGCAAGAGCAGGTTCTCGGCCGCCATTGCGATGAGATACGCGGCCCCGGAGCAGAGAATCGCCGTAGGCAACAGTTTTCGGTACATTTTTATAAACCTCCCTGCGTGAATGTAGCTAACAGGTTCAGTTTAGCAAATGCAGTTTAAAACACGTTTAAAACCACGCCGCGAAATTCGCCCCCGCTCCGCCTTGCGAGCCGTCCCCATCCGATTATGGTCTTTTGGTAAAGATTTGGAAGGTGACGCCGAATTTATCCGTAACCATGCCGTAGGCCGGGCTAAAATAAATCTCCTCCAGCGGCATCCTCACCTGACCGTCCTGCTGAAGCGCTTCGAACAACCGCTTCGACGTTTCGACATCGCCGCTCGTCATGCAGATGCTCAGTTGGTCGCCCCGCTGCCCGAATTCGCCCGGGAAACCATCGGCTACGAACAACTCCGCGTCGCCGATCTTGAGCACGCTGTGCGCGACACGCGATTTTACTTCTTCCGGCATCGGTTGCTCGGGGGTTTCCGGCGCTTGACCGAAGGTTTGCTTGAACACCACCTTGGCTCCCAAAGCTTGCTCGTAGAAACGGATCGCTTCCTCCGCCTGACCATCCAGCATAATAAAAGGGGTAATTTGCATCGTCATTCTTCAACAGCTCCTTTGATGTTATCGATTCGGCCGGCTTCGTTTAAATCAGCTGGTCTTGGTTCTTATTGTAGCTTATAATAGTGACAACTATTGTCACAAATACAAAAATAAAATCGGAGCCAGGCCATGTCCAAATCAAAACGACTGATGGAATTGATGATGACCGTCAACCGAAAGAAGAAATTTACCGTTAAGGAACTGGCCTCGGAGTTTGACGTATCGACGAGGACGATTCTGCGCGATTTGCAGGAACTGAGCGAGCTTGGGGTGCCGTTATATTCAGAGGTGGGACCTCATGGCGGGTATCAGGTATTGAACGAACGGATTTTGCCCCCGATCGCCTTTACCGAGGAGGAGGCGGTTGCGATCTTTTTTGCGTGTCATGCTCTGCGCCACTATGCCTACCTGCCCTTCGAGACAGAGTCTTCCTCCGCCTTGAGCAAATTTTATTTTTACATGTCGGGGGATGTGCGCGATCGGATCGATGAGATGAAGAACCGGATTGATTTTGTGATTCCGTCGAGACAGGCGAAATTCCCTTATTTGTCGATCCTGCTGGACGGAGCTATCCGGCAAAAGGTGATCCGCATCGAATACGAATCGCGCGAAGGCGTATCCACCAGACTCATCCAGCCGGTCGGCATTTATGCCAGCAGTGGTTTATGGTACTGTCCCGCCTACTGCTTCCTTCGCGAAGATATCCGCTTGTTCCGGTGCGACCGGATCAAGTCCGCGGAGGAGGATACTTCCGGAACGCAGCCGCTTAACCTCCGGCATCTCCACCTCGGCAACCGGGAGGCACTGCTCCCCTCGGAGCAGGAATTCACCAGTCTGTATGTGGAGCTGACCGAGGAGGGGGTCCATCGATGCGAGGCCGAGCATTGGTCGGCGACCAAGCTGCACCGCCGCGAGGACGGCACCGGATGGCTGGAAGGCAGTTTGCCGAAGGGGGACATTCCGTTTCTGGCGCAGTTTTTCATCGGCTTGGGCGCCGATGCGACCGTACAGCACCCGCCGGAGCTGATCGATAACATCAAGCGAAGGCTGGCCGAGATGATGGCGAGGTACGTTTAGCCGCGCCTTGTAAGGAAGAAGCGTTGTACCCTTCCATAAACTGGAGTTATAATCAAGAGACAGGAGGATGATCATCATGAAAAAGCTGTTGGATAACTTATAACGTCTCGATCTAAGAGCGTCCGATGCTGTCCGTATTCGCGGACCGCCCGCCTCGTCTGAATGCCGAACCCTGACTATATTCGATGGAGGTTGGAACGAAGATGAGAAGCGAACAGGAAATGATGAATTTAATTTTGAATATGGCCCGAAACGATGAGCGAATCCGGGCGGTCGGGATGAACGGGTCGCGAACGAATCCGAATGCGCCGAAAGATGTGTTTCAGGATTACGACATCGTGTATATCGTTCATGATCTGCCTTCTTTTATAGAAGATAAGCAGTGGATCGACCGCTTCGGCAGCCGGATTATCATGCAGAAGCCGGAAGAGATGAAGCTTATTCCTCCCGAGCTGGATGGAAAGTTCCCCTACCTGATGCTGTTCGCGGATGGCAACCGGATTGACCTGACCCTGTGTCCGTTCGAGCAGAAGGACAACTGGAACAGCGACGATAAACTGGCCGTCGTTTTGTTGGACAAAGACGATTGCCTTCCCTTGCTTCCAGCCCCGACAGACGTGGATTATTGGGTGAAGCGCCCGTCGGCCAAGCTTTTTGCCGATTGCTGCAATGAATTCTGGTGGGTATCCACGTACGTGGCCAAAGGCTTATGGAGACGAGAAATGCTCTATGCTCAAGATCATTTGAACGCGGCCGTGAGACCGATGCTGATTCAGATGCTCGAATGGCAGGTTGGCATCGGCACCGATTTTTCGGTCAGCACAGGCAAAAACGGCAAATATTTAGAGAAGCATCTTTCGAGGGAGAACTGGCACGCATTGATGTCCACCTTCCCGGACACGACTTACGAAGGAGTCTGGCGAGCCTTGTTCGCCATGGGGGAGTTGTTCCGCCGAACCGCGCAGGATGTGGCGAACCGATTGAATTACGAATATCCTCTGGAAGACGATCAGCGCGTCACCGCCTATTTAAAGCATGTTCGGCATTTAGCTCCGGACGCTAACCAATGATTGGTAACGGATGAGCTGACATGATCGGCGTAACCCAGAGTTGAGTCGACCAGTTGCAAGAGACAACGCAATACAACTGTGAATTATTCAACCGCCATTGAAGTGTTATTTTTTTCAAGGAAGGTGCTGATTCATCTCGAGACGTGGTCAGCCCTTCTTTTTTTGGTATATCAAATGCGAAAATTTAAAACATCTTACTCTCATGTCACTGTGCGGCCCCATCAGATGATGAAAACAAAAAAAAGAAAAGCCGCATTGTATGCGACTTTTCATGAGATAATGTTCACTTCCGATTGTTATAGGGCACTCTCCACGGTAATTTTTTGATCGAAATGCGTTCAATTAGGGTCAAGCAGCAGATGAAATCCTTCGATTTCTTGTTCAACATCTCGAAAAAGTAGCAGCAAACGATTACTATATTCCCCTAGCTTCTTCTCGCTCTCTTGAAAATGTAACCACCGAATCGTCAGCGGCATTTCAACCCAACCTGTCAAACAATCCCACAAAGCGTCTAAATTATTGCCATAATACTCCGGCAGCTCCAGGGCTTCTTTCAAGACGGCGTGCAGTTGACTGACATTATCAATTTTACTGCCATCTAATATAATATCCCGCAATCCCTAATCCCTCCATTGACTCACTTTATTTGTTCAAACGTCTCGTAATGATTTTCCGTTTTGTATATTAAACCATCGTTGGAAAATAAGATTCGGTCCTTTCCCCGATGGCCAGATTTGTAATTAATATCGGCTTCGTACCATAACCTTCCCTTTTTTGCTGGTAATTTTCCTTCACGATTTTGATAGACATCGCCGCCAATGCTTTTGCCTGGCGCGACTTTATGCAAGTTTCCTTTCTGGGGGTCCCAGCCCAGTTTTCTTGCTTCGTCTTTTGTGATGAAATTATCAGGCAGTTTATTATGGGCCTTTATGTACTTTGCGACATCTTCAAAACTGGTCAGACCTTGTGATTGCGATTTTTCTTGAAGCAATCCGCAACCAGCCAGAAGCAATAAACTTAACAATGCAAACAATACGAACTTCATGACTTTCAAGAGGCTCATCCTCACTTTTTTATCAATTCGGTACCCGAATATTTACGGTAGTGATCCATTAGAAGTTTCAAAATATCCACAAAACATGAGCCCCGCATTCCAACTACCCATTCCACGGTCGTATTTTTTCATTTTATTCAGATGCCATATTAAGGTAAAATTGATCTATATTGCTAGAGGAGGGTTTCTTCGTGCGGGGTATCAATCGTCCTTTGCGTTGGGAAATTGAAGACCAGATGAAACTGCATGGCTACAGCCTCAATCAAGTGGCTGAATTAACAGGGATCAACGCAGGAAATTTAAGCCGAGCCTTGAATGGTGTAGCCCGTTCGATCACAATCGGTCAATTGGATGCTTTGGCCCGGCTTTTTGGGAAAGCCCCAGGATGGCTGTACGAGCTGTATACAGAAGAATGCATTTCGGAGGAAAAATGGTCCCGACGGCGGTTGATTCCTTACTTGGTGCGATGTGCAGAGCTCGGCCGTCATGATTGTATTGAACCGGTGATCTCCAAGCTCCTTGATAATCCGAAGAACGTATCCATTATTTTTGCCGTGGCAGAGCAGCTCTTCCAGACGGAGAGATTGCGGGAAGCAGAGCATTTCTACCAAGTCGTGATTGACGGGACCAAGGATAGCTTCTCCGAGATGCTGGCCGTGAGTCATTATCGATTATTTCTCATAGCTCAAGGTACGGATGCGGAGAAGAATTGGAGAGCGATCATTCGGTTTGAACCGTTCCGAAAACGTCTGCCGGAGCATCACCAACTGGCCTCACTATTAAAGCTGACTAAGGCCTGCTTTGCTTTGCAGAAGTGGGACGAGGTTGAGAAATTCGCGGATGAGCTAGCGGAGTTAAGTATGGCATTGTGCAGAACACGAGAGAAGATTGAGAGCGAGCGACATTTGATATACTACTACGGCATAGGACTCTTGTTTAAAAGCGTCGTATTAGAAAAGCAGGAGTTATACGATGATGCCAAAAAATACGTACACAGCTATGCTAATCTGGAATGGCCGGAACCTCTCGATGAATCAGGTAAGAAAGAAGAAGAAACGTTTCGTATTTTTGCGAAAGCAAATTTATATACGCTTGAGGTGCTAACCGGGAACAAAGGCATTATTGACGAATATGCCGATTATTTGGCGAGCCTTAACTGGCTTGAAGACATTCTGGCCGGATTAATCGCGATCTTAAAATCAGCAAATACCTATGGTTTCTCTGCTAATCACGTATTACCGCGTTTTTCCGAAGCCATTCATGCTTTTCATTCTTTTGACGACGATCTCATCCTTTCGGATCGACACCTTCGATTTAGGTATCATAAGGCTATGTATGAGTTCAGACACGGACGAATCGAAGAAGGGCTGGATGAGACGTTACACTGCCTTGCCTTAGCCCACAAAATGAGCCGGAATGAGGATTATGTCCGCTGCACTGCCTTGTTTGAACAATATAAGGCATATGCAACGGAGCAACAAATAGAAAGCTTTCTCAAATATCCTGTCAGAGCTGTTTAACGCTACGTTTAGGGACTTCTGACAACTGATAGTATAGTACGATAACTTGAATTTACTAAACGCAGTTTGTCTATTCAAAAAGAATATGTTTTCAAGAACCCTTTCAATTATTGGTTGAAGGGGTTTTGTTTATATAAATGAAGTCATTGGAAGTGAATTAATGTAGTGGGAATTGCGATTAGCTGTGCAACTAACGCCATATTAACTAAACAATGAAAATAAGAAATAGCCTGTTGAGGTTTCTCAACAGGCTGACCAGCCCCCCTGCTAGGGAACTGGTGTTCTTCGTTATGGCCGGGCCAGGCTTAGAAGTCAAAATTGTCAGGGTCCGGTCCAACCCGCAGGTTCTGGTTCAGCGCATCGATGTGGGCCATCTCTTCACTTGTCAGCTCGAAGTCGAACACCGAGGCGTTCTCGATAATCCGGTGAGCCTTCGTCGACTTGGGAATCGTTACGATGCCGTGCTGCAGATCCCAGCGCAGAATGACTTGGGCGATCGACTTACCGTGACGGGCGCCGATTTCCTGCAGCACCGGGTTGTCCAGCAGTTGGCCCTGCATCAGAGGCGACCACGCTTCGATCTGAATGTCATGCCGGGCGCAGAAGTCGCGCAGCGCTTGTTGGCTGAGCCGCGGATGGAGCTCGACCTGGTTCACCATCGGCTTGATCTCGGCATCTTTCATCAGGTCCTCCAGATGATGAATCTGGAAGTTGCTGACGCCGATCGCTTTGACGCGTCCGGCCTTGTACAGCGCTTCGAGCGCACGCCAAGCGTCCTTGTACTTGCCGTCCACCGGCCAGTGAATCAGGTACAGATCCAGATAATCCAGCCCCAGCTTCTCCAAGCTGGTCTCATAGGCGGCGAGCGTCGCTTCATAGCCGAGATCGGCGTTCCATACCTTGGAAGTGACGAACAGGTCTTCGCGGGAGAGTCCCGTTTCTTGGAGGGCTTCATGGATAGCCTGACCTACGCTGCGCTCGTTGTCATAGATGGCCGCCGTGTCGATGCTGCGGTAGCCATGGGCGACAGCCGCTTTGACCGCGTCCACGAGCTCGGGACCGTCCTCGACTTTGAATACGCCGATGCCGAACCAAGGCATAGCCTTTCCGTTATTTAGAGTCGTAGTTGCTTGCAGATGCGTTGTCATAGATAAAACCTCCAGTAGGGTAAATGGTAAATTTGAATACATGATGTCTTGTTGGAGCTGGTAACGGCCCTAATCAAGACCGGGCTGGCCCCGGCCGCACAGCGCGAACCGGTACGCCCTTGCGTTCCAGTGCCATGCTCAAGCCGGTCAGCAAAACCGCGGCTAAGACCATGATAGCGCCGATCCAGGTGGTATGAATCAATCCTATCGAATCGGTGACCACACCACCCAGATAGGCCCCAATGGCGATGCCCGCATTGAACGCGGCGATGTTGACGGCGGAAGCGACATCCTTAGCTCCCGGCGCGAAGCGCTCGGCCAGCATAACGACATAAATCTGCAGCCCGGGAACGTTCATGAAGGCCAGCAGGCCCATGAAGAAGATCGTGATCAACCCGGCTACCTTGAATGGTGCGGTCACCATCAACACCAGCAGCACGATCGCCTGCAGGATGAACATATAGAACAGAGCCTTGAGCGGCCGGTGGTTGGCTACCTTTCCCCCGATGACATTGCCGATCGCAATCGCGACGGCGTAAATCAGCAGGATAACCGCTACCGTGCTTTCGGCAAATCCGGTTATTTCATGCAGCAATGGGGATAAATAAGTAAATACGACAAAGGTGCCTCCATACCCGAGAGCCGTGATAGCGAACGCAAGCAGCGGCCTGCCATTCGTCACCAGCTTCACCTGCTCGCGCACCGGGGTCGGAACGCCCTTACGCAGCGAGGCGGGGATCAAGATCAGGTTGGCGATCAGCGCGATCAGGCCGATGACGGCGATGGTGACGAAGGCCGCCCGCCAGCCCATCTGCTGGCCGATCCAGGTACCGAGCGGTACGCCAGTCACAATGGCGACCGTCAGGCCTGAGAACATCATGGAGATCGCACTCGCCCGTTTGTTCTCCGGCACGAGATCGGCGGCGATGGTCGATGCGATCGACATAAATACGCCGTGCGACAAAGCGGATAGCACGCGGGCCGTCAACAGGATGCCGATGCTTCCGGAAGCCGCCGCCAGACTGTTGCCGGCGATAAAAACGACCATAATGGCAATCAGCAGCGACTTGCGGGACATTCCCGTGGTGAGTGAGGTCAGCACAGGAGCCCCGAAGGTGACACCGAGCGCATACAGCGTCACGGTCAGTCCTGCGGTTGTGACCGATATATGAAGGTTTTCGGCGATCAGGGGCAGCAGCCCCACGCTGATAAACTCGGTTGTTCCGATCGCATAGGCGCTAATGGCCAGAGCCAAAAGCGCAAGTATACTCCGTTTTTGATCCAATTGCATGTTTTCTCACCTCTATCCGTGTATTCATCATCGGCCGATATATGCTATTATGAGAGGAGCAAGCATTTTTGGCTAGTACGTACTTTAAAGTGCGGTAGGCACTAAAAAGTGCCTATAACAATTGGAGGACTTTGCATGAGTACAGGAACCAATAAGAAGTATAATATTTCGGTGGAAGCAACCTTGGAAGTCATCGGAGGAAAATGGAAGTGCGTGATTCTCTGTCACTTGACGCGCGGAAAGAAGCGGACGAGCGATCTCAAGCGTATTATGCCCAGCATTACGCAAAAGATGCTGACCCAGCAACTGCGGGAGCTGGAGGCGGACGGAATCGTCAACCGGATTACGTATCATCAAGTGCCGCCCAAGGTCGAATACGAGCTGAGCGAATATGGGTGGAGCCTCAAGCCGATTCTGGATGCCCTTTGCTCCTGGGGAGAACACCATATTATTAAAGAATACGGCGATAAGTTCACCGTATTGGAGGACAATATTTTAAATCATTAGAGACGTGAACGTGGATCTGTCCACGATTCCTCTGGACGATAAAAAAAGGAATATTTGAGCTAAGGCTTCAAGTATTCCCGAGAGAGTACCGCGTTGAGGTGCTCTCTTTCTTTTTCTCTTGACGCAACTTTTCTGCTCACGATTAACATTACCAACAACATTGTCTTTGTCGAAAAAAATTATTCCAAAAACCAAAAAACCTGTATATGGAAAACGATCAATATAATAGGATTCGGGGATGGTTAATATGAATAAAAAGCGAAAACGGAAAATCAGGAAGCTACGGCAGCGGTTGATACGATTGGTTGAACAGAAGCTTATTGTCAGACGAGGAGGGGTTCATCCGTTAATGAGTATCTGAATTTCCTAGAGTTTCTACACAGCTAAGAGATGATTCCTGTACTCGTCAGGGGTCGTCTTTTTTTGATTCCGTTGGAACGCCTGAATCAGGTTACGCATATATCCCGTGGAAAACCTCGAAAAAAAGGGTGAGATGTAATGAAGGAGCAAAAACCAGGTGAATACCGGCCCCACACGGACACTTGGAAATCGCGTTACCCCAAATCCTATTGGAGTGAGCTTCCGGAAGAACCGTTGCCGTGGTATTGGAAACTGTTGGGGTATGGCGGACAAGCTCTGATCTATGCGCTGGGAGTCTGTTATGCTGCTCTTGCCATCGCCGCTATGTTCTATTATGTCATTGCGTTCGCTCGTTTCGTACTTCATTAACCGATCCCCCCACACTATCGTTTGCATTTCTCCATAGATTCACCCAAGGTTAATTTTAGTTTATTCCTCCCTAATTAAACCCAATCTATAAAAAAAGAGAAAAACTTCCTTTAAAATCAAGATTTCGCGAAAAGCAGATAAAATTTTCTGATGAAAATTGTAAAATAAATCCTGATTTTCAACCAAAATATGAATATTTTCGTTTCATAGTAATGGTATATTGTGGTAAAATAAACTTATAAATTTGAGGAGGGCGCCTTTTATGCGGGTTGTTAACCGGTCTTTGCGCGTGGAAATTGAAGACCAAATGAAACTGCATGGCTATAACCTTAATCAAGTGGCTGAATTGACGGGGATTAATGTCGGAAATCTCAGCATGGCGTTGAATGGTGTTTCCCGCGCAATGACAATCCGTCAATTAGACGCTTTGGCAAGAGTGTTCGGAAAGGTTCCCGGATGGCTGTATGAACTATATACGGAGGAGTGCATTTCCGAAGAGAAATTGTCCCGGCCGCGGTTAATTCCGTATTTGGTGCGATGTGCCGAGGTTGGCAGAAACGATTGTATTGAACCGGTCATCTCTAAGATTTTGGATAATGCGAAAAATGTATCCGTAATTTTTCCTGTTGCCGAAAAACTGTTTCAAAAGGGAAAATATAAGGAATCGACACGGTTTTATCAACTTGTTGTCGACAATGTAAAAGATAGTTTTTCCGAGATGCTGGCTATGAGCCATTATCGTTTATTTCTGATCGCCCAAGGCACGGATGCCGAGAAGAACTGGAAATCGGCTATACAATTTGAACCTTTTAGAAAACGCTTGCCGGAAAACCACCAACTCGCAGCACTGGTAAAACTGGCCAAGGTTTGTTATTCATTGGAGAAATGGAATGAAGTCCAACGTTTTGCTGAAGAACTCATAGAACTAAGTTCTATTTTCTATGAGCTAAAAACGGAGGAAGCAGGTCCGTTTGAGCGTCACCTAGTATATTATTTGGGCATGGGCCTTTTATTTAAGGGTGCTGTCTTAGAGGAAAAGGGCTTGTACGAAGACGCTAAAAGAGTTGTACAAGATTACGCTCATCTTGAAAGATTTGAACCTCTGGACAAAGAGGGATTGAAAGAGGTTGAAAAATTTAAAGTTTTCGCGAAAGCGAACCTTTACACGCTGGAAGTATTAACAGGCAATGATAGTATCCTGAACGAATATGTAGAATATTTGGAAGGACTCGATAAACTTAATGAAATCTTGTCCGGACTAACTACCATTTTAAAATCAGCGAATACATACGGCTTTTGTGTTGATCCAATACTACAACGTTTTTCCAAGTCTATTACCCGTTTCGATTCTTTTGACAACGATTTAATTAATTCCGGGAGACATCTTTGGTTTCGCTATCATAAAGCGGTTTATGAGTTCAGGAATGAGAAAATCGAACAAGGAATTGATGAAATTTTACGTTGCATTAGTTTGGCTAAAGAAATGAACCGACATGAGGATTTTGCCCGGTGTGTTTCCTTATTTGAAAAGTATCGAGGATATGCATCAAAGCGACAAATTAAGGATTACCAAGCAACGGTTATAAGAGAGGAGGTGTATAGAAAGTGAAAAAAATTTTACTGACTCTAGTTTTATGTTTCGGGTTGTTTAGTGGGTTGGTCGATCATCTCCAGATATCAAGCCCCGGTGAGTTGATTATTAAAGCGCTTACTCATGGTGTGGATTTTTAGAACTATTTCAATACTAAGCTTTAGATAAAGCATCCCAGTTACTCTTGGGGTGCTTTCTTGTTAAAAGCTTATTATTCCATTATGTTGATAACCGATGTTCAAGAACATATCGAGAGGAACGAGCGTATGGCTATTGTACGATTAGCTACATTAGACGATGTAGATGAACTTGTTCGGATGCGTTGGGATTTCTCGGAAGAGGAGCATACCAGTACGGTTAATTTCGAGGAGTTTTACCCTATTTGTCGTGAATTTTTGGTCAAAGCTATGGGAAGTGGAGATTGGTACATATGGGTGGCGGAAGTTGAAAAAAGTATAGTTTCGCACATGTATCTACAGTTAATACATAAAGTACCAAGGCCGGGGAAATCTCCAGACCCGTATTACGGCTATGTTACCAATGTCTATACTCACCCTGCTTTTCGAAGTCAAGGTATCGGAACAGAGATTCATTCCGCTATGGAAAAGTGGTCAAAAGAGAATGGGGTTGAATTTCTTATCGTTTGGCCCAGTAGCGACAGTGTCCCGTTTTATACAAGAAATGGATTTGCTCGATGTGAAGAAGCGATGGAAAAACATTGGTGATTGGATGTGAGGCTGTGCCGATTATTAACGCTGCAGCAGGGGGATTGTCATTTGCAATTTTTGGGATGGCCGCACATTACTTTATGGATAAAGATATTTCAATGCTAGCGGGAATCGTGGGCGGTGCCTTTTGGTTTATAGGATCGCTAATTATTTCGTCCTTTAAGCAGGCGAAATAAAAAATATAAAACTGAACATGTACTTGATATAACCGCCTTTTCAACGGGCGGTTTTCTTATGAGCACATTTCAACATTCGGCTAACGGTGAATAAAACTCGGCTGCTGTTGGGATTATTAACGGTCCCGTGGTTAATTATATGTAAGAGGTATAATGATCCTTCCCTATACATTTTCTTTATCTGCACAGCAAATAGCATAGGTAAGCAGTTCGAAATGCATTTTTTGTCGAAAAAAATATTTCTCAAATTCTAAGACCCTTAATATGGAAAAACGGCATTATTATAGAGATAAGGAGTCGTGGATAAGGATGGTGGATAATGTATGAGTATGAAGCTAGAACAGAAAATCAGACAGCTTCGTCAGCAGTTAGTGCGATTGGTTGAGGAGAAAGGTTCATTATCGCACGAGGAGGTGGTACAGCTAAGTCAACGTCTGGACCGGTACATTCTCATGGCTCAAAAGTCTTCTAAACTGAAAGTGTGTGGATGATACAGTGACACATGATTATTTACTGGACGGGGAGAGCGAGGAACGGATTCTCTATCTTGCCCGGATTGGCGCTATCTTTGAGAGACTCTACGGCATCAAGGATTTACATGATGCTGAAAGCAGGGCGAGGGCGAATGCCGGAGTTACAGCCAAAATGCTGGCTGAGTTTGGCTATAGCAGCGAGCAGATTGAAACTATTTTGCGCGAGCGGCTCTTATTTCGCAAGAAAAATAAAACGGACCACTAATATAACGATTCAAACAAGTCTTGAGCAGATTTTTGGATCTTTAGGAGGATTCGACTAAATAAATGAATTCCGCACAAGCCATTATGTTTTTGAAAAACAATCAGCCCTTTTCAAGAGATACCGAGGCGAAATTCGAAGTCATCCAAAAGTATAACGACGTGAGGGTGCACTTTTTAAATCATCCCGATCCTCAATGCATTCCATTATTTCTAAATTCGTTTGGCGAAGGCAGCGGCTTCGGGGTATATCAGCTGATTGAAGACGTGCTAATGAAGTTTTCGGTAGAGCAAGTGCTTCCGCATTTAATTTCGGCTTTAAAAAGTGAACATACCGGAGTCAGGTATTGGTGCTCGCATATCGCTGCATCTTTCCCGAATCCAAGCTTAATTGCACCTCTCACCAATCTGTTAAGAGACCCTGACCCCGATATTAGGTGCGCAGCTGTAACCGCCCTATCCCAAATCGAGGATGACAGGATTATTGGCGTATTAACGGGAGTTCTGGAAAAAGAAGAAGATCCAGACGTTATTGATCTCATTCTAGAAGCTCTGAATGAATCTAAAATCGAAGCAGCCATACCCTAGTAACCTTGACTGGCATTTGCCCATCAAGGTTACTTTTTGTGAAAAGAATTTACCAGATTTGATACTAGGAAATTTTTATTCACCTGTTATTTTATGTTAATTCCCTGTTATGGTAGTATGGTTTTATAGATTTAGGGGAGGGTGTTCCGTGCGGATGGATAATCGCTCTTTGCGGCTGGAAATCGAAGACCAGATGAAGCTGCATGGCTACAGCCTAAATAAAGTAGCCGAACTGACGGGGATTAACGCCGGAAATTTGAGCATGGTGTTAAATGGCCGGTCTCGTGCCATGACAATCGGTCATTTGGACGCTCTGGCAGAAGTTTTTGGGAAGCCCCCTGGATGGCTGTACGAGCTGTACACAGAAGAATGCATTTCGGACAATAAATTGTCCCGGCCGCGCTTGATCCCGTATCTGGTGCGATGTGCAGAGACTGGCCGAGTGGATTGTATTGAACCAGTGGTTTCCAAGATTCTCGATAACCCCAAGAACATGTCCATTATCTTTGCTGCGGCGGAGAAGCTTTTCGAGAACGGGAGGCTGGGGGAGTCGGCGCGCTTTTATCAACTGGTGGTCGACAATAACAAAGACAATTTTTCCGAGTTTATGGCGATAAGCCAATATCGGCTATTTCTAATTGCTCAAGGTACGGATGAAGAGAAGAACTGGAAATCGGTTATTCAATTTGAGCCTTTTCGAAGACGATTACCGGAATATCTCCAGCTTGCGGCTCTTTTGAAGTTGGCTAAGGTTTGTTACTCGTTGGAGAAATGGAATGAAGTCGAGCGGTTTGCACAAGAGCTTTCGGAACTAAGCCTGATTCTCTATAAGCTAAAAATGGTGGAAGAAGTATCGGTAGAGCGTCACTTGGTTTATTACTTTGGCATGGGTTTATTATTTGAGGGTGCTGTATTGGAGAAAAGAGGGCTTTACCAAGAAGCGAAAACAGTTGTCCAGCATTATGCCGATCTTAGTTGGTTTGAGCCTCTTAACGAGTCCGGCTGGCAAGATGTCGAAAGATTTAAAGTTTACGCGCAGGCGAATCTTTACACGCTTGAAGTATTGATGGGCAATGACGGCATTCTGGGTGAATACGTGGATTACCTGGAGAGCCTTGACCGGCTTTTGTCCGGTTTGGAGACGATTGTAAAATCGGCGAATACCCACGGCTTTTGTATCGATCACGTTCTGCATCGCTTTACTGACGCGATCAGCCAATTCGATTGTTTTTTAGACGATCTAATTAATTCACGCAGATATCTTTGGTTTTGTTATCATAGAGCCGTTTATGAGTTTACGAAAGAACGCTATGAAAACGGGATGAAGGAAACGATATTCTGCATTTCGCTATGCTTGAAGATGAAGCGATACGAGGACTTGGCCCGCTGCGTCGCTTTATTTGAGAAGCATCGGAGTTACGCTTCCGAAACTCAAATCCAGTATTACGAATCGATCAGGCTTTGGGTGGTTTAGCTGCGCAAAACGCCAGATCGGATTTCAATAGAATTATGTCTAAAGCATTCTGATGATCAGAATGCTTTTTTTATTGCGAAAAAATTTTCAAAAATCAAAAAACCCTTAAAATGGAAAATAAGTATTATTATTGATTCGAGGGGGGGCGAGAATGAACACAAATGAAAACGGAAATCAGGAAGTTGCGCAGCTTTTGGTTCCGAAAAAAAGGTTCATTCTCTGAAAAGGAGGTGGTACGTGCAATCAACGTTTAGATCAGATACTTCTTCTAAGACTAAAATGACGTGGATGATGAACTGAAGGATGACTATTTTTGTTCAAGACCGACAAAATAATAACCAAAACAATTCTAAAAACGGGAGTGAGATGCTCTATGCTTAAGAAACGTATTTTAGGTGTAACCATGGTTGCAATACTCGCTTTATCCACTGGACAGGCAATGGCTGCCAAAGAAGACGCAACGAGAGGTTCGGTAGATCTAACCAATGCCGATGTAACGCCGTTTGCCGTCTCCCCAGTAACAATGGAAACCACTGAGAATGTTGGGGGCGGAACATGGGATTATGGTACTAAGTCGGAATGGCAGGGTTGGCTGGTGTGGAAAAAGCGAGTGTGGTCAAATTATAATCATCCGACCAAAGCTCATGCTTCCACAGCGTCGATAGGAACTCAGACGAACTTCAGCGGATATACATTATCTGGAACGACATCGTATGCTAGTGCTCTTGGAGATCTTTCTGCTCAAACGCACGCATACTGGCAAACATATGATTGATATGAAATAATATGGTATAAAGTAATGAATTGGTGAAGAAAAGCATTATCATAAACTAAATAAGTTTATGGTAATGATTTTTACAATATCATTCTTTTGGTCCTGCCCGAGATCAACTAAACGTCCATGATATAAAGCAATTCCCGCCGGCGTTTTAGCGGGTGTCTGCAGCAGTTTGCGGATGAAGCAAACAACCTACTAAGGAGTTTGTTTAAATTGAAAAAAATCGTAGTAGTTTTTCTGATTATGGCATCCGTTCTCTCTTTTTATATCTCCTTCAAGCAAACCGATAATGAAGAAATCGGAACAATCGAAGCGCTAGAGGAGAATATGGCAAAAGGATTCGTCATCCCGGATGACCCCATGCTGGCAAACCCGGATGAACTGTATCCCCTCTTATTCGAGACTGCAAGGGAGTTAAGGATAAATATATTCAGGCCAAGTATCAATAGCAAGCCGGATAATAGCGTAGAGGTAATAAAGTATGTATTACTAACCGGCGATACCAATTTTTTTAACCATTTTAATTTAAAAAGCGGCCACTTTTTGACTGCCGAAGACACACAACAAGGAAATCTCTTCCTGTCTTCAGCCAAAATCCAAGATGAGAATCAAGTCGGGGTCATCAAAGATTTTGGGGGCAATCACCTGATTACAATAAAGCCTCTTCGAGCCTCCTATCAGTATCTGCGTGTTGCCGGTCCGTATTTTGCGGAGGTTTCGGACGATAAGGCGCTAGGACGTTTCTTGGAGAGCTTTGCTCAGAAGCTCAATGCGTATTACAAAAAGTACAACAGCCAAATTTCCTATAGTCCTGAGGACTTTAAGAAAACGAAAATAGAACTAGTCGAAAGTGCGGCCGCATCATCGCTAGCCTACTTGACCTATTGCCATGACATCATTTTATTTATTATATTGCTTTTGTTTATTTATTGTATTTTCAACGAATCTAAAAAGATAGGCATTCTAAAAATGCACGGCCTATCCAATCATCGCTTATGGTATATCGTCATCGGAAGACTGATCATTGTTGCTTTCATGTTAACGATGATCCTGTCCTTGATTTTTACTTTTTTTATAGAAGATACAACCCATGTATTTATATATAACGTGCTTAAAGATGAGCTTAAAACGTATGCGCTGATCACAGTCTGTTCGCTTGTGTCCTATTTCTATATTTCCAAAATCAAGGTAAACCAGATCATCAAAAACAGAAAAGATACCAACGGGCTGTTCATATTAAATTTGCTGCTCAAAGTGGTGTGCTCGATCCTTTTGGTTATCATGGGGCATTCGATCTTTGTTCAATATATGGAAATAAGTAAAAAACAAAAAAATTTAAGTCATTGGGAACAGGGCAAAGACTATGGAATCTTTTATCCTCTGTATACAGGGCACGACCAAAACAACTTGCCCGGTGGTTTTCCTGAACAAATAGCCGTTATGAACAGCGACTTATATCCGATTCTCAATCAGCGGGGTTCGGTATTAATAAATGCGCGCCAATATGAAGAACAAGCCCTTCGTCTGAACAAAGATTACGACGGAATACGCTCAGTAAAGGTGAACAATAATTACCTACAGGAATTTCCTGTGTATGACATTCGAAATAACCCCGTGCATGTATCCGAGGACACGACGAACTGGGTTTTGCTGGTGCCTGTAAAATATCAGAGTCGGCAATCTCAAATCATTGACTTTTTCGAAAAAACCAAAAAGTCTTATGTGGATGCGGAGCAGAAAGTTTTGCATCGAGAGGTTCCGGATCGCATGATTCAGGCTCCGATTCAGATCGTATGGCTGGCTAACGATCAGAAAATATTCAGCTTCAATCCAGATGTATTTCCAGCAGAAAATAATATGATCCTAAACCCTATCATTGAGGTTGTAACTGAAAAAAATAGCCTCGCTATCTATAGGGACTCCATTCTTGGTGGAGGAAGCACAGATCCCTTGAAGATAAAGCTGACAGACCGGGATACCGCATTAACCTATAAATCGCTTGAGCCCGAACTTCGAAAGCTGCGGTTGGATGATAACTTAAAACAACTGGTGACAGTCGACCAGTATATGTTGGAACAACTCTATAGTCTTGAGAAACAAATGAACCAGCTATGGCTTATCAGTCTGGGAATGGTATCGGGGTTGTTATTCCTGATCTCGCAAAACATCATCGTATTTTTCCATAAAAATCAACAAAAGATTGTCGTACGCCGATTGTTCGGCACGGACTTTTTTAGAACGTATAAGGAATACGTATATTTGTTCGTCATGACATGGCTTTTTCAACTGCTGGTTTGCTTTATGGTGAAGGGAACGGTTGACAGCAGGATGCTTGCAGTAAGCGGAATCGTTGTATGTATTGAGATCGTAGCTTCCGTCATCGCACTCTTGACCGTCGAAAAGCGAAACAAAGTAAAGGTTTTAAAAGGGGGCTGATGGGAAGCATGGAACCGATTTGTGAGCTTCAAAACATAAGTAAAAGCTATGCCGATCATGTCGTACTGAACAATATCAGTCTAGCCATCGCCGAAGGCGAAATGGTGGCGATTACAGGGAAAAGCGGATCTGGCAAGACAACGGTGCTCAATATTATGGGGATGCTTGAAAAGCCCGATGATGGTGTAGTCAAACTATTCGGCGAAGAACTTCCCCGGATCGGTTCGATTAAGGCAAAGCAACTCCTTAGAACGAGGCTTGTGCACCTGTTCCAAAATTACGCGCTGATTGATAATGCCACGGTAGACGAAAATCTGGATATCCCATTGCTGTATTCCAAAAAAACGAAGAGTGCAAAACAACTGCTGAAAACTGAGGCTTTGGAGAAGGTTGGTTTAAGCCTTTCTCTCAAGCGAAAAATACACGAGCTTTCGGGAGGAGAGCAGCAGCGGGTCGCTATCGCTAGAATATTGTTAAAGCCTTGCGATTTAATCCTGGCCGATGAACCTACAGGCTCACTGGATACCGCCAATCGAGACGAAATCATGAGCATCTTAAAAGAGCTTCATCATTCAGGGAAAACCATCATTATCGTCACCCACGACCCCGACGTAGCGAAAGCATGCAACCGTATCATCGAACTATCATGAAGGTTAAATTGTTAAAATTCCAATAGATCAATAATTTAAAGGCAGGTGATACGATGGGCGGCGGCGGAGCTTATTCACCGATGCATATTCTCTTTCTTACTTTACTAGTTGTGTTAATTATTATTGTTCTTTACTTTATTAGAAGAAAAAACAGATAATGAGAAGCTGTCGAAAAGAAGAATTTCGTTGGCAACGGCTGCAAACAGGATACATGTGGGGAGGTAGCACATCATACCTATTACAACAAATCAAGCCCTTATTCTAGTCTTATCCTTCCTAGGATTCTACGTACTACTGGCTTGGGGCATACTGTATATTATCTCTAAACGGTCAAAGCAGCCCAATAAAAGAAAAGCACAGTTTGTTTTTGCTCTCACAGTTATCCTTGTAGTCATTACTTTTTTTAACGGATCGCTCAGTCTTTGGACTGCAGCAATAGTAATACCTATGTTTGTATTATGTGCTAGGTATATGAAAGAAGAGGGGTAACTGGAGCAGTAGCCCTTTGCAAAAAATCGGCTCTTGATCGTAATCTTTGCGGCAGGGGCCTTTTCGTTTTCCGCTGAAGTATTTTTCCCACGTATTCCCTAATCAAGAATATAACTGGTATTATATAATTTGTAGGATTTATTAAGGGGGAGGCGGGATCAGGCTCGTTCCAACTGGAGTCAGGACGAAGGGGGACGGTGGCATTGAGTCTTAAATATCCTTTGAGCTTCGGAATCTTTTTGAGCGTCATGCATTTCGTGTGGGGCTTGACGATTCCCGATGTTTGGAAAATCGTTTTGCTTGCTTGTTTAGTTATGGTGATCGAATATCCGCTGGATAAAATGGGTATCACCAAACGAGTCATCCCGGTCCCTGTGGGGATAGCGGTTTTCATCATGATCCCCATTTTGTTTACCCTCATTACGCGATGAGTGTTTCGGCGTGCTTGAAGCTCCGCCCCGAAAAGGGATTGAAATTCATTGGCCATCTTTCTGACATAATACGAAACGACCCTTGTCCGCAGCTTGGCGGCAAGAGCCGTTTGTTCAACATATCCCGTTAACTACCCCTCAACCAGCAGCGGTACGACCTTGCCCGCGTTAACGTCGATCAGGCCCAGGTCGGTAATTTTGAGCGCCGGGCTGACCGGGAGCGAGTGCGTGCTGATCGACATGATCGGGTTGTAGTGCTTGTACCCGAGCGACTCCATCGCTCTGCGTAGCTTCTCTACTTCCTTCGCCGTCTCGTCCAGCGGCGCTTCGGTCAGGATGCCGCCGACAGGCAGCGGCAGGTGCGCCAGCACTTGGCCCGCTTCCACGACGCAGAAGCCGCCTTGGCTGCGGATCACTTCGTTAGCCGCAAGCGCCATATCGGCCGGGTTGTGCCCGACCACAAGCAGGTTGTGGTTATCGTGCGAATACGTCGTCGCCACCGCGCCGCGTTGAATCGTATCTCCGCCGATCAAGCCGTACGCCCGGTTCCCGTTCTTGCCGTACCGCTCGAACGTCGCGATGAGCGCATACGGACTTTCCTGCCAGCACAGCTCGCCGTTCCGGATCTCGATCTCGCCGCGCACATCCTCCGTGAAGGTGGAGCCGTCCTTGACCTGCATCACGCGGCACGCATGGCGGCCGTCCACCGCACCTTCCGGCCGCGCAACAAAGTCCGCTTCCGTCAGCAGCGGCAGCTGCACACTATGGTAGTAGTGCGCCGGGAACGCGTGGCCTTGCTCCTTCGGAACATACGCCTCACGCACGTCGTACACCTTGCGGCCCTGTTTGTACACCTGATCGATTGTCAGCTCCTGCAGGTCGGACAGCAGCACGAAGTCGCCGGTTTTACCGGGAGCGATGGTGCCTCGGTCATGCATTCGCATCCGGCGTGCGGGGGTAAATGTCGCGGCGTAGATGGCCTTCTCCGGCGACATGCCCATGCGGATCGCTTTGCGGACGATATGGTCCAGATGGCCGCGCCGCTGGAACGAATCGGCCATGACGTCGTCGGTGACGAAGCAGAAGTGCTCGGAGACGTCGTTTTGGATCAAATAGTTTATGACATCGTCGGTCATCGATTTTTCTTGAATCTCGATGAACATGCCCGCGCCGATGCGTGCTTCCATCCCTTCGATCGTCTGATGCGTGTGGTCCGAGTCGACCCCGGCATAGATGACCCGGTGCAGATCCAGATCGAGCAGCTTCGGAACATGCCCCTCAATGACGAGCTTCGGATAATGCTTGCGGATATGCGCCAGAATCCGGTTCGTTTTGCAATCCGGGTCCGCGATGACGTCGACGTAGTTCATAATTTCGCCGAGACAAATGATGTCTTCCGTCCGCAGCAACTCGTCCATATCCTCGATCTCGATCGTGCCCCCGGTCGATTCCATCGACGTGGCCGGGACCGAGCTCGGAATCGCGTAGAACATGTCCGCCACGCAGTCGCGACTCGCCTCGATCATCTGCTTCACGCCGCTCAGGCCGAAGACGTTCGCCATCTCATGCGGCTCGGGCACGATGGTCGTCACGCCGCTGCGGATCAGCCCGTACGAGAACGTCTCCGGGGTGACCATGGTGCTCTCGATATGCAGGTGAATGTCGACCAGGCCGGGGATCATGTAGCGACCTTGGCCGTCCACGATCTCGCCGGCTTCGAACGTCTCCGTCCCGCGCCCGCCGATATACAGGAACGATCCGTTCAAGACGGCGACGTTGCCTTGAACGAACCTTTTAAAATAGCTGTTGTATACGTGTACCTTCTCGATCAGTAAATCCACTCGCATGATGCCGGTACCTCCAAGTCGTCGTTAGTCTACCAGGACCAATTTGTCCGACGGGAACAACAAATGCACCTGCTGCCCGCTGCTGTAAGGGACTTCCATTTCTTTGTTGACCGTAAAATCCCCAAGGTCCGTCTCGACGACGTACTGGTAGCTTCTTCCCAGAAACGTGCTTACCTTGATGCCGCCCCTTACCCGGTTCGGTCCGTGACCGATCTCCTCCGCGGTGCCGAGCTGCATATCGTCCGGACGAATCGCGCCCTTCTTGCTTGTCGTTCCTTCTGCGCCGGGCTGTCGGGCGGCATGGAACGTATAGCCCTTCACCTTCAGCTCGATGCCGTCGCCAGCTTCGTGGCGTTCTTCGAACGTAATGAAGTTGTTGAAGCCGATGAACCGGGCGACGAATTCGGTTTTCGGGTATTTGTAGATCGTGGAAGGCCGGTCCAACTGCTCGATAATGCCCTTATTCATGATCGCGACGCGGTCGGAGATGGAGAAGCATTCCTCCTGATCGTGCGAGACGTAGACGGTCGTAATGCCGAGCTCCTGCTGAATGCGGCGGATTTCGACGCGCATATTCACGCGCAAGTTCGCGTCCAGGTTGCTGAGCGGCTCGTCGAACAGTAGCAGGTCCGGCTCGATGACGAGCGCGCGGGCGATGGCCACCCGCTGCTTCTGCCCGCCGGACAGCGCTTTGGGGAACCGCTGCTCGAAGCCCGACAAGCTCACGACCTCCAGAATGCGCAGCACGCGCTGCTTGATCTCGGCTTCCGGCACCTTCCGCAGACGGAGTCCGAAGGCGACGTTATCGTAGACGGACAGATGCGGGAATAGCGCGTAGCTCTGGAACACGAACCCGAAGTTCCGCTTGTTGACCGGCACCCGCGTGTAATCTTTGCCGTTCAGCATGAATTTGCCGTCTTTGGCTTCGAGGAAGCCGGCGATGAGCCGCAGCGTCGTCGTTTTGCCGCAGCCGCTTGGGCCGAGCAGGGAAATGAGCTGCCCCTTCTCGACCGTCAGGTTGAAGTTTTGCAGAATATATTGGTGATCATAGGCGACCGACACATTTTCCAAGGATAGCAATGCCATGGGTACGAGCCTCCGTTATCGTTTGGTAAAGTAAGAAAGGCCCATCAGCCTTTCGATCAGGAACATGAACACCGCCGTGAACAGCATGAGCAGTACGGAAATGGCGGCGATGGTCGGATCGAAATAATTTTCCACATAGGTCAGCATCTGAATCGGCAGCGTGCTGATGCCCGGGCCCGTCATGAAGACGGAAATATCCACGTTGTTGAACGACTCCAGAAAAGCGATCAGAATCGCCGCGATAATCCCCGACTTGATGTTCGGGAGGACGACCTTGAAGAACGTTCCGAGCCGTCCGGCGCCAAGACTAAGCGCGGCCTCTTCGATGGCGAAGTCGAAGTTCGACAAGCTGGATGCGATGACGCGAATAATGAACGGAAGCATGATGACCGTATGACCGACGAGCAGCGCCGTGTAGAGCGGCAGATGATACGTGACAATCAGGTACTTCAGCATCGTAAACCCGAGCACGATGCCCGGGATGAGCACGGGGGATATAAAGAAGCCGTTCAGGGCGTCTTTTCCCTTGAAATCGAAGCGGCTGAGCGCATAGGCCGCAGGCACGCCAAGCAAGAGCGCAAACAGGTTGCCGAGAATCGAGACGACGATCGACGTTTTGAACGTGCTCATGAACATTTCCACTTCAAAAATCTTCTCGTACCACTTGAGCGAAAAGCCCTGCGGCGGAAATTTCAGCACGGTTCCCGGCTCGAACGAAGCGAAGGCGATAATGACCAGCGGACCGAGCAAAAAGATATAAACAAGCAGCGTAAACAGGCCGAGGCCCCGGTTGTTCTCCTTCATCCCTTCTACCCCTTCGGATTTAAAGTGTTGGCCAGTTTATTCATCAGGCTGATGACCACGAACGTAATCGCCATCATGATCGTCGCGATGACGGAGGCCGAATACCAGTCGTTCAGCGTGATCGCATTCTGGTACAGGAACGTCGAGATGACGCGCTGTTTCCCGCCGAGCAGCGCCGGAGTCGTGTACGCGGTCAAGCTGCCGACGAAGACGAGAATGCTCCCGATAATGAGACCGGGCACGCTGAGCGGGATCACAACTTTACGAAACGCGGTGAACCGGGACGCCCCGAGGCTCTCCGCCGCTTTGATCAGATCGGCATCGATGTTCTCCATCACCCCGACGAGCGTGATGATAATCAGCGGCAGAAACAGATGGATCAGCCCGATCATCATCGCGGTCGGCGTATACAAAATATCCAGCGGGTCCTGAATGATCCCCATCGCAAGCAGCGCCGTGTTGAGCAGCCCCTTCTTGCCGAGGACGATCATCCAGCTGAAGGAGCGGACGACCGAGCTGGTGAGCAGCGGGAAGATCGCGAGCGCGAGCAGCACGCTCTTTTTCTTCAGGCTCTGCCGGGAAATATAGTAGGCGACCGGAAAGCCGAGCAAAATGCAGATCGCCGTCGTCACCAGACTGACCTGAAGCGTCGTCAGCAAAATTTTGATAAAATACGGGTCCTTGAAGAAATGCAGATACCCGTCAAACGTCACAGTCCCTTTCTGGAAAAAGGTGGACCCGATCGTAATGAGGATCGGAGCCGCCATAAATACCGTCAGGAACAACAGTCCCGGCAGCAATAGCAAATACAGATACGATTTCTTCATCGAACGGTTCTCCTGTTCCTGGATTGGGGGCTAACGGCTCAGCGTCTGAACGAACAGCCGGAGAAAAGCGTCCGCGTCCACATCGGTGCAGACCTGAACGTTCGGCTTCTGTCCGAGCCGGTTCTGAAAATCGCAGACCGTCTGGCCGTCGCACAGCTCGCTGCGAGTTTCCACATCGACGTAATAGGGCTTCGTCGTGACCACCTCACGAGTCAAGGCCACCCCGACGGCCAACGGATCGTGCAGCGCGCAGGCGCGGACGCCGTTGCGTTCAGAGTAGCGCTGCATGTAATTGGCTGTGCTCTCCTTCACGTAGTGGCCGATCGGCGTATCGCCAAGCGCGGCAATGTGCTCGTCCTTGAGCAGCGCGCGCCGGGTCACATCGAGCCCGACAAGCGTCAAGGACGGGAAGCCGGCGCGCAGCACGAGCTTGGCCGCTTCCGGATCGACATACATGTTGTACTCCGCCGTCGGAGTCACGTTCCCGAAGCCCGCGACGACACCGCCCATGACGACGACCTCTTTCACGTCGTTCACTAGCCCGGGATATTTCATCAATGCGAGCGCCAGATTGGTCAGCGGAGCCGTCATAATCAGCGTCACTTCGCCCGGGTTTTCGCGTACGCGGTCCACGATGTAGTCCGGCCCGAACCCCTCGGCCGCGCCTTGGCGGACTTCCATGTCCCGCAGCGCCCCGCCGAGGCCGTCCGCCCCGTGTATTCGGTGCTCGAAATAGTGCGGCCGCAGCAAGGGCCGATCGGCCCCCCGAATGACCGGGATATTAGCTTCCGCACCCAGCAGCTGCAGAATTTTGCAGGTGTTGGCCGTCGCTTGATCCAGCGATACGTTGCCGTTGACGGTCGTGATGCCGAGCACGTCGAACTGCCCGCTCTTGACCGCGAGCAGAATGCCTAACGCGTCGTCCACACCCGTATCGACATCGAGGATTACTTTTTGTTTCATGCGCTCCGTTAGCTCCTTTCCATACTCCCGATATGAAAACAAGGGTACATGTCGGATCATATACCCTTGTCCAGCGTTTCGATTATGGTCATGCTATCGCGTTGCTTATTGCGTAACTTATTGTGTTACTTCGCGGTTCCAGCGGTCGATCCAGCCCTTGAGGTTCTGGTTGACAAACTTCATATCCAGCTTGCGCAGCTTGTTCACCACGTCCGCGCCGTACGTAATGCCTTGCGCTTCCTCCGGCTTGAGCTGCAGCGTCGTGTTGACCGGCGAATCGATTTTGGACTTGGCCGATTTCTCCTGTACTTCCTTGCTCAGGTGCCAGTTGATGAAATCTTCCGCGAGCTGCTTGTTTTTGCTGCCCTTCACGACGTTCACCGTGTTCATGATCGCGTATGCGCCTTCCTGCGGCGTAACGAACTTCGTATCCGGCACGGCAGCCTTCAAGTCTTTCACGTACATTTCCATGATCGGTCCTGCGGCGATTTCGCCTTGAGCGAACATGTTCACGAACTCGGACGTTTGGCCGTAGTATTTCACGACGCTTTTATTCAGCGTCTTCAGCTTCGCGAACGCTTGATCGGCGTTGAACGTCGTGCTGCCGGCAACAGTCGAAGCCGCATCCAGAATCATCGGGCCGCTCGTCGACGTAATGTTCGGCAGCGTCAGCTTCTTCGCCAGCTCGGGGCTCCACAGATCGCTCCATGATTTGATTTCCTTGCCCGCCGCTTTCGGATTATAGGCGATACCGAATTGACCGATCGTATAAGCCGGACCATAGTCCTCGCCGAGCGGCGCTTTGGCGATGTCGTAAATGTCCTTCAGGTTCGGGATGCGGCTGCGGTCGATTTTCTCGAACACTCCCGCCTCGATACCTTGCTGCGCGTAATAGTCCGAGAGGTAGATCAGATCGACGTTCGAGCTGCCCTGCTTCACTTTATTCAAGCGCTCGGCGTTGTTGCCGATTTCCAGCACGATCTTCACGTTATGCTCTTTCTCGAAAGGCGCGTATACTTCTTTCTTAAAGAAGTCCTCGGAGAAGCCCCAGGTGGAAATGACCAGCTTGGTCGGCTCGCCGCCGCCCGCTCCCGGTGCTGCGCCTTGCTCTTTGTTACCTCCCGCTTGGCCGCATCCGGACAAAGCCAATCCAATCAGCGAAACGGAAAGCAAGCTGCGAATCATTCGTTTTTTCATCATCGTTCTTCATCCTCCAGTAGGGACCATCCCTGTATCCATGATTTAAGATTTGTAGAAACGTTTAGCAGTATACTCTCACCGGCATCGGTTCTTCTTGCATTTTATTAAAAAAGAAAAAACGCCCTTAAATAGAAATAAATCTTCTACGTAAGAGCGCTTTTTCTTCGTAAACAAAGATAAGCGGCATCTATGGCAATGCATGCGGTCCGCTCGATGATAGATCAACGCCGCGGCTCCGGCCTGTTATTTCGTTTCGGTCAGAATTACATTCGTAATTGCCCATTGCGTCGCCGGGTCGTAATCCCTCAGCAGCGCTTCGATCTCCAGCCCGAATTCCTGCTCCAGCTTCTCGCGAAGCTTCTTCTTATAGATCGAAGACATGTAAAAGTCGACCTCATGCTTTAGCGTAGGCGCCTCGCCTTCGAGCGCATCCGAGCGCGGCGAACGACGATGCTTGGCATAATACGTGATGATCCGGTCGTCGATCGTAACCCGCAGCAATGTCGTTCCGAAGCCGAACAAGCTTTTCGAAATTTCGTTGTACAGGTGGCACAGCTTCTTTTTATTTTCGTTCGTGTCGATCAAGGGCATTCGTTCACCTTCAAGAGCAACCGGCTTTTTGTGATGCGACGTAATTTAATCATACATAAGAATTTACGATTCTGCAAGCGATTGTTCGGATTTTTTGCCACTAAAAACGATTTGAAATGCCTTTAATTAGCAAAAAATAGTCATTTTCCGAATAAGAGGTGGACCGAAACGACAAATAAGCCGTCATCCCGCCGAAACTCGCGCACCATGACGCTTGTTGCGGCGGGAGCGGCTCCCCGCACGGTATGGGCCGGGCCCTCGGCCAGTCGGCCTGTCTCTGCTAGTAAGACTTGACCGTCAACTGGTCCAGGCTCTTGAATTCGTAGCCCTGCTGCCTGGCTCCGTCAATGATTCTTCCGAGCGCGTCCGCGTTATCCTTGGATACCGTATGCAGCAGGATAACGGCACCGGGGTGAAGCTGGGCCATGACTTGATTGTAGGCGTAGTCGGCCCCCTTTTGCGCCCTCGTATCCCAGTCCTTGTACGCGACCGACCAGAATACGCTCGTATACCCGAGCTCCTTGCTAACCGCGAGGCTGCGGTCGTTGAAGATGCCCCGCGGCGGGCGCAAGTAGATCATCGTCTGCCGTCCGGTAATTTGCGCCGCGTCCGCTTTTACCTTCTCCAGCTCGTCCTTGATTTTGTCGCTCGAAATCTGGGTCATGTCGGGATGGCTCCACGAATGGTTGCCGATCAGATGGCCTTCGGCCGCCATGCGCCGCAGCAGCTCCGGCTGATCCTTGATGTAGTGACCGGTGACGAAAAAGATCGCGGGGACCTTCTTTTCCTTCAGCACGTCGAGCACGCGGGCGGTATACCCGTTCTCGTAGCCGTTATCGAAGGTGAGATACAGCTCCTTTTGCGTCGTATCCCCGAGAAAAATAGCCCCGTGCTTCTCCACAGTGGGCTTGAAGCCTTCTTCGTCGATAGAGGGACGGCTGCCGTTCTTACTCTTCTTAAACCCGAAATGATAGGCGCCGTCCCCTGCGGCGGCCGCTTGGACCGGGACCGCTGCCAGCAGACCGGCCAGCAGGAGGGTGGCAATTGCGATACGTTTCAAGGGTTGGGCTCACTCCTTCATGTTTTTGTCAGCTAGAAGTCATTATCCCTCGTCCCCTGAAAAATATGTGCCTTCTCCGGCTTTAGTGAAACCAATGATCAATCGAACTCGTCCATTACATGTAAAATATTTACTTAATTTAAAAAAGGAGGATTTTGCAGCATTCATGCTTCGGTTCAATCGCTTGCTTATGGTTGCATTGTTGTCGGTTGCCCTGCTATCCGGCTGCTCGGACAAAATGGAGCCCCAGCTCCCGGAACTGGGAAAAGACAAAGTCAATATTAAAGTTGCCTATTACGATAAGAATGCATTTTACCAGCATTATGGAAATTTATTTATGAGCCGGTTCCCGAACATTAGTGTGGAAGTGGTTTCCACCGAAAGACTTTTTCATCGTGATAAAGATGTGATGGCTGAATTTCAGAAGCTGATGGACAGCGAGCAACCGGATATCATTTATTTTCAAACGATGGATCTGTTCCAAGAGGCTATTCGCAAGGACGAGCTTTACGGTTTAAACGAGATCATCAAACAAGATAAGTTTGATATCGAGAATATGCTGCCCGGTGTGACCGAGCTGATTAAAACGAAAGGCGAAGGAACGCTCTACGGATTAGCGCCCACTTTTTCCAGCCAGGCTATCTATTACAATAAAGACTTATTTTCGGAATACGGGGTCCCTTTCCCGAAAGATCAAATGACTTGGGAGGAGTTGGTTCAACTCGCCCGGCGATTTCCTTCGAACGGGCAAGGAAACGAGCGGATTTACGGTTTTGCTCCTTCCTACCCCGCCGCAGCACAGGTCGGGTTTCATTATTTGAGCAGCATCGCAGCGGCCAAGGGGCTGTCGTTTGTCGATCCTGGCCAGATGAAGGTTACCATTCGTACGGAAGAATGGAAACAAGCAGCCCAGTTGACCGTAGAAGGGATGAAATCAGGGGCATTCTATGTACCGCAAAAAAATCCCGCAGCGAACCAAGGGAAGCCAAAGACTATGGAGGATGTTCTAAAAAGAAATTTGTTTATTACAGGAAAAGCAGCCATGATTTTAAGCTCTTCCAACTTCATGGAAACCATTCAACGGGCCAAAGATACGCTGAAGGATGTCTCCCCCGTGAATTGGGAAATCGCGACGGTGCCGATCGATCCGCGTTCCCCGAACGCTTCCCATGCCATGTCCGTATCGAGGATATTCTCGATCAACGCCAAGTCGGCCAATATCCGCGCAGCCTGGGAGCTGGTCAAATTTATTAACAGCGATCAAATGGCAAAAACAAACTATAACAGTTCTCCTGGCGAATTGCCTTCCAGATCGGCTTATAGAACGCGATGGCCATAGCCTCGCCTCTTTCTACAAGCTTAGGCCGAGTGAAGCAAACCTCAACAAATATTTGGAAAATATTCCACAAAGTTTCTTTCCTTCCTTTGACCAATTAGTCTCCCAAGAACTCCAACAAGTGGTTGAAGAAAAAAAATCGTTGGACGACGCCTTAAAAACACTGCAGGAAACCGGGCAGCAGGAACTCGAAAAAGCGAAGCAGGCAAAGAACTAAATTTAACAACTCCAAAAAACCGGAGACGCTGCCTCCGGTCCTCTTTAGGATTTACGTATATCTATAAGCCCCAATATCAATCCCTCTCCATCGGATGAGGGTAACCGTAAGCGCCGTAAAAGGTGCAGGTCTTTGCCGCGCAATCCGCGGCGTAATCGAGGGCCGATTCCATCCCGCCGTGTTGGATGTACGCGGTAAGAAAACCAGCGATAAAGCTGTCACCAGCACCCATCGTATCGACAACTTCGGTCGGCTTAACGCCCTGAACATAGCGCTCACCGTTTCGCGAGAACAAAGCTCCTTTGCCCCCCAGCGTAATGCCGACGATTTCGACTCCGAGACGATGGCAAGCTTCAATTAACGGGTCGAGCTGATCATCCGGTAAGTCGGCGCCGGAGAAAAAGGCATATTTGATATGAGGGCATACCCTCTGCAAATAGTCCGTACCGACATTCGTCGAAAAGTCGAATGAAATGTCGCACGCGGTTTTGATCTGAGCGAGCTCTCCTTCGATATTCGAATAGCAGCTCGTATGACATACGTCGAATTGGGAAATGTACTCCATGTCATGAGGAGTCAGCCTTAAGCGAACGATGTGCTGCGCCGTATTTTTCGGACCACCTACGAATACGCGATTACCATCGACCAGTTGAACTCCGGGCGAACCGCTCGGAGCGTACACTTGGCGGGAGAACTCGTAGGTCACCTGCTCCTGGTCGAGAGATTTCCTGATATGCTCCGCTTTTTTGTCGTTCCCGAAGACGCCGATGTACGCGCATTCTTCGAAACCGTTTCTTTTGCAATTGACCGCCACATTGACCGCGTTTCCGCCCGGATAATACAGCTGTTGATCCAGATAGCAATCGACGACATTATCTCCAATCGCAATCATTTTCATCATTACGGCAACCTCCCTTGATTCAGGCTCGTTCACCCTTTTACCGAGCCTGCGGCAATCCCTCGGATAAAGTACTTCTGCATAAAGATAAACAACAGAATCAGCGGCAGCGCCGACATGACCAAGCCCGCCAGCAGCACGCCCCAGTCCGTGGACAGAGCGTCTTTAAAGCTCATCAGCCCCGCCGGAATCGTCTTGTATTTTTCGGAATCAATGAAGATGATAGCGAATAAAAATTCGTTCCATGCATAATAAGCGATCAGTATGGTCGAAGTCAAAATAATCGGAGTCGACATCGGCATGAAGATGCGCCAATAAATTTGGAAGGCGGAGCAGCCGTCGATTTTCGCTGACTCCTCGATTTCTTTGGATACGCCGAGAAAGTACGAACGGATCAGCAGAACGATAAGCGGCAGCCTGAATGCGATATAAGGCAAAATTAACGCCAGAAGCGTATTGTGCAAATGCGTTTGCTGCAGCAGGATGTAAAGCGGCACAAGACACACTTGCGGGTTAAGCATCATTCCGCCCATAACGAACAGCAGTGCCGCTCTGTCGAATTTGAAAGAATATCTGCTGAGACCGAAGGCGCACAGCGATGCAAGCAGGACGACACCCGCGATTGTGCTGATCGTCACGATGCCACTGTTCACAAAGTAGTTGGCCACGCCTTTGCTCCAGGCGGTCGCATAATTGGAGAACAGCCATTTGCTTGGCAGCCCCCAGACCGATCCGAAGATTTCGTCGTAGCTTTTGAACGACGAGGCGAGCATCCAGGATAATGGATAGAGGATTACGACAACACCCGCGGCGAGCAATAATAAAATGACCGTTTTACTAATGCTGAATTTGGCTGTCACGGATTAATCCCCCTTGCCTGTTCTGAAGAATACGGTCTGCGCGAAAGCCAGTACAGCCGTGATAAGAAACATCAGCATGGCAATCGTAGAGGCATAGCCCATGCTGTCTTTGAAGAATCCGGTTTGATACATATGAACCGCGATCGTAATCGAGCTCGTTCCGGGACCGCCGCCTTTCGTCATAATAAACGGTTCGTTAAATACCATGAACGCGCCCGTGATCGTAATGACCGAAGTTACGAAACACATCTCCTTCACCTGAGGCAGCGTGACGTTGAAGAAGCTTCTGATCTTCCCGGCGCCGTCGATTTTAGCCGCCTCGTACAGATCGGCCGGTATTTTCTGAATAGCGACGATGAACAGCATCATGCAGTAGCCGACGCTTTGCCACTGCGAAACCGCGATGACCGCATAAATCGCCGTGGAGCCCGATCCAAGCCACGGCTTCGCCCAACTGCCGAGCCCGATCGCCTCCAGAAAAAGATTGAGCAGACCGTCGGTAGGATGATACACAAACGTAAACAGCAAGCAAATGACGGTGATCGAAATCACGACCGGGATAAAATAAATGGTCCGGAAAAACGGAGAAATTTTGCGGAAGGCTTCGTCTTCCAATACGGCGGCCAAAATCAGCCCGAACCCCACCTGAAAAATGACCGAGATGACGGCGTATTTTACATTGTTGATTAGAGCGGTAACGATAACGGGGTCGGAAAAGAGCATTTTGTAATTGTCCAATCCGATAAAGCTTCTTTTCCCCGAAAGCATGGAAAATTCCTGAAAGCTGTAAACCAGGTTTTGTATGAGTGGCATATAGACGAACAACGCCAGCATGAGCAGGCACGGAAAAATAAACAAAAAAGGAGCCAGCTTGCTTGATTTCACTTTGTCTCCTCCGATCTATCACCTATCAGGAGCATTGGTTTGGTAAAAACCGAGTCGCAATGCTCCCTCGTTCCAGTCCGTTCGTTACTTTGCACTTTGAAGCGATTTGGCCGCCTTCTGCACGCTTTCCATAACCTGCTGAGGCGTCATCGACTTGGACGCCATCGCTTGGCCGCCTTTCATGAAGGCGTCCGCTATGGCAATGTTCATCGCATTGTCGAGCCAAGGCGTCGTCTCGGAAGCATTCATAATGACATCGACCGCTTCCAAAGTTCCCTTCGGAGAGTTCTCGGCGGTGGCGGAGCCTTTGACGGCGGTCATTGCCCCGGCATCCTTCTGGAATTTCGCCGCATTTTCAGGCGATACGATAAATTTCACAAACTTCTCGGCGAGCTCCTGATGCTTGCCTGTATTGCTGATCATGAATCCTTCCGGAGCCCCGGTTAACGCCCCCGGATTGCCCTTGCCTTCGGGAAACGCAGGGAAATTGAAAAAGTCGAAATCCAGCTTGGGGTTTTTCGTCAAATAGCCGAGCTCGGCAAACTGCAAATACATGACCGGCACCTTTTCCGCGATAAACAGATTTCTGGCGGCCTCGTGATCGATGGATGTCGCGGCCGGCCCCATGTAAGACACAAGCTTGTCCCAATATTCAAGAACTTTTACATAGCCGGGGTCCGAATATTGCGCCGTTTCCGTCTTGTAATCCTTCGCGATGACCTCGGGGCTGAGCATCCGCTGGTTCATCGTGCCCAAGTAGTGACTGACGGCCCATGTATTTTGCAACCCTTCCATGAGTGGTGCGTCGTATCCGGCGCCCTTCAGCTTATCGAGCGCGGCAATTAGTTCGTCCCACGTCTTCGGCTTCTGTATGCCCGCCTTTTCGAACGCTTTTTTGTTATAAAAGAACGCCTTTCCGTCCATCGTAAACGGAACGCCGTAAATTTTGCCGTTAAACGTGAACGGCTTGATCTGCGATTTAATAATCGTATTCGCCCAGTTCGCATCGGAATCGAACATGGACGTGACGTCTTTAACCTTTCCGGAAGACACCAGGTTTTCCGCAAAGCTGTCGGACCAGGAAGTGAATACGTCGGGGATATTGTCGGAAGAAACGAGCACCTTGATCTTTTCCTTGTAGCTGTCGTTCAGCACCGATTCCATTTCAATCTTCACGCCGGGATTTTGCTTCTCAAACTCCTTCACAATGTAGTTGAAATAAGAATTTCTCGGTTCGCTGGGCCAGCGGTGGAAAAATTTCAGCGTTACCGTCTGTTGGTCCTTCGACCCCGCCTGATCCCCGTTCGTGGAGCTGCAGGCTGCCGTCAGTAAAATGAGAACGCTTGCAAAGATTGCGGTTGTTTTTCTTTTCATAGATGATTTCACACCTCCGCTAAAGATAAACTCCGTTTGGATACGTCAATCCCCGCCTGCCGCTTCTTTGCCGCCGTTTTGGTTATGGCGGTAGTTCCCGAACCGGGAAACGCCATAACCAAAACATACGACAGCCTATCTTTTCATTCAAGCGGCAAATATTAATAGTCCATTTTCCACATGTAACGACGGACAGACAGCGGATGTCCTCTAAACTCCGACAAATACTGAGCGTACTGTCTGAGCACAACGCCGGCGACCAGATTGGCGAAATAATTGCGCACTTCGGCCGAGATGCCTTCCATATCGAACGTTTCCGCATCGACGAGTACGATTTTGTCGGAGAATTTCTGGCAGAAATCATGTGCGCGGTCGTCCATCAAACGCGTCTCGCCGATTCCTTTGATGATAATGAAAGGTACGTCGTAATCGGTAACTTCGAACGGTCCGTGGAAGTATTCGCCGGCATGAATCGCGCTGGAATGAATCCACTGCATCTCTTGAAGAAGACAAATGGCGAACGAGTAAGCCAGCGAGTAATTGATGCCGCTCGCCATCGTGTAAATGATCGGCTCCCGCTTGTAATCGCTTCCGAAAGCTTTAGCCGCTTCCAGCGTATTAGCTTTGTTTCGTTCGAACACGTCGTGAAGGCTTGTCTCGACGGAGGCCACGGCGCGGGCATACTTTTCGTTCGGATAGAGCGTATTGAGAATGCCGAAGATCAATCGGTATAAAATGCCGTAATTGTTTTCTTCCGCACGCGCCTCCGTTCCCCAGTCGTAATGCAGTCTGTATTCGGCCGCATTCCAGAGCGGCGAGTCGACAAGATGGGAAAGGCTAATTGTCAACGCGCCTTTTGAACGGGCAAATTCCGTCGCTTCGACGGTTTCAGGCGTATTGCCGGAATGAGAGCATGAGATAACGACGGATTTTTCGTTAAGCGCTTTCGGAGATCGAAGAATAAATTCATTGGATGAGTAAACAGCCGAAGGAATATCGATTTCTCTGTCAAGAATGTACTGCGCCGGGGTGAGAGTCGCCATCGAGCCGCCGCAAGCAACAAAGTAAATGTTGCCGATCTCACGTGATTTTACTGCCTCGATCGCCGCTTTCAGTTGTTGTGCATGCTCTTGATTCATAGAAATTGTAGCCTCCTGTTTGCTTATATTCATCACGTTACATCCCATAATGTATCGTATTGTAACGTGATGTACGTTATGTTACTATAGATTTTGTACAAATTCAACAGCAAAATAAAAAATATCCCCGGAGACGATTGTGCAGCGATGTCGTTATACTCTTCTTGCGTAATGGTTTATAATGTGTGTAAGTTCTAATATATCCCTGGTGCTCCGTTACGGAGATTAGATCCGAGAAGGTGGAAATATGAGCAGACTGGAACAAGATAATGTTGTGCCGATGTATATTCAGTTGAAGCAGATTATTAAGGACGAACTGGCCAGCGGCAAGCTCAAGCCTGGACAGAAGCTGCCTACGGAATTTGAATTGTGCGAGATGTACTCGATTAGCCGCCGGACGGTTCGATCGGCGATTAACGAGCTTATTGAGGAGGGGCTGCTCACCCGGAAGCAAGGTAAGGGGACCTTTATCAGTTCTAACAAAATCGAAAGAGAGCTCGGGCCCATCCTGGGGTTTTCGGAAATATGCAAGATGAACGGACTTGCCGCTTCCTCGGAGGTCATCGAGCAAAAACGAATCGAAGCCAGCTCGTCGCTTGCAACGGCGATGGGTGTTCCCGTCCATTCCGAAATCGTTTCCATCAAGCGCGTCATGATGGCCGATAACGTGCCCGTCATGATGGACTTCACGTATCTTCCTCCCCAATATATGTCGCTGCTGGACGAAGACCTGACGAACAAATCGCTCTATGCGACGCTGCGGGATCAATTTCACGTTGTCCTGAACAGGACCCGGAGATCGATCCAGATTGTGTTTGCCGATGCGTTCCAATCCAAACATTTAAAGGTAAAAAAAGGATATCCTCTCTTGATGATTCAGGGACCGGTATACTCCCCCGACATGAAAGTCATCCATTACGGAGACCAATATATCGTCGGCGATAAAATAAAATTTTATATCTAACCCCAAAACAAAAAAGCCACGATTAACGTGACTTTTCATGAGACGATATTCTTGTCTTAGAACACGGCGTTTCCCCGGAACAACCGCTCCCGCAGCAGCTTCACGAGAGCGGTCTTCCCGTTTTTAATTCGAACGCGGAAGGAAGCTTTGGATATCGATGCCGAGCCCTTGCGCGAGACGCATCCCGTACTCGGCATCCGCCCGGAAAAAGTTGCAGATGGCGCGCAGTTGAATGTCCTGCCCGGTCTGCTTCAGATCGTTGATCAGATTGCGGATCAGGTTGTCCTGCTCCTGCTTCGTGTAGCTGCGGTACCGCTCGCCTGCCTGCGTGAAATCGTCGGTTTTCTCGATTTTTTGTCGGACCGCGGGACCCGTCAGCGGCGCTTCGCTTTCCACATAGGCCGGGTCTTCCTGCGGACTGCCGGAAGCGCTATTTGGCTCGTAGTTGACCTTGGACGTATCCTGCTTCACGTTCATCGCTCCGTCCCGCTGATGGTTGCGGACCGGCGCATACGGGCAGTTGATTGGAATCTGCAGATAGTTCGTGCCGAGCCGGTAGCGCTGCGTGTCAGGGTAGGAGAACAGACGGCCCTGCAGCAGCTTATCCTCGGAAGGTTCGATCCCCGGCACCAAGGCGCTCGGCGAGAAAGCGGACTGCTCGACCTCGGCGAAGAAGTTGTCCGGGTTCCGCTTCAGCGTCATCGTGCCGATCCGGTGCAGCGGATACGCATCCTCGGGCCATACTTTCGTCGCGTCGAGCGGGTCGAAGCCCCACCGGTCCAAGTCCTCCGGCGGCATCAGCTGCACATGCAGCGCCCACTGCGGGAAGTTCCCGTCCCGGATCTGGTCGAACAAATCTCTCGTCGCATGGTTGAAGTCCCTGCCCTGCACCTCCCGGACCTCATCGGCGGACAAATTCACGACGCCTTGCAGCGATTTCCAATGATATTTGACGTACGTGACTTTGCCTTCCGCATTCACCCACTTGAACGCGTGTACGCCGAAGCCGTCCATTTGCCGGTAATTGGCGGGAGTACCGTGATCCGAAAACACCCAAGTCAGCATATGCGTCGATTCCGGCGACAACGTCATGAAGTCCCAGTACCTTGCCGGGTCCTGGATATTGGTGTCCGGTGCGGGCTTGAGCGAATGCACCATATCCGGGAATTTCAGCGCGTCGCGGATAAAGAATACCGGCAAGTGATTGCCGACGATGTCATAATTGCCTTCTTCCGTGTACAGCTTCACGGCGAATCCGCGCGGATCGCGGGCCGTCTCCGGCGAGCCGGTGCCGTGGATTACGGTTGAGAACCGAACGAATACGGGCGTTTCCTGCCCCACATCTTGCAGAAAATGCGCCTTCGTATAAGGCTTCATGCTCCGCTCGACGCGGAATACCCCGTGCGCTCCTGCGCCGCGCGCATGCACGACCCGCTCCGGGATGCGCTCCCGGTCGAAGTGGGCCAGCTTCTCCAGCAGATGGTAATCCTCCAGCAGCGTCGGTCCGCGGCGGCCTGCCGTACGCGAATTTTGGTTATCTCCTACGGGAGCGCCTTGATTGGTCGTCAAACGATGGTTCATATCTTGATCTCACCTTTCATTTATATTTAGACTTGATCTAAATTATGAGATCATTGTACCATCGCTGCATGACCGAATCATGAGCATTCCGTGAGTTTTTCATGAAGATCGGATGAAGCGGGCGGCCGACGGTTTAGTCGGCCAGCCTGTATCCGACCCCGCGCACCGTTGCGATGTATTGCGGCGCGGCGGGATTGTCGCCCAGCTTTTTGCGCAAGCTTTTCACATGAACGTCGACGACGTTACTGCCGCCGACAAACGAGCTGCCCCAGATGCGGTCCATGATCTCGTCGCGCGACATCACGGCCCCTTGCGCTTCGAGCAGCATCAGCAAAATCTCGTATTCCGTCTTCGTGCATTCGATACGGCTGCCGCCGCGCAGAACAGTCATCTTCTTGGTGTCGATCTGCAGATCCTTGAAGGTGCCGACGCTATTCCCTTCTTCCGCATCGGCGAGACCGCTGAGCTTGCGCTCGATCCGGTACATCGCTTCCTGCAGACCCGTCGGCCACGGCTGCAGCTCCCCGAGTCCGGCGAAGCTGCTCTCCTCCATCTCCCGCTCGCCGACCAGCAGCACCGAACGGGCCTGCTTCTTCGGATCGGAAGCGAGCGCCTCCCGAATGCCGGCCACGCCTTCCCATTCCGCTGTTGTCACGTCGAATACGAACAGATCGACGGCCAACGCATTCATGACCTGGGCCTCGAATCGGTGAAACACGAGAACGTCGTAGCACTCGCCTGCCAGTCCGTTGATCAGCGGATGCAGCGCCCCGGGGAATGGACTGATGACAGCCACGCGCTTCGTTTCGGCGCACAGGAAAGGCCGCGTGCTAGCCTTTTCTCCTGCGCTTGGAGCCATAGGAGCCGCCGGGCTTCCGGCATGGCGCTCCGCGTCGGCCATTCCGGTTCCCTCGGCTTGTGAATAACCCATCCGCATGAGCGGCTGCATTACGCGTTCGGATGCTTGCATGAATAGCATACCCCCTCGAAGACGACTTGACTGTGATGCACGTCGTAGTTCGTTTTCGCCGCAACCTCCCGAATCCAATCGGCGGGCGGCGCGGACAGCACTTCATCGACCCGTCCGCACTTCTTACACACGATATGGTAATGGTCTTCCGTTCTTCCGTCGTAACGGCTGGCGGTCTCCCCCAGCTTGAGTTCCCGAATCAACCCCGCATCCGTCAAGTACCGAAGCGAGTTGTACACCGTGCCATAAGCAAATTGGTGGCCGTTCGTACGCAGCCGCTCCATAATCTCGGCGGCCGTCGGATGATCCTCGCAGCTTTGGACTAGATCCAGGATCGCTTTGCGCTGCGTGGTTAAATTCAATCTGCTCATCAGGCTCACCCCTTAATAGTATTTAGACTTAGTATAAATTTAATTAGGGTGAAGGTCAAGAGCTAAGGAAGCAGTAGGTCTGCCGGAGCCGGCCTGCGCGGTGCCCCCGTTTATTTTAATAGGCCTCGTTGTTTCAGCAGGTCATACCAATCGTCCCTGCCTCCGATTTCGACGTATTTTTCACCGAAAACATAGCTTTCCAAAAACTCATGAAAATCTCCGAAATGCCGAATTTCTATTTCCGTTCCCGGATCGCCGGTCAAACAACAGATTCGTCCGTTCTGTTTATTTATATACAACGGATACGGTTCGATCTTCCCAATGCATACCCATTCCTCGAATCCGCCGGGCATATCCGCTACGGGGAACTGATAGTCCGGCAGCTCTTTCCGGCCAAAGAGTACAACGCTTCCGCACCTCAATGACGAGTACTCGTTCAAGAACTCGTGATACGCTTGCAGAGCGTTTTTCTTCACATCCGGGTCGGGATCGGACTCTTCCTGAATATCCCCGATCACCAAATAAAAAGGGTCCTCTTCCAGAACATGCTTCATGAATTGTATTTTTCCCCTTGTTACTGGTTGCATGATTTGACTCCTAGCCGCTTCATCTTCTATCATTTTAGCTCAACTTTCCATATTTCTCCACACACGAATCAACTTTGATTTACCCCGTTCCCCTGCTTCGTAAGAAATTTGTAAGAAAACGGGTAGCTTTTTTGACAAAAGTCTCCTTTAATATAGACATATGCGCTTGCAAGCAGCCGTAAATTCGAATGCAGCATTCAAGGAGTAAGATCATGCAGAAGTACAATGTGCTGGTGGCCGACGATGAACCGGAGATTCGGGACGCCATCGAAATCTATTTGAAGAACGAGAATATGAACGTGTTCAAAGCGAGCCACGGCTTGGAGGCTTTGGACATTCTGGAGAAGGAAGATATCCACCTGATCATTTTGGACGTTATGATGCCCGGCTTGGACGGCATTCAGACGACGTTCAAAATACGCGAGAGCCGCAATATTCCGATTCTCATGCTGTCCGCCAAATCCGAGGATACGGACAAAATCCTGGGGCTGACCGTCGGCGCCGACGATTACTTGTGCAAGCCCTTCAATCCGCTGGAGCTGACCGCCCGAGTGAAGTCCCAGCTTCGACGCTACACGCTGTTGGGGCATTACAAGGCAAACGAGGACGAGATCGAAGTCCGGGGCCTCGTGCTGAACAAACGCAGCAAAACTGTCTTCGTGGACCAGGAGGAGGTCCGGCTGACGGCGACCGAATATAGAATTCTTGAGCTCTTGATCGAGCATCGGGGGCGTGTGTTTTCGATAGAGGAGATTTATGAAAAGGTATGGAAAGAGCCGTATTTCAACGGCGAGAATACGGTAGCGGTACACGTGCGTCGAATCCGCGAGAAAATCGAAATCAATCCGCGGGAGCCCAAATATTTGAAGGTGGTGTGGGGCATTGGCTACAAAATCGAGAAGTAAGCTCGTCCCTTGGCTGGCTTGGGGCTTGCTCTCTTACCTGATTGCGCTTGGGCTGCTCGCAGCCTCGGACGTGCTAAAGAATCAGGAATATCTTCAGAAGGATTATTACTTTCGCTCTCCGGCCTTCTACGAGCAGCTTCAGCAGCATTTCAATCTGTTTCGGAACGTTCATGTGGTCTATAACCATTGGGAGGATAAGACGGATGCCGAGAAGATCGGGCAGGCCCGGATGGAGCAATGGACCCGGCATTTTGAAACGGTGAAAAACATCGAGGTCGAGCAAAGAAAGGCAGAAGTGCAGCATCAAATCCTGAACCTTCAGACGTTGTTGGGCGATGTAGTTGCGATAGCAAAGGAAAAGCGGGAGCAGGCCGCCAATTCCGCGGAAGAGTCAGGAGCGGAGCAGGCCAAGGCACAAAGTCAGGACGCGCAGAACCCGCCGGACGCTGAAGAGCAAGCCGAGATTGCGCGTATTAGAAAAGAAATTGCCTTACTGCAAGACACAGAGGCCAACATCTTACCGAACGCAGAGCGGCAGAAAAACGAGCGGATTGAGAAGGAAATCAAGAACTATCTTGATTTTCATAACAAACAATATGCTGCCGTCAAACACAGTTTGTCGGCCCGCAGCGGCTCCTTTCAATATTATGTCAAAGACCTCGAAACCGGTGAGATCTATGCCAATCGGGATAGGGATCCATATACGGGAGAGGAGACTGCGGCGTTTTATGCCATCCGCTTACCGCAAACGACGTTGGAAGGCGGCGCTCTTCAATCGATCAACCGTTCTTTCCAACAGTATCGGCTGGAAGGCATTTTTCTTTTTCCGAAGGAGCCCCGAGGCTTCAGTCAAATGATTGCCGACCACGCTTACTTCAATACGCTGCGGGAGCGGTTAATTTATGAGCTGTACCTGCTGGGGGCCGTCGTGGCGGCCGCCGCCGCGCTGATCTTTTACCTGCGCCGAAATCGTTTTGGGATCGAAGTTGTACAGCAGAACTATACGGCTGTCATCCGCGGGATTCCGCTGGAGCTTCGCCTGCTGCTTTTTTATGTTCTGACCATGTTTGCGTTAAGCTACGGAAGCTCCGCCGCCTTATTCCGGCTGCCTGTCGGTCCGAGCCATTTCGCCCAATTGACGCTGCTGGCGCTGCTGATCGGCTGTCTGGGCCTCCTGCTTAGCGATGCCGTGCTGCTGCTGCGCAATCCGCTGGCGCTTCGGGAGCAGTGGAACGCGGGGCTTTACCGCAAGCTGGAGAGGTACTTTCGGGATGCCCTGATCCATAGAAACATCCTATTTAAGGCCGGCTTGATCTTTGTCCTGACCTTGCTGTTCGGTGTTCTCCTGATCACTGCTGTCGATTATATGATGAACAACCGGTTCCGCGGCAATTTTAGCCCGTTTCTTTGGTCGGCGGGATATGTACTGTTTTACTCATTTGTCGTCGTTCCCTACCTCCTACGCCGAATCCGGCAGTTGGTCCGCATCCTGACCGGCGCGGAAGCGATCGCCTCCGGCCGGTTCGACCATACGATCGTGGAGAAGGGCCGCGGCAATCTGGCCCGGCTGGCGCACCTGCTGAACAACATCAAGCAGAGCATTAAGACCTCGGTCGAACGCGAGACGAAGAGCGAACGGCTGAAGTCCGAGCTGATTACGAACGTATCCCACGATCTGAAGACGCCGCTCACCTCGATCATGAACTATGTCGATTTGCTCAAGCGTAGGGACCTGTCTCCGGAGACCGTCGCAAGCTATGTCGAGGTGCTGGACCGGAAAACGCAGCGGCTGAAGGTGCTGATCGACGATTTGTTCGAAGCGTCCAAGATGGCGAGCGGGTCCGTCGAATTGGCGGTAGAGCACGTCAACGTCGCCGACCTGCTGCAGCAGGCGCTGGCCGAATTCAGCGACAAGATCGAGGCTTCCACGCTCACCTTCCGCGTCCGGGTGGATAACCCGAAGGTAACCGCTCCGCTGGACGGGCGCAAGACATGGCGCGTCTTCGAGAACCTGATCAGCAATGCGCTCAAATACGCGATGCCGCATACCCGGGTTCACCTCGCGTTAACCGAGGAAGCGGACAAAGTCGTCTTCACGATCAACAACGTTGCCGCCTATGAGCTTAACTTCGATGTGGACGAAATTTTCGAACGGTTCAAACGGGGCGACACGTCGCGCAATACCGAAGGGTCGGGCCTCGGGCTCGCCATTGCGAAAAGCATCGTCGAGCTGCAGGGTGGACAGCTTCGCATCGACATCGACGGGGACTATTTCAAGGTGCGCGTCGAGTTCGCCCGGGAAGTCAAGGCTGCCGCGTCTTAACCCTTACTGTCCGCCACCCCGTGCAAAAGGACGTGAAAAAAAGAGGTCCGGGAGACAGCTCCCGCGGCCTCTTTGTCATCACAGTATACAAATGAGAACTATATAACAAAAATGTGCGTACTTACGCATTCGGATGTTGAGGGTTATAATGCTGAACAGGAACCAATATTATCCGAAAGCGAGGCGTTACTTATGGAAGCAAGAAAACAGCAAATTATTGAGGCGTTTCAGTTCAGGCATGCGTGCAAGGAGTTCGACAGCAGCAAAAAGATCAGCGACGCGGATTTCGGCTTTATTCTGGAGACCGGACGACTGTCGCCAAGCTCCTTTGGCTTCGAACCGTGGAAATTTGTCGTCGTGCAGAATCCGGCAATTCGCGAAAAGCTGCTGCCGTTCACTTGGGGAGCATCCAAGCAGCTGCCGACCGCCAGCCATTTTGTCGTCATCCTCTCCCGTACGAAAGCCGATATGGTCGCCGATTCCGACTATATTCAAAACATGCTGACGAACGTCAAGCAGTTCCCGGAAGAGATCCGCGCCCACTTCACCAATATCTACCATAAGTTTCTGGAAGTAGATTTCGACCTGCTCGGCAACGAACGCGTCATGTTCGAATGGGCAGCCCGGCAGACCTATATCGCTCTGGGCAACATGATGACGGCAGCCGCTCAAATCGGCATCGATTCGTGCCCGATCGAAGGGTTCGACAAAGCGAAGGCAGAGCAGGTGCTTCGTGAAGAAGGGATTCTTCAAGGCAACTTCGGCATTTCCAGCATGGCTGCTTTCGGCTACCGCGTAAGCGAACCACGCCCCAAAACAAGACAATCGCTTGAGCAAGTCGTGCAGTGGGTGAACTGATTCTCGATTTGCCCCATAGACAAACCCCTTCGACCCATAGAGGAAGAAGGGGTTGCTTGTTTTACCGGTCCGCCGCCTATCGCTTGGGTCCCGCATACATTTGCTCGGCGAACGACTGGTCGGATATTCTAAAATGCGTGTTCGAGGCAATTTTCGTAAAGTTAGCCAGATTTTCTTCGAGCACCACTTCCAGCGTGGTCTGAACCATCCCCGCGATCCGTTCGACGCTTGTGAGTATGAACGCCGTACGGGCATCGGCATTGTACGGGTTCTCCACCTTCAGCGACTCGTCGGCAAAAATAAGGATCTCCCGGGCTTCCGCTACCCGGGCGCGGTGCAAGGTCTTGTCCCTGGAAGGAATCCCCCGGATAAACAGGAAGTTATGTTCGTCCAGCGGCGCCGTTGCGAGTCGGTCATCGATCAGCACGACGTCTGTGGACGGCTCGTTTTTGAGGATGTTTTTGATCGTGATCCGGGCACGGCCGCTCCAGCCGATGACGACGACATGGCCGCCGCCGTGCTTCGTATAATCCAAGTCTCCGTTCTTCCTTCTCTCTTGCCTTTCGACCAGCATTTCATAGAGCCTCCCGATAAATAAGGTAAACAAACCGACCCCGCCGACAATGAGCAGAATGGCCCACAATCGCCCAAGATCGGTTTTCGGAAACGTGTCCCCATAGCCGACCGTAGCGAGCGTAACGACCGTCCACCACAGTCCGTCGTAAACCCTGGGAAACTGCTCCGGCTCCAGAATCGGCATAAGAACCGCGCTTGTGAGCACCAGCAGCCCGGTGGCGAACGATAAGGTTCTCATCCGGATTTGGAACACGGAGAAAAACAGCTTGCGGAATTGGAACCAGAACCTCACTCGATTTTCTCTCCTTCGCTATGACGAATAACAGTTCGATGCCCAGCCGAAGAATTATCCACATTGCTGCGTGCAGCGGTCATGACTTCTCATATTTGCAGGGCAGACCGCTGTCCGTTTCATCCCGCCGTATTCCGACGATTTCGTTCAAATTTCAATATTTTTCATTATATGACGGTATATGATTTATCTACAAGAAGATTATCCGGGCCTTGCGGACCGGCGTTGTCCGCACTCCTCCTTAAATCTATTAGCTGCGGCATGCTTCGATAACCTTTAACTGCAAAAAAGCCCCTCCGTCGACCGGAAAGGACTTTTTTGTACAATGTTCCCCGTGAAACGCTTTTTGAATGTCGAAAAGGAGCGATGCTGCGCGAAATGGTCAACCTGCGACTTTGTCCGCCACGTACCGCACGTCCGCGTTGTCGATGACGCCGTCGTTGTTCAAGTCGTACATGCTGTCATCCCCCGGCTGTCCGGCACGCGTACCGCTATGCTGCGAAATGAGCACGAGATCGCATAAGCCCGTCCGGCCGTCCCCGTCGAAATCCGCCGATCCGACGTGCACGGTCAAGCTCACCGGCCCCGGCATGGTTCGAACTCCTCTCCGGCTGTCGGCAAGCTGTGAATCGGCTGCAGCGTGAACGTACTTCTGCCCTGCTGAAACAGGTTAGTTTTGCAGCAGCTTGTAAATGACTGTCGTCGCTTCTGCACGGGTCGTCTGGGCGGCCGGCACGAATTTGCCGTTTTCGCGGCCTTCCATCAGTCCGGCTCCAATCGCCCGGCTTACTTCGGCTTTTGCCCAAGCGGAGATATCTCCTTCGTCTGCATAACCGTCCAGCTTGCCTTCCACCGCCATTACGCCGCCCTTCTTATGTTCGAGCGCCCGCACCAGCAGCACCGCCATCTGTTCGCGGGTAATCCGCGCATCCGGCGCAAACCGCGTGCTGTCCGTTCCCTGCACGAGACCGGCTTGAACCGCCGAGGCTACCGCGCTATGGTACCACGCATTCGCTTCCACGTCGCTGTACGCCAGCGGCTTGTCGGCCGAGGCTTGCAGCAATCCGAGGGCACGCACGAGCAGCGCAACGAACTCGGCCCGCGTCACAAGCTGTTCCGGCGCAAATTTGTCGCCCGACACACCTTCGGCAATATGCTTTGCGCTCAGCGCTTGAACGTACCGATGTGCCCAATGTGTCGTCGCTACGTCGGCGTAAGACTTCTTGTATTCGAGCACCGCATACTTCGAGGTATGGCGCAGCGCCACGCGGATGTTACCTTCCGTGCTTGCTTCACCGCCCTCATATTCCCAGCGCTGCTGCTGTTCGTTCAAGTAATACACCCCGACAAGCGGCAGCTCCGTGTCCGTCGTGTTAACATGCAGCGTCAACGTGACCGGTTGATCGAACCCGCTTAAGCGTCGTTCGGTGCCGTCTTTCTCGACGGCGATCAAGACAATATCGTAGAACGAGCCGCCGATGCGGACGGCCGCGCCGGACGCTTGCCCTGCCGCCTGGATAAGCACGTTCTCCGCTGTAGGGTCAACCGGCGTGATCCGGACTTTGATCGTCGCGTCGCTGCCTGCCAGCTTCGCCAGTGCCGAGAGCACGGAAGCCGGGATGTCGACCGATCCGCCAGTGGCGTCGACCTTCAGCGTTTTGTCCGCTTGCTGCAGCAGCTCTCCAACTTCCTTGGGCAGCGTCACCTCGTGCGATTTACCCGTCTCGATCGTCACGCTGGCTGTATCGCCCGCCTTCTTAATGAGCTCCTCGATTTGCTGCTTCGTGAACGTTCCTTCCGGCGTTGATGCAGCTCCGCCGCCCCAACCGAAGCTGGTGCAGCACGCCGATGTGCTGCTGACACTTACCGTAAAAGACGTCTTGGATTCGGCTTTATTCCCCGCCTGATCCTCTGCATTGATCTGCAGCGTATAGCTGCCATTCGCCAAAGAATACGTCGCCGCCGTTACGGTCGAGGTTGCTGCGTCATAGGTCACTTTCAGCGACTGATCGCCGACCTTGATCTTCACGGAATCCGGCTTCACCCCGGAGCCCGCATCTGTGATCTTGGCGGATACCGCCGGAGTGGTGGTCGCAACCGTTACGCCGTTCGCCGGAACGACGTCGGTAATAACAGGAGCCGTTGTATCCGTAGAGGGCGCGGACGATGTTTTTACGGATAATATCGGGCCATCCGTTGTCCAGACGCCTCCCTTCAGCTCCGCTTCGATTTTAAACGTATACGCCGTATCCGGCTGCAGTCCCGCTACCGTCGTAGAGTACACATTGGCCGCGACCGTCTGGACCCGGCTGCCCTTCTGGTAAAGCCCATACCGAACAACCCCGATAGCCGGATTCCAGTTCAGCGCAACCGAGCTTGCGGTCACATTCGACGCGGTCAACGCGCTTCCCTGCGGCCAGCCCGGCGTCTCTTCCTGTCCGACGTTGACCACGAAGCGACTGGATGACTCCTTCCAGTTCCCGGCCAAGTCTGCCGCGCGGATCAACAGCGTATGGTTGCCGTTCGCGAGCCCATAGGCCGCCGCCGTTACGGTATGAGTCGCCCCGCCGTAGGCTGCCTGCAGGCGTTGGTTGTCGACCTTTACCGTCACCGAAGCCGGATCGACGCCTGTCCCGTTATCCGTGATCACTGCGGATATATGCGGATTGGACACTGTCACGGATTGGCCATCCGCCGGAAACACGCCGCTGATGACCGGAGGCGTCGTATCGGTAGCCCCTGCCCCGGTTTTTACCGTCACCGCCGGTCCGTTCTTGGTCCATACGCCCGCAGCCTGACTCGCTTCCACCTTGAATGCATATGTCATATCTTTGGCCAGTCCCGTCACATCCAGCGAGTACACGTTCCCGGCCACGGTCTGCAGCTCCGCACCGTTCCGATACACGCGGTAAGCTGCGGTTCCGGCGCCCGCCGGCGACCATGTCAGCTTCAGCCCGTTGTCCGTCACCCCCGTCGCCGTCAAAGCGCTGCCTCTTGGCCACAAGTACGACGGCTGTGCGGCCTTCCAAAACTCTTGTGCAATCACCCGGTATCCTTCCACGCTCGGATGAATATCCGCAGTCGGCAAGTAGGCGCCATAGTCCGTCGCAATGGCGTCTTTCGTCGGCACGAACACCACGCCTGCCTGCCGCGCCACACCCGCAATAGCTCCGTTGAACACATCCAGCGCTTTCAGCAAAGCCACTTTTTTCTCGGGCGGCAGCGACGCGTTATGGAATGCATTATAATAGCCCATCAAGTATACGGATGCCGCAGGATTAAGCTGTCTGATCTCTGCCAGGATAGCTGCCAGATTCCCCGACACCTGCCCGAAGAGCGTCTGCATCTGCTCCTCCGTTAACGTATACCCGTTTGCCTCCAGCGCCTGAATCAGATCGTTGGCTCCGGCATCCAGCGTGATGACGCCCGCCCGGCGGATATTCGCTTTCAGACCGATCCCGGCGCCGTCCTTGATGACATTTTGGCGAATGTCGGCCAGAACCTGAGCGCTTGTGTAGCCTGGCACCGCATAATTTTTCACGAATTCGTTCAAATAGCCGGTTTCCCGCAGGTTCTCCACAAAGAAGTCCGCGTAGCCCAGGCCGATGGTCCGTGTCGGTGAAAAGCCCGCAGCAAGCGAATCGCCTAGCGCCAAATACGTCACGCCATCCGCATCGTTCTTCACTGCAACACGAATCGTTCCCGTCCACGTCGGCATCCGGTTGCCTGCTTTGTCCGCCGCGTCGATCGTTAGCGGCAGCGCCCCGTTCGGAACGTTCCCCGTCAGCGCCACTATCGTTGAAGCGGTCGGCACATACTGCGCCGGAACCGGCTTCCCGGCTAGCTTTACGGCAACCGACGTCGGATCGACGCCGGACTCATCATCGACTACCGTCGCAATAATGTTCGGCGATGACGTGTATACCGTCTGACCATTATGCGGACTCACCGCGACGACCGCCGGTGGCGTCGTATCCTTCACCGGCCCTGGCTTCGTCGTGACGTCCGCGGCCGGTCCCGTTGTGCTCCAGTTGCCTGCCTCATTCCCTGCTTCCACCTTGAACCGGTACGCCGTCGCCGGCGTCAGCCCGGCAACGTCATACGTCGTCCCTGTGACGGTTGCGATTAAATCCGCGCCTTTATACAGCTTGTAGCCTGCCACTGCCGTATCGCCCTCCGCGGCGTTCCAAGACAAGCGGACACTGCTTGACGTCACCTCCGCGGCATCCAAGCGGCTTGCCTCCGGCCAAGTCGGCGGAGTTGTGCCTGCGGCTCCCGTACGGACGGCGAATAGCGTACCATTAATCGTCCCGATCCACTTTCCCTGCAACCACAACGGTTTTAACAGTTTTGACGAGATGTACACGTAGTCGCCCCGGCCGGTAGAGGGATTTTCGCTCAGGTACAGTTTACCTTTAAAGAAAGTGGGGTAATTATTGAAAACAACGTCACCGCGATTCGTCAGCGAAACAATACTGCTATCGGAACTGAGATCGGATACTTGCTGCTTCGTGCCGTCCGGGGCTTGAACCCAGATTTGTCGAATCCGATTCGATCCTTCCTTCGCAAAAGCGACCCATCCTTGATTGATCTGATAGTCGGTGCCTGCTGTCGTCATTTTGTCGAACGTACTCAAGGTCTGTGATCCTGACGGACCCAGAACGATGATGGATTCGGCTTGCTTCATTGGATTTGGGTCCAATCGATGAGCATATACAATCGAGCTTCCGTCGGTTAGCGGATTAATGTTGCTGTTAACCGTATCATTTGTAATTTGAGTTAGTGCACCTTGGCTCCACTTATAAATATTGTGAGTGCCTTGATTCATGCTAGACGTTGCCGAGAAAACGACCTCTCCGTTAGCCGTTACATCCATGCCGGCAAAGCGCCCCTTCGGAAATACTTCCCGGTTCGTTCCGGACGCCAGATCCCGGAGTACAAGCGTGTATCCGTCACCTACGTAATTCCCTAAAGCATTATCGAATAAGGCATAATCTCCTTTAACCTTGAAATTACCGATAGAACCCGGTCTGCCCAGTACAAGCAGTTGTCCGTCTCGCCATTCCACCACGCTGCTCTCATGATTATTCACGTCTTCCGAAATAAAGATAGCGCCATGAGGGGTTAAATAACCTGGGGAGCCGCTATTAGGGGCTTGATCGGGCAAGGCAGGAACGGACGTCACTTGACCCGTCAGCCGATTCTTGATTTCCAGTCTTACGTAATCCGTAAAAGGTCTATCCTTATCCGGCTTGGCGTACAAGATACGATCCGGACTAATATCCAGAATCGCTTCTCCTTCAACCGCATCCATCCGGGAGAGCTTGTCGCTGGAATCGATACTGATATCCCGCTGCGTTACGCCCTCCTGCCCTTTGGAGTCTTTTGCGGTAAAAACCAGCCGGACCGTCCCCCCGTCCCATGAAGCCAAAGAAACTTCCTCATCAATCCGATCCACACCGCTAAGGCTTTGACCTAAATCCCCAATCTTAACCGTTAGCGACGTGCAGCCGATTGCGACATCGTCGTCCGTACAAGAAGCTTGGATCCGCAGCTTGGGCGTCGCCACCGCTTTGTTCGCCGGGCTGGCAATTTGGATAACGGGCTTCTCGTCGTAAATCACTTGAAAGCTCTTCGTATCCCTATTCCCCCTGGAATCGACGGCGGTTATCTTAACTGTTTTTTCGCCTTTGGACAGACCCGCGATTCGAAGCTGGCCGGTCCAATAGTAGCATGCCAACCGAGTGCAGAAAGGATAATCCAGTTTGGTCAAATCCACCCTGGCCGTTTCGACCTCGGCGTAAAGCTGCTTAACGTCATACGTGCTGTCCACATTGGCCGCTACGCGAAATTCGTTCCCGACAAGCACCTTGCTCTCCGGATAATACCCGGTAATGCGGATCGGAGAAGAATCCGCCGCTGCGGCCGATCCCGAGAATGGCAAGTAGGCCGGATGAGGAACAAGTAAAATAATGAACAACATGACAGCGATAAAACGGCGAACCTTTAAGGACATAGCCAATATAGGCACCTCCAAAGTTAAGATACATTTTGTATCTGTTTAGCTATTTTACTCGCAAAGCATTGCAAAATCGAGTACCTTTAAGCAGTTTTTAGAAAAAAATCTCCATGAAAGATACGAAATGTAACAAAACTCACAAAACAGAAGGATAACGCCCCTTCCTTCTTTTCATGAAACGCAAAAAAAAGACCTTCCTGCACCGGAAGGTCGCAAAGTTGCGGAGGACCGCAAACAATCAAGCTTTATTTTCATGCCGCCGCACGAGCAGCAAATAGCACAGCACCGAGCTGACATCGGCTGCGGCGATGACGATCCCCATCGGCACGGCGGTCTGATTGCCGGCGATACCGACCAGCGGCGCCACAATCCCGCCGAAGATGAACGACAGTACGCCGAGCAGAGCCGAGGCGCTTCCCGCCGCTTCGCTCTGATTGCGCATCGCCAGCGAGAAACCGGCCGTTGACACGATCCCGACGCTGGATACGACGAAGAATAAAGGCACCAAAATCGCATAGAGCCCGGCTCCCGATACGATCGCAAGCAGCAGTGCTACACCGGCGACCGAAGCGAGCCCCAGCCCGCTGACCAGCAGCCGCTTGTCGCTGACCCGTCCGGCCAGCCGGCCCGTGACCTGCCCTGCAAGAATGATGCCGAGGCCGTTAATCGCGAAGCAGACACTAAACCCTTGCGGCGATACGCCGAAAATATCCTGAAGCACGAAGGGCGAGCCCGAAATGTAGGCGAACATGGCGGCGATGACGAAGCCCTGCGCCAGGGCATAGCCCATAAACGTCCGGTCGCTCAGGAGACGCCGGAACGTTGTCAGCGTATTCCCCAGGCCTCCCTTGGACCGACGCTCCTGCGGCAGCGTCTCCGGCAGGGCCAGCACGACCGCGATCAGCATCAGGACGCCAATCAGGCCAAGCACGACAAACACACCGCGCCAAGAGGTGACTTCCAGCAGCTGCCCGCCCACGATGGGCGCAAGAATCGGCGCCGCCCCGTTTACCAGCATCAGCAGCGAGAAAAACTTCGTCAGCTCCGTTCCCGAGTACATATCCCGCACGATGGCCCGCGAAATGACGATTCCTGCGGAGCCCGCCATCCCTTGGATAAAGCGCAGCAATACCAGCAGCTCTGCGGATGGCGCAACAGCGCAGAGCACCGAAGATACGCCGTAGAGGATCAGCCCGATCAGCAGCGGCACCCGTCGGCCGCGCACGTCGCTGACCGGCCCGGCATACAGCTGGCCGAGAGCGAGCCCGAGCAGACAAGCCGTCAGGCTAAGCTGGGCCATCGACGTGCTGCTGCTCAGCTCGTCCGCCAGCTTCGGCAATGCGGGCAAATACATATCGAGCGACAGCGGCCCGAAAGCGGACAACGAGCCTAAGATGAACACCATCCATATCCGGCGCGACGGCACGGAGCCTTGGGCCGAAGCTTCGATCCGGCTCATGATCTCAAGCCTCCAGATTCCGTTATGGATGCGTTCAGGGCTTTATTCCAAATATCTTTCATTGTCCATTCCTCCTATCCTGTAACAATTATAGTTACAAGATGAAATGAAAGTCAACGAAAAGATAGCTCAACTGCAACTCCGTGGCCCCAGATATAGGCTCAATCATTTGAGCTATCGGGAATGAGTAGCCTGATTTTGGTTGTTTTCATCAGAAAAACCGGCTCTTCCAACGTCCAGACGAGGTCATACTTCCCTTCTTTAAGTTCTCGTGGAAGCGGAAAAGCGAATGATGTCCATCCGTCCGATAATTTTTGCTCTAGCAAGATCTTCTTAGGTAATGAATCTACCGATTTCAGTTAAGACTTGAAGTTAAATTTATGGTACATCATGCATAAACTGTAATTAATACCACAAATGAGGTATATTTTATTATTTTTGATTAATAATTTTACCTTTTAATTTAAAATTTGGTATATTTATCATTGTGAAAGAGGGTTAATTTCTTGGCATGAGGAAGGGGATGAATTCGTGATGATCTTTCCAAAAGTACAGCAGAATAGAAACGGAGCAGTCGCAGGTATAGCCAGTTTGGAGTATGATGTCTTAAAGCAATGGGAAGAGCGAATAAGGTCCGTTGGTTTATGTCGCGATAAGCAGATTTTCCCTCGCATCTCTTCTACAAGATTACAAGAAAAGATTGCACAGCAATCGACGCTGATCCAAGTGTTGTCAAATGAAATCAAAGCCATCGAAGAGACCTTGCAGGCCGCGCATTTTTTTATTATTGTCGATACCTCCGGGGTAATCCTGAAGCTTCAAGGGAATGACGATATTCTGCAGAGGATAGACATGCTGAACATCGGACCCGGGACGTCGGTTATGGTTGAACATTCAGGGTATAACGCCATTGCGGTGACTATGGAGACAGGAATGATCGCTCTGGTTCAGGGCATGGAACATACACTTAACCTATTTCACTCTTGGAATTGCATTTGTGCTCCGATAAGAGTGAAAGGCACGATCCAAGCCTACGTGAATTTAACTTTCCCGGTCGAGATCGACCCGACGTTTGCAGTCCCTTTATTGCAGCATATCGCAAGAATGACAGAAAAACGGCTTCAAACGGATGGAATAAATACGGGACACGAAATCGTATATAAGACATTTGAAACCTATCAACTAACCGGACGCCAGAAAGAAGTAGCCTATGCTTGGCTTCAAGGGTATACTTATACCCAAATTGCACAGTCTCTTTATATATCGATACACACCGTACGAACCATCTTGAAGACCGTATATGATAAGACAGGGGTAAACAGTAAGTCGGCTTTCATCCGAAAGTTTACGTAATATCAATACGGCATATCGATGTAATCATCACCAATTTCCTTTTTTGCTTCGTCATAGTCTATATCCCATTTTTTCTATTTAAATACAAGGATTTGAAATATCAAAAACGTCTTCAAGCGCAAGAAAGCAGGCCCCTTTACGTTCCAAGGTTCCTGCTTCCTTTGCATCATCAAGTGTCGCCCTAACCGCCGAGCTCAATCGTATAATAATCGTTCGCGTTCAGCGCCCGGAAGCCGCACGACTCGTACAGTCCGAGCGCCCGGGGATTGTCCGCCGCAACCTCCAGCTCGAAGCGGACCGTCCCGCCTTCCCGGTATATGCGCTCCATCGTCCGGGCCAAAATTTCCCGTCCGCACCCGCGTCCCCGGTACTCCGTTAATACGCAGAAACCGAAAATAAAGGCGCCGCCTTCATCCACACGTACAGCCAGCTTGCCGATCGGCTTGCCGCCCAGCTCCGCGACATACGTGTTCTCCTTCCCGTCGGCTACGGTTTTCTCCGCGAATTCTTTGGCATCCTCGTACGACATATCGAACCCCTGCTGGTTGAGCTCCGTCAGTACTTCGACATCATCCGCCGTCGCCAAGCGGAGCTCCAGAGCTTCCGCTTGCCGCGTATCCGGAACTTGCGGCGGTTGCCTGTCCGGCACCCGCATCTCCATCCAATGCTCGGAGAAGGAATAGACCGCTCCCCGGGCCTGCAGGAACGCTTTGCCCGAAACCGAGCGCTCCTGACATATAAAGATCAGCTTCGGAATCCCGCGGCGCCTGCATTCTTCGGTCGCCGCATCGGCCAGTTGGGTGAACACGCCCTTCCGCCGGTGCTGCGGATGCACCATGCCGCTGATCTCCGCTTCCGTCGACCGGAAGGAGTAGATCCCCAGAAACCCGATAAGCTCTTCCCCTTCATACATCAAAAAGTCGTCCGTCACCCCGGCCGGCCGTTCGGAAAGCATTTCCCAGTTCAGCTTCAGCGTAATGCCGTCCTCCGCGTTGCACAGGTCTGCGAGTGCCCGAATATCGCTCAACTCTTGCTCCGAGAGTCCTTGTTTCCCGATCAATTTCAATCTGTTTCCTCCACTTCATTACCATATTAATCTTTAGTATACCGTCGTGGAGTAGGTTCCGGTGGATAATGATTGGTTTACAATCATTTTTTCCCGAAGCATCCCGCCAACATGCGCCTATAACAGCAGCTCCAGCCACTCGTCCTTGGTCACCTGTCCGAAGTAGTGCTGCAAATTCACATCGTCCAGTATCCCGGCCAGCGCAGCCGTATCGTAACGGACGCCTTGCAGCTTGGCGGCGAACTCGGACGCATCCCCCTGGCCGAAAAAATCGCCATATACTGCGGCCTCACGGATCACTCCCGCTTCCACGTACAGCCGGACGTCGAACGTGCCGGCAGACAGGCGCTTCACGCGGTGAACGTTGAACGCCGGGGACTTGCCGTAGTTCCAGTCCCAGCTCCGGTACCGTTCGTCCGCGAGCTGCCGCACCGCATCCCAATCGGCTGGGCTCAGCTCAACCCGCTGAACCTCCGATCCTTCGAAGATCGAGTCCAGCAGATGCTGCCTGAACGACTCAATCGTCATCGGCCCGCTCAAAAATTCCGTAATATTCGCCACCCGGCTGCGGACCGACTTCACGCCCTTCGACTTGAACTTCTCCGGATTGACATTCAGCGCGGACGCGACATGGTCCATCTGCGAATCGAACAGCAGCGTGCCATGGGTAAACATCCGCCCTTTGGTGGCAAACTGCGCATTGCCGGATATTTTCCGCTCCCCGACTTGAATATCGTTGCGCCCCGTCAGCTCCGCCTCGACGCCAAGCCGATGCAGCGCCCGGATCACCGGCTCGGTAAACTTGCGATAATTATGGAAGGACTTGCCATCATCCTTCGTAATAAAGCTGAAATTAAGGTTGCCGAGATCGTGGTATACCGCCCCGCCACCGGAAAGACGACGCACGACATGAATGCCGCGTCCCTCGACGTACTCGCGATTAATCTCTTCCGCCGTGTTCTGGTTTTTCCCGATAATGATCGACGGCTCATTGATATAAAACAACAAATAATCATGGTCCGCCGGAAGCTGCTTCAGAGCATATTCCTCCAGCGCCAGGTTTAATGCGGGATCGGTAATGCCGTTATTGTCAATGAAAAGCATGGGCTTCTCCCCCTTCTCCTGTTCGAACGGACAAGCTCCCGTTCCAGCTCTATTATAGCAAGGGCCGCAGCCCGGATCGAGCGTCTTGTCCGCCGCAGTCGTGCATGAAAATAACGGCGCAGGAAACCCTAGACCAGACGTCCCTGAACGGACAGGGATCGAAGCTTGTTGATGGCCAGGATTCCCCGGCCGACAAGCTCAAGCATTCTTCCAAAGGAGCTCGCCAGATGAACAAAACATTCGTATGTGTCGCCCTTCTCCTTGCCGTATCGCTGTCTGCTTGTAATCAGCCTGCCAAAACGCCGCCGCCTGCGAATCAAGGAGCCGCAACCCCCGCCCCGGGAGGCGGAACCGCTACCGTGGATGCCCAAGCGATCTATAAGCAAAATTGCATCAGCTGTCACGGTGCCAATTTTGAAGGCGGGGTCGGCCCGAACCTGACGAAGGTAGGCGGCAAGTACTCCAAGGACCAGATCGCGACAATTGTTGCGAATGGCAGAGGAGGAATGCCTTCATTCAAGGGCAGACTGTCCGATGCCGATACCAGCGCCATCAGCGACTGGCTTGCCGCTAAGAAATAAGGGCCTCTCTGCGCGAAAATCCCCTGAACCGCACGTTGTCTAACGATGCTGCGGCTTTCAGGGGATTTTTTATGTAAAATCGTTCCATTCCTTTTCTTGGGCGTTTCTGCTATTCTGTTATTCGATCGGGCTTCCGGCCCATCCGCGGTTCGAGACCATCCCGCGTTATCAAAACTAAGGGGGAAACGGTACGTGTTTAATTTGGCATGGGGAATTTTGTTTGTTGTCGTGAATTTTGCTTTGTTTCTGCTTTGCTATCGATTGTTCGGGAAGAAAGGACTGTACGCTTGGATCGGCTTCGCCACCGTGCTGGCCAACATCCAAGTCGTCAAAACGATCGAGCTGCTCGGCATCGTGATGACGCTCGGCAACACCGTCTACACGTCGATCTACATGTCAACGGACCTGCTCAACGAGAAGTATGGGACGAAGGAAGCCAAGCAGGCGGTATGGTTTGGCTTTTTCAGCTTGGTCGCTTCGACAGTCATCATGCAGATGGCGCTCGTGTTCACGCCGCAGGAAAGCGACATCGCACAGAGCTCGCTCGAGACGATATTCGGTTTAATGCCGCGACTGGCCGCGGCTAGTCTATGCGCTTATTTTATCAGCCAGTTCCTCGACGTGAGGGTGTACAGCTATCTGAAGAAACGGTTTCCCGTATACAACCAGTTCTGGATTCGGACGAACGGCAGCACGGGGCTCAGCCAGCTTGTGGACTCGCTGGTCTTCTGCACCATCGCTTTTGTCGGGGTGTATACGCTGGATGTCTGGCTGCAAATTTTGCTGACGACCTACTTATTCAAGTTCGTCATCTCCGCCGCTTCGACGCCGGTGCTCTACATCGCCCGCAGCTTCCGTATCAAGGAAGACGGGGCTTGATCGTTATAAAGGCGCTTCCGTTCGCATATGCGGCGGGAGCGCCTTTGTTGTTTAAGGGGCCACGTTATGCCCCATCGGCATGCGATACCTGCAACCGATGCGATAGGAAATGCTTCTCCCTTCGGATTTACCAATCGGACCACGGAGTATACTCTACAAAATGGGATTTTTTTGACCGATTATTTGCATCGCGCTCCACACTGGAACGAATTTCACCAAATGTGATTAATTTACCACTTCTGGACGCCAGCCCACGGCGCACTGTAGTGAAACTTTAATAAGCGGAGAAAAACCACCGAAGGCCGGTCAAGCGAATCGGCGGTTTTTCTCCGCTTACGTTTTAGCCATGAACACTTAGCTAACAGGACATTTTTCGCCAAAATTAGTCCGCCATGTGAAAGTACACCCTCTTTTGCGAGTCTCCCGCGCTCCCCGTCTCTTCAAAAAAACTTTATATCCAATCCCTGAATCCTGACATCCAGTTGTCAGTTAGGCTAAGGTATAGTATGTATATAAAGCTTAAAACATTTCATATCGGAGGTAGACATCAACTCATGGGCAAATCAACCAACAAAACCGGGATGGTCCTAGCGGGGCTGCTTCTTGCGATCCTGATGGCCTCGATGGACAATACCATCATGGCGACCGCGATCGGAACGATCGTCGGCGAACTCGGCGGACTCGATAAATTCGTCTGGGCGACCTCCGCTTACATGGTCGCGGAAATGGCAGGGATGCCGATCTTCGGCAAGCTATCCGATATGTATGGACGCAAACGATTTTTCGTCTTCGGGATCATCGTCTTCATGCTCGGCTCCGTTCTCTGCGGAACGGCGACTTCGATCGTACAATTAAGCATCTACCGCGCGATTCAAGGCATTGGCGGCGGGGCGTTGGTGCCGATTGCGTTTACGATCATGTTCGACACCGTCACACCGGAGAACCGTGGGAAGCTCGGCGGACTGTTCGGCGCGGTATTCGGCATGTCCAGTATTTTCGGCCCGCTGCTCGGGGCTTACATCACGGATTACATCCACTGGAGCTGGATTTTCTATATCAACCTGCCGCTTGGCTTCATCTCGCTCGTCATGATTGCGCTCTTCTATAAAGAGTCGCCGGTTCATTCGAAGCAGCGGATCGACTGGTGGGGCGCCATGACGCTGGTCGGAGCCGTCGTCTGCCTCATGTTCGCGATGGAGCTCGGCGGTAAGCAGTATGCCTGGGGCTCGGTTCAAATCTTGGGCTTATTCGCCGGATTCGCAGTCCTTACCCTGCTGTTCCTGTTCGTGGAAAAGCGCGCCGAAGAGCCGATCATTTCGTTCAGCATGTTCCGGAACCGTCTGTACGCCTCAAGCAATGCCGTTGGGATCTTGAGCGGGGCGGCGTTCATTACGGCCTCCGTGTACATTCCGATCTTCATTCAAGGCGTGCTTGGCGGAACGGCCACCAATTCCGGCCTCATGCTGCTGCCGATGATGCTCAGCTCGGTCGTTACGGCGACCTTGGGCGGTTTCTTGATGACGAAGATGCCGTTCCGGTCGATCATGATTCCGACGCTGGCTCTGCTTGTGCTGGGTCTCGCCCTTCTCACGACCTTGACGCCGGAATCGTCGCGTTTTATCGTCACGCTGTACATGATCTTGACGGGCCTTGGCATCGGAGCTTCCTTCTCCGTGCTTAGCAACGCGGCGATCCATTCTTTCCCGGCCAGCCAGCGTGGAGCGGCGACGTCTACGCTCAATTTCCTTCGCTCGCTCGGCATGACGCTTGGCATCACGCTATTCGGCATCGTCCAAAGCCATGCGCTGACCCGAAAGCTGACGGATGCCTTTGCAGGTAGCGGTCAAGCCGCAGCCCCGAAGGGCATCGACTTCGGCGACCCGCATGCGCTGCTCGATCCGGCCACCCGGGCCCAGATCCCTCCGCAAGCGCTGGGCACGATCGCGGAAGGGCTGTCGTCCTCCGTCGTTCTGACGTTTGCATGGAGCCTGATTCCGGCAGGCTTGGCGCTGGTTGCAGCTTTCGCGATGAGCAAGGAGAAGCTAGACCCTGCGGCCGAAGCAGCGGCTTCCCACTGATATGCGCAAGAAGCCTGTGTCCCCCTCGTGGAGGCACAGGCTTCTTTCCGCTTACGCCAACGCTTGTCCCAGACGGTTCACCTTCACCAGCCAATGCTCCCGCTCCGGGTCCGTCAACTTGCCGACTTGCCCGATGGAGGTGACCTTGACGGGCCGGATGCCGCAGAACTGCAGCGTGGACACCTTCATCATCCGATGGCCCGGTTGGCCCTGCACGAGCCGGTAATACCAGAGCGGCGAATCCATCGTCACGATCAGCCTCGCCGTCCTGCCTTTGAGTAGCTGATCGGGCAGCGAGGAGCCTTTCTTGTATTTAAAAGCGTAGCCCGGCAGGAAGACGCGGTCGAGAAAGCCCTTGAGCAGCGCAGGCGGACCGCCCCACCAGATCGGATACGTAAAGACCAGATGCTCCGCCCACCGAATCGATTCCTGCGCCTTGACCAGATCGTCCTCCAATGGAAGCTTATTTTTGTAACCGCCCGACAGATTCGGGTTAAAATCCAGCTCCGCCAGACGAATCATCCGAACCTCGGCCCCGGCAGCCGCGGCTCCCTCCGCATAGGAATCTCCAAGCGCCCATCCATAGCTGTGCTCTACCGGATTTCCTTGCACGATCAAAACTTTTTTCATGACTGAATCCGCTCCTTTTAGTTAGCATTCACTAACTTTGTATGCAAAAAGAAAAGGTCAAAGCTGACCTAATAAATGGGAAAACCTCTGTTTCACTTCCGCTGCCAGCGGCTCCAGGCGGGCCGGTAGCTCCCCGTGCAGGCTGGAGAGCGCCATCTGATTGAATGCGCCGATAATCAGCACGGCGGACAACCGGGCGTCCTGCTCTGGAAGCTCTCCGCGCTCGATGCCCTGCTCGATGAAAGCAATGAGGGCGTCGGATAGCTGTCTCTCCCCGCTGCGGCTGGCTTCCACGAAAATTTCGTGCTGCTGGGCAAGCAGCAGCATGCCGTACTGCTCCTCATCATGCATGCGCAGCACTTCGTCGATCAAGCGGTGGAACCGGCTGCGAAACGTCCCCGGCTGCCCGGTCATATAGTCGATCAAGCGCGTATAGCTGCCGCAGTAATGGGAGAACGCTTCGAGCGCCATTGCCTGCTTGCTTTTAAAATGCTTGTAAATGGCGGCATCGGTGACGCCCGCCGCCTCCCCGATCTCTTTGACGGAAATGCCGTCGATCCCTTTGGTGGCGAACAGACGCATGGCCGCCTGCAAAATATCCTTTTTCTTGCTATCGATATGCGGCTTTTTCATAATGACCATATTGTAAGTGAACGCTAACCAAAATGCAAGAACAACAATGGATCGATATCCCAACGGGATTGCCAATCTGCAATAAACCAAGAAGGCATGCGGGTCACCCGCCCGACATTCCGATGATACAAAATGAAACACTGCATTTTCCGTCGAAGCTATAGATTCGTCTTTGCACTTCTCCTTAAATTTTCTTAATCTTCCTTAAATTCCATTTGACAAATGATACAATTGGTATCTCAGCAAATAAAACGAACAGCAAACGGAGGAGAGATCATTCAATGAAAGCACCACTTCGCTTAACCATGGCTCTGATCGTAGCCGCAACCTCGCTGACCGCCCCGCTCTTAGCCCAGCCGGCCAACGCCGAAGCCGCTCCCTCGATCAAAATCGAATCAGTCGAGGCAGAAACAGCGGAAGCGGCAGGAACGGGTACCGTCATTTCCAACCACATTTTCAATAACACAACATGGACGAAAAGCGAAAGTCCCTACATCGTTACGATCGACGCGATCGTCCAACCCGGCGTTTCCTTAACGATTGAACCGGGCGTCGAAGTCAAATTCCGCAGCGGCGCCGGACTAAATGTGCAGGGGCAGCTGCGGGCGGTCGGAACTTCCGAAGAACCCATTCGGCTTACGGCTGACGACACGGCGCCGGATAACAAGAAGTGGAAAGGCATCGTTTTGGCAAAAGACGTTGGTAAGCTGGAAGTGAGGCATGCCGAATTTTTCAAGGCCGAAACTGCGCTGATAGGAGACGAAAGGAGCAGCCCCCAAGCTCCGACCGCCGTGCTGGACCATGTCCGCTTCCACGATAATGACAAAGCCATTGATGCGGGGGGCCATCCTTTGACCCTTACGAATTCCCTCTCCGAACGCAATGATGTCATCGGATCACGCCTCATCATCCTGGACAGTCAGTTTACGGATTCGACCGTCGGCACTGCTCCCTATAGCTCCGACCCGAGCAATAAAGTGGTGCGGAGCCTCTTTTCCAATTCGCCGTATTTTAATGCTGGCGAGCTGTACGGCACGACCCATACCGGGGGAAGGTGCGCGCTGACATCGGAAAGGGACCCTGGCGGGAAAGTAAAAGCAAGATACGCGAAATTCAGCGGGTTCGGTCGGGTTACTTGTTTCGACCAAGAAGGTAAGCCTGGTCTCGACATGCAATACAACGAATTCCTGAACAACGGAACGGTTCTCTCTTTCTACTATTCCGTCAGCGGTGTGACCTATAACAATTTTATCAATAATAAGTTCTTGGTGAATGTTCCCTGGGGCGGAGACGTTTCCCGTAACTATTGGGGAACTGTGAACGAAGCGGAAATCGAGGCCAAGATGGAAGCAGGTTACTATGGCCGGACCATAAATTTCCTTCCATACCTAACCGAACCGGCGAATCTGTCCAACGCCGCACCCGCTTGGCCGGCCGGAAGCTCGCTTAAAGTGACGGCGGACCCCGGCGATCCGACCAGCGTCAGCCTGAGCTGGCCTGAAGCCGCCGATGAGCAGGGCGTTGTGCTGTACGCCGTTTACGGAAACGGCGAGCTGCTTCAGCCGCTAACCGGCACGTCGTATGCCGCGAAAAATTTAATACCGGGCACGACCTACACGTTCAAGGTCGACGCGATCGACACGGCGGGACAGTCGGCCCAAGCCCCTTTGACGGCCACCTATACAGTCCCAGGCAACGGGATTCCAGTCACGGGAATTTCGCTTGATAAACCGACGCTTAGCTTAACGACAACCGCTCCGGGGAATGAAGCGTCTTTGAAGGCGACGGTCGAACCGAAAAATGCGGATAATCAGCAAGTTGATTGGGCGACCAGCGATCCGTTCATCGCCTCCATCACCTATACTCCCGGCGCCCAACAAGCCAAAGTCACCGCCCTGTCACCCGGCACTGCCGTGATTACAGTCCGCACCCAGGACGGAGGCTATACCGCAACCAGTACGGTAACGGTAAGCGGAACAGCGGCATCCGACGCCCAATTGGCTCTCGGAACGAAACGGGATATCATTCAAACGGGAGAAAACCTGGATCTTACCGTCTATACCGGAACGGCAGATACGTATGTCTTTGATCTGAAGCTGCAGTATGACCCGGCAAAATTCGAGCTGACCAATGCCGTTCTTGACGAAAACTTCGGAAAAGCAAACGATAACGCTTATCTGGATAAAAATGAAGCGGAAGGAAAAATTGCCTTGGTCGGTTCGCGCATCAAACAGAGTGCAGGAGTTCCTGCAGGAAGCGGCATTCTCAAATTGAGCTTTAAGGCAAAGGAACAAACGGGAACTGCCGCGTTTAGCTTGAAGCAGGGCGGGAATTTATCGACGAGCGCAGACAAGCTTTTCGTTTTGAAGGAAGATGTCGTCAAGAAAGTGACCGTGAACAAGAACACATCCAACGCGGATGTAAACGGCGACGGCAAAGTAGCTTCCGACGATCTGCTGCTCGTGATCCGCACGCTGGGCACAGCGGTCGGACAGCCGGGCTACAATCCTGCCGCCGACGTTAATAAAGACGGCGTCGTCGACCAAAACGACGTATCGTTCGTCACCCAAAAGCTGTTGGGACAATAAGGATGCGGCTCCCGTCCTCCTAACGCAAACAAAACAAAAAAGGCACCCGGCGGGTGCCTTTTTGGCATACATGCTAATGATCGTATTAATAAGCGAGTGTAAACAGCCCGTTGATATGAGTCAAATAGCGCATGTTGCTTGCTTCTTTCATCAGCGAAGCCGGAAGGCCTTTGAGGCGCGTTTGGTTTCCGCCAACCGTGCCGATCGCGTCTTTGCGGCCAAGGCTCGCCAGTGTACCGGAGAATACCGGCGTGAACGTATCCATCGGCGCGTTGTTGAAGTAAGCGAAAATGTTATGTCCGATCGTCTCGCCCATTTGCCAAGCCAACTGCGCCGTCGGCGGGTAAGGACGTCCTTCGTTGCCCATAACGACCGCGCTGTCGCCGGCGAGGAAGATGTCTTTATGGGACGTGGATTGCAAGCCTTCCGTTACCGTTGCACGGCCGCGGTTGACTTCGATACCGCAGTTGGCCACGACGGAGTTGCCTTGTACGCCGCCGGTCCATACGAGCGTGTTCGTCTCGATGGAGCTGCCGTCCTTCAGGAATACCATATTCTCCTGCATTTCCGTAATCGCAACGCCGGTCAGGAACTTCACGCCGCGCTTCTCGAGGCTCGATTGCGCACGCTCGACAAGCTCTTGTGCGAAGCCAGCCAGAATGGACGGACCCGCTTCCACGGTATAAAGAGAAATATCGTTAAAATCGACGCCTTTGCTGCGGCAAAGCTTGGGCAGCATGTCCGCAAATTCGCCGACAAGCTCGATGCCGGTCAAGCCGCCGCCGCCGACAACGAATGTCGCATCGGCTTTGTTTTTCGTGCGGCTGTACTCGTCGATTCGAGCTTCCACATGCGCGCGAAGGCGGTTGGCGTCGTTCACGGATTTCAGAACGAAGCTGTGCTCCTTCAGACCCGGAATGCCGAAGAACGCCGTTTCGCTGCCGAGAGCAATAACGAGCACATCGTAATCGTACGTTTTGCCGCTGACCATCAGAACTTCTTTCTGGTCCGGGCGAATCTCCTCGACCGTATCGATCTGAAGATTGACATTTTTGCCGCGCAAGAGCTTTTCCAACGGCAGCGCAACCGCTTTTTCCGTCAGGTTGCCCACAGCCAGCCGGTGCAGCTCCGTAATAATCTGATGCGTCGGATAACGATTGACGACCGTAATCGTCGCTTCTTCCGCCGTCATGTATTTCCGGGCCGTCAGGGCGCTCAGCAATCCGCCGTAGCCGCCGCCTAGTATCAAAATTTGCTTAGCCATCCTGTTCATCCGCTCCTTGATTCAGCTTTCCTATATTATTGACGCTGCTGCTGGCGCTCAGCCAAGACATCCAAGAATGCCTGAGAAAAACGGAACATCTTTTGGACTTGCGGGTCTTTCAGCATTTTGAGCAAACCAAACAAACCGATCGTTGTGGATTCGTCCTGCGCACGGTCGTTCGCTTCGATTGCCGCGGACGCCAGACCTTTGGCTTTGTCCTGAATCGGCTTCACGAATTCTTCGACGCCGCCTTTGATGTCCTCGATAAATACGCGGTCCGTGGCTACATTTTGCACCAAATCGTACGTTTTGGTGAGGATGGTCACCATTTCCGCCAGCTTCGGCAAATTCTCGACCAACACCGTTAAAGACTCCTGCACCTCGGGCTTCATCAACTGATCAAGCACATCCAAGGATTCCCGGGTGGGCTCGGCTGCAACTACCGCTTGTTGAGTGGATGCTACTGACATTAGAGAACGTCCTCCTTTACTTTGGAATAGAAGTCCGTTAATTGTGTCGATACCTGGTCAGGCAATGCAAACATCATGTTTTTCTCGAAAATATAGGAAGCGAGAAGAAGCCCGTTCGGAGGCCTCCCCCCACGCTTGTTACAATTTTCACATTTTCGGAAGCATGATCAGGTCGAAACGGAACCCTATATACTTATAGATTATACCTCCGAAGAGGGAGCCGTGGAAAAACAAATTTCGACATTTGTGAATTTTTTGTGACTAACCAACGTTCAATTTCAGGAATGTGTCCATTTGTAGTCAGGAACCGAAAGAACTGGGAAAAGAGCGGCCACGGATTACTTTCCGGAACCGATGCGGGTTCCACCATCCGGCCTATTCTTCTCTCCTAGCTACTTGCCAAAATCGGGCGGCTGTGTTATTATCATTTTTGTCCCTAACGCGGAGCCGTGGTGTAGAGGCCTAACATGCCTGCCTGTCACGCAGGAGACCGCGGGTTCGAATCCCGTCGGCTCCGCCATTGATTACTTCATTAGTAAGGGATGAGGACCCACAGGGTTCGTCGGAGCGTTCACTTCGATTGCGTTACTTCGCAGTCTCGGAGTGAAACGGAGAGTATCTCGTCGGCTCCGCCATTAATATCATTGTTTGCAAGACCACATTTATCATACATAAACAACCGGGCAGGGGAGATCCTGCTCTTTTTTGTATACCTGCGAGGTGATTCGATGAGACGCGGACGGTTCGCCCCGACGCCTTCGGGACCGATGCATATCGGCAATGCCTTCACGGCGCTGCTCGCCTGGCTGCAAATGCGGCACGCCTCCGGTACGTTCGTGCTGCGTATCGAGGATATCGATGGGCCTCGTTCCCGCCCGGAATATGCTCAGCTCATCGTAGAAGATTTAACCTGGATGGGACTGGACTGGGACGAAGGTCCGGCCACCGACGGCCCTTACGGCCCTTATCTGCAAAGCGAGCGGCTGGAGCTGTACGAGCAGGCCGTCGAACGCTTGCAGCGCAGAGGACGGCTCTATCCTTGCTACTGCAGCCGGGCCGAACTGGCCGCCATCGCCAGCGCCCCGCACGGCCTTGCCTCGGAAGGCGCGGTTTATCCCGGGCTGTGCAAGGAGCTCAGCGAGGAGGAGCGCAGACGTAAGGCCCAGGTTAAGCCTCCCTCCTTGCGTGTGGCTGTTCCGGAACGCTCCATCTCCTTCGAGGACGGCATGGCGGGCGTACAGCACGTGCCGCCCGGCGCTCTCGGCGATTTTGTCGTCAAACGCGCGGACGGCCAATTCAGCTACCAGCTAGCGGTCGTTGTCGACGATGCCGCCATGGGAATCACCGATGTGCTGCGGGGAGCGGATCTTCTCGATTCGACCCCGAGGCAGCTCGTCCTTTACGAGCTGTTGGAGGCGACCCCGCCGAGCTTTTGCCACGTCCCGCTGCTCTGTACGCCGGAGGGCGGCAGGCTGTCCAAGCGGAACCGCAGCCTCTCGCTTGCCGCTCTCCGCGCCGCCGGCGTTCCGCCGGAACGCCTGATCGGCTACTTGGCTTATGCAGCCGGTCTGCTCGACCGCCCAGAACCGGCACAAGCGGCCGAGCTGGTCCCGCTTTTCTCGCTGGAACGCCTCTCCGGCGAACAAATTGCCTTAAGCGAAGAAGCCCTGGCCTTGGGCTGAGCAATAAGAAGCCGTTCACACGAATCAACAAGCCGCTGTCGTCAAGTTGAGACCACGCCTGAAACGGCGGCTTTTGCAAAAATACTGAACGGAAAAGGACCGCTTCGCTTCTCCTGCATTGGAGCGGAACGGTCCTTCGTCTTCTCTATTTCTTCGTACCGAGATGGTCTTTAATCGCTTGAAGCCCGGCTACCTGCCCGAGGAAGAACGTATCTCCGGCCAGCGTGTCGATCGGATATACGCGATTCTCCTTGACCGCCTTGAGATTGTTCCACACCGGATGGTCCTTCCAAATGCTGATCAAGCCGAGCGGATCTTCGGCTTTCATCTCCCTGCGGTTGGCGGCGATAAAAATATGATCGGGCTTGAACTCGCTGAGCGCTTCAATGCCGATCCGCCCCCCGATCTTTCCGTCCTCGGGCAGTCCCGCCACAGGCGTCAAACCCAGCTCCTCGTAGTAAATCGGGAAGTTCTTGGGATGCATCACCGTAAAATCTTTGCCGTTTGCTACGAGGAACAGCGCGGTTTCACCCTTGTGGCCGGCTACCGCCGCTTTCGCTTCGCTTTTCAGCTTCTCAAAATCGGCAATCACTTGCTTCGCTTTCTCTTCTTTGCCGACGATTTCGGCGAATTTCATCAGCCTTGACGCCGCATCCAAGGAAAAGTCGACGGCAATCGAAGGGGCCAGCTTATTGAACTCGTCATAGCTTGCGCCCTTGCCTGTGCTGGTCATGACAATTACCTGCGGGTCCATTTCCAGCAGCGTTTCCCGGTTCGTTTTGCTTCCGAGATCGCCCACCTTCATCCCTTCCGCATACTTGGCGAAAATCGGCGACTTGGCTTTCGTTCCTTCGAAGCCTTCCGACACGATCGGTGCTACTCCCAGTACGAGAAAGTAGTCCGTACCCATAATATCGACGCTGGCCACTCGCTCCGGCTTTTCCTTCAGCTCCAGCTCGCCCTTCACGTGCTTGATCGTGCGCGGAAAACCGGCGGTCTGGCCGGAACCCGCGGCTTCCGTTCCCGCCGCCGCATTCTGCTGCCCGCTGCAAGCGCTAAGCCCGGCCGAAGCCAAGCACAGCGCAAGTAACCCGGCTGCGAATCGATGTTTACGCATTCTCCTACCCCTTTTGGAAAAATGATCAATTTTTCAAATCACGCCTTGGCCCGCATTAACAAATAAATAAAATAAGGACCGCCTAATAACGAAATCACCACGCCTGCCGGGATCTCCGTGTTCTCCATAAAGCTCCGGCCGATCGTATCCCCGGCGAGCACAAGCAGCGCACCGACCGCTGCCGTAATCGGCAGCATGTATTGATGCTGCGGCCCAACCAGCCGCCGCGCCATATGCGGGCCCAGCAGCCCGACGAACCCGATGCCGCCGCCGATGGCCACGCTGGAGGCCGCCAGCCCGACGGCAGACGCCATTAAGACAAGCCGCTCCCGGTTGACTGAGAGCCCTAACCCGCCTGCAATCTGCTCGTTCATGCTCAGTACGTTCATTACTCTCGATTTCCAATACACATACGGCAGCAGGATGACGATCCAAGGAAGCAGCGCGAGGACGAATTTCCAGTTCGAGCCCCATAGCGATCCCATTTGCCAAGTGACGACAAATTCGAAGTTTCGCGGATTGAGCTGCAGCGTCAAAATGACGCTGACCGCGCTCATCCCGGCTCCTACGGCGATTCCCGTAAGCAGCAGCCTTGTCGGCGAAATGCCGCTCTCTTTTTTATACGACAGGATGTAAATGAGAAGAGCAGACAAGCCGGCGCCCGCCAAAGCGAGAAAAGGCATCAGAAACGGCGGCGCCACGCTGGTCGCCGGGTAGAACGACACGAACAGCAGGACTGCGAAGCCCGCGCCGGCATTGATGCCGAGAATGCCCGGATCGGACAAGCCGTTGCGTGAAATTCCCTGCAGCACCGCGCCGGACACCGCAAGCCCGGCCCCGATCAGCACGGCAATGATCATACGCGGCAGGCGCAGATCGAACAAGACGATGTTCTGCTTACGGCTGCCTTCGCCGAGCAGCGTCTGCAATACCTCCAGCGGGGCCATACTGTAGCGCCCCGTATTCATACTAACGACAAACAGCACAAGCAGCAGCGCGCCGAACAACACGATCAGCCGGAGGCTGCGGCGGCCGCGATGCTGCACGAACGTATCCGTACTCACTACAGCTCCCTCCGTTCCTTGCGCGCCAGATATAGAAAGAAAGGAACGCCCAACACGGCAATAATGGAGCCAAGTGGCGTCTCATAGGGCAGAGCGACCATTTTCGCTCCGATATCGGCGAACACAACCAGCACACCGCCGAGCACGGCGGAGCAAGGAATAATCCACCGGTAATCGACGCCGACCAGAAAGCGGACCATGTGCGGAACGATCAGTCCGATAAAACCGACGCCTCCGACCGTAGACACGGATGCCCCGACCAGAACCATCACCACCACGGTGCCGATCCCTTTCACCAGCTTCGTCCGTTGGCCGAGCCCCGCCGCCACGTCTTCGCCCAGGCTCAGAATCGTAACGGACCGGGAGACAGCCAGCGCGGCGATTAGTCCGCCTGCAATCCACGGCAGCATCACGGATACCTGAAACCACTCCGCCGTCGAGATGCCGCCGGCCGTCCAGAAGGCGAGATCGTAATTGATTTGGAACAGCAGCGACAGCGCCTGACTGACACCCGACAGCAGCGAACCGACGACGGCGCCGGCCAATACGAGACGCAGCGGCGTTAAACCCCCTCTGGCAAAGAAGGCGATGCCGTACACCAAGCCCGCGCCTAAGCCCGCACCGATGAACGAGAATACGATAATCGCTCCGAAGGGAAGCCAAGGAAAGAACGCGAAGACGAGGACGAGAACAAAGCCCGCCCCCGCATTGATTCCCAGCAGTCCGGTGTCGGCAATCGGATTGCGGGTCATCCCCTGCATGATCGCCCCCGCTACGGCGAATGCCGCGCCGACCAATACCCCGGCAAGCGCGCGGGGCATGCGCAGCGATTGGATAATGACATGGTGATCGTTGCCCGGATCGTAAGCCACGATCGAATCCCACACCGTTCCGAACGTAATATGGGCCACCCCCGTTACAATCGAGGTGCCGATCCCGAGCATGATCGCGCATATGCCGACAGCCAGAAGGACGGTGGCCATCCACGGACGGCTCCGGATCGGCGCTTTATCGAAGGCCGGTTGGGATAGAGCCATCGGTATGCGGGTCCTCCGTTGCAGTGGATGAGCGAACGACCGTCAGCTTTTCTTCCGCACGCGTTCTTGGTCTTGCCTCGGGAATCACTTCCGGATAGCCGACATGAAGGAGCCCGACCAATTTTTCCCCCGGCTTGACGCCGACGCTTTTCAGGAATCCCGGGACGAACGTAAACGGCTCCGTCTTCCAAATCACGCCGAGTCCGCGCTCCCAAGCGGCCAGCTGAAAGTTCTGAATCAAGGCGCACGCCGCCGCGTAATCCTCTTCCCGCTCCCGCTGACGCGGGTCCTCTTGAACCACGACCAGCAGGTGTGCCGGGATGTTCATATAGGTCTCCGGCGAACGGCTCTTCACGGCATGACCCGCAATCGCTTCGCCCAGCGTCCGCTTGCCTTCGTCTACGAATAAAATAAACCGCCACGGCTCCCGGAGCCCATGATTGGGCGCCCATACCGATACGTTGAGCAGCTCATACAGGAGCTCTTCCGATACGGGGTCCGGCTTGAATTGCTTGATAGATCTTCTCTCTACGATCGTCCGAGCCGTCTGAAATTGCGCAGTCTCCACGAAAGTTGTCCCCCTGTCAATGATAGTGATATTCATTCTCACTATAAAATTGTACAGAAAACGCCCCGGATTAAAATAGACGAATCTTCGCCAAGACCTGTATTTTTCTTCAAAACTCCCGCTTGGTAAACAATTCGACAGCTTCGGCGAGCGCTTTCTCGTGGCCGAGCGCCGAATAATGCAGCCAAGGATACTCGCCGGCCTGATATACTTTTCCTTTCAACTCGTGGATGAAGCCGGCGTCTAAGCCCGGCTCGGTAAAGAGAAGGATATGGTCTGCTCCATAATCATTCAGCTTCCCGACGCTATCGAGCTCCTCGAAAGCGAAACCGCGGATGCGCGCAGGGGCGTTCAACTGAAGCTCCCGGTATAAGAAATCTCCGACCTTGCGCCGCTGCTCGCCGAATACTCTAACCCGCCCATGCCGCCATATGCGGGCCGCGAGCACCGTCTCATTCCGCAGCGATTGATGAATTCGATGACGGGCCGCCGCAGCTTTGCGTTCATAAGACCGGATCCAAAAGACGGCGACCTCCTCCATTCCGATAGCCGCCGCCAGCTGCATCAGGTGCTCCCGCCACGATTGCCGCTTGTACGGAATCAGCCGGGTCGGGGCGAGCTCGGACAAGCCGTCGTACCAGACGGCCGCCTTCTCGGAGCCGAGAATCAGATCGGGCTGCCGGGCGCGCATCGGCGCAAGATCGAATTCGACCGCCGGGTCCTCGCTGTGCTCCTCTTTGGACAGGACGACCATACGGTCGCCCGGAATCCCAAGCGCCGTTAACCCTGCCCAGAGGAACGGATTAAGCACGACGATCGTTTTCCGAAACGACTGCATGTACTCGACCGGGGACACCCCAACCGCACTTTTAAAAATTCGGCTGAAATAATACGCATCGGCATAGCCGACCGCCTTGGATACTTCTTTTATTTTCATGTCGCGGGTTGCCAGCAGCTCGCGGGCTTTCTCGATCCGCTTGGCGGTAATATATTGGAGCGGACTTTGGGAGGTGCTGCGCTTGAAGCTCTGGAAAAAAGACGTCGGCTTCATCCCCCACGCACACGCCAGCTCCTCTACCGGGAACGTCTCGGTATAATGCTCGTCAAAGTAGTCCTGAATGCTGCGGATCACAGCCTGCGAAGCTTCCGGCTCCTTCTCATCCGTGCCCGCCGTCAGGATCGACTGCCACAGCTCGGTCAGGCCTGCCTGAACCCGATGCGCCTCTACCCCGGAGCCCGCGCTCCAGCATTCGTACAAGGTCTCCATACACCGGCGGACGATAGGAACGGGAATGCCTTGTACGATCCCTTGAACGGGCAAAGGGCAATCCTCAACCGCCCATTGCTGCCCCTGTCTGTACGTTCTGGCCGAAGCGAACTCGATGTAGTAAATCGCCAGCCCGCCTCGCACGGCACGAACCGTGTACGGATTCCGGCCCGGCTGGCAGACGAACAGGCTACCGGCTTCCAAGCGAATGCCGGCATCGGAAGCGTAGAGCTCCCCTTCGCCGCTTATGACAAAGACGAGCCGATTCGTACCAGGATCCGAATTCGTCCGGAGGGTCCAGACCTCGGAGATTTGCTTCATTTGCATATCGACGAAATCGAATGCGTAACAATTCCATGCGCCGCGGTCCACCGAGCAGTTCCTCCCTTGACCCTGTTCTTGTTAAGGTTGTCAGAGCCTTACCATTCCCATTGTAGGGGCAAATGCGGACCGGCGGCAACATGGAATCCTGCTTACTCCTGTTCCTCTCCCGCCGCCAGCCACTGCTCATAGAGGCAGTCGAGCTCTTCCTGCACGGCTTCCCGCTCCGCCCATCGCTCGCTAAGCAAAAGAGCGTCCGTACCGCCCTCCTGCTCCTGCATAGCGGCATCCAAAGCGGCGAGCCGCTCTTCCGCCTGGGCAATGGACCGCTCCAGCGTGTCGCGTTCCCTGCTGCGGTCTGGCGTTTTCCCGCGCCCGTTCGTCCTGCCCTGCGCCGCGGCCGGAACCGCAGCCTTGGCCTTCACGTTCGCAAGAGAGGCGGCTGCCCCACTCTGAACGCCCAAGCCGCCGCGCTGCTTCCGCTTCTCCTGATACTCGTCGAAGTTGCCCAGATAGACGGTGATCCTGCCATGGTCCAGCTCCCAGATGCGCCCGGCCAGCCGGTTGATAAAATAGCGGTCGTGCGAGATGGCGAGCACGGTGCCCGGGAATGTCTCCAGCGCTTCCTCCAGCGCTTCCCGCGAGGCGATGTCCAGGTGGTTCGTCGGCTCGTCGAGCAGCAGCAGGTTCGGCTTGCGAAGCACCAGCAGCGCCAGCCTCAGCCGCGTCCACTCTCCGCCCGACAGCAGATTGACCGACTTGAACACATCCGGGCCGTAAAACAAATATTTGGCCAAAATCCCCCGGGCCTCTCCTTCCTCCAGACCGGCTTCGCTGCGAAAATAGTCCAGCACCGATTTCTTCGGCCCATCCGGGTACTCCTGCTGGGCCAAATAGCCGATGTCCACGCGCGCACCCCATTCGAAGCGCCCCTCGTCGACGGCGTCCTCGCCGAGGATGAGCTTGACCAAGGTCGATTTTCCCGACCCGTTCTTCCCGATAAGCACGACCTTGTCACCGTAAGCCAGCGCTCCGTCGACCCGGTCCAGCAGCTTCCGGCTCCCGTAGCTTTTGCCTATCCCCTCCAGCGTTACCACCTTGCGACCCGATCGCTCCGCCTGAGTCAGCCCGAAATCAGCGCTCTTCGCCTCCAGTACCGGCCGCTTCAGCTTCTCCATACGGTCCAGCGCTTTTTGCATCGAAGCCGCCCGCCGGAAAAATTTCTCGTTGCCGCCGATCCGTCCCCATGCTTCCAACTGCTTGATGGTCTCCGTCATTTTCTTGATCTTCTTCTGCTGCTCCTGATAGTCGGCGAACTGCTGAAGCAGCCGCGCCTCCTTCTCCTTCATATAGCCGGTATAATTGGCAAAATACGACTGTGATTCGCCATCCTCCAGCTCGACAATCTTCGTGACGACCCGGTCCAAAAAATACCGGTCATGCGAGACGATCAGGCACGAGCCGTCGTACTGGGTTAAATAGTCCTCCAGCCATTCGACCCCGTGCAGATCAAGGTGATTCGTCGGTTCGTCCAGCAGCAACAGCTCGGGCTTGCGAATCAACTGCGAGGCCAGATTGATGCGAGTCTTCTCTCCTCCCGATAGCGTGGCGTACGTCTGGGTATAGCTGCCGCGGTCAATTCGCAGGCCGTCGGCGACCCGCTCGATGACCGCATCCAGCTCGTAGCCGCCCTCGCGCTCGAACTTCTCCTGCAGCGCCGCATACTGTTCCAGCCAGCCGGCCAGCCGGTCCGGGCTGTCGGAAGCGCCAGGCTCCGACATGAGCTTCTCCAGCTCCGCCATTTTCAAGCGGCACCCCAGCAGCTCCTGATGACCGAGAGCCAGCACGTCATACACGGTCCGGCCTGCGAATTCCGCCGGAATTTGCGTCAAATAGCCGATTCGGGTTCCTTTCCGGACGGAAAGCTGCCCGGCGTCGGGGCGAAGCAACCCCGCGATCAATTGCAATAAAGTCGATTTGCCGCTGCCGTTGCGGCCGATCAGTCCGATGCGTTCGCCCTGCTGAATATCCAAATTTACGTCTTCAAGAACAAGCTGTGCGCCATGGTACGCTTTTATATTTTGACAGTTAACGATCATCATTAAGGAGTCCTCCTTGTGTGATCCTAACCTTGGTATGCAACAAAAAGAGCCGCAGGAAAAAATCCCTACGGCTCTTCGGACTGGCATCCGTTTGCGGTTAAGGTAGGATTATTTTCGCGAATGGTGAAACCGTATAGGCATTTTTGGACAGACCTCTCCCGTTGACGGAAAAAGCATGCACAATGCCAGCCAAAAGCATCAGCAGCTGGCTAATACGGTTGTTCACCATCTCGTGATTCATCCTACCTCACCTCCTCTTGTTCAAGTTATTTACAACTTTACCATACCGGACGGGCGGTTGGCAAGCTTCATCGGCAGTCGCCGTCCCGGATGAGCGCCGACAACGTCTCACGCTGCGGTTGTAGCTTCGTGTCCGGCAGCCAACGAATGCGCGATTGCGGTGTACGGGCAGTTTACTTTTTCAGGATGAGTCTTAATTGCACGGTCACGTTATTCTCGGTGGATACGACAACCGCGTGAGGATTTTTCAAGCCGAAATCTTCGAACGTAACGACCGTGCTGCCTTCCATACGGAGCGCGTCTTGGCTGTAAACCGCGTCGCTCTTGAACGTGACGTCCTTGGGTTTGCCATTCACGGTAAGCGTGCCCGTCATATCGAAAGAAACCTTTTCTCCCTCTTTCAACGTCTTAGGGAAGTTCTCGATCGACTTTAATGTAAATTTGGCTTCGGGGTTCGCAGCGGCGTTCAGGAATTTCTCCCCCCGCACATGTTCGTCCCGCTGCGAGTTGCCGGACGAGATCGACTTGAGGTCGAGCGCCGCCTCGGCTTTCATCTTGGATGGATCGGACGAATGGAGCGTCCAGCTTCCTTTCACCGCGCTGCCTTCGAAGTTCACGGTTTCCTTGGAGGTCGTGACCGAGAAGTATACTTTGGAATCCGGGCTGATGTTCCACTGCCCGTCCAGCTTGCTTGCTTCAACGGCTCCCCCGGCGGCTGACGCCGAAGCGTTCGCAGGAATTACATTCTGTACGGCCACATGGTTCCCGGCATAATAATCGTAAGCGGCATAGCCCCCTCCGACGATAACGACAGCACCTACGGCAAAAGCGACCAACTTCAGTTTCATAATGATTATTCCTCCTCGTCATATGAGCTGCGCTGCAGCCTGTTTTCTTGATGGCAGATTCGCTTGGCCCCTCGGCCCCCTTGGTAACACTACATAATGTAGTGTTATTGGCAATAAAAATCCCCGCACGCCTGATGCCAAAAACGTCGAGTCCCGCTTCATAAGTATAGCATCATCGGCGCTGGTTGCACTACATGAAGTAGTGTAATGGAGCGCGAATATCTTACCTTCTCCGTTCTTGTGGCCTATCGTAACCGGTCTGCCTTAATTTAAACTGAAGCGAAGATTAAAATAAGATTAAAAATTTTGCGAGACCCTCGGGGCCGAAGGCCTCGCTTATTCGCTTCTACGGGTAAATCTTCTCGCCGCGCTCCAGCATCGTTACGAATTGCTGAATTCGTTTCGCCCGTGTTTCCGCCTTTTTCGCACTGTGGACCCGGAACAAGATCGCGTACCGGTTCTGGCTGTCGAGCGTTTCGAAGAAAGCTTTGGCTTGCGGATTGCGGTCCAGCTCGCTTTGCAGATCGTCAGGCACGGTGGCGCGGCTTTGCGACTCGTACGCCTTGTCCCACTGCCCGTTCTGCTTCGCGGCTTCAATGGCCCGAAGGCCCAGGGGCTGCATCCGGCCGCTGGCGATCAGCGCTTCCGCTTTGTCCTTATTGACCTTGGACCAGATGCTCTTCGCCCCGCGCGGCGTAAACCGCTGAAGCCAGGTGCTCTCGTCGTAAGCTTCCTTCCGGCTGTCGATCCAACCGTAGCACAAGGCGCTTTCCAGCGCTTCCTGATACGTCAACGTCACGACATCCGCTTGCTTCTTCGCCAGGTGCAGCCTTACTCCGGCCGATGCAGCATGGTTTTGCTCCAGCCAAGCTTCCCAAGACGGCTGGTCTGCAAACAATAAGATCGGCAGCTCGCTCTCTTTCTTGGACATGCGTCTCTCGCCTCCCGGGCCATGTCATTTATCCGTCGATTGACCGATTCGCTCCGCGCCTCAGCGCAGCAGGGACAAGTCGAAGGACGGAACCAGCCCTTCCTTCGCCGCCCGGCCAAGCAGAGCCTCCACCGCACCGTAGCCGCTTTCGCCCAGATTGGCCGTATACTCGTTCACGTACAGGTCGATATGCGCGCGGGCCACCTCCGGAGACAGCTCCTGCGCATGGCTCATCACGTAGTCTTGGGAGGCTCGAGGATGCTCCCACGCGTACTTGACCGAGGCGCGGGTCCATTCGGCGATCGCCGTGCGATCCAGCGATCGGCGGACGATGATCGCCCCCAGCGGAATGGGCAGGCCTGTGTCCGCCTCCCACCAGCTGCCCAGATCGGACAGCAGGGTCAAGCCGTACGACGGGTACGTGAACCGGGCTTCATGGATGACCAGCCCGGCATCGATTTGACCGTCCCGCACCGCAGGCATAATCTCGTGAAACGGCATCACGACGATCTCGCCTACGCCGCCCGGCACCTGCTGCGCCGCCCACAAGCGGAACAGCAAGTACGCGGTCGAGCGGTCGCTCGGCACCGCGACCCGCCGCCCGGCCAAAGCGGCAGGGCCTTCGGCGCTGACCGCCGGATTGTTTGTGAGCACCAGCGGCCCGCATCCGCGTCCGAGTGCGCCTCCGCAAGGCAGCAGTGCGTATTCGGACAGCACCCACGGCAGCGCCGCGAACGATATTTTGAGCACGTCCGGCCCTCCGGGCTCCGCCGCGAGCCGATTGGTAATATCGATATCCGCGTAGGTCACGTCAAGCTTCGGCGCCCCGGGCACCAGCCCGTGAACCCAAGCGTGAAATACAAACGTATCATTCGGGCAAGGAGAAAAAGCGATCTTCATCGTAGCACCTCCAGTAAAATTGCGCCCGCCGCTTCCAGCGCGTCCAGCGCTTCTTTGATCCGCCAGGCTTCGCGGTCGCGCGGGCCAACTGCATTCGAGATGGCGCGAAGCTCAAGCGCCGGTATCCCACGGTCGCGAGCGGCCACCGCCACGCCGAAGCCTTCCATGGCCTCGGCCGCAGCCCCCGGCACCCGGGCCGCCAGCTCGGAGGCGGTCGCCGCCGTGCCGGTCACGGTAGACACCGTGAGCACCGGGCCCGTAAGCGCCGGCAGCCCGGCTCTTTGCAGCGCCTCCGTCAGCCCCGCAGCGAGAGAGGCATCGACCGCGATCCGGCTGGAGCCGAAGCCCAGCTCGTCCACACTGCGGAAGCCTTCGGGCGTCTCGGCGCCCAGATCGGCGGCGACGATCGCGTCGGCCACCACCAGCGAGCCGACCTCCGCCCGGCCGGGAAAGCCGCCACCGATCCCGGCGCTGACGACCAGGCCGTACTCGGCCGCAGCTAAGGCCTTCGCGGCGCTTGCCGCCGCCGCGGCCGGGCCGACGCCTCCGGCCACGACGTCGAATCGGCCGTCGCCCCGCAGCCCGCGCAGCACGGCATCCCTCTCGGCCGGTACGGCCGCTATCACCAATACGCGCAGCCCCGTCTGTTCCCGGCTGGCGTCGATTTCATGACCCATCGTTACCTTCTCCTTCACGGCACCCATTTCTCATCGGGTAATTGTTTTCCGAAAACGACTGTCTTCCTTCTTTTTAACTTTAATACTTATAAGGAATGATGTAAACTTTCTGCCGCAGCCGCACCGCAGACTTATTATCGAACTATAATTGATATTGATTATCAATCTCAATACAAGTATGATTAAGTTGTGTAACTTTGCCAGGAGGAACGCGATCGCTCGTCCCAAGCGGAGTGGAGTAGATGAGCCCATGGAGCAGCGGTGCTTGATTGCAGGAGGTGTGTGAAATGAAGATGGACATCACCAAGCTTGCCGAGCATTTTGCGCGTACCTCTTTTCAAGTGGAACAAGTCTGTCGCTATGTGCGCGGTCCGGGCATGAGCTGCGATGACTATACGGAGCCTTTCCCAGGCTTTGTTTTTCCATTAAGAGGAAAAGCCGAGTTTGATTTCAGCGGAACGTCCTATACGCTTGCTCCGGGCCATGTCGTGCATGGCGGTGCCCGTATGCCACTGAATCGGAGGGTTCTCGGCAACGCCGGATGGGAGTACCTGCTTGTTTTATACCGGGTATGCGCGCCCGAGCCGTCCGGATTTTCCTTGTCCAAAGCGCATTTTCAGCTTACCCCGGGCCAAAGCCCCCGGCTGACGGAGCTGCTTGAGCTTTTGTGGCGCTCTTCAGGCGAGCCTGGCGGAATTTCCGCTTTTCAGACTGAAACGTTGTTTCGCTGCGTCTTGGAGGAGCTGTTTGTCTGTGTACGAAACCAAAGCAGCGATGGCGAGCAAGCGTTATTCGAGCAAGTATCCAGGTACATACACGAGCATTATATGGACGGGCTTAGCGTACGTGCTTTGGCTGAACAAAATGACATCAACGAAAACCGCTTGTTCTATGTCTTCAAAAAGTACGCGGGCATGGGCCCCGGCAAGTATTTGATGGCTTATCGTCTGAATCGGGCGAAGGAAGGCCTGCTGGCTAACGACGCGCCGATCGGCGAGGTGGCGAAAAGCGTCGGCTATGCAGACGCCTTATATTTCAGCCGTATCTTTAAAAAACAGGTGGGCGTCTCTCCGGCCGAGTTCCGGGGGCGATTCAGGAATAATCCATATGGATTTCAGGATGGCTCCATTCCTCTCTAAAATGCGTTTTGCTAAACTGACCGTAGCTTAATTTTTCAAGCAACGGAGGAGTCAGAATGAAAGCACTCATGAGACTATTCGTCTCTATCGCACTAGTGGCGGGGATTTTAGCCGGTTGTGCCGGAACGCCGGAGCCTAGCCATCCTTCAGCAGCAAACAGCGCAGCCCCGGCAAAAGAGGGAAGCGCCACTACAGAAAAAGCCGGTCAGGAAACGGGAGCATGGCCGAGAACGTATGTAGATGCTCTTGGACGCAAGATCGTACTGGAAAAAAAGCCTGAGAAAGTAGCGCTTTTGTTCTTCCGCAATTTTGAGCATTTGTTTTTGCTGGATGAATCTCCTGCAGCGGCGACAGACTTGAATGTTCTGAAGGAATGGGAATCCCTCGCTCCTTACAAGGACAAACCGATTGCTGATATCGGCTCCATGACGAGCCCCAATCTGGACAAGCTGGTGGAAATCGGCCCCGATCTCATCATCATGGTCTCGGGTCGGTATGGGAGCTACGGCGACAAGCTGGAGAAAATAGCCCCGGTTGTAACGGTGGACAGCAATGAAAACAATTGGCAGGGCGCACTGCGGGAATACGGAAAAATTTTCGGCAAAGAGCAAAAGGCCAAGGATGAAATTTCACGGATTGAAACCTTGATTGCCGATTCCAAAGAACAGTTGAAAACATTCAGCGACAAAACCTTTAGTGTGATTATGTTGGGTGATAAGCAATTCTGGGGCTTTACCACACAGTTTGTTTTCAACAAGGAAAGCGGTCTTGCTTTAAACCCGCCAAGCAAATACGTAAACATGTCGACAAAAGGGGAGCAGATCTCCCTCGAAGGACTGGCAGCGATGAACCCCGATTACATGTTTGTTGCTGATATCGGAGGCTCGTCAAAAAAGCTGCAAGGCTATCTAAAAAACCTGGAAAGTGACTCTGCCTGGAACTCTCTTCCAGCCATTAAGAACGGGCACATGTACGCCCTGGACAGCTCGATTGCGGCGGGCGGGCCGTTGGGAATTGAGCTGGGGGTCAAAACGATCGTGAAAAATATTTCGGCAAAATAGAGCGCGTCGCTAATCTTAGCTAAGGAGAAGATCACGGATGAAAAACGAGGAATTGTTTGACGTCACGATTATCGGTGGAGGCCCTGCTGGGCTGTTCGCATCTTTTTACAGCGGTTTAAGAGAAATGAAGACCAAGCTGATCGAATATCAGCCACGACTGGGCGGGAAAGTCCATGTGTATCCGGAAAAAATGATTTGGGATGTCGGCGGTCTGACGCCAACGCTCGGTGAGAAGCTGATCGAGCAGCTTGTCCAGCAAGGGCTAACCTTCGATCCTACTGTGGTATTGAATCAAAAAGTAGAGCGGATTGAACGTGACGAAACAGGCGTATTCGTCCTGCATACTTCTTCCGGTGAGCAGCATTACACGAAAACCGTCATTCTTGCCATCGGCGGGGGAATCTTAGAGCCGCAAAGAATCGAATTGGAGGGTGCCGAGAAGTTCGAGGTATCCAACCTGAGCTATACCGTCAAATCGCTGAGACGGTTTAAGGATAAAACCGTCATCATTTCCGGCGGAGGAAACTCGGCGGTCGATTGGGCAAACGAGCTGGAGCCGATCGCCAAGCAGGTGTATTTGACTTATCGCAAAGATACGCTCTCCGGGCACGAGGCACAGGTGAAGCAGCTGCTGAACAGCACGGCCCAATGCTTCTTTCACACGACGATTACGAAGCTGGTTGCGGCCTCCAATCAGGAGACGATTGAGCGGGTGGAGCTGACCAACCATGAGACGGGCGAAGTACAGGAGCTGACCATTGACGAAGTGATTATCAATCACGGCTATGAACGGGACAGATCGCTGCTGGAAAATAGCCAGGTGAAGCTTGAGATGGCGAACGAATACTTCCTGGCCGGTCAGACAAACAGCGCTACATCCGAGCCGGGGATTTTTGCGGCGGGAGACATTATTTCATATGAAGGGAAAGTGCATTTGATTGCCGGAGCGTTTCATGACGCGGCAAATGCAGTCAACCAGGCCAAGCTGTACATTCAGCCGGAAGCCCACGCAAGCGGAATGGTTTCTTCCCACAATGAAATTTTTCAGAGCAGAAACCGTGAGCTGATTAAGCAATTGATAAAATAGTTTTTCAGAAAATTTCAAGCCGGATTTCTACTATGCAGAAATCCGGCTTCTATAGCACAAACATATTTTAGCATGTTATTCTAAGTGGCAATCAGGCGTTGACATTTCCTAATCGTGGTACTTTTACTTTTCTTATAGATGAATATATTAACCATCCCAAAACCGAACCGACTACATTAAAAAAAACATCATTCACATTCAAGGCACCAGTATTTGTAAAGAACTGTACCAATTCAATAGATACCCCCGTTACAACAGAATAAATCATTATTTTCTTCAAAGTATCGACCTTAAATAACATCGGAAGAAGAAAACCTAAAGGGATGAATAATAAAACAATACCTAATGCGGTTGTGAAAAAAGTGATGTCAAAGGCATTTCTGTTGGAAACCCAAAATAAAGACTGAACGATTTGTCGGTCTAGGTTTTTAAACGGTATCACGTTATAGTCTGAATAAATTCCCCAATCAAATCTTAAAGTAACTCCCCTATCTGCATTGATTAAGTACGATAAATTATCAAATTTGCCTATAAAAAGAGCCATTGATACGAACCATACGTATACAACAAAAAACAACCATTGTGTTACCTTAATGATTTTTCTAAAAGGATTTAGCGTTTGGTCTAATTTTTTCTGCAATGATTTGTACTCTCCAAAGTCAAAAACAGCACATTTTTCAGCAATATCCTCCGCAATTCCTTTCGCTATGTATTCTTTCTTTAATAACATCAAATGGTCTTGAAACTCCTCAATGAGTTCTTCTTTTGTCCTTGCATCACAATCAAGATTGGAAGAAAGTTGTTGTAAATATCGGTCAATATGACTCATAATGCCCCCTCCGTAACGTTTAATATCATTATGTTAAGTTCATTCCATTGTCTGAGTTTCCGAGCGAGTTCAGTTTTCCCGCTTTCTGTAACGCGGTAATACTTTCTTCTGCCCCCATCATTTGATTCCCCCCAATACGAATCCACAAAAGCCTTTCTCTCCAAGCGTTTTAATGCAGGGTATAATGTTCCTTCACTCATATCATATAAGTTGTTGCTTCTTTGTCTTAAATTTTTTACGATTTCGTATCCATAAGAATCGCCTCTGTTTAGTTCTGCTAACAGTAAAATATCAATACTGCCTTTCATCATTTCTTTGTCCATGACACTCACCTCTAATTTGTTACCCAAATTTTAATACATAGTACATCGCATTACAAGGGTATTAAGCTATTCTGCCGCAATCGCTCATTATTGTAATATATTACTGCGGTGTCGCATTAAATCAAATGGATATAAAAAATGGCTGCCGAAAATTTCTCGACAGCCTGAGAAGGGCTCCTGCCCTTCTCTTTTTTTTATAATCCCCTTCCCGTCCTAAAAGGACAGAAGGCCGACGGAATACAGGAACACCAGAATGATCATAATCGGCGATACGATTCTCAGCAGGAACATCCAAGCGCGGTACCAGAAGCTGGTCAGTCCCGCCTCTTCCCCGGCCAATTTCCACGCGTAGCCGGTAAACAGCGTAACGACCAGGCCGCCAATCGGCATGAGCACATAAGACGTCATAAAATCGACCAAATCAAAGATCGACTTTCCGCCAAGGGTGAAGGAGCCGAGCACGCCGCCAACCGAGAGGGCGGACGGGATTCCGACCACAAAGCATACGGCGGACACGATCACGGCCGCTTTCTTCCGGGTCCAGGCCCAGCGGTTCATCGCATACGCAACCGGAACCTCCAGAATAGAGACGGCGGAAGTCAGCGCGGCGATCGCCAGCAGCAGGAAGAACAACCCTCCGAAGATCGCGCCAAACGGCATTTGAGCGAACGCGGCAGGAAGCGCCATGAACGCCAGCCCTACCCCTTCGCTAGGCTTCAAACCGTAAGAGAAGACGGTCGGAAATATAACGATCCCGGCAATAAATGCATAAATCAGATCCCCGAACCCGATCGCAAGCGTTGCGCTGCCGAGGGATTGTCTCTTGTCGACATACGATCCGTACGTGATCATGATGCCCATCCCGAGGGATAAGGAGAAGAAGGCATGTCCTAAGGCAATGAGAGCGGACTCCGCATCCAGTTTGGAGAAATCCGGCTTCAAGAAAAACTCGACCCCCGCGCCGGCGCCAGGAAGCGTAAGCGAACGGAACATCAGCACCAGCAAAATGACCAGAAAGCCCGGGATCAAAATTTTATTGAACTTCTCGATCCCACCGGAGACGCCCCTCGCAAGAACCCAGGCGCAGACGATCATAACGACGGCTTGCCAGAACAAAGGCCAATACCCGCCCGCGAACGTAACGAACTTATCCTTGTAATCGGCGCCTTGCTGGAACAGCATCCCTGTAAACGATTCCAAGGTATAATGCAGCGTCCATCCGGCAACGACAGCGTAGTAAGACATGACCAAAAAAGCGGTAAGGACAGATAAAAAACCGAAGTAGCCCCATACCTTTTTATTAGTCAGCTTGTAGAAGGCTAGCGAAGCGTTCGCCCGGCCGCCCCGGCCGATCGTCATCTCGGCCAACAGTATCGGCAGCCCTACGATGATCAAACAAACAATAAACAACAGAAAAAATGCGGCTCCCCCATGCTTGCCCGTAATGTAAGGAAACTTCCACATGTTGCCGAGCCCCACCGAGCTCCCGATCGCGGCCAGAATGAAGCCGCTTGTCGTAAACCTTTCCCCCTTCTCTCCCTTGGCTTTAGGAACGTTCTCAGAACCTTGATCGTTTTTCATACTCTACTCCCCAACTTTTATAGGATAATAACACTAGTATAAACAAATTATGGAATTGTCTGAAGGTAAAATTTTACATTTGCTCCGACTTAGGTAGAATAACTTCCCCTCCTTAGGTCCAGTTCAAAAACCGCCACAGGTCGGTTTTCGCAAGATCGCTTGTAGACTACAATTAAGACATGAAGCAAGCACAAAACAACCGACTAACGAAAATGAAAAATATATATTTCGAAAAAGGAGAATGTTTTATGAACAAAAAATTATACCGCTCCCGCAGCAACAGCAGACTGACCGGCCTTTGCGGAGGCCTCGCGCAATATTTCGGTCTGGACGCGACGCTCGTCCGCCTGCTGGTCGTCATCGCCGCCTTCTGCAGCTTCGGTACTGTCACGCTGATCTATTTTGTTCTCAGCCTGCTTGTCCCGAAAGCACCGTACGACGACTACGCAGTCATGAACCCTTATCATAACTATTAATCTACGCAAATCTACATCAAACTATAAAATACGACAAAAGGAGCTAAAAACAACCATGGGAGTATTAACGAGACTATCCGATCTATCGAGAGCCGCCGCACACGAGGCGCTGAGCAAGCTGGAGGACCCGGTGATGATGCTGAATCACTACCTCCGTACCATGAAAGAGGAAATCGACGCGGTCCAGCGGACGCTGAACAAGCAGTCCGGCGCGGAACGGTCGTTGAAAATGCAAATCGACGCCTACAACCGACTGGCTGCTCAATGCGATAAAAATGCCGCCGAAGCGCTGGCTGACGGCCGCGAAGCGGAAGCCCGCCAAGCCGTCGAAGCGAAGCTGCATTATTTGGACAAGTCACTGGAATGCTCGGAGTGGTACGAATCCGCCAAGCAGCGCTCGGAAGAACTCTCGCAGCAGTTGGAGGAAACGAAAGCGGCCTACGCGGCCATGCAGGAGAAGCGTACGGAGCTTGTGGCCCGCGCTCAGAAAGCGGAAGCCCAAGTGAAGTCTTCGGCGCCCCGCTTCCTGTACAGCTTCGAGGGCGGCGCAGCCGCTCGCGGCTTCGAGCGGATCGAAGAAAGAATTATGCAGTCGGAAGCGCTGGCTGAGCTTCACCGCCGGCCTGCCGCTCAGGGGTAAGTTTGTCGATAAATTAAGTAGGAGGGGCGGCTAGCCTCCGTCCTCTTACACGTTTCCTACTCGGGGCACCGCCAGCAAAACGCTAAGGAGCTTTGAACATTGAAAAAAGCCGATTTTCACCACTCTAACGGTGTAATCGGCTTTATTGCTATCTCTGGTTCAACGGCAACGGCAGCCGTCGATAAATCGCTCCACCGCTTTAAAATTGAGCTGTGTCAATCGTTCAGTCGGACTTTTTGGTTATTCTTGGAATCACCTGCATAAGCAAAAAGTGGTTCACTAAGTCTGAATTCAAAGGTTTCTCTGTCAACTATACCAACAGTCATGTTGCTATCATAAAGCTGCAAGAGAAAATTGGCCATTACATCGCTTGTATGGTATGAATTAAAAATTTTGTCATAGTCATACTCGCTCGTATTGTTTGCCACTTTTCCAAATTCGGTTTTGGTTGCCGCCGGCGCCAAAACTTTAGCTTGTAATTTTGCATTGGCGGCTTTCAGTTCATGGGCCAACCCCTCGGTAAACGCGCTGACAAAAAACTTGGAAGCACAGTAGGTAACGGCCGTTGGCACGAGTGTGTATCCGCCAGCTGAAGAGATATTGATTAATTGTGTATCATCCACGTCTCTATAATCACGCACATACAAGGACGAAAATATAGTTAGGGCTTCCACGTTGAGGCGCAGCATTGTTTCAATCTTTTCCAAGTCTTGACCGGAAACACGGTCATAACTACCGAAACCTGCATTATTAATCCATGTTTCGATTTGATACTGATTTAATTCTCGATAGAGCTGATGGGCGTTTTGACTGACGGATATATCGACTGCTTTCACCACAATATCCAGCTCGGGAATATCCCGCAAAATTTCTCTTTTCAGTTCATTCAGATTGTTTTCGCGGCGAGCAACAAGTATGATATTTTTCTTACGTTTTGCGAAAGCTTTAGCTGTCGCGTAACCTATACCGGAGCTTGCTCCGGTAATAACTGTATATTTCCCCTGTTTATCCATCCTAATCTTCCCCTTTAACTTGGCATACTGACAATTATGCAGCAAATGAAAAGGCGATCGGTATCTCATTCTTCTCAAATGATTGCCTAATACTCTCACAGCCATTTACGTTACGTACGAATCTGAATTATGATGGAACTATCAAGGATGGAGGAACAGGAGGAGCTTATGTCTGAACGAATATATGAACAGCAGGGGGAGCTTGCCAAACTCATTGAGCGTTATTCAGGCCAGGACGGTGTTCACGCGACTGCAATTCCGTCTTTATTTTTCACTCGTCGATCTAACGTTACTGGATCAAATTTTGGAGTGTACAATCCTTCCTTTTGCATGGTCGTTCAGGGTGTGAAGGAGGTATTGCTGGCACAGGAGCGCTTTAGATACGGTCCTGCCGATTACCTTGTTGCATCCGTTGACTTGCCGGTTACCGGCCAAGTCATGGAAGCCTCTTCCCAAGTTCCGTATTTGTCTCTCAAACTTGAATTTACCCCGAGTCAAATCTTAGAGATTTTAAGCGATTCTGACAACCGAGTTGGCCCGAAAGAAAACGCTAAGCGAGGTATGTTTGTCAGCCGGATGGAATTATCTTTGTTGGATGCGGTAATCAGGTTGGCTCGTTTGCTGGATAACCCTAAGGATATCCCGGTACTTGCTCCTCTCTTCACGAAGGAAATTCTCTATAGGGTTCTGCAAGGGCAGCACGGAGTTATACTGGAACAAATTGCTATAGATGGAAGCAGCACCAAACGAATCAGAGACGTTATTAGACATATCATGAATAATTATGATAGGTCTTTTCGGATTGAGGAGCTTGCGGAAATAGCGAATATGAGTGCTTCTTCGCTACATAGGCACTTTAAAGAGGTAACCGCTATGAGCCCTATTCAGTTCCAAAAACAACTGAGACTGCAGGAAGCACGGCGTCTGTTATTATCCGAGTCAACAGATGCCGCGGATGTCGCATTCCGGGTAGGCTATGAAAGTCCGTCGCAATTCAGCCGTGAATATTCCCGAATGTTTGGTTTTTCACCTATACAAGATATAAAGCGCCTGAAGGTAATAAACGCATGAAATCCCCCTGCTCAACGGAGGTTCAAACGACGTACAACGGCGCCTCTCTTTTTCATGCCTGCCGGTTGCTTTGAATCGGTTCCTTGCTTCGTTTCCATTGCCGGTAGGCCAGTAGCGTGACCGCGAGGAAGCCTCCGTAAATTCCCATGGCAAGCCATACCGCTCCCGGCTCCGTCATCAAAGTATTGCCTACGAACGCGAACAAGAGCATGGCCGGGATTTTGCCCAGCGCGGACGCCGCGGCATACGCGGCAAAGGAAACGCGGCTTAAAGCGGAATACGCATTGATGATAATCGACGGAAGGAAAGGAATGAGCCTGGCGAAGAGGATGGTCAGAAAGGCGTTCCGCTCGAACAGAACGGTCAGCTTGCCGAGACGTTCGTAGCGGTGCAGCATTCGCTGGCCCCATTCCTGATACCCGTAACGGACAAATAAAAACATCAGGAGCGAAGCCGCCGTCGAGCCCGCCCATGTGATCGCCGCACCGAGTACCGGCCCGAATGCCGCGCCAATGACCCCGCCGACAACCGGATAGGGGATAACCGGGAACAACGCCATAACCGTTGCCGCAACGATGACCAGAGCCATGTCGCTAGAGGATTGAAACCACGCCACGATCTCTTCCCCGTACCTGTAGATGAGGTAAGCCATGACGGCGTAGAGGAGGGCTAAGCTTATTTTTTTGAACATGAACTTTCTCCCGGGAATGGCATGATGATATTCTGTACCTTCAGAGCCGTTACTCGTCAAGTGGAATGAAGCGCCATCGGTCCAAATCAAGTTGTCCGTTGTCGGCGACCTCGACGCCTTCGCCCCGCAGGTACAGCATTTGGAGCATGCGGCCTTCTTCTTGCTGGATTCCAATTTCCCCCCGGGCGTTAACCACCCGGTGCCAGGGTAGTCCGTGCTTGCCGCTTGAGGAATGAAGAATGCGCACGACCTGCCTGGCCCCTCTCGGACTTCCGGCCAGCCCGGCGATTTGACCGTAAGTCATGACATACCCTTCCGGAATGCCTTGAATGATCTCGATCACCCGCTGCGAAAATGGATTCATCCGCTACCTCCTCTACTTCGAGACAAACCGGTTGCCGCCGATCCAAAAGCGCCATGGATAATCGCGGGCTTCGCCGCTGTTCTCGATCCCAATCCGGGTGCCGGTCTCCACCGGCCCGAACGCTTTTCCTTCGGCGATATAGAGCGGCGATTCGAAGAGCGGCCTGCCGTAATCGTCCATCGTAATGCCGAGCGCTTTCGTCAGCTTCCCCGGGCCGCTGGTCAGGTCCCGCTCCTTCTTATCCTGGCCGCGGCGTTCGTACATGAGCTCCGTTCCCGTGCATGGCTCGACCGCCCGAATCAATACCACCTCGGGATGGTCCACCGGCCCGCTGACCACATTGAGGAGACAATGCGTATGCATCACATAGGTATAGGCGTGGCCGGGAGGGCCGAACATCACTTCCGTTCGGGCCGTCCTCCGGTTGCCGAAGCTGTGCGCCGCCCGATCTCCCGGGCCGATGTAGGCCTCGGTCTCGACAATCCAGCCCGATGCCGTGCCGGCTTCGGTCTCCTTCACAAGCAGCATACCGAGCAAGGAACGAGCCAGCTCCAGCGTCGGCTGTTGAAAAAATGAAGCGGTGACAGGTTGAAACGACATAACATGCACCTCACATCTTGGGATCAACCGGCCGATTTCTCCTTAAACACAAATTGTAAATGGAAATACCTCCTCGAAGCAAGTTCGTCGCGAAAAGAAAAACGCCGTTAAGGAAAAGGAACATATCGCGTCCCCCCTTAACAGCGCTTCGGTTTAGAGCAGACCCATCAGGTTAAACCAGCAGCCTGCCTTTGTCTAAAATAAGCACGTCGTCGATATAGACGTCTGGCCGGTTCACGACCAGATCGATGTGGACTCCGGCTTCGACCGTTCCGCCGAACGTGTGGTTGCTGCCGAAGGCCACGTGGATCGTGCCGTACACCTTCTCGTCTTCCAGCACGACGCCGGTAATTCTGGCCTTGTCGTTCGTGCCGATGCCGAACTCGCCGAGGAGCCGGCCTTGGCCGTCGCCGAGCTTCCGAAGCAGCTCCGTGGCCGCTTCTCCCTCCGCCTCGGTCAGGCGTCCGTTTTCCACCGTGATCGTCACCGGGCTATAGAGCTTGCCGATGTCCGCGATCGAACCGTCGACCACGAGTTGTCCCGAAGCGGACCCTTCAAGCGGGGCGATATAGCCTTCTCCGGACGGCAAATTCCCCGACTCGCCCGGATTCACGTAGACGCCGGTGCTCGGAATGCCGCTGCGTCCTTCGATGGAAAAGGTCAGCACCTTGCCGTCCTTCTCGATCCGTACCCGCTTGCCGCGGCTGAGGAGGTCGGTCACCTGCTCGGTGACCTGTTGGACTTTATCGTAATCGGCGGCTATCGCGCCTTCCAGGAACATATCCCGGGTAATGCCCGGCATTGTTGCCAACCGGGCTCCTTGCGCGACCGCTTCTTTGCGCGCTTTCGTATGGGTAAGGGAATGCTCGGTCGCACAGATGACGACATCGGCCTGCTTCATCGCCTCGCTAACCGGAGACGGCGGTTCTTGTCCCGACTTCTCCCGCTCCTTCATCACCATCAGCATCGCCTCGGCGCCGAGCTGCTTCCCCGCCTCGTATAACGCTTCGCCGATGTCTTTCTTCCGGTCGTCGGCGACCACCAGCAGCTTCTCGTGCGGCTTGAGCCCGAGGCAGCTTTGCAGCAGGCCGGAGCTTACTTTGACCAAAGACGTATCCATAGCCTAACTTCCTATCTTGCGAATTTGACTTGCCTTTTCAGATCATTTCCGAAATCACCTTGGCCATCAGCGCATTGGACAAAATCACAGGCAGCCCCGTATGCCTCGCGACAAACGTCCGCATCGCTTCCGTATATCCCATGCAATCGAGCAGTACGATGTCCGCCTGATCCTTCAGCTGCGCGCATGCGGCAAGCGCCTGCTTTTCCCTGAAATCGTACGGCGAAGCGGCCGCGATGAACGGGTCTAGCCCGCGATGTCGCCACTTCTCCGCCAGGGCTTCCTGCTGCTCGGCCAAAGGAACAAGGACGCCGAACCGCATGCCGCGGACCATGGCGGCGACAATTGGGGCAAGCAGCTCGTCGGGCTCCAGCAGACGGGCATTATTCGTCGTCAATCCATCGAATACCCCCGTGCAGAGAACAAGAATTTGCCGGCAGCCAAGCTCTTCGAGCCAATCGATCTTTTGCTGGAGCACCGGCGCGATTTTTTCCCTTGCCATCACGACGGCGTCGCCGCTCGCCAGCCGCGAGGTCAGCACATAATGTTCCGGGTCCGGAGACAGCGAGACGGCGATCTCTTGCTTCGTCATCCCATCCAGAACGCCGACCTGGAGCAGCTCAACCCGATCTCCCAAGTGCCGCTCCAGAATCGGAGTCACGTCCGGGCGGGGCGCTTGCCCGATGGTAACGGTACCTAATTTCTTCACTTCAGCCATCTCCATTTCTGCCGGCGCATCCACTCCGGACCGGGTATTAGGCGTTGACGGACGTGCCGCCCATTGTCTGAAGAACCTTCATCGAGCCGTAAAGCTGCTGAATTTTCGCAAATTCGTCCTTGCTGTAGAAAGAGCAGGTCCCGTTCGTGACTTCCTTCGCCGTTTCGACGGCAAATTTCACCGCGGCGGCGATATCCACCTCATGGCTCGCCCCCGTGCCGCAGCCCGGAACGGTCGATTGCGCGGTGATCGCCAGCCCGACGACCGGCGCACTCGTGGCGACCGCAGGCTGCAGAATGCTGTTGATATGGTACAGATCGTTGCCGTAAGGCGTAATGTCCTGCATCGTAATCGGGAAGGTGACCGGGTACTGACCGGTCGTCATCTCCATGATGCGCAGCAAGTCGTCGCTGATCCGCAAAATATAGCCTTCCTTCACCGTCGGCGAAATCGTGATGCCTTTATGGTTAATGACTCGGTTCCCCTTCGTCGTATCGATGGACAGAATCGCTTCCATCTCCGGCACGACCTCATATTGATTCATGGTCAGTATATCGACAGGAGAGTCCATAAAATCGACCGGCTCATGCGGCCGAGTCGGCGCATCCGGGCAGATATGGGTCGTGACGATCACGTCACCCCGGAGATGATCACCCTTCCGCTTCATGTCCGCGAGCTTCAGCGCGCTGGCTACCGCAGCCACGGCGCCGTCCGCATCGGATACGATGCCGATCCGGGACGGGCGGGCTCCGATGCCGCCGAGGCGTCCGATAATGCCGAACGTCGGCGCGGACCCACCGTTCCGCTTCCCGTTCGTGCCCGGAATAACGATTTTGACAAAATCGGTCGAGCCCTTCTCTCCCCGTACCGTCTGGACGGAGACCTCTACCTCCGGATAGGCTGCGAACAGCTCTTTGATTTGGTTTCCGTTAACATAGGCGCTATCCATCGTTTCATAGACAAGCAGCGTTTGCTGTAAAGACATGGTGTCATTCCCCTCTCCTCTTCAAAAACTTGCGTTTTTCCGAACGATCGGCAGACGGCGATCGGCGATCAGCGGGCGGGAATGCTTACATTCCTTGTCAGGATATCGGATGACGCCGTCCGGCGACCGACGAGATGCTCAGCTTATGCAGGCAGGCTTCAATCTCGTCGCGCTTTCTGCGCATCATATCCAGCACCTCCGACACTTTCGCTTCCGGCATCCGATACTCCGGTCCGGCGAGCGTAAGCGACGCCACGATTTCACGCCGCTTGTTAAACATCGGAAGCGCGATCCCGAACGTCGCGTCGGAGTATTCTCCAACAGAGTAAGCCCAGCCCGCCTTGCGGATCGCCGCCAAATCCTCCATCAGCTTCTCCGGATCGATGACCGTCTTGCCGGTCTTGGGCTTCAAGCCCTTGTCGATGATCGTCTCCTGATCGGCCTTCGGCAAATACGCCATAATGACCTTATTGGAGGCTCCGGCATAGAGCGGCGTCCGGTCTCCGACCGAGGACATCGCATATTTGATCCGCTGCTGGCTTTCCGCGATCTCCACACAGATGCCTTCATGATCGTCCAGCCAGGTGAGGAACACGGATTCTCCCGTTTCCTCGGACAATGTATGCATAACGGGCAGGATCACATCGGAAATACGGAGATTATCCCTAATAATCGAACCGTATTCCCACAGCTTCGTTCCCAGCTCGTACTTTTTCGTTTCGTCGTTTTGAATCAGGAAACCGCGGGACTCGAAGGTCGTCAAGATGCGGTGGACGATCGAGTGGCTCATGTCCATCTCTTTCGCCAATTCCCGCACGCCCCAAGATGGCGTTTCCCTTGTAAAATATTCCAAAAGCTCCAGCGCATTATCTAATGTTTTCAGCATGACAGCTTAGCCCCCAAACCCATAATTGCCCATCACTTTTAAATTTATCATGAATACAAGTGACAAGCCACGCTCCGCCCGGGAGAGACTTCCTTCCACTCGGGCGGGACGCTCCCGCATTCGGGCTTGGCGACCGGGCACCGGGTATGGAACGCGCACCCGGCGGGGGGATTTTGCGGATTCGGCACGTCGCCGGTCAAAATAATTCGCTCCCGCTTCGTCTCGGGATCGGGCACGGGCAGGGCCGACATCAGTGCCTGCGTGTAAGGATGCAGCGGCTTGTCGTACAGCTCCTGCGTCGGCGCCAACTCCACCATACGGCCCAGGTACATCACCCCGACCCGGTCGCTGATGAACTTCACGACGGACAGATCATGGGAAATAAACATGTACGTGAGCGAAAACTGCTCCTGCAGCTCTTGCATCAGATTGAGCACCTGGGCCCGGATGGACACGTCCAGCGCGGATACCGGCTCGTCGCATACGATGAACTTCGGCTTCAGCGCGAGCGCGCGGGCTATCCCGATCCGCTGCCGCTGCCCGCCGGAAAACTCGTGCGGGTAACGGTGAGCATGGTACGAGGACAGTCCTACGACTTCCATCAGCTCCGCAACGCGGCGTTTAAGCTCGTCTTCGGGCAGCTTCTCGTGCGTACGGAGCGGCTCCTCCAGCGTCTGCTGCACGGTCCACCGCGGATCGAGCGAAGCGTACGGGTCCTGGAACACGATTTGCATCTTCGTGCGGAACTTGCGCATCTCCTCCGGCGACAGCTTGCGCACGTCGGTTCCCTCGAAGAAAATGTCGCCTTCGGTCGGCTCGATGAGGCGCAGAATGGAACGACCCGTCGTCGATTTGCCGCAGCCGGACTCCCCGACGATCGCCAGCGTCTCGCCTTTTTCGATGGTCAAGTTGACGCCGTCGACCGCCTTGACGACGCCGACCTGTTTTGAAAATAAGCCTTTGCGGATCGGATAGTGCTTCTTCAGATTGCGAATCTCCAGCAATGCGCTCATAATAGTCCCTCCTGAACGAGCAAGCAGCGGCATTTGTGCCCGGCCTCGACCTCCGTCAGCTGTGGAGGCACGGTATCGCATGCATCCGTCCGGAAAGCGCAGCGGGGAGCGAACCGGCATCCTGTGGGCATCTCCGCCGGATTCGGCACGCTGCCCGGAATCGGTTCCAGACGATGCTGCTCGCCCACAAGCTGCGGCAAGGAAGCCAGCAGCCCCCGGGTGTACGGATGCTTCGGCCGCCGAAACAGCGTCTTCACGTCGGTTTCCTCGACCACCTGACCGGCATACATCACCACGACCCGCTGACATGTCTCCGCCACGACGCCGAGGTCATGGGTTATGAGCAGCACGGCCGTCCCCTGCGCTTCCTGCAGCTCGCGCATCAGGTCCAGAATTTGCGCTTGAATCGTTACATCGAGCGCGGTCGTCGGCTCGTCGGCGATCAGCACCTCGGGGCCGCAAGCCATCGCCATAGCAATCATGACCCGCTGCCGCATCCCGCCCGACAGCTGATGCGGATATTCCATGGCGATCTGCCCGGGACGGGGAATGCCTACCTTGGTCAGCATTTCGACCGCCCTGCTCCAGGCTTCCTTCTTGCTCACCTTCATGTGGAAGCGGACCGACTCTGCAATTTGCGAACCGATCTTGAACACCGGGTTGAGCGAAGTCATCGGCTCTTGAAAAATCATCGCCATCTTGTTGCCGCGAATTTTTCGCAGCTCGGCGGCGGACAGGGAGAGCAGGCTTGTACCGTTATACCGGATATCCCCGCCGGCAATTCGGCTGATCCCCTTGGGAAGCAGCCCCATGATCGACATGGAGGTAACGCTTTTGCCGCAGCCCGATTCGCCGACGACCCCCAAGGTCTCCCCCTTGTGAAGCACCAGATCGACCCCGTCAACCGCCCTCACTACGCCGGAACGGGTGACGAACTCCGTTTGCAGTCCCTGCACCTCTAGTAAAGCGTTCACTGCCCCGTCCTCCTTTCTGGGTGGTTACCGTCATACCGTCAGTTGCCGTCGGTCGTGCCCAAATATTTAAGCGCGGTCAGCGCGTACACTTTGGCCGCTTGAACGACTTGCCAAACCGGCGCGCGCTCGTTGAAGTTATGGATCGTGGACAACTCCGCCGGCCCGTACTGCAGCACCGGAATCCCATGGTTGCGGAAGTGACGGGCATCGCTCGACGCCCACTGCAGCACGCCATAAGCTTCCTTCCCGCTGACATCAGTGATGCTTTCGACCAAGTAATGCACGATCTCCTCCGTCGAAGGCGTCCAGTTCGCATTGCCCCGGAAGCCGATCGGCTTCAGCTCGGCGTCGATTCCGACTTCAAGCAGCAGACGCTTTGCTTCCTTCAATACATCGCGGTAGTCGATGCCGAACGGCACGCGCGAGTCGACCTCGATCGTGCAGCGGTCCGCGACCACGTTCGCTTTCGTCCCGCCGTGAATCGTTCCGATATTGACCGTCACGTGATCGTAAACGGCGCTGACATCGGTCTTCTCCCGCTCGCGGACATAGTTCTTCGAAATCTCGATAATTTCGCGCATTTCCTCGGGAATGTTCGGCTTCATGTCCGTCAGCCGCTGCAGCACTTCGATCGCTTTGGCCGCCTTGACGATGGCGCTATCGCCCTTGAACGGCGACAGGCTGCCGTGGCCCGGCGTACCTTCAACCGTAAATTCGAACCAGGCGCTGCCTTTTTGACCGATGGTCGGATGCTCCGGAGAGGACGGCTCGGCGATGACCGCCGCCGTCCCCGTAATCAAGCCCCGCTCCAGCACCCACGGCACGCCGAAGTGTCCTCCCGTTTCCTCGTCCGGCACGATAAATAAGGAGAGCTCCCCCGCCAGCGGCACGCCGAGACGTTTCAATAATGCGGCGACGAAGATCAGTCCGCCCAAGCCGCATTTCATGTCCGAAGCGCCGCGGCCGAGAATGTAGCCGTCCTTCACCTCCCCGGCAAAGGGAGGGAAGTCCCAGCGGGACAAGTCGCCCGCCGGTACGACATCGGTATGCCCGCAGAAGAGCAAATGCTTATCGCTCTTCGTCCCTATGGTGGACAGCAGATTGAACATATGCTGCTCCGACTCGTGCGCGGCCGTCTCGATTCCGGCTTCCTTCAAGTAGTCGGTAATGAACTTGCTGATGTCGCGGGTATCGCCCGGCGGATTTTCGCTTGGAAATTGAATCAATTTACAGCACAAGTCTATAAGCTCGTCCTGACGTTTATCGATTTCTTCCAATACCGTCTTTTTCCAATCCATCGCTTTAGCCTTCCCTTCTGCCTGGAACTGTTACTGCCCCTTGCTCATCGGATAGAAGCGGAGAATTTCATCCGGGTAGTACACGTAGCCCTTCAGGTTTTTGTTCATCCCCACAATGCGGTTGTATTCGTACAGGTACAGCCAAGGCGCGTCCGCCGTAATCAGCTCCTGCGCTTGCTTGTACATCTCGTTGCGCTTCGTTTGATCCGGCTCGTTGTTGGCTTTTTCCCACAGCTCGTCAACCTTCGCGTTCTTGTAGTTTCCGTAGTTCGAGGTGCCTTTTCCGTACAGCAGGAAGCCCAGATGGTAGCTCGGATCGTTGACGAAGGACGTCCATTTGGAGATATACGCCGTCAGGTTGCGCTCTCTTTGCATTTGCAGGAATTGGGCGCGCGCGACCTTTTGGATGTTCATCGTCACGCCGATTTTGGCGAATTCGGCCTGCATCAGGACGGCGTCATCCTCCCAGTCCTGGAAGCCCGATCCAAGCGTGAGGTCGAAGCTGAGCCCGTTCTCGTAGCCGGCTTCTTTCAGCAGCTGCTTTGCTTTGTCCAAGTCGTGCTTATAAATAAATCCGGAATCGGAGTACCCCGGCGTGTTGCTAGGTACCGCGCTTTTCAGCTGCTTGGCCTGATCGTACATAACGTCGTGCACCAATTGATCGTAAGGAACGGCGTAAGCAAGCGCTTGTCTGACTTTCACGTTGTCGAACGGCTTCTTGGTCGTATTGAGCGCAAAATACAGAATCCGGTTGCTCGCATCGGACTTGACCGTCAGGTTGGCGTTGTTTTTCAGATCGGCGACGTCCTTCGGAGGAATCTCGATCGCGAGGTCGACATCGCCTTTGCCGAGCAGCATGACCCGGTTGGAAGCTTCCTTCAAAAACTTCATCGTCACTTTGTCCACCTGCGGAGCGCCCTGCCAGTAGTTTTTGTTCGCCGTCATGACGGCTTCCGAGGCCGGGTCCCACTTCTCGATGGCAAACGGACCGGAGCCGGCTGCATTTTTGGCCAAGAAGTCGTTGCCCTTCTCTTTGATCACTTTCTCGTCCAGAACGGAGAAGTTATAAAGCGCCAGCATTTGCAGGAACGTATGGTTTTCCTTTTCCAGCTGAATGCTGATCGTCTGCGCGTCTTTCACGGTGTAAGCTTTAATGCCGGACAATTGGTAGAGGAAGCTGCCCGCTTTGGAGTTTTTCAGATGATCAAGCGAGAAGGCGACCGAATCCGCCGTTACCGGATTCCCGCTCTGGAACTTGGCGTTCTCCTGTAGCTTGAAGGTGTAGGTCAGCTTGTCATCGGATACGGTCCAGCTTTTGGCCAGCATCGGCTTGATCTCGTCGGTCTTCGCCACCTGCCCGCCGTCCACGGTTTTGACCCCGTACGTCACCAATTGATCGTACGCGGCGACGACCAGCGTGTCGGAGGTCAGATCGCTCGCTTCGGCCGGGTCCATGGTGGTGCCGCCATCCGAATAGGCGATCGTGATGATCTTGTCCTTCTTGCTTTGCTCCGGCGCGGCGGAGGCGTCGGGCTTCTGGTTCGCATTCGGGCTGCAGCCCACGGCCGTCAAAAGCAATGCGCTCGCGGCAAGTCCGGCTAACCATTGGTGCTTCTTCATGTGTTCTTCCCCCTCAAAGTTGTCAGATGGTCCAGCATATCAAGTTATTTGCTTGAGCGAAGCCGCGGGTCCAGCACGTCGCGCAGACCGTCGCCAAGCAAGTTGAAACCGAGAATTGAGGTGGCGATGGCCAGTCCCGGAAAAGTAACGATCCACCAGTCGCCGGAAATAATGTAGCCGCGGCCTTCGGAGATCATGGCGCCCCATTCCGCCGTCGGCGGCTTGACCCCAAGCCCGAGGAAGTTCAGGCTGGCCGCCGTCAGAATCGCGAAGCCCATGCCGAGCGTCACCCGCACCATAAGCGGAGCCAAGGCGTTGGGAAAAATATGCCGGAACAAAATGACGGAGTCCTTCAAGCCGATGGCCCGTCCCGCTTCGACGAACTCTTTCTCCCGCAGAGAAATCGTCTGCCCGTGCATCAACCGCGCGAATTCGGGGACGCCGACGATACCGACGGCAATCATCGCGCTGGTCAGTCCCGGTCCCATGGAAGCGGCGATTGCCATCGCCAGCACCAAGGAAGGAAATGCGAGCAGCATGTCCATGATCCGCATGATGATGTTGCCGAGCATCCCGCCGTAATAAGCGGCGATCCCGCCCAGCGGAACGCCGACGCAGAAGGAAATGCCCACGGCGATCAGGCCGGACCAAATCGTAATTTGCGCTCCGTAGAGCACCCGACTAAGGATGTCCCGGCCGAAATTGTCCGTCCCGAACCAATGCGCCGCGCTCGGAGCCTGAAGCTTGACCGCCGTATTCGTCTCGTTCGGCCCGTACGGAGCGATAGCCGGCGCAAGCAGAGCCAATACGGACCAGATGACAATAAACGCAAGGCCGATCACGGCCAGCCGGTTGCGAAGCAGCAGCCTGAACGTCGCCGCCGCCTTGCTGCCTTCCCGCGTCTTCGCCTTGGCAGCCGGAATGGAAGCTGTAAATTTACTCACGTGTCGATCTCTCCTTTCCCCGGCGGTTATTCGTATCGAATTCTCGGATCAATGAATCCGTAGAGCAGGTCCACCGCCAAATTGATAACGCTGTACAGAATAGCGCTGATCAGAGTAAATGCCTGAATAGGCGCATAGTCGGTAGCCAGGATCGATTCGGTCACATAGCCGCCGATCCCCGGCCAGGCGAAGATCGTTTCGGTAATGACCGCGCCGCCCAGCAGATAGCCGAACTGCAAGCCGAGTACGGTCAAAGTAGGAATTAACGCGTTCACGAGGGCGTGCTTCAGAATGACGGTGAGCTCGTAAATCCCTTTGGCCCGAGCCGTGCGGATAAAGTCCTGTCCGATCACTTCCAGCATGCTGGAGCGCATCATGCGGGCGATAATCGCCATGGTGCCCGTACTGAGACAGATGGCAGGCAGAATCAGATGTGACAGCGCTTTCTGAAAAGCAATGAAATCCCCTGAAAGCAGACTGTCGAGCAAGTATAATCCGGTAACATGCGTAGGCGGGTTAATGTCTTCGCCGATGCGGCCCAGCGGCGCCGGGGCCCAGCCTAATTTGGAATAAAAAATGGAGATGAGGATCAATCCGAGCCAGAAGACGGGAACACAGGCCCCGATGAGCGAGAAAATACGCGAAATGTGGTCGACGACCGATTCTTTCTTTGTAGCGGCGATAATTCCGACGGGAACAGCGACGAGGACGGCAATGATAAAGCTCGCAATGGTCAGCTCCAGCGTAGCGGGGAAGCGCGTGGCAAAATCGCCGAGCACCGTATTGCCCGTATGCCAGGCCAGTCCGAAATCCCCTTGCAGCAGCTGCTTGACGTAATCGACAAATTGTACGTAGAGCGGATTGTTCAGCCCCATCTCTTGACGAATTTTCTCGACTACAGCCGGAGGGGCTTGTTCGCCTGCCAGCATCACCGCCGGGTCGCCGGGCAGGACTCGCGAGATAATAAACGTAATCAGTGCAATCCCGATCAGCCCCGGAATCATAAACACGATTCGCCGAAGGATGTAGTTAACCACCATCTCTTACCCCCTTTTTGTAAAAATAAGTAACGGCATCGTAGCTATTGTGTGCATGGAAGGAGATGTTCATGTAGCGTCGTCCGTTCATCCCAAATAGGTCCTTCCCGCGTCACTTCCGGGCTCCAAGATGATGGAAGCTTATAAGACCTCTCCCTTCTTTGTACCGATTATCGGTACAGTGGTTCTTTTTTAAATTTTTTGTTAATTTCGATTATACTCACTTTTCTTAAAAAATCAATCGTTTTTCACAGCTTTTTTGACTACCAATGTGAGTTAAGGTGACACAAAAATTTTCCATTGGTTAAAAAAAGCCCTACGGGATCGATTCGATCCTGTAAGGCTGTACCTCTTCTCCATTTTCCGCCAAGCATATTTCGTCCAGAATGGTTCATTCTATACCACGTACGCCAATTTTCCAGTAAAGGAGCAAGTTTATGCCAGCGACGATGACCCCTCCCGCTCAGCAGACGCAGCCGCCGATTCCCGTTCCGCCGCGTGTGATTACCACGAAAGATTTGCTCTACCTGAAGGATGCGCTGTCTTGGGAGCTGTCGGCTTTTAAGAAATTTCATTTTTTTGCCCAGCAGGCGACCAATCCGCAAATCAAGCAGGCGCTCGACAAAGCCGGACAGATGCATCAGCGCCACTATGAAAAGCTGCTTACGCATCTGCAAGTAGACAACAACGCCGCTATGGCTAGCCTGCCCCGTCCGTCGCAGCAGGCGCAGCAGGCGTCCCAATAATTCCAAGGAAGGAGGATGCAGCCGATGCCAGGCCAGCAAGCCCAGAACCCTAATGAAATCGCCAATCCGCAAAGCGGACAGCTGCCGCAGGTCAAAGGACCGGAGATGAACGACCGCGACTTCCTCAACGACGGACTGGCCACATGCAAATTGTTAACCGACAACTTCAACGTAGCCGTCCGCGAGGCCAGCCACGAGCAGCTTCATACCGATATGCTCCAGATTTTGACGGAAACGCATCAAAGCGCCCGCGAGCTGTTTAACCTGATGTTTCAAAACGGATGGTATAAGCTGGAGGCCGAGGAGCAGCAGAAGGTTCAGCAAGCGCAGCAGCAATTCAGCGGGTATTCGTCGCAGTTCCCTTATCAGTGAATTAAGAAAGCTCCTGCCTTTTTGCGGCGGGGGCTTGTTTTGTTTTACCGGAGCTCTTGCTTGAGAAATTGATACAGCTTCGCCCCCGCCAGCTTCAAAGGAACCTCCGACGTTTTGCAGAGCAAGCCGAAGGTCATCTCGATGAGTTCGCCGCTTATGGCCCGGGCCGTCGTTCCTTCCGGCAGCGAATCTACGGTAATCTTTGGTACAAGCGCAATGCCCAATCCGCCGGCGACATAATATTTCAAGGCCGTCATGCTGCCGATTTCCATCGTGTTTAACGGCATGCCCCCGGAATCCTGCATGACCATCTCAAGCTTACGCCGATACGGACAAGTGCTTGAGGTGATGAGCAGCGGATGCTCCCGGATCTGATCCGGTTCGACGACCTCCTGCTTCGTCAGCGGGTGGTCTTCGGGCATCAAGACGAGAAACGGCTCTTTGAACAAAGGCTCGAAGTAGAGCTCGGTTCCCAAATCCGGCGCCGAGCAAAGGGCCAAGTCGATGTCGCCTTGAAGCAGCCGCTCGCTCAGCGACGGCGTACTTCCGAATTCCACCGCAATGCGAATCTTCGGATAGAGGTTTAGAAACTTCTTCAAAATGGCCGGCAGCCGGTAGCTTGCCGTCGGTTCCGTCACGCCCAAACGAAGGCTGCCCGCCATGCCCCATTGCAGCTCGGCCATATTTTGCTGTACCCGCTCCATGTCTCTGACGAGAGGCAAACTTTGTTCGTAGAGCAGCCGCCCCGCCTCGGTTAACCGGATTTTCTTCCCGCGCTCGATCAATTGAACGCCCAAGTCGGATTCCAGCTTCTGCATCTGCATCGTAACGGTAGACTGGGCATAATTCATTTGTTCGGCGGCGCGGATGAAGCTGCCGTGCTGTACAATCGTCTGAAACGTTTTTAGCATTTTCAGGTCCATTTTTATCCCTCGGGCTATTGAATTCAATTTTTATGAACTCTGCATTCGCTTAATTCAATTATACAGAATGCGATTCCTGACGTACAATCGCCTTATAGTAAGCAACGAAGGATAGGGAGGGCATTTTCAATGAATTTGCGTAATAAAGTAGCACTTGTAACGGGCGGAGGTACGGGGATCGGCAGAGCGGCCTGTCTTGCATTGGCTGAGCGAGGAACGACGGTCATCGTCAATTATTCGCGATCTGCTGCCGACGCGGAAACAACGGTTCAGAGCATCAAGGACATGGGCGGACAAGCGGTGGCGATCCGGGCCGACGTCTCCCAAGACCGCGAGGTGCGGCATATGGTCGATCAGGCGGTCCGGCAGTTCGGGACGGTGGACCTGCTCGTGAATAATGCCGGAATCACCCGGCATATTCCGATGGAGGATCTGGAAGCGGCGACGGACGAGGTATGGGACGAGCTTTACAACGTCAATGTGAAGGGGATGTTTTTCTGCGCGAGAGCCGTGGCTCCTTTCATGAAGAGCAACAAGCAGGGAGCCATCGTGAATGTAGGCAGCATCGCCGGGATCACCGGATTAGGCTCTTCGCTTCCGTATGCCGTATCGAAAGCGGCCGTTCACGGCCTGACGAAATCTTTGGCACGCGCTCTGGCGCCGTATATCCGCGTCTCCTGCATCGTTCCCGGAGCCGTCGCGACCCGTTGGTGGGACGGCAAGGAAGAGCAAATGAAGCGGCTGGCCCCACAGCTATTGCTGCAGCGCATTTCCACGCCCGAGGATATCGCTCGCATGATCTGCGCCACCTTGGAGCAGGAGGCCATGACCGGCCAGATCATTACGGTGGACAGCGGGCAGACGCTGTAATGGGAATGGTCCGCGGCTCTTCGGGGGTAGGCCGTGCCCTGCCCCGTAGAGCCATACCCGTAAAAGTGTTACCCTACGAGGTCCGTAAAAAATACCAATGGAACCTGGTACTGTAGTCGCTTGGGTTCTAGAGCTGGTGAACCAGGGGACCCATACCTATCGTTTGAGAAGCCAAGGACCTCGAAAATAAATTCGAAGAAAAACAAAAAAACGGCTCTTGCCGCGAATAAGAGCCGTTTTTTTTCATTGTTCCACGAATTCAAAATCGCCGTCCAGAGTTAATAAGAGTGGAAAATAGGAACTGGGACTGTTATCCCAATAGTTCCATACCATCCATAAAAGTCTACGTAAGTGCCTGCTCCTTTGTCTGTGTTTATAAGCATCCATGCTCCTGCTGCTGCAACGGCGGTCACCGCAGAAGCAAACCAAGCAGGAGGAGTCACCGAAAAGAAAAGCATAGTTGCTTGCATAGCAGCAATTGTTCCTGCAACAGATGCAGTATATAAAAGAACATTGTCCTTAAATTTTTGAACAAATTCATGAGAGAAGTGAATCTGAGTTCCCCACCAAGCAATATCAAAAGAAAAATTATCACCTAAATTGATAGCAGCACGTTCGAATTGTGTCGGTACTAATGTACCGTTGCTGGAGACAGACAACTCCTGTGCATGTTCTCTCACAAAAGCATTCGTCTTTTCGATTACTTCTTTGGCTGTCTGAATGTCTGCTTTACTTAAGATTTTATCTGCTTCTTTGGTCAAATAAAACTGTTTAGCAGAATCAATTTTTACATACGGATTAACCTTATCGATAAAATCCTGTGAAAGTTGTGAAATTGCCTGATCAGCTTGAACAGTAACTTCTGGAGGAGCAGCAAAAGCAGAGCCGACCTGACTTCCCAATAAAGCCAAAGATAAAGACGAAGCGACAATAATTTTTTTCATCCCAAAAACATCCTATTATTTAGAAATAAATGAATATTTCTTCCAACAAATTAATATTATCAATATAAGGATATATTTTCAATTAAAACCTAGATATATAAAATTTTTTTAGTTAGCATAGCGCAAGAAATTCGATAATATGGTAAAATTTAAACAAACTTAAAAGGGAGAAATTATACAATGAAGCAAGTACTACTTAATTTTTTAAAAAAAAGACTGCCATGGAATATTTTGAATTTTATTATTTTATTCACAATTTTGCCTAGCATTTTGAACGTAGATCTTCAAACATCTCTTATGGTAGGATCAATAGTTTTTATCGTAGTGGGTTTAATAGAAATTACTGCAATGGCACTGTGGGGACGAAAATAGTTGATCAATAAATTGAACAGAAGGGCTAAAAACCACCACGTCAATCGGTACTACAGACTAAGTGGTTTTTTGGCTTAGTTTCCCGTTTTGTTTACTCTATAAAAAACAATCGCTCCGTAACAGTTTCTCAACTTGCTCGTCGCTATAGCCGAGCTCTGCCAATCTTCGGGTGGAGAACCCTCCGCTTGTTGATGCTCTGTATACCGCGTCATGTAATCCTTTATGCCGCAAAGCTTTTCGAAGATTGAGCCCATGCGGGCAAGGTAAAAAATTCGCCCTTAGCTTTCCCGAACAAGAACGTCGGTGGGATAAGTTACAGTCCGCTAAAAAAAGAAAAAGCCGGACCGTCCCAAGCTCGTCGCTTGGGCAAGTCCAGCCTCAAGATACAGATATATTTCCTGCCTCTATGTTGAGAATTCCCGCCTCGCCCAGCATCGCTCCGGCAATCGTCAGAAAGTCCTCCCGCGCGATCTCGAAATGGCCCGAGCGGAGCTTATACCCCCAATACCGGTTTTCGCGCGTAAAGCTGAGCCGATCCAGCAGCGGGGCGATTTTCACTTCGCTGCAGGGCACATAGCGGATATCCCGGCGGAACGGCACGAAGGAATCGGACATCCGGTATTCGTAAACCCGGTCGTCCGCCACCCGTCCGACGGCGGTAAAGGCTTGCAGCGGCTTCCCTTCCTTCATGTCAGTACGCGGAGAATAATAAATGAGCCAGTCTCCGGGGCGCATCCTCCGGAGCGGCGCGGATTTGCCGTGGCAAAGCTGGGCGAACCCGCCCTGCACGCCCCGGCTTACATGGGAAGCGGAAACGACGCCGATCCAGTAGCGTTCTTGCCCGGATACCGATCCGTCCGGCATTTGTCATTCCTCCTGTTCATTTCAATCACAGTTAAGCGTTAAGCAAAAGAGCTTGCTTCAAACGGTCCTTCTGCAGAAGATGGTGGCGGTAATGCATTTCGACGAGCCTGAACCATTCTTCCGCGGTCAGTCCCCCAAATCGGGGATGTGCGACGGTATGGTGCAGCGGCGCATTTTCCAGCTTTAGCGCAATCTCGTTCATACGGCGCACGACAGAACTCAGCCCTTCGACAAGCTGCTCTTTGCTTTCCGGCTGCTGAGGCGTGTATTGCGGTGAAGGCGGCACCTGAATGCGCACCGGCGGAAAGCTTCCTTGCTCGAATATGGCTGCCCCCACCTCCGTCTTTTCGCCTGCGGATACGGCGTCATTCCCCTCTGGTGTCAGACAGCGCTCCGCATTGGCAAGCTGCATGTACAATGCAGCATTGATCAAATGCTGGTACATTTGTCCGAGCGACCATTCGTTCTCCCCCGGCTGCCGCTTCAACTGTTCCATACTGAACTCTTCCAGCTCTTGAATATAATGCTCTGTAATTTCCTCAAAACTCCGCAAAATTTCCGTTGTATTCATAGCTTATCCCAGCTCCTTTTCATCATCTGCTCTTACTATACAAAAACGCTACTGACAACAGTATGTCAGTAGCGCTCCAACATCTTTTCGGCTTCCTGCCGGACCCTGATCTTCAGCGCCTCGGGCTCCAGTACCACGGCATTCGCTCCCCAGCCGAGCACCCAATTCAGCAGCTCCTCGGGCTGCCGGACGCGAAATGTGATGACCAAGCCTTCCTCCCGATCCTCGAAGGTTTCCAGATAAAAGCTGCACGTTTCCTTTACCCGATCCACGATCGCCGGATTTGCCAGAATACGCACCCGCACGTTCCGGTCATCCGCAGGCAAGTAATCCTCCAATTGAAAATCAGGAGGAAACAAGAATGGGTCCTCCAGAACGGCCAAGCCGTTCATTCGGGACAACCGGAAATGGCGAAGCTCTTGCCGCAGCTCGCAATGCGCAAGCAAGATCCAGGAGCCGCGAACAAGGATAAGCCCGTAAGGGGCGGTCGTGCGGTGGCTATGGCGGTTCCCATCCACCTCCGGCCTGTTCTTCGAGTAATGGAACTTCACCTTCCTCCGCTCCAATATCGCTTGCCGCAGAGCTTCCAAGTACTGCTTCTCCCGCCCGCTGATCGGCGCATCACCTGCAGCCAGCAGCCGCATGGTCGCGCGGACCCGGGACGCCTCGCTGTGGACACTCTCCGGCAAGACGGCTTCGATCTTCCCCCGGGCGCTCTGCGCCTTCGCGCCATACCCGGTATCGAACTTTTGTTCGACGAAGTCCGTTCCGATCAGCAGCGCTACCGCTTCTTCCACCGTAAAGCTCACCGGAGGCAGAAAATACCCCTCCATCAAGGAATAGCCCTGCCCCGGAGCGCCGACAACCGGAACCCCCGCCTCGCTAAGCGCCTGAATGTCCCGGTAGATGGTTCGCGTACTCGTCTCGAAGCGGGCCGCCAAATCCTCCGCCCGCAATACCCCTTTGCGCTGTAACTCGATGACGATGGCTAACAGACGATCCGTTTTGTTCATCGCTGCGTCCTCCTCTCTTCTATAGGAGCGAATTGTACGATTTCGCCGCAGCCTTACTTGTTATCCTCATCTTATTACAATAACCCGACGAAAAACATAAGGTTTTTGGAATTGGCGCTTCTCCGCACTGATGTTAAACAGATTTTTACTATTCATTCTCCTGTATTTGATGCTAGACTTAAACATAAGAATCTAGCGTGCAGCAAGGAGGTCACACACAATGTCAATTGTCCCGAGCTTACTGGAGTTCAATAAAAAATTCGTTGCCGAGAAACGGTATGAAGATTACTTAACGGACAAATATCCCGATAAAGAGGTCGCCGTGCTGACCTGCATGGACACGCGGCTTAGCGAGCTGCTTCCGAAGGCGCTAGGCTTCAAAAACGGAGATGCGAAGTTCATCAAAAATGCGGGCGCGATTTTGACCCAGCCGTTCGGCAGCGCCATGCGCAGCCTTCTGGTCGCCGTCTACGAGCTGGGCGCGCGCGAGGTGATCGTGATCGGACACCACGGCTGCGGCATGACGGAGATTGATCCGGCGAGCATGGTGAACAAATTCGCGGAGCATGGCATCGATCCGTTAGTGATCGAGACGCTTGAGCGATCCGGCATCCGCATGGAAAAGTTTTTGCGCGGCTTTAGCTGTGCGGAAGAAGGTGTCATGCACAGCGTCAAAATGATTCGCAGACATCCGCTTTTCCCCCAAGCGATCCCTGTTCACGGCTTCGTGATGGACCCCGAGACCGGGGCGATCGAGGTCATTGTCGAGGACTACCGGGAAGGCTGACCCGGTCATAGCATGGAAACCTCCTGCTTTCCTAAACATTCGAAACGCGGCAACGAGAATGCCATACATTTTCTCACAATGGTGGTTATCATCATGAAGGGGGACGTTTTGTGCGAACTTCCAAGCTTTTGATGGTCATTTTTACGGCTATGATGTTTATTGTTATTTTCCCTTGGCATACACGTGCGGCAGGTAATGATGCCAATGCCGATCTGACGAGCATTCATCAGGGCGCAGGGGCGCTCTCGCCCGCTTTTTCGCCGTCCGTGACGGAATATTGGGTAAAGATGCGCAGCTCCGAACAAGGCTTTTACACCGCCGCCATCCCTGCGAATTCCGGGGCGACGATGGCGTACTCGATGAACGGAAGCTCCTGGATCACGATGAGCGAAAATGCGTCGACCGGCTATATCGCGACGAACCGGGGAGAGAACACCTTTCAAATCAAAGTCACCTCGGCCGATTCGTCAACGGTCAAAACGTATAAGATCCATGTGTACTTCCCTGCGACGAACGATGTGGATTTGAGCGATTTGCGTATAAACGGAACGGCGTTAACCCCGCCTTTCCAACCTTCCACAACGAGCTACACGGCAAGCGTTCCTTATACGACGAGCAGCCTGTCGATCACCGGGGTGTTGGACGACCCCGCCGCCTCCTTCAGCATCAACGGAACGGCAGCTACTGACGGGACGGCGTCCGCTCCCGTTCCTTTGAACGTCGGAAGCAATACGATCGCGGTGCAGACGACATCGAATGATAAAACGGCCAATAAAACGTATGCGATTACGGTCATGCGGGCTGAGCCGGGCACGAATGCGGAGTTGAGCGCATTAACCGTATCCGGGAGCACGCTAAGTCCGCCTTTTCAACCGTATCTTATGGGATATGTTCTGACGGATGTCGGCTATGCGACCCAGGAAATGACGGTGACGCCGACGGCAGCCGATTCGGCAGCAACCGTGCAGCTTCAAATTAATGACGGAGGTTTCACAACGGTTAGCAGCGGCTTGCCCAGCCAGCCGTTTGCCGTGAACGTCGGGGGCAACCGCATCCAGGTCAAAGTGATCGCGGAAGACGGAACGAAAACGAATACCTATAACATGACCGTGAAACGGCAAAACAACAACGCATGGTTAAGCGGGCTGGACGTGGCCCCGGGAACCTTGAACGAAGCGTTCGCATACGATAGGCTGGCTTATACGATGGCGGACGTCCCTTACTCCACGTCCAGCTTGACGGTAACGCCCGCGTTATCCGATGCGAACGCCTCCGTCTACGTTCGCGCCAACGGAGGCAGCTACGTACCGGCGGCGAACGGCTCTCCGGCGACCCTGCCTCTGACGGTGGGCAGCAATACGCTGGAGATCAAGGTACTGGCCGAGGACCCGTCCGTGGAAAAAATATATACGCTCACCGTAACGAGATTAAAAAATAGCGAGGCCAGCTTGTCCGGCTTAACCGTTTCGCCCGGATACCTTGACTTCTCCGGCCAGGTAACGGACTATTCTATGACGGTAAGCCGCTCCGTCCCATCGCTCACGGTGAAGCCCGTCCTGCCGGATGGCAACCCGGTCGCTAAGATTCAGGTCCGCGCCAACGGCGGCAGCTACGTTCCCGTTCAGAGCGGCACGGACAGCCCCGCGCTGCCCCTGATCTCCGGCGTACAAAATGTCATCGAAGTGCTGGTCACCGCACAAGACGGGACGACCCGGGTATACACCATTCGCGTGTCTCAAGCCGGAACGCCGGTATTGACGAAGCTGGTCATAGACGGGATGAAGGTGCGACTGACCTTCTCCGAGCCCTTGCAGTCCGTCGCGGATGCGACCTACTTCAGCGTCGCCAATATGAGCCGCAACACGGCGCTGTCGGTAACCGATGTCGTCTACACGCCGGGAGCCGCTGAAGTAGGCTTCACCACGAGCGGCCTGCTTCAGCCGGGGGATGATCTGGAATTCCGTATCCAAGCCGGGGCGGTAAGCAGCTATAGCGGGGAGACGAACGCGGTCGTGAGCCTCAAGGTAGTCTACGGAGACCCTATTCAGCAAATGCAGCGCAGGCTGGCCGATCTCGATACCGACCATGACGGGATTGGCATCCGTGAAGTTCTCGCTTATCTGAACTCGCTGTACGGGCATAATGACTTGAACGGAGACGGTCAATTTACCCGTGAAGATGTGGCGATTGTATTGAAACAGGTCGGGGCGAAATTCGTTTCTCCGCAGCAATCATAGAAAGCAGCCGTTTCCCGGCATCGGGGGACGGCTGCTTTTCGCTCATCCGGAGGCGCAATTGAACCGGACATAAACCCATGGTAAAATTTGTATCAATACGACTGGAAAGGCGGGTAACCGATGAGAATATTAGTTGTTGGCGCTACGGGGACGCTTGGCAGAGCTGTCGTTGACCGATTGAAGGATAACCACGAGATTATCAAAGCGGCGCGGAGCGGTGGCGATGTGACCGTAGATATGACATCAACGGAGAGCATCGCAGCGATGTACGAAGCGGTAGGAAAAGTCGATGCGGTCGTTGTCACGGCGGGAAGCGCCAAGTTTCTTCCACTGACCGATATGACCCCGGAGGATAATCAGGTTGCCATCGACGGCAAGCTCAAAGGCCAGGTCAATATTGTTCTGCTCGGATTGGATTATGTCCATGACGGCGGCAGCTTTACGCTGGTGTCGGGCATTCTGATGGACGATCCTATCGCGCAAGGAACCTCTTCCGCGATGGCCAACGGCGCCATCCGGGCGTTCGTCAAGTCGGCTGCGATCGAAATGCCGCGGGGCATCCGGATTAACACCGTCAGTCCAAATGTGCTGGAAGAATCTTGGAACGATTATGCCGGTTATTTTGCCGGATTCGTGCCCGTTCCTGCCAGCAAAGCGGCCGCCGCATATCAGAAGAGCATCGAAGGCAAACAAACCGGACAGTGCTACGAGGTTTATTAACTCTATTTCACATCGACTGCAAAAATAGATCTTGTTTGTTGGCTTTTATTCCAGTAGGCATAGATCGAGATCGTGTAGCGTCCGGGTTGTTTGGGTAAGTGCAGCCGATCGCCGTCCAAGGGCACCGCCTTATCTTCTTTTTTGCCGGCATCCGATTCGGACGCCATAGTAACCTCCAGGTGCAAGGGCTTCATGCCCTTCGGGTATGTAATGACAATATCCGATTCCGGCTTCACGGCCACCGGAGGGTATTCGGCTTGCTTGATCATTTCTGATGCCGGGCCGGGCCCTGTGTAGGGATTGAAGCAATCCGTCCAACATGCGTTGCCATCAAGCAGCGGAATCTCCTGCATCCAGACGATTCCGCTCTCGGTTTTCTTCTCATAGGCAACGGAGGGAACGGGCGCGAAGTTCCGTCCGTCAAATTTGACGCTTTGTTGCTGAATATACGTTGTCCGCTCGTCCTCCCGGTAATCAATGTCCGCTGCCATCTGTTCCGCCACGAAGCGCAGCGGGACATAGACGTGTCCGTTATAGTTGATCACGGACAACCTTTTGTCTGCCCCGTTGATGACGAATTTCTCGGACGTTAGAAAGTCCAGAGAGGAGCTTGCCCCGTAAGCCGCAACGGTAATCACTACGAATACGCAGACGATTGAAGCTATAATATATTTTCTCAAAAGATACCGTCCTTCCTTTTCCGCATCTTGATCCATTATATTACGCGGAGCGGCTTTTTGCCGCTGCTGCGACTGCAATCGTTACGGTTGCGGCATACGTCGGCTCTTCCCGCCATGCTTACTCCTTATTCGTTCAAGTAAGTTGTCGTCTTGTTCTGGATCAGCTTCGCGACTTCCTCCGCGGACTTCTGGCCGCTGAAGAACGCTTCGGACTCTTCATAGATGATGTTAAACACTTTAACATCCTCCTCAGCATAACGATCGGCCGTATGAAGGAACTGCTTGAATCGGGCAAAATCCTCCCCCGACACCTTCGCCGTTTTTCCATCCTCAAGCTTATACGCTCCGCCTTTCGTTTGCTTCTGAAGCTCGTCCAGCTTCTTCTCGTTCACCGATTTCAGGAGGGAAAATCTGTCCTGGTAGGGAGAAGACTGCACTTCTTCGGATAGCAAGAAGGCCATAAACTTCCATGCTTCCTCTTTGACCTCGGATTTGGCTTGTATCGCAAGCTCCGAGGTGGTAACGATCTTGATTCCGCCGGTTTTTCCTTCCGGGTGCGGCTTTTGCAGCAGCTTCGGATTGGAGAATTTCGCATAGGGGCCCTTGATAAAATCGGCCGGCGAGAGTATCCGCTCAGTGTAGAACAGCGGATTTTCTTTATCCGTCGCTTGGGCTATCATGATTTTGTCGTCATACAGCTTTTTAACTTGCCGCAGCATGTCCGTGAACGCGGGGGAGTCGAATTTGGCTTTCCGGGTCGCACGGTCGATCAATTGTCCGTAGCTGTCCGTCACCCTTTCCTGCAGGATGTACTCCGGCGGATTACTCTCCAAGAAATTGCGGCGGTCCTTGCCGCTCGCTGTCTGCTGCACCAGCTTTCGGCCTATCTCTTCGAATTGCTTCCAATTCCAGCTTTTGTCGTCGACCTTTATGTTGGCCTTCTCCAGAACGTCCCCGTCTCCTACGAGTGCCATCAAGAAGAAACTGGCAGGCATCGTATACAAGCCGCCGTTCAATTTCATCGCGTCCAAAACGTTCATCTGCAAGTTGCTTTTATTCACCGTTTTGTCCTGGTCCAGCATATCGCTCATGTTCAGGAGAAGCTTTTGATTCGCATATTTGTCGGTGGGTAAGCCGCTCACGTCGATAATATCCGCGCCTTTTCCCGATAGCAGCGCCGTGTTCATCGTTTTTATATATTTCTCTCTATCGACATGCTCTTCGCCCGGCTGCTTGAAGCTCTGGATTTGCACGTCGATGTCGGGATATTTCTCCTTGAATTTCTTCGCAGTCGCCTCGAAGTACGGGTTCGGCTCTTTTAGAGATAAGGTCACGACCTTCTTTCCCTCTTTCGATTTCGGCTGCTCCTTGCTTGCCGTCGTCTCATTGCCGTTTCCGCATGCGGTTGTCGTGGCAAGAATCGCGCAGGCGAATCCAAGCCCTAATCGTTTTTTCATCGTAGATTCCTCTCTTCCATCAAATGATTATATTCGTGCGCAGCTACTGCAAACGCACCCGATTGCCATCCTGCAAGGGCTCGCTGCTTTCCAGAATGATCGGATCGCCCTCGTACACGCTGCCATCCTCCGGAACCTTCGTTACTTTGTCATTCGTTTCCGTGGCACGAATTTGGACCTTGCGCACAATAAACACATCACCCAAAGCGCCTTTCCGTTCTTCCACTTTATAGATGAACTTGCCTGCGCGATCCTCATGTATGGCCTCGTTCGAAATCAACAGCCCCTCTTGCTGCGAGCGCTTCGTGAGTTTGACCCATGCCTGCTCACCTCCTTTCAGTTCGGAAGCCGCCACCTTCACGCGCACCACTTTCCGGGTGATCGTAGCTGTCTGATTGGCCTTTTTATCGGACGAGCTCGCCATGCGCGGCTCGGCATCCGCCAACTCCAGAATGGCACCTTCCAGCATGGTCGGTTGCTGATCCCCTATGGCCTGAACTTCGACCTGCACCTTGTCCTCCAGGGAAATCCCCAGATTGGTCAACAGCGGCGCATCGGCGATAAATTCGAACCGGTAGCCCCGGCTTTCGTTCGTGATCACAACATCTGGCTCTCCCGCGGAAGCCAAGCCCACGACGGCATTCAATTTCGTAACCATCCCGTCGAACGGGGCGGGAATTTCTTTTTGGCTGGCCAGACGGTCCTCCAATTGCTTGATTTTGCGTTCCTGGATGCCCAAATCGATTTTTTGCTTCTCCAGATCGCGGCTAACGCTCCGCTTCTTCATCTCGTCCGCTTCCTGTGCTGATACGATGAAGCGGTCCTGGGTATTTTGCAGCTCGATGTGTTGCTTTTCCAGTTGCGCCTTTTCATCCTGCAGTTCCCGCTCAGCGGACGAGCTGTCATAGGTGACAAGCGCCTGTCCCTTCGCCACCCGCTCCCCTTCCTTCACGTGAACCGCTTTGACCTTCCAGCCGCCGGGATTCGTTAGCTTGGCCTCCGCGATCGGCTTCAGGTTCCCGCTTCCTTCAAGCGTATAGACCAAGCCCGCGCGCGCCGGCTTCTCCGTTCTGACCTTCGGCAAGGTCAACGACTGCAGCGTATTGCCGAATAAGGTGAACAGCACGAGCAGCGCGATAAAGCTGCCGAACACCGCGCGAAGCTTTCTTTTGCGACTACGTTCTACGGGCTCTTCGTTCGGTCCCATTTCCGCGTCCCCCGCCTCCTAACCGTACAAGCTACCCCTTGATGCCGGACAGCTCGATGCCTTCGATGAAGTAAGTTTCCGCATACAAAAACAGCAGCACCATCGGCGTCATATAAAGCATGGACGCGGCGAAAGCAATCCCCCGTTCGCCTTCCTGCACTTTCGATAAATAAACCGACAGCGGCTGCTTGAGCGAATCGTCCAGAAAAACAAGCGGCTGCTCCACCATGTTCCAATAATCCGCGAACAGCAGAACAACGAGCGCCCCCAGCCCCGGCTTGAGCATCGGGACAATGATCTCGCTGAAAATCCGCACATGCCCGGCCCCGTCCATCTTGGCCGCCTCGATATAGGAAAACGGAATATGCAGCGCGAACTGCCTGAGCATGAATACGCCGAATGCCGCGAACACGCCGGGCCATATGATCGCAGACGGACTGTTCAGCAGCCCCAGCTTATCGGCCATCATATAGTTGGGCACCAGTGTCACTTGGAACGGCATAAGCATCGTCATGACATAGACGAGAAACAGCGCATCCCGGCCCCGGAAACGCAGCTTGGCGAAGGCATAGGCCGCCAGCGCGCCGACGACGGTCTGTCCCGCAATGATCGGCACCACCAGGAAGACCGAATTCCAGAACATCCTCAGAAAGCTTGAATCGAGGACCAGCACGCTCGCATACTGCTCCAGCGAGGCCAGATTCGGCAGCAGCTTTAAATTCACAAACCGGTTCGCGTTCCCTGCGGCAGCGTCGGTCATTTTCCCGATCAGTCCGTAATTGCTGCCGATTTCCCATTCGGTCATCAACGAATTTGTGAAAGAAATCACGATGGGCATTAGCAGTGCCGCCGCGATCACGGCCATGACGGCCGTTAACGCTCCTTTTTGCCAGGCTCTTGAACTTCGCAGCCGAATCACCTCCCGCTATTCCATGAACTGCCGGAAACGGCGCTCCAGCGCAAACAACGCGAAAACTACAAGCAGAAGGCAGCCCGCCATCAACGTTGCCGCCGCAGTCAATTTCTGCATCTCGAGCGTCATGAACATATTGTTCATATAGTGCTGCAGCGTATAGATGCTGTCGTGCGGATAATCGCCCGCGATCAAGTACGTCTCCCGGAATATTTTAAACGAGCCGGTGATGGACATGATGACGACGAAAAACATCGTCGGCGTTAAATAAACGAGCGTAATGCCGACGAACTGTCGGAGTCGTCCGGCGCCTTCCAGCCGGGCGGTCTCGTAGTAATCGCTTGGAATTTGCTGAAGCCCGGCCAGAAATAAAATCATGTTATAGCCAACGTTTTTCCATAAATAAATGACCATGACCACATGCCGGGCCGCCTCCGTCTTCATCCAATCCACACGTTCGAGCCCGAAATAACCGAGCCACGCGTTCAGCGAACCGTTCCAGTCGAACAGCATCTGCCAGATGAGAACAACCGAGGCTACGGGGACGACAAGCGGCAGCACGTAAGCCGTTCTCAGCATATTGCGCATGTACATCTTCCGGTTCAGCAGCAGCGCCAGTCCTAAAGACAGCCCCACGATGAGCGGCACGCTGACCGCGGTAAAATAGAACGTATTGGAGGCCGCTTTCCGAAACGAACCGCCCGCGAGCAGCTCGCCGTAATTCGCCAGCCCAACGAACCGACCCCCGACCGGGCGATCCAGGAAGGAGTCGTACACCCCCGCAGCAAACGGAATAAGGTAGAACAGTGCGAAGCCTGCGACGCTGGGTGCGAGAAACAGCAGGGCCGCCGCCGCATCGCTCCGGGTCCAGCGTTTCATTCCTGGCTTCAGCATGAATCGGCAATCGCCGCCGTTTGGCCGTTGTAATTCATCGGATCACTCCCGCTTTCTGTGCGTGATAACAAAAAAACCCCGCTTCTTCATCCCCAGCTCTGTCCTATCCTTCACTCCTAGGATAGGAAATACTGTTTAAAAAGAAGTAGGGCAATCTTAAAGTTTTTCTTAATTTGTTTGCGGCAGACGCACTTCAAAGATGGTGCGGTTCGTGCTGCTATGGGCGGTCACCGTTCCGTCATGCTGCATCACAATGTTCTTCGTGATATAGAGGCCGAGACCCGTGCTTCCCTCTTGATACGTGCGCGCCTTGTCGCCGGTATAGAACATATCGAAGATGTGCGGCAGCTCATCGGGCTGGATCGGGACTCCGTAATTGATCACCTGCACCACGACCGCTTCCGCTTCGGAATAAGCGTTCATATCCACGAACCGGCCGTCTTTTCCGTAACGGATGGCATTGGTCAGCAAATTCTCGAAGACGCGCGCCAGCAGGTCTCCATCGCCCAATACCGATAAACCGGGAGCCACCTGCAGCCGGGCCGTCAATTGATGCTTCTCGAAGGCAGGGTACAGCTCTTCGTTCAACTGAACCAACAGCTCGCTGAGATCGATGGTTTGTTTCTCGAAGGCCAGCATGCCGTAGTTCATTCTCGTAATTTCGAACAGCTCGTCGACCAGCTTCTCCAGACGCTGCGATTTTTGAAAAGCAATATCCGCATACTGTCTGACCTGCTCCTTGGTCAACTGCTCGTCCTTCAGAATAAAATCCAAATAGCCGATCACCGAAGTCAACGGCGTGCGCAAATCATGCGCCAAATTCAGGACGAGCTGATCCTTGCTGCTTTCTGCAAAGTCTCCTCTTTCGACGGCCTGCTGCAGCTTTTCGCTCGCCAGATTGATGTCCGTCGCAATGTCCTCGAACTCGTCGCGGGAGGAAATATGAACGCGCTGCTTGAAATCGCCGTTGGCCAGATGATGAATCCCCTTGGAAATTTCATTGAAATAAGTGGCGTAGGGCTTGGTGAGGACAAAGAAAAACAACGTCGCAAGCGGGATGAAAAACAGCAAAAAGAAGTTAATATCTCCGACAATGTTGATGAACATGCGCACGTAAGCCAGCGGATCCTGAAACTTCACGAACGTTCGGTAATAAAACTGAAGGAGTTTATAGAACAAATACGTAATGGTGCCCGCGAACAGCATGCTTAAACCGAGCAGCAGGATCATTCTGGACCGGAAGCTGCGCATCATGCTAGCCATTGAATGTATATCCCACCCCCCATACCGTTTTGATCAGCTTATGTTTACGTTCATCCTCTTGTAATTTTTTCCTCAGCTTCCGGATGTGCACCATCACCGTATTGCCGCCTTCATAGTAATCTTCGCCCCACACCTGCTGAAAAATATTTTCCGCGCTGAACACTTTCTTCGGATAGCTGGCCAGCAGATACAGGATATCGAATTCTTTCGGCGTGAGATCGACCGGTTCGCTATATAAGGTAACCGTACGCTGATCGGGATAAATGGCCAAGCCTCCCGCTTCCAGCACGGGCTTGTTCTCCTCCGACGATTGGCTGAGCAGTCTGGAACGCCGCAGTTGGGCGTTCACGCGGGCGATCAGCTCCATCGGGTTGAACGGCTTGGTCATATAATCGTCCGCGCCCCTCACCAAGCCTGCGATTTTATCCATGTCGGACGTTTTCGCGCTCAGGAAAATGATCGGCATATGATTCGTTTCCCGGATTTGCCGGGTCACTTCGTAACCATCCACTTTGGGCATCATAATATCCAAAATCGCCAGATCGATCGAATGCGTCTGAACGGCTTGAATGGCCTCCTGCCCATCCGCCGCTTTAATCACATGGTAGCCTTCTTTGGTTAGATGCAGTCCGATCAAATCGGCAATCGCCATCTCGTCATCCGCGATCAAAATCGTGATCCGCTTCATCGCATTCACCCTCTGCATAGAGTTAACCATTCCATTGTACCAGAACTTCCAGTCAAGGAAGCAAGGTTACAATGACGCCATCCATATTGTTTCCCGATAGTTCATAGTTGCGACCGACCGGCACCGGAATCGATGTATTGCCAGACACGGGATAATACGAGACTTCGTAGGATTTGCCCTCTATCGTCGTCGAAACCGTCTCTTGTTCCTTCAGGTAATCCAAATATTGCTCCAATGTAAAGTTTTTCTCCTGCATGATCACACTATGCGGCAAGCCGACATAGCGAAAATGCCAAGGCTCGTATTGAATGCCCGTGATCTCCGTCTTGTCCTTGGGATAGCGCAAAATAAATCCGTAAGCCCAAGCGTTTTTTTGCAGCCATTTTCCTTCCGGGGCGCGGTTCATCTCCGTTTGTGTCGATCCGATATCAAGGGATAAGCCTAAGTTATGCTCACTGTAGCCCGCAGGCAGCGCATAATCGGCGCCCATACTTTTATACAGCTGGCTTTGTTCTTTGTTGTCCCGGTAGCCGCTGCTGATCATAAAAGCACTCACCCCTTCTTTGGAGGCGGCATTGACCATCGTTTGAAATTTTTGCGCCACGCCTTTCGACAGCCGGATCGTCTTATCGAGCACCACGTATCCCTGGGACAGCTCCTTATCCCGAAACAGGTTGACCACATCGGCCGTAACGCCCTCTTCATGCACCGGATACTGCTTGTTAACCAGCAGCAGATTCCCTTGGTAAATCTGGTTTTTGGTTACTTTTATCGTTTGAGCCTTTGTTTGATTCTTTGTTTGAGTCTTCGTTGGAGCCTTCTTTTGGGGAGCCGCCTCCTGAGCTTGGTCGACCGCCTTGCTGTATTCCACGTTTACGGCTTGCGGCTCCTGTTGAATGGCTTCACACCCCAGCGGCAAAAGCATGACAAGCAAAAAAACCCACTTCTTCATCTACGTTTCCTCCTTACGCTTTCATTCTGTAAGGATAAAGAATAACGTTTAAAAAGAAGTAAGGTAAAGATAAAGATTTTATTAACATTTGATATGGTCATGGTCGCGCTCTACCGCGCAGTTGGGCGGGGCGATACCCTATCCATACCGATCCTCCTCCTCGTTCGAAGCGATTATTCACGGCCGCACACCGAGCACTGCCCGCGCCTGCGGTAATAATAGGCGAGCGTAGCCGCTCCCAGCGAGATCCCCCAAACCGGCCACCACATCATCGGATTCGTCATAAAAGCGCCGCTGAGAAAAGCAGACCAATTCATGTGGATGACCGTCAGCCCGCCGGTCATCACCACGACGGTGATAAAGGAGGCGGGGACAATCGCAAGCGCCGGGGGGACCCGTTTGCCGGACAGTCCCAGCGTCCAACGCGGGAAGATCTCGCCCCAGCGTTGGATGAGCCCCAAGGTAAACACCGAGCCGCCGGCCGCTACCGTAGCCAAGCCCGCGCCGGCCAGCCATAGACCGTTGGTGTGAAGCTCCTGAAGCAGCTCCCGGTCAATTCCGAGAGGGATGCCAAAAGCCCACGCCCACCGCATCCCGGCATAGCCGAACGGTAAGACAAATGCTACGTAGACGGCCCATCTCCCCCAACGCGCCGCAGCTTCGGGTGTTGTCCAGCCCGCAGTGGCGCTGCTGCCCGTCCGGCCGCAGCTCCCGCAAGCTTGCCGGGATCGGCGATAATAAGCGAGGGCCGTGCCGACCCACAAGAACCCGCCGGCCATGCAGATGAACTGGTTGATCACTTCCCAAGGGAAAGCTTTCTCCAAATAATTGACCGGTGGCCAACCGAAGGGAGCGCCGAGCAGACATATAGGCGCATACCCGACGGCCATGATGACTCTGGCGTCCGGAATGGCGATCAACAGGATAGCCGAAGCGGCACAAGCGAAAGCCAGAACGGCCGCGCGCAGAATGCCCTTCCCTGTCAGCCGCGTCATCGCTGCTGCCAATATCGCGCCGACGAAACCAAGAACGGCTATCCACGGTGCTCCGCTCTTCGCTTGCAAGCTGCCTAAGAACGACATATTGGGCTGGGAATCCCCTTCGCCGAAGGGAAAGCCGCTGCCCCCTAAAGCCCAGTACAAGCCAAGCAGCCCGTAAACCAAAGACCAAGCTGCCGCAGCATAGCCGATCCAGGATGGCCACTGTCCGACCTGCGAGGACGGATTGCCGGTTGTTTGCAGCAGAGAATTTTTCACGGTATCCATCAAGAACAACTCCCTATTTCTAAGAATCGAATCGCGAACGGCCATCCACAGCGGACCCTTCCGTAATATGGAAAATATGACCTGTTCCTCCTTAATCATAGGGCAGCCAAGCGGAAATGGGACGCGTCTGCAGATCTGTTTATCCCCCCGACCAGAGGTCCGTTGTAAACAGAACCGGCTCCCCTGTTAAGGGGAGCCGGCATTGGAATGAATAGGTGCATGCTGAGGAAAATGAATGAAAAAAGCTGCTTTTACTCGTCGTCCGGACGCATAAGTCCCTGCTGCCAAGCGAAAACGGCTGCTTTGGTACGGTCCAGCATATGCAGCTTGCTTAAAATATTGCTGACGTGGCCTTTCACCGTCTTCTCGCTGATGATCAGGCGCTCCGCAATCTCCGCGTTCGTCAGCCCGCCCGCGATCAAGCGCAGCACTTCGAGCTCCCGGTCGCTCAATTCGGCGAACGGGCTGTCATCCGCCCGTTGCGTATCGCGTATCTCCTGAACAACCCGCGCAGCCACGCGCGGATGCATCATCGACTCGCCATGTACGGCTCTGCGCACGGTTTCGACCAGTTGTTCCGGTTCAATATCCTTGAGCACATAGGAGAGCGCTCCGGCGCGCAAAGCCGGAAAGATATGCTCGTCGTCATGATAAGAGGTCAGCACAATCACCTGAGAACGGGGGCTGACTTGCTTGACCTGCCTCGTAGCTTCTACGCCATCCATCCCGGGCATCACCAGATCCATGAGAATGACGTCGGGCACAAGCTCGGCGGCCAAGCGGACGGCGCTCTCTCCCGCATCGGCTTCGCCTACGACCCGGCAATCCGGCTGAATTTTGAACAATGCGCACAAGCCCTGACGCACAATCGAGTGATCGTCGACAATCAGAATTGTGATCGGTTCCGTCTTTGTCATGTTGCCCGCTCCATTCGAAAAAAGTAATCTTGTTCTTTTACACCGCTTGAAGCTCCGTTTGCTTGCAGCGGACGACAATTGTCGTGCCGTGTCCCTTCTCGCTGCGGATATCGATATGGCCGCCTAACGCCTGAACGCGCTCGCGCATGGAGGACAGACCGACGCCCTGCCGGTCTGCGAGACGGACATCGAATCCGCAGCCATTGTCATGGATGGAGAGCGTCACCGTCTCGCCGCATGCCAGAGAGAGCTTCATCACGCTCGCCTGGCTGTGGCGGGCAATATTGGCCAGCGCCTCTTGGGTGATACGAAAGAAGGCTTCTTCAATAAGCGGAGACACCTGTTGGCCGCCGGGCGCCTCCACCTCTGCGGCAATCCCCGTCTGCTCTTGCCAGACCTTCACATAATCCTCCAAGGCATGCGCCAGATTCTTGCCCTCCAGAGCAACCGGACGAAGCTGATGAATGAGCGCACGCAGCTCCTGCTGCGTTTGGCGTATCAATTTTTCCGCCTCGACCAGATGCGAACGAGCCGCATGCTCATCCTGGCCGATCAAGGTTTTGGCCGTATTCACCCAGATCGAGACGGCAAACATCTGCTGCTTCACACTATCGTGCAGCTCTCTGGCGAGCCGGTTGCGCTCGTCCAGCGCCGCAAGGTCCTGCCGCGTCCGGAGCAGATGCTGAAGCTGCTTCGCCATCTGGTTAAGCCGTTGCGCCAGCCGCCCTAACTCGTCGCCGGAGGGATCGTCAACAAAGGTCGTGAAATCGCCTTGACTCCATCGGTCGGCCGACGTCAGAATCCTTCGCAACCGCCGAACAAGACTTCTCGACGTCACGATTCCGAAGGCGAGACCGACAATCGCCGCGCCTATAAAAAAGGCAATGATGCTGAAGCCGAAAAATTGAAAGGCTTTCGGTATAAACTCCCACAAATTGTTCGCAGACGTCCGGACCTGTCCGGCTTTCACCACCAAGGCCCCCTTGATCTCCTTCGCATTGACAATCGGAGCCACAATATAGATGGTGCCCTTTTCCTCGTAGGTAGACGTATTCATGAGGGGAATCGAGCCGGGCTCCAAAGCCAGAGCCGTCCGAATGTGCCTCTGCACGATTGCGGGCAGCCCTGCCCCGAATCCGCCCGCCTCGGCCCAATCCTCTCCTGCTACGGCGATCAGTTGCCCTTCGGGATCGACCACGGCAGAAAACCCCTGAAATTCGGTGCCGTTTTCCAGGCGCCAATCCCTCAGAGCTTCATTCAGCCGATTCCGGTTGATGAAGGGCCCCGTGAAGTTGGAGCCTACGTTCTGCGCCACCACTCCCACTTCGTAGGCAAGCGTTTGTCTGACATTATATTTGGCTATGCCAAACATGATCAGAATACCCGCCATTTCGAGCACGATCAGAACAACCATCGTTGTGAGAATATAAAATAAGGTCAGCTTCCATTGCAATCGACGAAAGCGCTGGACAGAACGGGATAGGAATCTCAAGTTTTTTCTTTTCCTTCCTGACATAAAAGTAATCTTTTACCCTTCTTCCATCTTATCATTTACCCGGTGGATCTGTCTGTGTATGACAAAACGATCATTGTTTTTTACGACAAAAAAGCCCTCCGCAACAGAGGGCCTCCGAATATAAATCCGCCGGTTTCCTATAAACCGCACTAGATTTTTTTTACAAATTCCGATTTTAATTTCATCGCTCCAAAGCCGTCGATTTTGCAATCAATATCGTGATCTCCGTCGACCAAACGGATATTTTTTACTTTTGTTCCCATTTTCAAGACCGATGAGCTTCCTTTAACTTTCAGGTCCTTGATGACCGTTACCGTATCGCCATCATTCAAAACATTTCCATTCGCGTCTTTGACAATCTTGTGGTCTTCGCGATTTTCCGCTTCTGCTTCTAACTTCCATTCATGAGCACATTCCGGGCAAATCAGAAGGCTTCCGTCTTCGTAAGTGTACGCTGAATTACATTTCGGGCAACTTGGCAAATTAGACATATTTCTATAGCTCCATTCGTTCGTATTAGATAGACTTATACTGTCATAGTCTTCTCCTATTTGCAAACCTTCCGAGTAAAATTGAATTTTTTCCATGTGGACTTCAGGCCTCATTTTTTTCCAACCTGTTCCACTGCTTCTCCCCTCCAAGGACAATTTATAAAAAAAACTTATTGACAACGTTTACATCGAATACTAAAATATTGCCTACAAGTAAAAAACGATGATGGAGACGCTGAGACTCATACTTTGTGGCACTTTCGTTAAAGAAAGTGTTATTAAAGTATGGGTTTTTTTTCATGGTTTCCGTTGTTATCAATTACATCAAGGAGGACAACGATGTTTAATCTCTTCAAACCTGCTCCGCCGATCGACAGGTTACCAGACAACAAAATCGATTCTGAGTATAAGAAGCTCAGACTCCAGGTTTTTCTCGGTATCTTCATTGGTTACGCAGCGTACTATTTGCTTCGCAAAAACTTCTCGCTGGCCATGCCCTACTTAACCGCGCAAGGTTTCTCCAAAGCGGAGCTCGGCTTTGCGTTATCGGCCATTTCGATTGCTTACGGCATCAGTAAATTTGTGATGGCGACCATTTCCGACCGAAGCAATGCCAGAATGTTTTTACCGGCGGGCCTGATCCTTTCCGGGGTCGTCAGTTTGCTGATGGGGGTCGTTCCTTTCTTCACCTCGTCCGTTGCCATCATGTTTATTATGCTTTTCTTAAACGGATGGTTCCAAGGGATGGGATGGCCGCCGTCCGGCCGGGTTCTTGTTCACTGGTTCAGCTTGAATGAACGGGGAAACAAAACCGCCATTTGGAACGTGGCCCACAACGTTGGCGGAGGCGTCATGGCGCCGCTTGCCGTTGCAGGCGTTGCGATTTTCGCAGGAATGTCCGGTTTCTCCCAATCGGGGTATGAAGGCGTCTTTATTTTGCCTGCTTTGGCAGCCATTGTTTTCGCGATTGTCTCTTACTTTTTAATCCGCGATACGCCGCAATCGGTCGGATTGCCGTCGATCGAGGAATACCGTAACGATTATCCGAGCGCTACGAAGAAAACGTTCGAAACCGAGCTTTCGACCAAAGAAATTCTTTTCAAGTATGTGTTGAACAATAAGTGGGTTTGGGCAATTGCGTTTGCGAACATCTTCGTTTACTTTGTCCGGTATGGCGTGTTGGACTGGGCGCCGACGTATCTGAGCGAAGAAAAAGGCTTCAACATGAACAAGTCCAGCTGGGCTTACTTCTTGTACGAATGGGCGGGAATCCCGGGAACGCTGCTCTGCGGCTGGATTTCGGATAAAATGTTTAAAGGCCGCCGCGGACCGGCAGGCGTCGTATTTATGATCGGGGTATTGATCGCGGTTCTGGTGTACTGGTTTAATCCGCCGGGCAATCCGACGGTCGACATGCTTTGCCTGATCGCGATCGGCTTCCTGATCTACGGTCCGGTGATGTTGGTCGGTCTGCAGGCGCTGGATTTCGTTCCGAAGAAAGCCGCCGGGACGGCAGCCGGACTTACCGGTTTGTTCGGTTACCTGGGAGGTACGGTAACGGCGAACGCTTTGATGGGCGTAATCGTCAGTGCCTCCGGATGGAATGCAGGATTTACGCTGCTGGTCGGTTCGTGCGCGATTGCAGCCGTGCTCTTTGCCCTGACTTGGAACGTTCGCGGGCAAGAAGTCGTGAAGAACCAGCATTAATTTGTTTGGAAGAAGAAGGAGTAAAAATCCGTGCGATTTTTACTCCTTCTTCTTTTGTTTTCTCCAGCGGATACCCCACCCGCCTGCTGTTAATCCCCGGCGAGGGTTGCCCCGGTTTCAAGGAATGTCTTCATGCCCGAGAGCACAATCGGCACACCATTTTCAAGAATGGCGGCGGTAGGTAAAGCCTGCTCGAATTCATCGTGCACGACCGTTACGAGAGTTACCCCCTGCAGCTCGGCATGCGGATCGATTTCCCATGTCATGCGCGACGGGGAATCGCCGGCCGTATGGGGAAACGAAAGAAACTTCCAGCTCACCGTCAGCCTGTGCGGACGGTTCAAGTCGAGAATGGTGCCTTCGACTTGCTTCTTCCCTTGCGGGTTCCACAATTCGAAGGGAGAGCCGACCTCCCAATCGGATCGGATCGAGCAATTGAACCAAAATTTCGAGGTTTTGGCCGGATCGGTAAGGGCTTGCCAGATTTGTTCGGGTGTCGCTTTAATAGCAATCCGGTTAACATGCCGGGGTTTGTTCTCCATAGTCGTTTCACGCTCCAGTTCGTTTTTCAGAGATGTTAGTTCGATGGCCCAAGGCTCGGCGTATTTGCTCACCCACCGGTCGTAGATTTGCCGAATCGGCACGGCATTCAAATAATGCAGCTTTTCCCGGCCGACTTTGCGGGTCGTAATGAGACCGGCTTCCTCCAAAATGTTCAGATGCTTCATGACGCCGAATCTCGACATTTGCAGAGGGGTGCAGAGATCGTTCAGCGTCCGCCCGTCGGAGGCGTGAAGCAGATCCAGGAGCGTGCGCCGGCTGGGATCGGCCAATGCCTTAAAGATTTCATTTTCCAATAAGAACACCTCCTTCTGGGACAGCATGCTGCAGGATTTTATTTTTACCCCTTGACACGTTACCTAATGGTCACATATTATAAGGGTGACAATATAGTCACATGTTATCACAAACCAATCGGTTTGCAACCATCAAATCAGAGTGAAAGGTGATGTTTGATATGAAAATTACCCTGATTGCCGGCAGTAACCGCGAAGGCGCTACGAGTACCTCTATTCTTCGGTCCATCGAGAGTCTGTTGAACGCCCAAAATATATCGGTCACGTTTGTTGATTTGCGAGAGCTGCCCTTGCCGCTGTATTCCCCCGATGCCCAAGCGATCCATCCGAATGTCCAGCGGTTGGCAGAAGTGATCGCGGACGCCGAGGGGCTCATCCTCGCGACCCCGGAATACCACGGCTCCATATCGGGAGTGTTGAAGAACGCCCTGGACTACTTGCATGGCGGTCTGGTTGCCGGGAAGCCGGTGCTTTCCGTAAGCGCCGCCGGCGGTCCGATGGGGGTCAGCTCGCTGCTTCATCTCCAGAGTATTGTACGCAATTTGCACGGCGTTAACAGTCCCGAGTGGATTTCCATCGGAGCCGGGTTCCACAGCTTTGATTCGGACGGTCATCCGTCAGACGAGGGAATGCGGGGAAGGGTCGAAAGCGCGGTCGGGAAATTCGTAGACCTCACCCGGAAGCTCACGGCGGGAGTCGAAGCCGCCATATAATCAAACAACAAAGGAGTTGGTTTGCCATGAAAACGGTGGAACAGAAAAATGTCGAAATCGTTACGGCGTTTATCGAAACTGTTGAGAATCGAAGCGAGCTGGATCGCACGGACCAATTTTTTGCGAAGCAGCTCGGCGAGGCCTTTGCGGACCGGCACTATGCGGTGGACGAAATTCTGGCTCAAGGGGAGAAAGTCACGGCCAGAATTGCAATCACAGGCACACATCAAGGCACGTTTGCCGGCAAAGCACCTACGGGCCGATCGGTGAAAATTACGCAGTTCCGTGAATTTCGCGTCGTCGACGGCCAGATTGTAGAGCATCGCGGGTGGTTCGATACCGGAACGCTGCTGCCCCAGCTTCAAGCCAATTAAAACGAAAGGAAGGAGATGTTGAATGATGCAAACGATGGAGCAGAAAAATATCGAAACCGTTACGGCGTTTATCGAGGCGTTCTGGAATGAAAGCGACATGGAATGTACGGACCGGTTTTTATCGGACAATTATCAAGAGCTCGCTTATGAATCCAAAGAAGGGCTGAAGCGATTTGCCGGCAAAATACTGGAGGCTTTTCCCGATAAGCGCTACACCGTGGAAGAGATGATCGCCCAAGGGGAGAAGGTCCTGGTCCGAATGACCGTGAAAGGCACGCATACCGGGACGTTCTTTGGAACCGCCCCTACGGGCAATTCCATCGATGTCACGCTGTACCGCCAATATCGCGTCGTCGACGGCAAAATTGCCGAGCACCGCGGTTGGATCGACATGGTGACCATGTGGCGCCAGCTTCAAGCCAGCTAAATAGGGACTACACGTTAAGGGGCGCCTATAGCGGCGCCCCTGGTTCATTGTCGTAGTAATTCCCCTACAAACTGCTCTTGCCTAGAACAGCACCGGCAGGTTCGTAAGAGAGCGCAATGTGCTGCGGTTATACGTCAACTGCTCCGGCGCGACGGCCAAGCGCAGATGAGGCAGCCGCCGCAGCAGCGTGCCGAAAGCGATCTGCCCTTCCAGACGCGCCAGCGGTGCTCCCAAGCAGAGATGGATGCCCTTGCCGAAGGCGAGATGCTCGTTCTCTTCCCGCGTAATATCCAATGCCTCCGGATTGGAAAAATGATGCGGGTCCACATTAGCACCCGCCAGCGAGACCAGAACCATCTCCCCTTTGCGAATTTCCTTGCCGTGCACGGTGACATCCTCGCTCGCAAAGCGGCTGGCAATCATGACGGGGCCCGCATAGCGCAGCAGTTCCTCAACCGCGGAGGGGAGCAGGGAAGGATCGCTGCGAAGCAAGCGCATTTGTTCGGGATGCTGCAGCAAGGCCACGATGCCGTTACCGATCAGATTGACCGTCGTTTCATGCCCGGCGACAATGAGCAGCCAAATGGTCGATAGAAGCTCGTTCTCGCTTAATTGATCTCCTTCATCATGAGCTTGGACCAGGCCGCTTGTTACGTCATTGCCGGGATGTGCGCGCTTTTCGGCCAGCAATGTTTTGATATATTCAACAAACCTATCCAGAACTTCACTGACGGTATCCTCTTGTTTCGGGTCCAGGGAAGCATTCAAGAGCTTACGTGTCCACTCGCGGAACTGGTCCCGATCGGCAGCGGGAATTCCCAGCATCTCGGAAATGACTGTGATGGGAAGCGGATAGGCAAAATCCGTAATCAGGTCCATCCTTCCCCGCTCCTGCACGGCATCGAGCAGTTCGTCGGCAATCTGCTGAATCCGGGGACGCAGGCCCTCGATCGTATGAGGCGTGAAGGCTTTGGATGCCAGCCTGCGCAAGCGGGTATGGTCCGGCGGATCGACCGTCAGCATATTCGGCATCTGCTTGAACCATTGCCTTAACCTACTCACAGCTGCGTACTTCTGGCCGGGCTCCCCTTGATCCTGCGGCGGTGCGAGCTTCCGGATATCTTTGATAAACCGGGGGTCCTTCAGGATCGCAACGACATCCTCGTGCCGGAAAGCAAGCCATGCTCCTCCCATCCCGAAAAAGTCATCAAGGCGGTAGAGAGGCTCTTGCTGCCCGGTGAGCCGCTTATAGAACACAATGAAATCACGCATCGTCTCGGGTGAGGCAAAATCGCCGCCAGTGATTTTTTCCATATCACTTACCCCTTTCCTCTACTTTGCAATTCCATGCCGGATCATGCTGAAAAACCGGTTCATCTCATCGAACAGGCGGTCGGCCGCCTCGTCATCCATCACACCGATATCCGAGAACGCCGAAGAAAACTTATTTTCGAAATGCTTCGTTGTCATCGTAATCAGCTCGAACGCCTGCTTCCGGTCCACCCCTTCCCGAAGGGGAACCGCTTTAAATAACTTCTCTAACGCTTGATTCCTCTCCGCAATCGCTTGACCATACTTTCCCTCAATATCCTGTTTTAATTCATTCGGCGGTGAATAAAAAGCCTCATACACCAATTTCAATTCATCGGGATGCTTGCGGAAGTAGTCGAGCTTGATGCGGCTAAATCTGTCTATCGCTTCAAAAAAATCGTCATACTCCGAAACGGCGTCAAATCGCATCGCCGTCCTGACCTTCTCGAAGCAATGCTCCAGTAAGCCGAGATACAGCTTCTTTTTGCTGGTGAAATGATGAAAGATCAAAGCCTTGGAAATACCGGCGGCTTCCGCCAGCATCTCCGTCGAAGTGTTTTTGAACCCATAGCGCGCAAAAACAGACAAACAGGCCTCGAGGATTTTTTCCCGTTCGTACAGCTGTAAAGGCAGATGCTTCACTTCCCTTCAACGTTGCTGACCAATTGGTTAGTAACATTGTATTATATGCTGACCATTTGGTCAACATGTCTGTCTCTCAACAAAGTCGCGATCGTGCAAATTCGTCTTTTCATGCCTCTTTGCATGCACTATAATACGGTAGATAACAATAATTCAAACGATCAAAAGGGGAACTTCAATGTCACGTATCATCCAAGTTCATGAGAGACCGCCCTTCTGGAAAAGCTTGCCGCTTGGGCTGCAGCATCTATTTGCCATGTTCGGATCGACGGTTCTTGTGCCCATTCTGTTCAAGGTCGACCCAGCCACGATCCTGTTGATGAACGGTATCGGAACCTTGCTGTACCTCTTCATTACCAAGGGGAAAATTCCCGCTTATCTCGGCTCCAGCTTCGCCTTTCTATCGCCCGTTTTCGTCGTCCTGGGAGAAAAAGGTTATAACGCCGCGATCGGCGGCTTTCTGGTGGTCGGTGTCATCTTCACCGTCGTCGCCCTGCTGATCCGTTATGTGGGAACGGCCTGGATCGATGTCGTATTCCCTCCGGCTTCCATGGGGGCGATCGTCGCGGTGATCGGGCTCGAGCTCGTTCCGACGGCCTCCAAGATGGCCGGCTTCATCGCTCCGGACGGAGCGCCCGCCGGTTGGTCCCCGGATACCACGACCGTTACGGTCTCCGTGGTCACGATGCTGGTCGGCGTGCTCGGATCGGTGCTGTTCCGCGGAATTTTTAAAATCATTCCGATCCTGATCGCCATCGTCGTCGGCTATGTGCTGTCCAGTGTGCTCGGGCTTGTACATGTACAAGAGGCGATCACCGCAGCCAACTGGCTGACGCTGCCTACCTTCTATACACCGGCATGGGATTGGACGAGCATCGCCATTATTGCCCCTGCCGCGCTGGTGGTCATCGCCGAGCACATCGGCCACCTGATTGTGACCGGCAACATTGTCGGCAAAGATCTGTCCAAGGACCCGGGACTCAGCCGATCATTGCTTGGCAACGGCGTCTCCACCGTGATCTCCGCGGCGGTAGGCTCCACCCCCAATACGACGTATGGGGAAAATATCGGCGTCATGGCGATCAGTCGCGTCTATTCCGTTTGGATCGTCGGACTGGCTGCGGTCATGGCTATCGTCCTTTCCTTCGTCGGCAAGCTGTCGGCGCTGATCCAAACCATTCCCGTCGCGGTGATGGGTGGCGTTTCGCTGCTGCTGTTCGGCGTCATTGCCGCATCCGGCATCCGCATGCTGGTCGAGACGAAGGTGGACTATTCCAAGCCTGCGAATTTGATCCTGACTACGGTCGTACTGGTCGTCGGTCTAAGCGGGGCTGCGTTCAAGTGGGGGCATCTTGAGCTGAAGGGCATGGCTCTTGCTACGGTCGTGGCGATTCTGCTCAGCCTGGTGTTCAAATTGTTCGATGTGCTGAAGTGGTCGAACGATACAGATTAAGAAACGCGCAAAGGGCGCTGCCCGAAAGGTCTGCTTAGACCTTCGGACAGGCCCTTTTGATTTGCGGTGCGACGTTTCCCATTATAAACAAAGCCTCCCGGGAGGATAGAGAGTTCCGGACAAAGGCACAATACGGTTGTGTTCTTTGAACAACACTTATTCCTAAGGAGGCCTGATTTCGAATGACTACCAAAAAAGAAGCCGTAACTCAAGAACAAATCGCGGATAAGGTGAAGGCTGAAGTGGCTAGTGAGTTGACTCCGCTGGAAAACCAGCTTAACCAGATCCAAAAGATTTTAACCCAAGTTCAAAACCCTTCTTCCCAAAGCTCCGCTTCGACGAGCTCCAATCAAAATCAGCAGCAGATTGGTCAGCTTGTCAACCAAATGAACCAATTCAACCAACAAGTGCAAAGCCAGCAAAAGCAAGCCATTCAACAGCTTCAACAATCCATTCAGCAAGCCAACCAAACGTTGAACCAAGCGAACCAAACCGTTCAATCGTTCCAAATGCTGAGCCAAATGCAGCAGCTGATCCAACAATCTCAGCAGCAAGCGAATCAAATGAATCAGCAAAATCAACAAAATCAACAGAATCAAATGAATCAACAAAGCTTCAACCAAAGCAGCTTCAGTATGAACCAAACTCACTAATCATTCCTTCTGCACTTATGCGGGTTGCGTTGCGGCGTAACCCTCTTTTTTAGAGAACGTCGAATACGAAGGGGAAATGAAGGGATGTTAATTACAGCTTTTATCTTTATCATGATTGCTGTTGTCATAGGCATTATTTTCTTGAGAGGCTTCGCCAAGCAATTAGCCGATCACGAGGAACATACGCATAGGGAACATCCTCATCACTTGAAGGAAGCGGCGAATATAGAAGCGGCTCAGGAGCTTCACCCATTCGAAGCAAAAAGCATTGCTCGTAGTAAAAATGAGCCGGATAAAAAAAGAAGCCACCTTCAAGTTGTGCCTGATATACGGGAAGATAAGGAAAAAAGCAGCGTGCAGGCTGTAACGCCTAAAGTCGATGCTAAAGCTAAAACCACCGTGCAACCCGTAACGCCTAAGATCGACGCCAAAGCTAAAAGCAACGTGCAACCTGTTACGCCTAAGGTCGATGCTAAAGCTAAAACCAACGTACAACCTGTTACGCCTAAGATTGATGCTAAAGCTAAAACCAACGTGCAACCTGTTACACCTAAGGCCGAGGCTAAAGCTAATAGCATCGTGCAGACTGCTACGCCCAAAGTCGATGCTAAAGCTAAAACCAACGTGCAGACTGCTACGCCTAAGGTCGATGCCAAAGCTAAAACCAACCTGCAACCTGTTACGCCTAAGGTCGATGCTAAAGCTAATAGCATCGTGCAGCCTGCTGCGCCGAAGGTCGACGCCAAAGCTAAAACCAACGTGCAGCCTGTTACGCCTAAGGTCGATGCTAAAGCTAAAACCAACGTGCAACCTGTTACGCCTAAGGCCGATGCCAAAGTTAAAACCAACGTGCAACCTGTTACGCCTAAGATCGATGCTAAAGTTAAAACCAACGTGCAACCTGTTACGCCTAAGATCGATGCTAAAGCTAAAACCAACGTGCAACCTGTTACGCAGCCTTTTTCTTATCGTCAGGTTCCCAGCAATATTCCGTTTATTGCTAATGAACAGCCGAATCAGCCAATTTTAAGTCAAAGCATAGGTTCTGCAGCAGGGATTCCCTTGTCTTTGGAAAAACAATTGGACAATATTGAACTCACAGAGAGCAAGCTTCAAATTAACGTATATCATAACCTTGTCCAACAGTTGGGGGAAGCTTCAACAGTATTAGCGCAAATCGATGAACAGATTCAATTCATTGAATTAACGAATTTTATTGATGATGAATTTACTAAGTTAAGTACGATTACCGAACATCAAGAGAACAGGGAATAAACACCTAGCATGCGGGCCCGCACCAGGTGTTTTCATGCTCTTAACTTACGTTTCGTTTCGCTGCAACGAAGATAATGGCTAACAGACCATGGACGGCCAATACCGCAATGAGACATTGCATGAGAAATGCGATGTCCGGAAGGAAAAGGCCCACCGTTCTCCACGAGATGCCCATACTATAGGTGAACAATGGAATAAGCGCGGCGGCAAGGATCAGAGAGAGACCCCCCACAGACACCCACAATGGTTTATTTATTGCGCTTTTTCGCTGTAGACGGATTAAAATCAGTACGCATACCATAACGAGCAATATGACAACCCCGAGCGTCACCCACTGCGTGCTGGCGTTCATTTCCGCCAATTGTGGCTTCTCACCCTTCATGATGGACCGGATTCCCTCCATGATGCTTAAATACGAGACAGCCTCTAACTCGTGGTATTTATTCAGCAAAAGAACAGCGCCCAGATCTTGCTCAGGCATAATAAACAGCTCCGAGCGGTATTCCGGCGTTGCCCCTGTATGATAAGGATACTTCTCCCCCGATCTCGGGAAGTGCCAGCCCAGACCATAGCGTCTGTTCGATTCCGGCGGCGTGCGCAATTGCTTCAGACCTTGTTCCGTTACTAATTCCCCGCCGTATAGCATGAACTTGATGAATTTACCCAGATCGGCTGCGCTTGACGACATATACCCGTAAGGCGCTCCCGATGGGTCATACAGCCCGTCGCCTTTCACCAGTTTGCCGAACCATGAACGATAGCCCGGCACGAATCCTTTGCTAACCGCGCTTTCATAATCGGCAGAAGTATGGTTCATGCCAAGCGGCGAAAAGATTCGGGTATCCATAAATGCAGAGAATGACTGGCCCGATACCGCCTCAACAATAGCTCCCAAAAGCAAATAGTTCGCCGAATTATACTCATAGGCCTCGCCCGGAGTACGGCTCAACTTGACCCCGCTCAGCTCAGCAGCCGCTTGCGCAATCCCCTTTTCCCGATCGCGGTCTTCCCGGTCCGTCACCTTCATGCCGTCATAAGCGCCGATCCCGCTCGTTTGCTCCAATAGATGGCGCACCGTTATCGATTTGCCGCTATCTGTTTGATACGTGAACCAAGGGAGGTACGTCTCGATCGGTTCATCCAGCTTGAGCTTGCCTTCCTCCGCCAACATCATCATGGCAAGAGCCGTCAGCGGCTTGCTGACCGAGCCGATCAGAAAAGTCGTGTCTGCCGTGACACCCGATCCGTCGCTCATGGTCCCCCAGCTTTCTTGATAGACGGTCTGCCCGCGATGCACGACCGCCAGCGAAGTCCCGGGAATATGATATTTCGCCAGCGCTTCGTTCATCAATGCGTCGATTTGTCGGGCCGTATCACGATCGCGCTCTTCGGCGGCTAGAGAAAGAGAAGGTGCCGCGAACAGAAAGAGGAGGAGACTGATGACTATCCTTTTCATCTGCTCTCCTCTTCAGACTTGCTTACATAAAGCCCAAGAAGCTCGATCAACAATCGATACGACCGGTCAAGGTCAAACTCGTCGTCGACGATTTTCTGGAGCGCCAGTCCGTCGAAGCAGGCCAATAGGATACTTGCAAGGGCGGAGGCGTTAGCGGAATCGCCCATCAAGTGCTGCAGCGGCGCGGAAAGGCTCTCCCTCCCGCTCTTGAGAATCGACGCGACTTCCCGTTCCAGATGGCCGCTCTCGCTTTTCATCCCCAGCGAATACAGCTCATACCGCCAGCGGTACCAGTCGGGATGGTCTTCCGCTCTGGATTTGATTTCGAGCAGCACAGCTTCGGGGGTTGCGGCATCATCCGGCTGCCCGTTATATTGCTTGTGGTAGCGCTGCTGGATCTCTTCCTGTACGGAAAGCAGCAACTCCTCTTTATTTTTAAAATAATAATGAACCAGCCCCGACGTCATCCCGGCCTCGCTTGCAATATCTTTGATCGATGCGTTGAGGTACCCTTTTTTGACAAATACTTTATAAGCCGCGTCGATTAATCGTTGTCTTTTCTCCTGTGTGCTCATCCAATCCCGCCTTTTTATTAGTTGGTCAACCAACCAAATTATAAGGACGGTGCGGCGGAATGTCAATCGTTGGACGTTTAGTAAAAATGATTAACTTAGTTTTTGCACACCTTTGAACCATACGGCCTTAATGGATAGGGTATCCGAGATATTGGTTGTCGGATCGCCATTGACCAGTACTAGGTCAGCGCGCGCACCTTCGGCAATACGGCCACGATCATGAAGACCGAACCGACGGGCCGGTTTCGAGGTAGCCGACTGAAGCGCTTCTATTGGAGTGAACCCGGCCGTAACCAGCAATTGCAATTCATGATGTACGCTGGCTCCATGAGCAAGGCCGCCAAGGTTCGGAACGGGAACGGGGGCGACATCCGTCCCGACCAGAATATCCACTCCGGCCCTATGAAGATCCATCACATTTTTAAAGCTATTTTCCATTTTCCCTTGCGGGAAAGTATTGAAGCTAGAGTTCAAAATATCGATCCATTCCGGACTTAGTTTGGAATAAACACGCGGGTCATTCGCCAATTCCGATGCTGGGTTCCCAAGAATGGATGCGTTCAACACCAAGCACGGTGTAACAAACGCGCCAGAATCGACGATGGATTGCACTAACTCCGACGTGTAATCGGGCCTGTCGATAAACAGGTGGCCCAATCCGTCCACTCCAAGATCGATGGCGGTTTGCGAAGAATGAGCGGTCAAGACGTGGGCGATAACGACTTTATCGAACTTATGGGCTTCTTCCACGGCTGCTTTTAGAATCTCGTCGCTTAAAACAGGCAGACCAGGGGCACCCATGACTGTTCCTTCTTCAATCATGATTTTTATATAGTCGGCACCATTCTCCACCTGGGTATGCACATGTTTGATCGCTTCTTCCACCGTCGTTACTTGCGGCACTTCTTCGTGATCGTGGGCGTAAGCGGCTAGCATAGCTTCCCGGTCTTCCTTCGATAACTTCTCCAATTCCTTTAACACGAATTCCGGAATCTCATCCCCATCTGGCAGCAATTCATCCGGATGACCACCCGGAGCGGTGATTGCCGTGCCTGCAGAACGGACATCGGCGACGTCGTCCACATTTTTCAATTGGATCGTGCGCCCTCTTTCCGTAAAATCACCGTTCATTTCGAGTTCTGTCGTCACGCCGAAATGTAATGCATCTCGTAATCCACCGATGGAAGTGTGGACATGCGCATCAATCAAGCCGGGCAATAATGTTGCATTCTCAGCATCGATGACAGTTGCATTCGCCGGAAGGTCGCCGCCCACCGCAATAATGGTTCCCCCTTTGATGACAACACTCCTTGCCTCGATCACTTTTTCTCCATCGAAAATACGCGCATTCGTAATTGCAGTCACTTTTTCTAACGGAGAGTATTGAGTACCATTCTTCATTTTCTTTTTCCTCCTTAGCGCGGCATTGTTTTATTTAGGAGTATAATTGTTAGAATACTAACTGTCAATAAACTAAGTTTTTATTGACGTTTATGCTAGTTTTCTGTATAGTCTATTTACCGACAGTTAGCCTTCTAATAATTTGAGGAGGTACGATCATGAAGCCCCGTAAGGATACGCCTTATCTGGATTTGTTTCAGATTATCGGCCTTAAGTTAAAGAAAAGAGCGGACGAGAGCATAAAAGAGTTGGGTTTAAACGCTCAGCAAGGAAAAATAATCGACTATATCTACGAAAACCAAGATAAAAATATTATTCAAAAGGACCTTGCCGATCGGTTTCACGTGCGAGGAGCCAGTATTACAAGCATGCTTCAGGGCCTTGAGAAAAGAGGATTTATCGAGCGTAAGATCCCTGCCAATAATGAACGGCAAAAAAATATATATGTTTTGCCCAAAGCCGTTGAATTGATTGAAGCCTTTAATGACTCCTTCCAAAGCGTGGAGGACGAAATCGTTCAAGCCCTTACCGCAGAGGAGAAGCGAACCTTAAAGGAAATGCTGATCAAAATTAATGAACGCTTATAATTGCGGTTTATGCAATATTGTCCAAATAAGAGAAAAAATCTCATATTTTTCGAGAAAATAATAGGAGCCCCGGACCGACATCCAGGACTCCTTTTATATGGGGTTTAGCACCCGACACCCGACCCATCTATAGGTTGGTTCCTAATCAATTGACTAACCCATGATTGTGAAACTCCTAAGATTTCGGCCAGTTTTCTCTGCGAAGCTTCCGGATTTTCCTTCATCGCTTTATGCAGTCGATCCAATAGTTCTTTTCTTCTTTTGGTAATTTTTTTTATCTTTTTTTTCTCGTTGACTCGTTCACGTTCTACCCGCGCTAAGAACACTTGAAGCGCCGGAAGGCTTTGAATGCAGGGCATACAAATATAAAATTTTTTGAAGTAAATGGTTTGTTCCTTACCTGAGCAAAACAAACATTCATTGCATTGATATCTATAAACCATAATCGCCTTTCTCTTGTCATCGCAAAAATACTCTGTCTTCACGTCGGGATTCAGATTCAACATACGCCTGAGCTCCATAGGAATTACGATTCTACCTAAATTGTCCACCACTCTAACAATTCCAGTTCTTCGATCCTCTTGCATAAACACACCTCATACCATAACGATTTCTAGCTTGCGCACCGCATTTTTCGAATTTGAGCAATTAACACGTATGTATCTAATTGTTGACTCAATCGAACCATCGATTCACTCGTTAAGCTTTCGCCTTGTTGCACAGCCCTGTCCATTTCCTGTAGGATGGCTTTCATTGCGTGATGTAATATTTCGTCGCTGCAATCTGCTACTAGACTATTCACCGCTCCTCCTCCTAAAAATATTTTTCATAATATAAGTCTAAATCATCTTTCTTATTTTCCATTTAATCCAAGAAATGAGAAACATTTTGCTTTTAAAAATAAAAAAACAGGCAAATATGCCTGTTCATTTGTTCTATCTATTTATCGACTCAGCAAATACAACATAAAGAAATTAATATCCCGGATCTATATCACTATACATCATAATTTGAGTTTGCTTTTCTATGGGGTAAGTTGGGGTATTGTAAAAACTACCACTCAAAGATAAAAATAGAACAATGGAAAAAAGAATTGCTTTCTTCATAAACTTTTCCCTCCTTGACGCTTATTCATTTACATTATATGCCATAATATAAATTATATCCATAAACTCCTTATTAAGTATTATTGAATTTTTGGTTAAACAATAAAAAAACTCACACATGCAAGCATCCTTTTCTTCAAAAGCATTAATCTTATTCAAATATTGCAGACTACGGGCGAAACTCTTCACTCCCTCATCAATTAGACCAATAGTTAACTGATAATGTCCTTTGTGTCGATAATACTTCCCTTTCGCTCTGCAAGCATTAGGGCTATCAGGACACGTACTCATTATTTCATTCTCTCTTTCTAAAAGTTTCGAACACGCATCTAAATTATCTATCTTTAAATAAATCTCCAAAAGCTCGTCAACGATATGTAACCGATTCTGCTGACTACATTTTTCAAGGTGATATTCGAGTTGAGGGATTGCAATATCATATTCCCCTTTTCTTGCTTTGGTTATTGCCCGTGTAATATTAGCCGCCTCGTAAACAAAATCGTACTCGTATTTTTCAAAAATGTCTAATAACTCTTCAACTTTATCGTAGTTTTTCAAAGCCGAATAAGAATGGATCAGAGATAAATGTACTCTCGCCTTTAATTCCGATTGCATTCTTTCTAGCACTAGTCCATTTTCAGCAAATTCAATGCATTCCCTATATTTTTTTGTAGCATAAGCATGTAAAGCCATCCTAAAGTGATAGATTACGTTTTCTTCGTTAGTTAAGAAGTCAGTATAATGCGCTATTTCTAGTCCTTGTTGGAAGGATTGGTCAATACGTTTGAAATCTGCTCTTTCGATCAAATACTTCTGTAATAACCCTTTCGCAATATAGTTCATAACGCCATGCTTTCTCGAATATTTCACAATGACGTTATACAGTTCTAATCTTAAGCTAGAATCATTACCCGCTTGTGTAAAGTAATAAAGTCGTTGCAAAGAGTCTTCCGTTTCGTTGCTAGGGTTTTCAAGTAAACATAACGCGACTTTGGGAGCTAGTGCCCCATCTGAAATCGTAGTTGGAAAAACGGGTAAATAACCTTATCAACTACGATTCGGAGGGGTTATTATGACGTTGTTTGTTCGCGAGTTAACGATTGAAGAAGGCAATATGCTTGTCCATATTGCCCGTAGAGGTACAGACCCGGTTGAGGTTCGCCGCGCTT
>NZ_BSDJ01000002.1 GCF_027925525.1 Paenibacillus tyrphae | reverse complement strand
AAAGAGAACTTTTTTGATAAGTCTATTATGAAATATTTAATATTTCATGAGGATAGGCGGTGTTTTTTTGAGTCTAGTTGAGCACACCTACAGAGTTTTCAAATCTACATGGGGAATTTACATCAAAATAATTGCCAAGTATACTTCAATATCAAATTACAATGAACAAGATGGCATAATAGAAGTGTGTGATGGGTTAAAATTGGTTTTTGCTAATAAGCAAATAGTCGGTGAAGATACCATTTTTGACGAAGATGTTATTTATTTGATAGAAGGGCTGAAGAAAGTAAGCGGCCAAATTCTGAGTAATTCAAAGTATGAAAAAAATACAATAATTGTCATCCACTCTATAAATATAGCACCGTGTGATTTTCAAGAAGAGGGTTTAGTAGTTGCTATGATCGAATGGGCTTCCATAGCATTTGGTTTTGAGGTCCCCCCAATTGATGTTACTTTTAATAAAGAAACAAACAAGTATGAATTCTTATATTAAATTTGCAATCTCCTTGAGTGGTTTCCGTCACTCAAGGTTTTTTTCTTCAGCGAGGTTACTCGATGAGAAACCCATCATTTAAATAAAAATATACTTAAATGGCGTATGAATATTTTCCAGATTTTTTTTAAACACCTCAACAAGTTACACGTTTATTTTACTGACCTTAAATAAAATTCATCTTCCATGATTCCGGATTAATGAAACTTTAGTGAATAAGCTTTATGTTTCATACAACGAATCGGATCGACTGTCGGGCCTGACCGTACAGGATCTTATGCTGAAATGGTCGTACGGAAAGCTGCGGCTTGAAGAAATAAAAATGACGCGGTTTCCCGGAGCTCATGCCCGAATGCAGCTCGGGGGCATCATGAGCGAGGAAGAGCCAAGCTTTGGTGCGGCAAGGCAGCTACCGCGACCCTATCGGCCTGTATGCAGCTCAGGAAGGGCAACCGGAGGAACCGTTGTTCCTCGGTCAACTGCATGAAATCTATGGATTTTCCGTTTAATGTAAAAGGACGCTGTTCTTTGCCCGAGCTATATGGTTGTAAAAAAGAAGGGGGGGGTCGACAACTCTTACCTAATATAATAGTAAGTATCCAAGAACTAAGCCAAAATAATGGAGGAGTTATGAAAAATAATCCGAAATATGTTACCAAATCGGCAAGAGATTTTCTCATAGAAAAGTTAGGTTTGCCAGAACCTGATGAATTTTGTCAAGATTGGGAGTACATTGTAGCAAACGCATCTCGTATAGAAGAATTTCTTGCATTTTATGAAAATACTCTACTTAATATTGAAGGAAAATTTGCACTTATGGTGATAATTATAGCCTCATTTAATGATTATCTTAATGAAAAAAATTTCAGTCCTTTAATATGGAACAGAATAAAAAATTTTCTTGAAAAGGATGATAAAACCCATATGAATACAATTTTATATTGGTCCTTAGGGGATGAAGATTTGGAAAATTGTTTTGCAGTAACTCGCTACATGAGAGAGATAAAAGTTAGAGATTGAGAAAATGGAACAGTTTGTTAAACCAGTCGCTCCCAAAAAAATGGATTTCTAGCTCAAGAATACGGGCCGCAAAGGGTACAGCTTCCATTGGTGTCATGACGGCCCAACCCACCGGAGCGCACTGCGTTCATACGTACGGGGACGACTAAGGCACATCACATACAATTTGAAATGCCCACAGATGAATTTTTTGAATCATGTTCCAAAGAAATTAATAGAAGTTTCCGTATCCTTGGCCTATATTGATATTGATAGTGAAGTTATGTATTGATAACGGGTGAGTATATAGATATTTTTAATCGTTCCTGAGAGAGCGATCTTTATGATCGAAATATCAAGATGATCTATACCCATGCCTTTGACAATGAGCCGAATATATTTTTGATTAAAATAAGGGAGGTTGTGTAAGGCATCTCATTGACGAGATGCCTTTTTCCGTTCAAACTCACTCCATGAATTTGTAAAGAAAATAATGAGCACATTAAAGTTACCATCCTAAAAAAAGGGGCTTTGTTGTGAAAATTCTTTTCAAGCTTTTGCTTAATGGAGCGATTGCCGTTACGATCCTCCTTTGGCTGACAAAGGCAACGTTCTGGGAAGCGACCATAGCTTCCGTTGTCCTTAGCGTGATAGCTTATTTGGTGGGGGACCAGTATGTGCTGAGGATAAGCAACAATACAGTCGCAACGCTTGTTGATGCGGTACTGGCCTTTGTATATTTTTGGGTCGTCGCTTCCTTGCTGAAATGGGATTTGAGTATCGGCGGGCTCATCTTCCTCACGCTGTTTCTCGGGGTCGGTGAAGCGGTGTATCACCGATTTTTGGCAATCGACCGGGAAAGAAAAAAGGTTACCGGCTAATTGGCGAATTTATGGCTAGTCAAACGATAAAACCGAAAGACACACAATCCCATTTTGGGCGTAATGTAGGGGCAGGCTGTCTGTTCTGACTGGTCTTGGTAGCTTTTATCGATGAAGTCGTATTTCATCAATTGCTGCATTGGCACCATTTCTACGATAAATCTACAACCGGCATCGGCTTGGTCTCGGATGGTTTGTTTCACGCTTTTAGTTGGTTTGCAACGATCGGCGGGCTGTTTATGTTTGCCGATCTTCTCCGACGAAACGCCCTGCATCTCCAAAGGTTTGGGGTGGGGTCTTTCGTGGTAGCGGCGCTTTCCAGTTGTATGACGGAACGATCCAGCACAAGCTCATGCGAATCCACCAAATCCGCTATGTCGAGAATGTCATCGTCTACGACCTGATATGGAACTTTACCGCCATAACCATGATCTTGGCCGGAAGTATGTTCCTCGTTCGTTCGAAAAGGTCAAGCTTGGAAGGATGTCACCGAATGAATCATGAGTCGTTTCATTACGAGATGAGGGGTTTTGTCGAGCTTGGACTGGCGATGTTGGCCGTAGTGGTTTTCGTTCTTTATGTTTATGCAGCCATCGCAGTTGGACGTCGCTTCAAGCCATGGCCGTTTTACCGCTATGTATGCTGGTTTATTTGGTGTTGGCATGGCGGCTATGGCTGTGATCGGACCATTGGCTCAACGGGCTCTTACGGATTTTGCGGCTCATATGACCGGGCATTTGCTGCTTGGAATGCTGGCATCAAAGTTTGATTATACATCTCCTAATGCATGTCCATGTTTTTTTGGCGGGTTTATTTATTTACGGTGTCCATGATCTATGTTGACCCGGTGCCGCATCGGAAGAGCTTCTTTTACCGCGCGACTGTGCTTGTATTTGCCTTAGCGGCAAACGGCATGTTTTTTGCCTGCAATGGTTTAAAGCAGCCCGTCCCCGCATGAAAGTGGCCGCAGCGGCTTAACATCTGAATACTACAAGGAGGAAAATATTATTCCATGTCCCACCAATGCTATTATTGCGAAAAAAACACCGAAACTGCACACAGCATTACGATCTATGACGACAGCGGCATTGAAGAACGTCTCGAAGTCCTTTGCAGTCCCTGTTATGAGGATTGGCTGCTTTCGCAAAAAGGATAATTGTAAAATATGGAATCTCATCGAAGCCACAATACGGAAAAAAGCCGTACTGTGGTTATTTTTTTGTTGGAATATTTTATTGTGTGTCCAAGAACTGATAGAATGTTGGAGAGAGTATCGGTGCCAAGGAACTGTTTTACGGGAAAAGAGTTTGTTTTTATGACAATAACGAGAAGTGCAGACAGGTCCTCCGCTGGAATCGTTTCAGAGGAAAATTTTCCCGGCTTGGCATCATCTTCTCAGGAGGAATTAACATGAGCGATCCAATACCGGACCATTTGGAAAGGACTTGTAACATGTTAAGTAAAGCGTTCCCGGCAGGCATTGGAGAAGAGGAATACTATCCGCTGCTCGCCTTATTGTACGAACATCTGACGGATAGAAATTTAGCCGAGGTCATTGTTATAGTTACCGGTAAAGATAGCGCTGCAGCTCATAATGATGTCCATCGATCGGTAACGACAAATCGGCCTGGGCAGGAGAGTCTAGACTTAGTAATAGGGAAGCTAATGCCCCATGGTTACGAAGCATGGCTAAATGAAGAGTAATGAAAGTGTGGGAATGTTGGAGAGGGTACCCGTATTTGCGATATCTATATTGGACCAAGGCGCTGAACTTATTTTAAAAAATCCGGATCGTAAAACTTGAAGGTCCGATGGAGGAAGCCCGGGCGCATTTTAAATTCACACTGCTAGATGATCAAAGCGATCCGATGGAGATAGCCCACCGTATACCGTTCTTTTATCGATTTTGTATTCTGCGACGAATTAAAAAAATATATTGCATCAAGCAAAGAATCCATCCATAGACTAGTTTATATAGGTAGCTTCAACTTACCCTATGTGATGACGAGCGAAGAGCTGGACATTTGGGAGAAAGGCAGAGCATCCTATCCTGTGGCAATATGATAGGAAACCGGCCGTTATTTCAAGCGATCGTCGAAAACTTGCAAGAACAGGGCGTCACGGTTGTCTCTGCATGAATAATTTCAGTTGACATTGGCTTCCAGACTGCTATAGACTTACTGTGGACAACCGAATAGGTGGAAACAGGTGCTTCAGCGCTCGGCTGAAGCTTAAAAGGGAAGTACGGTGCAAATCCGTCGCGGTCCCGCCACTGTTATGGGAGCCGGAAAGTCCGGCTATTTTTTGGCACAACGTCACTGGAGCTTATTTCCGGGAAGACGCCGAAGGAGAACCCCTGAGTCAGGAGACCTGCCTGTTTTGACAACACTGCTATAACCTGCGGAGAATGGGGAGGTGTTAGGATGCTGGAGCTAATTCGAGACCTTGATGGGTTCATCGGGTCGTCATCTCTTATGGAGGAGCATTTCTAACCGCTGAGCGTGGTTGGAGATGCTCCTTTTTGCTTGTACATAGAAAAAGAGGGGGAGTCCGATGAGCAGCATCATACAAGAGAGGTCTGCGCCAGCGGACCGGGCCGTAGCCGAAGGACGTTTCCCCTTGGTGCTGTTGGGGTTGTTCGGAATTTTGCTCGGTTCGATTACACTTGCAGTCATGCTGGGACCGGTTCGCATCGAGCCGTCGACCGTCTGGAAGATTGCCTTCTCGCATATTCCTGGATTAGACCGGTGGCTAGAGCCCGATTGGTCCAAAGCGCAGGGCAACATCGTCTGGGATATCCGTTTCCCGCGGGTGCTGCTTGGCGCCGTCGTTGGAGGCGGACTGGCTGTGGTGGGCACCGCGATTCAGGCATTGACCCGCAATCCGCTGTCCGACCCGTATATTCTGGGCGTGTCCTCGGGGGCATCCGCTGCCGCGACGCTCGTCATTTTGTTCGGCGCTTTCCAGTTGTTCGGGCAGTATGCTTTATCCGTGTCGGCTTTTATCGGTTCGCTCATTGCCATTGTTCTGGTGTACATGCTGGCCCGTGTTGGAGGCGCGCTGTCCAATACCCGCTTGTTGCTCGCCGGTATTGCGGTATCCATGATGCTGTCGGCCTTGACCAGCTTCATCGTCACGATGGCTCCCAAGGAAGAAGGCATCCGCTCGGCGATGTTCTGGATGATGGGAAGCCTGACCGGGGCCAAATGGAGCTACTTGACGTTTCCGTCCTGTATTGTCGTTGCCGGTACGTTGTATCTGCTGCTCCAATACCGTTCGCTGAACGCGCTGCTCATGGGGGAAGAGACGGCCGTGACCTTGGGGGTGAACATGGACCGCTTCCGTAAAGTCCTGGTGATTCTGACCTCCTTGCTGACAGGGGTGATCGTTGCCGTGAGCGGAGCCATCGGGTTTATCGGCTTAATGATCCCGCACTTGGTTCGGCTGATGGTCGGTTCGGATCACCGCCGCGTTTTACCGGTTAGCGTATTGCTGGGAGCGTCGTTCATGATCTGGGCCGACGTGTTTGCGAGGCTCATCATTGCGCCGGAGGAGCTTCCGGTCGGGATCGTGACCGCGCTGTGTGGCGGACCGTTTTTCATTTGGCTGCTGCGCCGCAGCGCATACTCGTTCTAGAGGGGGACCAAGAAGATGAAGGTGGAGGTTCAAGGGCTCTCCTACGGTGTGAAGGGAGTGCCAATCATTCAAGACGTGGACCTGCGGATTCAGCCGGGCGAATTCGTCGGCATTATCGGCCCGAACGGAAGCGGCAAATCGACGCTGCTCAAAAATATCTACCGCGTGCTAAAGCCTCAAGCGGGGTGGATCTCCTTGGACGGGCAGCAGCTGTCCGAGCTGACCCATAAGGAAACGGCGCAGCGGATGGCCGTCGTCAGTCAAGAGACGTCGTCCGCGTTTGATTTTACGGTGCGGGATATCGTGCTCATGGGACGCCATCCGCACAAACGGATGTTCGCCGCAGACACACGGGAAGACGACGCCTTGGTCGGCGAAGCGCTGGAGCGCGTGGGGATGGAAACGTATGCGCGGCGGAGCTTCTCCAGCCTGTCTGGAGGGGAGAAGCAGCGCGTGCTGATCGCTCGGGCGCTGGCGCAGCAGTCGCAATTTTTGATCATGGACGAGCCGACGAACCACTTGGACATCCGGTACCAGCTGCAAATGATGGACTTGGTCAAAACGCTCCGGATGACCGCCTTATCCGCGCTGCACGATCTGAACATGGCCTGTTATTTCTGCGACCGACTCATTGTGATGAATGAGGGCAAAGTGTACGCTTCGGGCACGCCCGAAGAAGTGATGTCAGCGGAGCTGCTGCGCCAGGTGTTCGGCGTGAGCGCGCAGCTGGCCGTGCATCCGGTGACCCGGAAGCTCAGCATTACGTATTTTCCAGAATCGCTACAACTTCATTTGAAGCAAAAAGGAGCTTTAATTTCATGAAACGCATCTTAGCCAATACAATATCATCCTTACTGTTCGTCTGTTCGTTGCTTCTCTTGGCCGCTTGCGGTCAAACGACGTCGAAAAGCCCGGCGGCAAGCGGGGACACCCCGCAGAACGGTACGCCCAAGACGGCAGCCTACAGTCCCGTGACGATAGAAAATATGGGCCGCACGCTCACCTTCAAGGAAGCGCCCAAGCGGGCCGTCAGCTTAAACCAACATACGACGGAAATTATGCTGTCGCTCGGCCTAGAGAAGTCGATGGTCGGCACCGCATATATGGACGACGAGATTCTCCCGGAATTGAAGGAGAAGTACACCGCCATTCCGGTGTTGGCCGACAAATATCCTTCGCTGGAAGTGCTGCTCGGTGCGGAGCCGGATTTTGTCTACGGCCGGAAAAGCGCTTTTGCCGAAAAAGGCGTCGGCACCGTCGAAGCGTTGAAGGAAAAAGGAATCGAGGCCTATGTGTCCAAAGGGACGTACGTGCCGTTCGGCACGCTGGAGGACGTGTACGAGGATATTTCGAATATCGGGCGGATATTCAACGTGCAGGCCAAAGCCGACGCGCTCGTCGAGTCGATGAAAGCGAAAGTGAAGGAGATTCAATTGAAGGTCGGGAAGCCCGAGAAGCCGCTGCGGGTATTTGCTTTTGACAGCGGACAGGACACGGCTTATACGGCGGGCAAGTCGTTGTCGACTGAGTTGATCCAGCTTGCGGGCGGCAAAAATATATTCGACGATGTCGAAAAAGGCTGGGCGAAGGTCAGCTGGGAGGAAGTCGTCAAGCGCGATCCGGAGGTTATTCTGATTTTCGACTACGACAAGCCGTCGGCCGCGGAGAAGATTAAGTTTCTGCAAAGCCTTCCGGCCTTGGCGAACGTAACGGCCATCAAGAACAACAAGTTCGTTATTATGCCGCTTTCCGATGTGTTCGAAGGGGTAAGAAACACGACGGCTTTGGAAAAAATGGCGACGGGTTTTTATCCCGAAAAATTTAATTAAAAAACGTCAGGAGGAGCGGCGTTGACCACAACGGAATGTTCATTTTGCCATTATATTTATGACGAGTGGTTCGGCGATTGCCGCAACGGCGTGCCGGCGGGCGTGGCGATCGGGGCTTTGGCGGGAACGGTCTGCTCGCGGTGCGGCCTCCAGGGCGTGCGGCACGAGCCTCGGGCCAACGCGCCGTATGCGGGGCTGGAAGCGGAGCTGTACGACCAGTTCGCCGGGAAAGCCGGCGTCGTCTTTGCCCGCGACTGGATCATGGGCACCGCCGCCGGCTTCTCCGAGCCGCCCAGCGTGCTGGAGCTGGGCACCGGCACCGGCCGGATCGCGGTGGAGCTAGCGCAGCACGGCATCCGGGTATGCGGCGTGGACCGGAGTCCGGACATGCTGAAGCTCGCGGAAACGAAGCGCCAGCGCGTGCTTAAGGACCGCGCGGACACGCTGGAGCTGGTGGAGCAGGACATGCTGGAACTGGAGCTTGCGGGGACGTTCACGCATGTTCTGTGCCCCGAGGGAATTATCCAGCATGTGACCCGGATGAGTGAGCACCGGACCGTGCTTGGGAAGATCCGAAAGCATCTGGTTCCTCAAGGGCTGCTTGCCGTGGAGCTGCTGCTGCCGCCCGTGCAAGCGAGCTGGAAGACGGTGCAGCGCAAAGTGCTACCGAAGGACAAAATCGTCTACAAGCATGTGGAAGGGGAAACGTCGCTACGGCGTCAAATTTATCGGCTAACCGCCACCTACGAAACTTTTGTACAAGGCTTGGAGCAGCCGAGATACCGGGTGGAACGGGAGTTGGCCCTGATGACGCCGAAGGAGCTTGTGCTGCTGCTGGAGTCGGAGGGCTTCGAGGTGGTCGGTCTCGTGGAAAACGAAGGCGGCAGCAAGCCGTGGAGCACCGTGCTTCCAAGCGGGCTTGACCGGGGCGTGTCCGATCTGAAGCGGGACGATACCTTGGAGACGCTGGAAGCCGAGGGGCGTCTCGGCTCGACGACGTTGCCCTATGCCCCCGAAGTGTGGCTTGCTGGAAGCTTTCCGGTCGGAACGGACGCCGGAATGAACGCGCATGCGGCGGCTGCGTCCTTCACGATCCTGGCGAAGAAGCGCTGATCCGGCTATATCTATACCATAATCCTTGTCGAAAGGCGGCAGGGATTATTTTTTTTTGCAGACGTTTTTTGATCGAAAAGATAGCCCCGGCGAGTCATAGGCATGGGTACTTCATTTATGTTTAGATGAAGGAGCGTGGTTTTGCCGACGCCGAGTTCATACCGGGAGGATTTTTCTCATTGTATAAGCATTTGAAGAGTTTGATCTTGATCATTCCTACGCTAACGATCGGGATATGGGAATATACCCGGCATGCGTTTTTGCTTCCTTATATTTCGATGGATTTGGGCAATTGGCTGGCGCCTTTGCTCGTTTACCTCGTCACGATGACGCTGCTTCGGAAGCTGTTCGCGCTAATGGAGCAGTTGCAGGAGCAGCTGCAGCAGGAGCGGGCCGCGAAGGCGGCTTTGGAGGAGCGGGAAAGAGTGGCCTCGGAGCTTCATGACGGCATCGCCCAATCGTTATTTCTGTTATCGGTCCGCGTGGACCGAATGGAGCAAAGCCATGCGGTTCCACTGGGCGACCTGTATCAAAGCCTGCGGAAAACCGTGCACGAAGTGAACGACTATGTCCGCCAGGCCATCGACGGCCTGCGATATCCGGCCGTGCCGCAAGCACAGCCGTGGATGGAGTCCGTCCAGCATCTGATCGCGGATTTCAGGAAAGATACCGGCATTGCCGTCCACTTGGAGTGGGGACTGTCCGAGGAGCGCATGACCGTGAAAGAAAAGGTGGAGCTGTACGCTACGCTGCGCGAGGCGTTAATCAACGTCTTCAAGCATGCGGCGGCGGAAAATGTCTGGATACAAGGCAAGGACGCCAGCGGACCGGGCGGCGGCTGGAGGTGTACGGTTGCGGACGACGGCCAAGGCTTCGCATCCGATCCGCTGTCGAAGAAGAACGGCTACGGCTTGAAAATCATCCAAGACCGCGCGGCCAAGAGGGGCTGGACGTTCGCTCTCCGTAGGGAGAACGGGCACACTGTGCTGGCCGTGAGCAAGCCGGATGACGCAGCATTCGGGCATAAGGGACAAGAAAACCAAATACGTATTTGAGTAAGCCGCACAGTTTCCTTGGAAATGGAGCAAGAAACGGAGGGAGCTTATTGAAGCACAGGGATGCTTTTTTGCTTTCCTTGAAGCTACTCGAATACGAGATCCGTCAATTAACCGATTTGTCCAGACAATGCCCGGATGGCTTTGACTTGCTTCAAACCAAATTGGGCGATCTTTGCCGGTTTATGATCAGCGAAGAGAACGAACGGCAGTGGCTCTTATGGAGCGATCATGAAGAAGTAAGACAGCATGGCGAGCGGTTGCGGGAGACGTCGGCGCGGGCGCTGTGCGATATGGAGAAATATCAGTCCATCCGTACGCTGGAGCGGCGGACGGACATGGGTCGGTATTTATCCATCTTGTCGGACACGGTCCAGGACGAGCTTCGGCATTTTCGGATCGGCTGTACGTCGAAGGTGCTGTTCGTCGGTGCGGGTGCGTTCCCGCTGACGGCCCTGACCATTGCGAAGGAGACGAGGGCGGATGTGCTGTGTCTGGATATCGATGCCGAAGCCCTCGATCTGGGAAGCAGAATAGCGAAAGTCTCAGGCTTGCACGATAAGGTGCAATTTTCGGGCCATGGTCTGAAGGAGCTGTCGTTTGCTAAAGAAGCCACGCATGTCATGATTGCGTCTCTGGTCAAAAACAAGCTTGAAGTTCTGGAGGACTTGAGGCAGGCCGTACATCAGGATACGAGCGTCATTTTGCGCTACGGCAACGGGTTGAAATCGATTTTCAATTACCCGCTCGAAAGCGATTTGTCGCAAGAATGGGAGCTATCTCCGGTCGTACAGGGCAGGAGCATTTACGATACGCTCATGATCAAGCCCAAATGGACGGAAGGACGCTGAAGCCGGTCATCCACCGTTTGTTCATAAAAAAGGCGGAAATTTGACTCAAAGGGGTCATTTTTCGCCTTTTATCGTTCGTTATAATAAGGACAAGGTCACGCGAAAAGAACAGAATGCAGGGAGGCAGCCTTATGCAGCGTAGAAATGTCGAAGGGATTAAAAAATTCAGCGAGCAAAAGACGGTAGAGGCGTACCGCAAGGCCGTATCGGCCATTGAACGGTTGAGGAAGGAAAAGCTGAAGATTAATTTCAATACCGTATCGATCGAGGCCGGCGTGTCCAAGCCGTTTCTGTATACTCATCCTGAGCTGCGCGACAAGATCGAGCGGCTGCGCAGGCAAGAGCAGACGGAGACGAGCGAGAAATGCAGGTTAACGCAGCGGCTGGAGGAAGAGAACGAGAGATTGCGAAAAGAAGTACGGAAATTGCAAGAAATTCTAAGAAAATCGAAGATACCCGTTATTATTTAAAGTAAATGACGTGTTTGTTCATTTTTTTATCAATATATTAGCCCTGAGGAGTCATTTTGAACGAAAACGACTTCTATACAATAATTCTTGTCGCTTGCGGCAAGGATTATTTTTTTTACGGAAAGGGAGTGCGGGAAGGTGGAATTTCCGACAATCGATTTCGGTTGGGTCGGCAACGGCAACCTGATCGGCATGATGGCGGTGCTGCACGTCATGATCAATCATGCCGTCGCTATTGGCGGGTCTGTTCTTATGGTCTCTATTGAGTATGCCGCTTTCAAAAGAGGTAGCGAAAGGCTGGAGGCGTACGCCCGATGGCTGAGCAAGTGGATTCTGATCATCACGACGACGGCGGGAGCGATGACGGGAGTAGGCATTTGGTTCACAACGACCGTTATACTGCCCAATGCGATCGGCTCGCTGCTGCGTATTTTTCATTGGGCTTGGTTTACGGAATGGCTGGTGTTCGTATCGGAAGTCGTCTTGCTGCTGACGTATTTTTACACATGGGACCGCTGGAAGGGAGAAAAGAAAAAGCTGCATTTGCGGACCGGCCTTGCCTTGTGCATCATGTCCTGGTTTACGATGGTGATCATTACCGGCATTTTGGCCGCCCAGATCAATCCGGGTGATTGGGTCGAGACGCTGTCGTTCTGGAGCGCGTTCCTGAATACGACTTGGGTGCCTTCGACGCTGTTCCGCACCTTCGCCGCCATCACGCTGGGGGTTGCGGTACTGACGCCGCTGAACCGATGGTTTGTGAAAGACCCGCTTGACCGCCACATCGTCTTGAAGCTGTACGGCAAATGGCTCGTCGTTTCCGTGCCGCTGATGCTCGCATCCGGGTGGTGGTATTTAAAGACGCTGCCCGATCAAGCGCAAACGCTGGTCGTCTGGGCGTCGGGTATGAGCGACTTCACGTTCGCCTTTATCAACGTGCTCGGCCTGCTGCTCATGTTCGTGCTCGGCGTCATGCTGATGGATGGCCGAACGAAGTATCCGGTGGTGCTCACTGTATTCACGGCGGCCTTCTCGCTGCTGCTGATTACCGAATTCGAGATCGTCCGGGAAAATATTCGAAAGCCGTATGTCATTTACAATTACATGTACGCGAACGGCGTGCTGAAAACGGATGTCGAGCGGTTCCGCAAGGACGGCGCGCTGGCGCAAGCGACGCTTTCACCGGTCCGGGAGGTGACGGAGGCGAACAAGCTCCAGGCCGGGGAAGAGCTGTTCCGGATGCAGTGCATCGCCTGTCACAGCATCGACGGTCCGCGGCGCAGCCGGGTCATGACGGAGAGGGCGAAGGGCTGGAGCGAGGAAGCGCTGGCGTCTTTCATCCCACAGATGCACAATATTCGTCCGGTCATGCCGCCGTTTGCGGGAACGGACGAGGAGGTTAAGGCGCTGGCCGCCTATATTCACAAGATGGTTTCGGAGAGGAACGGTGCAGAGTGAACGCCTATTTGACCGCCAAATCGCCGGTGCCCAACGATCTGGGACTGGCCATTCCGGGCGACCTGCCTTTTTTCGAAGTGCTGATGGTCGTCGGATTTATTCTTCATATCATTTTCGTTAACATTCTGGTAGCCGGCTCCGTGTCCGCGGTGTACAACGAGCTGAAAGGAATCGTTCGCAAGGATGCGGTTCCGGACCGTCTGGCGCAGCATATGGCGACGCACGTATCGATTGTCAAAAGCATCGCCGTCGTGCTCGGCATTGCACCGCTGCTGATCATCAGCACCATTTACACCCAGTTTTTTTATCCGTCGACGATCCTGATCGGCAAAATGTGGCTGCTGCTCATTCCGCTGCTGACCGTCGCATTTCTGGCGCTGTACGTCTATAAATTCACATGGGAGCGCTGGCAGAAGCGCAAGGCGCTGCACCTTAGCTTCGGCTTATTCGGCACGCTGATCTTGCTGTTCGTTCCGCTGCTGTTCATCACGAATGTGACCTCGATGCTCCATCCCGAGCTGTGGGACCCGGAGCGCGGCTTCTGGCGCTCGCTGTTCGCGTATCCGACCATCTGGCAGCGCTACCTTCACTTTATGGCGGCGAGCTTTACGATGCTCGGCCTGTTCCTGTACGGATGGGGGAGACGACGCGAGCGGAACGGGGCCGGACCGGTCACGGAGGCGGCCAAGCGCTACGGCAAAACGATGGCGGCGGGCTTCACGCTGCTCCAACTGCTTGCAGGACCGCTGCTCCTGCTTAGTATGGACGGACGCGTCCGCCATGCGTTTATGGGCGGGTCCGCGTTCCATACCGCGCTGCTCGCGACCGCGGTGCTGCTGGCTATCGGCTTATGCTGGCTGCTGGTCCGCCTGGTCAGGCAGGACGGGCGCAGGTTGTTCGCTGCCGCCGTTAGCGTGCTGCTGATCGTGCTGACACTAATGAGCTGGGTCCGGCACGAGGTGAGGGAGATTTACTTGCAGCCGTATATGGAGGAATCGCCGCGCACCGTGCAAAAATAAGTCGGGAAAGGCTGCTGAGGAGGCGGCGTTAAGTTATAAGTAATAAGTAATAAGTAATAAGTAATAAGTAATCGGAAAAGGGCCGATAGGGCCCTTTTTCATTACAACCTCCGAATTCCTGTAAAAACAAAGTGCAGCGGGGTTGTATAAAATTGCCAAACTGCTATAATGATATTGTTTCTCGCAAAACAAAATACCCATATTGTTTTGTGTGAAACAAAAAACGTAACGGTAATTGGAGAAAAGGAGAGGATACGAATGGATTATGAAGTGATCGTTGTCGGCGGAGGTCCGGTCGGCATGATGCTAGCCGGGGAGCTGGCTTTGGCCGGAGTAAAGGTATGCTTGCTTGAGCGCTTGAAGGAAACGATGCCGTATTCCCGGGCGCTGAATCTCCATCCCCGCTCGCTTGAGCTGTTCGATTTGCGCGGCTTGAAAACGAAGCTGGTGAGTATCGGAAAGCTGCTTCCGATAGGGCATTATGCGGCGCTGGATACCAAATTGGATTTTTCGTTATTTCATTCTGCCTCCAACTACACGCTGTATATTCCGCAGCACGATACCGAGAAAGTGCTGGAAGCGTGGGCGCAAAGTCTCGGCGTGGAAATTCGGCGGGAGACGGAGGTGGTGTCGGTGCGCCAGGATGCGCAAGGCGTGGAGATTACTGCCGTTGGTCCGAAAGGGGAAGCCGTACTGACCGCAGCGTATGTTGTCGGCGCAGACGGGGCAGGCAGCCTTGTCCGCAAGCAGGCTGGCATCCCGTTCGAAGGTACGGACGCGACCTTCACCGCGATGCTCGGAGACGTCGTTCTGGCGTATCCTCCGGAAACGAAAGTGCTTACCCGCTTCACCGAGCACGGGCTGGTCATGATTCTCCCCGTGACGGACCGGCTCCATCGGATTGTGATGATCGATCCCACGAGGATGAAGGTGCCGAAGGAAGAGCCGGTAACGCTGGAGGAGCTGCGTTCGGGGCTGGTGCGTATTCTCGGAAGCGATCTGGGCATTTCCGAGCCGTACTGGTTGTCCCGCTTCGGCAATGCGACTCGTCAAGCGAAGCGTTACCGGAAGGGACGGATTTTTCTTGCGGGGGATGCGGCGCATATTCATTTCCCGGCCGGCGGTCAGGGGTTGAACGTAGGGCTGCAGGAAGCGGTGAACCTTGGCTGGAAGCTGGCGGCAGAACTGAAGGGGCGGGCTCCCGCGTGGCTTCTGGACAGCTACCATGCGGAACGATTCCCCGTGAATACGGCGCTGCTTCGCAATACTCAGGCGCAAACACTGTTGATGGGACTTGAATTTTCGCCGAGAATGATTGAACTGCGCAGCCTGCTGTCCGACTTGCTTCGCATTCCCGAGGCGAATAAGGAGGTAGCTGCCCGGATCGGGGCGTTCGCTGTCCGGTATGCGCCGGATGAGGATGCGTTGCCGCACGCGTTGAACGGACGCCGCTTTACGGAATTGAAGCTGCGGCTGGACAGCGGTGCCGTTCTGAATGCTTATGAACTGTTTCACTCCGGCTGCTTCGTCCTGCTCCATCTCGCTTCCGATGACCAGTTGAACGACGTTGTCCCTCGGGAGGAGTACGGGCATGTCCGGGTCGTTCACGCCTCGACCGCCGGGAAGGAGGCCGAATGGGAAGACGTGCATACGGCGCTGATTCGCCCGGACGGATATATGGCGTGGGCGGTTCCCCGATCGGAGCCGCAGCCGTTGGAAGCCGTCAAGCGGGGAATTGCCCGCTGGTGCGGAAGCCGTCCTATGTAAAACACGATTGTTTTGTGAGAAACAATCGGTGTATAATAAGAAGGAGATGATGCGCGAAGAGGAGACCCTAAACCGATGTCCAAAGCCGAGCTTAACAAGCAGTGGATTTTCAAGCTTTTCCTAGAACTTATCACGCAGCAGGAGACGAGAGACAGCAAATTTGCCGTCCGATTCGGAGAAGAGAAGCGGAAGGTGGAATTCGAGCTGGACCAGAAGTTGGATCTCAATCTGTCCGAGGTTCACCTGATCGCCTGTATTGGGGATCATGGGCCCATCAACGTGACGACGATTTCGGAGAAAACCGATTTGACGAAAGGTTCCGTCACGCGGATTACCCAAAAGCTGCTAGCCATGGATTTGATCAAAAAACAGCAGCTTCATGACAATAAGAAAGAAGTTTATTTCCGCTTAACGGCCAAAGGCCAGAAGCTGTACAAAATTCATGACCGGGTACATCGCGAGATCGAACAGCGGTTTATGCACTTATTGGATAAATATACGCCGGAGCAATTGACCTTTGCCCGGGAGCTGTTGCAGGATTTGCTGGAATGGGATTTCTGAGCGGTTAACCATAACATCTGACATGCCGATTGTCTCATCGGCACAGTAAAGGAGACAGGCGCCATGAGCATCGCCCAAACGATCAGGGAGAGAAGAAGTATCCGGACGTTCAACCAAACCCCTGTTCCCCAGGATCTGGTTCTGCAGTTGCTGAATGATGCGGTATGGGCGCCCAATCACGGCCTCCGGGAGCCTTGGCGGTTTATTTATGTGGGAAGCGCCGAGGGAAGGGAAAAGCTGGCCGCCCTTACGCTTGAAGCCTCCGCCCACTTGAAACGGGTTAAGCTGCTGCCGTCCAAATTAAAAGAAGTGATGCGAAAAAAGCTGGCCGAAATTCCGGCCAATCTGATTGTCGTCATGACGGAAGATAAAAACGAGCATAAAAGAGATGAAGATTTCGCCGCCGTCTGCTGCCTGATGCAAAATATGCAGCTGCTCGGGTGGGAGCAAAAGCTCGGGATGATCTGGTCGACGGTTGACTTTATTCATTCTCCTGTGTTTCGCAGCGGACTGGGCGTCCGCGAAGGCGAACGGATCGTCGGCATCCTGCACATGGGGTATTTCGATAAAGTCCCCAAGCCGAAAACCCGCACGCCGGCGGAAGCTAAGCTTGTTGTATGGTAGGATCGTTCAAGAGGGGGAGAGCCCCCTCTTTTCTGCTTGCGGCTTCACTCGCGATGAGACCAGAATCGAGACCGCCAGCAAGGTGCAGGTATAATAAACCAGACCGTCCCAGCCGAACCGGTTCAGAAAGAAGCCGCCCGACCAGCCGACCAAGCTCGATCCCGCATAATAAAACAGCAGGTAAAAGGAAGAGGCCTGCGCTTTGAAATCTTTTACCGCCAATATGCCTACCCAGCCGCTCGCCACCGAATGACCGGCAAAAAAGCCGAACGCGACGACCGCAACCCCCAATACCTTGACGGCAAGAAGGCTGCTTAACGTCATCAGCGCGCCCAGAATAAAAATGGCGATCGCAAGGCCGATAACCCGTCTTCGGGAATAGCGGTCCGCCAGCTTCCCGAACCAGATCGAACTCCAGGTCCCTACCAGATTGACTACGAACAAAAAGCCGAAAATCGTTTGGCTGACATGATACGGTGCTTGCGTAAGCGGGTAACCGATATAGTTCAATACCGAGATATAACCGCCCATCAGCAGAAAGCCCGTAATAAACATGGATAGCAGATTTTTATCTGCCAGACTGGCCCGCATCCCGGCAAGCCATTGCCGCACGGACGTTTTGCTCGGGGTAAAGTTGCCGGAGGCCGGGAGATAGAACCAGAACCACAAACTGAGCAGCAAGCTGACGATTCCCATCATGAGCATGGCGAACTGCCAATTGAAGAGATCGGTCAATCCTCCGATGATAATCCGGCCTATGAAACCGCCTATGGCCGTTCCCGCCACATAGACCCCGATTACTCTCCCGATAGCCCGGGGAGAAAATTCCTCATTCAAATAAGTCATGGCGATCGACGGAAAGCCTGCGATGCTGATGCCCTCCAGAAACCGGAACACGAGGAAAGCCTGAAAATCATGAATAAAGGCCGAAGCGATGGCGAATATCGAAGTGAGCAGCAGCGAGAGGCTCATGATTCCTTTTCGACCCCAGATATTGGAGACGACCGTGAAAAACAGCAAGCTCATCCCCAAGGCGATGGTCGTTAACGAGATCGAAGCGCTGGCGGTGGCCGGCGAAACTTGATACTGCTGCGAAAATAAACGGATGAGCGGCTGCGGACTGTATAATATGGCAAACGTGACGATGCTCCCCAGCAGCATGCTGACCGAAGCCTTCCGATGCGCCGGGCTTCCGAGTTCGAGATAGTTCATCTTATGGCGCCTCCATCCGTTGAATTGACAATTCAAGTATAGGATTGACAAGAAGCGCTGTCTAATGCATTGTTTTTATTATAATGATGTTGTATGTGTAATAAGAGACGGAGGGATCGGAATGGAATGGCAGCAGCTTGAGTATTTTCATACGGTTGCCCGATTGCAGCATATGACCTTGGCGGCGCAGACGTTATGTATTACCCAACCGGCTTTAAGTCGCTCGATTGCCCGGCTGGAGAAAGAACTCGGCGTCCCGCTCTTTGAGCGCAACGGCCGCGCAATCGTGCTCAACCGGTATGGACGCCTGTTTTTGAACCGCGTCAACCGGATCATGAACGAATATCAAGAGGGCAAGCGGGAGCTGGAGGATTTGATTCATCCGGAGCATGGGGAGGTATCCTTGGGATTTCTTCATACCCTCGGCGTCCACTCGATTCCGGATGTCATCCGGTCCTTTCGCTCGGCTTACCCGCAGATTCATTTTCAGCTGCATCAAAACAGCACCCAGTTCCTTCTGGATCAGCTATCGGCAGGGGCGATCGACCTTTGTATGGCTGCCCCGCAAGAAACGAAGCACATGCAATGGGTCTCGTTATGGAATGAAGAGTTGTTTGTTATCGTTCCGAAAAATCACCCGCTCGCCGCTTCCGAATCCGTTCTGTTGGAGGACATACGCAGCGAGCCGTTGATTTCGTTCAAGAAAGGCTACGGACTGCGAAAAATTACCGACAAGCTGTTCGAAGAGGCTGGAATCGCTCCCGATATCCGGTTCGAAGGGGACGAGGTCCATACGATCGCCGGGCTCGTCGCGGCCGGGCTTGGCGTTGCCGTCATCCCCGACACGAAAGGAATCGAACGCGCCAACATTTCATTCCTGCGCGTACGTTGGCCCGAGTGCCGCCGGGTGATCGGCATCGGCTGGATCGAAGGACGCTACCTGTCGCCTGCGGCGGAGCGGTTCCGCGATTTTGTCATCGATTATTTCAGAAGCTGACGTAACTGTCCTTCCGGCGGTTACGTTGCCTAAATTATTTATGAATTAATTCTTAATATGTAATTAATTGGGTTGACATCTTTGTGCTCTATCTTATAATCTATCATAAAATATGTAATATATTTAATAATTACATGAATCAAGATTTAATGGCAATTAATGGTTTTGAATTGAAAACATGCATCCTCCAAAATTCACTCCTCAGCTTCGCGACTTCTACGTACTGCATTTCCTATTTCGTTTCCATTTGCAAATCACTCATCTTACGATTCGGTTAACAGCTTCATATGGAAACATTCCATGGTTCATATGTCGGTGCTCGGAAAGGGGTTAGACATGAAGCGTGTCGCCTTATTATTTCCAGGTCAAGGGTCCCAATACGAAGGGATGGGCAAGGTTTGGTCCCAAAAATTTCAAGGTGCCGACCGATGGTTCGAGGAAGCGAACGACATCCTCGGGTATGACTTGAAGTCGATCTGTACCGAAGGCAGCGACGCCAACCTGTCGAGAACAGAGCATACGCAGCCGGCTCTGCTGACGGTAAGCGTCATGGCCTTGGAACAGTACAGGCAAGAGATTGGCATCGTCCCCGCGTTTTCCGCCGGACACAGTCTCGGGGAATATTCCGCGCTGGTGAGCAGCGGCGTTCTTTCGTTTGCGGACGCCTTGCGTCTGGTGCGGCAGCGGGGAATTGCTATGCAGGAGGCCGCCGATGCCGGTATAGGCGAAATGGCCGCCGTGCGGGGCGTGGAGCTTGAGACGCTGGAAGCTTTGTGCGAAAAGCATTCGTCGCCGGATCAGCCCGTTGCCATCGGTTGCTACAATTCCCCACGGCAGTATGTGCTGACAGGCCATCAAGCGGCCGTTGCACGGGTAACGATCGCAGCGGAGCTGAGAGGCGCTCAAGTTACCCGTTTGCAGGTCAGCGGTCCGTTTCACAGTTCGCTGATGTTGCAAGCTGCGGAGCGTTTGTCGGGCGTTATGCGAAAGTTTACGTTTTGGGAAAGTCGATGGCCGGTCATATCCAACGTGACGGCGCTGCCGTACGCCCATGCGGAGCAAATCCGGGACGGCTTGATTTTACAGATGACGCATCCTGTCAAATGGCTGCAAACGATGCGGTATTTGGAGGAGCAGAAGGTGGAGCTTGCCGTCGAATTAGGTCCGCGGTCCGTCTTGAAAAATTTGGCGAAGGATATGACCGATAAGATCCGGACGTTCGCTTTCGAGCGGGAAGAGGACGCTGTCCAACTGGCCCAGCAGTTTCCGCTTCACGTTTTTATAGCCGACTGTCTGTCGGAAGCGGTAACCGCACCCAATGCCAATTGGAACGAGGAGGAATACCGCAGCGGCGTGATTCAGCCTGTGCGCATACTGAAAGAAATGCTGCAAAGCGCAAAAGAAAGCGGTATCACAGGAGCTCAGGGCCGTGCGCACAAAAAGGAAGCATTGGATTGCATGAATCTTGTACTGCAGACCAAGCGGGGGCCAGGAGGAAAAGGGGATTCTCATTAACTTCATATCGTTGCGGAGGGATACGATGAATCAGTTTCTAACGTTAGTCGACGTCTTGCAGGACCGAAGCAGGCTGGAAACAAGCGGCATCATTTACATTTCAGGAGACCAGCAGGAAGAGTACGAGTCTTACGGAACCTTGTTTGACCGGGCGCTCTGCGTGCTGCACGAACTGCAGAACAGCGGCATGAAGCCCGGGGATGAGCTGCTGATGCAGATCGACGATAACCGCACGTTTTTGTCGGTGTTCTGGGGCTGCCTGCTCGGAGGCATCGTACCGGTGCCTGTCACGGTAGGCAACAACGACGAGCACAAAATGAAGCTGTTCAAAATATGGGGGACGCTGAACCGTCCTTATCTGATGAGCGATGCCAAAGTGCTGGACCATCTGGAGAAGTACGCCGGACAAATCGAACTGCAACATTCGTTCGAAGCGATGAAGCAAACGGTTTTATTTACGGATAAACTTGATTTTTCCTCTCAGAATAGAGGGGTTATTTATCCGGCCAAAGCGGAGCAGCTTGCCTTCATTCAGTTCTCTTCCGGGTCGACAGGTGATCCGAAAGGAGTTATGCTGACGCATGAAAATCTGGTTCACAATATTCGGGATTGCGCGTTGGAGGCGCACATGGACGAGCAGGATAGCTACCTCGGCTGGATGCCTCTAACGCATGATCTGGGGTTGATCGCTTTTCATCTGACCTGTGTCATTGCCAATGCCAACCAGTTAATTATGCCAACGGCGCTATTTATCCGGCGTCCGACCTTATGGCTGAAAAAGGCGTCCGAGCATCGGGTGACCCAAATCTGCTCTCCGAACTTCGGCTATAAATTTTTCCTGGCTCAATATAAACCGGAAACGGCTGCCGATTGGGACTTGTCGCATATCCGAATCGTATACAACGGCGCCGAGCCGATTTCTCTCGAAGTTTGCAATCAGTTTCTTGATGCCATGGAGAAGCACGGGCTCCGGAGATCTGCGATGCTGTGCGTCTATGGGATGGCGGAAGCCTGCGTCGCCCTCTCCCATCCACCGCTGGAAGAAATGCTGCTTCCCGTACACTTGAACCGGGAGAGGCTGAACATCGGCGAAGCGGTCGTGCCCATCGAGCCTTCCGACAATCGCTGCGTAACCTTCGTCGATGTCGGTTATCCGATGACAAGCAGCCGGATCCGCATCTGCGGCGATGACGATACGATGCTGGCCGACAACGTGATCGGGCACATTCAAATCAGCGGCAAAAATGTGACCGCCGGCTATTACAACAACCCGCAAGCGACGGCCAAAGTGATGGCGACGGACGGCTGGCTCAAAACCGGCGATCTGGGCTTTATGCACAGCGGGCGGCTGGTCATCACCGGACGGGCGAAGGATATTATTTTTGTGAACGGCCAGAACATTTATCCTCACGATATCGAGCGGGTCGCCGAGGAAGTCGATGGCGTGGAGCTTGGCAAGGTGGCGGTGTGCGGCGTTCACGACGCCGAGGCCCGGCAGGACCGCATTGTCGTTTTCGTGATGCATACGAAGAAGATCGAGGATTTCGTGCCGGTCGCCCAAAGGCTGAGAAAGCATCTAAACTATCGGGGTGGCTGGGAGCTTCACGATATCGTACCGATCCGGCGCATCCCAAAAACGACGAGCGGCAAGGTGCAGCGCTTCAAGCTGGCGCAGGAGTACGAAGCAGGGCAGTTTCAAACGGTCTCGGAGCAATTGGCCGAGCTGTTGCAGAAGGAAAAAGAGGCGAGGTCCGTCGCTATTCCGCAGAACGAAGCGGAGCGCAAGCTGCTGGACATCTGCAGGCAAATTTTGCAGACCGATGCCATCGGCACCGACGAAAGCTACTTCGATCTCGGCGCGAATTCGCTGCAGCTGACGCAAATGGCGGAGCAGCTCGAAAGCCAGCTCGGCGTGAACATCGCCGTGACCGACTTCTTTTCGTATCCGACCATCGCAAAGCTGGCTGCCTATATCGCCGAAGGAGAGCGGGAAGCGTTCGCAGAGCACGAACCCGAGGCGGAAGACCCAAGGGATCGGGATATTGCGATTATCGGCATGGCCGGCAAGTTTCCCCAAGCGGATACGCTGGAGCAGTTCTGGGCGAATCTGGCGGAAGGCAAAGATTGCATCGGGCCCTTCAACGAAAAAAGAACGAAGGACGCCGAGACTTATATCGCTCATCTGCATACCGGCGATCGGGATCTTCGACCGGTGGAGGGCGGCTATTTGGACGAGATTGATACGTTCGACTACTCGTTCTTCCGGCTGACGCCACGCGAAGCGTCGCTGATGGACCCGAACCAGCGTCTTTTTCTCCAGACGGCGTGGAGCGCTCTCGAAAACGCGGGCTATGGCGGAACTCTGTTGTCCGGCAAAAAAGTCGGCGTATACGTCGGCTTTTCCAAAACGAGCTTCGAATACGAGCGCCTGCTGACGGAAGTTGCGCCGGAAGCGCTGCCTCATTTTGTGATCGGCAACTTGCCGTCGATCATTTCGAGCCGCATCGCTTACCTGCTTGATTTGAAAGGGCCTGCGGTCACGGTCGACACCGCCTGCTCGTCTTCGCTTGTCGCGGTGCATCTCGCTTGCCAGGCGATTCTTGGCGGAGATTGCGAGATGGCGCTGGCGGGCGGCGTCAAGACCATTCTGCTGCCGCACAAAGCGGGCATCGGCATGGAATCTTCCGACGACCGGGCCAAAGCGTTCGACGACAATTCGGACGGAACGGGTTGGGGTGAGGGTGTCGGGGCCGTGCTCCTGAAGCCTCTGCGCAAAGCCGTTCAGGACGGGGACAACATTGTCGCCGTTATTAAAGGGAGCGCGATCAATCAGGACGGAAGCACGGTTGGCATCTCCGCTCCGAACGCCTCGTCGCAAGCGGAACTGATTGCGCAGGCTTGGCGCAGCGCGCGCGTCGATCCGGAAACGATCACGTACATCGAAGCGCACGGGACAGGGACGAAGCTGGGCGATCCCGTCGAAATCGACGGCTTGACGAAAGCGTTCCGCAAACAAACGCAGCGCAAGCAATTTTGCGCCCTCGGCACGGTGAAAACGAACATCGGGCATTTATACGAAGCAGCGGGGATCGCCGGTTTGATCAAAGCGGTGCTGTCGCTTCAGCATCGACAAATTGCTCCCTTGGTGCATTTCCGTCAACCAAATAGCAAGATCAGCTTCGAGGAATCGCCGGTTTACCCCAATACAGAGCTGAAAGACTGGCAGCCGGACGGGATTCCGAGAAGATGCGGCATCAGCTCGTTCGGATTCAGCGGGACGAACTGCCATATGGTGCTGGAAGAGTATGCTCCCGACGGTACGGCGCCGGTTCTGCCGAAATCACCCGACAGCGGGCCGATGCTGCTGACCTTGTCGGCGCGCAGCGAAACCGCGCTGCGGGCGATGGTCGGGCGGTATGCGGAGCTGTTCGAACGCCGCCCGGAGCTGGATATGCGCAGCGTATGCTTTACTGCGAATACGGGGCGGAGCCACTTGACGCACCGGATTGCGGTGACCGCTGCCGGGGCAGCCGAGTTGCGGGCGAAAGTGATTCGGCTGTATAGCGAAGGCTTTGCAGACGAAGGCGTATACCGGAGCGCAGCTGGCGGAACGGCCGAGAGTCCGTCCGGCGGGACGGAGACGGGGCTTCTGCGCTGTGATACGTTGGAGGGAGTAGCGCAAGTAGCGCAGGAGTATATACAGGGAGCGAAGGTCGACTGGAGCTTGCTGAACGCGGATCGGCGTTATCCGAGGGTGTCGCTGCCCACGTACCCATTCGAACGGAAAAGATGCTGGATCGATGTGCCCGCAGCACGGCCCGGGCGCAGCGTCACGACGCCGGCCTTGGCTGCGATAGCAGATAAAGCAGAGGAGCGTGTTAAACCGATGAATGACCATTACGGCACAGAGGCCGTCTCCGATCTCCATCGGCAATCGGTCACAATTTCCCTGATGCAGATGATCCGTAACGTATCGCAGCTGGACATGGACGAGCTTCAGCCGCAAACGCACTTTCTGGAGCTCGGACTGGACTCGATCATCTTAACTCAGGTGCGGCACGGCATTAAAGATACGTTCGGACTGGATATTCCGATGTACAGCTTCTTCGAATCGTTAACGAATCTGGAGCTGTTGACGGATTACATCGCGCAGCATACGGCGCTGACGCAGCCTCTTGTCCCGCAGGTCCGGGAGGAGGGGAACAAGGTTGCCGAAGTCGGGTCGGCTCCGGTCGCTCAACCGTCAAGCCAGGGCTCGGCACCTGCGTCCGGCTATTGGGAGGCGCCTCTTGCTGCGGTGGAAACACCGGCAAGCGCCGCCTCTGCCGGAGTGGAACGCATCATGGAGCAGCAGCTCCGTCTGATGTCCCAGCAGCTTGACGTGCTACGGCTGCATCCGGCGCCCTCACCGGCCGTGCTGCGCGAGCAGGTCGCATTACCTGCGCCCGGCGTTGTTTCCCGGCAGGACAGCCTCGTTCATGCCGATGCAAGCAGGGAGGTGGCAGCCGCATCGAGCGTGACCGCCGTCCGCCAGCCGGAGAGTGCCGAGGCGAAGCCGTTTACGCCTTTCAAGACGATTGACGTGAAGGCGCGCGAATCGCTGCCGTTCCGGCAAGAGAAGCATCTGCGCGATTTGATTGAACGGTATACGGCACGCACCCGCCGGACGAAGGAATATACGCAGAAATACCGCCCCGTCTATGCGAACAACCGCAATGTGGCCGGTTTCCGGCCGGTGCTGAAGGAAATGGTGTACCAGATCGTGGCGGAACGGGCCGAAGGGTCTAAAATTTGGGATCTGGACGGCAACGAATATATCGATCTGACGATGGGCTTCGGCGTCAATTTGTTCGGACACAACCCGGATTTCATCCGGGAAAACATTGAAGGCGGGCTGCAAAACGGCATGTGCGTCGGTCCGATGTCCAATCTGGCCGGGCAGGTAGCCGAAGGCATATGCAAAATGACGGGGGTAGAGCGCATCGCGCTGTTCAACACCGGCACGGAAGCCGTGATGGTGGCGCTGCGTTTGGCCCGGGCGGCAACGGGAAGGGCCAAGGTCGTCCTTTTTGCCGGATCGTATCACGGCACGTTCGACGGCGTGCTGGCGCTCGGTAGCGCCGGATCTGATCCGGAGCGCTCCGCGCCCTTGGCGCCGGGCATCCTGCAGCATATGGTCGACGATGTGGTCGTGCTGAATTACGGCACGGAAGAGGCGCTGGCCTACCTTCGCGCGCATGCGCATGAGCTGGCGGCCGTGCTCGTGGAACCGGTGCAAAGCCGACGGCCCGACTTCCAGCCGCAGGCGTTTCTGACGGAAATCCGTCGGATTACGGCGCAATCGGGTACCGCGTTCATTTTCGACGAGGTGATTACAGGCTTTCGCATGCATCCCGGAGGCGCGCAGGCGTGGTTCGGCATCCAAGCCGATCTTGTAACCTACGGCAAAGTTATCGGAGGCGGCTTGCCGATCGGCATCGTGGGCGGGAAGGCAGCGTTTATGGACGGGATCGACGGCGGCTTCTGGCGCTTCGGCGACGATTCGTATCCACGGCAGGAGGAGCGCCGGACGTTCGTTGCCGGCACCTTCTGCCATCATCCGCTGGCGATGGCGGCAGCTCGGGCCGTGCTGGAGAAGCTTGAACAAAGCGGAGGGAAGCTGCAAGCCGAGCTGAACGCCAGAACGGCAGCTTTGGCGGCGGAGCTGAATGACTATTTCGTCGAAGACAACGTACCGATGAAAGTCGTACACTTCGGTTCCTTGTTCCGCTTCGTGCTCAAAGGCGATTTGGAGCCGTTCTTCTATCATATGCTTGATAAAGGGGTCTACATCTGGGAAGGGCGCAACTGCTTCCTTTCGACGGCCCACTCGGAATCGGATATCCGGCGGATCGTACAGGCGGTGAAAGACAGCATCCGGGAGCTGCGCGAAGGCGGTTTCTTGCCGGATGTGCCTCCGGATGGTGGCGGTCCGGGCAAAAGGTCACTGCCTGCAACAGAATCGCGGGATAAAGGGCAGGGCGCCGTCATTTCCTTGACGCCGGAGCAGAAGCAGCTATGGTTCGCTTCGATGTCCGGCCGGAGCGAGGCGCAATCGCTGCACGAGACCGCGCTGTTTCGGCTGCGCGGGCCTCTGCGCATCGATGCGTGGAGCGAAGCGGTCAATGCCGTCGTCCGGCGGCACGAAGCGCTGCGCACTTATATGAGCGGAGACGGGGAGACGCAGGTTGTTGCACCCGAGATGACGATCCGCATTCGACTGTTCGATGTGAGCGACTGCGCCGTCGACGCACAAGAGCAGCGCCAGCGCGAATGGCTGGACCGGAATGCGGAAGCGCCGTTCGCCATGTCGGCGGGCGAGCCGTTGTTTCGCATTTGTCTGCTGAAAAAATCCAGGGACGAGCACATCGCGCTGTTTACTTTTCATCATTTGATTGCCGACGGCTGGTCCATGGGTGTATTCATCCAGGAGCTGGAGCGTATTTACTCCGCGTTCGTACGGCAGGAGAACTGGGCGCTCCCTGCTCCCGTTGCTTTCCGGGACTATGCCGCTTGGCAGCGGCATAAGCTTGAGCAGCAGGAAAGCCGGGAGGCCGCTGCGTACTGGGCGGCTTTGTCCGACAGGCGGCTTCCGGTGCTGGAGCTGCCGTCGCTCCGGCGGGGAACATCGGTGCCGACCTCCCGTGGAGGCCGGCATACGGTTATGCTGGACAGCCGGCTTGCGAAGGAGCTTAAAGCGGCCAGCATTCGGCTGGGCAGCAGCTTGTTCGTGACGCTGCTGTCCGCGTTCCAGCTGTTTCTGCACCGGCTGACGGGGCTGCAGCAGATCACGGTGGGCATACCGACAGCCGGACAAGCGCAGATGGAGGCTTTCTCGCTCATCGGCAACTGCGTCAATCTGCTGCCGGTCGCGAGCGAGGTCAAGCCGGAGCTTACGTTTGCCGAGTATGCGCAAACCGTCAAGAGCGGAATGAACGAGATGGAACCGTTTCAGCCTTACAGCTTCGCCGCCTTGGCGGAAAGAGGGCTCGGGCAACTGCCGGCGATCACGGCCGTCTTCAATATGGACCGTTTGCCGAGGCTCCGCTTTCACGGGTTGGATGCCGAGCTGCTGCCGAATCCGATTTCGTACAGCAAATACGAGCTTTTCCTGAATGCGATCGAGATCGGAAGCGAGCTGCGGCTCGATTTCGATTACAGCGCCGATTTGTTCCCGGACGAAACGATCCGGACATGGGCGCGATACTATGTGCATTTGCTGCATTCGATCGCGCAGGAGCAGACGCTGCGCATCTCCGGGCTTGCCTTGCTTGATGGCGGGGAAATCGCGCAAAAATGGGCGGCGTGGGCAGCCCTTGCCGATGCGGAAGGCAGCTATCCTTGCGTGCTGGATGCATACCATCAGCCGGTTCCGTCAGGAACGATAGGGGAGCTGTATATCGTACGGCCGTCGGACAGAAGTTCCGGGAATTCCCGTGGCGCCTTACTTCGCACCGGAGAATGGGTGCATTGTGCGGAAGACGGAAAGCTGACGTCCGTCGGAAAAACGTCCCGTTTTGTCCGGCTTCGCGGACATCAGGTCAACCTTCAGCAGCTTGAGGAGCACGTGCGTCGTACGTTCGGTCTTCACGCATGCGCCCTTACCGTTCGCTCCGAAGCAGATACGGACACCGCTGCCGAGCTGATCGCATACATCGTTGCCGATCCGTCACATCCTTGGGAGGAGTCCGAGCTCAAGCAAGCGATGAGCGCAGCCCTCCCGGATTACACGCAGCCCCGCTACGTGGTCAGGATGGCGAGCCTCCCGCTTATGTCAAGCGGAGAGCCGGACTGGTCGCAGCTGCCGGAGCCTGGAGAAGGGGGCGGCTTCACCGCAGCCTCCGATGTTCACGGCCCAGACGCTACGGAGGAGACGCTGGTCCGCATCTGGAAAGAAGTACTTGGGGCAACAAGCGTAGGTCGTCGCGACAACTTTTTCCAGCTAGGCGGGGATTCCCTGAAAGCAACGGTGATTTTGTCCAGAGTGAACAAGGAATTTCAGGTTCAAATTCCGCTCGGTCACCTGTTCGAGCTTCAGACCATTGACGAGCTGGCCCAATATATCCGGGGCGGGGAAAAGGGCGCTTACGCGCCGATTGAACCGATAGAGCTCCGGGAGGCGTACCCCGTGTCGTCTTCGCAAAAGCGCATGTACGTGCTGCATCAGCAAGGCGACAGCACGACATATAACATTTCCGGGCAGCTTAAGATCGAAGGGGAGCTGGATACGGGCCGTTTGATCGAGGCCCTCCGGCAAGTATTCGGGAGGCATGAGTCGCTGCGCACTTATTTTGTGCTGGAGGATGGCGAGATCGTTCAGAAAATCAGCCCGGACGCCGTATTGGACGTTCAGGTGACACGGATCAGCGAAGAAGAGGCGGATGAAACGCGAGCGCGGTTTGTCCGGCCGTTCGATCTCGGTCTGGCTCCGCTGTTCCGCGCCGAGCTGCTGCAATTTGCAGTTGACCGCTTTATGCTTTTGGTCGATATGCATCATGCCGTAGCAGACGGATTTTCGATGGCCGTGCTGCTGGACGAGCTGCTTCAAACGTACCAGGGAAGACAGCTGGCGCCAAGAAACGTGCATTACAAGGACTATGCTGTCTGGCAGCAGAACCGGATTGCCGAATGCGCCTTTGAGCAGCAGGAAGCGTATTGGTTAAGCGAGCTTGGCGGCGAGCTTCCGGTGCTGAACATGCCGACCGATTATCCGCGCTCGCAGCTGCAAAGCTTCGAAGGAGACACCTTCTCTCTAAAGCTGGACCCCGAGCTGACGGCATCGCTGTACAAGCTGGCGCAGGAATCGGGAACGACGCTGTATATGGTGCTGCTGGCGGCGTACAATGTCCTGCTTGCCAACTATTCGGGACAAGACGATATTATCGTCGGGACACCGGTATCCGGCAGAAGACATGCGGACGCGGAAGCCATGATTGGGATGTTCGTCGGAACGCTTGCTATGCGGAATCGACCGAGACAAGAACTAACGTTCGGTGAATTTTTGCGGGATGTCAAGCGGCAGGCGCTGCTCGCCTTCGAGCATCAGGACTATCCGTTTGACGAGCTGACGGAGAAGCTCGGACTCGTGCGGGATTTGAGCCGCAATCCGATTTTCGACACGATGTTTATGCTGCAAAACGAAGCGGTGCGCATGCTCGAAGCCGGCGGGCTGACGTTCGAATCGGAAGAGCTCAACCCGGGCGTGTCGAAATTTGACTTTTCCTTAAGCGTAACGGCGGATCAGGCAGGACTTTTCTGCACCTGGGAATATGCGACGAAGCTGTTCAAGCCGGAAACGATCCGGCGGATGGCGGAGCATTATGTCCGTGTGCTGGAGGGCGTCGTTGCTGGGCAAGAGCTGCGGCTCTCCGAAATCGATATGCTGACGGAAGCGGAAAAGCGGCAACTGGAGCGCGTTTCTGGCGAGACGGCGCTGCCGTACCCGGCGTCTGGAACGATCTGCGAACGGTTCGAGCAGCAGGCGGCCCGGACGCCGGAGCGGACGGCGCTTGTGTTCGGCGGGCAGACGATTTCGTACGGAGAGCTGAACCGCCAAGCCAACCGGTTGGCACATCGGCTGCAAACGCTCGGCGTCGGGCCGGACACGCCGGTTGGCGTCTGCTTGGACCGCAGCCCGGAGCTGGTGGCGGGGCTGCTCGCCGTACTGAAAGCCGGCGGCGCTTATGTGCCGCTGGACCCGGCGCTGCCGCCGGAGCGGCTTGGCTACATGACGGAGCGCGCGGGAGTGAAGGCGCTTGTAACGAAGCTTGCGTGGGCGGAAGGGCTCGCGGTACGGCCTGATTTGGCGGTCGTCTGCCTTGATGACGGAACGGCGGGACTGGAAGCGGAGCCCGAGCAAAACCCGGACAGCAAAGCAGGACCCGGGCATTTGATGTACGTGATCTTTACTTCCGGCTCCACCGGGACGCCGAAAGGGGCAAGTGTCTACCGGTCCGGCTTCGAAAATCTGCTGCAATGGTACACCGGCGAATTTGCCATGACGGAAGTGGACCGGGTGCTGATGATCTCGTCACCCAGCTTCGACCTGACGCAAAAGAACATTTTCGCGCCAATCGTGACCGGAGGCCAATTGGTGCTGCTGCCGTCCGGTCCGTATGATGCCGCTGAAGTGGTGTCGCTGATCGAGCGGCATGGGATTACGCTGCTGAACGGGACGCCGAGTGCATTTTATCCGCTGCTGGACATCACCGCGTCAGCGGGCTACGGTCCGATTGCAACGCTGCGGCACGTCTTCCTTGGCGGGGAGCCGATTGCGGCCGACCGCCTCACGGCATGGACGGCGTCGGAAGCATGCCGGGCCGAGGTGGTCAATACGTACGGCCCGACGGAATGTACGGATGTGACGGTGTATGGCCGTTTAACGAACATGCCGTCCTTGGTCGGCAAGCCGGTGCCGATCGGCCGTCCGGTGGCCGGCACGCGCGTGTATATTTTGAACCGGGAGCTGGGCTTGCAGCCAATGGGGCTGCCCGGCGAGCTGTGCATCGCGGGAGTGCAGGTCGGCGGCGGCTATGTCGGCGACGCGGAGCTGACGGCGGACAAATTCGTGGCGAACCCGTACGGAGACGAGCTGTCGCCGGTCTTATACCGCACAGGGGATCTGGCGCGATATTTGCCGGACGGAACGATCGAGTATTTGGGCCGGATCGACCATCAGGTCAAGCTGCGGGGCTACCGGATCGAGCCGGGCGAAATTGAAGCGGCGCTGCGGGAATGCGCAGGCGTCAAAGATGCGTTCGTGATGACCCGGGAGGATCAGCCGGGGGACGTCCGGCTCGTTGCCTATGCCGTGCCGGAAGAGGAGGCGAAGGAGCAGGCGGCGTCCGGAAGCGGGCTTCCGGCGCTATGGCGCAGCGAGCTGCGACGCAAGCTGCCGGACTACATGGTGCCGACGGCTATCGTTGTCATGGCGGAGCTTCCACTATCGCCCAACGGCAAAGTCGACCGCAAAGCGCTGCCGGCGCCGGAGGTCGGACTTGTTACGGACGCGGAATACGTCGCTCCGCGCACACCGGTAGAGGCGGAACTGTCGGAGCTGTGGAAAGAGGTGCTCGGCCTGTCCGCTGCCGTTGGCGTCAAGGACAACTTTTTTGATCTTGGCGGCCACTCGCTGCGGGCAACGACGCTGGGCGCGAAAATTCACCAGTCGCTCAACGTATCGCTGTCGCTGCGGCAAATGTTTCAGCACCCGACGCTTGAGCTTATGGCGCAGGCGATTGAGCAATTGCAACCTAGCCCTTATGGCAACATTCCCGTCGCCGGACAGCAGGTCACGTATCCGCTTTCCTCGGCGCAAAAACGGTTGTACATTTTGAGCCAGCTGGAAGGAGCCGCGACCAGCTACAACATGCCGGGCGAACTGCGGATGGAAGGCGAGCTGGATGCGACGCGGCTAGAAGCGGCGTTTCGCGGGCTGCTCCGTCGTCATGCCACGCTGCGCACCACTTTCGAGCTGGATGCGGACGGCGAGCCGGTTCAGCGCATTGCGGAGACGGCGGATTTTACGCTGGAGCGCATCCGGGTAAGCGGAGAAGCGGAGGCTGAAGCGGCAATGGCCGGCTTTATCCGGCCGTTTGATCTGGGGAAAGCGCCGCTCCTGCGGGCGGCTTTGGTCGAAGAAGCGTCGCAGCGTCACCGGCTGCTGTTTGATATGCACCATCTGATCTCCGACGGCGTGTCGATGAACATCCTGCTGGAAGAGCTGGCTCAGCTGTACGAGGGCAGCGAATTGCCAGCGCTGCGCATTCAGTACAAGGATTATGCGGTATGGCAGCAGGCGGATAGCGACAGTGAACGGATGAGCAAGCAGGAAGCGTATTGGCTGGAGCAATTGGGCGGGGAGCTTCCGATTCTCGAGTTGCCGACGGATTATGCGAGACCATCTGCCCGCAGTTTTTCCGGCGGTACGCTATCCTTCGCGATCGATTCTCGGCAGACGGACGGGTTGAAGCGGCTCGGCTCGCAGACGGGAGCTACCTTGTTTATGATGCTGCTCGCCGCCTATACGACGCTGCTGTCCAAATACAGCGGACAGGAGGATATGATCGTCGGAACGCCGATCGCAGGCAGACCGCATGCCGACTTGCAGCCGATGATCGGGATGTTTGCGGGAACGCTGGCGCTGCGAAGCTGCCCGGCGGGAGAGAAGACGTTCCTGGACTACTTGCAGGAAGTGAAAGAGTTGGCGCTGCGAGCGTACGAGAATCAGGACTATCCATTCGAAACGCTGGTGGAGAAACTGAACGTGAAGCGGGACCTGAGCCGCAATCCGGTGTTCGACACGATGTTCGTCTTGCAAAATACGGAGACGGTTGCGCCCGGGTTTACATCGCTGCGCGTAAGTCCGCACGAGAGCGAGCATCCTATCGTGAAGTTCGATTTGACCTTTACCGCGGCCGAGGAAGCGGGCGGCATTGCGTTCAGCATCGAATATGGCGACCGTCTGTTCAAACGGGAAACGATCTCGCGCATGGCGCGGCATTTTATTCAGCTGATCGAAGAAATGATTCAGACTCCCGAAGCGAAGCTGTCATCCTTGAACATCCTTACTGTCCATGAGCTGGCGCAAATTTTGGAGACGTTCAACGAAACAGCGCTGCCGTACCCTGCGGACATGACGATCCACGGCCTGTTCGAACGGCAGGCGGCGCTGACACCGGACCGGATTGCGGTTGTGTTTGAAGACCGGCAGCTTACGTACCGGGAGCTGGACGAGCGGGCGAACCGGCTGGCGCGCACGCTTTTGGCCAAAGGGGTGGAGGCCGAGCAGCTGGTTGCCATTATGACCGAGCGGTCGCTGGACATGGTTACCGCGGTACTCGGCGTCATGAAAGCGGGCGGCGCATACGTCCCGGTCGATCCCGAATACCCGGAGGAACGCATCCGCTACATGCTCGGCGACTCCGGCGCACGGCTGCTGCTGACGCAATCGCATTTGCGGGATCGTACGGCGTTCGGCGGTGAGCTGCTCCTGCTGGACGACGAGCGCAGCTATAGCGGCGACGGGTCCAGTCCCGGAGTGGCCGTCGGTCCGCATCAGCTGGCTTATGTCATCTATACGTCAGGTACGACCGGCAAGCCGAAAGGTGTGATGGTCGAGCATCAAGGTGTATGCAATAACAAATTGTTTTTTGAACAATCCCTTCACATTACGACGAAGGATCGCATTGTCCAGTTCGCGAGCTTCTCCTTCGACGCGTCGTGCTGGGAAATGACCATGGGCCTACTAACCGGGGCAGCGCTGTATGTGCCCGATGCTTTCGTCATAGCGGATTACCGTCTGTTTGAGCAATATGTCCGCGATCACGGGATAACGGTCGCGACTTTGCCTCCGACCTACGCCGTTTATTTGGATCCCGAGCATATGCCCGAATTGAGGACGCTCATTACGGCGGGCTCCGCATCAACCAGCGAGCTTGTTCAGCAGTGGAAGGACCACGTTCGCTATTTTAACAACTACGGTCCGACCGAGGATTCCATTTGTTCGACTGCGTGGTCTTATACAGACCATACGCCGATGGAAAAGACGGTGCCCATCGGCTGGCCGATCCCAAATCATCAAGTCTTCATTCTGAGTGCGCATAACGCGCTTGTTCCGGTCGGCGTGGTCGGGGAGCTTTGTGTCGCCGGTATCGGTCTGGCCAGAGGCTATCTGAACCGCCCCGACCTGACGGCGGACAAATTCATGCCGGTTCCGTTCGCCCCCGAACGGCGGATGTACCGGACAGGCGATTTGGCCCGCTGGCTGCCGGACGGCAGTATCGAATATTTGGGCCGGATCGATCATCAGGTCAAAATTCGCGGCTATCGCATCGAGCTCGGCGAGATTGAAGCGCAGCTGCTAAAGGTGGCAGCGGTACAAGAGGCGATCGTTCTGGCGCGAACGGACGAAACCGGGCAAACGTATTTGTGCGCCTATTTTACCGCCGATGGGGAACAGGCGGCCGGCGCGCTGCGCAGCGAGCTGGCGCGGGAGCTTCCGGGCTATATGGTGCCGTCCTTTTTTGTTCAGCTTGAGGAGATGCCGCTGACGCCGAACGGCAAAATCGACAGCCAAGCGCTGCCTGCGCCGGAGGGTATTGTGCCTACAGGCGCAGAGTATGCCGCTCCGCGGACGCCGGTGGAAGCGAAGCTGGCGGAGCTATGGCAAGAGGTGCTTGGGTTGCCGAGCGTCGGGATCAGGGATAACTTCTTCGAGCTCGGCGGTCATTCGCTCCGGGCGATGAGGCTGGCGGCCCATATCCAAAAAGAATTGCATGTAAATGTACCGCTGCAGGACGTGTTTGCCACCCCGACCATTGAACAGTTGGCGGCGGTCATTGAGGGGCTCCGGCAGCAGACATTTACAGCCATACCGGTTGCGCCCGTGCAGTCGCATTATCCCGTAGCTTCGGCACAAAAGCGGCTGTACGTCTTGCAGCAGTTCGAAGGCGGGGAAACGAGCTACAACATGCCGGGGGTAATGCTGCTGGAAGGCGCACTGGACCGGGAACGGTTCGAGGAGGCGTTCCGTGGACTCATCCGGCGTCACGAGACGCTGCGGACCGGCTTTGAGCTGGTGGATGGCGAACCGTTCCAGCGGGTGTATCCCGAATCCGAAGTGGAGTTTGCCGTGGACTACGCCAAGAGCAGCGTCGGGGAAACGGATACGCTGGATAGCATCCGCCGATTTGTTCGGCCGTTCGATTTGCGGCAGCCGCCGTTATTGCGGGTGGGCTTGATCCGGTTGGATCAGGACAAGCCTGTTGTGAATCAGGAGCCGGAGCGTCATCTGCTGCTGTTTGATATGCATCATATCGTCTCGGATGGCGTGTCGATGGGCATTTTGGTCAACGAGTTCGGCCGGTTATACGGCGGGGAGACGCTGCCGACGCTGCGCATCCAATACAAGGATTACGCGGCGTGGCAGCAGGCGGAGCTGTCCGGGCAGCGGATGAGCAGGCTGGAAGCGTACTGGCTGAATGTGTTCCAGGGCGAACTCCCTGTGCTGGATATGCCGACGGATTACGCGCGTCCGGCCGTACAGCGCTTTGAGGGAGGGCTTGTTCCCTTCGCGCTTGGTTCGCAACGAAGCGACGCGCTGCGGAAGCTTGCGAGCGCAACCGGCACGACCTTGTATATGGTGCTGCTGGCGGCTTACACGGCGCTGCTGTACAAATACACGGGGCAGGAAGATATCGTGGTGGGCACCCCGGTAGCGGGCCGAACGCATGCGGATGTGGACGGACTGATCGGCATGTTTGTCGGGACGCTGGCGCTGCGCAGCTATCCGGCCGGGGAGAAGACGTTCTTGGATTACTTGCAAGAGGTCAAGGGCATGACGCTCCAAGCGTTCGAGCATCAGGACTACCCGTTCGAAGCGCTGGTCGAGAAAGTAGGCGTTACGCGGGATTTGAGCCGTCATGCGCTGTTCGACACCATGTTTGACATGCAGCATGAGGTGGCGGAACAACGCACCGTACATGGGTTGGAACTCAAGCCATATGAAATGGAGTCGAAGACGGCGAAGTTCGACCTTAGCTTCCAAATAACGGAAGAAGAGGCAGGGACGCTTACGGGCGGCATCGAATACGCCAGCTCGCTGTACAGCGTGGATACGGTCCGGAGAATGGCCGGTCACTTCACGCAGCTCATCGACGGTATTGTGGTGGCTCCTGAGGCGAAGCTGTCGTCTTTCGAGATCGTCACGCCGGAGGAAAAGGCGTTGCTAACGGGTGCACCCGCCGACGGCGGAGTCGGCGCCGCAGCATGCGGTTGGCAGGAGAAGACGATCCATCAGCTGTTGGAGGAGGAGGCGGAGCGGACGCCGGATCAAGTGGCCGTCATTTGCGAGGACGAACGGCTCACCTACCACGAGCTGAACGAGCAGGCGAATCGGCTTGCGCGCACCTTGAGGGGCAAAGGGGTGCAGCCAGACCAAACCGTCGGCATCATGGCCGAGCGCTCGCTTGCGATGGTCGTCGGAATGTTCGGGATTTTGAAGGCGGGAGCCGCTTACGTGCCGATCGATCCGGACTATCCCGAAGAGCGGATTCGCTACATGCTGGAGGATTCGGGAGCACAGCTGCTGCTGTTGACGCATCGACGCTTGCAGGAACGAGCGGCGGATGCGGCGGACAAAGTGTTGTTCCTGGATACCGCCGAAGTCTATGAGGCCGACGGAACAAACCTTGTGCCCGAAGCGCAGCCGCATCATCTGGCCTACGTCATCTATACGTCGGGAACGACGGGGAAACCGAAGGGCGTGATGATCGAGCACCGGCAGGTAATCGCTTTGTCCGAAGCGTGGAGGCAGGAGTATCGGCTGCGGGAGGAACCGGTACGGCTGTTGCAGTGGGCCAGCTTCTCATTCGACGTGTTTACGGCCGATATCGTGCGGTCGCTGCTGAATGGCGGCCAGCTCATCGTATGCCCAGGCTACGCCCGGCACGACCCGGAGGCGATTTACGGGCTGCTGCGGCAGCATCGCGTCACGATGTTCGATGCGACCCCGGCGCTTGTCATACCGCTGATGAATGACGTGTATGAGCACGGGCGGGATATCGGCTTCCTGAAAACGCTCATTGTCGGCTCGGATCAATGTCCGGTAGGCGACTTTCAGCAATTAAACGACCGGTTCGGCGCATCGATGCGGATCGTAAACAGCTACGGGGTAACGGAAGCATGCGTTGATTCGAGTTATTATGTTCAGCAGACGGGGGACGTCGGATCGCATCCATATCCGTATGCATACCGGAGTTTGCCGATCGGCAAGCCATACCCGGGCGTAAGAATGTATGTTTTAAGCGCAGCGATGGCGCTGCAGCCGGCCGGCGTGCCGGGCGAGCTGTATATCGGCGGACGCGGGGTGGCGCGTGGGTACCTGAACCGTCCGGAACTGACCGCGGAGAAATTTGTAGATGACCCATTCGAGCCGGGCGGGCGGATGTACCGGACGGGCGATGCGGCGAGATGGCTGCCGGATGGAAACATCGAATATTTGGGGCGGCTCGACGATCAGGTGAAAATCCGCGGCTTCCGGATCGAGCTGGGCGAGGTGGAAGCGCAGCTGCTGAAAACGGAATCCGTGCAGGAAGCAGTTGTCATCGCGTGGGAAGATGAAGCCGGACAAAAGCAGCTGTGCGCGTATGTGGTGTCGGACCGAGAGCTGGCGATAGGCGAACTAAGGAAGGCGTTGTCGCAAACGCTGCCCGAGTACATGATTCCATCCTATTTCGTGCAGCTTCCGCAGCTGCCGCTGACGCCAAACGGGAAGGTGGACCGCAAAGCGCTTCCTGCTCCGAAGGAAAGCATGACTGCGGACACGGATTACGTCGCTCCGCGCACGGCCGTGGAGCAAGTGCTGGCTTCCGTCTGGCAGGCAGTACTCGGGATCGAGAAGGTCGGCGTGAATGACCGGTTCTTTGCACTGGGAGGCGACTCGATCAAAGCGATTCAAGTGTCGGCGAAGCTGCATCAAGCGGGGTACAAGGTGGAAATGAGACATTTGTTCGCTTACCCTGCGATTGCGGAGCTGAGCGCGCATGTCAAGCCGGTTACCCGTATGGCGGACCAAGGGGAAGTGAAGGGCAGGGCGCCGCTAACACCGATTCAAGCATGGTTTTTCCGGCAAAACAATACTGCGCCGCACCACTATAACCAAGCGATCATGCTGTACCGGGAGCAAGGCTACGACGAAGCGGCGCTTCGGAAGACGGTGCGGAAACTGGCGGAGCATCACGATGCGCTGCGCACGGTATTCCGACGGACAGAAGGCGGCTATGCGGCATGGACTCGCGGCATCGCCGAGGGCGAGCTGTACACTTTGGAAGTCATGGACTTCCAGAAGGCAGCCGACAACGTCGCGCAAGCGATAGAAGCGAAAGCGAACGATATCCAAAGCAGTATCGAGCTCGTATCGGGACCGCTTATGAAGCTGGGGCTGTTCCGTTGTACGGATGGTGACCACTTGTTGATTGTCATTCACCATTTGGTTGTCGACGGGGTATCGTGGCGCATTTTACTGGAAGATTTGGCTTCCGGCTATGAGCAGGTCGTGAGCGGACAGGCGATCCGGCTGCCGGAGAAGACGGATGCGTTCCGGACGTGGGCCGAGAAGCTGGCGGGCTATGCGAACAGTCCGGCGTTGGAGGCGGAGCGGGCGTACTGGCAGCAGCTCGAACAGTCTGAAAGCAAGCCGCTCCCGCGAGATTTTGCGCAAGCCGGTCAGGAACAAGCGTACGGGCTGATGCGGGATAGCGAAACGGTGACGGTGCAGTGGACGCGGGAGGAAACGGAGCTGCTGCTGAAGCAGGCGCACCGGGCCTACAACACGGACATCAACGACCTGTTGCTGACCGCGCTGGGGATGGCGGTATACCGCTGGACGGGAAGCGAGCGGGTATGGATTGGTCTGGAAGGACATGGAAGAGAATCTATCCTGCCGGATATCGATATCACACGCACCGTCGGCTGGTTTACGAGCGAGTATCCTATTGTGCTGGAGATGGGAGCAGGTGGCGGTTCCGATACGCTCGCTTACCGGATCAAACGGGTGAAAGACAGCTTACGACAAATCCCGAACAAAGGAATCGGTTACGGCATACTGAAATACTTGTCCGAAGTGTCCGAGGACGTCCGCTATGCGGCAAAGCCGGAAATCAGCTTTAACTATTTGGGCCAGTTCGATCAAGATTTAACCCATAATACGCTGCAAGTATCGCCTTTTGCATGCGGCTCGGAGATCAGCGGGCACACCGAAAGGTCCCATGCGCTGGATATTAGCGGCAGTATCGCAGGCGGAGAACTGGCGTTTACGGTCAGCTACAGTGGCAAGCAGTACCGGCGGGAAACGATGGAGCGGCTGGCCGGATTGCTTCATACCAGTCTTCAGGACATCATTGCGCACTGTGCGGCGAAAGAAAGGCCGGAGTTGACGCCAAGCGATGTCGTTTTCAAAGGACTCGCCGTGACGGAACGGCTGCGGCGGATCGGCGAAATCGAGAGCGTGTACCCGTTAACGCCCATGCAGCAAGGGATACTGTACCACCGGCTGTTGGATCCGGAGTCGGAGACGCACTTGGGGCAAACGGCGTTCACCGTACGCGGGAGCTTGGACATCCGAGCGTTCAAACAAAGCTTGGACGCCATCGTGCAGCGGCATGACGCGCTGCGGACGAATTTCTATAACGGATGGGCCGGTCAGCCTTTGCAGGTAGTGTTACGCAGCAAGCCGGCCGATTTTGTTTACGAAGACGTGAGGAGACTGGGGGAGAGCGAGCAGGAGGCACATATCGAAACGCTCGCGAAGGCAGACAAGGCCCGCGGCTTCGAGTTGAGCGAAGAATCGTTATTGCGCGTGTCGATTCTGCGAACCGGCGACGAAACGTACCGTCTCTTGTGGTGCTTCCACCAGATCATAATAGATGGTCGGGATATGGCGCGGATGATCGAAGAGGTATTCGCGGCGTACTCCGCCTACCGGAAGCAAGCCCGGCCGGAGCTGGGTGCAGCCACGCCTTACAGGCGGTATATCGAGTGGCTGGAGGGACAGGAATTTGCTGCGGCATCCGCTTACTGGAGCCATTATTTGGCGGGCTACCGTCATCAAACCGTGCTGCCGCGGGTCCAGGTTCAAGGGCAGCAGCCAGCAGGGTATGCGGCCGAACGGCTGACAAGCAACTTAGGAAAACGACGGACCCGGGAACTGCGCAATACCGCAAAGCGGCATCAGGTGACGGTAAATACGCTGCTCCAAACGGCGTGGGGACTGCTGCTGCAAGCCTATAACGGCACGGACGACGTTGTGTTTGGAACCGTCGTGCCCGTCAGACCGGCGCATGTGCCGGGCATGGAAACGATGATTGGAGTATGCAGAAATACGATTCCGATCCGTATCCGCAGCGGGGTCGGGGCGACGGTGGCGGACGTTTTACGGAGAGTTCAGGAGCAGGAAGCCGCATCCGAAAAGTATGCCATGCATCCGCTGTACAATATCCAAGCGCTTAGCGCTCCAAAACGGGAGCTGATGAACCACATTCTGGTATTCGAAACCGATAGCCCGCCTTCGGTTGCAGCCGAAGCGGCGGCAAAGGCGGCAGGGCTGGAAATGACCGGGTTCCGGTCCGAGGGACAGACGAGCTATGATCTGACTGTCATCATGCAAGCGGGCGATGACATGCGCATCCGTTTCGATTACAACGCCCGGGTATATGAACGTGAGGCGATGGAACGCCTGCAGGCACACTGGCTGCGGATCGTGAAACAACTCGCGGCGAATCCTGACATGCGAGTACAGGAGCTTCAGCTGCTATCCCCTGCCGAACAGGAACAAATGCAGGCTGGCATGGAAATGATTCTGCATTCACCTTGCACGGAAGGTAGCGCGAACGCTTTAGCGGAGTACGTCGCACCGCGAACGCCGGTTGAAGCGAAGCTGGCTGAGCTGTGGCAAGAGGTGCTTGGAGCCCCGCGCATCGGGGTGAAGGACCATTTCTTCGAACTTGGCGGCCATTCGATCACAGCGATGCAGCTGACCGAAAAGGTTAATAGTGTCATGGGGGCAGAGCTGTCTCTGCGTGCCGTCATTGCCTCGCCGACGATTGAAGAAATGGCGAAGCTGCTCACTTCCGGACTTGCCCAGGATGAAGGCGACAGGCCGATGAAGCTGAACGATCGTGGACGGATGAACGTCTTCTGCTTCCCTCCCTCAGCAGGCTATGGGCTTGTATATAGCGAAATGGCCAGGATGCTGGAGAATCAATATGTCGTCTATGCGTTCGATTTCATCGAAGGATGGCGTGATGAGGAGGAGTTGTTGAACCGGTACGTCGATGCGATTGTGAGCGTTCAGCGCGAAGCGCCTTATGTGCTGATAGGCTACTCGCTCGGCGGCAGTTTAGCCTATCAGGTTGCCAAAATGATGGAGCGCAGGGGATACGCGGTATCGGATATTTTGCTGCTTGATGCCGACAGGCGGGATGGAACGAAGAAACTTTCCGGCGAAGAGCTGGAACGGGGAGTCGATGCCATGCTCGAAATCGTCTCCGAACGGAATGCGTCCTTCTTGGCCAATCGGGACGACTGGGAAAAAGCCAGGAGTAAAATATTGGCATATGGCACATACAGCGGTCAATTGATCAACGACGGAGTGGTTCGAGCCAACCTGCACGCTTTCATTACGGAAATGGAAGCTGCCAGAGCCGAGGATTGGAGCGAGGCGACGACAGAAGAGGTTGTGGAGTATGCACTGATTGGCGGTCACCTAGACATATTTGAACCGGCCAATATTGAGCACAATGTTCAGGCGATCCGGCTTGTCTTGCAGGACATCGTTCGGGGCGCAACTCTCGCGGCGGACTCCGTACGCTAACGGAAAGCCCTCTTGTTCCAGCCTTTTTGGCAAAACAAGAGGGCGATTTTTTATGGTGCGATCTCTTTTGGTATCATCATCTGGTACAATATGGGGGAACCCTGCGATTAGGAGTGAGAAAGATGCCCGAAACGAATGCCTTACAAGTACGGATCGAGCCTTGGACGGAAGCTGATCTTGAGCTGCTGTATCGCTTGAATACACCGGAGATGTTGGAGCATCTTGGAGGCCCGGAGACGGAAGAGCAGCTTCTCGCGCGCCACAAGCGGTACGTTGAGATCGGACGGAAGGGGACTGGCCGCATGTTCGGCATCGTCCTGCCGCCAAGTCTCGAAGCGGTCGGCAATATTGGGTACTGGGAGCGGAGCTGGCAAGGAGAGACCGTGTACGAGACCGGCTGGGGCGTTCTCCCGGCATACCAGGGCAAAGGCATCGCGACCATGGCAGCCGTGGCAGCTATTGCCAGCGCCAAGGCCGAGCGCAAGCACAGGTACATGCACGCGTTCCCGTCCGTCGATAACCCTGCATCCAACGCGATCTGCCGGAAGCTGGGCTTCCAGTTCGTCGCCGAATGCAGCTTCGAATACCCGCCGGGGAGCACTATGCGATGTAACGACTGGTGCTTGGACCTTGACGCGAGCGTAGTGTAGTTATGAGATAGGGAGGATTCCAAAAGTGGAAGCGTTGATTGAGGAATACGGCCGCGGATATGAGCTGCTGCGGGAAGCCGTCGAAGGATTGACGGAAGAGGAGCTTCGTTTCAAGCCGGCACCGGACAAATGGAGCATTCATGAAATTCTCATTCATCTTGCAGATTCCGAGCTGGTCTCGACACAAAGGCTGAAAAAAGTGTTGGCGGAGGACGAGCCGCTTATTATGTCGTGGGAACAGGACGTATGGGTGAAAAACCTCGGGTATGAGAAGCAGGACCGTGAGCAGCATCTGCTGCTGTTTCAAATGCTGCGTGCCCATATGCAGCCCGTGCTGGTCCATCTGACAGCCGATCAAAGCGAGCGGGTGGGGGTGTATGAAGACGGGGCGAGGTTCACCTTTCGCCAAATGCTGGAATACCGCGTCAAGCATGTCCGTATCCACCTTGCTCAAATCGAGCGGGTGAAGGAGGCTTACCGGCAGAGCAGGGTATAAGCTTTTTGGAGGCCATCCCATCGGTTGGGCATGGCCTCATGCTATCGTTTCCGCCAGATTACCCTTCCAGCACATCCGCGTCCAATTCGCCTGCAATCTCCATCATTTTGGGGATTACCGCTTCATTGGAGCCGGATACGTAAATATCCCCCTGGTAATGCCGGAAAGGGATCTTGCTATCGCCGAAGGTCCACATGAAAAAATCTCCCTCGATCGACATGGTAGTAGCCCCTGTCACCGTAAATACCGAGGTATAGGCAAAGTCGGGTTTGGTCGAAAAATACTGTCTGCATTCCTCCAAAGAAATACCTTGCTCCGCAGTTCCATTTTCTTTAAATTCTCTTGTAATCCGAAAACGTTTGCTCATGGAAATCCTCCTATTTCGTTCTTCAAATACTTATTTCCGATGATGATCTCATTGACTCGGTGGATCGTCGTCTCGGTTCTGGGGATATCGGCGGTTCTATGGAGCAGCAGCCACCGGAGACATGCAATCGCTTCAAACCTCCGGATTTCTTCCGTATCGAATTCACTGCCCGATAAATAGGCATTCCGGAATGCAGATGCCAGCATTTCTCCATTGTAAATATGGATTAAGAAACTTGACCAAGCCAAATCGTACCTGGCGTCCCCTAATTGCGCATTAGTCCAGTCGATGATGGTGTACTTTCCTTGGTTGTCGAGGATGTTGCCCAAGTTAAAGTCGCCGTGAATCAGCTTGTTTCGTTTCAGTTCGGAGCCTGCAACTAACGGGAGCAGTTCGGCCCAAATGTCTTGATGCTCTTCAATTCCCGGATAGAAATAAGGAATGAAATCGTATGTTTTAAGGAGCGCACGGTCCAGCTCCCGAACCGATAATTGATGCAGTCCCAGCAACAAGTCGGCGAAATCTTTTGCGTGTCGGCTCGTGACTGTTGAAGGCGGGCTGCCGTCGCAGCTCGTCAGCAACACTTTATGCCGGGAAGGGGTGTGTCCCCAGCCATAAGACGTTGAAACGGGAATACCTCTGTGCCGAAGTGCGGCCAGCAGGCCATGTTGAAAATGCACATCCGGATTCGAAGCCTTGTTCCATATTTTAAGCACAGCGCAGTCCGTAGGGGAACAAAATTTCAACACGTTGGCTTCCAGTCCGGCCGGTATGGGGCTAACGGTTAGTTCTTGGTCCAGCAATTCGTCAACGAAGCTCGTTTTCTCGACCCAAATCACCTCGTCCAGGCGCTCCACATCTGGCCTCCTTTCTCACCCTAAATGCGATGTTCCGGGGATCTCCCGATGAAGCCGAAATAAAAAAGCCGATTCAAGTCTTGAAGCATGGATTCACTTGCTTGCTGCAAAAACCCGGGCCGCGCCAAAGCTTCTTTAAACAGTTGGATATACACCATTGCGGCTTCCATCGAAATACTCGGGTCAATATAGCCTTCCTTTTTTCCTTGTTCAATCAATTTTTCGAAAAAAGGTAAGGTTTTGTTTTGGTAAAACTGTTCCAGGTAGTCGCGGATCGCCGGATCGCCGGCCGTTGCTCGAATGAGGTTCACATTCAATTGGTTGGCGATTTCGCTGCGGTCGCACAAGATCAGATCCATTTTTTGCTGAAACGGCATCTCTGCCCCTAAAATGTCTTCGTACTTCTCCAGCGTCGTATCCATGTAATGAACGAATGTCATTCGGATAAGCTCATCCCGGCTTCCAAAATAATTATAGATAGTAACCGGGGAGACGTTTGCCTTTCTGGCGATATCGGCAATACTCAGCTTATCGAGCTCGTAAGCGAAAATTAATTCGAATGTCGTTTTGAGAATGAGTTCTTTCTTCTTTTCCGTACGAAGCCGGTACCCGTTCATGTGTTCACCTCGCAACTACTATACTAAATGATTTGTAGCGAATCAATTTGTAAAAGGGAAAAAAAGGTTGAGCCAAAGCATGAAAGTCGTCAACGGTACCGGACCTGTCGGCTTAAAACCGCGCATACCGGGTCCGCGGTCGGTTTTGGGCTGGAAATGAACATGCTGCGCTTTTTCCGCAGCCCGTTTGCTTACCAGCGCTGGTTGTACGATACTTACGGCAAGCTGGTCGCCTTAAACCAAGGGGGACAATCCTTCCGCCATTTTTGCCTTCGGGCCCGAGTATAACCATCAAATCGTTACGAATCCGGATTTCTTCGAGATCAGCTCCGGACTGATCAAGATCCCGAAGCACACCGTCTTGGGGAAAATGATTTTTCTGCTGAGCCAGCATCCTGACATCATGTCTGACCTTCTGGAGGAGCTGAACGGGGCGATGGGGGGAGCGAGCCGAGTCTGGAAAAGCTGAATCAATTGCCTTTGCTCGAAGGCGTGGTGAAGGAAAGCTTGCGCTTGCTGCCGCCTGCGCCGATCGGAGCCCGGGTGACGACGGCTTCGTGTGAGCTGGGAGAGATGACGATACCGCCGAAAACGAATGTTTACTTCAGCCAATTCATCACGCACCGGCTGCCCGAGCTCTATGAAGAGCCGAATCGCTTTATACCCGGGCGCTGGAGCACGATCAAACGGACTCCTTATGAATTCCTGCCGTTTAGCGCAGGACCGCACATGTGTATCGGCTGGGGCTTCGCCATGCAGGAGATGAAGGTGGTGCTGTCGATCCTCTTACGGCGTTACCGATTTTCCGTTGTGCCCCACGCCAAAATTAGCCCGAATCTGGTCATGCGTCCCGTGAACGGAATGCCGATACGCATCGTTCCCCAAGACGGCAAATTCGGGCGGGAGCCGGTTCGAGGAACCATTCGTCAGCTCGTCGATTGGTAGCCTCCTATCGCAGCCCTATTGCAGCCCAAGCTCTTGACAAAGCTCGACCAATTGATGGACGCCGTAAAACTGCTGGCGATTGCGGTGATGGATGCTTACCAGCGCATTTTCCGCGACCTTCTTCGCTTGCTCGATGCTATGATGCTCCACGGCATGAACGATTTCCTTCATATTTTCCAAGAAATAGACGGTCCGGCGCAGTGTGCGTATGAGCAAAATTTGCCGTACGTGTATCGGCGTGAAAATCCGGTAGCCATTCTCGGGATCGCGCTCCGGCGAGATGAGTCCTTCCTTCTCCCAATGCCGGATGGCCGAATCCTGTACTCCGGTGAAAGCAGCGACTTCGCCGATGCTCATGTGGGTTTTCAGCTTTTTGTTCGCTGCGAGCGGGAGCTCCGGATTTTGCAGCAACTCCAGCGTCTGGTCGGCAATGGTCTTTTCGTGATGCAGGTTCGCTTGCTCTTTGTTGACGAGCCAGAAGGCGGTGTCCACATCTCCGTTTTGAATGAGGCGAAGCACTTGGCAGGTGAGCCCAACGCCAAAGGCAGGGAACATCGCGCGAAGGCAGCGAAAGTAGGCCAAATGCACCTTAGTATACAGGCGGTATCCGTTGGGAGCGCGGTCAGGGGCCGGAACGATGCCCCAAGACTCGTAATGCCGCAAAGCGCTCGTGCTAATGTGCAGTTCCCTGGCAATCTCAATCGGCTTGTAATACCTCATCTCCGGGCCTCCTTCACGATCGAAGCAAAAGTAGATTTCTACTATATCAAAAGCGTCTCGTATAAGTAAACTAGGCTTTTTCTATACCAAATAAATGATCGGGCCCACGAAGGTAATGTTAAGTTAACCGCGTTGTTGAAATTTGAAAAATAAGGAATGTTCGTTCTATAATAAAGGCGACAAGCGCAGCAGGCCGCGACAACCCCTGCCAATACAGCATAAAGGAGTCGGGTACCGAATGAACGAACCGGACTGGAAGGAAGTAGAGGAAAGGCTATTCCAAGAGAGTGTTTCCGCCATAAAGCAGTTTTCTGCTGAGCATACAAACGAAGAAATCTGTTATTTCGCCTTTGATTCCGAGCCTTACTATGGTTACGTGCTCCTATGCTTTGATACAACGGAGAATTCTGTTATGGAGGCGAAACGTTCTGCCGAGAGGGCGCTTAACTTTACCGCTCAATCCATCGAGAAAGGCATGAATTGGCAAATGGCCAATTCGTACATGACCAGCGCCAATTTGCTGCCATTTACCAATAATACCGGCGATTTTAAATATCAGGGCTACACGCAGGTCGACTTTCAGGGCTGGCAGGAATTTGCAGACAGCGACGCATATCCGAAGGGATATTCGGAAGATCAGGATTATTTGGAAGGCAATCTGTCCATTGTTTTCTGGAAAGTGATTGACCGGCTGATCCGGGAGAACCATTTTTCCGTTCTGAAAATGGCCTCTCCATTTTTCGCAGGTTACGGGTTTCATGATCGGGACCAGGTTCTGCTTAGAATTATCAATTGGGGCAATGAAGAGGGAATCGGAAAACACGATTGAAAAAAGAACGCTCCCGGTTCCTATTAATAAAGTGTTGAGACCGGCTTATGCAGAGAATTTTCCATGCGAAGCGGGTATCTCAACAACGTCAGAGACCTTCAAATCCTCGAAGGTTTCTTTTGCGTTGTCCAACTTGCCAGTTCAGGACATATGTCCTTTCCCAATCCTTCGATCTGTCATTTAATAATGGAAAAATGTATAGTTGGGGAGAGGGAAAACATGCGAGGGAGTTTATTTGCGTTTTTGGGCGGGGGTTTTATTACCCTGCAAGGAGTGGCCAACTCCCGGATTAGTCAAGATATCGGCACATGGCAAGCGGCGACGCTCACCCAGTTCACCGGATTCGTTGCGGCGCTGCTGATCCTGATCTTTGTCCGCGACGGGAGTTTGCAGGGGCTCAAGCAAGTGAAGCCGCTATACTTGACCGGTGGCGCTTTCGGAGCGGTCGTTATTTTCAGCAACGTCACGGCGATACATCAGATCGGCGTTACCTTGACGATCGCCGTTTTGCTGATTGCGCAGCTAAGTCTGACCTTCGTCATTGACTGCAAAGGTTGGTTCGGCGTGGCGAAGCAGAAGATGGGGCTGCCGCAGTTCATCGGGATCGCGATGATGATCGCCGGTGTGGTTATCCTGAAATTTTGATTGCTGCAAGTTGAAGCTGGAGGCCGGAGTATGAAGGAAATTCAAGATCGTGAGCAATTGAATCATTATTTGCGGGCATTTCAGCTCGACTCCGTATTTCACGAACCGTTGCTGCCGCATTTGTCGCTGTACGGCTTCGAGCAGGGGGATCTCATCTGCACCCAAGGCCAAGCACCGGAGTATCTGTACGTGCTTGTGAACGGGAAGATCAAGATCTATACCACCTCGTCGGAAGGCAAAACGCTCGTTCTTTCTTTCAAGACGCCGCTTGAGGTGATCGGGGACGTCGAATACGTGCGCGGGACGCCCATTCTCAATACGGTTGAGGCCGTATCGTCCGTCCATATGATCGGCATCCATTACCGCTGGCTGCACAAATACGGAAAAGATCATGCGCCGCTGCTGCGGTTTTTGCTGGAAATCATTACGCAGAAGTTTTACATCAAATCCAATTCGCTCAGCTTCAATCTGATGCATCCGGTGGAAGTGCGTTTGGCCAGCTATCTATTGTCCGTCACCTCCGACGAATCCGCTTCCCGATTGGAAGGGCAGCAAAGCGCGGTCAGTCTGTCGGACGCGGCGAATTTTATCGGAACAAGCTACAGACATTTGAACCGGGTCATCCGGCAGTTCTGCATCGAAGGTCTCGTTGAGCGGGATAAAGGGATTATCGTGGTGAAAGACAGGAATGGATTAAGCGCGCTGGCAGGTCATAATATTTACGAGCACAATCGGGGAAAAGGAGAGACGCGATTATGATGGTAGGGCTGTCCTTGTCGCTTATCGCAGGATCGCTGGTCGGGCTGCAAAATATTTTTAACAGTAAGGTGAACGAGCGCGCGAGCTCTTGGGCTACGACGACACTGGTGTTGGGACTGGGCTTTCTGGCTTCGCTGACGCTCGGTCTGATCGCGGAGGGAACGCATTTATTTGCCCCGCATCCGATGCAGACCTGGTACTGGTTTAGCGGCTTGATCGGCGTAGGGGTGGTCACCTGTCTGGTGCAGGGGATAAGGCTGCTTGGTCCTACGTTTGCCGTCTCGATCGTTATGGCGGCGCAGCTCGGGTTTGCATTGCTGTGGGACTCGATGGGATGGCTGGGTCTGGACAAGGTTCCTTTTACGTTCAGCAAGCTGATCGGAGTGCTGGTTATCGTCGGGGGCATCGTTGTGTTTAAATTGGGCAGCAAACGCAGGGCGCCGCGGGCAGCGTCCAAAATGCCTGCGGGCCATTCTTGACAAGAAGCTCCCGCGGCGCCTTGGCGGAAACAGACCTTTGCCTGAGAGCGAAGGTCTGTTTTTTTTGGATTGAACGTCCCGCTGTATCAATCCGCTGCCTCCGGCTGCTCCACATGCATTCGAAATAGCTGAATATATAGCGCGATACTGACGCATGCAACCACCAAAATGATACTGAATATTCCCATAGGCGGCACCCAGCTGGACAGGAAAACCGTCATCGGCGCCAGAAATCTCCCGATCGTCGCCTGCAAGCTGTCGGCTGCCATGTACTGTCCTCTTGCATGATCGGGGGCATAGTCGCTAATAAAGCTCTGGGTGACCGGAGAGCGTACAATTTCACCAAAGGTGAAGATGATCGTTATGAAAAACAAAAACCATATATTAGTGCCCAGTCCGAGGGCGAATGTGCCTACTCCGGACAACAGCGACGACAGAATGAACACATTTCGCTCTTTCCAATGGCGGAACCATTTTGTCACAGGAAGTACAAACAGGACAAACAAAAGACCGTTTAGCCCCAGCACCCAGCCAAAGATCTCCGTACTCGACAGCAAAAGGGAATCATCCTTCCATGTGAACAGAGGCTGGGCAGGGACCTCATTGATCACGTATACGGCCAAATACAGATCCAATTGCATAATGGGGATCAGGGCAAAGATACCTGCCAAAATGTAAACCAGGAACACTTTGTCCCGAAAAATAATGCCATATCCCTTCAGTTGATCCTTGAAAACGCGGGTAATCGGGACGGAGCTTTCCGGGCTGCTTTTCGCCGAATGCGGCAACGTTTCATGGACTACGATATACATTGCGATGAAATACAGCAGCAGGACCAAGGCGCAGGTCCACAGCAGCTCTTGCCGGTAATGGAAGAAGAAGATCGCTCCCAGCGCAGGTCCGAGCACGGCACCAATGTTATTCGCCGTCACGAACGTTGCGAAGAGCTGGCGACGTTCGTGCGCGGGCACCAGATCGGCCACCATAGCGGAGCTTGCAGGCCTGTATATGGCTCCACCCAGCCCAATGCCGATAAACGCGATATAATCCATCCAATGGGACGACGACATCGCGAATAAGGCAAACATCACCGTCTGAAGCGAAGCGCCTAGCAGCATCACGGGACGCCGTCCTAACCGGTCGGCCAAAGCTCCTCCGAGCAGGCTTCCCATGATGCTGAATATCGGAGGGATGGCCATCAAAATGCCTGCAATATGGCTGCCTAATGCCGTGCCAAAATAGACAGTGATAAATGGAAAGTACATCCAAAATAGCAGGTTAAACAGCCCTTCGCCGATTAACCGGACTTTCAAATTGGGATTCCATAAACGGATATGCACAAGACCTTTTCCTTTCCACAACGAAACTTGTTAGGTTTCCCGGCCGGGTATACAAACTATAGAACGATATCCAGAAAAAGTATAGACTTATAATTACGAATGGTTTATACTAATAATAATGAAAATCGAATTCGCAGATTTTTATTTTAACTGCTTCAAAAATCGAACACTTGTTCTGAAATGTAAAAGACGCTTCCATCGGGAGCGTCTTTTTTGCCATAAAAGAAAGTATAAGTTTTGAGGGAGGGATTCAAGCTGCTGGTATGCAAAGGGTGCCAGGAGATGAAAGTGGTGCCCTATCGCTGTAAGGGACGGTTCTGTACTACATGCTCCTGCGGGGAAACAGAGGAATGGAGCCGTGTACTGGCGGAAGAGGTATTCCAAGTGAAACATCGCCACGTCAACGTAAAACCGTGACCGTAGAAGAATTTATAGCTCCGCGAAGCACGGAGATGGATTGTGAAAGCGAAACGGGTGATGAGACGTAGAACATGGAGTGAGAAGATCAAGGAGGACACAAGAAAAGATCCTATGGTCTGTCCAAAATGCGAGCAGCACAAAAAGGAGCGTCCGGCGATTTTTTCGGATGGTTTTTCTTATAAGGGAATAAATTGACAATTAACTGTTACAAGTGTAATATTAAATTCGCAAGGAAAAATTACAAACGTAATAGTTCAATTGGGAGGAGAGAAGAAGCATGAGCAACGTTCCGAAAATATCGGAAGCCGAATGGGAAATTATGAAGGTTATATGGAAGCAAAGCCCTTTGACCGCGGAGCAAATCGTTCTCCGGCTGCCCGCCGGGATTGAGTGGAGCGATCAGACGGTGCGGACGTTCATTAACAGGCTTTTGAAAAAAAAGGCGATCGGATTTGAAAAATCGGGAAGAAGCTATTTGTATTTTCCTTTATTGTTAGAGAAGGAATGCATTCGGGCCGAAAGTCAATCGTTTCTCAAAAGGGTGTTTAACGGTGCGGCCGATATTATGGTGACGAACTTTTTGGAGGAAACCGACTTGTCGCAGCAAGAGATCGATAAGCTTCATAAGCTTTTGACAGAGAAAAAAGAGAGAAAGACCAAGGAACGAGGATCAGATGAAGATCAGATAAAGAGGTAATCGCACATGAATATGGTGAGCGGCATTTTTTTATGGTTTTGTTACGCGACATTGGCGGCAAGCGTCGTCGGGCTGCTGGTTATGGCGATTCAAGCGTTGTTCCGCCGGCATATGAGCCCGCGAATGCGGCATGCGCTGTGGCTGATTGTGCTGATACGGCTTCTTCTGCCCGATTTTCCCAACAGTCCTGTAAGCTTGTTTAACGCTTTGCCATTTGCATCAAGCACAGAAAAGGCGGCTTCGGAAACGCAAAATTTGGAAGAAATTGAATCGCCCACATGGTTATCACAACAACACCGGGAGAAACAGCTTCCTGTTCAGAATGAGAACAACTTGCCGCTCCAGAGCCATGCTCCGTTTCCGATAGCTCCATTACCTCAAGAAACTGAAACCGCGGCACCGTCTTCTGTAAATACACACCCGCCGGCTTTACAAATCATTTCGATCGTATGGCTTGCAGTCGCGGTCGCCATCCTTCTTTACTTGTTGTTTTATATGTGGAAGCTTAGTAGCAAACGCAAGGCGTTCCAGATGGTAACAGATCCTCGTATCCTGTCCGTTATGAACGATTGCAGGAGAAAATTCGGCATTAAACAGGCAATTCCGCTGTATTCGGGATACGAAATGAAAAGCCCTTATATTTCCGGAATCATTGCTCCATGGATTTATATTCCCGAAGCGCTGGGGAGCCAACTGAACGATGCCCAGCTTAACCATCTTTTCTCGCATGAACTGGCTCATTACAAAAGAAAAGATATTGCCTGGAATACGATCGGCAGCTTCGTTTTGGCGATTCACTGGATGAATCCTTTCATCTGGATCTTCATCGCGAAAATGAAAGCAGACAGAGAGCTGGCCTGCGATGCCTATGCATTGGAGGTTCTTGGAGAAGACGAGGCCATACCGTACGGGATGACGATTGTTGAGTTTTTGAAGCTCTATTCTGCGAACCGCGATCAGCCGAGCCTGCTTTATTTCAATGGATCAAACAATCGGAATCTGGTGATAAGGAGAATTACGATGATCAAATCGTTCAAGAAAGGGACGTATAAGTTTTCAACCATTGCCGTTTTATGCGTCGCCGTCATGAGCGTCATGTCGCTAACGAATGCAGCAGAGCCGGAAGCGCCGAAAAAATATGCCGAAGGCGCGGTAGGAACCTTCCAAGAAGTCAATGCCGCTCCATCGCCGGATTTGACCGACAACCGGGAAAATGCGGTGCAGGCTGCAGATGCTATGGAATGGAAGATCCCTGAAGCTTTGCCTGCGGAAAGCCGTCGTGAGGAGGTTAAGGCGAAGCTGACTGAAGCCGGCCCGCATGCCGAAAGCGCGGCAGAAGCCGTTAAGGAAGGAAATGCCGTTCCATCGCCAAGCTTGGCCGACAACCCGGAACAACCGGAACCGCATGCAGAAAGTGTAGCGGCAACCGTCAAGGAAGAACAAGCCGCTCTCCCCGATCCGAAGGCAAACCGTTTGGAGAAAGCAGTTAAAGACGTCGGCTTCCAATTTAAAGTTCCGGATGCAATGCCTGCAGGGTATCGCTTTGAGCAGGTCAATGTTAATACGAAAGAAGTTAATGGAAGTAAGCGTACCGAAGCGGCAATACGCTTCGTTCAGCGCAAAGGAGAGACCGTTTCCGGGAATTTGGAGTTTTTCGCCATTCATGGCGGCGACGACTTGAAAACGGTATACAAACAGATTGAACAATCAGCGAATAAAAGCGGCGAATGGTCGGTAAGCTTAACGTCGCTGCAGATGAAGGAACAGTATGCGATGAAGGTGACTGAGGCTGTCTCGGGTCAAAGCGAAAAGCGGTACTATATTTGGGAAGATCAAGGAGTCCAGTATCAATTTCAAGTAACGGGCAGCGTAACGGATCAAGAAATCATAACGATAGTATCCTCTATGAAACAGCCGAATGCAGATATGTATAAACGATATGCAGACGATAAACATTCCGCTTAAGGAGAAGAGAAGGAATGAGTTGCCATCAAACAAACCCGTCGGGAAAGGATTGTTGTAAATGATACCTGTATTCAATGCGATGAAAAATAAAGTATGCCGTTTGGTCGCAATTTCTGCGGCTGCACTGATCGCTTTTACCTCATTTGGGGTCTCGTCCGTTACGCCCACAGCCGTGGCAGCAGAAGCTTCCGCCTCGGTGTACCCGTTTCAGTGTTTCTTCGAACGTGAGCAGGATCTTCTTGGCGAGAATGGAAAGGTGTCTCCATTTCATCATTCCATGGACTGCGAGCTGAAACAAGCCGTTAAAAACGGGACGGTGTCCCAGATCAATCAAAGCGTTACTAAAAACGGCGTTAAGATTACCGTGAAGGAAATCTTGTTCGATGATGCGCGATTGTCTGTCGGTTATGTGGAGCATCATGGTCAAGAACCTACTGCGACAAACCCGATAATTATGCTCGACGGCAAGGAGATCGGAAGTTCTATTCGCCACCGGTCCGAGCCGATTGACAAACAAACCACGATGCATAGCGTAACCTGGACCAATGCCGGCCGGTTTCCCGATGAGTTTGAGATGAAGTTCCAGGATTATCGTTCTCTGTACCTAACTTCGCCGAACAGTATGCCGGAGCCGTGGGAACTGACGATTCCTGTCAAGAAATCCGTTTATAAAGAAACCAAGGTGCTTAAGCCGATGATCATAAAGAAGTCGGGTGAATTCACGTACACGGTCAAGGAGATAGCGATGACCCCGAACATGACGGCGGTCAGGTCTGAGATTAGCTTTCCGAAGCATTTGGATAGCGGTTTTTATCAAAATCACATGAGAATAGAAGATGAGAAAGGAACGAAGTACCTGTCGGGAGGAGCAGGCTGGATCAAGTTCGAACCTACGGAAACCGGATATTCCTTAGAATCTATTGATTCATTCAGTCCTTTCCAGACGGTTCCCGAATCGATCAAGATTGACTTTACCCGAGAAGAATCGGAATATAATTTACCAGTGTTTCACAAGGCGAAAGTAGAGTATAAACCGACAGCCGAGAAGCCTATTGTATTGAAAAGAAGTACGTCGGGATTGGTGAAAATTACGGATATCAGCTATGGCAGCGATAAAACCGAGGTTCGTTTTCAAACGGAAGGTCCTCACCCATATTATATGGATTTATTTATTGAAGACGAAGCTGGACAGAAACTGTATGGACAAAGAAGACTGGTTGATAGGAAAACCAACTCGTATGTTGAGGTCTACCCTATCATCGATCCTCAATCGGATGTAACGTTCGTAACAACCGTCTTCGAAAACACCGAGCCGAAGTATGACCCGGAGCTGGAAATAACGCTCCCTCTCAAGCCTTAATCCATTGGCTGTCCCGATTGCGGGGCAGCTTATTTTTGTTCTTTTTTTACATTCAAAAAAACCGGAGGTTTCTGCCATGATGCAGTTGCATTAGGGGAGTGATATGTTAAAATTATCCTTATTCGGCATGGACATACATAAAGGGGGAACGTGAATGACGGCGGGAGTTTGTATGGAACGAGGTGATCCGGCGCATGCGGAGCATTCCGGCAAATCCATTGACCAGAATGAGCGTGAATTACCAGCTGATTTTGCTGTTTTTACTCATGGTTAGCCCTGTTTTTATGCTGCAATGGTACGGAAATATGAAGGCCGAGCAAATTTTGAAGCGGAACGTGACGAACGCCTATCTGGAATTAAACAAGCAGAATCTGAGTCTGCTCAATCGGGACATGGATTCGATCAATCGCATCACCATGACGATTATCCAAAATCCGCTTACGCAGCAGATGCTTCCGGACGGTACGGACACGGTTTTGACGCGGGTCGGCAAATACGAAGCATTGGACAAGCTGCTCAAAAGCTACTCGATCGGGGGAGACGGCGGCGGAGCCGTAGCTTTCTCCTTGTACGTCAATGATCCCAACGACGATTATTCGTTTGCTCCGAAAGTCAGGCAGGCCGCGCAAGCAGGCGTTTTTTTCGTTTCGGATCGGAATCAGCCGGAATGGTTTCGGGAAGCGCTTCAAAAGCAAGGCAAGGGCGAGCTGAAAATTATCGATCATTTCGATCCGTCGTCCGACCAAGGAACGCTAAGTTACGTCCGTGCCGTGAACAATATCTCGCATGGAAACGGCGTGATCGGCGTATTGGTGGTGACCAAGCTTGAACGGATGATCGAAAACGATTTTCGCAGCGTCCAATTGCCGGACGGAGAAATTTATTTAACCGACTGGTCCGACCGGATTCTTGCCTCAACGACGAAAGGCGCGGGAAGCACGCTGCCGCTTCCGCCCGCCGCCAAGGTGACAGCCATGGAAGGCATTTTGGACACCGTGCACTCGGATTATATTTACGTCGTCAACTACAGCTATTTGCTCCAGCAAAAGCTGGTTTACCGCATTCCGATCCACTCCTTGCTTCAGCAGCAAAACGAGCTGAAACGGGTCATTCAGCTAATTTCCGTCGTTTATTCGATGCTGGCGTTTATCGTCGTGATGTATTTCTGGAGATCGTTAATGAATCCGATGCAGAAGCTGGTTCATGTTATAAGGAGCTACGTTCCGGGCAAACCGGTGCGGAAAACGGCCGCGCGCAGGAGAAACGACGAGCTCGGCGTGCTGATTTCCTCCGTCTATGACATGGCCGATCGGCTGAATCATCTCGTGAAAGACAAGTATCAGCACGAAATTAAGCAGAAGGAAGCGCAGCTGCAAATTTTGTACCAGCAAATCAACCCTCACTTGCTGTATAACACGCTGGAGAGCATTTATTGGAAAAGCACACTGGAAGGCAAGGGCGAATCCGCCGAGATGATCAAGGAATTGTCCAAGCTGATGAAAATCGGGTTAAGCAGGGGCAGAGAGCTGATTACGATCGGTGAAGAGATGGAGCACGCCGCCGCCTATATCAGCCTGCAGCAGCGGAGATACGAGCATAAGTTTCGCGTGAAATGGAAGATCATGGAGGACGTGCGTCCGCTGCTGATCCCGAAGATTACGCTCCAGCCCTTAATTGAAAATGCGATTATCCACGGCGTGAAAAATATGGGGGAAGACGGGGAAATCGTCATATCCGCCGAGCAGCTGGGCGACGGCAAGGTGGTAGTCCGCGTGGAAGATAACGGCTTTCGGGAAGCGGATCTTGCCGCGATCCGCCGATCGCTGCACGAGGAGCAGCCGGATCCGTCCATGGGCTACGGCATACGCAACATTCATCAGCGGGTCCGGCTGCATTTCGGCGCTGCTTACGGGCTCGACTATACGAGAAATCAACCGCACGGAACGGTCGCCACGATCACTTTGCCCAAGTGCGAAGCCGTTCTAGCCGGACAATAAACTGACGAGGTGGCCTGGAATGTACAATATTTTGCTTGTGGACGACGAACCGCTGATTTGCCAAGGTTTAAGCCAGCTATTGGCTTCTTCGGGATTAAATATCGATCAGCTCTTTATTGCGCAAAGCGGCTACGAAGCGATGGACTATATCCGCATGGAAGAAGTGGACCTGCTGATCACGGACATCCAGATGGGCGAAATGAGCGGGATCGAACTGATGCATCAAGCGAAAATGGCCAAGCCGTCGGTGCAATCGATCGTCGTTTCCGCTTACGAGACGTTTCAGTATGCGCAATTGGCGATGAGATTGGGAGCCAAGGATTACTTGATCAAGCCGCTGAACAGCAGCCATTTTCTGGATACCGTGCGCAATGTACTGCTCAAAATGGACAAAGCGGCGGCTGCAGCCCACGATGAATTTATCGCCGAGCTGAGCGACCGGTTCCGGATGGAGGAGCCCGACCGGGCGAAAACGGAGGCGCTGAACCGGCTGCTGGCCGACCCCGATTCAGCCTGCGCTTCGGCTGAGCGGCTTGTGCCGATGGCCTCCTTGCAAGGGCCATATTTTGCCGTCCTTAAAATCAAGCCGGTTGTTCCACCCTCCCAAGAAGGGACTCGATTCCCCGAAAAGGATCTCGCCTTATTGCAGTATGCCGTATTGAACATTGCGAGCGAGCTGCTTGACAGCCAGTGGAATCATGTCGCTTTTTATTCGCCCGATCACGAGATTTCGATCATTCTGCAATGGGACGACGAAGCCTACGGAGATAAGAGCATCAACAAAATCAACCAACTCGACATGATTGGCAGATCGCTGCATGCGAATGTGCGGAAGTATTTGTCGCTGCAATGCGTGGTTGGCATAAGTCAGATTATGAAAGGAATCGAGTTTCTGGGCGCTTTGAACGAGCAGGCGCGGAAAGCGATCCGCTTTCACCGGGAGCATCAGGATCATTACGTGTTTTATTACGGCGATTTTAGCTGGAATCCGGCTTCCCATGAGGCGACTGAGGAGGAAATGGTCGTACATCACAATCAAATTGTGGACACGGCCAAGCAATATATTCATCAGCACTTTGGGCAAAAGGGGCTTACGCTTCAGGAGGTCGCTCAGCAAAGTCACGTGAGTCCGAATTACTTGAGCTATTTGTTCAAGAAAAAAACAGGCTACAACCTTTGGGATTATGTCGTGAAATTGCGAATGGAAGAAAGCCGGAGGCTCATCACAAGCACGGATATGCGCCGTTACGAAATCGCCGATAGAGTAGGGTACGAATCGCCGGAGCATTTCAGCAAAATATTTAAAAAATATTACGGCGTCAGTCCGAGCGAATTGAAAAAGTAAAATCGCCAATGATCCCGATAGGATCGCACATGTTCAATTTCCTTTCGTCTTCTTACAATGTGGGCAAGACCTGTGAGAAATGAGGGAAATCCGCTGTGTATCTAGTCGCGAAAAGACATCTGTGGGGTTATTTGTTTATTTTGCCGGCTGCCGTTATTTTCGGTTTGTTCTTATGGACGCCGATTGTCAAAGGCTTCGTCTACAGCCTGTACCACGTTGATTTTATGAAAGGCAACGCTTTTGTCGGTTTCGACAATTATGTCAAAGTGCTTCGCGATCCTGATATCGGGCGCGCGGTGAAGAATACGATATATTATATGTTTCTCGGTCTTGTCATCGGCTTCTGGGTGCCGATCGTCTTTGCGATCGCCATTTCCGAGCTGAGGAGGTTCCAAGGGTTCGTCCGCATCGCCGCTTATTTGCCGAATGTGCTTCCTGTGGTCGTCTTGTACGGGCTGTGGCGATGGATTTTTGACCCGGTCGGCCCGATCAATGCGGTGCTGAGCAAGCTGGGCTTCGAGCCGATTTCGTTTATGACCGATCCGAGCTGGTCCATGGCCTCGCTGGTCTTTATGGAAACCTGGCAGCAGTTCGGTGGCGCGCTGCTGATTTATTTGGCCGGCTTGCTCAGCATTCCCCGGGATTGGTACGAGGCGGCGGAAATCGACGGGGCCGGCGTCTGGCAGCGGATTCGATACATTACGCTTCCTTCGATCAAAAGCTTGATCTTGCTTTTATTAATTCTGCAAATCATCTCGACCTCGCAGGGTTATCAATCCCAGTATGCGATGCTTGACGGCGGTCCGAACAAAACGACGCTCACCTATGTTCTGCTTATCGTGAAGTATGCGTTTACGAGCCAGGATTACGGCGCGGCGTCCGCCTTGGGCGTGCTGATGTTTTTCGTGCTGGGCGGATTGGCTCTGGTTCAATCCAAGCTTACCGGCAAGGAGGGGGCTTGAGCATGAACAAGCACGAACGCGGCATTCTTTCGAGCCACGATTTGCGGCAGGGCTCCACCCGGATCGGCTATGCGATCATGATCGCGGTGATCCTCGTCATGGTCTGCACCATGATCTATCCGATTCTCATTACGTTTTTTAACGGGGTCCGGCCCAATACGGAGATGAACTCGTTTCCGCCCCGGTTTTTCCCTTCGGAATGGCATTTCGAAAATTTCGGGCAAGGCTGGAATTATATCCATCTGCTGTTGTTCCTTCGCAATACGTTTATTATTTTCGCGGGCAACTTAATCGTGACGGTCGCCGTGCTGGGGTTGGCGGCATTCAGCTTGGCGCACTTGAACGTGCCTTACCGGAAGCAGATCGGCGCCTTTTTCTGGATTACGCTCTTTATCCCGCCGACGACCTATATTATTCCGAATTTTATGAATTTGAAGGAGCTCGGGCTGCTGAATCAATTTGCGGCGTTCTGGATGCCTGCTGCGGCCAACGCTTTTTACTTGCTGCTGCTGAAAAACTTCTTCGGCGGCCTCCACCCGGAAATCTTCGAAGCGGCGAGAATGGACGGCGCGTCCGACGGAAAGTGCTTTTTCCGGATTGCCTTTCCTTTGTCCGTGCCGATTTTTGCGACGTTATCGATCTTTATTTTTTCCGCGGTGTGGAACGATTGGTTCTGGCCGTCGATCGTGATGCACAGCGACAACGGGTATCCTCTGGCGACAGCCATCTACAAGTATGTCCTGCAAGCCCGCAGAATGAATTTAAACCTGAAGTTTGCGATCTTGTTCATGGTGATGCTTCCGCCGGTCGTCGTATTTCTCCTGTTCCAAAAGTTTATTTTGCGCGGCGTGCAGTTGGGAGGCGTTAAAGGGTAGCAGGCGACTTTATCGTAAACCTGCGCATCATCCGGATAGGAACACGCCTCGTTTCGGAGGAAGGGTCCGATTAAGATGGAGATTAGATACACATCCAACAGTTGGAAAGGGGAATTCCAATGCGCGAGCGCAACGCACTACTGGCATCGCCGATGTCACTCTTTATGCTAGGTTTCATGCTCACTGCATGCAGCCCGGACGCAAGTCCGGCCACCGACGGCGGGAACAATTTAGCTTCGTCCGGCAAGGGAAAAATTACCATAAGCGTCTACTATCCGACGCCCGATCTTGTGGAAAAGCGGGCGCTGGAGGACGATAAAATCCGACGGTTTACGGAGAAGTATCCGGACGTGGAAATCGTAAAAAGCGACTGGCACTACGATCCGAACCAGATCGGCATCAAGATGGGCGCCAACGAAGCGCCGACCCTGTTCAATACGTATGCGACGGAGGGTAAGTTTTTGGCGGAAAAAGGCTGGGCGGCCGACCTTACGGGCCTATTCGACGCATATGAGTTCAAAGATCAGATGAACCCGATTTTGCAGCAGCAATTCGGCATCGGCGGCAAAATTTACGGGATCGCCCAGCAAGGCTATGTGACCGGGACCATCGTCAACAAAAAGATGCTGGAGGATAAAAAGATCGCGGTACCGCCGCTCGATTGGACGTGGGACGATATGTACAACACGGCCAAGGCGGCAGCCGATCCTGCCAAGGGCATCTCCGGCATTGCTCCCATGGGGAAGGGGAACGAAGCCGGATGGAACTGGACCAATTTCCTGTTTGAAGCGGGAGGAGACATCCAGAAGGTGGAGAACGGCAAGGTCACGGCGCTCTTTCATTCCGAGGCGGGTGTGAGAGCGCTGCAATTTTACCGAAGCCTGGCTTGGGAGGCGAAAGCGATTCCGAAGGACTGGGCGCTCGGTTGGGGCGACGCTGTCGGAGCTTTTGCCCAGAGCCGGACGGCCATGGTGATCGCCGGACCGGACGGTCCGATCGATCAGGCGCTCAACCAGGGCGGCATGAAGCCTGCCGACGTGCTCTTTTACCCGATGCCGGCTGCGGCCAAGGGTGGCAAGCATACCGGCGTGCTCGGCGGCGACTATCTTGTCATCAATCCGAAAGCGACGCAAGAGGAGCAAGAGGCGGCATTCCGTTACGCAACGTTCGACTATTTCTCGGACAAAGGGCTGGCTTCCATCGAAGCGAGCATCCAACAGCGGAAAAAGGACGACAAATATTTCGTGCCTCCGGTGATCGATTATTTCACTTCCGACTCCGCTTACGGCAAAAAAGTGAAGGCCGTCTACGACAAATACGATAACGTCTATCCGTACTCGCCCGACATCACGAAGTACCTCGACGGGAAGCCGGAAGCGCAGTTCAATACGCAGGATTACTACGCGACCATAACAAGTGTCGTGCAGGATGTCTTTTCGCGCAAAGACGCCGACCCGAAAACGGTGCTGGATGCGGCGGCGAAGCTAGTTCAGGAAAAATATTACAACTCGATCAAGGTGGAGTAGTAAGCCGCTAGATGATGAGGTTGGCCGGGATATCCGGTCAGCCTTTTTTGCTTTAGCCTGCGGCTGCCGGGCGCGCGAGGTCCGTAATATTGCGCCTGATCTTCATAACATGCAACCTTGAAACGAAGGCGCGAAATATTAGAATGGTAATCAGCACAGCCGCTTCTTCCTTGCATCTTGTACAGCCTGTCTGCTGTGTATCCAAGGGGAGGGGAGGTGCGGACAGACGGTAAGCTAAGCATGAAATCGTTGAGGGGAGGCGATAAAGCGCATTGAAGCAGAGGCCGAGCAAGCTGGTTCTGGATATTGAACAAGGAGGCAGGGTTATGAATATGGCGTTTCACTTAAAAGTAAGAACGTTTGTTCCTGTGTGGATACTCGTTTTTTGTTTGGTGCTTACCCAGTTCGGATGGGTTACTGAGAAGGCTGAAGCCGCAACGAATTTGGCAGCAGGTAAACCGATTACCGCAAGCAGCTCCGTCGATGTCTATCGTGCGGCGAATGCGAACGACGGCAATTCGTCGAGCTATTGGGAAAGCGCGAACAACGCTTTTCCGCAGTGGCTGCGTGTCGATCTCGGCGCCGTCAGCACGATCAACAAAGTCGTTCTCCGTCTGCCGCCCGCCTGGGAGAAGCGCTCCCAAACCTTGTCCGTCACGGGCAGTACGGACGATGTCAACTACAGCACGTTAGCCGCTTCTGCCGCTTATTCGTTCGATCCCGCCGGTGGAAACACCGTAACGATCTCCTTCGCGAACGCGGGCGTAAGATACGTGAAGCTGCATTTTACCGCCAATACGGGCTGGCCGGCGGCACAAGTATCCGAGCTGGAAGTATACGGCCAAACGACACCGCCACCGCCGGGCACCTATGAAGCGGAGTCGGCCCAATTATCGGGCGGAGCCAAAGTCAACACCGATCATGCCGGCTATACGGGGACGGGATTTGTCGACGGCTACGGGAATCAAGGAGCAGCGACGCAGTTCACGATAAACGTAAGCTCCGCAGGCAAATACAACGCCATTTTGCGATATGCCAACGCCATGGGAGGAGACCGCTCGCTCAGTCTGTACGTCAATGGAACGAAAATCAAGCAAACGGCACTGCCTTCCTTGGCGAACTGGGACACCTGGTCGACCAAGTCGGAGAGCGTGAATTTAAACGCCGGCAGCAATACGATAACGTACAAGTATGATCTCGGCGATTCGGGCAATGTGAACCTGGATCAGCTTCAGATCGCCGAAGGAACCGGATCGGAGCCAAGGTCCGCTTTTGCCACCATCGAGGCTGAAAGCTATGACAGTCAATCCGGCGTGGAGACCGAAAGCTCCAGCGAAGGGGGATTGAGTATCGGTCATATCGATGAAGGGGATTACGTCGTCTATAAAAATATCGACTTTGGAAGCGGAGCATCGATTTTCGAAGCCAGAGCAGCGAGCAATACCGGAGGTGGAACGATCGAGGTCCGGCTGGACGGCCTCACAGGGACGCTCGCCGGTACGTGCGTCTTGCCGGGCACGGGCGGATGGCAGACATGGATCACGAAATCATGCGGAATCAATCCCATCAGCGGGGTGCACGACCTGTATCTCAAGTTTACGGGCGGCTCCAACCTGTTCAATCTGAATTGGGTTAAGTTTTCCAATCCGACGACTCCGATCCCGACAAGAGGCGCAAACATGCCTTACGATATTTATGAAGCGGAGGATGGCGTGATCGGCGGCGGGGCGGCTATCGTAGGTCCGAACCGCAATGTTGGCGATTTGGCCGGCGAAGCTTCAGGACGGAAGGCGGTTACCCTGAATACGACGGGCAGCTTCGTGCAGTTCACGACGAAAGCCGACACGAATACGCTGGTGATGCGCTTTTCTATTCCCGACGCTCCCGGCGGCGGCGGAATCAATTCCACGCTCAATATTTACGTCAATGGCACGTATACCAAATCGATCGACCTGACTTCCAGGTATATGTGGCTTTACGGCAGCGAAACCTCGCCGGACAATTCCCCTGGCGCGGGTGCTCCAAGGCATATCTACGACGAAGCGAATATGATGTTCGATCAAACGATTCCCAAAGGAAGCACCATCAAGCTGCAAAAAGACCCCGCCAACACAACGACATACGCCATTGATTTTGTCAGCTTGGAGCAAGTATCGCCCATTGCCAATCCCGACCCGGCCAAATATGTCACGCCGGCCAACACGTCGCACCAAGCCGTCCAGAATGCGTTGGATCGGGTGCGTATGGACCCAACCGGCAAGCTCGTCGGCGTATATCTCCCTGCGGGAACCTACGAAACGGGCTCGAAATTCCAGGTCTACGGCAAACCGGTGAAGATTACCGGCGCCGGCCCCTGGTATACGAGGTTCGTGGCTCCGGCGAATCAGACGAACACCGATATCGGCTTTTATGCAGGCGCCGGCTCCAACGGCTCCACCTTTGCGAACTTTGCGTATTTCGGCAACTATGTTGCGCGGATCGACGGACCGGGGAAAGTATTCGGCTTCACGAACGTCTCTGACATGACGATTGACAACGTTTGGGTAGAGCACCAGATTTGCATGTTCTGGGGGCAAAATGTCGACCGCACGGTGATCAAAAACTCCCGAATCCGCAACGTATTCGCGGATGGTATCAATTTTACGAACGGCAGCACGAACAATCTCGTCAGCAATGTCGAGGCCCGCGGAACGGGAGACGACAGCTTCGCTTTATTCAACGCCATCGATGCGGGAGCGCCGGATGACAATGCGGGCAACGTATTCGAAAATTTAACCTCGCTGCTCACCTGGCGCGCAGCAGGCCTCGCGGTATACGGAGGCACCGGCAATACGTTCCGTAACATCCATATCGCAGATACGCTCGTTTATTCCGGCGTGACGCTCAGCTCCCTCGATTTTGGCTACCCGTTCCGGGGCTTCGGCGCTTCGCCGCAAACGACCCTCGAAAACATATCGCTGGTCCGCACGGGCGGGCACTTCTGGGGAAATCAAACGTTCCCTGCGATCTGGCTGTTCTCGGCCTCGAAAGAGTTCCGGGGCATCCGCATACGCGATATGGATATCGTCGATCCGACCTACCACGGAATCATGTTCCAGACGAAGTACAACGGTGCTTCCCCTGAAAATCCCGTCACGGACACGGTCTTTTCCAATGTGACGATTTCGGGCGTTCGCAAGAGCGGGGACGCGTATGACGCCAAGTCGGGCTTCGGCATCTGGGCCAACGAAATCGAAGGAGGACCGGCCGTAGGTTCCGCCGTATTCAACAATCTAAAGTTCCTCAATATGGGGCCCGGCACAACAAACATCAAGAACACGACTTCCACCTTTAGGGTTACAGTCAACCCGTAAACCTGAAAACAGACCTTTGCCGTACGTATGCAGGCGAAGGTCTGTTTTTTCCGTTGGCAAACGGTGCAGTCTGATGTGGGAAAATAAAGTTCTTTTCTTGGAATTTCTGTTTCCCGAGAACGGCACAAATGACGGTTGTATACTAGGGGGGAGATGTTATTTGGAAAAGTAAAGGCTCCCTCCTTCTCAATTAACATGATGATAGCCGAAATGGATTCGGTGTTGTGCGATTTCTTAACGAACGAAGACGAGTCAGCTTAATAAAGCAGCGGCAATCCAGGACGTATTTTTCCAGTCCAAGGCTGCCGCTGCTTTCGATTTTCGAGTCATTCTAATCCGGGCTTATCGAATTACGACTACATCCACTTTAAACGGCCAATCACAACAAATAGGGCAAACGCTAAGAAAATGATGTTCACGACAATTTCCCTATATTCGCCTCGCATAATATGGAATACGGCACCGAAAAGCACGATTGCGGCAAGTCCCGCCGCAGCAATCGGCGCCAAAACAGGGACGATTTTTGTAGCTTGAGGCAAAATTAAACCTATTGCTCCAAGCAATTCCACTAAACCAATAAAGAAAACGAGATCTTTGGGAACATCACTTACCCATGTCCAGGACGTTTTCGCTACTTCATACTGAAACGCCTTCAACCAACCGGAGTAAATAAATCCTAATGCTAATATCCCTTGTACGATCCATAAAACGACATTCATGAATTACGCCAACTCCTTGTCATTTTCATCTATTAATATCCCAGCCTAGCTAACGTTAATCCATACTGCTTTCTCTTCAATCGCCTCCTCTTGTGTCTATTGAGCTCTAGGTGCATAATAATCTATAGCAATCGCTTTAGGAAGTAGTTACTTAAAATAAACGTAGTATACAAAAAGAAACCTAAGGCCAGCAGAGAAGGGGAGGGTATATTCATGTCTACCTTTTGTAAATTCGAGACGGCGTTGGAGATCCTTGTCGGGAAATGGAAGCCGGTTATTCTGCTTCGCCTTTTTTCAAACGGAACCATGAGATTTAGCGAGCTTCAAAAAGCGATACCGGAGATAACCAAAAAAATGCTGACCCAGCAATTACGGGAGTTGGAGTATCACGATATTGTTCATCGTGAGATCTATCGCCAAATTCCCCCCAAGGTGGAATACTCCATCACAGAATACGGTAAAGGGATGGCAACCATTTTGCAGGCGTTAAATGATTGGGGAGTAGCTCATATCGAGCATTTAAATGAGTTATACGGTCCGAATCATTCCGTGGAACCGCATAGAAGTGATGCAATGGATAAATAGTATACGTGAACGGGTAACGTTAGTTGAATAAAGCAGCGGTAGTCTGGAACTTCATTTTCGTGTTCCAAGCTACCGCTTTCCCATTTCTCAGGGTCAGTCTAAAATTTGTCACCTTGCCGGTCAGGCGATTCGATTCGTTTGCAGAATGTTAACAAAGATTGTGAAAATAATCACTACCAAAATTACCCAAAGTAGATAATAATATGAATTACGGGCCCTGATCATTGTAGCATTCGGGAAGGAGGCTTTCGGTGAACATTGCAGTCTGCGTCAAACAAGTGATGCTGCAGGAGATGGCGGACGAAAGCAAAGAAACGGACGGTGCAAGCCGGGAAGCGAGCCGGTTGGTCAACAACGCGAACGATTACTATGCCGTGGAAGAAGCGCTGAAATGGAAGGACCGGTACGGAGGGACCGTGACGTGCCTGTCGATGGGACCGGAAAAATGCCAAGAGCAGCTTCGCGACATCGCCGCTTTGGGCGTCGATCGGATCGTCCTGCTGTCGGGCCGGGAATTTGCCGGGGCGGATACGTTGGCCACTTCGTATACGCTGGCGGCAGGAATTCGCAAACTGGGCGGCTTCCAGCTTGTACTGACCGGCGAGCAGTCGCTCGACGGAGAGACCGGCCAAGTCGGCCCGAGCTTGGCCGAGCAGCTCGGCATCGTGCATGTGGCAAACGTAAGCGAAATCTGCTCTGCGCATGACGACCGGGAAATGGTGGTCAAACGGGAGCTGGAGGACCGCGAAGTCACGATCAAGCTGCCTTTGCCGGCGCTCCTGTGCATCCGCAAGCATATCAACCAACCGCGGATTCCTTCGGTTGTGGGCCTCATGAAGGCAAAGACCGCGCAAATTACGGTTTGGGGCCCGGATGATCTGGGGATTGAGCCGGGACGAGTCGGTCTAAGCGGATCGCCTACCCGGGTCGTCGGCGTATACCACCCGGCCGGAAAGGAGAGGACGGTTAACGGAGAAATCGTCCGCTATGCGGACAATCGGCAATGCGCAGCCCGCATTTTGTCCAAAATCGGGGCCTGCGACGACAAAGGAACAGGAGTTTTCACATGAGCCAAATTCGCATTCTTCCATCAAATTGCATCGGATGCGGAACCTGTGTGCAGCTTTGTCCATTTGAAGCGTTGAGCTTGGCGGAAGGTCAGGCGCATGTCGACCACGACCGGTGCGTCGTATGCGGCTCCTGCGTGCCGGTATGCCCGGCGGATGCGATTGTCGACGATTCCTTGCCGGATGATTTTATGCCCGGAGATTCCATGGTCGACTGGTCCATACCGGATGAACCGGACGCTAAGCGTATCGTTAAAAGTAACGAAGCGTCGTCATTTAGCGGCATTTGTGTCTATGCGGAGCACATGGACGGAGCGCTCGTTCCTTCGGTGGCGGAGGTGATCGGGGCTGCGAGGCAGTTGACCGAAGGAACGGGGCTGCCCGTATCGGCTGTCCTCCTCGGCAGCGAGGTAGGCCATTTAACCGGCGAGCTGCTGGAGCTGGGCGTTGATGAGGTATGGCTGGTCGACAGCCCGAATCTTCAGCCCTATGCGGAGGACGCGGAAGCCCGCTGCATGAGCGAGCTGCTGGCCGAGCTGAAGCCGGCCATCGTGCTCGGAAGCGGCACCCGGCGCGGCCGTTCGATCTTCCCGAGAGTTGCCGCACGGCTGAACACGGGATTGTGCGCCGACTGCATCAGCCTGTCACTCGATCAGGACACGGGCAACCTGGTTGTCACGAGGCCCGCTTACGGAGGAAGCATCGTCGCGAAAATCGTCATTCCGCACCAAAGACCGCAAATGGCGACGATCAAGGAGCACGTATTCCGGCCGGCCTCGAAAGTAAACGCACCCAGCGGCATTGTGAGGGATATGAGCTCGCAGATTCGCGTGTCCAAGACGGTGCTTGAAATTTTGGAAATCGTGAAGGGGCGGGCGGACCCCGCCAATCTGCTGCAGGCCGATACAATTGTTGCGGTGGGGCGGGGGATCAAGAAGGCCGAGAACCTGCCGCTTATCTACGAATTCGCCGGAGCGATAGGGGCCAGCGTGGGAGCTACCCGGGCCGCTGTGGATCTGGGCTGGATGCATCCTTCCCATCAGATCGGCCAAACCGGAAGCATTGTGAAGCCCCGCGTCTATTTTGCCTGCGGGATTTCCGGGGCGCTCCAGCATACGGTGGGGATGGAGGAGGCGGAAACGATCGTTGCGATTAATTCCGATCCGAATGCACCGATTTTCGATCTCGCCACGTATGGGATCGTAGGCGATCTGTTGGAAGTGATCCCGGCATTTATGGAGACGTTGAAGGCGGAGAAGCAGCAAACGATGATGTAACGAAGCAGACCTGATTGTACCTTTATGGAAAATGGAAAAGTACGGGAGGCGCAGACCGATGACGGTACGAGAACAAATTTCCGTTTATATTCGCGAGCTGACCCACGAGCCTGTAACCGATCCTTCGCTGAATCTGTTCGAAGCAGGCTTGCTAACCTCGCTGGATGTGCTAGATCTGATTTCTTTTCTGGAAGATACGTTTCGTGTGACCATTTCCGAGGATGACGTGAACATGGAAAGCCTCGGAACGATGAACGGTGTCGTGTCGCTGGTCGAACGGTTAAGGGCATGAAGGTAGCCGTATGCTGATTCCTGACATGTTGTCCAAGGCTGCGGCAAACGATCCGCAGAAGGAAGCATTTATTGAGAAGCACAGGCGATTGACCTTTCGGGAAGCCGACGAGGCTTCGACCCGGCTCGCGCGATTTCTGCTCTCTCAAGGCATTCGCAAAGGCGACCGGCTGGGCATCTTTTCAGCCAAATGCCTCGAAGAAATTATCGTCATCCTGGCGGCGATGAAGATGGGGGCGATCTTCGTCCATATCAATCCGCATGTCAAAAGCGAGCAGCTTCGCCATATCGTCATGGATTGCGGGATGCGGGCGCTGTTCGTTCATGACAGCAGAATCGGCGTTCTGAACCAAGCCGGTCTGGAAGAAAGCAGCATCGAGCTGCTCGTAAGATTATCTCAGGCGCAGGCGCAGCGCAGAGACCGGTCGGAATATGAACATGATTATGCGCTGGAAGACATTTTACAGTGTGCGGATTTTGCAGGCAGCCTTCAGGTAGAAGTGCATGCAGACGATCCGGCAGCGATCCTATACACCTCCGGCTCCACCGGAAAGCCGAAGGGCATCGTGGTGACGCATCGGATTTTTAGCGAGGCGACGGTCACCTCCGCTCAGGTTTTGGAAAACCGGCACACCGACCGGCTGATCAGCGTGACCCCGTTTTCGTTCGACGGTGCGCTCAGTCAATTGTTCACCATGCTGTATGTAGGCGGAACCTTAGTTTTGCAAGAATCCCTTTTTCCTCATGATATCGTGGAAACGATGCTTCGCGAGCAGATTACCGGCTTCCACGGCGTACCGTCGCTTTGGAGGATGCTCCTCCAAAAACACTCTCCATTGGCGAAGCACCAATACCCTCACCTCAGATACATCTCGATTATCGGCGAACCTTTTCCCCATGACGAGCTAATGAAATTAAAGGCTCTGCTGAGGCAGACGAAATTTTATATGATGTACGGCATGACGGAGGCTTTTCGTTCCACGTGCCTGCTTCCCGAAGAGTTCGAACGCAAAATCCCGTCGGTGGGCAAGCCTTTGCCCGGCGTGGACATTACCGTCGAAGACGAGGACGGCCGCTTGTGCGGTCCGGGCGAGCTCGGCGAAATCGTGCACTGGGGCGCGTTCGTGTCTCCGGGCTACTGGAACGATCAGGCGAAGACGAACGAAGTGTTTCGGGGCGGAGCGCTGTATACAGGCGACCTCGGAAAGCTGGACGAGGAAGGCTACCTGTACTTTGTCGGACGCAAGGACAAAATGCTGAAATCGCAAGGCTTCCGGTTCAGTCCGGAGGAAGTGGAGGAGCGCTTGTGCCAGATGCCCGGCGTGATTGAAGCTGCGGTGATCAGCAGGCACGATCCGGATAAAGGCGGCAGCTTGAAGGCGCTGGTCGTCACGGAAGAGGGGCTTGCGTTGACTGAGAAGGAGGTCATCCGCTACTGCAAATCCGTTCTGCCCTATTACATGATTCCCGGCACCGTCCATTTTCGCGAGCCGTTGCCGAAGACCGCTAATCTCAAAATTAACCGATCCGAATTAAGCTAATTCAGAAAGGGGAACCCAACCGTGAAACGGTGCACCTTATGCGTGATGCCCGAAACCTACCCCGGAATCACGTTCGATTCCGAAGGCGTCTGCTCCTTTTGCAGCAAGCAGAGCGGGAAACAGCCCGTTACGTCGCTCCCCAAGCTTCAGGCGAAGCTGGATGAAATGATTCGCGAATGCAAGGCGCAGAACCGGAAGTACGATGCGCTGGTTGCCTACAGCGGAGGAAAGGACAGCACGTTCCTGATTCATACGCTCAAGGAAAAGTACGGGCTTCGCATGCTCGCTGTGACACTCGACAACGGCTTTATGTCGGAAGCTTCGTTTGTAAACATGCGCAAGGTGCTGAACCGCCTGAATGTGGATCATACGATTATCCGGCCCCGGTACGATCTGATGAAGCAAATTTTTTTGCAGAGCTCGGCGCCCGAGGTTTACCCGACCCATCTGACGCAGTTCGGCAGCGGTATCTGCATTTCATGCATCCGCATCGTGACGAACATGTGTTTGCGGGTCGCCATCGAAAAAGGAATTCCGATGGTCATGCTGGGCAACAGCCCGGGGCAGTTGATCCAATCCGAGAACGAAATTATGTTTCAGGACAACAAAATTCCGTACGAGCTGCGGAGAAATTTGTTCAAGCCGCTCGCGGAGCGCGTGGGGGACGACGTGTATACGGTTCTCATGCTGGATAAGGACGAGTACAGAACGAACCCGTTTCCTTATACGATCAATGCTTTCCCGATTATCGGGTACCAGGAGGACGAAATTTACCGTACGATCCGGGAGCTGGGATGGACCAAGCCGGAGGACGTCGATCCGAATTCGACGAATTGTCGGTTGAATTCGCTGGGGATCGTCAAGCACAAGCAGGTTCATCGTTTTCATCCGTACGATTTTGAAATGAGCTTGCTGGTGCGGCAGGGCATCATTACCCGGGAAGAGGCGCTGAAGCGCGTCGAGGACCCGGAGGAAAAAGCGCTGCGGCTCGCCGAGCAGGTGGAGGAGCAATTGCTGAGCTAAGCGTGGCCAATTCACGTTATGGGGCGGAGGCTGCTTATGGCTACTCATGAGAAAATTTCCGAGCTGCTGGACGCCAATCCGGATATTCTGCGATTGCTCGTCGACAGCGAGACGTTATCCGACGCCCGCAGCCGGATGTTCGGCTACTTGAACGAATGCGAGGACAAGGTGCGGCGCGCCGACTGCCCGCTGCATCCGTTGGAAAAGAAAAATACCCGGGACTGCATCACAGTATTCAAAAGCATTATTTCGGAAAGCAACGAACACAAGACGAAGCACAGCTGCCTGGACACTTTATGGAAGCTGGCTGCCGAGCATTGGCGGCGGCAGGAGTGGCCCGAGGTGACGGATGCGTTTCTTGTGGAAATGAAGCATTTGTTCAAGGGGGTGATCGGCCTTTCGGGAATTTATTCGAAATCGGGCATTTGCAAGCGCGAGGTTCCGGCTTTCATGCATCTGGAAGGGCGCGAGGCGGCCGTCGTCCGGTCCGAGCTGCTCAATGTGAAAGCGGACCAGTATGCCGGTTTTATCCGCAAGAACGGTTATAAAACCGGGCTGGACGACGAGGTCGTCCGGCGCAGGGAGGAACATCGGCAGCGGATTTTGCAGGCGCTGGGAGCGACGGAGCAGGACTGGACGAATTACCGCTGGCAGTTCAAGCACCGCTTCCGTGATGCCGGCAAAATCGGCGAAATCATCGAGCTGACCGCCGAAGAGAAGGCGTGTATCGATGCGGCGATGGCGCAGGGGATTCCTTGCGAGATCACACCGTTTTACCTGTCTTTGATGGACCCCGACCCCAAGGCGGACCGGCATCGGCACGACCGGAGTCTGCGGGCGCAGGTCATTCCGAACCGGATCTATCTGGACAAAATGCTGGAAGCCAGGCTGCTCCCGAAGGAAGAGCTGGATTTCATGCACGAGATGGATACCTCGCCCACCGACTTTGTGACGAGAAGATATTCACAGATCGCGATTGTTAAGCCTTACTTATGGTGCCCGCAAATCTGCATCTACTGCCAAAGAAACTGGGAGCTGGCGGAGGATTCCTGCGGCAAAGCCGATCCGGCGATTCATAATTTGGCGGAAGCGTACGAGTGGTTCCGGGCGAACCCGGGCATTAGCGAGGTGCTCATTACAGGCGGGGACCCGCTGGCCGTCAGCAACGACAAGATCGCGTCCATTTTGCAGACGTTCGCGGAAATGAAGCACATCAAGCGCATCCGTATCGGCACACGGACGCTTGTCACGGCGCCCATGCGCTTCGACGAGGAGCTGCTGGCGATTCTTCGGACGTATCACCGGCCTCCGGAGCAGACGATTACGCTGGTCACCCATGTGCAGCACCCGTATGAGATTTCACAAGAAATGGCGGACGCGATGCGGAACATCAAGTCGATCGGCATCGACGTATATAACCAGCAGGTGTTCACCATGCAAAATTGCCGGAAGTTCGAGACCTGCTTTTTGCGGGAATCGCTGAAGGGGATCGGCATTTCGCCCTACTATTTGTTCAATCTGAAGGGAAAAGAGGAGACGGCGGACTTCAAGGTGCCCGTAGCCCGGCTGCTTCAGGAACAGAAGGAGGAAGCGCGGTTAATGCCGGGGCTGGTGCGGACCGACAAACCGGTGTTTAATGTGCCTACGCTCGGGAAGAACGAGCTGAACGCTTGGCAGGACCATGAAATCATTATGATTTTGAACGACGGGAGCCGGATTTACGAATTTTATCCTTGGGAAAAATATATGGCCCCGGTCAATACGTACGTGTACAAGGATACGCCGATATACGATTTCCTGCGCCGATTGGAAGCCTTGGGGGAAAATCCGGACGATTACAAGACCATCTGGTATTATTTCTGACTTCTGATCCGCCACACGGAACCGAAAGGAGGGAACCCCAATGTGCGGCATTTGCGGAGCGTACCATTATGGGAAGGAATCGCCCGTCTCGGAAGCGGTGCTGAACCGGATGAACGAGGCGCTGGCGCATCGCGGTCCGGACGGCGAGGGCGTGTTCGTCGATACGTTTATCGGGCTCGGGCACCGGCGGCTGTCGGTCATCGATCTTCAGAACGGCAAGCAGCCGATGACGAACGAGGACCATACCGTCTGGGTCACCTACAACGGGGAGATTTACAATTTCCGCGAGCTGAAGCGCGATCTGGAGAACAAGGGCCACCGCTTCGTGACGGATTGCGACACCGAGGTCATCGTGCACAGCTATGAGGAGTATGGCCCGGACTGCGTACGCAGGTTCAACGGCATGTTTGCTTTTGCGATCTGGGACGAGAAGGCGGAGACGCTCTTCCTGGCCCGTGACCGGCTGGGGGTGAAGCCGCTTTACTACAGCTTGTCTGATCAAGCGCTGCTGTTCGCGTCGGAGGTCAAAGCGATCCTGCAGCACCCGGACATCCGGGCGGAGGCGGAGCCGGCGGCGATTCCCGAATATTTATTCTGCACGGCGCTTTTGAACGGGCACACAATGTTCAAGCACATTCAATCCGTTCCGCCCGGCCATGCGCTGCTGTTCCGCAACAAGACGAAGCGGCTTATTCCGTACTGGGATATCGCTTTGCGGCAGTCGGCGGAGGAGCCTCAGACGTTTGGTGATTACAAAGAGCATACGCTCGCGCTCCTTCAAGAGTCGGTGCGCATGCGGCTGATGAGCGACGTGCCGTTCGGCTCCCTGCTCAGCGGAGGGCTGGACTCCAGTTTAATTACCGCCCTCGCTGCGGGGCATGCGTCCCACCGGCTGAAAACATTTTCGATGGAGTACGGCAAGAACAGCGAGGTTGCGGGAGCAAACTCGGATACGATCTACGCCCGGCTGATGGCGGACGCCTTGCAAACCGAGCATAAAGAGTTTATTTTCCGGCCGGAGGACTACCACGACATGCTGGAAAAGACGACCTGGCACGTGGAAAAGCCGGTCGACCTGACGACTCCTTCCGTGTACCTGCTGTATCAGAGGTTAAAAAGCGACGTCACGGTCGTCCTGTCGGGCGAAGGGTCGGATGAGCTGTTCGGCGGATATTTCTTTTTCTTGAACCACAAGCCGGCAAGCCAGCTTACGGAATTCCCTTGGGCGCCGTATCTCCAGGAGGTGTCCGGCCTGCTGAATCCCGATGTCGCCCGACAAACCCGGTTCAAGGAAAACGTGTCCTCGGCCTTGCGCGACATGACCTCCCGGTTCGAGGCGGACGATGAGCTGAACAAAGTGCTGTACTTGTTCATCAAGCTCTATTTGCTGGAAATGCTGGAAAGGCAGGACAAAACGAGCATGGCTTGGGGCATCGAGGCGAGGGTTCCTTTTCTCGACTACCGGATCGTCGACTATGTGGCGAATATTCCTTCGGCTTACAAGCTTAAGGACGGCAAAGAGAAAATCATCCTGAAAGAAATCGCCCGAGAGCTGCTGCCGAAGGAAATCGTCGAGCGGAAGAAACGGCCGTTCCCGTTCCCGGTCGATCCGAAATCGGTCGTCGTCCAGAAAAACATCGCCAACGAGCTGATCCAATCGGGCAATTCCAAAATTTCCGCGTACTTCGACAAACGGGCGGCGAACGATTTTTTCAACAAAAAGAACGGGTATGAACACATGGACAATCTGGCGATTTTCAGAACGTCGCACGCTTTGATCGCGTTGGAATGCTGGCACAAAACGTTTGGAGTGTGAGGATATGGAACTGGAATACGGGGAAGTGCGGAAGGCGGTATTTGATACGGCCGAAACGTTCATTAAGCGGAAAGTCCGGCCCATCGCAAGCGAAACGGATGAGCGCGAGCAATTTCCGCTGGACAATATCCGGGAGATGGGGCGCCTCGGTCTGCTGGGCATTCCATATCCGAAGGAATACGGAGGCTTGGAGCTGGACTATGACACGTATACCGGCTTCGTGAAGGAGCTGGCCAAGGCGTGCGCCTCCACCGCCATGACCGTCGTCGCGCACGCCAGCTTAACCTGCAACCCGGTCAGCGCCTTCGGCACGGAAGAGCAGAAAGCGCGTTATTTGCAGCCCATGCTCTCCGGGGAAAAAATTGGCGCCTTCGCGCTCACGGAGCCCGGCAGCGGGTCGGATATGTCGTCGATGCAGACGAAGGCGGTCGAAGCGGACGATCATTATGTGCTCGATGGTTCAAAAATTTTTGTGACGAACGGCAACTATGCGGATTACTACATCGTGCCCGCCAAGACGGCGCCGGAGAAGAAGCTGCTCGGCATCAGCATATTTTTGCTGGAAAAAGGGATGCAGGGCCTGTCCACGTCCGGCAAAAAAGAGCGGAAGCTCGGGATGCGAAGCTCCGATACAGGCGAGTTGATTCTGGACGGTGTCAAGGTTCCGAAGACTTGCCTCATCGGGCGTAAAAATTTCGGTCTGGACATCCTGCACCAGACGCTCGTCAGCGCCAGGCTGGGGATGGCGGCGATCGCCGTCGGCATTGCGGAAGAAGCCAAGCAGTACTGTATCAGCTACGTCAAGCAAAGAAAGCAGTTCGATCAATATCTTTACCATTTTCAGTCGGTGAAAAATATGTTGGCCGATATGGAGATGAATATCAATGCCGCCGATCTGTTGCTGCAAAAAGCGGCCCGGATGAAGGACAACGGAGAGAAATATGCGAAGGAGGCGTCGGAGGCCAAGCTGTTCGCCTCGGAGGTCGCGACCCAAGTGACGAAGGATGCGATCCAGCTGTTTGGCGGGTATGGTTACTCCAGAGACTTGCCGTTGGAGCGATTTTTCCGGGACGCGAAGCTGACGGAGATCGGAGACGGAACGTCGGAAATTCAGCGGTTGATCATTGCGGACGAACTCATCAAGCGAGGAAGCCGAAGCTCTTAAGGAAACCAGGACGAAAGGATGAATCTCATGACGAAACGGGCAAAACGCAAGTACCCGGCGATTTCGCGTCAAAGCGAGCAGCCGAGCTATCCGCTTTCCTTCCAGCAGGAGCGGGTGCTGTACCTCTCCGAGCTGCTGCCGGGCAGCACGCTGTGGAACAAAATTTCCTGCAAGCGCGTGACGGGAGACATCGATCCGGAGGCTTTGCGCCAAGCGGTGGGCGACTTGATCGGCCGGCATACGGTGCTGCGGACGAGAGTGAGCTATGAGAACGGAGCTCCGGTTCAAACGTTCGATCAGACGCTGGAAGTTATTTTCCAACGGATCGACGGTTCGTCGGAGGAGGCGGGGCTGCAGGATGAAGCGGCGTTGCGGAAGCTGACGGACGTGTGCCGGGAGCCGATTGATGTGAGTGGCGACCCGCTGTTCCAAGTGATCGTCGTGCCGATGGGTGGCGCGGGAGCAGCCGAATGCCTCATCATCTTGAAGCTGCACCATATTATTTCCGACGAGACGACGTTCCAGCTCCTTTGGCGCGATCTAAAAGCATTCTACAACGCGCGCATGGGTGTGACCGGCGGGGAAGAGCTCAAGCCGCTCGCGGTCGATTACGCGGATTACGTGCACTGGCAGCGGGCGAATTTCGACGAAGCGCATACGCAGGAGCAGGAGGCTTATTGGCTCAAGCAGTTTCAAGGAGAGCTGCCGGTGCTCGACTTGCCGACGGATTTCCAAGAGCCTGCGCAGCTCAGCTTCCGGGGAGCGCTTGAAATCCGGGCGCTGCCGGCTGATCTGGTGAAAAAGCTGCGGTCGCTCTGCATGCGGCATAAGGTGATTCCTTTCTCGGCGTTGCTGTGCGCTTATTACGTGCTGTTGCAGAAGTGCTCCCGCCAGCAGGACGTCGTGGTCGGGACGGTATTTTCGGGAAGGCAATACAGCTCCAGCCTGGCCCAGGCCGCCGGCTTCTTCGTCAACACCGTGGCGATCCGGATGGACGTGGATGGGGAAGCGGCCTTTGACGAGCTGCTGAAGCGCGTGCATGACAAAGTCGACGAAGCGTACTACATGCAGGATTATCCGTTCGAACGGCTGATCCAGAAGCTGAACCCGGAGCGGCGAAGCGTGCGCAATCCATTGTATCGCGCGATGTTCAACCTCGTCAGCTCCGCCAAGGAAAAAGCGACGTTCGCCGGTGCGGAGGAGGTTTGGGAGGAGCCGGTGCTGGATGCGACCCAGGTGGACCTGCTGCTCAACATCCATCAGCAGGATGACGCGATGGAAATGCGGTTGGAATATAATACGGACCTGTTCCGCCGGGAAACCGTCCGGCACTTGATGGAGCTGTACGTAAACCTGCTGAGGAAGCTTGTGGAGCATCCCGAGGTGCAAGTGAAGGAATTGGATATGCTGGACCCGCAGGAGCGCAAGAAGCTGCTGAGCGAGTGGACCCGGACCGAGGCGGAATACCCCCGCGATGTTTGCGTTCACGAGCTGTTCGAAGCGCAGGCGAAGAAGACGCCGGAACGCGTCGCTCTGGCCTTCGGCGAGCGGACGATGACCTACGGGGAGCTGAACGCCCAGGCGAACGGGTTGGCCCGCACGCTGCAGGACAACGGAGTCGCTGCCGAAAGCATCGTCGGGGTGATGACGGAACGGTCGTTTGCCATGATGATCGGCATCCTCGCGGTGCTCAAAGCCGGGGGGGCGTATCTTCCCATCGATCCCGGGTTCCCGGAGGAACGCAAGCGGTTCATGCTGGAGGACAGCGGAGCCCGCGTCCTGCTTGTTCCGTCCGGCGAGGCCGAAACGGCGAAAGGCCTGCCCGTTCTGACGCTCGCGATCGAAGAGAGGGCTGAAGGGGATCGCTCGAATCTCAGCCGTGCGAGCGTCCCGAGCGATCTGGCGTATATCCTGTATACGTCGGGCTCGACCGGAAAGCCCAAAGGGGTCATGGTGGAGCATGGCTCGCTCGTCAATACACTGGCCCATTTGCAGAGATTGTTTCCTTTGGAGCAGGAAGACGCGTATTTGCTCAAAACGTCGTTTACCTTCGACGTGTCCATGAGCGAACTGTTCGGCTGCTTCTTTACGGGCGGTAAGCTCGTCATTCTGGAGCCGGGGGCCGAGAAGGAACCGGCAAGAATCATCGAGACGATTCGGCGTCATCAAGTGACGCATATGAATTTCGCGCCGTCCATGCTGCAATCGTTTATGGATGTGGCCGAGAGCAAGGATGCTGCTCCTGCACTGCAAAGCTTGAAATACGTGTTCGCCGCCGGAGAGGCATTAGGCGCTCATACGGTCCAGAAGTTTTATTCCTTGGGACTGCCGACGAAGCTCGTCAATCTGTACGGTCCGACGGAAGCAACGATCTATGCCACGGGCTTCGCTTTCACGGGTGGCGAAGAGCTGCACCGGGTGCCCATCGGGAAGCCGATCAGCAACATGCGGGCGTACATTGTCGACGAGCATATGAACCTGCAGCCGGTCGGAGTAGACGGCGAGCTTTGTCTTGCCGGGAAAGGGCTGGCGAGAGGCTATTTGAACCAGCCGGAGCTGACGGCGCACAAATTCATGGACCATCCGTTCTGCCCGGGCGAGAAGCTGTACCGGACGGGGGATTTGGCTCGTTGGCAGGAGGATGGCAACATCGTCTTCCGGGGGCGGATCGACCAGCAGGTCAAGCTGCGGGGCTTCCGGATCGAGCTGGAGGAAATCGAGAAGACGCTGCTGCAGCATCCGTCGGTACGGGGCGCTGCCGTTGCGGTGAAAGAAGATTCGTCCGGTCTCGAAAGTCTCGTCGCTTATGTCGTGACCGATGAGGAGAAGCCGGATGAGGAGTGGACCGTGCATCTCGGTCGTTGGCTGCCTGCCTATATGGTTCCGACCCGTTACATGAGACTGGAAAAGCTGCCTTTGAGCACAAGCGGTAAAGTGGACCGCAAAGCGCTGCCGTCGCCGGAAGCCGCCTTGTCGCCCCAACCGGCGGAAGAGGCACCTGTGACGGAAATTGAGAGAAAGCTGATCGAAATTACGGAAAACATCCTGAACATGCAAGGCATCGGCGTGAACGACAATTTCTTCCGATTGGGCGGCAATTCCTTATTAACGATCCGGTTCGTTACCGAAATCGAGAGCGCGTTCCAGATTAGCTTGACCTTGATGGATTTTATCGATTTGCCGGTGATTAAGGACATTGCCAAAATCATCGAGCCTATGCTTCCCAAGGCCGTACCGCAAGCTTAACGACAGGGAAGCCCGAAAGGTTGGTTGCTATGGGCAAACGCCTACGAAAATATCCGGACATCCCCCGTCAAAGGGCAAGACCGCATTATCCCCTTTCGTTCCAGCAGGAACGGGTGCTGTACTTGTCCGAGCTGCTGCCGGATAGCGCCGTCTGGAATTTGATTTCCTGCAAACGGCTGACAGGTCCCGTCGATTCGGACGCCTTATTGTGGGCGGCCGGCGATTTGACCGAACGGCACCCCGCGCTGCGGACGAAAGTAAGCTATGTGGGAGGTGCGCCCGTTCAATCGTTCGATGAAACGATGGACCGGATTTACCACTGGGTCGACTTGTCGGCGGAGCCGGAGGAGGAGCGGGAAGCGAAGGCCCAGCATCTGCTGACCGAAGCAAGCCTGAAGGCGGTCGATCTGCGACGGGGGCCGCTGTTTCAGATCACTTGGATACGTATGGGCGAAGCGGAAGGGATGCTGCTCCTGAAGCTGCATCATATCATTTCCGATGCTACGACCTTCCAGCGCATTTGGCACGACTTCAAATGGTTCTATAACGCGCATGCGGGCGTACCGAACGGCGAGGAGCTGCCGGCGCCGGGAATCCGGTATGCGGACTATGTGCTGTGGCAGCGGGAAACGTTCGATGAGACGCATACCCGGGAGCAGGAAGCGTACTGGCTGAAGCAATTTCAGGGAGAGCTGCCCGCGCTTGAGCTGCCGACGGACTTTCCGGCCCGGCCAGGGCTAAGCTTCGCAGGGGCGCTTGAAATTCAGCCGATCCCCCGCGAGGTGGTTCAAGGGCTGCGGACGCTTTGCATGCAGAAGCGGGTAATCCCGTTTTCGGCGCTGCTATGCGCTTACTATGTGCTGCTGCACAAATGCTCGCGCCAGCGAGATGTCGTCGTGGGCACGGTATTTGCGGGGAGGCATTACAGCCCGGAGCTGCAGCAAGCGGTCGGTTTTTTCGTGAACACCGTCGCCATCCGGATGGAGGTGAACGGGGAAGCCGCCTTCGACGATCTGCTCCGCCGGGTGCACGAGCAAGTGGACGAAGCTTACGATATGCAGGATTACCCATTTGAACGGCTTATTCATAAGCTGAATCCCGACCGCAGCAGCAGCCGGAATCCATTGTTCCGCGTTATGTTTAACATGGTCGTTACGGGCAAGGAAGAAGTGGCGTTCGCCGGGGCAAAGGAAGCCTGGATCGAACCGGATATGGATGCGACCCAAGTCGATCTGCTGTTCGATATCCATCAAGAGGATGACGAGATGGAAATCCGGGTGGAGTACAATACGGACTTGTTCCGTCAGGAGACGGTCCGGCGGCTGATCGGCTTCTACGTGAACCTGCTTCGTGCGGCGATTGAACGGCCCGAAGCCCGGGTGAAGGAGCTGCGGATGCTCGACCCGGCAGAACGGAACCGGCTGCTTGCAGATTGGAACCGCACAGGGGCGGAGTATCCGCGCGAGGCATGCATCCATGAGCTGTTCGAAGCGCAGGCGTGGAAGACGCCGGAACGCATTGCCGTATGGCATGAAGGCAAGGAGCTGACCTATCGGGAACTGAACGAGCGGGCGAATAAGCTCGCCGCCATGATCCGCAGCAAGGGGAGCGGTACGGAGCAGATCGTCGGTATTGCGGCCGAACGGTCCCTTGAGATGGTGGTCGGGATGCTCGCAGTATTGAAAGCGGGCGGCGCGTATATGCCCATCGATCCCGGTTATCCTGAGGACCGGATCAAGTATATGCTGCAGGACAGCGGAGCCAAGGTCCTGCTCGTTCAACAAGGGAAGCTGAATACAGGCAAACTGGAAGCGGGGATCATCGCCATCGAAATCGGGGAAGAAGAAAGGTGCCTACATAGCCCCGATTATTTGAAAAGCGATACGCATGCGCACAGCCTGGCCTATGTGATGTACACGTCCGGCTCGACCGGACGGCCGAAAGGTGTCATGGTGGAACACCGGAACGTCGTGAGGCTGGTCCAAAATACCGATTACGTCCGTTTCGAGGACAGCGACGCGATTTTGCAGACGGGAGCTCCGGCGTTTGACGCGACGACGTTCGAAATATGGGGCGCGCTCCTGAACGGAATCAAGCTGTATGTGACAAGCGATAACGTGCTGCTCAACGCGGACCATCTCGGCCGCTTCATAGCGAAGCATGGCATAAGCCATCTCTGGCTGACGGCACCGCTGTTCAACCAGCTTTCGGACATGAAGCCGGAGCTGTTCGCTCCACTGAAGGCCCTGCTGATCGGAGGCGACGCCTTGTCCGTCCGGCATGTCAACAAGGTGCTGGCGGCCGTTCCGGGCTTCCGCATCCAGAACATGTACGGTCCGACGGAAAACACGACGTTTTCCACTTGTTTTCCAATCACCGGGCCGCATGAAACGAACGTTCCAATCGGCAAGCCGATCCGGCATTCCACAGCGTACATTGTCGACGCTTACGGGGAGCTGCTGCCTGTCGGCGTGCCCGGCGAATTGTGCGTCGGGGGAGACGGAGTCGCCCGAGGATACTTGAACCAGCCCGGGCTGACGGCGCAGAAGTTCGTTGATAATCCGTTCGAACCAGGGACGAAGATGTACAGGACGGGAGACCTTGCCCGGTGGCTTCCCGACGGCCATATCGAGTTCATGGGCCGGATGGATAACCAGATCAAGCTGCGGGGCTTCCGCATCGAGCTTGGGGAGATTGAGGCGAAGCTGGCGGAGCATCCGTACGCGAAAGAAGTCGTCGTGACGGTAAGGGAAGATCGCCCCGGGGACAAAGCTTTATGCGCCTATTTTGTTGCAGACCGGGACATCCCGGCCTCCGAATGGCGGGCATTTCTCGCCAAGGCGCTGCCGGAATACATGCTCCCTACCGCCTTTGTCCGGATCGACAAGATGCCGCTCAAGGAAACGGGCAAAATCGACAAGCGGGCGCTTCCCGAACCGAACGGAGCGGTGTATGAAGCCAAATTCCGGCGACCGCCTGAAACCGAACTGGAACGGGAGCTGGCCGCTCTATGGATGCAGACGCTCGGTCTGACGGAAGTGGGCATCGACGATTCGTTCTTCGAATTGGGCGGGCACTCCTTGAAAGCGACGATGATCGTATCGCAGCTTAACAAGCAATTCCATACGGACCTGTCACTTACGGAATTTTTCGGCGGTCCGACGATCCGCGAGCTGGCACAGCGATTATCCGCAAGAGCGGATAGCCTCTATTCTTCCGTCGCTCCGGCGCCGAAGCAGGAGTGCTATCCCGTCTCCACGGCCCAGAAAAGGATGTATATCGTCAGCAAGCTGACACACAAGGGAACGGGGTACAACATCCCGCTCGTGCTTAGCCTGGAAGGGCGGTTGGACCGGGATCGGCTGGGATATGTGTTCCTCGAGCTGATCCGCAGGCACGAATTGTTCAGAACCTCCTTCCATATTGTCAACGGGGAATTGGTGCAGCGCATTGACGAGGAGGCGAAGCTCGATTTGGAATGCCTGACCGTGGAGACGGAGGAGGAAGCGAGCCGGATCACTCGGAACTTTATCCGGCCCTTCGACTTAAGCCAGGCGCCTTTAATCCGGGGGCTGCTGCTGAAGCAGCAGGAAGACCGTCACCTGTTGGTGCTGGATATGCACCACATTATTTCGGACGGCGTCTCGCTCGACATCTTGTTCCGGGAGATCATCGCCCTGTACCAAGGCGAGTTTCTGAACCCGCTCAGCGTTCAATACAAAGATTACGCCGTGTGGCAGCATGATTTCCTGGCTTCGGAGCGGGTCCGCAAGCAGGGCGACTATTGGGCCGACGTGCTGGCAGGCGAGCTTCCTGCGCTGCAGCTTGCGACCGATTATCCCAGACCGGCCACTCAGACGTTCGCCGGGACCCATGTCTCCTGCCAGGCGTCTCCCGAGGTGCTGGCGGGCCTGAAGCGGATCGAGGCAGAAACGGGCGCAACCTTGTATATGATTTTGCTGGCTGCTTATAATGTGCTGCTGTTCCGTCGCACCGGGCAGGAGGATCTTGTGGTAGGCACGCCGATCGCCGGAAGAAACCATGCGGATACCCAAACCATTATCGGCATGTTTGTCAACACGTTGGCGATGCGCAACAAGCCTTCCGGGAAGATGACGTTCCGGGAATTTGCAGACCAAGTCAAGCGCCGTGCGCTCGAGGCGTATGAAAATCAGGATTACCCGTTCGAAGACTTGCCGGAACGCATCGGTTACGTCCGCGATGCCGGGCGAAATCCGATCTTCGATACGATGTTCGTGCTGCAGCACTTCGAACCGCTTGAAGCGGAGCTCAAGCAGCTCAAGGTTCGCGAGTACCCGATCGATTACCCGGTCGCCAAGTTCGATCTCACGCTGTTCGCGATAGAACGGGATGGAGGCTTGCGGCTGGAGCTGGAATACAACACGGACTTGTTCCACAAGGAGACGGCGGAACGGCTGCTGCAGGATTTCTTGGCGATACTGCACCAATTGGCGGCGGAAGGAACGGATAAGAAACTGGCGGACTTCATCCTACGCTCCGAACCGGGATCGGCGCCTTCCCCAGGGGGACCGTGCAATCATGGGGGACGTTTCGTGTCGCCTCACGACCCAGGGTCTCATTCGGCCGCCTACGCCTCCACTGCACGGATAGAAGCGCAACTGATCGGAATCGTGGAGAACCTATTGAATACGAAGGGCATCGGGCCGGGCGACGATTTCTTCCTGTGCGGCGGCAATTCGCTGGCGCTCATCCGCTTGGTCGCGGAGATGGAGGCTGCTTTCGGCGTCGTCCCCTCGATCATGGAAATCAGGGAGACGCCTGTCATTTCCGAATGGGCCAGGAAGGTGGAAAGCTTGCAGAAGCAAGCAGCGCTCTGAACCGACCGTCGGTTTGGGGAGCTGTGTGAAGGAGGCATTACCATACGGAGAGAGCGCAGGAGGAGTCTTTCGGGAAAGGAGAGGAAGACCGTGAATATTCAATACCACTACAAAAAAGCGGCCGTTTTGTTGAAGCGGGGACAGCCACCCGGCGTGAGCCCCATGTTTTTCGTGCATGACGGAACGGGCCGAATCGAAGGGTACTTCAAGGTGGCTGAGCTTGTCGAACGTACGTTCTCTGTGTATGGAATTACATTGGACGAACGGGTGGGGTATGCGCCGCAAAATATTTCGATTGAAGAGTTGGCCATTAGCTATATCGAACAAATGAAGCAGATCCAGCCCGAAGGGCCCTATTGCATCGCGGGTTGGTCGATCGGCGGGACGATTGCGGCGGAGATGGCCCGCATCCTGGAAGCCGATGGGGAGGAGGTCGGCTGCTGCGTCCTGGTAGACGCGCCGCCTCCGGGCTATTACCCGTCGCAAGACGCGCAGCCGTTCTCGGCCGCCTCCGAGACGGACTACATCCGTCCGTTTCTGCGCAACGAGGAGCCGCTCAAGCGCTGGAGCCGGAGCCGGAGCGCTCAAGCGTTCTGGAACGCCGTCGCGGACACGCTTCAGCCCTCGGACTTCGATCGGCCTTCCTTTCTCCGCTATGTCCGCGAGGAATGGGCCGACATCTTCCCGGACGGAAGCGGACTGTCGCTGCATCAGCTATTTTGCGCGGTGAATATCGTTCGCACGCTGCACCGGGCGCGGTCAGCCTATGTTCCGAGGGGGAGCATCGATTCGCCCGTCCATGTATTTCAGGCGACCGAGTCGCCGCTGGAGGGAATGGACCGATGGGGACGGTATTGCGCGCATCCGGTGTATATTCCGGCGGAGGGGAGTCATTACACGCTGTTTGATGCAGAGCATGCGCCGGCCTTTGCCCGGCAATTCAACCGCATCCTGAAAGGTGTCGCCGCCACAAAGAAATCTGGTTAAAAGGAGAGCGCTTATGAAAGAAATGGTGGAACGGATTGTCGAACTGAATGTTAGCCGGTTGGATGCCTTGAAAGCTGTGGATAAGCCCAAGATCGGATGGACGTCGATCTATACGCCGGAAGAGATTTTATATGCGGCGGGCTTCATCCCTTTCCGGATTATGGGGAATACCGCCAGCAACACGTCGGAGGCGGGGGCGCTGCTGGGCAACAACTACTGCTCCTATCTACTCAATTGCCTGGGAGAAGGCATGAACGGCGTCTACGAATTTACGGACGGGATCGTGTTCGTCGATGAATGCGATTGGCGGAAACGGCTGCACGAGACGTGGACCCACCAGATTCAACCGAAATACAGCTTCTTCCTGGAGCTTCCGAAAGCTCTCAATCCGGTCTCCAGGGACTACTTCCGGATGCAGATCCGCCGTATGGTCGAATCGCTGGAGCAGCATTTCGGCTGCCGCATCACGGAGGAATCGCTGCGGGAAGCGATCCGCTTGTTTAACGAAACGCGCCGCTTGCTGCAGCGGATGCACGATTTGCGGAAGCAGGACGTGACGTCGCTCACGGGAAGCGAATTGCTGAACATTATGAAATCCAGCACGGCCGGCATGAGACAGCAGTACAACCAAGAGCTGTCCCTGCTGGTCAGCGCCATGGAAGCCCAGCGGGAAACCAAAAAAACCAAGCCGCACAAAGTGCTGATCTGCGGCAGTTATTTCGACCACGATAACATTGTCGACGCCATCGAGCAGACCGGGGCGAAGGTCGTATGCATGGATATCACCAACGGCGTCAAATATTTCGAAGGGGAGGTCGACGAGCACCGCGATCCGGTCGAGGCGATCGCCGATTACTATTTTGACAAAGCTACCTGCGCCCGGATGTTCGAATCGGATATACGGCTGAACCATTTGGTCAAGCTAATTGACGAATATGATATCGACTCGGTCATTTATTTTTCGCTGAAATTTTGCGACATTTATTCGATGGATTACCCGTATATCCAAAGCAAGCTCAGCGAGAAGGGTACGCCCGTGCTGCTGGTGGAAGGCGAGTGCAGCATGACGAATATCGAAAGCATCCGCACCCGGATTCACACGTTCCTCGAAACGATGATGTATTAGAAAAGGAGAAGAGCGATGAGCCAATTTAAAGTGGAAGCGAAAAGCCGCGATGAGCAGTACAAAAAGATGATGTCCGTCCTCGAAACGTACCGGGCCGAGCCGTCCGATCCGTCCTCAGCGCTGAAAGCGGCGCGGATGAGGTCGTTGTTCAACGGCTACCGCCTGACGCAAGCCTATAAGGAAGAGACGAAAGTAGCTTATGTCGTCGAGCAGTTTCCGAATGAAATCGTCTTCGGCTTTAATATGCTTTCTTGGAATATGGAGTCGATGGCGATCCTGCTGGCCCAAACCGTCAATGTGGACCCGTTCATTAATTTAACGCAGGAGAAAAGTCTTTCCCGGGACATTTGCTCGTTTCTGCGCGGGTCGCTGGGCGTCATGCTGGCGAACGGTTACCCGAATCCCGACCTGGTGATGGTGAACGATCAGCCGTGCGATTGCCTGGCCAAAGTGGGGAACATGTCGAGCAAGCTGTACGACTGCACGTTCCTCTCGATCAATACGCCGAACCAGATCAACGAAGACACGCTGGCCTATCTCGTGGAACAATTGAAGAAGTTGATCGCCGATATCGAAAGCACCCTGAATATCCCGTTCGACGAAGAGCTGTTCCGACAGGTCGTTCGATATTCGAATGAAGCGAGAGACTACTACTGCAAAACGGTCGAGTTGAACAAAACTTACGAGCTGCCCGGCGTGTCCAGAGAATTGCTCGAAATTTTCGGCATGAACGGCTTCGGCTTGAAGGAAAACGTGCAAATCTGCAAAACGTTGTACGAAGAAGCGCTCGAAATGAGTAAGCAGTCCGATCCGAAGAAAAAGAAGAAGCGCATTCTGTGGGCCGGCCAAGCGCCGCACAACGATCACGAATTAATCCGCTATTTCGAGCAGCAGGTCGAGATCGTCTACTGGGCGCCGCTGTGGGAGGCTAACCTGGTGTCGCTTGATCCGGAGGACCCGTTAACGAGCATCGCGGAACGGGCGATCTTATATCACTGGAACGCCAAACGGTTAAAAGAAAATATTTCTCAGGTTTGTACTTCATTTCATATCGATGGTGTTGTAATATCAAATATATGGGGTTGCAGGAACATGATGGGAATTAGTTCGATGATTCGGGAGATGTCCGGTGAACAAGGATTGAAGTACTTGACAATCAGCGTGGATTACGTAGACAAGAACAATTACGCGTTCAATCACGTGAAAAACCGCATCGACGCTTTTCTGGAAATTATGAGCGACTGATCATCCACTCATTCGGGATAAAGGAGAGTAACCCTATGATAACCTTAGGAATTGATATCGGTTCTTTGTCGACCAAATCCGCGATTTTGAACGACAACAGCGTCGTAGCCTACGATGTCGTGTACACCGGAGGCGATAACCGGCAGTCCGCGGAAACGACGTTCAACAATGTGTTGGCGAAAGCCGGATTCACGAAAAAGGATATCGACGTCATCGTCACGACCGGCTACGGCCGGGAGAACGTGCCATTTGCGGATAAACACGTATCGGAGATTACTTGCCACGCCAAAGGGATGCATTTCTTGAACCCTTCCATCCGGACGGTTCTCGATATCGGCGGGCAGGACAGCAAGGCGATTCAGATCGGGGAAAAGGGCAATGTCGTCAACTTTATGATGAACGACAAGTGCGCGGCGGGCTGCGGCCGGTTCCTCGATATTATCGCGAGGGCGCTCGGGGTCAAGCTCGAAGAGCTGGGCGGGATTCATCAAACGGCCACCTCGACGGCCCGGATCAGCAGCATGTGCACGGTGTTTGCGGAAACGGAAGTCGTGTCTCTGGTCGCGGTCGGTACGCCGACGCCCAGCATTATCAAGGGCGTGCACGAATCGATAGCGACCCGGGCGATCGCGCTGCTCAAGGCGGTAGGCATCAAGGAGCCGCTCGGCATGAGCGGCGGCGTCGCCAAAAATATCGGCATCGTTAGCGCGCTGCAGGATCTGTTAAACATGAAAGTGGAAGTGACGGATTACCCGCAAGTCACGGGGGCGATCGGGGCGGCTTATATCGGCCAGAGCGCGTAACCGGCGGGCGTTGTAAATCGGGAAACCATGAAAAGGGGAGTCGCTTGTGTCCATGTCACCGGAGACGGAAAAAGCGCACGATGCGGTTGTCATCGGGCCGGCAAGCCGGGAGCAGTCCATTTCGATCAAAACGATATTGAAAATTACGCTGCCCGTCATTTTATCGATGTTTTCGCTCAATTTGATGGTATTTGTCGACCGGGCCTTTGTCTCGATGTACGATCTGGGACAATTCGCGGCCGTCGTGCCGGCCGGTAACGTAGGGACGGCACTCTCCAGCATATTCATCGGCATCGTCGGCTTCGGCTCCACGCTCATCGCCCAATATTACGGGGCCGGCAAATACCCGAAATGCGCCTCATCGATGTGGCAGAGCGTCTATCTCAGCATCTTTTTTTCGGTGGTGCTGCTTCTGGTGTCTCCCCTTGCCGTCAATATTTTCGATTGGATGGGGCATACGGGTGAGCTGTTGGCTTACGAGAAGCAATTTTTCTTCCTGATTATGGTTTCCAGCTGCGTCCAGGTGTTCATTACGGCGTTTTCCGGCCTATTCCGAGGCGTGGCCAGCACGACGGTCATCATGATGGTCGGGATTCTGTCCAACATATTCAATGTGCTGTTTGATTGGTTGCTGATCTTCGGAAAGCTCGGTTTCCCGGAGCTTGGGGGGATTTGGGGCTCGGGACTGGCGATCATCGGCAGCTCCGTGCTCGCGGTAATTGTGTACATGATTCTGTTGGCAAGACGGGTCGTTCAAGCGAAGTATGAGATTTCGGCGCAGATGAAATGGGACGGCGCCTTGCTTCGCAAGCTGCTTCATTTCGGATTTCCCGCAGGCATTCAAGCGTTTCTCGGCACCGGGTATTTCAGCCTGCTGCTGCTGATCATCGGCAAGACCGGGGAGTTTCCCTTGTCCGCTTCCAACATCGCATTCACCATCGAAGGAGTATCGATCTTCCCCATCTGGGGGTTAGGCGCCGCTATCGCCATTATTGCCGGTCAAGAGAAGGGGGCCGGACGCCTCGATAATGTCCGAAGAGCCGCAAAACTGGGGCTGGGGATCGGGCTTGTGTTCAACGTGCTGATCATCTTTATTTTCAATTTGTTCCCGCAGGCTTTAATCTCGATCTTCGGCGGCGGGAAGGATCAGGAAACGTTCCTGAAGCTGATGGCGGTTACCGTGCCGCTCGTCCGGCTCACTTCGCTGTGGATCGTGTTCGATACGATGCAGATTATCATCGGCAATGTGCTGCGCGCGGTAGGCGACACGATGTTCATGATGGTCATCTATATCGTCGTTCCCATCCTGTTTTATATCGTGATTCCGTACCTGTTCAGCGTCGTCTGGGGGCTTTCGTTAATTTGGATATGGATCGCCTTGGTCGTTTATTCCATGGTGATGCTGCTTCTGGTGTCCGTCCGCTTTCTGGGCGGAAAATGGAAACGGATTGAAGTCATCTGAACGCAGGCGGTCCATCGTCCATTCATATATTATTCTTGGGAGAGGTGCAGGAGCACATGGAGTTTTCAAATGTATACGAGGACGCTGAACGGGCGGAAGCCTATGCCACCTTGGAGTTTCCGGGAACGTATTATTTGGCCTACCGGGATTTGCCGGAGATGCTGGGGAAGCATATTACCGGAACGAGCGCATTGGATTTCGGATGTGGAGCGGGGCGGTCGACCCGTTTTTTGCGGGATCGCGGCTTTGACGTGATCGGCATCGACATTTCGGCCGGCATGCTCGGCAAAGCGAGGGAAATGGACGCGGCCGGCGATTACCGGCTCATTCCGGAAGGGGATCTGCGTCTGCTGGACGGGGCGACCTTCGATCTGGTGCTGTCGATGTTCACCTTCGATAACATCCCGACCTTGGAGAAGAAGCTGCAAAATTGCAGACAGCTCGCCGCTGCGCTGAAGGAAGGCGGGAAAATCGTGATGGTCGTCTCCTCTCCCGATATCTACCTCCACGAATGGGCCTCCTTTACGACCAAGGCTTTTCCGGAAAACCGGAAGGCCCGAAGCGGGGACAAAGTCAAAATCATCATGAAGGATACGCACGATCAAAGGCCGGTAGAGGATGTCATGTGGTCGGACGCCGCTTACCGGGACATTTTCGATCAGACGGGGCTTCGCGTGATGGAAATGCACCAGCCGCTTGGCTGGGAGGATGAGCCTTACCCTTGGATTAACGAAACCCGCATTTCGCCGTGGGTCATGTATGTACTGGGGAAGAAATAAGCATGCGTGGGGGATGTTCCGTAGAGCTTGGGCGGCTCGGGGCATCCTCGATTTTTTTCTATGCGCAGCAGTTGGAGGTAAGCATTCATTAATTTGCATAATATATTTTATGTTAACTTATTTCGTTTTTGTGCGACTTGAAATAAATGGAACATATTTATTGACCGATCGGTCCGGAAATGATATGATCCCTTCGTGGAGGGAAGGGGTTGTAATTTTTTTTGTACATTCAAGACTGAATGGTCTGGAAAAACGTTTTTTTTGTTTATGTTTTGAAACGACTGGTCAAATTTTTTTAACCAAATCAGACTGTTTGGTCTGAAAGTTCGAGGTGATTGCGGTGACAACGGCGACAGCAATTATGGAGACGTTTATGAAATCTTTTATCGAACAGGATATGGACCACTGTATCGAGCTATTCGACGAGAACGTCGTGTTTGAATTTCCTTACGCCCCCGACGCTTACACCCGGAAGCTCGAAGGGAAGACTGCGCTTTACCAACATGTAGAGGAGCTGTTCGGGATGATTGAAATCGATCTCTTTACGGCGCATGCCATTCATCACCTCAATTCGCGTTCCAGTACCGTCAGCCGCTCTTCTAGGAAGCGCTCACATCATCCAAGTTACTAGCGAGACGATCCATGCTATGTACCACCACTACGTCTCCTTCGCGAACAAACGCGAGTAACGCTTCTAGTTGCGGTCTATGTGTATCTTTACCAGATGCTTTGTCCGTAAACAGCCGATCAATCTGAACTTGTTCCAATTGTCGTTCTGGATTCTGCTCGAAGCTGCTTACCCGGACATAACAATACGTTGTCCCTTCATAAAAAAGCTCGGCAGGAAGTTGCTTTCTTCTTCATTCTCACATTAATTCCTTCGAACCTCCGAATACCATCGGACGTTTTTGATTATGATCAACAACATTTTTTGGAAGAATGGCTTGATCCTTACGTAACGTAATGTTGTATAGTGAGGGTACCGGTAAAAAGCTAGCAACCAAGACAGGGGATGATCATGCTACGAGAATGGAAAGTTGGAGAACTTGCTAAAATGGCAGGACTGACGGTTCTAACATTTCGATTCCGGATATAATCTCTACACCGAAACGGACATTTCGTGTCTTGTGTACACGCTGATAACCTGCAGGAAATGGTATGGGGATTCGTCGCCAAAAACTCGGAGCCGGACCAGCAATTCGGCGGCCTTCCTTGCATTCGGATGGATAAGGGCGCGCTCCTGCATTGACGACAATTGTCTAAACCATTCTCCGAGAGCATTCTACAATAAACTGCAGTTGGATTTGCGTACGAATCTGATTCCCATCATTGAATCGCGCGATCTGGCTGCCGCATTGGATCATGTCCGTTCCAAGGGAGCTATCGGAGACAACGGGCTCGAGTCCAGACAAGGCGTTCAGTTCTTCACGTTTTTCAGGACCCGGATGGAAACGGATTAATGGTCGTACAGAAGGTAATTCCCAAATCATAGGAGGCAAAGACAATGAAAAAAGTAATTTCGAAAGACGGAACCGCCATTGCGTTTGATAAATCGGGGAATGGACCGGCGATCATCCTGGTATGCGCCGCATTTCAAACTCGTTCGGATCCGATGATGCCGCAGCTCGCTTCGCTTCTGTCACCCTACTTTACCGTGTTCAACTACGATCGTCGGGGTCGAGGGGATAGCGGCGACACGGCGCCGTACGCGGTTGAGCGCGAAGTGGAAGATATCGAAGCTCTCATCAACGAGGCTGGTGGATCGGCATTCGTATTCGGCATGTCTTCCGGTGGAGTCCTTGCCCTCGAAGCGGCTCGCAAACTTGCTATCACGAAGCTGGCATTGTACGAGCCTCCGTTCGTCGTTGACAATACGCGTCCTCCACTGCCGAAGGGTTACTTAAAGCAGCTCAAAGAGCTGACAACATCGGGTCGCCGAGGCGACGCAGTTGAGTATTTTTTGACGAAGGCAGCAGGCGTTCCTGCCAATTTCGTTGCTCAGATGCGAAGCGCGCCATTCTGGCCGGCGATGGAAAATGTAGCGCACACGTTGGTCTATGATGGCACCATCATGGGTGACACCATGTCGGGCAACCCATTGCCAGCCGAGCGGTGGTCTTCCGTCTCGATCCCTACGCTCGTGGTGGGTGGAGGGGCAAGTCCTGAGTACCAGCAAAATGCGGTGAAAGCGCTCGTGGACAGACTCCCCAATGCAAAGTGCCACATCCTGGAAGGTCAGGATCATAACGTGGCCCTGGATTTCCTCGCTCCCGTTTTGACTGATTTTTTCTCCATGTAAATTAAAGGAGACTATAGCAATGAGAAAAATCATTTTACTCATGCACGTATCGCTTGATGGATTCGTAACAGGACCTAACGGTGAAATGGATTGGATTATCTATACAAAGGAAGAACAGAACTATGTCACCGACTTGCTAGACACCGTAGACACCGTTTTATTTGGACGTGTGACTTATCAAATGATGGAAAGCTTCTGGCCGACCGTACCCGCGCATCCCGTCTGGTCAAAATCGAAGTACCATGCCGAACATGCTGGCTGGATCGAGAAAACAGAGAAAATTGTATTCTCCAAGACTCTGGAAAAAGTGGACTGGAACAATTCCAGACTGGTGAAAGAACATATTGCGGAAGAAATAGCAAAAATGAAACAACAGCTCGGCAAAAACATAGTGATGATCGCCAGTCCCGGCCTTGCGCAAACGTTTATGCAGCTCGGCTTGATTGATGAATATCGGATTAATGTCAATCCTGTTGTTGTTGGGGGAGGAAAACCTCTCTTTAAAGATATCAAGGACAGAATCGATCTTAAACTTGTGGAAACCAAAACGTTTAGTTCTGGAGTCGTAGGGCTTATCTACGGAGTGAGACGGGGTGAGGTGTAGATGGACAAATTGTGGAAATATGCTGGCTGGATAGGGCTTGCTGTGATAGCGCTGATCTTTATTCAGGCGGCGGTCCTTAAACTAATGGGTGTGCAAGCGATGGTAGAAGTCTTCAACAAGCTCGGTTATCCTGCATGGTTTCGTATCGTAATTGGAATCTTGGAAATTGCCGGAGCGATTGCGCTGCTTATTCGGTCTTCTTCGCGTTACGGCGCGATATTATTGGCGTTGATTATGATCGGTGCAATAATATCATCGCTTGTGAAGGGGACGGCTGGCGATGCAATCGTTCCAGTTATTATGCTTTTTCTACTTGTATGGATCGCAGTAGTTAGGGGACCTGTCAATCGTTACATAGCGGAACAACCGCCGGCGAGCAAGGTTAGATAAAATCTGCAAATTAAAGAAGCTGCCGCAGAGTTGAGCAGCAACCTCGCTCAACTAACGCTGACGTTAGTTTAATGAGTTCCACCAGAACCCCGGACTCCTCCAGTTCGGGGTCTTCGATGTTTCAACTACGCTTAGCGTACGATTTCTTCCGTTTCGTGAGGTGACCCCATGCCCATCAAGCTAACACCAACGAAACGGAGCGCAAAATGCAATCAAGTCCTTTCTCTTGGACTTTACCCAGAAAATTAAAATAATTGGCATACCCAAATAAGCCTTCTCAGACTTTCAATTTTTTCTAGGCGGCAGGTTGAGACTTCTGTGTATACTCATAGACTACACCCAGGATGTCAAACACAGTTTTCTTCTCATAACGATGCGATTTGCATCCATTCTTTTCGATCATCCGAAAAAGTTGGAGAAGAACCCTCCCGACATCCTGCACTTGTTTTTTTATGGCATTGTGCAGCGAAAGAAAATATTCTTTAACGATGCAGATTACTTTAAATTCACTGGCTTCTTTCTTAGATTTCATGGGAAAACCATCCTTTCTATGGAATAATGCCTATATAAAAAAGTATAACTTATTTTTCCATATTGGGGTATGGTTTCACCCTAGCTTGATGGGCTAACGGGCAGCATAGCTTAAAAAATTGGTTATTATAGTTCATCAAATTCTTTCCCTACCATCCGTTTCCGATAACGTTACCCGAGTTGGGGTACCACCCCTGATTGCCAGCGGGGTTGTGTTCTCCGTTTCCTTTATATCGATACCAACGCAGATTTCCGTTCTGCTCCACACCATAGATGACGATACCGCCCGGGTAAGAGTCGTTATAACCGCCAAAAATGTCTCGGAATCCGTGCCATCCGTTTCCGATGGTGTTGCCCGAGTTGGGGTGCCATCCCTGATTACCAGCGGGGTTGTGTTCCCCATTCCCTAAATAGTAGTACCACAGCAGATCGCCATTTTCCTTGACAGCCAGTATCACACCCGATATGGCGACAACATGCCGGAAGCTATGCCATCCGTTTCCGATGGTGTTGCCCGAGTTGGGGTGCCATCCCTGATTGCCAGCAGGATTGTGTTCCCCGTTCCCTAAATATCGATACCAGCGCAGATTGCCGTTCTGGTCTACTCCGTAGATAGCGCTTCTGTTTGGAACTTCCCTTCCTTCCCAGGGACTCGAAAAAATAAAACGAAAGTTGTGCCATCCGTTTCCGATGATGTTACCTGAGTTGGAGTACCATCCCTGATTGCCTGCGGGGTTGTGTTCCCCGTTCCCTAAATATTGGTACCAGCGCAGATTGCCGTTCTATTCGACGCCATAAAGGACACCATTACCTCCACTGAAAAGGTTACGAAAGCTGTGCCATCCGTTTCCGACGATATTGCCCGAGTTAGGGTACCATCCCTGATTGCCGGCAGGGTTGTATTCCCCGTTTCCTTTATATCGATACCAACGCAGATTGCCGTTCTGATCGACGCCATATATTTCTCCGACGCGTGGAAGTCCGCTGTCGACTGGTGTTGTACCGTTTCCGCCGTAGACTACGTGTATAAAACTCATCGTCATTCCTCCTAGTTGTCCAGATTAATAACAGCCATCACTAAAACGTAGAATTAATTTGAAATATTCGTAGGTTAAAGGCGGTTAAAGGCGGATTAGAATGGCAGGGTACTCGACCCCGACCCTTATGCTATAGATATTCCTTAGGGACTGTCCTATATACCTCAAAAATTTTGATAATCCTCAAGCGATGCCTTTTCTAGAATTTAAGCAGTACTTTTGCCATTCCTTGTGTTTAGATAACTGTTTTTCTGTACCAGCGAAGCTGACACAGACCGCAAAGTAAGAGCTGAAAAAGTTCCTAAAATTGTTGGTATCGGAACTTTATCCTGTTCCGAGGCGTGACTTGATCCAGCGTAGCTGTCATGAAGCGCAAACATTTGGAAACAGTTGGTGACTACTTTGCGGGTGGTGTCACGTTCGCTGGCACTGCCCCATAGCCATCAAGTTAAGAACTTAAAATACCCCCAAACAGGAAAAAATCAAATTTTCTTCCTTTTGGGGGTGCAAAATTTTCTTAGGTTGATAGGCATGTGAGGTGACCCCTTGCAGGGCGTGGACAACATTTATTTTGTCGGACCTGTCGCCGTAACACAGGCCCGTCTTCGGGTACGGAAGCGCTGCCTAATAAGACGATCCGGCGCACGCCGGATTTTACTTCTTTATCCAAAAAAAAGGAAGAATGATGTTGAACGGTTCCATCTCGAAGGGCCGGGCATTGTTTGTACGTGAACAAAGATTGTATAATGATTTATACAAGTTACGGTCTAAAACCTTACCGGGAGGACATGTCGATGATAGAAAAATATGTGTTCCGTTAAGTCCGAGGTCCCCCGCCGTATCCTAATTCGCCATCTTATAAAACTATAGCTTGGGAGGACGAATATGGATATTTTGATCAGAGAACTGACGGCGGGCGACGGAGAGCAGTGGATGGATCTCGATGGAAGCTTTATCGTGGATTCTACCCTTGTCCTGTCATTAACGGGACAGCGAATCGGATATACGGTGATAGAGATACCCGCTTATCAGAAAAGCTACGCCGACGAACCGTTGGAAGACGACACGGAAGCGGATTATTCGGATTACATCGGCAACCCGGATCAAATCGTCTATTTGGCGTTCGCGGACGATGAAGTCGCAGGGCACATGATTTTGAAACGAAACTGGAACAAATATGCCTATATCGAAGACATCAAAGTTGACGCCCGTTACAGAGGCTGCGGCATCGGCCGCAAGCTAATCGAGCGGGCCAAGCATTGGGCGAAGGACGGCGGCATGCCGGGGATCATGCTGGAGACGCAAAGCAACAATGTCCGCGCATGCAAGTTCTACGAAAGCTGCGGTTTCGTCATCGGCGGGTTCGACACTTATGTCTACAAAGGCATCGATCAACAAAGCGATGAAATCGCGATCTACTGGTATCTGATGTTTGAATAAAGCGCTTAGCGCCGGGTTTAGATGAGGATAAAGAACGCAAGGGAGGAGGGGAAGGCTTGCGCAGAGCAAGCACGCTCCCCCTTGCAGGGCTTATCCTCTTATTTCATTCAATTCCTTGCTCAAATGGTTGAGTGTCACAGCTCGTTCCTGTGCCTCTTGTCGGTCAAACAAGAGCTGCTCCACAAACTCCCAAATATCCTCCAATTTGCGTCTGTACTGATAAAATTGCAGCACATCGGGGTTGATTGCAAAATCGGGATGCACCTGCCGATAGATGTGTACAAAATCTTCGTAATAAGGCTCGTCAACGAAAGACATCAGATCGGCTTCGACAGGAGCCAGCTTCAGCCCTTCCCAGTCAATCAGCATCAGCTTCTGGTCGGTCTGCATCAGATTCCAAGGATGAAGATCGGTATGGCACAAGGCCATTCTTAAATTTCGGTTCTTCAACTCCGCAGACAGCTTCTCAACGGTATCCGTCAGTCCATTCAACTGTTTCAGGTGAGGGGTTATCAATTCCCTTACGTCAGAAGGAAGCTCATGAACCTCCCGTTCCAACGTATTCCTTAGCTGCGGCAAAAACGGAACAGTAAAGTCTTCCTTAATCGCCTTCGTTTCCACCGGAATTTCTTCACCGTATAAATGAAGCTCCGCAATCATGTTCGAGAGCTCGCCAATCTGCCCCGCGGTTAAAGCTTTCTCGCCAATCGTTTCCCCCTCGATATATTCGTACAGCAAATAAATCCCTTCGTCATCTTCACATTTGTAAGCGCCGGTTTGGGTTGGCACGGGTACGGGAAGCTTGCCTTTCAAGCCGCTATACTGCATAAGCCATATCGTGATCGGCACATATTGATCAATGAGCGCCGTCCATTTCGGAGTCGACGCCCGGCTTTTTTCATAAACTTTCAAGAAGAAGGCCTGCTTGCCGCAGTATACTTTAAAGGCAAGTGCCGCCCAGCCGCCCCGTTGTGGTAAAATGTTAGTAGCATCCAAATCGTAGTGTTCTTTCAAAAGGTTTGGGATATTGTCCATAAGCTCCTCCTGCAAAAATTTGTATCCTTATTATAAATCATGACACGGCACTGGGTCCAAATCTGATACAGGAACTTTACAAAGTGATGCATTAAGTTTACAAAAAAAGTTGACAAAAATGAAGGGAAACCATACAATTTTAAAATAATAAACTAAAAATTGGTTCGTACTACGGGAAGAAAGAGAGATCCGATGAAAAAACAAAAAGTAACTACCCACGATATATCCAAGCTCCTCGGCATATCGCGAAATACCGTGTCCAAGGCGCTCAACAATCATGCAAGCGTTTCCGAGCAAACGAAGCAGAAAGTTCGCGAAGCTGCCGCCAGTCTCGGCTACAAATCCGTGGATGCAACGGCAGCGGAGGAGACGGAGGCGGCAAGCATGACGGCCAGAGGCGGCATCGCTTTCATCACGAACATATTTACCCCTGCCAATAACGGCTTCTGGATGGGCGTTATCAAAGGGATCGAGGAGATCACGGCCAAGAACGGCTATGAGCTGCTGTTCGATTTCATCAAACCGGACGAGCTTGCCAAGCTTTCGCTGCCTTCGTGTGTTGTAAACCGGTCGGTGAACGGTTTGATCGTCAGCGGCTATCTCAGCAAGGAATATACCGATCTGCTGGCCTCCGTCGATTTGCCCAAAGTGTTTCTCGATGCCCGTCCGGACCTTTCGTTTTCCGCGCTGTACGCCGATATCTTGCTAGTGGAAAACGAGGACAGCGTATACGATATGACGTCCCATCTGATCGGGCGGGGGCACCGTCATCTGGGATTCGTAGGCGATATCACCAGCTGCCGGTCGTTTATGGAACGGTGGCTCGGCTTTAAACGGGCGCTGCTTGACGCGGGTTTAACTCTGGAGCCGGACTATTGCGCCACCGGGCCCAATCCGTCGCAGTATCATCATTACGACGATATCGAAAACGCATTCAAACGTCTCGAAGCATTTCCGACAGCTTTCGTATGTGCGAACGATACGATCGCCATCCGCGTCATTCAATATTTGCGCAACAAGGGCTTTCAGGTGCCGGAGCATATCGCCGTGACCGGGTTCGATCATTCCGAACATGCCGATTTCGTCACGCCAGCGCTGACCACCGTGCACTATGACGAGAAGGATTGGGGCCGCCGCGCCGCCGAAGAGCTGCTGTGGCGCATGAATAACCCTGCGCGGCCATACGAATTGGTCCGTCTGGGCACGAAAGTGATTTACAACGATTCCACCTCGACGGTACCGACATCCTTGCCGGTTGCGGCCGCCCCGAACGTTTCCCGATAAATCCATGTGATTTTACACACTGTAATATTACAAAACGCAATGATGTAAATGATAATGTAAAATTATTGTTTACAATGTTGCGTTTTTTGTTTATGATGAACCTAGTATAATTGTAAGGGTTTACATTCTCTTTTTACAGGAGGTCATCCGTTTGAAAAAGTTAAAGGCTTTTGTTCCTGTAGCATTCCTTACCGCAAGCCTCGTTGCCTGCCAGAACGGCGGGAATAACGGGACGGCGAGCTCCGCCGACGGCAGCGGGCAGTCCAAGCCGTCAGACGCCTCACTTAATCTTTCGATGGCTTTGATGGGCGGGGCGAAAACGCCGAATTCCTGGGCGGAAAAAGCGCTGGAAGAAGATCTGACGAAGGCGCTCGGTAAACCGGTTGCGCTTGAGAGCGTTTTCCTGCCGGGCTGGGAAGATGCACAGACGAAAATCAATTTGAATATGAGCGACAAAAGCACCATGCCCGACATTCAGTGGTGGTACGGCATGGACAAGGAATACACGAACTGGGTAAAATCCGGCGCGCTCGTTGACCTCGTTCCTTACCTCCAGAAGAATGGCAAGATGATTTTGAATTACTATTCTCCGGAAACGATGTTCTATTCCTATGAAAAAGGGAAGATGTACCGCCTGCCGGGAGACGTAGCGGAAGCGACCTCCATGACGACGATCATCCGCAAGGACTGGCTCGATAAGCTTGGGTTGAAGGTACCGACGACGGTGGATGAATACATCGAAGTTTTGAGAGCGTTTACGAAGCGAGATCCTGACGGCAACGGCAAGGACGACACGTACGGCCTGTCCGGCCCCGGAATCGCAGGCTCGGCGGAATACCGCACGTTCGCGCCGATTTTCTTCGCCTACAAGTCGATTCCGAACGAATTCATGGTGCAGCCTGACGGAACGGTCAAATACGGCGCGGTGCTTCCGCAGACGAAAGAAGCTTTGAAGGTTTTGCAGAGCATGTATAAGGAAGGGCTCATCGATCCGCGGACGATCAGCAATACGGACGCCAATAAGTTCGAGGAAATCGCCGCAAGCGGCAAAGTCGGCTCCTTCTACCGCTGGATCGCTTATTTCAACCCGTCCAGCACGCTGTACAAATCGTTCAAGGCGAACAACCCTTCGGGCGAGCTGCTCGCGATTCCGCCGATCAAAGGGCCGGACGGCTTCAGCTCAGATTATCCCGAAGCGGTCGGTGGCTGGTGCTTCATCGGCGTGACTAGCAAGACCAAAGATCCCGCAGGCGCGGTTCAAGTGCTGAACCGGATCGCTTCTCCCGAAACGTTCAAGCTGGTCAGCTTCGGCAAGGAAGGCGAGCATTACAAGATGGAGAACGGCCAGTTCCAATCGCTCCTGACTCCGGACGAACAGAACAAGCTCGGCATTGGCAACTACACCTGGTATTTGAGCCGGAAGGACGAAGCGAATATTTCCAACATTCCGCAGGTGATCGACCTGTTCAAGAAGGGCGAGGCAACGTCCAAGCCGCTACGGGAGCTGGTGGTCCGGTTCAAGACGAACGATCGTCCAGCTTTCAAGGAATACATCAAGGATATCGAGAAAGTGCGGGATGAAGTGTTCTACGGCATCATTTCCGGCAAGAAAAACATCGACGAATTCGATAAGTTTGTCGAGAAATATTATGCGATGGGCGGCAAAAAGGTAGAGGAAGAGGCGAACACCCTGTACAAAGCGCAAAAGCAGGAGTATGCGGAATTTTTAACATGGTATGACAAAGAAATCAAGCCTTACAAATAAGGGGGAAAACCTCTTGCTAAAAGATCTGGTCAGGGACAAGTACTTATATTTGCTGCTGTTGCCCGGCATGCTGTTCATCGTCGTGTTCAAATACATCCCGATGTACGGTTTGGTCATCGCTTTTCAGGAGTACAACATATTGCAGGGCGTCGGGGGCAGCGACTGGGTCGGGCTGTACCAGTTCGAAAAGCTGTTCACGATGCTGGACTTCACGAGCGTGTTCAAGAATACGCTGATCATCAGCACGCTGAAGCTGGTCTGGGGTTTTCCGGCGCCAATCGTGCTCGCTCTTTTGCTAAATGAGGTCAAGCAGCTCGTGTTTCAGCGGTTCGTGCAAACCGTCGTTTATTTGCCACACTTTATTTCGTGGGTTATTTTTTCCGGGATTATCATCATCTTTTTGAATCCGGTGGACGGCCTTGTCAACCAGGTGATGGGATGGTTTGGGGGAGAGCCGGTCGACTTTTTGATCGAAAAATCGTATTTCCGCTCCATTCTGGTCGCTACCGATATCTACAAGGAGGTCGGCTGGGGGACGATCATTTATTTGGCCGCCATTTCGGGCATCAACCCGCAGCTGTACGAAGCTGCCATTGTGGACGGGGCAGGCCGGTTCAGGCAAATGTGGAACATTACACTTCCGTCGATCCGTCACGTGATCGTTATCCTGTTCATTCTCAGTCTCGGCAATATTTTGGACGCCGGATTCCTGCAGACGCTGCTGCTGTACAATCCGCTGGTCATGGACGTGGCCGATATTATCGATACCTACGTATACCGCAAAGGGATCGTGGACGCGAGTTACAGCTTGGGTGCGGCTGCCGGGGTGTTTAAGTCGGTCATTGCGCTGATTCTGGTCGCAGCTTCGAATCAATTGGCGAAAAGGTTCGGCGAGGAGGGCCTATGGTGAGGAAGCTGAAAAGAAAGCCGTCTGCCGGAAGCCGGCTGTTCCAAGCAGCCAACACGATGTTCATGCTGGCGCTCGTGGTTATCATGCTTTACCCGTACTGGTACGTGATCATGTATTCGTTAAGCGATGCGAAACTGGCGGGAAGCGGCGGATTGTTCCTCCTGCCCAAAGGCTTCTCGCTTGCCGCTTATGAAACGGTGCTCGGCAATGCGGCTGTGCTGTCCGGCTTCAAGGTTTCGCTCATCGTTACGTTGACGGGCACCTTATTCGCCACATTCATTACGGCGGCGACTGCGTACGCGATCTCGAAATCGCGCTTGCGAGGCCGAAAACTGTTTACGCTGATGATTTTGTTTACGATGCTGTTCCACGGCGGAATGATTCCCGGTTATTTGCTCGTCAAGGAGTTGGGCATGCTGAACTCGTATTTGGCACTCATTCTTCCGTCGGCGATCGGGGCGTGGAACATTTTCATCATGCGCAGCTTTTTTGCCGGGATTCCGGCGGAGGTGGAGGAGTCGGCTTACATCGACGGGGCAAACGATCTGGTCATTTTTTTTCGGATCGTGCTTCCGCTTTCGAAAGCGGTGCTGGCCACGATTGCCTTGTTTATGGCCGTGATGTATTGGAACGACTTTTTTTCCACGATCCTGTATATTTCTTCGAAGGACAAATGGGCGCTGCAAGCGGTATTGCGGGATCTGCTGACCAACACGTCGACGGCGATGCAAAGCCAGGGCATCAGCATCGCCTACCAGCAGGAAATTAGCGAATCGACGATCAAAATGGCGAATATCGTGGTCGCCACGCTGCCGATCTTGATCGTATACCCCTTCGTGCAAAAATATTTCGTCAAAGGCGCGATGATCGGTTCCGTTAAAGGTTAGAAAGGAGTCAGCATGGACAACGTTATCGTATTGTATGATCCGGAGTTCCCTTTCCTTGGGGAACGAATGGATGAAGCCGGTCTCGAACGGCTGTCCGGCGTCTTCCGCGTGGTCCGGGCGGAGCAGCTGCCGCAGGTGCTCTTGGGCATGGACACCGGGTGTCTGGTGAATCTCCATGCCCCTTATTTCCCGAAAGACGCGTGGGGCGCGATCCTGGATTTTCTGCAAAGGGGAGGCGGGCTTGTCAGCATGGGCGGAGCCCCGTTCCGCATCCCGGTCTACCGAGAGAACGGAGCATGGCACGCCGAAGCCGAGCAATCGGCCTATCACCGCCAGCTCCGCATCCACGAAGCGGTGACGGTCGATTCCGCTCCGATCGCGAAGCTGGCGGCCAGCGAAGATATGCCTCTGCTGCGCGGTCAGGAGCCGCTCTTTGAGATTCAGCCGACCTGCAGCCTGATTCTCCACGTGACGCGCCATGACGATCAGCCCCACGAAAGCGGCTCGGCCGGACCGATGGATGCGCATCTGTACCCACTGCTAAAAGGCATATCGTCCGAGGGCCGAGAGGTTGCGGCTCCGGTGGTGCTGCTGGAAAATACGAAAGGCGAGTTCGCCGGAAGCCGCTGGCTGTTCATTCACCAGCTTGCGACAGCGTCGTTCTGGGAAAAGGGCGGGGCTACGGCTCTTGCGGAATGGGCGGCATACTGCGCGCTCGGCGTGACCGAGCTGACGCTGAAAACGAACTACGCCTCGTATGAGCCGGGCGAGCGTCCGAAGCTGAAGCTGCAAATGCAAGGCCTGCTGCGAACGGGCGAGACGGCTCCGGCTGGCCGCTCCTGGCGCTTTGCCATCGAAGTGTATCGGGAGAGTCGGACAATGGAAGGGGCGAGTGGTCCGACGGAGCCGGTGTGGATGGGGGAAATGCAAGCCATCGTCTCCCGGGAGCAGAGCTTCGCAGAGCTGCTGCTTCCGCTTTCCGTCGTGCCGGGGCTGTATGAGATTGTCTGCAGAGCGGAGTCCGAACTCGGTGAGGTGCGCGTGCTACGGCAAGGCTTCTGGGGAAGGGACGATGAGCTGCTTCGCACGGGCAGTCCTTTGCGCTGCGATCGGGATTATTTTTGGAAGGATGGCCGTCCGATGCCGGTGGTCGGCATGACCTACATGAGCTCGGATGTGGCGCGGAAATTTCTGTTTCTGCCGAACGTGTCGGTGTGGAACCGGGATATGGCGCAGATGCGGCGGGCCGGAATCAACTTCATCCGGACGGGGATCTGGACCGCGCACCGGCAGGTGATGTTCGTCGATGGTCATCTGTCCGAGGAGGCGCTGCGCGCGATTGATGCGTTTATTCTTACGGCGAAAAGGTACGGGCTGGAAGTGAACTTTACGTTTTTCGCGTTTGCGCCGGAAGCGTGGGAAGGGGCGAATCCGTATCTGGACCCGCGGAGCGTGGAAGCGCAGAAACGGTTCCTGGCCGGCATCGTATCACGGCATCGCCATACGACGAACGTGCATTGGGACTTGATCAACGAGCCGTCGCTGTTCGATCCGAAGCGGGTGTTCGCCGGTCCGCGTCCGGTGCGCGACCGGGAGGAGCGTGCCGCCTATTCCGCTTGGCTGCAAAGACGGCACGGCTCGGTACGGCGGCTGCAGGAGCGCTGGGGCATGACACCGGCCGAGCTGCCGACCTTCGAGGCGGCCAGTCCGCCCGCGCCGGAAGAGATCAACTTCGACGTGCACGATATGGCGAGAGGGAAAAGGGGAGCGCCATGGCTCGACTACACCTTGTTTACGATGGAGATGCACAACGAATGGGTGCGCAGCTTAAGCGGGACGATCCGTGCGCTGCATCCCGGCGCGCTTATTACGGTCGGTCAGGACGAAGCGCTTGGCGGCCAGCGCCCGTCTCCGCTGTTTTACGGCTCCGAGGTCGATTACACGTCGGTTCATTCCTGGTGGCTGAATGACGATTTGGTATGGGATGGCATTTTTACCAAAGTGGTGGAGAAGCCGAATCTGGTGCAGGAAACCGGCATTATGTATCTGGAGACGCCGGACGGGCGGGCGAAGCGGTCGGAGACCGAGCTGAAATATTTGCTGGAGCGCAAATATGCGTATGCGTTTGCTACGGGCGCCGCAGGCGCGGTCCAATGGATCTGGAGTACGAATTATTACATGAACAACATTAACGAGTCGAACATCGGTGCCCTGCGGGCCGACGGTACGGAGAAGCCGGAGGCGGATGTTTCGTACGATTTTGGCCGCTTCATGAACGAAATCCGCGACTTGTTTACCGGAAGGAAGCCGGAGGAAATCGCCGTTGTGTTTCCGTATTCGAACGACTTTTCGAACCGCAGGCTCGCCTGCGAAGCGACGGCACGGCTGACTCGGGTGCTAGCTTATGAGCTGAAATGCCCGTTTTTCGCCGTCGGGGAATACGACCTCAAGCCATTGTCCGAGCGCTGCCCGAAGCTGATCGTCGTTCCGAGCGCGCACAATTTCAGCGACCGGGCGATGGAGACTTTAGTCGAGCATATCCGTACCCGAGGCGGAACGCTGCTCTTCACGGGGCCGCTCGGGCTGGATGAATATTGGAGGCCGACCGGGCGTCTCGGCGAGCAGTTCGGTCCGTACCGGGAAGGGAACGTGTGCCGGGAAGAGCGGCTGATGATCGACGGGAACGCCTATTCCGTCTCGTTCGGACGACGCAAAATCGCCGAGCTGTGCAAAGGGATTCCGGAGGAGGATGCGGCGTCCGGCGGTACCCGGCTAACCGACGTTTTCCTGGGGATGGGACGCCTATTCTGGTGTCCGCTGCCGGTCGAATTGAACGACCGCACCGAACCGATTCGCGAGCTGTACAAACACGTCATCCAGGCCGCCGGTGTACAGCCCGAAATGGTGTGGCGGCAAGGCGGGGAGCTTGCAGGTATTTATGGACGCAAGCTCACGTTTGCGAAGGGGGCGCTCTTCGTCTTCGTATCTGAGTACGCTCATCCTGCAGATGTGGAGATTGAGGACCTGGTCAACGGCGCCAAGTACCGTTTTACGATTGAAGCGGAACGTTCTGTTTTGTTTGCTGCGGACGTGACGGGCAAGCTTATTGCCGTGTATCGCGATAATGAAGTGCGAATCGAGCCTGTGAACGAACAGGCGGCGTGGCTGTAAAGCCCGAATGGGATCAAGGCCATACGTATGCCATTGGAGGAATGAGACTGTGCGATAGTCACCGTTTTCAGCCTGTTGAGAAACCCCTCAACAGGCTATTTCTTTGTTTTCGTTATTTATCCATTCACCGCGTTAATATTGTGCAAAACAACTACGAATTCGTTTGTTTAGAAGAACTCGTTACTCAAAATCATTTGCTTCGCGAGATCCACAAACACATTGACTTTTCCTTTATTCTTGAAAAAGTGAAGCCATGTACCGTCTCCAGTACCAAACGATTGAGCGAAGTTTCGCGGATGCCAAAGAGCTCCATGGACTTCGCTATTACATAAATTCTCCATCTTAGTATTAGCAGACATTGATTTAATGATCAAACCGATTCTATTTGGTCTCATTCTGCATATTTTATATTTGAGTTCACATTTATAGAGAGGAGATTTATTAAATATGCCGTTTCAATTTACGCTTTCTAGTGGTCCCTTTTATTTGCCACCAACCGCAGCAGCGGTAGATTGGGTAGTGTTAAACCGCGGAATAATTTCTGAAACCTTTCAAGTCTCAATCTTCAGACTTGTTATAGGGGCACCGAAGGTTCTTATCCCTCCTGGTATACTTTCCTTTACAATTAACTCTGACGAATCGATGCATAACGCCAACTCTGTTGGTACGACAGGTCAACCTTTTACTCCCGGATTCTCCTACGAGGTTGTAGTAGAAACCGATAATATGGATGTTTTACCTTCCGTGCATGTCTGGTCTGGTTTCTCTGGCGACACTTACATTGCTGGTACACGTATTGGACCAACAGATTTCAAAATTATCTCATCAGGAATTTGGCAGCCTGTCAGTACCTAGGTTATTTGCCCATGGACAAGGAACACAAAAAATGTAAGTTGGTTATTCCCGAAATCCCCATGATATCAACATTCTGGAGACTGTGCGATAGTTACAGTCTTATTTTTGCTAGGCTATATTATATTTATTCCCGTTTGTTGAAGCTATTCTATATTCTAATAAAGCATCGGCTGACCGTTTGCGACTAAAATATTCATTGTCATGTTCTCAATTCTTGCAATATGCCAAAGATGCCATGTAATAGAGTTCTTGGTGTCCGGAGCATTTACTGGAAATTTTCTTAATGCTTTTCTTCCAGATTATCCAGCACCGAATCCTCAAAGGTATGGAAATTATCATTACTCATCTTAGAAGAGTATAGCAACGCATGTTGATTGAGAAATAGTTGAATTGCTATCCAAATATCGGAACTAGGCCAAGTAATCGTTTAAAGTAGACTTTTTATCGCAGGTTATCGTGCGGTGAGAGGTGTGTGCATGAACCCTTGTGCCCGGTACGGTCATTGAATTGTAAAGTCATTTTCATTACTATAAATAGGGGAGGAGGGGATTACGTTGATCGCTGCGAGTGAGATACTTTCGAGCCTGGGTGACGGCACGTTTATCGAGCGTGTTTTCAGCAAAGATGTGGATTGGGACGCCGAATTGGACGCTAGGGATGAAGCTGAATTCGCTGAAGCATGGAGTTCCAGTTATGACAAGCTGGAAGCAATGCATCCGTCTGAAGATGCGGTGATCCGCGAAATCAGGGAGACGGTGTTCAAACAAACGTTTCGGATCACTCAAAGCCCGGAGCTGGCAGGATATGTATCGGACGACTTTGGTTTGATGGCCAAGGCATTCGATCATAAGATCGATATCGAATTTGTCAATAACCTGTGGGATTCCTACACGAAAGGGAGCTTTCCGAGATAAGAGAAAGCGAGGGATTCTAAAAGCCCAAATCCCACCAAGACACGACCTTTTAAGGCACGTGTCTTTTTTATTTTAAAGCGGAACAAAAATCACCTCTTCACAACGTAACAATGTTATGTTACATTATTTTCGAAGGTACTGACTGACAGTAGAGTGATGGCTGCAGGATAGGAGGGAAGGTTAAGAAAACCATATTGGCCGGGACGGTTTTTTGTTGAAACTGAAAAACGTTCTGCCTCTCAGTGAAATAACAATGTGTATTTACCCGCAGATTCGGCAGAATGTCTCTACACAATGCGGAGTCCCGCCTGCATAAAGCAAACTAATATAACGTAACAATGTTTTATTTAAAAGAACTGAGCTTTTACATAGAGCAAGTAGGCGGCCCATCCGATTGGAGAGGTGGCCGCCGGAAATCACAAGGAGGTTGGCAATATGAATAAACAACGGGAAAACGCTAAAAGCCCGAATCTTTTTCGCAATCGTTTCATGCAGACGATTCTGCTATCCAACATGCTGCTGCAGATCGGCATTTGGGTACGTAATTTCGCGATTCTTCTTTATGTTGCAGATAAGACGAACGACGATCCGAGCGCCATTTCGCTGATCAGCGTTGCGGAATTTGCGCCTATCTTCATATTTTCGTTCATCGGAGGCACGTTCGCCGACCGTTGGCGGCCGAAACGCACGATGATCTGGTGCGATCTGCTGTCCGCGGTGTCGGTGTTCCTCGTGCTTGCGACCGTTCATTACGGGTCCTGGCAATCCGTCTATCTGGTCACCTTCATCTCGGCCATTCTTTCGCAGTTTACCCAGCCTTCGGCTGTTCGGCTGTTCAAGCTTCACGTGCCCGAAGAGCAGCTGCAGCAGGGCATGGCGTTGTTCCAGACGCTAATGGCGATCTTCATGGTGCTCGGTCCCATGCTTGGCACATTTGCCTACAGTACGTTTGGACTGGAAACATCCGTAGCGGTTATGGGGGTGGCATTTCTGCTTTCCGCGCTCATCCTGACCCGCTTGCCCAAGGATCGGCAGGAACCGCAGACGGAAGCCGGAAAAGGGCAATTCCGCGAGCAATTCGTCGAAGGTTTCCGTTATGTCTGGCAAAGTCCGGTGCTGCGGATGCTTGGAGTTGCGTTCATTCTGACCGGTCTCTCCATGGGCATTACGCAAACGCTCGGTCTGTTCGTCGTCACGGAGCGGCTTGGAAGCGACGAGAAATTTCTGCAATATCTGTTGATGGTGTACGGTGCCGCTATGCTGATCGGCGGCGGGCTCGTATCGGTTTTTGCCAAGCGTGTCGCGCCGCAGCTCTTGCTCGCAATCGGCATGCTCATCGGCGGCGTTTGTACGGTGATCGTCGGGTATTCGACAAGCATACCGGTTACGCTCGGAGTGCAGTTTTTGAGCGGGCTCGTGTTTCCTTGCATTCATATTGGCATCAGCACGATGATTCTGAAATGGTCGCCCGCATCCATCGTGGGAAGGGTAAATGGGGTACTGAACCCCATGTTCGTCGGGATGATGGTCATTTCGATGTCTTTCGCCGGGGCGTTAAAGGATGCATTTTCGTTAGTCTCGATTTACACCGGCGCGGGCCTGCTGCTCCTTCTCGGCGCACTGGCCATGATGCCGATCATGAACAGCAAAGCGCCGGAGCATACGCAGTCTGCACAGCCGGCAGCCGTCGATATGAACATGAATGCGCATTAAGCGGAATCCGAAACGGAATAGCTTGCAGAAATCCTGCCTGTTGGCAGGATTTTTTTCATCTTGTGATTGCAGTCACAAACTGGCGCTGCCGAATTCGCTACACTGTAGATACAGTGAAAATAATTCTCATTTGGACCGGCTTTCGATGCGGCAAATGGATTGGGGGAAGAGACATGAAGCGAAACGTAAACGTAGTGGAGCTGGATGTGCGGCCATTTTTGCGGCAAAAGCTGGAGCCGTTCAAGCAGATTATGGATGCGGTGAATGCGCTGGAGTTGGACGATGTGTTCGTGCTGCATGCGATATTTAAACCTACGCCGCTGCTAGGCATCATGAAGGCGAAAGGGTACGCCAATAAGGTCGAAAGCGTCAGCGACGATCATTGGATCACTGCTTTCGCCAAAGGAGCCGGGGCTCGGGCGAAGCTGGAAGCTATGTCCTTGCACTCCTTCATCCCTGCAGATGAGGAGGCCGGGTCATGAGCGGGAATATCACGGAATTGGACAACCGGGGACTGGAGCCTCCGCAGCCGATGCTGCTTACGCTGAAGGCGCTGGAGGACATGGGGAATGGAGACATTCTCGTTATTCACAATGACCGAGTCCCCATGTTTTTGATCGAGGAGCTGCGGCGGCTCCAGTATTCGTATGAGGTCGACCCGCAGCCGGACGGCACCGCCAAAGTCGCGATTACGAAAAAATAGCTTTTAGAAAAAAAAGCTTGCTGCCTGGAGGTGTAAAGCATGTTCCGTCTGCCGCTGTTATTTATTGCCACGGGAATTGCCAGCTTTGTCTTGTTTCATGTGGGATCGCTTTTCACCGCCGGAGGCTGGGCGCTGGACCATCCACGCAGTCCCGACGGCTGGTTTCGCATTCATTTGCTGGTGCTGGATTGGGCGACGATGGTCGCGATGGGGGCGGTCTACCAGTTGATCGATGTCGTGCTTCAACGCCGCATTTACAGCCGCATGCTTGGCTATGTGCATTATGTATTTTTCACAGGAGGGACGGTCATCCTGCTGGCCGGATTTTTACTGAGCCGGGTCGAATGGATCGCTGTAGGAGCCGTCTCGGCAGTCATCGGTATTCTGCTTTTTGTCTGGAACGTCGGGCGGACGCTGTGGGAGGCGAAGCGCTGGAATCCGATCACCCTGAGCACCGCCTGCGCGCTGTTGTATTTGGCATTGACCGGGCTGCTCGGCTTGGCCATGGGCTTAAACTTTGCGTTCCAACTCTGGGTTGACCTGCATGAACGATTGCTCGCCGCCCATATCTGGCTTGGGACGCTCGGCTGGTTCGGGCTGTTGATTACCGGATTCAGCTACAAAATGCTGCCGATGTTTTATTTGTCTCATGGCGCCTCTGACCGGCCCCAATATTATATCCTCGGACTATGGAATGCGGCTGTCCTGCTGGGCGTAGGGGCTTCTCTCGTTCCAGGCTGGTCCGGGCTGACGCTTGGGGTCATTTTGCTGCTCGCTGCAGCGCTGCTCGCCTATGATCGGCTTATTCGGGACATTCGCAAGCACAGCCATAAAGCCTCGCCGGGGCGCGGGATCGTCTGGACCATATGGAGCACCAAGGCATTGCTCGTTTTTTGCATCCTATCGCTTGGCATCGGGCTTGCGGCACCTTCGCTGCTGAGGAGCTTGACATGGATCGTTATCGCCGGTTGGGTATACCTGTGGGGATGGGTGGCGGTAACGGTTCTTGGATACATGTCGAAAATCGTGCCGTTCCTATGGTGGACGCACAAATACGGCGATCAAGCAGGGAGGTCTGGGGTGCCCGTCATGTCCGACCTCATAAGCGAGCGCAGCGTCGATGTGGGGATGTGGGTGATGGCTGCGGGGCTGCTGGTAGCTGTGGCGGGCATGGGATTCATGGAACCGCGAGCTATCGCTACAGGCATAGCGGCGCTATCCGCCGGAGCGCTGTTCTATATCGGCGTAATTGCCAGAGTATTTACAAGATAAATGGTACTTTTTGCCCATAAGAGAGGAGAAAATGTCATGACAACACAAGTAAACGAAGATACGGTCCAGCGTCAGCTGATGCTGGTGTTCGACCCGGAGCTCGGCGTAAATGTCGTAGACCTCGGTCTGATTTATGGTATTGACATCAAAGACGGACACATTGCGATCCGGATGACGTTAACCACTCCCGGTTGCCCGCTCCACGATACGATTATCGGCGGCGTGCGCCGTGCCCTGGAGGGAAAGCCCGGCGTCGCCGGTGTCAGTGTAGAGGTTGTGTGGGAGCCGCAATGGACGCCAGATCGGATGTCGGACGAAGCAAAACGTCAATTGAGTGCTTGGTAAGAGCTGTGGAGAAGGCGGCCCGGCGGGAACGCAGAAGTGACGAAACGGAGGAACATCAGATGGAAATCAAAAGGCTTGAGGCGCACCAACTGTTTCAAGAGGAGCGGTTTACGAAAAAAGTATTGTTCCAAGCGGACGGAACCATCATTTTTACGTTGAATTTCATGCCGGGCCAGCAGCTTCCTGTACACCGGCATTCGGGAAGCTAAGTCTACGTGCTGGTCGTTCAAGGCGGCGGTATGATGATCGTAGACGGCGTGGAGACGGATGATTATACCGATTCCAAAACAAACAACTTTGCTGTGCTATAGTAATGATGATTTCCCAACTTCCCACCGTAAGCCCCGCTGAAAGCCTCTTTGTCATTTTTTTTATTGCAAATGCAATAAAGTTGAGTTAAGTTTAATATAGTTCATTTTTATTGTATTTGCAACAAAATATGTGCTGCCAAGGAGTTCATTATGAAGGAAATTCTTCGTGAAATTGGAATGATAGCAAGAGCTTTAGATTCTATTAGTAATATCGAATTTAAAGAACACGACCTTACAAAAGGGCAGTATTTGTACCTTGTCCGGATATGTGAAAACCCGGGAATCATTCAAGAAAAGTTAGCCGAGATGATTAAAGTCGATCGTACGACAGCAGCTCGGGCGATACAAAAACTTGAAATGAATGGCTTTATTGAAAAGAAAGAGGATCAACATAACAAAAAAATAAAAAAACTGTTTCCAACGGAGAAAGGGAACAATGTTTATCCTTCTATAAAAAGAGAACACGATTATTCCAATACCGTTGCTTTAGAGGGATTTTCCGAAAAAGAAGCGGAAATCATGTTCAATCTTCTTCAAAGAGTAAGAAAAAATATAGAAAAAGACTGGGAATTGGTGAAAAAGGGAAGCAAGAGAAAATATTGATTATTATAAAGGAGCGACATATTTAAATGACTATAACTATAAAAAAGTGTGCCTTCGAAGATTTACGCAAACTTCAAGAAATTAGTTATGAAACATTTGATGAGACATTTAAGGATCAGAATTCACCCGAAAATATGAATGCCTATTTGGAAAGGGCATTTAACTTAAAACAATTGGAACAAGAATTATCCCATAGTTCTTCGCAATTCTTTTTTGTTTATTGTAACCATGAAGTCGCCGGATATTTAAAGGTCAATATCAATGATGCTCAGTCTGAAGAAATGGGGGATGAATCGCTTGAAATCGAGAGGATTTATATAAAGAGCAAATTTCAAAAACATGGGCTGGGTAAATATCTGCTAAATCAAGCGATAGAAATTGCGCTGGAATGTAATAAAAAGAAAATCTGGCTGGGCGTATGGGAAAGAAATGAAAATGCGATTGCTTTTTATGAGAAAATGGGGTTTGTTCAAACTGGAGCCCATTCTTTCTATATGGGTGATGAAGAACAAATTGATTTTATAATGACCAAAACACTCAACTAACAACTAGTGAACAACGGCTACTGTCCGATTAAGGGACAGGGCTGTTTTTTTATTTGCACAGGAGGAAAACGCTATCTTTTCTTGAATATATAAAATGTCCCTTTAAATGGACAATCGAGCTTCAACCACCATTTTCCAACGGCTGCCTGATCTGCGACAGTTGTATTTCTTCGTTTGATGTCATACAATTTTGTGGTATTGGAGGTGGTCGGAAAAATAAGGTTGAGCAAGAGAGGCGGTCTTTTTGCTGATCCGCTTTTGAAGGAACATACATAGAATGGGGGCGTTTTCTTGGAATCCAAGCAATTAGTCAGAGGACTGAAAACAAGGCATATTGAGCTGATTGCGCTCGGGGGCACGATTGGCGTCGGACTGTTCATGGGGTCGGCAAGCACGATAAAATGGGCCGGGCCTTCCGTATTGCTAGCCTATTTGTTGGCTGGCATCATTGTGTTTTTTGTCATGCGCATCATGGGTGAGATGCTGTTTCTCGAACCGGTTACCGGATCTTTTGCTACGTTCGCTCATAAATATGTCAGCCCTCTGGCCGGTTACTTGACGGCTTGGAGCTACTGGTTTTTGTGGCTCACGGTGGGCATGGCGGAAGTGACCGCCATCGGAATTTACGTCGGCTACTGGTTTCCCGACATTCCGCAATGGCTGCCGGCCTTGGCTGGCGTAGCTATCATTGCAGCGGCCAATTTAGCGGCTGTCAAATTTTACGGGGAATTTGAATTTTGGTTCGCCATGATCAAAGTCTTCGCGATTGTCGCCATGATTGTGGTTGGAACAGCCATGATCTTCTTCGGTTTGGGCAATGGAGGACAACCTATCGGCCTTTCGAATCTTTATGCGCATGGCGGCTTTTTCGCCGGAGGATTGAAAGGGTTTTTATTTGCCCTCTGCATCGTAACGGCCGCTTATCAAGGCGTTGAATTGGTTGGCATTACCGCCGGTGAAGCGGAAAATCCGAAGTTCACCCTGCGCAAAGCGATCAAAAATGTTGTCTGGCGCATTCTGATTTTTTACGCGGGCGCCGTCTTTGTCATCGTCACGATTTATCCATGGAACCAGGTCGGCGAGATCGGCAGCCCCTTCGTCATGACCTTTGCCAAGGTAGGCATTGTCGCCGCCGCGGGCATCATCAACTTCGTTGTTCTCACGGCTGCGATGTCAGGCTGCAATAGCGGGATTTACAGTGCGGGAAGAATGCTGTATACGTTGGCCTCCAACGGTCAGGCGCCTAAATTTTTCGGAAAAGTGTCCCGGAGCGGCGTCCCGCGGAATAGCATCGCTACCACGATTTCTTTGCTGTTGGTCGGAGTTCTGTTTAATTACCTGCTTCCTGACTCCAAATTGTTCTTGTATATTTACAGTGCCAGCGTTCTTCCGGGGATGGTGCCGTGGCTTGCGCTTGCCTTCAGTCAATTTAAGTTCAGACACCAATGGAAGGACAGCTTGAAGGATCATCCGTTCAAGTCTGTTTTGTTCCCGGTCAGCAACTACATCACGATCATTTTCTTGTTCCTGGTGCTAATCGGAATGTGCTTTAACCCCGATACACGCGTATCGCTAATTGTCGGAGCGTTATTCATTCTGATCGTCGTTGTGAGCTATTATGTCTTTGGCATGGGAAAGCGGCAAAAAGTCGAAGCAGAGAAGGAAGCGTAGAAGGCCGCTATAGCAAAATACCGCCGAGCGGGCTCAGGTCGTGTCCTGGGTCCGCTCGGCTTTTTTTATATCAAATCGGGTACATCGAAGTATTGATATAATTTCCAACTGGGGTTACCATGTTAGAAGTGTTTCTTGACACGCAAGACTAGCTTGACGGTGAAGGAACGGCAATAGCCAGTTACCCTCGAGGATTTTTTTTGCAGGGAACAGCGATGAAAGCTTGATGGGACATGTCTCCGAACGCCTGCTATGGCAGCATAGACTGAACTTTTGGGAGGGAACGGGAATTGAACGAAGAAGCAAACGCAGCGGGCTGGGATGCCATTGATCGGGAAATGTCGAGGCTTTACGGGGACCAGGAGCCGAAGCATTACGGAACGATCCTTCCCTATTCATTGGGGGGCCAAGACCCGCTGGACGGAATCAGTGTTTATAAGGCGGACAAGCCTGCGCCGCATTGGCATTTCGTGACTTATGGATTTACGGAGCTGTACGATAAGGAATCGGACAATGCCGAAGAGAGCGGCTATGGATTTGAATTGACGTTTCGGCTGACGCGCGGGGAAGAAGAGGAAGAACCTCCGGCTTGGGCGCTGAACCTGCTGCAAAATATGGGAAGATACGTTTTTAATAGCGGCAATATTTTTAGATCGGGCGATTACTTGGATGCCAACGGTCCGATCTGCCTGGGTGCCGATACGCTGCTGACCGCCTTGGCCTTCGTTGAGGACCCGGAGCTTCCGGCCATCGATACGCCGAACGGGCGGGTGGAATTTTTGCAGATGGTCGGCATCACGCGCGACGAGCTCGAAGCGATGCAAACGTGGAATACGCTTGGCGTGCTCTCCGTTTGTTTGGATCATATGCCTCATTACATCACGGATCTGTCACGGGCCTCGCATCTGGATATTCCTTCCATATCGGAAGCCGTGCAGAAAGGAATGAAGGAGGAAGGCTCGAATACCGGCTTTTTATATGTCGATCAATTGGCATGGGAGACTGGGAAAAAGGGCTGGTTCAGCAAGACGCCTTCCACGCTTAAGCTGGGGGCCAAGCAGGCCGGAATCATTGGGAAACTGCTTCAAGGGCGCATTCTGAAGGGGAAAGATCTGACACTGGTCAGCCGGGAAATCCGGGTCGTGTTTGAGGCGGGGGAGAAGCCGGGTTGCGAAGCCGGAGAGGACGAGGTCCGACTCACGCTGGATGAGGCGACGGCCGGGGAATTCAGCCGGAAATTGCTGCCCAAAGAAAGCGTCATTGAGCTCTCTGCTTTACCGGGAATCGCCATTCAGATTGTAAAAACACACATTAAGGATAACGAAGGAAACGTCGTAGAGGTTATCGGATAAAGCTGCCTGCTCCTGGCGGCTGCATGATCGAAACGGCGAAACGCACACCGTCAGCAGGACAATCGTCCTGCCGGCGGTTTCTTTTTTTTGCCGGTACAAGACCATCCTGACATAAGGTTGTCAGGGAGGGGCGTTTAAGATAGAGATGCAGCCGAACGTATGGAGGGGGAAGTGCAAATGCAAGAGTATATCGTGATAAAAGGTGCAAGGGAAAACAATTTAAAAAATGTGTCGCTCCGGATTCCGAAGCGGAAAATAACGATTTTTACCGGTGTATCGGGCTCGGGCAAGTCGTCGATCGTCTTCGATACCGTCAGTGCCGAAGCCCAGCGCCAGTTGAGCGAGACGTTTACGGCATTTATCCGTAACCGTCTGCCCCGGTACGGCCAGCCGGACGCGGATGCGATCGAAAACTTGTCGACGGCCATCGTCATCGATCAGAGACGTCTCGGCGCCAATTCCCGCTCGACCGTAGGGACGATCACGGACATTTATTCGCTGCTCCGGCTGTTGTTCTCGCGGATCGGCAAGCCGTATATCGGGTATTCCCACGCGTTTTCTTTTAACGATCCTGCGGGGATGTGCCCGGAATGCGACGGCATGGGCCGGAGTGTCTCGCTTGATGTGCACCGGCTGTTTGACAAATCCCGGTCGCTGAACGAAGGAGCGATCCTGTTTCCGGTGTTCGCGGTAGGCACCTGGTATTGGAAAACGTACACCTTATCGGGGCTGTTCGATAACGATAAGAAGCTGGAAGCGTACACGGAGGAAGAATGGCATACGCTCCTTTACGGGAAAGGCACCAAAATTGCTCTCCCCTCCAAAGGCGGTCCCGTTCACTCCGACTTCGAAGGCGTGGTCGACAAGTTTACCCGCTTGTTCATCAAGAGGGACAGCAGCGAGCTGTCGGAAAAGACGCAAAGTCAAGTGCAGCGGTTCATCCGGCTGTCGACATGCCCGCGGTGTGATGGTACCCGGCTCAGCCAAGCGGCCTTGAGCTGCAGGATCAACGGCCTCAACATAGCTCAACATGCCGCGATGGAGATCGGAGAGCTCATTCCAGTTCTCCGCGAAATCCGCGATCCGGTCGCGGCGCCGATCGTAACCAGCCTGACGGAGCGGCTGCAGCATATGGTCGATATGGGGCTCGACTATCTCAGTCTGAATCGTGAAACGGCCACTTTATCGGGAGGTGAATCGCAGCGGATCAAGATGGTCCGGCATCTAAGCAGCAGCTTGATCGACATGATGTATATTTTCGACGAGCCGAGCATCGGCCTGCATCCGCGCGACGTGCATCGGTTGAACGGACTGCTGCGGAAGCTGCGGGATAAAGGCAATACCGTGCTTGTTGTGGAGCACGACCGGGATGTCATTCACATTGCAGACCACATCGTCGATGTCGGACCGCGCGCCGGTGCCGAAGGCGGAGAGATTATGTACGAAGGCGGATTGCAAGGATTGTTACAATCGGATACGCTTACGGGACAAGCGATGAGGCAGGGGGTCCCGATGAAGGCCGATTACCGGAAACCGGCCGGATATATGAGGATTGCAGATGCCGCGCTGCACAATCTGAAAAACGTAACGGTCGACATTCCCGTCGGCGTTCTGACCGTTGTGACCGGCGTGGCAGGCTCGGGCAAGAGCACGCTCATCAACGGGGTATTTCTGCCCACACATCCCGATGCGGTTGTCATCGATCAATCGTCCGTCAATACGTCCATTCGTTCCAATCCCGCGACGTATACGGGCCTGATGGACGAGATACGCAAATGCTTCGCACGGTCGAACAAAGTGAACGCGTCGCTGTTCAGCTTCAATTCCAAAGGGGCATGTCCGGAATGTCAAGGGCTTGGCGTCATCTATACCGACCTCGCCTTTATGGAAGGCGTCGTAACCGTGTGTGAAATATGTGAAGGGAAGCGTTTTAAAGACGAGGTGCTGCAATACGCTTTTAAGGGAAAATCCATTTCGGATGTGCTTGCCATGAGTGTCCGGCAGGCGCTCCAATTCTTTCAGGATCACGCCACCATACGGCCCACGCTGCAGGCTCTTTACGATGTAGGACTCGATTATTTAACGCTCGGCCAGCCGTTAAGCACGTTGTCGGGCGGGGAATGCCAGCGTCTCAAACTCGCTTGCGAACTGCACAAGAAGGGGCGCATCTATGTGATGGATGAACCGACGACGGGGCTGCACATGTCGGACATTGGGCATTTGCTGGCTATTTTAGAACGTTTGGTAGAGGGAGGAAGTACGGTCATCGTGATCGAACATAATCCGGATATGATCAAGCAGGCGGACTGGATTATCGATATGGGACCTGAAGGCGGACATAAAGGAGGGGAAGTGGTGTTTGCAGGGACCCCGCGGCAAATACTTGACGCCAGCCATTCCGTTACAGGCTCTTATTTGCGCGAATCGTTAGGGAAGGGAGGGGGTTCGTTTGAGGCTTGACCGGCTGTTTTCGATTACGATGATGCTATTGAACCACAAAAGAATAAGCGCAACGGACTTGGCCGCCCGGTTTGAAGTATCGCTCCGAACGATCTACAGAGACATGGAAACGATCAACCGGGCGGGCATTCCCGTCGTTTCTTTTTCCGGTTCGGACGGCGGGTACGAAATTATGCAGAGCTACCGGCTGGACAGACAATACTTGTCGCTTGAGGATTTGTATTCGATCTACAATGCCTTGCGGGGGATGCAGTCCGCAACCGGCGATACGGGGATGGCGGAGCTTCTGGACCGGGTCGGCGCCCTGATCTCGGATAAGCTGCATGATCTTGATACGAGCGGGATGCTTCTTGACTTTGCTCCGGCATCCGGTGCCAAAGAGCATCTTCGTACGCTCCATCTTGCGATCAAGGAACACCGATTAGTCCAGTTGGATTATATGGATATTCACGGCGCGGAAACGCAGCGCATGGTCGAGCCGATGGGACTGTATTTGAAAAGCAATGCCTGGTACCTGTGGGGGTATTGCCGGGTTCGTTCCGCTTTGCGGGTCTTTCGGCTTTCCCGTATGAACCGGGTGCGGATGATGTCCGAAACGTTTAGCCGTCGCGGGCTATCGATAGAGGATGTCGATGCCGACCGCGTCCAGAGTGGTGCGGCTCCGTGCGTCTGTGTACGCTTTCGTTTTCAAGCCGCGGTAAAAACGAGGGTAAGAGACGAATTTTTACCGGATCAGCTTAAGAGCGGTCCGGACGGAACGATCTTGGCCGATGCCTGCTATTATACGAAAGAAAGCGCGATTCGGCATCTGATGAGCTATGGCACGAACGTAACCTTGCTGGCGCCTTCCGAATTGGTCGACGACTTTCGCAGACATATCGCCGAGATCGCCAAGATGTATTCTTAGAATCACTACAGGTGCGAGGTTTATAAAGAAATCTCGCAAAAACCTTGCACCTGATCCAATTTTGAATCTCGATTTCTCACATTTTTGAAATGCTGTCGGAGTGGCACCCATATCTACATATTGACAATAGTTTGATGTAAAACTATAATGTGGCCATGAGAAAAAAAGATGGTATATCATTAATTTCAAAAATACGAGAGAAGGTCAATCGACTCATTGTATCCGAGATGATGGAACACGGGGTAGAGGGTATTGTAACTTCACATGGTGATATCCTCCATGCTCTTTTTAAGAAGCCAAGACTTACTATGGCAGAGATTGCCGAGAAGATTGGCAGGGATAAATCAACCGTAACGGCACTTGTGGATAAATTGGTCAGACTCGGATATGTGGCAAAGGAAAGAGACACAGCGGATGCAAGAGTTGCTTATGTGACCTTAACTCACAAAGGGAATGAACTGAAACCTGTGTTCGAGGAAATATCCAATACAGTACTAGACGTTTTTTACTTAAACATCTCACAAAATGAACAGGAAGAGTTAGTAAGAATTTTAAATAAGATTTATAATAACTTTTAATTTTTTTTATCAATTTAGTTTGATATCAAACTATAACGAGTTATGGAGGGAAAATTGTATGAAAAAAATCAAAATCTACAGAAGCATTGCTAAGTTGAAGAGTATCGATATGTTTTACTTTGATACAAAAACCGAAGGGCCACCTATTCTTTGTCTTCATGGAAGAAGGGGAAGAGCAGAAACCTGGTTTGATTTTATCCAACACTATGGAGAACAATACAGAATTATCGCACCAGATCAAAGAGGACATGGATTGAGTAGTAAACCTATATCCAAATATACGGCTGAAGAAATGGCCGAGGACATCATTCAACTATTAGATTATTTAAAGATAGATTCCATCATTTTAGTAGGTCATTCCATGGGTGGAGCAGTAGCAGGATATCTGGCAGCGGTATATCCTGAGTACGTAAAAGCAGTAGCTATCCTTGACAAATCTGCATCAGGACCTGCAGAGCCAAACAAGGTAATGATAGATAAAAGCCAACTCCGTGACCCATTGACAAAAAATTGGCCCTTACCCTTTGCCACACGGAACGAAGCAATGAATTTTATTAGACAGGCTGCGGATTCAAATTTGGAATATCAGTATTTTATGAATAGTTTGGTGGAAACTGTAGAGGGGTATCAGATGATGTTCAGTTCACAGGCTATGGCTGCCAACATGGCGTATTATGAAAATTGGTTTCATCTATTACCGGGCATACAGTGTCTGGTATTGTTAATCAGAGCAAAAGGCAACCAAGCAATATCGGACGAAGATTTTATTAGCATGCAATCCCTGATTCCGAATTGTATTGCCCATGAAATGTCACATTCCGACCACAATGTCCATTTAAGTAACAAAGAAGAATTCTACGAATGGTTTGATGTGTTTTTGAAAGGAATTTATCAGGCAACAATATGCCCAAACGCGCTGGAAAGTGTATAACAAACTGGTAGAAACAAACACTAAAACGTCGGCTTGTATTTTATTTTTGAACGGTAAAAAGGAGATCCGATGACTGAGAACAAAGCAATCATAGATCCAGGATGGAATTTCGACAACAGCTATGCTCGCCTGCCGGATACGTTTTTTTCCAGGCTTGAGCCACCCCCTGTTCGCTCGCCGAAGCTGATCGTTCTGAATGATCGGTTAGCGGCATCCCTTGGCTTGAACGCCGAGGCGCTGCGAGGCAGCGAGGGTGCAGCGGTGTTTGCCGGTAACCGCATTCCCGAAGGGGCTGCGCCTCTTGCTCAGGCTTACGCAGGGCATCAATTCGGGCATTTCACCATGCTGGGAGACGGTCGAGCCTTGCTGCTTGGCGAACAGATCACCCCCGACAATACACGGGTAGATATTCAGCTTAAGGGATCGGGCAGAACGCCGTATTCCCGTGGCGGTGACGGTCGGGCGGCGCTTGGACCGATGCTGCGCGAATATATCATCAGCGAAGCGATGTATGCGCTCGGCATTCCGACCACCCGCAGCTTGGCGGTGGTGACGACCGGCGAGGAAATCTTCCGCGAAACCGAGCTGCCCGGTGCGATTCTGACCCGGGTGGCCGCCAGTCATATACGCGTCGGCACCTTTCAATACGCTGCCAATTGGGGCACCGTCGAGGAGCTCCGGACTTTGGCGGATTATACCATCCAAAGGCATTATCCGGAAGCCGGCGCGGCGGAGAACCGCTATCTAGCCCTGCTTCAGGAAGTGATCAAGCGGCAGGCTGCGCTGATTGCCAAATGGCAGCTCGTCGGCTTTATTCACGGGGTAATGAATACCGATAACATGGCCCTGAGCGGAGAGACCATCGATTATGGTCCTTGCGCTTTCATGGATGCCTATGATCCGGCAACGGTATTCAGCTCCATCGACGTTCACGGCCGCTATGCCTATGGCAATCAGCCGTCGATTGCCGCATGGAATCTCGCCAGATTGGCCGAAGCGTTATTGCCGCTGCTCCACGACGACGAAGATGAGGCGGTGCGGCTGGCGGAGGATGCCATTTCCGGTTTTGTCGAACAGTTTGCCGGTCATTGGCTTGCCGGAATGAGGGCGAAGCTGGGCCTCTTTAACGAAGAGCCGGAGGACGAAGCCCTGATGAAGGATCTTCTCGTCATGATGCAGAAGCATCGGGCGGACTATACCAATACGTTCCGGGCTTTGACGTTTGATAAGCACGAGAATTTGGCATTCAACGGAACGACGGAGTTCGTGCAGTGGCATGAGATGTGGCAGGCGAGACGGGGGAGACAGCAAGAGCCGCAGGCCTCTTCGCAGCAGTTGATGCGCAGCAGCAATCCCGCGATCATCCCGCGCAACCACCGGGTAGAAGAAGCGCTGGACGCTGCGGTGAAGCAGGGGGATTACAGTGTAATGGAGCGGCTTGTGCAGGCTCTTTCGAATCCGTACGAGCACACTCCCGAGCAAGCGGAATACTGCACGCTGCCCGCGCCATCCAATCGTCCTTACCGCACCTTTTGCGGTACGTGATCGTGTAAGTTCTTGACAATACGTTCCAATTCAGGTATAACTACTGTTAAATATCGTGCCACGAATTGAATAAGCCAACATAAATGAACGGGACAGTAGTTCAGGACGAACAGTCGCAGCGAACCGGGGGTGGTGAAAGCCGGTACGTTGGTCTTGGATGAAGCGGACCCGGGATATGCTTTGCCGAACCGGACTCGTCAAGCTAGGCTACAAGCCTTCGGGACGATGCGCAGTAGGCAGATCCGGTCACGGACCGTTACAAGAATAAGCGGCGAATCGCCCATTTTGGCGATTTGCACATAGAGTGGTACCGCGGGAAGCAATAGGCTCTCGTCTCTTTTTGGAGACGGGGGCCTTTTTGATTTTCATAAATTTATCCATATGGAGGTCGGGATAATGATTCATAAGCAGCTTCATCAAGCGCTTGAAGACATTGCAGAGCAGCTTCTTCAAGAAGCGGGGCATGCCGTACCGCAAGAACTGTCGATCGTGATTGAGCATCCGGCAAATGACCGGCATGGGGAGTACAGCACGAATCTGGCCATGAAGCTGGCGCGCGTGCTCAAGAAAAACCCCTTGACGATCGCTAACGAAATTAAGGCGAGGCTCGTTCATCATCCGGGGCTTGCGGGTTGGTTCGAGCATATTGAGGTCGCGGCGCCGGGGTTTGTGAATTTGTTTATCCATTGGGAGCACTGGATCGTTAACTCGCATCGCCGGGATGCTTTCCAGCCGGAAAATGAGCGCAAAAAAGTATTGATCGAGCATACATCGATTAATCCGAATAAATCGGCGCATATCGGACATTTGCGTAATTCGTGCATTGGCGATACTTTGGCAAGGATGCTTAAGCGGGTGGGCCATCAGGTTGAGGTTCACAATTACATTGACGATTTGGGCAACCAACTGGCCGATACGGTTGTCGGCGTATTGCGGACGTCGGTACAGCAGCAGCATACCCGGTTTGGCGATTTTTGCTGGGACGTCTATGCGGAAATCAACCGGAAGTACCGCGAACAGCCCGAGCTGGAGCAGGAACGGGCGAATGTATTGCATCATTTGGAGCTAGGTCACAACAATATTGCCTGGCTCGGTACGTTGGTAGCGGAGCAAATCGTCAAGGAGCATCTGGAGGACATGCGGCAGTTTGGAATTGACTACGATGTGCTGGTGTGGGAGAGCAGCATTGTTCGTGAAGGCTTCTGGCAGGAGACGTTTGAGAGGCTGCAAAAAACCGATCTGTTCCGGCAGGAAAGCGAAGGCAAGCTGGCGGGCTGTTGGGTGCTCAAGCAAATGGCGGAGGAGAGCGATCCAGCCGGACAGACGGAATTTCACAGCGACAAGGTGCTGGTACGTTCCAACGGGATACTGACGTATACGGCGAAAGATATCGCCTATCACCTATGGAAGTTCGGTTTGCTGGATAAACAATTCCGCTATCAATCCTTCGGCGATGGGGTATGGTCCACGCATGCGCAAGGCGTGGAGCAGGACATTGGGCGGGCGGATAGGGTCGTCAACGTGATCGACTATCGCCAGGAGTACCCGCAGCAGATGGTGAAGCAGGCATTGTCTGCATTGGGGTACGATAAGCAAGCTGCTCAACTGTATCACGTCAGCTATGGAGTGGTATCACTGAGTCGGGCGACGGCCGAAAGTCTTGGCGTCGATACATCCGACGGCAGGTCATCGTATCCGATGTCCGGGAGACAGGGGATCGGCATCAAAGTGGCGGATCTTGTCGCACACATGGAAGCCGTCATCGAAGCAAAGCGCTCGCAGCACGAAGGTTTGGACAGCCGTTCGATCGCAGCGGCAGCGATCAGGTACTATTTGCTTAAATTCCATCTGCAGACGGAAGTGGTGTTTGATTTGGAACAGGCAACGGAGGTGTCCGGCAATACCGGCGTGTATTTATTGTACTCTTATGCCAGTGCATGCAGCATTTTGGATAAAGGCCGTTCCCTGACGGACACGGCGATGAGCGACATCGCCAAGATTGCGGCATATCCGGTCGCAGAGGGGCTTGCGCCGCAGGAATATGCGGTTCTCAAGCAGCTCGCTTACTGGCCGGAGACCTTGGAGGAAGTTGTTGCCGGTTTGGCGCCAAATGTGCTTTGTACGTACCTGTATGAGCTGGCGTCGCTTTTCAACCATTTCTATGCGACGTGCGAGATTCTGAAAGCGGGCGAAGGCGCTAAGCGGTTCCGTCTATGGCTGGCCGGGCGGTATCGCGATACGATGCACGACGGGCTGTCCATCCTCGGCTTGCCTGCGCCGAACCGGATGTAGACATCGATATGTGATAGAGTCGTACAAATGTTCTCGGTCGTTCGCCATATATTTTGATTTCCACAAATAAAATTAAATATAATCAATTATATCTAAATATAATTAAGTATATTGAATTCCATATAATGGTGCGGATAATCACTTTAAATAAATCTATTTAATATTAATATGTATGATGTGGTTCGTACCAATAATGGAGTTGAAAGGGATGTGGATGGAATGGCCGGGATCATCAATTGGGAAAAGATGCTTGAACTCGCTTATGGCAAGACAACGGATGACAGGGACGTAGATCCGGCTAAGTTTTGGGATCAGTTCGGCTATATGTATGACAAAATGTCCAGAATGGAAAAAAGTTATACGAAACATCAAGTGGACGCTATGATTCTGGACCCCCGTGACCGTGTTCTGGATGTAGGCTGCGGGACAGGAAGATTGTGCGTGCCCATTTCCAAAAAAGTGAGCAGCGTTACCGCCATCGATGCTTCTCCGAACATGTTGAGTTATGCAAGAAAATACGCCGAAGAAGAGCAGGCGGATAATGTTCATTTTCATCTGGTGGATTGGAATAACGAAAGTGAAATCAACCAATTAGAACAGCATGATGTCGTTTTTGCATCACGCACCGTTGCGCTAAAAGATATTAAGAGACTAAATAAGCTTGCCAAAAAATATGTCTTTCTTTTGAGCTTTGCCAACGGGCCGTCCTTAAGATCGATACAATTGGATTTATTTCGCGGAGTAAGAGGCAATGTACAGCTGGACTTCAAGGAAAACCGCCAGCTCGGGTATAACATTCGGTTTAATATGCTGTACGACTTGGGGATTGATCCGAGCGTCGTCATCGTGAAAGACGGGTTTGAAAAAAACTTTCGGAATAAAAAAGAAGCCTATGATGATCTAAGAACTTTAGGAACGGTGGACGAGGATCAAGAAGATGTATTTAGGCACAATGTAGAGAAGTATTTGATCGAAGGTAAGGACGGTTCCGTTCGGTTTGTAAGAGAAACCTCCACTTATGTCATGTGGTGGAAGCCTGAAGACGTGGATTTTGCATACGAGGGAGTCTAACGATGAGACAAAGAAAGATGAACATCATGCTATGTTTACTTGCCATGACGATCGTTGTTGCGGGATGCGCAAAATCAACGGCAACGAACCATGCAGACGCTGAAGTTAAGGCTGCCGACTCCAAACCTGATGCGAATGCAACCACAACCAAAAAAGTCGTCAGCATGTCGGGGAAAGAAGTCGAACTGCCGGGCAAAATAACAAGAGTTGTTAATACTTGGCCGTCGTCTGCAACCATGATGATTTTCTTAGGGGCCGGCGATAAATTAGTAGGCGTACATAAATATGTGAAAACTTTGCCCTTTAATAAGCTTATTTATCCGAAGCTGGAGCAAATTCCAACAGCAGAAGAGAATGCCGAGGAACTGCTGAAACTGGACCCCGAAGTGATCATAACTGCCAGCGACGATAATATAAAAAGCTACACCCAAGTCGGTTTAAAGGGTGTTAATCTAATGTTTAACAATTATAAAACCATGAAACAATCCGTTTCTGCTTTAGGCGATATTTTAGGCAGCGATTACAAAAGTAAAACAGATCGATTGGTCGCCTACATTGACGGAAATCTAAACAAGGTTCAAGACACGTTTAAAAACTTACGGGAAGAAGATAAACCGGTCGTTTATTATGCGGTTGATAATATGTACTCAACAACTGGCGCCGGAACTATTATGGAAGAATGGGTGACCAACGGCGGAGGGAAATTTGCAACCTCCGATTTGGGGAAAGGCATGCGGGTGACCGTGACCCCGGAAGATATTTTAAAGAAAAATCCCGACATCATCGTAGTCAGTGGCGGAGAAGGGAGCAAGAAGGTTGTACAGAGCTTCAAAACAACTCCGGAGTGGAGTGAAATTAAAGCGGTAAAAAACAATAAAATATTCGTAATCCCATCCGGGTGCTTTGCTTGGGACCGCTTTGGGGCGGAAAGCGCCTTGCAAATTTTGTGGGCGGCAGCTACGTTCCATCCCGATTTGTTCGTGATGGATATGAAAGAGGAAACCAGAAAGTTTTATAAGGAATATTCGAATTTCGACATGACCGATCAGCAACTGGAGCAGCTGTTAAAAGGAGAAGTTGTTAAATAAAAAAACGGGTGAGCAGAAGATGGAAGCGATAAAGGAAAAGGCTGGTTCAAACAGCAAGGTTAGAGATTATATGCTTTTTTTAACGCTATGGCTCCTGCTGTTCGTCCTTTCGATCGCAGCGCTTTGCTTAGGGCGATATGGTATTCCGATTTCGGATGTCTTGGACGTTTTATCCTCGAAGCTGCTTGGAAAGCCGTCAAATGTAAATCAAACCATTGAAAATATTATTTTGAATTTACGATTGCCCAGGATCATCGCTTCCATTGTGATCGGGGGTTCGCTGGCATTGGCTGGGGCCGCTTACCAAGGGATTTTTAGAAATCCTTTGGTTTCCCCGGACATTTTAGGTGTTTCTTCCGGTGCGGGGTTAGGGGCTGCTCTAGCCATACTTTTTCATTTAGGGACATTCGGCTTACAAATCTCCTCCTTGGCCGGAGGCATATTGGCCGTTATGATCACAAGCGCGATTCCGAAGTTCATGAAAAATCGTTCAACCATCATTCTCGTTATGGTGATCTCGATGCTGTTACTACTCGCTATCCGATGGAGAGTCAATATTCTTGCTTTAGGAGAAAGCGAGGCCAAAAACCTGGGCGTCCATACGGAGTTTTATCGCGGTCTCGTCATCGTGCTGTCTACAGTTTTAACCGCTTGTGCCGTATGTGTTAGTGGAACCATCGGTTGGATCGGGCTAATCGTTCCTCATTTGGGACGAATGCTGATTGGGCCGGACAATACAAGGTTATTTCCTCTTTCTATCATCTTAGGAGGAGGATTTTTGTTAATGATTGATACGCTATCAAGAATCGTTTTCCCGGCAGAATTGCCCATCAGTATTTTAACGGGGCTTGTGGGAGCGCCTTTTTATTTTTGGATTCTCCATAAACAAAGGATGAACATGACATGAAACTGGAAGTAAGCAATGTCAGTTTTTCATTTAAACAAAAGAACGTTTTTTCCAATGTATCCTTCAGCCTGAACGAGGGAGAGATTCTTTCGATTTTGGGACCCAACGGGTCGGGCAAGTCTACCCTGTTGAACTGTATAGCGAGGCTGCTTAAAGGGGAGCAGGGGGATATTTTCCTGGACGGAAAATCGATTTATGACTATACCATGAATGAGTTTGCAAAAAATATCGGCTATGTTCCTCAAAACCATGTGCCTGCCTATGCATTTACGGTCAAGGAATTCGTTGTCATGGGGCGCTCGCCGTATATCTCGGCATTTTCAATGCCGTCCGACAAGGATTACAACATTGCGCTTGAGGCCATCGAGATGATCGGGATCGGTCATTTGTTAACCAAGCCATATACGGAGCTTAGTGGTGGAGAGAGACAGTTGGTCACCATTGCCAGAGCCATTGCTCAGCAATCCAAAATCATATTAATGGATGAACCGACCTCGCAGTTAGATTATGGAAATCAAATACGAACGATTGAAATCATAAAAAAACTGTCCCACAAAGGCTACGGCATCATCATGACCACGCATACACCGGATCATGCCATATTGCTGAACGATAAAATCGGAATCATGGACAAGTCAGGCCAATTTGAATGCGGCCATGCCGCACATATTTTAAGCGAAGAGAAGCTGAAAAAGATATATAACATTAATTTGAAGCTCGTGTATTTAAAGGAAAACGATAGAATGGCCTGTGTAGCCGAAGGGATCTAAAACATCCTCGCGATCTGCAAGGGATGTGCATAATATCATAGAGCGGACGGGGGAGACAATTATATGATGGTTATGCAATAAGGTGCGAGAGGAGCGACTGTCCCATGAAGAAGCGAACTATAGTGATTCCTCATGAACACGGCGGTTGGGCGATGGTCAGTGTTCCTTTTCTGCTCGGCCTGTTCGCCGGGAAGCCGCAGTTGATGCATCTGCCGTTATTTATGGGATGGTTGTTTCTCTATCTATCGTCTTATCCTTTTCTTCAATCCATGAAAAATAAAGCCAATCGGCGGCATTGGATCCAATGGGGGACGATTTACGGTTTAGTTGCGGCTTGTTGTTTGGTGCCATCGCTTATCAGCCATCCGGCATTGCTCTATTTCGGCCCGCTTCTTTTTGTGCTGCTTTCGGTGAACATATGGCATACGAGACACAAATCGGAAAGGGCGCTGCTTAACGATCTTTGTGCCATCCTTATGTTCAGCCTTAGTGGAGCAGCCGCTTACCTGGTGGGCGGTGGAGGCTGGGACCGGATGATGGCGATGGTCGTTCTGTTCAGCTTTTTGTATTTTACAAGCAGCGTCTTTTTTGTGAAAGCCATATTTCGCGAAAGAGAAAACAAACGCTGGATCGCTTATACGCGAGCATATCACATTTTGCTCCCACTCGTGCTGTGGGCGGCGGGCCATCCGTGGATGATCCTCGCTTATGTGTTTTCCGCTGCGCGGGCTTTTGCTTTCGCAGGCAAGCCGGTGCGTCCCTCGAAGGCGGGAATGATTGAAATTGTGGGTGCGGTACTGTTCGTCATTTTTTCCGCTGTGCTCATTCAACGATGAAGGGTGATAAGGATTGGCACAAGTGACAAACCGTTGGATACCTTCCCGCTATTCCACCATCGTGCGATGGAACGGAAAAGGAGGGATGATTTACAGCTCCTTATCCGGCGCCATGGCTGCCTTTGAACCGGACGAGGAGGCAGAAGTCCTTCGAGTACTGGGGAAGGGGGCACGCCATGAGGAGTTGTCCGGAATGGCCTCCGATCTGTGCGATGCCGGATTTTTGGTGCCGGACGGGACGGACGAGCTTGCGCAGGCGCAAAAGCTGCACGCTGCTCTGAACGAAGCGAAATCGATGCATCTCGTGATCATGCCTACAGAAGCGTGCAACTTTCGCTGCACGTATTGTTACCAGAGCTTTCCCTGTGGCGCCATGACGCGGGAGACGATCGACGGTTTAAAAGCGTACGTCCGGCAAGCTGCCGAAAACATGGATCATCTAGCAATTAGCTGGTTCGGCGGCGAACCAATGCTTGTTCCCGATACGATCGTTGAATTGTCGGATTCTTTCTTGGAAAGCTGCTCAAAAAACAGCATCAGCTACTCCGCAGACATGTCCACAAACGGATACTTTTTGACGAAAGAGCGGTTTATGGAGCTGCTCGACCGGAACGTGCGCCGATTCATGGTGACGCTGGATGGAACGGAAACGGTCCACGACAGGAGAAGGTGCCTTCGCGGAGGCGGCGGAACGTTCGAGAAAATCATCGGCAATTTAAAGGAGCTTCGTGATGTCGATGCTTCGTTTGCTGTCGATATTCGAATCAATTTTGACGAGGATAACGCGGATGAAGTGCCGGATTTGCTGACGAAGCTTTTCGCTTGGTTCGAGGGTGACAAGCGGTTTCAGCTGCTGATCCGGCCGGTCGGCCGGTGGGGCGGACGAAATGACGACCGGATTCCCGTGTGCGACCGGACCGCTTCGGATGCGCATCTATGGGAATTGACGGGCCTTGGGGTGGAGCAAGGGCTGCCACTCAGCGAGACGATCATCGATTCGCTTATGCCGTCCGGAGCCGTCTGTTATGCCGCCAAGCCCAATGCGTTCGTGATTGGGGCGGACGGACGGTTGTACAAATGCTCGGTTGCGCTGGACGACCCGGTGAATCATGTCGGGCAGCTTCACGCAGACGGAAGCATGGTTCTCGATATGGACAAAATAGCGAGATGGACCGGCTCCGGCGAAGAGCGGGACCCGGTTTGCCGCACATGTTATTTCCGCCCCGCCTGTCAAGGAAACCATTGCCCGTTATACCGGATGCGAACGGGGAAGCGTCCCTGTCCGCATGAGAAAAGAAAACTCAAGCACGTGCTGGAATTGATCGGGAAGAGCCAAGATCAAGTCAAAGGAGGTGGAGAAGAACATGAAATGGATTCGTCCGGCCATAACAACCGCGCAAGCGGTGAATACCGGTAAAATATTGAAGTCGGTACCTGGAAATCTTGCTTAAGACAAATTCAACCTCATTCTGGAAAAAGTCCAAGTTTTGTTGCTTACCGGCAACGAACCTTGGACTTTTCATTTTGGGGCTAGGAGCAGAAAAAACGTGATTGTAAACACAGTAGGCTTATGCTCGTTGCATTACAATTTAGACAAGAACATGATCATTAGGAACAACGGTCATGTCAAAAGGAGGTCAAGCTAATGAACACTTCTTTTAACGGTTCCGAAACGATCGGACAAATCGTGACCGCTTTTCCCGGGTCCAGTAACTTATTTCAGGAGCACTGCATCGACTTTTGCTGCGGCGGGGGCCGTCCTCTAATAACAGCGCTAAGACAGAAAAACATCGAGGAAGCAGCTTTCCTAGAGAAACTAAACCGGTTCTACGCGGAAGCGAACCAAAAAACCGATCCCAACACGGACTGGAGCAAGCTCTCGTCGAGTCGGTTGATCGATCATATCGTCACCACCCATCACGCGTATTTGGAACGGGAGCTCCCTGTGTTAAGCGAATTCGTCACCAAAATTTTGCGGGTACACGGTCCGGAACGCCGTGAGCTCGCCAAGCTTCATATGCTTTTTCATCAGATGAAAATGGAGCTTGAGCAGCATTTGATCGCCGAGGAAGCGTCTGTCTTTCCGTTAATAAGAGAATTGGAGCACGATCCTTCTCCATCCCTTGCGGAGAAAACGGCAAATGCGATTAGGGAGCTTGAGGCGGATCACAGTGGCGTCGGCAATCTCCTGCACGAGATGAGAGCCGTCACGGGCGATTATGAACTGCCGGCCGGCGCATGCCGGACTTACACGCTGGCGTTCCACAAGCTGCAAGAGCTCGAATCGGATTTGTTCCAGCATATTCACCTGGAAAACAACATTCTTTTCCAGCGTGTGAGCAATCCCGCCAACGAGTCTTAACAAGCAAGTTTCCAAGAAGAGGTCGTCTATGGAAGGCGACCTCTTTATGTGACTTGCATCACCGAAATATACTATATATGGTGATAAAATGATAACGAAAACACCATATATAGATAGTTTCGGAGAGGAGGTTAACGGGAAGGTGCTACGATTTTATCCAATCATGATTCGGACTTTTGACGATCTGCCGGGGAATACCTCTTTAGTGATTCATTCTCTTGCCGGCTGTAATTTGCACTGCTTCGGATGTCATAACTACGATGAATTGGTTGCATCCAAGCATGAGCATTATTTGTTGGCGGGTGATATTTTGCAACAAATCAAGATGAACGGATATTTATTCGATGCCCTCATCTTCAGCGGTGGAGAGTTTTTGATGGGAAATCTTACAGAAATCATCTTGTTTCTAGCGGAACTGAGGAAAGGGTTCCCGGGTAAAATCATCATTAACACGAACGGCACGTTTCCTGAGAAAATACGCCATTTGCTGGAGAGAGAGCTGGCTGACGGGATTCATATCGATATGAAATTGCCGTACCATGCTTTCAATAGGAACGTCGATATGGCCGCCTATCAAGCCGTTCTCGGCGTCGTTCCTACCCCTGCGCTGGTTCAAAACATGATGTCGGCGATCCAATTGGTCATTCGGCACAATAGTCCTTTCAGTCAGGTGCGTACCGTAAAATATCCTGTTTTAAGCGAGGAGTATTTTGAACAAATTCGCAGCTATGTCGATGAACTGAAGGAGCGTTACAACAGCGAGGTCACGTATAAATTAAACGAATTTTATTTTCCGGCTTGAACAGGAATGAAATCAAGACGATCGTAGTCAGGGAGGAACGGATGCATGTTTACTCATTTTAACGAAATCATCGAAAAATTCACCTCGGAGGTCGAAGACAAAAAATCGGACTATTTAAAACGCGAGAATAGCAATTTTGTGTACTCTCTGCCCCTGCTGCGCCACAATCTTACAAACTTTGCTGAAGAGGAATATTTGCTGTCGCACATATTGCCGTCCAAACTGACGGAGCTCTATAAAGAAGGCGTCGTATACATACACGATAAGCAATTAAGCCCGTACTGCATGAGCGTCGGATGCAAAGATATCGCGATGATGGGAATCCCCAATTTGGCCAAAAATATGCTGTCCTCCAAACCGACGAAAAAGCTGGATGTTTTGTTAAGACACGTCAGCAACGTCATCGTTCTAATGTCGCAGCAGGTGTCTGGCGCGGTGATGTTGTCCCAATTGACCACCATATCTGCATCCTACCTGTACTTTGAACAATTGGATAACGGTAAAGCGTATTCGGATCACGAACTGAAGCAGTTGTTTCAAGGCTTGATATGGGAAATGAACATGCCGCTGCGCGGAGGCTCGCAATCCGCATTTTCGAACATCACAATGGAATTCGGCAAACCGTCCGAGGAAATCAAAAACGAATACGTCATGATCGGAGGCGTTACCAAAAATATCAAATATCAAGATATTCCGCCAATCTATTTTGACCGGATCAACAAGGCGATTATCGATGTGATGAAAGAGGGGACGGGAACAGGGATTCCATTTACGTTTCCTTTAATTACCGTTCAAATTGACGATCATTTTAATTTTCAAGACGAGCTGTTTCTGTACTTGCTGGAGCAAATGTATTATTGGGGCGGCGTCTACTTTGAAAACTTCCGGACGGAGCCGTTTGAAAATGAATATTACAAAAAACGCAATCCTTTGTTGAAACCGCGCGATCCGGAAGCGAGCCGCAGTTTATGCTGCAGGCTGCAGATCGATTTGACCGTGCTTTCAAGAGCCGGAAGCGGCATTTTTGGCAGCTCTACCGGATCGACCGGCGCCGTGCAAGTGTTGAATCTTAACTTGAATCGAATGCTGATGGAATTTGGACATAACGATTCTCTACTTTTGGAAAAAATCAGAGAGAATCTCGAACTCATGCAGCAAGGCCATCAGGCCAAAAGGGCATGGATCGAAAGAAATAAAGAGCTGTACCCGACGTTTTTCGCCTTCAACAACGATCTGAAAAACTATTTTAACGTATTTGCCGTGACCGGGATGCACGAGGGATTGCATAATATGGGCTATGAAGGCGGATTGTTGAATGAGGACGGCAAGAGGCTGGCTCATCGTCTCATGCAAGCTATGACTGACATCATCAATGAGTTCATCGTGCGGGATAAAGTAGCCTGCGGGATTGAATATGCTCCCGGGGAGAACGCTGCCATCAAGCTTGCCCGGCATGATTTGAAATGGGGGAAACAGCATGGACGGCATGTCTATGTTCAGGGCAGCGGCGATAACGTATACCTGACGTCCGGGTGCATGCTTCCGTTTAGTGAGGAAGATTTCCTCAAGCAAATCGAAAACAGTGCGGAATTTCAGGGGTACGCCACATCGGGAAGCATCCTCCATCATTTTGTGGAAAGCAAGCTTGCACCGGGCCAACTTGCGCAATATCTCAGTAACATATTCGAAAAGCCGATTAACTACATCACGCTTACACCTACCCTTACAAGCTGCTTAAGCTGCAATCGGCAATTGGTGGCGCAGGATGGAAAGCATATCGGGAATTGTCCGGTTTGCGGCAGTGACGATATCGCCACATTCAGCCGTGTGATCGGTTATGTAAAGATGATCTCCAGAAAAAGCATCAAGGTGGATAAGGAAGGTTGTTATCACGGGGAGTTCAACTTTTGGAGCAAAGCGAGAAGGTTTGACTGGAATACGAGAAAGCGAGTTAAGGTTGAAGAGCTGTAACCGATGAACTGCGCACGTGGCAGCTTTCCTGCGAAGAAAACAATCATCTGGGCGCAGGATAACGGGATGCGGTATTCGTGTAATCTGTGTACATTTTGTGAAAGTGAGTTATTTTACGCTGTATAACTGCGGTTCATAATGATTTGGATCACAGTGATGAAATCGTGAGAAATGTTATTTTCAGGATGTTCCCATTGAAAAGAACATTCCGTAAAGGAGGCATCGTTACACTTGGGAAGGGGAGGCGGCGCGCCGGTTGCCGACTTGCGCCGCAGCCACGTCTTGTGCCCCAGGCATAAGCCCGAAATGAAATTTATGAAAATGGAACGATGACGATTGATTATGAAGTGGAGGGGAAAAGGATGGATGTTCGAAAGCTACAATTGCCGTTGCAGACGGTAAGTCTTATTCTCGGTTTTGCGGTTTGGGTGATTCTGTCTTCGCTCATGCCTTTCATCAAGTCGGACATCCCGATGACTCCGGGCCAGCTGTCCTGGGTAACGGCCGTGCCGGTAATTTTGGGGTCGGTCCTGCGCATTCCGATCGGTTTCTGGACGAATAAATACGGCGCGAGAAAGCTGTTCGCCATCAGCTTTGTTCTGCTGCTGTTTCCCGTCTATTATGTAAGCCAGGCAACGACGTTCGTCGATCTGCTGATCGGCGGTTTCTTCCTCGGCATCGGCGGCGCCGTATTTTCGGTCGGCGTTACCTCGCTGCCGAAATATTATCCGAAGGAAAAGCACGGTTCTGTGAACGGGCTTTACGGCATCGGCAACCTCGGGACGGCGGTATCGGCATTCGGCGCTCCCGTTATCGCAGGCTCGATCGGATGGTCTGCCACCGTCCAGCTGTATATGATTTTGCTAGCCGTGTTTGTCCTCCTTCATGTTTTTCTCGGTGACCGCAAGGAGCCGAAGGTCGTGACCCCGGTGCGGGAGCAGATGAAGGAAATTTACCGCAATCCGCGGTTATGGGCGATCAGCCTGTTTTATTTTATCACCTTCGGCTGCTTCGTCGCATTCACCATCTATTTGCCGAATTTTCTCGTCAGCCACTTTCAATTGGCCAAGGCGGACGCGGGCTTCCGAACGGCTATGTTTATCGCGATCGCGACGGCGGCACGGCCGATCGGCGGATGGCTGGGCGACAAGTTCAATTCTTTCATCATTCTGATGTTCGTATTCGGTGGGCTGACCTTATCCGGCATCTTGCTGTCCTTCTCGCCGGACATTCAGCTTTATACCGTCGGTTGTCTGCTGATCGCGGTTTGCGCAGGGACGGGAAATGGCACGATCTTCAAGCTGGTGCCCCTCTATTTCCTGAAGCAGGCCGGGCTTGTGAACGGAATCGTTTCCGCCATGGGCGGCCTTGGGGGATTTTTCCCGCCTCTGATTCTCGCTTCGTTATTAAGCTTGACGGGCCACTATGCAATCGGATTCATGGCCTTGTCCGAGTTTGCTTTAGTCAGTCTTGTCCTTGTGTTCTGGATGTATTATCAAGACCGGCTTCGTTTGGCAACGGAAATTATTGAAAATACGGCGGAAGCCATTGTTATCACAGATTTGAAGGGCACGATCCGGCAGGTGAATCCGGCGTTCACCAAAGTGACCGGCTATACGCAGGAGGAAATCGTCGGGGAAAATCCGCGCATATTAAAATCAGGAAAACAGCCATCGGATTTTTATGCCGCGATGTGGAAAACGATCAAAGAGAAGGGCTTCTGGCAGGGCGAGATATGGAACCGGAGGAAAAACGGCGACGAGTACCTTCAATGGTTGACGATCAGCGCGATCAAAAACGACGCCGGCGAAGTAAAGCATTACGCGGGGATGTTCAGTGACATTTCAGAGCTAAGAAGTAAATAAAAAAGAAGCTGAGAAAGCTTCGGACCTATGCAAGTCTGCGGTCTTTCTCAGCTTTCTTCTCATTCCCTACTTATACAGGATATCGTCTTTTAACTCGGCTACATGTGACAAGGCTTGCTCGATTTCCGGCTCGCTGACGCCGAAATGCGCAAGTGAATCGTGCAGATGCTTAACGATGGCATTAAAGTGAGCCGGCTGCAGGTTCATGCCTTCATGAGCTTTGGCCATGGATTTTCCCGAGTATTGGTTGGGCCCTCCTAACGCAAAACTGATAAATTTGGTCTGGTGGCGCCGTTGTTTTTCCATATCGGTGTTCTTAAAAAACTCGTTCACCGTATCATCTGCCAATACAAGTTTATAAAAATAATCGACGACTTTGGAAATGGCCTGTTCTCCGCCAACTTTTTCGTAAAGGCTATTTGTTGTTTCCATAGGAAACCTCCTGAGTCACAATATGTCAACAAATAGGATGCTTCGGATCAATAAAAATATTCTTGCTTTCTCTCCAGATGGCAAATGAGAAGGAGGGATCTTATTGAAGCCCCTTATAAAAGAAAGGGATTACAACGAAAATCCATTCATCGTCATATGGGAAGTCACCCGGGCCTGCGCTTTGAAATGTCTGCACTGCCGAGCGGAGGCACAGTATAGAGCGGACCCCGGACAGCTATCTTTCGAAGAGGGGAAGCAACTCATCGACGAAATCGCCAAAATGGATAACCCGCTATTCGTCTTTACCGGCGGAGATCCGTTAATGCGTCCCGATCTGTTCGAGCTTGCCCGCTATGCGATCGAAGAGCGAGGTCTTCCCGTCTCCATGACGCCGAGCGCCACGCCGAAGGTGACACGCGAAGCCGTCCGGAAGGCGAAGGAAGTCGGGCTGTCGCGGTGGGCGTTCAGTCTCGACGGCTCCTGTGCGGAGATTCATGACCATTTTCGCGGAACAAAAGGATCATACGATCTGACTATGAGAGGGATCGAATACTTAAAGGAACTGCAAATCCCGGTTCAGGTGAATACGACCGTATCCCAATATAATCTTCATGATCTGGAAGCGATCGCGGACAAGGTCAAGGAGATGGAAGCCGTGCTTTGGAGCGTATTTTTCCTTGTGCCCACCGGACGCGGGATGGTGAAAGATATCATCACCCCGGAGCAGCACGAAGAAGTGATGAAGTGGTTGTGTCACATCCAGCAAAAGATGCCGTATGGTGTAAAAGCAACGGAAGCGCCGCATTACCGGCGGGTTCTCCTGCAGGAGAAGCAGCGTTTAGGCGAGCAGGCTGCGGCCATGAGAACGAAACGCCCGGATCTTCTCGGACGCGCGCCTAAAGGGGTAAATGACGGAGACGGGTTTGTATTTATCAGCCATACCGGGGATGTATATCCTAGCGGATTTTTGCCTGTCGTATGTGGGAATGTCCGGGAGCGGCCGCTAACGGAAATTTATCGCAGCTCTCCGGTCCTGATCGCATTACGCGACAAATCGCGGTTAAAGGGCAAGTGCGGGGTTTGTGAATTCAAGGCATTGTGTGGAGGCTCGCGGGCGAGAGCCTATGCCGTTACCGGCGATTATCTGGAAAGCGATCCCTACTGCGCTTATGTACCGAAAGCCTTGGCAGCGGAGTCAAAGATGTTTTTTCAACAAAATTCGCTTCCTGGATCGAACTTGTGATTATCATCACAGTCAATGGGGAGAGGCCGATGCTTTAATGAAAGTGACCAAAAATGAATTATGGAGGTCATAACATGGACCGGGCGTTTGCATCTAAATTTGCTAAGAATTACTTCTTTACGGTTGTTTGTCTCATCATTTTGATGTATATCGGCTCCCGTTTTTTTACTCATATTGACTTGGCTTTATACGGGTATATGGTCGGTACGGTCGTTTTTATCGGCGGTTTTTTCTACCGGTTTATCGCCTGGGCCGAGCGACCGCCGACGAAGGTCATCATGAAGAAAGGCCTTCGGCTGCTGTTTCGCAGAAGCACTCCACAAACAACCGTTGAGCATTTGGCCACCTACAAGTTTATATGGAACCGCGGGGTCTACCGCTGGACACAGCACATTTTGCTGGGGTGGGGCTGTATCCTCTCTTGCCTGGTTACGTTTCCGCTCGTATTCGGTTGGATGTACTTTACGATGGAGGATAACAGAACCTACACGGTCGTGGGCTTCGGCCTTGACATCATGCGGGTCCAAGCGGACGGCTGGATTGCCTTCATGTTTTACAATGCACTGAACATTACAGCTTTCATGGTCATCGCCGGCGTGTGTATGGCGCTGTACCGGCGCATCAAAAACATGCAGGCAAGAGCGGAGCAAACGTTCGTATACGATTTTCTCCCCTTGTATCTGCTCCTGTTTATCAGCATTACGGGATTGATGCTCACGGGGGTGAATATTTTCTTGCACGGCTGGGGCCATCCGGTCATTACGCTGATTCATCAATGGTCCGTCATACTTACGTTAATTTACCTTCCATTCGGTAAACTGGCGCATATTCCGTTCCGGCCGATGAGCGTGCTGGCCCGCAATTACCGGGAGCACTATGGGGAGAAGGAAATGAAAGCCTGCAAGGTGTGCGGCGCCGGATTTGTTTCGGTCGAGCAGTCGAACGATGTCATCCAAGTGTTGAAGCAAAGCGGCGTCGAATTCAAGATGGACGAAGGCTTTCACCTCGCCGAGCTATGCTTGCCTTGTCGACGAAAGTATCGCATGTCGCGGTTTGCGGGTGTCCCAACCCACGAAATCAAGGTCAAGGAGGCGAACCAGAATGCAAAAGGATAAATTTTATCGCGAGATTGAGAATAAGCATCATCCGAAGGAAAAGCTGGTTCCGACCCACTGTTCTTACTGCGGCATGCAGTGCGGCATGAATTTAAGGGTGGATACGGATAGCAACAAGATTATCGGCGTAGAGCCACGGTACGATTTTCCGGTGAATCTCGGTAAAATGTGCCCGAAAGGCGTCACCGCTTACCAGCAAACGAACCATGACGACCGGCTGCTCCGGCCGTTGATCCGGGAAGATGCCTCGAAGAAAGGAACGAAGGAAGGCTTCCGCGAAGCGTCGTGGGACGAAGCCTATGACTTGATTGCGCGGAAGTTCAAGGAATTGCAGAACAACTACGGCAAAGATTCGTTGTCCGTGTTCAGCGGCGTATCCATGACGAATGAGAAATGTTACCTGACCGGCAAATTTGCCCGCGTCGGACTGCAGACGCGCTACATCGATTACAACGGCAGATTCTGCATGTCCAGTGCGGCAGCCGGATTCATGCGCAGCCTTGGGGTGGATCGCGGATCTACGCTGCCATGGACGGATATTCATCAGACGGATTGCTTGTTTATTGCCGGAAGCAATACGGCCGAATGCCATCCGACCTCGATGTTCCGGGTGTGGGAGGTGCAGAATCGCGGTGGGTATCTGATCGTTGCGGACCCGAGGGAAACCCCGATTGCGAGACGGGCCGACGTCCATCTCGATCTCAAGCCCGGCACCGATCTGGCGCTCGCGAACTGCATGGTCAATTTGCTTATCCAGCAAGGCTTTGCGGACGAAGCGTTTATCCGCGAGCATACGAACGGCTTCGAAGAAACGATGGAAGTCGTGAAGGCGTTTACCCCGGAATATACGAGTGAAATTACGGGAGTGGCGCCGGAGAAATTGATCCGGGCTGCGGAAATCTACGGCAAAGCGCCGAACGCCGTCGTCCTGTTCGCACGCGGGATCGAGCAGCAGCATAAAGGAACGGACAACGTATCGGCCTATACGAACATGTGCCTGGTGACCGGCAAAATCGGCCGGCCCAAATCCGGAGTCGCCACGTTTACAGGCCAAGGAAACGGTCAGGGCGGCCGGGAGCACGGACAAAAAGCGGATGCGCTTCCGGGTTACCGCAAAATCACGAACCCGAAGCACGTGCAGGAAGTGTGCAGCGTCTGGGGAATTACGCCGGAAGAAATGCCACAGCCCGGCGTATCAGCTTATGAGATGTTCGAATTGATGACCGAAAAAACGATTCGCGGCTTATATTTGTTATGCTCCAATCCTGCGGTTTCCGCACCGAATCAAAACTTCGTCCGCGCGGCGCTGAAAAGTCTGGATTTCATGGTTTGCTGCGATATGTTCTTATCGGAATCGGCGGAATTTGCCGATGTCGTCCTTCCTTCCGTGACATGGTCGGAGGATGAGGGCACCGTGACCAATCTGGAGGGCCGGATCATCAAGATCAATAAAGCCCAGGAGCCGCTTGGCGAGTCGAAGCCGGATTGGCAGATTCAGGTGGAGCTGGCCGAGCGTCTCGGCCGGGGCCAATATTTCCGTCATCTCACGACAGCAAGCAAAGTTGCAGATGAATTCAGGCTTGCTTCCAAAGGCGGGTATGCGGATTATTACGGAGCGACGTGGGATAAAATCGAGAAGCAAAACGGTGTTTTCTGGCCCTGCCGAGACGAGCAGGATCAAGGAACTCCCTATATGTTTTTGGATAAGAAGTTTTATCATCCGGACGGCAAAGCGAAAATATGTGCGCTTCCTTACCGGCCGCCTGCGGAGGAGCCGTGTGAACAGTATCCGCTCAGGCTGACCACTGGCAGGGTCGTCTATCATTACTTATCCGGGAACCAGACGCGAAGAATTCCCTTTTTGCGGGATATGTGCCCGGAGCCGTTCGTCGAAGTTCACCCGGAAACCGCCAAGCTGTACGGCATCGAGCACGAAGAAATCGTTCGTTTGTATACCCGGCGAGGCGAAGCGTACTTTAAAGTGAAGATCATCGAAGCCATTCGTAAAGATACTGTGTTTGTCCCTTATCATTTTGGACATGAGCAGTCGATTAATCTTCTGACCATTGCTGCGCTGGACCCGATGTCGAAAATGCCGGAATTTAAAGCTTGCGCAGCCCAGATTGAGAAGCTGGCGGATGGGACGAAGGGGGCACTGCTGTGAAAAAACTATTGTATATCGAAATGGACAACTGCATCGGCTGCCGAAGCTGTCTTGCGGCTTGTACACAATGCGGCGGTCACGACGAACGGAACCGCAATTACGTCTATGATGTCAACCCGTTGGTGGATCGGCAGACGATTCCGCTGATGTGCCTGCACTGCGTCAACCCGGCATGCGCCAGAAGCTGTCCGGCGCAAGCTATTCAGATCACGGAAGAAGGAGCGGTGCTGTCCGCTCTCGTCGAGAAATGTATCGGATGTCAGAACTGTACGATTGCGTGCCCTTACGGGATTCCGAAATTTGATGAAGAGCAGAATCTGATGTATAAATGCGATCTATGTTACGACCGTACGAAGGACGGCATCCCGCCGATGTGCGCATCCGTTTGCCCGACCAATACGCTGCAGTGGATTGACGAGAACGAGTTGGCCGAGAAGCGGGAGCAGCACCGACTAGGCAAATGGGTCGCCAGCCGGCAGCCGTTCGAGCCTCTGGAAGGGGAGACCCGTGTGCAGATCAGCCTTCCCGGTATTATCCAAGGAATACAGAAGCTATTCTGAACCGTCCGATAAAGGAAAGCGACTATGATTAGAAAGCGGGTGGACCGCATGGATAAAGAGAAGAACAACAAGGTTCCGTATAACGAAGACAATTATACGCATAACATTCGTAAAAATAATGAGCGAACCCTGGACCGGCGCGGCTTTATGAAGACGATGGTGGGGGCGGCAGGGGTGTTTGCCATTTCCACGCTTCCCTGGGGCGGACTGGCGGCCAAAGAGCTTGCGGGGCTCGGCCAAAAAAGCCATCCCAAAATGAAAATCGCCGATGTTCAAGCGTTGAAAGTAGGGGAGGCGGTCGAGTTTGCTTATCCGGGGGAACACGATTCGGCGTTGCTGATCCGCTTAGGCGAAAATGAATACAAAGCGTATCAAAATGCATGCACTCATCTGAAATGCCCCGTATTTTGGAACGGCGAGGAGAAAAGAATGGTTTGTCCTTGCCATCACGGCTTTTTTGACCCTAAATCGGGCGCTCCGACAGGAGGACCGCCAAGAAGGCCGCTGCCGGAAATTATCGTAGCCGTCGAAGGGCCGACTATTTATGCAACGGGAGTGAAGCGGTATGAAGCGTAGCTATCGGGGCGTCATCCTGCTGAGTATTGTGCTGCTGCTCAATATTATTTTCACGCAGTATACGATCAACAATTATTATTTTGAAAACTATAAGCTTGTTCTTCTGTTTGCTGCGTTAAACGTCGTTCTGTTTCCGATTGCCTTATTTATTTACAAGAAGGAAGTGAAAAATAGATGAAGAAATCTGAATTTTTCATGGATTTATGTTTCATTCGGGAACGTGCGGCGGATGCGTCCGGGCAACCTTTTGAGCAAACCATTGACGATCAGCTGAAAAGCTTGTTTCCGAAGCATGCGAAATGGAGCCTGGAGGAGAAACAGGCAGAAGGTCTGGAATACGTCGTAGCAGAGGTTACGGGGACAGGAGCTTGGGAAAAGGAGGAGGACATGCTCGCCTATCTCGAAGAGCGGGCAGATCCTCATTTCTGGGACTGGCTGCAGGGCTACCGGTTAGAGATCGAAGTGAAGGAACATGCGGAGTGCAGCCATTGCGGCAAAAATAACGTCAAAGCCGGGGGCTTATGATGGAATGGGACATGATGTTATCCAAGTATAAAGGAAGCCGGATCACCGTATGGATTGAAGATCTCTCGGGCGAAGAACAAACGCAGCCCAAGCCGTTCACCCTGTTCAAGACAGCGCTCACGGAAGACCGGGCCTATTTGAAGTTTTATTTCAATGCCGCTCAGTTTCTTTCCGTCCCTTTATTTGACGAATCATTGACCAGGCTGGAGCGCAGCCAAGCAAGAAACTGTTTTGTTTCGCATGATCCTCATGCCAACCTGTGTTATCATATCTACTTTGAAGAACGCGTATAGAAGAAGCGAAGCCATGCGCTATTCGATGATGTCATCGGGTAGCGCATTTTTATAGAACGGTACAAATTGGAGGATAGTATGGAACGTTTACAGCTTTCGAACTGCTTTCGGAGGAGCGCCATTCAGCCTGACGCGGCGCAAAAGATGATTCAGCAGCATATTCGGCCGGGAGACGTCGAGCGCGTGCCATTGGAGGAAGCTTTTGGCAGGAGATTGGCGGCGGATGTATTCGCATCGGACCCCATGCCGCATTTTTGCCGTTCGGGTATGGACGGGTTTGCCATACGGTGGGAATCGACAATCGGCGCATCTTCCGATCAACCGGTTGTTCTGGAAGTCATCGAGAGCATTCCTTGCGGCTCGACGCCGACGAGAGCCATAACGGGGAATATGGCATCGAGGATTATGACGGGAGCTATGGTGCCTGAAGGTGCGAATGCGGTCGTCATGCTTGAGATCGCGGAGTGCTTCGAGCAAGAAGGAAAAACGTTCATTTCGATCAAAAAAGAACAGAAGGAAGGTCAAAACATAACCTTAACCGGATTTGAATTGGCAAAAGGCGACCTTGTCCTGGAAAAGGGGAGGAAAATACATGCAGGCGAGATTGCCCTGCTAGCTGCCTTCGGCGCAGGAACGGTTATCGTATTTAAGCGTCCCAAAGTAGCCATATTCGCAACCGGCTCGGAATTGCTGGGCGTTCATGCGCCGCTTGAGCCCGGGAAAATCAGGAACAGCAATACGCATATGCTGGCAGCACAAGTCCGGGAGGCAGGCGGCACCCCGATCCTTCTAGAAACGATCCCTGACGATGCGGAGCGGGCTATGGAGCGAATCACCGACGCTTTTTCCATAGCGGATTGTGTCATTACGACAGGCGGAGTCTCGGTAGGCGATTACGATATTATGGTCGATATTTTTGATGCGTGGAAGGGGACGACGTTATTTAACAAGGTGATGATGCGTCCGGGCAGCCCTACGACGGTTGGCGTGATGAAAGACAAGTTTCTCTTCGCGCTTTCCGGGAATCCGGGGGCCTGTTTTGTAGGGTTTGAGTTGTTTGTTCGTCCGGTGCTGTGGGGCATGCAAGGGAAGAAGGACGTTCTCCCGCCGGAAGCAACCGCGTTCTTAGGGGAGGATTTTACGAAGGTCAATGCCTATCATCGATTCGTGCGGGCCAAAAGCTATATCGAAGACGGCAAGGTATATGTCAAAATGGCAGGACCCGATCAGTCCAGCGTGATGCTTTCGATCAAGGATTCGGATTGCCTCATGGTCATCCCACCGGGAGGCCGCGGCGTTCTCGCTGGAGAAAAGGTACGCATGATTCAACTCGGAGTTATGGACTAATGTAGGATTTGCAGGAATCTGTCCGTACAGCGCGAATATGAAAATGGAATGGTCGAATGTGCCAATATCTGGTTCAGTTCGGGTTTATAGGAAAGGGGGGAGAGAAGAGGAAATGAGGCTAGTGGCACTATGTCTTTTATTCGCAATACTAGCGGGATGCAATCCGTCCGGCCAGCAAAGCCGGCTCAACGAGCCCGCGAAAGCTTCCGATGCAAATTCGCCTCCGACCGGATCGGCGGGACCTGTTTCTCCTACGATCCCGTCGCAAGCCGTTCCTGCAAGCGGCGGCGCATCGGTCGAGGAAATTGCGGACCAGTCGTTTCAGGTTGAGCTGGAGTCGTGGGGCAAGGTTCGTTTTGTGTCCGCGAAACGCGTGAATGCAGACGGGCGCAAAGAGCTTGTGCTCAGCTTAAAGGATGCCGAAGGTCATACCTTGTATACGTTCCCGCAGCCGAAGCTCGTCGAGTCTTGGAATTTCGAATCCGTCAAAGCGGTATCCTTTAAAGACGTGGATGGAGACGGCAAGAAGGATGTGATCGTACTCGCGGATTACATTACCGGGAAAGGCTCGGGAAGCAGCGCCGCAGTGACCGCCCCGTCCATATTTATTCAAAAAAAGGACAAAAACTTTGTATCGGATGTTGAGATCGATAACCGGCTGAATGCCTCCGGGAAAATCTCGACGGTGAGCGACGTTGTGGCGTTCTTTAAAGCGAAAGCGAAACCAGAGGCTGCCCAGACTGCAACGGATTCCGACAGTAACGCCGCCTTGGAGAAAGTAAACCGGAACCTGTGCTCAAGAGTAGTTGCTTCCAACATGTCCGAGGATGAAATCGTTCGGACTTATGAGGACGAATATGACAAGCACGAGCTGGATCGCTCCGAACGCGGCCAGGATGAAATGTACCGCTATATCGGCGAGTGCTTTCAACAGGAGACGGACAAATTGCTTGCAAACGACAGCAAGCTGAAGACTCAGACGGATGCTATTCATCAAACGGTAAACGAAGCGATTTCAGAGCTGTCCAGTATCGATTATATCCGTAACGGCGGCGGTACCATGTGGATTCACGGTGGTAACAGGACCATTGGACTCTACGGGTACCGCATGAACATTTATGTCAAAATGAAATTAGCCCATCCCAAGTCCGCTGCCCCCAAATATGATGCACTCACCGCAGAGCTGGCTTCCAATTTGGCTAAGTTAAAGGAGCAGGGGGTTAAAGGGTTAGAGGAACTAACCGATGCTCAAGGGGTAAAAGAAGCACAGAAAGGTTTCGATACCGAGTTTCCGAAGCTGAACACCGCCCTGCAAAAGTTCAAGGAGCTAACCTCCGATAAAGACGAGGCGAGCCTCTATCTCCTGGAGTTTCTGACGAAACGAGTTGGCGCTTCGATTGACGAGCAGAGGAGCCTGAGATAACGATAGGCGCCTGTGAATACAAATTGTCGTAATTAACTTACAGACAGAGTGTTGAGGAAGTGGGTTTTCACAAAAATAGAGAAGCAAACGGAAGTGGATACCCCACCCCCTCGTAACCTTTATTATCTCAATTCAACACCTTCTCAACACTCTGGCCGTATTTACAATTGCGGTGTTTTGTGTCAAGAAAGTCAAGAGGATAAACTGCGACTTGACAGGTCCGTAATTCAAGGATATTATAGACACAATAAGTCTTTAATAGAGGTGTTGGCCATGAGATTTTCCAAAGCGACAAATTATGCTCTGCACACGATGCTCGCGCTGATTGAGACTTCACAAGTTAAACCGGTAGGCGTGCAGCAGCTGGCGGAATCCCAAGGCGTTTCACCGACCTATCTTTCCAAAATTTTAACGAGGCTCGTGAAGGCAGGGATGATCGAATCGGTATCCGGAGCTAACGGCGGCTATCGGCTATCCCGCAAAAAAGACGAAATTACGTTTCTGGATATTATCCATGCCATTGAAGGCAACGCCTCCTTATTCGAATGCGATTTTGTCCACGGCGACGAATGTCTGATTCAAGCGGTAATGAAGGAAGCGGAACAGAAGATGGAGTCGCATCTCAAAGAAGCGAAATTGGCGGATATGGCCCGAAAGCAAACTCAAGCCTAAGATGAGCTCCTTCGTTAAAAGGAAAAGCACGGTAAAGTGCATGAACAAGTTTTTTTTAAATTAATCATAGATATAATGAGTCTTTAATATCTAATTTGAGGGGATGAACATCATGATTTACGATTGCGCGATTATTGGCGGCGGTCCCGCCGGATTGAATGCAGCCCTCGTGCTCGGCAGGGCAAGACGAAGCGTGGCTATAATCGATAACAACAAGCCGCGAAATGCCGTTACGCATGCGTCACACGGCTTTATTACGAGAGACGGCGTGACGCCGGCCGAGTTCCGCCGCATTGCTTATGAGGAGGTTCTGCGTTATCCGTCCGTCGAACATCTGCAAACCGAGGCTGTCGGGGTTCACATAATCGAATCCGGATTTTTCGAGGTGCTGGATGTATCAGGGCGCAGGGTTCAAGCGCGAAAGCTGATTCTGGCAACGGGGGTAAAAGAAATATTTCCCGAAATCGAAGGCTTTTATCCGCTGTATGGGAAAAGCTTGTTTAATTGCCCTTATTGTGACGGCTGGGAGCTGCAGGATCAACCGCTTGTCGTCGTCTCCGAATCTCCGACCGTTTTTCATACGGCCAAGCTTCTCCTCAATTGGAGCAAAGACGTGGTCGTCTGCACGCACGGTAAGTCGTCCTTGTCGGACGAGCAGAAGACACATCTTCAATCCAAGGGAGTCGTGGTGATGGAGCAGCCTGTCACGGCATTCGTCGGACACAACGGACGGCTTGAGCATGTTCGTTTCGTGGATGGAACTGAGCTGTCGAGAGCCGGTGGTTTCGTAACGCCCAGATTTGTGCCGGCTGTACCGTTCGGAGAACGTCTGGGCTGCGAAAGGACGGAGAATGGCGGGCTCAAGACGGACGCATGGGGAAGAACCTCGATACCCGGATTATATGCTGCGGGAGACGCTTCGTACTTCATGCCTTCCCAAGTGGTTTATGCCGCAGCCGACGGCAGCCGAACGGCGATGGGCGTTAATTTGGACTTGACGGAGGAAGATTTCGGGGAATAAACGTCTGTTAGCCGCCGGAACCGCGGAGCAGGGTGGGGGAGGTGATGAAATCTCCGTCGGTTCGATTCATTTGAATTAAATTTAGGATAGGAATATAGGGAGGAAGCTACAAATGACCATTTGCCATACTACGGACACGACCTTTACCAACGATTTAAAGAGCGAAGGCTTGACTTTAGTCAATTTTTGGGCGACTTGGTGCGCGCCTTGCCGCTATTTCGGTACCATACTTGAAGCGTTTGACCGCGAACATAACAGCGACGTGAGAATTCTCAAGGTCAATGTAGATGAAGAAGCCAATACGGCCGCTCGGTTTGGAGTCATGAGCATTCCAACGACGATCTTATTTAAAAACGGTGAACCGGTCGAAAAAATCGTTGGCGCCATTCCTGTGGAAGAACTTAAAAAATTTATAGACGGTCATAAAAATTAATCGGAAGTCCCGGCATCACGACGTTTAGCCAAGTAGGCTAACAGATGAAGCTTTTCATTCGGAACGTGATAGCGCAAATAGCTTCCCGGATCGCTCATGTAACCAAGCAGCTCACGCTCGGATAGCTCCATGCCGATATGGGAGAAATTCTCGTCCAAATAATCCGGATAATAGGATCGCTCATGCGCTTGCGGAAACAGATGGCGAATTTGCGAAAGCGAAGCTGCGGGCGGCCGATAAAACAAATAGTTTCCGATTACACGGGCGTCCGGCTTGAGATAAGGCAGCATTGGGAGAAGCGGAAAGAGCCGGTTGTCCAACGAAAAGTCGTTGAACGAAAAGCTGTCGACGACCAAGTCGACGGTAGCGGGAGCAAGCGGAAGCCGCCAATCGCCGCTCTCGATGTAAAGCGCCTGCAAATCGGCACGACTCTGTGTAAGCCGCTCCTTGAGCCTGGAGAGCAGCTCGCGCGACGTACCGCAAAAAACGTACATCGTCTCCGGCGGGAGAGACGAAATATATTTAGGCAGAACCGTATACACGTCCGTATTGGCTTCCACAATCAGCCGATGCTTTGCAGGAGGCTCGCTCATAAGTCGGCCGGCCATCCACAAGCTACCTTTTTCCGTCAGGCGGATAAAAGCAGGGGAGAGCAATTGAAAGCGCTCGTGATCATAGCTATAGGTATAGGCGGAGCGAGCGTTTTCTTTATCGGCGGTGAGCAGGATGCCGCCCCTGACTTCTGCCCGATAAGAGCAGCGGCAGTACAATTGTCCGCTAAGCATATATTTTCCCTGAAGGTGGGCGTTGCGGATTTGCAGCGGGATCTGGCAGGAAGGGCAATAAAGCAATGGCAAAAAGGAGTAAGGCACCCCGGTCTGTGCTCCCGGCCCCGGTTCGTCTTGCAAGGCGAGCAATTTATTTTCGATCTGCCGCAGTGCATTTTCCAGCTGCTCTTTCTCTCTCTTCAGCTGCCGCTTCTTTTCGTTCAACAACCGCAGATAATGGCAGCGGACGTCTTCGACAACGGTAAAGTCGGTGATCCGCTTAAACAAAAGCATCTGACGGATCTCCTGGAGTGAAAAATGATACTGCTTCATCTCGTTGATGAGCACCATATCGTCTACGCACGAAGGAGTAAACTCATATTGGGCGCTTGCTTTTTTATCCGGAAGCAGCAGCCCAAGCTCAATGTAGTAACGGACCGTATCGACAGACACGTCAAATCGTTTGGCGAATGCCCCGATTTTCATGTAAGCAACCCCCAATTCTACCTTAATATATGAATATTACAATAAAAATGTGGGGGTACTCCAGATTTTTTTGGAAAAAGTGGTTTTTTGCGGGCTTGATCTCAAGGACGCTCCACCTCTTATGATAAGTGCATTACCAAGAAAGAGGTGAGTGACGATGAAGTTATCCGAGTATTCGAGTTATGACGGTCTGGGACTGGCTGAGCTGGTCAAGCGCGGTGAGGTTACACCCCGGGAACTGACGGCGTTAGCCAGCGAAGCTATCCGGCTGGTGAATCCGCAATTGAATGTGATGGCCGTCTCGATTCAGGAGCAAGCGGAAAAGGAGAGCGAGTCCTTGTTACCGGACGGCCCGTTTGCAGGTGTCCCGTTTTTGACCAAGGATTCGACGCTGCATGCTGCCGGAGTGCCTCTCAACAGCGGCAGCCGACTGGGAGAAGGGATGGTTTACCCGTACGACTCCGAGCTGATGAGGCGGTTCCGTCAGGCCGGTCTGGTGACGTTGGGGTCCACCACGGCGCCGGAATTTGGATTCAACGCGACGACGGAAGCGGTCTTGTACGGGCCGACGAGAAACCCTTGGAATCCGGAGAGGAGTCCCGGCGGTTCAAGCGGCGGCTCGGCCGCAGCCGTAGCGGCAGGCATCGTGCCGTTCGCCCATGCCAATGACGGCGGAGGCTCCATCCGCATTCCGGCGTCTTGCAACGGCCTGGTCGGCTTGAAGCCGACACGCGGGCGAACGCCCAACGGACCGGACAGCGGAGAAGTCTTAAGCGGCCTTGGAATTCAGTTTGCCGTAACTAAAACGGTTCGCGATGCGGCTGCGCTGCTGGATGCGGTAGCGGGTCCCGATCCGGGCGCGTATGCTTGGGCGGAGAGGCCGGGCCGACCTTTTTCCGTAGAAGCGGCCGCGGCGCCGGGGCGGCTGCGGATTGCATGGACGGCCAAACCGTTATCGGGCACGCCCGTTGACGCGGAATGCTTGCGGGTATTGCACGAAACCGTCAGCTTATGCGAGGAGCTGGGGCACGAATTGGTGGAGGCTTCGCCTGAGGTGGATTACGAGGCATTGTTCGTGGCGACGATGCACATCTGGGTGGCCAATACTTACCATGGGATCGAGCGGCTTGCGAAAGCCCTGAATCGTACACCGTCGGAACATAACCTTGAAGCGACGATCCTGAAAGCGTACCGGCACGGCGCGTCCTTGTCCGCCCATGATCTGCTGACTGCTGTCGATATCGGTGCGAAAGCCTCCCGATCAGTCGGCCGGTTTTTTGAGCGGTACGATGTGCTGCTTTCCCCGACGATCGCATCTCCACCGCTTCCGCTGGGCGTGCTGAATGCCAACGATCCGGAAATCGATGTAAGACGCTGGACGGAGCAGGTATTTACCCACGCCCCGTTCACGAGCCTCTTTAATACGACGGGTCAGCCCGCTATTTCACTACCGCTCGGTTGGAGCGCGGAAGGCCTGCCGATTGGGATGCAGTTTGCCGGACGATTCGCCGCCGAAGCTACGCTGCTGCAGCTTGCCGGACAGTTGGAAGCCGCCCGGCCATGGAGCCATAAGCGCCCCGGCATTCATGCGGCAAGTGTGCAATAAGTGGTTCATTTCCACGTACAGACGGTGAGAAAGCCAGGTCAACTTCTGCGAAGAAGAAGACCTGGTTTTTTTTCGGCCAATTCGTCTTTACAAAAGCTATAGAAATAACTTGCTGCAAAACTATTGAGTGGTAACTTATTATCAACTACAATAGAATAGGAATAATATTCCAAATATGAAATATGGAGGTAATCGAATGGTTAAGAAGCAGAGTAAGGCGTTATTTTCGATTGTATTCCTCATCTCGGTTTTACTGGCGAGTTTTTTTCCGGTTGCAGGCTCGAATCACGTTTCCTTTGCGGCATCATCGTATGACTACATTCTCATTTTTCCGAGAGACCGCTATCCCGAAACCGGAGCGCATATTAAGGATGCCATTGCAGCGGGTCAGTCCGATGTATGTACTATCGAGCGGGACGGCACCCGTGAGCGGCGCGAAGAGTCCCTGAAAGGATATCCGCCGAAGAAAGGTTACGATCGGGACGAATGGCCGATGGCGATGTGCTTGGAAGGGGGAAGAGGCGCGGATATTCGATACATTAATCCGTCCGACAATCGGGGAGCGGGAAGCTGGGTAGGAAATAAGCTTTCCAAATACGCGGACGGAACCAGAGTAAAATTTATCGTGAAATAATCGCAAGAGCGGTTCACGCTGTGTTATGTGATCAAATCGGTAGGGTAGAAGCAAACGAAGAGCCGTAGAAAAAATTTCTACGGCTCCATTCACGCGATCGGCTAGATGCTAGCGACAGACCTGCCGTTAACGCGCAGATTCGTGCCGTTAATAAAGGAGGCTAGAAACTCGACCGCGGCGGCGACCTCCTCGGAGCGTCCTTCTCGTGGGATGCGCTGAATAGTTAGAGAGGGGATTTGGGTAAAAAATCCTTGACAAAAAACGGAATTTGAATTAAATTTGTTTGTGCAAACAATTTTAGGTGAGAAATTGAGGTTCCAGCCATGTTGAATGTTTATCTTAAAGAGTGTCTCTATTTCACGGCAAATCGTCTCGGCAGGGTAATTAGCAAAATGGCGGAGGATGAATTTGCATCTAGCGGCTTGTCTCCGAACTCTGCGTTTTTGCTTATGGCGGTGTACGAAAATGACGGAATTTCGCAGAAAGAACTAGGACAAATTTTGCACCTTCAGCCATCCACGGTCACTCGCCTTATTGAGAAGCTCGCAGCCAAAGGCTTGCTGTACAACCGTGTAGAGGGCAGATTATCGCTGATCTACGCAACGGATAAAGGCAAGGCGCTCGAAGCCGCCATTAACGAGTGCTGGAATAATCTCCAGAGCCGGTATACAGCTATTCTCGGAGAAGAAAGTGACGCACTCTCGTTTCAATTAGATGAGGTAAGCGACCGGTTGGAAAAAATCGAATGAGTTTCATTTGATTTTTTCAGACAAACATTTGCTTGCGCAAACAATTTTGTAATTAACAAGGCGGAAACTCAATGAACAAGCAGGATGTAAAAGCAGCTCAGGATGCAAAAATTAGCGCAGGGCCCTGCGTATGGGAGGTGTGATCCGAATGGGGAACTTGTTGTTTGGTCTGACTTATGCTTCGGCATTGGGCTCCGGCTTGATTGCCGGATTGTTTTTCGCCTTTTCGACTTTTGTGATGTCGGCTCTGGCCCGTCTCCCGGCGGAGCAAGGCATTGCTGCCATGCAGTCGATCAACGTTACGGTACTTAATCCGTTGTTTAGCTTGGTATTCATGGGAACGGCCTTGGCGTGTGTCATTCTAGGGATCGCTTCATTGACGAAATGGGGAACGGCTAGCGCGGCCTATGTGCTGGCCGGGTGCATACTCTACTTCGTCGGATCTTTTCTGGTGACGATTATCTTTAACGTTCCGTTGAATGACGCTTTGGCTGCAGTTGCTCCCGGAAGTTCCGAAGGGGCTCAGCTATGGAATCTTTATCTTTCTAAGTGGGTCGCTTGGAACCATGTGCGGACAATTGCCTCCCTTGCCGCCTTGGCTTCGTTCATCCTTGCGATACGGAAATGGTGAGTCACGGACGCGGGAGTCCTTGAGCTGCTTGCCGCCATTTGGCGGCAAGCGGCATTTTCGCAGCGCGAGTTGTCCAAAGAAAATAAAGTTTTCTTAGTGTTTTACAGCTCAAACTAATAACTACATGCTACTATCGTAGAAGCTTAGATTAAAAAATGGAAATTTAATTTTCTAATTGTTTATGGTTTAATATAAATGAACCAGTTTTACCCCTGTCTACAACGTGTAGCCTCAAAAGGACTTCTGAATAAAGTTTGCGGAAAACTGGTTCAATTTCTTATGTAATGCAGGAAAAAAAGTATAGATGTTGAAATATAATTTGTGCAGTGACCTCTAGGGAAGCCACCGTCATAGGCATGGAGCCAGCTAATTAATATACTTGGACTTCTATTATAGATTTGGGGCACTCCATCTAATGGCACTGCACCATTACCTCAATATTCAAAACAAACTTGCCATGATCAGGCAAGTTTTATTTTTTATTTAAGAACCTTATAGAAGGAAAAATGAACTAGTTTGTCGAAACAAAGAACTTTATAGAAGAAAATGCAGTAACCCTTGAAATAATTGGGGCATATCATGACCTCTTTGTATAATGTGGGTCTTACTGCACTATCGTTAAATCCTGACATGCTACATTGGGCCCTTAGGAGCTCTAAAGAAAACTTGGATAGATAGTGCTTAACTGCAACAATCTTTGGAGGAGTTATGAACAATCAATTTTCCATTGAAGTTGAAAAGCACAAATCTGAAATTAATAAATGGTATCAATTTTATGTGGGTTTAGACATCGGTGCAGATTTTCATGTTGCTGCTTGTATTCCCTTCGAAAAATTCCGTAGTGAAAAAGGAATGGAAACGGCAAAAGACAATGAAGTTTTACTCTGATGGTAAAGGAATTATTGATTTCCTAACACAGTTACGGAATATACGAGAAAGTTTTGGGTTAGCTCCATCAGACTTTTTTATTTTGTTAGAGCCTACTGGTGGTCATTACTCGTATTTGGTGATGAAAGTTCTTTTGGACGAAGGGTATCATTTGTTCCAAGTAGAAAATAAATCGGTAAAGGATTTTCGTGAACGTCAATTAGGCCTTAATGAAAAATCTGATGAGATCGATGCAAGGATCATGGCCTACATGGGCTGGCATAAAACACTACACCCAGATATGAAGGGTATACGATTAGTAAAACCTGCAACCCCTACACAGATACTTTTTCGAACTTTAACGAGAGATAGATGGCTTCTTTCTACTCAATTAACTAGAAGGAAGAACCAGATACAACAGCTTTTTTCAGTTACGAATCCTGAGCTAAAGTGAGCATTTAAAAAGCCTGGCTCAACAACTGTTATGAAATTAGTTTTGCAGTATCCAACAGCAAAAGACATGTCTCAAGCAACACAAGAAGAACTACGGAAAGCTCTGATTTCTGTTGGGGCCAAAACGATAGCGACAAAGGCTTCAGTAACTTTAAGTGAATATTTACCGCACACCTTAGCTGTCCAAGTGCCACATTTGATTGAGAGACAAACATGGCTTATCGAGGAAGCCCTTCGAATTGAAGAAGCAATCGAAAGCATCGATAAACAAATTTCGGTTTTATTACGTGGAGATAAGGATAAGCAGATCCCTCCTCATCCATACACTGCTTTACTTAAGTCGTTTCCAATCATGAGTGATGTAATGGCTTGTACATTAATTGGTGCAATTGGTGATGTTGAACGGTTTTCGAATTATCTTGAATTTAAAAAGTACCTAGGCGTTGCTGCTGAAAATAAAACATCCGGTATTTCGGTCTCAAAATCTAGACAAACATACGAGGGTGTAAGGGATACTCGTCGAATTCTATTTTTAATGGTACTGGTGCTCATATCTCCCAATACAAAAATAAACCTATTTAAACATTACTACGATCGTCTGGTTAATGGACGGGGAATGAGTAAACGAAAAGCTATAGGGCATGTATGTGGTAAAATTGCACAGGTGATGTATTCTTGTTTGAAAAATAATCAGATGTATGATCCAGTTTTACATGCTAAACATCTGGGTGTCCCTTGGGATGAAAAATGCTTGGATATAAGAATGCCCAAAAACGTTGATGAATTAGAATCTAAAGCAGCTGAGTTTTCTGAAGAAATTGTATAAACTTTACAACACGGAAACGGCATACCGACACTACTCGGATGCCGTTTTCTCAACTAAAGGGCAGTTTAACGCAGCAAAACAAACGAGGTCCCAACTCAGTTGGAACCTCTCTGTGTTGCTGTTTTATTGAAATAAAACTTAAGTAATGGTGGTGCGATTAAGGTCGTTAATATTATGGTAATTACCACTGAAGTAAAATACTCATTAGGAAGTAATTTAGCCTGTAAACCTGTTGTTGCGATGATTAAAGCGACTTCACCTCGGGAGACCATACCTGAACCAACAGCAAAGGCAGAATTAAAGTTCATTCCTGTTATTTTAGCTCCAATGGCCCCACCAAATAGTTTCGTAAGAACTGCTGCGGCGGTTAAAGCAACTATAAAACCGACCTGGTTACCAATGCCTTCAAATGAAACATTTAGCCCGATACTAACAAAAAATACAGGGACAAAAATTGAATAAGCGATTGGTTCGATCTTTGACTCCACCGTATGTTTGAACGATGTTTGGGAAATTGAAATTCCGGCAGCAAATGAACCAATAATAGCTGCCATCCCCATCATATCTGCAAAATAAGCAAAACCGAAGCAAACAGCAAGGGCCATGGTGATGACAGGTTCAGTTACAGAAATACGCTCGAATAACTTCATAAATCTTGGAACGGCCAACCATCCAACCACGGCAGCAACGATGAAGAAAATAATTTTCTTGCTTATCAAGAGACCAAGTGAAATATCGTTACCGTTTCCTAAGAAACTCATCATGATCGCCAGAATAATGACAACTATTACATCATCAACAACGGCTGCTCCGAGGATCGTTGCACCTTCCCGCGAATTAAGCCGGTTCAAATCTTTCAGAACTTGTACTGTAATACTGACTGATGTTGCACTAAACACAACGCCCATAAAAAGAGCATAGGTGGAACCCAGTCCAAAAGCATCTGCTACGGCATAACCTCCTAAAAATGGAAGGATGATCCCGCCGATAGCAACAGCAAATGCGGACCGCCATGTTCGTTTTAGTTGTTCCAGATCCGTCTCCAGACCAGCAATAAACATGAGTAAAATGACGCCGATCCCCGCCATGTAATGTACGAAGTCATTACTTTCTATCCATCCGAGGACAGCCGGACCGATAATAATTCCAATGAGGAGTTTCCCAAGTACGGAAGGTTGTCCTAACAAAGTTGCAACATGACCGAAAACTTTAGTGAGTAACAAAATGAGAAATAAATAAAGGATAAAATCCAACCAAAGCACCTCAATAACTGGAGATCATCCGGATTGATGTCCATTTATTACCGAATTCGTACTCATAATATAACCCATGTAAACTAAGAATAAAATAGCTTTTTTAACGCCTATAATGACGTCAAATTTCAATTTTAACATAGTAGATAATCCCTAGGGATTAAGTCGGGGGTTAATCTCCTTAAAAACAAAATATGGACGTCTATTCCCGTTCAACTAACGGTACGTTAGTTGAACAACAATGCATGCTGCCACACAATTAGTGGCAGCATGCATTGTTAAATTCAGCAATTATAGGAGCACTCTACATGTCCTTATGTATGCTTAAACTAGAACATTTATTTGTAAAATTGGAAATCGTATAGATCTAAACGGCATGCTAGCAGTTGTTACTTTTGATCTTAAGGACTACACTACATTGTAGACTGAAAAGACTCACGCGGCGGCGCTGAACAAGCGGGCAGCAGTTAAAATTAAAACAAATCTCTCTAACGAAAAAGAAGCATCCAGACCCGGCTGTCTGAGATGCTTCTTTGGCTTCCCGTTTCATGCGGACACGGTCTTTCTCCTCACGAAACGTCCGTCTGCAAAATAAAGGAAGAACGATGACAACAAACCGACACTAATCGGTATGCCGAACGCTTCGTATGAAAACGGCGTTCCTTCAAGCTTAAGCTCGCTTCCGGCACGATACTCCAGCCGCTTGGCAGCAAATTTTGCTGTTCAGATATCCTCCTGCTTCGCCAAAAGAGTTGGACGCAAAGCGGCAGGAGGCAGGGTTCACATCCTTCTGTTGTTCGTTGTGTCTTTCGTATCGTCTTCTCATATCCTGATTCTACCGCTGTTTTTGCTTGTTTTATAGTTTGAAGACAAGCCCTGGCGAAGAAACCCTCGATACCAATGTACTGCGTGGAGATCGAAGGCTTCTTGGCTCAGCTTCGCATCTGGCGGCTAAGACGTTATCCGGTCATTATGGATGACCAGGAGGATGGGGGTGCTTATGCTGGACGGCATCGGCTGCACGAATGGCGACCTCCTGCTTGCGCGTCTCGTATTCGTCCCTCCAAATCAACTTCTCGCTCAGTTCCTGATCGAGTCTGCTGTTCAACGTCCGGGCCACCAGATCGATTACCTTCTGTACATCGACGCTTTTCGACGCAGCTACATCGGCCAACGATTGGCCGTTCTTCAGCAAGTTTCTCAGCTCATCCGAGGAAAGGCCGAGCGTCGATAGCAGAGCGTCTTTGTCTACATGCTTCAGACCAGGGCCGAAGTCCGGTTCAAGCTCGCCCGGTACAGGAGGCTGAGGGGGCGTGCGCTTCACAGTGCTAGCGGCTCGTTCAGCAACTTCGTTCAAACGGGAATTGTATTGATCCTGTGTTATACGCCCGTCCGCCAGCTCCCGATCAAGCCTTGCTGTCAGCGATTGCGCCGCCAGATCAACGATCTTCTGTACATCAACTCCCCGGCTTGTGGCAATTTCAGCCAAGGATTGACCTGCCCGCTGAGCCTGCCACAACTCGCTGGATGACATCCCTAACGTTTCCAGGAGCGCTGCCCGTTCAAGCTCGGCATGGCCCGGGCCGGGCGGCATCAGAGGCGGATTTGCGGACGGGGAAAGGAGGCCCGGCTGCGGCGGAGCCGGTTCGGGCGCGAGTTCACTGTAGGTAGCCGTGTAGACGGAACTGCGAGCATCGACAGTGAAATTGGCGGTCTCGGCCTGGACAGCAGGGAAGCCGGAGGCGCTTCCACCCAGCAAGAAGACGGCCGATAAAGACCCGGCCAGCAGCTTGCTTGTTTTCTTTCCCAAGAAGTTCGATTTGTTCATAGTTTCATAACCATCCTTTCGTAGAGAGGGGTAAGTGTTTCTGAGTTCAACTATAAAAGGCCGGGGTGAAAAAAGGGTGAAATCAAGACTGCGTCATTTTCATTCTTTTTTCTCTATTCTCGTGTATCCTGATATACTAAAACAAAAATACGGTATCTAGAATCGAGGGGGGACAGTCATGAAAATATTGCTCGCAGAGGATGATCAGCGGCTGGGAGAACTGACCGCCCACTTGCTCAGAAGAAAAGCGGGATACACCGTGGATTGGGTCACCAACGGAGAAGAAGCCTATGATTACGCCAGCGTCTCCAACTATGATGTACTGGTGCTCGACTGGATGATGCCAGGCATGGACGGACGAACGGTCTGCCAGCAACTGCGCATGGATGGCTTCGCCGGTGCAATTTTGATGCTGACCGCCAGAGATTCGGTGCAAGATCGAATAAAGGGACTGGATGGCGGAGCCGATGACTATCTGGTCAAGCCGTTCGAAATCGATGAACTGATGGCTCGGCTCAGAGCGCTAGGACGGCGAAGTTTTACTCCGCTACTGGAAGAGATATGCCGGATAGGCGAAATGGAACTGCATCGCACAAGCCATCTTGTCGTCTGCGGCGAAGACCAGGTGCAACTATCGCCCAAGGAGTTCCAACTCCTGGATTTGCTGCTGAAGAACAGAGGCCGCGCGCTGTCGCGCGAGCTTATTTTAGATCGAATCTGGGGCACTGATACGGAGGTTACACTCAAAACGATTGACGCTACCGTCAAGCTGCTCCGCAAAAAGCTATCACAAACCGATCCGCAATCGAACTTGATTCAGAATGTATGGGGGGTCGGCTATAAAATTGATGCCTAACCTGCACAAGTGGCGTAATCGTCTGTTCGGCAACGACCTTTTCGGCAAAACGCAGTTTAGGTTCACGCTGCAATACAGCTTATTGCTGAGCCTGCTTTTATTCCTGTTTATCGCGATCGTCTATACACTGCTGTATATTCTGATTTGGAATGATCAGGAGCAAAGACTGAATAAACTGCTGGACAAGGAGATTCATGCGCTTCAAGGGCCACTGTATGCAGAGGTGCTTAATAAGAAGTTCGATAAGCCGGGCGAACGCGCATTTGAGCTGAGCGGCGACCAGGCTTTCTACTATATCATCGATACGCTTGGCAATACGGTAACGGGCACTGAGATTCAAAAAGAGCTTCGCGCTCAGGTTTTTGACTTGATTCGCACGGGAGCGCTTAGCGCTTCGGCCCTCGAAAAGATCGAACTGCAAACCTATGACGAGCCGCTCCCTCATCTCCGAAAGGCAAACGACCGCCAGCAAAGAATCTTATACATGGTGGGCAGTCGTTTGCTTTACCGCGACGGGCAACTGGTCGGCACCCTGTATGCAGGCAAGAATGTTGATTTCCAGAAACATCTGCTGCAATGGCTGCCGGCTGTGCTGCTAGGCGTTACATTATTGTTTCAGACGCTGGTTGTATGGCTCAGTTGGTTGATGTCACGACAGGCGATGATCCCTATTCGTCAGGCTTACATGCGCCAGCAGCAATTTGTAACCGACGCTTCTCATGAGCTTCGTACACCGCTTAGTGTACTGCTCGCCTCCATCGAAGCGCTGCGTATCGAAGACGTACCTGCAAACGATTCCTTTGAACAGCGGGTGCTCGAAGGTATAAAGGACGAGGTGCAGCGTATGATCCGGCTGACCGGGAATCTTCTGTTGCTAGCCCGTAAAGATTCGGGGCAGGCGATGTTGCATAACGCGTGGTTTGATCTTGCAGGCGTAGCTGTCCAAACGGCGGACAGGATGAGCTTACTGGCAGCGGAGAAGCAGATTAGGCTGGTGCTTGAAGCCCCCGATGAACTTCGGGTATGTCTGGATCAGGAAAAAATCGTACAGTTGCTTGTCATTTTGCTGGAAAATGCGATCAAATATACCACAGCCGGGGGAAGCGTGAAGCTAATCGTCGCGCACAAGTACGCGCCGCCCAAGGGGAAGTTCGTTCTGGAGGTTCGCGATACGGGAGTGGGCATCCCGGAAGAAGAGCTTCCGCGCATCTTCGATCGTTTTTACCGGGTTGACAAATCGCGCTCACGGCAGATGGGCGGACATGGGCTCGGACTTGCCATCGCCAAGCATATTGTAGAGGAATGCGGGGGGACGATACTCGTGGAAAGCAGGCCGGGGGAAGGCAGTGTGTTCAAAGTGGAAATGGCGGATATGCTTTCTCCCTCTGAGCGGTAAAGCTGTTGCTGCGAATGAATCCCGGGCTCGTAAATATAACAACGTTATTAAGAAATTTCTTAAAACTATAAGGATCTTTAACAAGGGAGCTTCAAAGATGTCGAATTAATGAAGCCAAAGAATTTTATCCTAAAGCAATTGGAGGATGGTTACTTGTTTATTTATATAAAACGTACTTAAAAAACTTACCACGCCGTCAAATGGGTAAATAGTCAGTGAGACAATCCTAAAGGTGTCAGTAAGGATGAGAAAAAGTGAAATCCATCAGTTGAATCGAGCGATGAAAGAAACGCATGATAAGCGGTTGTATGAACGTTATCGTTACTTGGCTGTACGGCTACACTTGGAAGGAAGCTGACTCAGGGACAGCAGCATAAAATTCAAACTTATAGTCGACATGAAGGCGCCAAATTGTTCGGTGCGATTAACTATGAGACTGGCAGATCCATCATCGGGAAGAAGAGAAGGCAGACGTAGCTGCTTGGACCCGTTTCTTATCCGATTTGCAAAGTTTATCCAAAAGGAAAAAATGTCATGATTTTGGATAACAGCCATATTCATCACCCCACAGACTTCCAGCCCTTTCTAAGGGGTCATTTCCACTTGGGAACAGGAGGACTTATAGTAATTAAATGAGATATCTCAAGATATCTCTGATGATTTAGCAACAGAAGTTAAAAACTTGCTTGAAAATTGGAATTATCCTGACTTAAAAGGTGTATCCATTGATCAAGATCTAATTGTATCTGGGAAAAAACGAAAAAATCACGGGAAAGGTTATCGTGCAATTCTAAACACAGCATTTATTATCCCCATTATGAAGTATATGAGAATTAGGAATAAAGCATCCGGGATTAGTTATTATTGATTCTCCATTAACTACTTATAAAGAGAAAAGTAACCAAAGAAATATTTTAAAATAGACTTGACTTTCCGGAATTGCTGTAACTATAATTGTTATAGCATAGACAGTATGCTTAGTGGAAAAAATAGCTCCATAGGAGCCCCTGCAAAATACCACAGTTTTGAGCAGATGATGTGACATTGGTAAATTTTTTGCCGGATTCTGCGACAAAAATTAAAAAATGCAGTCCGTCCTCCTTCTGAAGGCGGGCTGCATTTGTCTTATCAATTCTACCACTCGCTTCGCATTACGACGAAAACGGTCAGTACAAATAGCTCCCTCCCATATTACTTTTTCATTTCAGCATTCTTATCCTCAATCTTAGGTCGACGACGAATTCGCTCTTTGAACGTATCGCTATTCTCAACCTCGATCTGTTCACTGATAGTGCTCTTCTACCATTCGAATCGAGTAGGTCTTATTTTTCACCCCAGGTTTACCCCCTCCTTCACTGAGTGGACATGTCTTGCAGTTCTCTATATGAAAGTAAAACATAAGAAAACGACTGTCACCGCTCTTCTTGCCTCCTTGTACGGTTTTCCGGCAGCTTCGGATCACAAATGGCGAAAAAGGCGCTTAGCGGCGTCTCGTAGCACCTGAAGTGGCTTCTGCTTTTGTGCAGCAACAGGGTATGGGTGGAATCCGAATAGCCGCTTAAAGCACCTCGTCTACTGCTCCAGCGCACAACTGATGATTCCGAGACTAATAATCGATTATATTTTAGAGAAGATGTATGTGTAGAATAGCTAGGGAATGGGCTTTTCTTTGAATTGCCGACATAGATAAATTGGCTTGTAACGATTCCTAATTTTCCCCAAGTGTCAATAGGTGATAATTGGATTGATCCCTAGTTGTCCTGCTCAATGAAATGAAGTAAACGTAGATGGAATTGCAGATATTTTGGCATATAAGTCAATTGAACGTTAGTCAAAGCATGCGCAAATTTAAAGGACAGCGGTTGATGAAAAAATAAAAGAGGGCAGAGGGTACTTACTAAGAATTATTCAAAAACTCACATTAAATCCCAAACAGATTCTTTCGGAAAAGACAAGATCTATTCTGTAATTTGCGAAGAAAATGACTGTGGAATGAACACAGGAGGACTTTCATGATTTACCTTGCATTTTTCATATTTATTGTTACGTTGGTTTTCGTGATCTGGCAGCCGAAGGGATTAAAGATCGGTTGGTCGGCTATGGGTGGATCAATACTTTCCCTTATTTTTGGTATCGTAAGCATTGAAGATGTAAGAGACGTCACACTAATCGTATGGAATGCGACATTGACATTCGTTGCTATTATTCTGATCTCACTTATTTTAGATGAAATTGGTTTTTTTGAATGGGCCGCGCTACATGTAGCGCGAATCGCTCGGGGCAATGGCACATTGATGTTCGTTTACGTTATCCTGCTTGGTGCTGCCGTGGCTGCATTTTTTGCGAACGATGGCACAGCACTGATTCTAACCCCAATTGTTTTAGCGATGGTCCGCGCTTTAAAGTTCGATGAACGTATGGTCCTGCCATTTATCATGGCAAGTGGTTTTATCGCAGATACCACATCCCTTCCTCTTGTGGTTAGTAATTTGGTGAATATTGTTTCTGCTGACTATTTTAATATCGGGTTTGTCGAGTACGCAAGTCGAATGATTGTACCCAATTTCTTTGCATTAGGAGCCAGTATCTTCGTCCTTTATTTGTTTTTTCACAAGAGCATACCGAAGCAATATGACATGATGCAATTAAAACAACCTCACCAAGTAATCAAGGATAGTAAGTTGTTCAGATTATCCTGGGGGGTTCTCGCTGTACTGTTTATTGCATATTTGCTTAGCGAATTTATTCATGTCCCTGTATCAATTATTGCAGGAGTTGTGGCAATAATATTGATTTTAGCCGCAAGACGTAGTTCAGTTATTCAAACAAAACGGATCATAAAAGAAGCTCCGTGGACAATCGTCGTGTTTTCCATCGGAATGTATGTCGTCGTTTACGGATTAAGAAATGTTGGATTAACGGATGCTCTAAGTAAGGTCATACAAGCCGTCGCAGACAGTGGTTTACTTGCAGCAACTGTGGGGACCGGTTTTATTGCGGCCATTTTATCGTCCATTATGAATAACATGCCGACCGTCATGATTAACGCTCTAGCCATAAAAGGGACGGAAACCGAGGGAATCATACGTGAGGCGCTGATCTATGCCAATGTCGTCGGTTCCGATTTGGGGCCAAAGATCACGCCAATCGGCTCTTTGGCAACCTTGCTTTGGCTTCATGTATTATCTACCAAAAACGTAAAGATCAGTTGGGGCTATTATTTAAAAATCGGCATAATCCTGACTGTGCCAACGCTGTTCATCGCCCTTACAGGTCTTTATTTCTGGTTGTATGCTATTCAGACTCTCCACATAAATATATGGTTAGGCATCATAGCATTTATCTTTCTGCTTACAGCAGTTGCAATGGTCGTAAAAACTGTACTAACTAGTAAACTTACTAAAAGAGACATCAAGGCGTATAAATAATTACTCTATTTGTGAATGAATCTTATAAACCCGAACAAATGAAAAGTTGAAAACCCGCATGCGATGCAAGTCATTATTGAAGCCGGATATCTATCTAAATGCTCCACCTCCAAAAACTATCATGCTCTAATTCTGGACAAAGTTTTCATGAATAAAGTTGCGAGGTTAAATCCATTGTGAATAATCAAGGCATTGAAGTGGTTATGGCACAGAACTCATACCTCTCTAAATTCTTGAAAGAACAAGGATTTTCTATATTTTAGGGTAAGGATTATATCGCAAAATAAAGGAACAGGCTCACGAATTAGGCGTACTGGAGCACAGATTTCAATCGATGTTCAAGTATATTGCCGAACTGCTCAATCGGGAATATCGTCATCGCTAAGACTAGCGACATACTGATTTCAAGTTAACATCACGTTGGTAAGCCGGTATGCCTTAGTAAGGCACGTGCGGTTCGAAAAGGGGAGAACCATGAGAGTGGTTCCCCTACTTTATTTGCAGAAGAGGGACGTTGTCCAAGCGAAGGCGCGACAGCGTCCTTTTATTTTGGGTTGGATGGGATTGACAAAGTAACTACGTTGTAACTATGGTTGTTACATCGGTTGTGATACATTTGGAGCAGATCAGTTCCTGTTTTTCATTGCTGTGCACACCCTTTTCCTTATTTCCGTATACCCGAATGATTGCACGGGGGACTTCATTGCAGGCAGCGTAAATAACAAATCCCGTTGTATCGGAGAATTTCTGCGGATGGAGACAATGAAACAAGAATCAGGCAACACTCAAATGCGGTAGCTGCTGCTGAGCGTGCCGGAGTTAAATTTATTGCTTATACCAGCATAGCCAGCGCCAAGGAGAGCAAGAACTTCCTTGCTCCAACGCATCGGACAACCGAGGAAGCTATTTTGAGGGGATTCCGAACTCTTTTTTGCTGACTCAAGAAGAACTGGCTTCCGCTCTCGGCGCCGTATTGGGTAAGGAGGTTCCGGTGCAGCAGGTTGACGCCGCCGCTTATGCCGACATCATGAAAGCCACGGGCATTTTTTTCTATGCAAATTGCCCGAATACAAAAACAATCTTAAAATCCCTGCTTTGTGAGGCACATGATCGAATAATGGTCTGATTGAGCTTGGTTTGATGTTCCTGGGTTAACCGCGAGGGCTTTCCTCCTCCCTTATACATAACGAACTCAAATGCTGGTCCAGCAAGTATTCCATCCGTTCCGGCGAGAGTCGCCCTGGCTGCATCAGCTGGTGTATGGCCAGTCCGTCGACCAGCGCGTACAATTTCTCCGCTTCCAAAGCGGCATCCAATCCCGATTTCGCCAGATTGGACTCTACCAAGGTTTCAATGACGAATTCAGCGGTCCGATACAAGCCGTTCTGCATTTCTTCACTTACTTTCTTTAGCTCGGGATAAATCATGACCTTAGCGTTAAATAAAAACCAAACCTCTATCTCCTTTGTTCTCTCCTCATTTACAGGCAAAAACTGCAACAGCAATTGCTTCAAATCCGGTAAAAACGGCTTCTCGACAGTAAGCTCTGCAACACGATTTTGGACGCGTTGAGCATAGAGGTCCATGCAAAAGGCAAAAAGCTCGACCTGTGTGGAAAAGTAATGCCGCATCGATCCTACGGACAGGCCGGCTTGAGCAACAATATGTCGCTGTTTCTCATGATCAACGATTTTTGGCATAGCTCTATTTATTTGAAAGCTGACGATTTTTGACCTCATAAATCCCGTTAAATCAAGCTGCTCAGTCTAAAACTTTATTTTCACTGAACACGAGTGATCATCGGCTTCGCTAGCCGCTGCATGCTCGACTTACTTCAGCTGCCACAGCGCCGCAACGTTGGGCGGCTCCCAGCCTTGCAGCGAGGTGTGGTTTTGGCGGCACACATAGGTTTTGCCTGCGTACGTAACCTCATCGCCGATTTTATAGGCGGTTCCGGGAGCCCACGGCTGCGCGCCTGACGGGGCATCCGTCGTCACCGTAATTACTGCGGCAGGCGAGACATTGCCGGCGGCATCCCTGGCCGTTACCGAGAACGTGTAGCTGGTATTCGGCTTCAGGCCTTCTACCGAGGCACTCGTTCCTGTCACGTTCACTTGCGAAGAGCCGTAGGCGACCGTGTAACCGGTCACGCCGACATTATCTGTCGATGCCGCCCAGCTCAACGTCACGCTCGTAGCCGACTTGGAGACCACGCTCAGTTGGGTCGGCGCGGTCGGGGCCTGGGTGTCGCCGGACGATTCGTCCGTCTTGACCGTCACTGCATTGCTGGCGGTCGAGACGTTGCCGGCGGCATCCTTGGCCGTTACCGTGAACGTATAGCTGGTGTTCGGCTTCAGGCCTTGGATGGTTGTGCTCGTGCCCGTTACGCTCACCTGGGTAGGGCCGTAGGCTACCGTGTAGCCCGTCACGCCGACATTGTCGGTCGAAGCGTTCCAGGACAGAGAGACGCTGGTCGCGGTTTTGCCTGTCGCAACCAGATTTGCCGGAGCTGTCGGAGGCTGCGTATCCGGCGCCGGCGGGTTCAAGGCGTTCAAATAGGCGCGGTGCTTCGTGGAAAACTCGAATTGATTGAACTTATCCCAGTTGATCGACCACGTCATCAGACCGCCAAAGTTCGGATAGCCGGTTGCGCTGCCCCGCGTTTTGTAGGAGCCAAGCTGCTGGCCCTTCACGAGCGCGTCGAGCGCCTTATGCACTTCGGCAACCGGTGTAAAGCCGCCGCCCGCATTGGCGTTCGCCGGCAAGCCAAGCAGCACCTGCTCCTGACGCAGCGGTGGGAAGAACAGGTTGGCGTTCTTGTTCACGGGGAACCCGGTCAACAGCATATCGGCCATGGCGACGTGAAAATCCGCGCTGCCCATCGTATGGTACTGGTCGTCGAGGCCGGTGATCGGGCCGGAGTTATAATTTTGCACTTGGAGCCAGTCCAGAATGTCGCGCGTCGCATAGATAACGGGCAGGTAAGCGCCGGCGCGCGAATCGCAGCTGATGCAGCTTCCGCCGTAGAACGAATACCCGAGCTGGACGAAGAACGTCTCTGGGGCCATGGTCAGAATGAATTTGTCCGTGCCAAAGTGGCTGTTCAGCGACTTGAGCGCATCGATCAGGTTGACGATGACGGGCGTAGTCGGATGGCGGAAGTCGGAATCGCCGGCGTTCAAATAGAGCGAGTGTCCTTCGAAATCGACATCGAGTCCGTCGAACCCGTATTTCTCGATGATGCTTGTCACCGAGCTGACGAACGCGTCGCGGGCGGCCGTAGTCGCCAGCTGCACTTGCCCGTTCGCGCCGCCGATGGAGATGACGACCTTTTTTCCTTTGCTCTGCAGATACGCAACGTCGGCTTTGAAGTCGGCTTCGGTATAGTTATAGGGGGTGAAGCCGATCACACCGCCACCGCCGCTTGTCGGCTCCGCGAACGAAACGTTAATCACGTCGAAATCCGGAGAGACGTCGCGCAGCCGGATAAAGCCGGAGCCATTATCGAAGTTGTGCCAATAGCCGACGATTTTATAGCCTCCGGCGGGAGCCGCGGCAGAGGGGAGAGGGGATGCCATCGCGGAGAAAAGCGAGACGATGAGCGAGGCAATGAGCCCTAGCAGCAGACGAGGGCGCAGGCGTGCGTACAAGGGAGAACCATGGAAGTTCATCAGTCGAGCCTCCTTTAATAGATTGGTATTTGAAATCGAACCATTTATTAAGCGCTTACAAAAAATCCTCCTCGCAAAAGACGATCTTCCGCATACCCTCCTTCCAGTCGTTCGGTCCCTTATGTATCCTCCTTTCCGCTATAAGGATTACTTACTATTATATGGGATGTTCCGCCCCCGAAAGAAGGGAGAACTTTTTATCGAAAGGGGAGAAATTAGTCCAAAGCACTTGCTCTGCAAGAGAAAAAGCTCCTGTCATTTCAGTATGACAAGAGCTTTTTTCATGACTATCGCTTGGATTGAACATAATGCTCAATCCCATCCAGTATTCGGGCGAGACCAAAATCAAATTCGAAACCGTAGGCATGCCCATCCTTGTAATCGTTCTCCGGCGAATAGGCGCCCGCAAGCACGACCGGCGACAGATAAGGAAACCGTTCCGAAGTGACGAGATGCTCCAATGCAGCCTTATAGCTTACGCCAGGGACAGGGCCCGAGTTAACGCCTGTCTGGACGGCACGGTCCATATCCCGTTGAAAAAAGCTGTGTACACGCGCATGACTGGTCAGCATGACCACGATCGAGATCTTCTCGCGGTGATCTAACGGAAGGTCGAACATTATCCGCAAGGCCCAATCGACAATACGCAAATTATTTGGCGTGATCGGGATGCCGGAGGCTGGGATATCGCACAACCATGGATGATCCTGAAAGCACCGCATGATGGCCAGGACAAAGGTGCGCATATTTTCGCGCCAATGAGTGGAATTTTCCTCCGGGATCGAGATATCGAACACGGCGTCCTGCATAAGAAGTACGAGATCTTCTTTGCTAGGAACGTAACGGTAGAGGGCCATGGTCGTAAATCCCAAGGATGCGGCGACCTTGTTCATAGACACAGCGGACAGTCCGTCTTTATCGGCTATGGCAATGGCGGAATCCACGATTTGCTTCAGACTCATCTCACGTTTCGGCCCGCGCTGCGTCGGTTTGACCAGCCCCCAGCTGAGCGCCACACCGGGTGGCAGCCCTTCTGCAAATTTGTTGTTATCCATACGAACGTCCTCCTGAATTGCTGAATGACCGTCAAGATGCCAAGCATTGAAAAAAGTCATTGCACCTTAATTGTATATATTATATACTGTTTATGCAATACACAGTAAATTCGAACGGACAACATCCTTTTATTGTAATGACAGGAGCGTGTTCTTCTATGACCGAAAAAACGAAACGCATACTGATTTCAGGAGCTAGCATTGCCGGACCTGCGCTTGCCTACTGGCTTCACCGTCACGGCTTCGAGGTGACGATCGTCGAGCGGGCCCCGGCCCTACGACGGGGCGGCTATGCGGTCGATATTCGCGGAGCGGCTTTGTTGGTCCTCGAACGGATGGGCATTCTCGATCAAGTACGTGCGGCGGATACGCAAATGACCGGCGTTTATTTTGTAAACGACAGCGGCAAGATCAAAGGGCGGATCGGCGAAGCGAGCATCGGCAACAAGGCAGGTCTGGACATCGAGGTTATGCGCGATGATCTGACTGACATTTTGTACAATCTCACCAAAGATACGGTGAACTATCTATGGAATGATTCGATCACTGCAATTCGCGAGACGGAAGAGGGGGCGGAGGTGCAATTTGCGAACGGCAAGCCGCAAACCTTCGATTTGGTGATCGGAGCGGATGGGCTTCATTCCAATGTGCGCAGGCTGACGTTTGGCGAGGAGGAACAGTTTAAACGTTCACTGGGCTGCTATATTTCGATATTTACGACCCGCAATTTCCTGGACCTCAACCATAGCCTGCAATTGTATACGGTTCCCGGCAGGACGGTAGGGATGTACAGCGCCCGTGACAACACGGAAGCGAAGGGCCTGTTCGTTTTTAAATCGGGACCCTTGCTATACGACCGGCACAATCCCGAAGCCCAGAAGCAGCTAGTGTCCGATACGTTTGGCGGTGAGAACGGTTGGGAAACCCAGCGGCTGCTCCAGGCCATGAAGGCGGCAGAAGATTTTTATTTTGACGAGATATGCCAAATTCATATGCCTGCATGGTCGAGAGGCCGTGTTGCGCTTGTCGGCGACGCGGCCTATGGCCCATCGCCGCTTTCCGGGCAGGGCAGCAGCCTGGCGCTTGTCGGTGCTTACGTGCTGGCCGGTGAGTTGAAACTCGCGCAAGGGGATTATACACGGGCTTTTGCGGCCTACGAGCAAGAGATGAAGGCATTTGTGGAGAAAAACCAAAAAATCGGCCAGTCAGCGGCAGAGGGGATGGTCGCCAGCTCCAGCTTCAAAATCATCCTGCAAAACTGGATGCTTCGCGTACCGTTCTTGATGAATGCCACGTTTCAAATGATTTCGAAGATGATCGCCAAAGCCGCGAACGGGATCGAGTTAAAAGGATATGAGGGAACATAAACTGGCACAACGAACGGAGCGCCTCCACCATGCGAATCATGTGGAAACGCTCCGTTTTCTAGTCGGCCACGATGGTTCGGTTTTTCCCCGATTCCTTCGCCCGATATAAAGCGTGGTCGGCCCGTTGAAACAGCATGTCAGCCGATTCGGCGTGGGATGGATAGTGAGCGATGCCTGACGAGACGGTTATCTGGATTTCGAGAGGATTTTCCCTCGTTTCAAAAGCGGTACGAATTCGCTCCGCCGTGGTCAGAGCATCCGGAACGCTCGCGAGCGGCAGAAGCACGACAAATTCCTCTCCGCCGTAACGGCAGCATATATCATGGGGACCTACGGACGAAGTGACGATGCGGGCCAGATGCTTCAATACTTCGTCACCCGCTTGATGACCGTAGGTATCGTTGATGGACTTGAATCGGTCGATATCCATGACAATCAGGGCGAAGGAGTACTGCTCATCCGTCCATTGCGTCATGATGGATTCAAACGTCCTGCGGTTCGTTAACCCCGTTAAAGAATCGGTCATGGCGGCATGAGCCAACTGCTCGGTCTGCTTCTGCAGATCGCTTAACGCAAGCGTAATCGTCTGTGTCAACAAGTCGGCTTCCCGGTTCCAGTGATGCTTGGCCTCCGGAAGAACGATTCTTTCGCCCCTGCCCAATCGGCCAGCCAGATCGGCAAGAGACACGAACGGACGGGCCAAACGCCGGGCAAGCCAGATGGCGGCGATCAACAATACGACAAACGGTGCCAGAGTGTACAGCAGAATCGTGCGAATATTGCGGTTCAATTCGTCATATACGACATTGATGGGGGACTGGACGACGACTCCCCAGCCGTTCTCCAGAACGGGGGAATAGCCGGCAAGAAAGGTGATTCCTTGGGAATTGGTTACCTGTTCGAATCCGCTTTCGCCCCGAAGCGTCTTCTGAACGACTAGATTGGCATTGATATCGTCGCCGATCCGGGATTTGTCGGGATGAAACAATAAATGACCGTTGGAGCTGACGACATAAAAGTACGAACCGTCGCTATTGAGATGATTATGCATCCCGAACATCATATTCAATATATTGTTTTCCTGCAAATAAAGACTGCCTCCGATAAAACCCCGATATGTTCCGTCTTTGTCGAAAAGCGGCTCGCTCATAAAAACGATAAGCCGTCCGGTGGCCGAATAGTAGGGCTTGGATATATAGGATTTTTTTACCGCGAGCGCTTCTTTGGTCGCTTCCGTTGCGATATGCAGTCCGGTCGTGCCGACGGAAGGCGGGTCCACACCGCGGACAAGGCCCGTTTCGTCCACGACGGCGATGGAGTTGAAATAGTGACTGCCTAAGCGCAGCGCTTCAAGCTGCCTCTGTATTTCTTGCGCATCCGATAGATCCCCGGCCGAAAGACGGACGCCGGTATAGGCCAGACCGGTCCGCATCGATTGGAATAAGGAATCGATGGAATGGCTCATTTTAGTCGCCGCCGAATAGTTCAACGCAAAGGTCGTTTCGAATAACGATTCCTTATTGGAATGATAAGAGGCGAGAAGCAGAATTGTCAAAGTAAGCGCGACGGAAAGGGAGACCAGCCCGGTTAACAGGGTGGCAAGACTGATTTTATTTTTTTCGGCACAGCGAATCCCGAACGGTCCGGACATGGTATCCCCCTCCTTATTTTCCAAGTTAAGTTCCACTTCATTTTCGACATGACCCGCCATAATCCTTTATCGCTCCCCGATTTTATTAAAAAGCTCCCAAGCTACATATAGACCTGGATTTGGAAGGTTGGCGGATGAATCTTCTTTCGTTTATACTCATTTTAAAAAATATCTTCATAGGGGGAACACATGTGAGGCGGTTTCTCAAAAATGAAACGATGCAAATTCTGCTTATCGCCCTGACGACGGCTATTGGTGCGGAAATCAAAGTATATCCGTTTCATGGAGATTATTTCCGTATGGGGCTTGGCGCCAGTACGTTTTTGTTCTTCTTGCTGTTTATGCGACACTTGCCTTACCTCAAGATCGGGATCATAACGGGAATATTCAGCGTATGCTTTCAGGGGACCGAATGGCTGACCCACTCGACTCCGCTTTCTTTCACAGCAAGCCTGCAGAATAATGTGGCCGCCGGTGTATATTATATCGTATTTGCTCTCTGCATGGGCAGGCTTCGAACAACAATTCACGAATATAATCCCCTTAGGCTAGGCGGGCTTGTCGCGGGCATCGATCTGATCTCGAACGGGGCCGAGCTCTTCTTGCGGTGGCTGCTGCTCGGCGTGAATGTGATGGATTGGGACGACTGGCTTCTTTTATTGGTCCTTACCGTGGTGCGCAGTTATTTTGTCATCGGGCTGTACAGCAGCATTGTGATAGGCCAAATGCGCGTCCTTCATGCCGAGAAGGAAAAACGGATGGAGCAGATGCTGCACGTGGGTACGGGGCTGTACGGGGAAACGTTTTATTTGCAAAAATCCATGGGCACGATCGAAGCGATTACCGAACAGAGCTATACTCTTTATTCCAAATTGAAAGAAGAGAACCTGGAGCGCTATGCCCAAAAGGCATTAAGTATCGCCCAGCAGATTCACGAAGTCAAGAAGGATTCCCAGCGCATCCTGGCCGGCCTGACCAAATTATACGACAGTGAAATCGTTGTCGATATGAGCTTGGCGGAAATGCTGGGCTTTGTCGTAAAAGCGAATCAAAAGTACAGTCGCATGTTCCAAAAGAAAATCAAGTTCACGACCGATCTGGATGCGGATTACCGGACCGCCGATTTCATTCCCCTGCTTACCATTGTGAATAACCTCGTCTCGAACGCGGTGGAAGCCATTCAAGAGCATGGGAGCATCAGTATACGTGTTTACGAAGATACGGCGGAGACGGTCTTCGTTGTTTCCGATACGGGCTGCGGCATTCGGGAATCGCACCGCGGCATTGTTTTTCAACCCGGATTTACGACGAAATATAACGAAAGCGGGGTAGCCGCAGCCGGGATCGGACTGTCGCATGTGCGCGATATCGTCCATTCGCTCGATGGGGAGATTGCCATCGGCTCTTCCGAAGAAGGCAGCGGAACGACATTTATCGTGCGTCTTCCGACCTTCAAAATAAGAAGTGCTTCAACCGCCGTGTAGATTTTTATATTTTTTAGTAGTCGAGATGGTATGTTCAAAGTGTACTTGACTATGAAAATAATGGATATTCGCCATTTCCGGCCGTGAGACTGAAAGCGTTGCCGAGGCAAACGAATGGTTGTGGCCGGAAGGGGACGGGGTTGGTTATCAATGGACATGACGAGCGTAAGCGATAGAACGATAGACTTGGGCGAATGGGTGGACCGGTACCGGTCTTACTCCGCCCTTGGGAACTGTGCCGATTACATTCCCGCGTTACGAAAGGCGGATCCGTCTCAATTGGGCATTTGCATGATTGGAACAGACGGAAGGATCGTAAAAGCCGGAGAGACCGAGTCGCCCTTTACCATCCAAAGTATTTCCAAAGTTATCGGATTTATGGCCGCTTGTTTAAGTTGCGGCATTGACACCGTGCTGGAGTATGTAGATGTGGAGCCTACTGGAGACGCTTTCAATTCAATCGTTCGGTTGGAGCTTCACAAGCCGGGCAGGCCTTTTAATCCCATGATTAATGCGGGAGCCATCACTATAGCTTCCATGCAGCCGGGAACGACCGCGGAATCCAAGCTTGAGGTTATCACGGCTTTATTGGAAGCCTTAACGGGAAAGCGCCCGACTTGCAACCGAGAGGTGTTTCAGTCCGAGTGGCAGACAGCCCATCGCAATCGAGCGCTGGCGTATTGTCTGCAGGAAATGAATTGTCTGCAATCTGACGTGGAAGTCGCGCTGGAAGTTTATTTGAAGCAATGCTCGCTTGAAGTCACGGTGGAAGATTTGGCCGCGATCGGGATGATTCTTGGGTGCGACGGCTACGACCCGGTACGGAAGAAGCAAGTGGTATCCAAAGATATCGCTCGCATCACGAAAGCGTTGATGCTGACATGCGGAATGTATAACGCTTCGGGAAAATTCGCCGCTTTTGTGGGCGTACCGGCCAAAAGCGGGGTATCCGGAGGAATTATGGCGGCTGTTCCGCCTCGCGCGAAATCCAGAGAGCTTCCTTTTCCGGACGGATGCGGGATCGGCATATATGGCCCTGCCATCGATAAGTATGGCAACAGTACGGCGGGACATATGCTCTTGAAGCATATCGCCCAAGCGTGGGATTTAAGCGTCTGTTAACCGACAATAGGAGGCAGTGCATTCATGAGAAACACGGCCATTGGAGAGGCAAAGTCATGAGATTTTTTATTGTAGACGATGACCCTGCGGTCCGTCTCATGCTGGCGCAAATGATTGAAGATGAGGGTCTGGGCCAAGTCGTGGGAGAAGCGGAAGACGGAGCGAAGATCGATGCTCAATCGATCGTCATGAACCAGGTGGATATTCTTTTCGTTGATGTCCTCATGCCTTACCGTGACGGGATTGAGACCGTTCGTGCACTATTGCCCGTATTTTTGGGAAAGATCATTATGCTCTCCGAAGTCGGTTCGAAAGATATCGTCAGCCGTACTTACTCGCTAGGCATCGAATATTACGTCCTTAAGCCTTTAAACCGGATCGAGCTCATAACGATCGTTAAGAAAGTGATGGAAAGCATGCTGCTTGAAACGTCGATTCAAACCATCAAGCAATCGATCGATTTTCTTTCTCCGTATGATATAAGCGAGAATAAGACCCGGCGATCAGGAGATGCGTCCATCCTAACTTGCGGAAATTATCTGTTGTCGGAGCTGGGTATGGCGGGAGAAAGCGGAACCCAGGACTTGCTGGAGATGTTGGAGTATTTATTCCAAGATGAATCGGAGCGAGCGTTAAAGGATGAATTTCCGGCTTTAAAAGATATTTTTTGGCAAATTTCATTGAAAAAACTCGGGGAACGCGTTGACTCCGAGCTCATTCAAAAAGAATTCAAGGCGGCTGAGCAGCGTGTACGGAGAGCGATATCTCATGCGCTAAATCATCTCGCATCGTTAGGCATAACGGATTATACCCATCCCAAGTTTGAAAATTACGCAGCGAAATTTTTCGATTTTATGGAAGTCCGGAGAAGAATGAACGAATTGGAAGAAGATCAAAAATCCAGCGTAAACCATAAAATCAATACGAAAAAATTCGTGCAAGTCCTGTATTTGGAAGCAAAGCAAATGATGGCGACATTGAACTGACTCCCAAAGCATACCCGATACGAAGAACACCTGTTACTGGCGTAAGCAGCTTGCCGGTGCAGGTTTTTTTATGAACGAAACAAAGATATCATAAAATGTAATTGTTTGGAGATAATACGGAATGGAAATTGATAAACAACCCATGGCTGAAGAAGGTGTATGACATGCCGGATGTTCCGTTCACAGACAACCTGTCCGCAAACCTTCGGATGATGAAGGATGCGATTGGGCATAGCCCCGACGTTATTTTCCGAGAGTTTCGAGTTGGACATTCCTCCTGGCAAGCGGCTGTCGTTTATATCGACGGTCTGGTGGATAAAACCGTTCTGAACGAGCAAGTGATCAAGCCTTTAATGCGGGAACGAGGTCTTTCCAGCGATTCCGCCATGAATAAAGAGCAGCTCAAGAGCACCATTTCCGATTCCGTCGTTTCGACAGCGGAGGTTCATGAGATACCCTGCTTGAAGGATTGCGTTCGTAAAGTCCTTGACGGGAATACCGCGCTATTACTGGACGGCTTGACCGATGTTATCGTTCTAAGCACCGTCGGAGGAGAGAGCCGTTCCATTGAAGAACCGTTATCGGAAGCGGTTGTTCGGGGACCGAGAGAAGGTTTTGTCGAGAAGCTTCATACCAATACGGCCATGCTTCGGCGCCGAATTAAAGACCCGGGCTTCACCATGATCCCTTACAAGCTTGGACGCCGGTCTCAAACGGACGTGTACCTGATTTATATCCAGGGATTAACGAACCAAGAGCTCGTGGAAGAAGCGAAGAGCCGAATCGGGCGGATCGATATTGATGAGATATCCGACTCCGGCTATATTGAGCAGCTTATCGAGGATCATACTTACTCTCCGTTTCCGCAGATGCAAAATACGGAGCGGCCCGATCGGGTAGCGGGCGCTTTGTTGCAGGGCCGTATCGCCTTGTTGGTAGACGGGACTCCTTTCGCCTTGATTATACCGGTTACTTTTTCCATGCTGATGACTTCTTCCGAAGACTATTTCGAACGGTGGATGCCCGCTTCCTTGATCCGCATCCTGCGATATGGGGCGGCATTCATCGCTCTGTTTCTTCCTGCACTTTATATTGCTTTGATTTCTTACAACCATGGATTAATTCCGACGAAACTCGTCATCTCCATTGCAGCGGGACGGGAAGGGGTTCCTTTTCCATCGATCATCGAAGCGCTCATTATGGAAGTGACGCTCGAACTTCTTCGGGAAGCGGGGCTGCGCCTGCCGAAACCGATCGGACAAGCGGTCGGTATTGTCGGCGGATTGGTAATCGGACAAGCCGCCGTCCAAGCGGCCATCGTGAGTCCTATCATGGTGATCGTCGTTGCGCTGACCGCCATTTCTTCCTTTGCCTTTCCTCAGTATTCTTCGGCAATTGCTATTCGCATGCTCCGGTTTGCGATGATGATGGCGGCGGCCATACTCGGGCTTTACGGTGTAATTCTGCTTTTCATCCTCATCATGGCCCATCTTGTGAAGCTCAAGAGCTTCGGGGTTGATTATATGGCTCCTTTCGCGCCCATGCAGGCAAAAGATTGGAAAGACCTGATCGTAAGAGTGCCTCTGCAAATGATGAAGCGGCGTCCCGGACTAATCAGACCGCAAGACCGCACGCGCCAATAGAAAAGGTAAAGGTGAGTCGTCACCATCATGAGTCGTAAAGATGAAATTACATCGTTGCAAGCTTCATTTATCGTATCGAAAAGCATGATTGGGACAGGGATTCTGTTTTTGCCGCAGCTTATGGCGAAGGAGGTAGGGACCCCGGACGGATGGATTTCCGTTCTGATTGGCGGGTTCCTCGCTTTGCTGGCCGGGTATGTCATCATCAAACTAAACCAGCGTTTTCCCAAACAAACGTTTTTCGAATTCAGCCAAACGGTGTTCGGCAAGGTGATAGGCGCGGTTCATATTGTCCTGCTGAGCGCTTATTTTACGATATCTGCCGGGTATTTGGCTCGTGTCATGGGCGAGGTGATCCACATGTATTTGCTGGATAAAACCCCGATTGCGTTTATCATCCTTGTCTTTATGATGGTTGGGGTTTATCTCGCCATAGGAGGAATCAACCCGATTGCGCGCTTGATCGAGCTATTTTTTCCCGTGATCTCAATCATCCTCGTTACGCTGATCGCGTTCAGCTTTCAGGAGTTCGAACTGGACAATATACGGCCGGTACTGGCAGAAGGATTCACGCCGGTATGGAAAGGGATACCGTCTTCGACGTTCGCTTACAGCGGCTTCGAGATTATGTTGGTTTTAAGCGCGTTTATGAAGAAGCCCCGGGACGTCGTAAAATCCATGCTGACAGGCATCGGCATCGTGATTCCTCTGTATACGTTAACCGTTTTAATTTCAATCGGAACGCTCACGGTAGACGAAGTTAAGACGCTGACCTGGCCAACCATGTCCGTAGCCAAGGACATCGAATTGCCGGGAGGATTTTTCGAGCGGTTCGAGTCGTTGTTCTCCGTGCTTTGGGTCATCTCGATGTATGCGACTTTTGTTCCGTACTATTATGTGGCAAGCCTCGGGTTAGGGCATCTATTCCGAACAAATTACCGAACCTTTATTTACCTCCTGTTCCCAGTGGTTTATCTCGTTGCCATGATGCCGAAAACATTAAACAACGTACTACGTTTCGGCAATTTTCTTAATGACTTTGCTTTGTTCATTATTGTGATCATGCCGCTCTACTTCTGGATCTTCGTCAAGTTGAGGGGGAAAGGCCATGCGAACGGCTAGAAGGCTGCGCTTGCTTTCGGCAAGTCTATTTCTTGTGTCCATGACGGGTTGCTGGGATCGGATAGAGATCGAGGACGTAGGGATCGTGCTGGGCATCGGCTTTGACATGCCTTCCCATGAAGCAACGAATCAAGAGAAAGGGATGCCCGAAGGTAAACAAAGCAAGGCTGAGCGAATCGCCATGACGCATCATTTTGCCGTGCCCAAGCAATTTTCCGCAAAAGAGGGGGTTTCAGCACAAAAGGATTATATAAACGTCTTTAGCGAGGGAAGGGTCGTATTTGACAACATTAACGGTTTATCAACGCGCTTGTCCCGCACTCCCAGTTATGAGCATCTGAGAGTTATTCTCATCAGCGAAGAGGTGGCACGCAGCTTTGATTTGAGAGATATCATCAACTTCTTGCTGCGCAACCCGGAGGCGAGACGGTCGATCCGTGTATTGGTATGCGAGGGAAAAACAAGAACCGTACTAGAAAAGAAAGGCATCGTGGCGAATCCGGCTTTGAATTTAAGGGGACTTGTAGAAGGCTTCCGCAAGACGCTGCGTATCCCTCCGATCATGAAGCTTGGAGATCTGTCCGAAAATTTAACGAAAAAAGAAAATTTCGTCATTCAATGGGTAACTGCAGCGCGAGAAGAAACGACGCTGTCCGGGGCCGCCGTGATCCGGGGAAAGGATGCCAGAATGGCCGGTTGGTTGGATGAGGAAGAGACGGTTGGCTTGAACTGGCTGAAGGGGGAGAAGAAGAGAACGGGAATTATCGAAGGAACGGACCCGATCAGCGGGGAAAAGATCGTCTATGAGGTCCGCAAGTTCGCAAGAAGCATCAAGCCCAGGCACAAGGACGGGCGAATCTCCTTTCAGGTGGAAATTAAGACGGAAGGAAGGCTGAGGGAAGATTGGGTCGATTCGGACGATGCTTTTAAAGAAAAATTTATCGCCAGGGCGGAGCGGGCGGCAGAAGCGTCGATTAAGTCTTCGCTTAAAAGAGTGCTGGTCAAAATGCAAAAGAAACTGAGGCTGGATGCCGCCGGGTTCGGGAAACGGCTGCAAGTCGAATATCCTCAGGTATGGAACAAAGTGAAAGAGAACTGGGATTCTACATTTAGCGAAGCTTCGATTGAGGTTAAAGTGAATGCCCGAATCGTCGAATTTGGAACAAGAGGAAGCAGGGGGGGATGAAGGGAACGGCATTTTTGCTGCCTTTGCACATTAATGCTCATTTGCGACTGATAATTAATAATTTAGACAAAAGTAAGCGCTGTACAAATCATAAATAATCATATACAATCATAAATGAGAAACATCGATGAAATTTCAGTCAAAAATGAGCATGTGAACGCAGCGTAGAGGGAGGGGCACGAATGTTGTTTGAGGAGGAACGTCAGCAGAAAATCGCCGATTACGTTCAAACGCGGGAACGAGCCTCGGTGCAGGAACTGGCACAGCAGTTTCAAGTATCCGAATCGACCGTCCGCAGGGATCTGAAGATTCTGGAGGAGAGCAGCCAGCTTCGCCGCACGCATGGGGGAGCGGTAGCGCTGGTAAACGATAATTCGGAGCCGCCGTTCATCGAGAAGGAAGACAGCTACCGGGCACAGAAGGAGGCGATCGCCAAAGCCGCCGCGGCCATGATCCAGGAAGGGGATACGATTGTTCTGGATTCCGGCACGACAACTTATTATTTGGCCAAGGAACTGAAAGCTTTCAAGCAATTAACCGTGGTGACCAATTCGGTCATGGCCGCGCAAGAGTTGCTCACGCATCCGGGTGTGGATCTCGTGCTAACCGGCGGGTCGCTTCGTCATGAAACGCTCGCGATGGTCGGGCCGTTGACGGAGAAAGCTTTGAAAGCGATCTATGTGGACAAAGCCTTCCTGGCAACCAACGGGCTGGACCCGGTGATCGGGCTGACGACGCCGAATATATTGGAAGCTTCGGCGAAGCAAAGTATTCTTCGCTCGGCCAAACAGGTGATTTTGCTTGCGGACCATAGCAAATTCGGAAAAGTTTCGTTTGCCAAAGTGGCCGAACTTCCGGAGATCGACCACTGGATCACCGACGACGGATTGCCGGACAATGCGCGAGAGGAGCTGGAGGCGGCTGGCCTGTCGGTGACGGTTATCCATGTGGGGGGCGAGAGGGTATGAGCTCTAAAGTTCTTACCGTCACCCTCAATCCGGCTTTGGACAAAACCGTAACGATTGAAGAGTTCGTGAGCGGCGGATTAAATCGGATTAAAGCGTGGAGGACGGACGCCGGTGGCAAAGGAATCAACGTCGCCAAAGCGCTCAAGCATTTTTCCGTCGACGTGGCATCATGGGGGCTGACGGCCGGCCACCAGGGAAAGATCGTTACCGAACAGCTTACCGGACTGGGCATCCCCAGCTATTTTATCGAGACGGAAGGCGAGACCAGAACCAATCTGAAAGTATACGTCGAATGCACCCAAGAAACGACCGAGCTCAACGAAGCGGGCTTTACGGTCAGCCGGAAAGCGCTGCATGAGTTCATTGAGAGGTATACCGACGCAGTCCGCAACGCTTCGATTGTCGTCTTGGGAGGCAGCCTGCCGCCCGGAGTTCCGGACGATACGTACAACACGTTAATCGAGATTGCGAATCGCGCCGGAGCCCGGACGGTGCTGGATGCCGACGGAGATCCGTTCAGGCACGGGATTGAGGCTGTTCCGTATGCGATCAAACCGAACATTCACGAGTTGGAAGCGCTTTTTAAAGAAACCTTCCAAAGTGACACGGAGATTGTTTCCGCTGCAAGAAGGCTCACAGGCAAAGGAATCGCTTACGTATCCGTTTCTTTAGGAGCCGAAGGGTCGATTCTGGTCAGCGAAACGGAAGCGGTACGCGCCAAGCCGTTTCCGATTGTACCTCTGAGCACGGTCGGCGCCGGCGATTCCATGGTGGCCGCTCTGGTGTACTGCCTGCTGGAAGGGAAGCCGCTTGTAGAGATGGCCCGCTGGACATCGGCGGCGGGAACGGTGACCGCTTCCAAGCCGGGAACGGAAGTTTGTACGCTTGCCGAAGTGGAAGAGAAGGTAAGCAAGGTGACAATATGGCCCTTATAATTTCATTTGCGATCATGAGTTGAGGAGGCGCTCCATATGAAAAAGATTTTGGCTGTGACCGCATGTCCGACGGGGGTAGCGCATACTTATATGGCTGCCGAATCTTTGGCCAAAGCGGCGAGAGAGAAGCAGGTTCCGATGAAAGTAGAGACGCGAGGAGCCGTCGGCGTGGAGAATGAGCTTTCTCCGGAGGAGATTGCCGAGGCGCATGCGATTATTGTGGCGGCTGACACGGATGTATTGGAATCCCGTTTCGCAGGAAAGCCCGTTGTTAAAGTGCCGGTAGCTCAGGCTATTAAAGACCCGTCGGGGCTTATTGACGAAGCGTTGAACAAACAAGCTGCATCCGCCGCAGACTACCGGGAGCAGGTGGAGCAATCGAAGGCGCAGCGCAGCGCTTCCCGGACCGGGGCGTATAAGCATTTGATGACCGGCGTATCCAATATGCTTCCTTTGGTTGTGGCAGGCGGACTGCTGATTGCCCTTTCCTTTGTGTTCGGCATCGAGGCGTTTAAAGAGAAAGGCACGCTGGCCGCCGCGTTAATGGATATCGGGGGCGGAGCGGCGTTTGCGCTCATGGTTCCGATATTGGCCGGATTTATTGCATTTTCGATTGCGGAAAAGCCGGGTCTTGCTCCTGGTCTCGTAGGCGGCATGCTGGCCTCCAAAATCGGGGCAGGGTTCCTTGGCGGCATCATTGCCGGATTTTTGGCCGGTTATGTGGCGAAGTGGTTAAAGGACTATATCAAGCTGCCCAGAAACTTGGAAGGCTTAAAGCCGATTCTGATTATTCCGCTTCTGGCGACCGGCATAACCGGACTTCTGATGATCTACGTCATCGGCGAGCCTGTGAAGACGATCATGGACGGCTTGACGGAATGGCTGAAATCGCTCGGATCGACCAACGCCGTCCTGCTCGGCGGTTTGCTTGGACTGATGATGGCGTTCGATATGGGCGGACCGGTGAATAAAGCGGCATATACGTTTTCCGTAGGCTTACTGGCCAGCGATGTATACGGGCCAATGGCCGCCGTGATGGCCGCAGGGATGACGCCTCCGCTTGGACTATGGTTAGCGACTCTGCTCGCTCCGAAGAAGTATACCAAGGAAGAGCGGGATGCCGGCAAGGCAGCCTCCGTACTGGGAATTTCGTTCATTACCGAAGGTGCCATTCCGTTTGCGGCAAGTGATCCGTTCCGCGTCATTCCTTCGATTATGGTCGGCTCCGCTTTAACGGGCGCTCTATCAATGCTTTTCGGCGCGACGCTTCGTGCGCCTCACGGCGGCATCTTCGTCTTGCCAATTCCGAACGCGGTGAGCCACCTGGCCTTGTATGCCGCAGCGATCGTCGCAGGAACCATCGTTACGGCGATCGTATTGAATGTATTAAAAAAGCCTGTTTTGAAATAATCGCCGATTTTATCCAATACCACCCTTATTCCATCAGGAGGATGAACGTATGAATATTCAAGCACTTTTGCAGGAACAAAGCATTATGATTCCGCTGGAAGCATCCGACAAGGAAAGCTGTATCCGGGCGATGATTGACGGACTCGAAGCCGCGGGATGCCTCCGCGACAAGTCCGCTTATTTGGACGCCGTGCTGAAGCGGGAGGAGACGGGATCGACAGGAATCGGTTTCGGCGTCGCCATTCCGCACGGAAAGTCTGGCGGCGTAAGCAAAGCCGGACTGGCTTTTGCCAAGCTAACGCAGCCGCTCGATTGGCAGTCTCTGGACGGAAATCCGGTATCGATCGTGTTTATGATCGCCGTTCCGGAGGAAGCGGCGGGCAATGAGCATCTGCAAATCTTGATCGCGCTTTCCCGGAAGCTAATTGACGAACAGTTCCGTCAAAGCTTGTTGAACGTTACAGAGCCACAGCAATTGATCGACCTATTGCAAACCATCTAGGAGGAGACAAGCGTATGATAACGAAAGAGGTTACGATCCGGAACGCATCCGGATTTCATATTCGGCCTGCCCAGCTGTTTACGGAGAAAGCAACGACATTTGAATCGAAAATTACCGTGAACTTCCATAAGGAATCCGGTACGGCGGAAGCGGATGGGAAAAGCATCCTGGGTCTGATGACCTTGGGACTGGAGAAAGGCTCTGTCGTTACCCTTTCGGCGGACGGACCGGATGAGCGTGAAGCGCTTGAATCGCTAGTCGAACTGGTGGAGAGCGGCTTTGGGGAAGTATAGCATCGTAGAACAAAGAGCCAGGAAATGGAGAGACGATCGATGGCGGAAAAAAGGCTGAAGGGACTTGGCGTATCGGCCGGGGTGAGAATCGGAAAGGCTTTCGTCTACTCGCCTGTCAGGCTGGCGGATATCGAGAGCAGGAAAACCGATGATAGCGGCCTGGAATTGCAGCGGCTTCAAAAAGCGAAAGAGAAATGCTCGGAGCAGCTTCAAGCGCTGATTGATCGCGCGCAAAGCACGCTAGGAGAAGATAAGGCGATGATCTTGAAGGGGCAGCTCAGCTTCTTGTCGGACCCGGTCTTTTATCCGCCGATGGAAGATCTGATTGTGCGGGAGCAGTGGTCAGCCGAGACGGCGGTTCACAAAGTCGTGACCCAAGTCGCGGGTTTGTTCGAGAGTATGGCGAACGAGTACATGCGGGAAAGAGCAGCCGACGTTCGCGATGTGGGCAACCGGCTGTTCGCTCAATTGTCCGATCATCAAGGCACCGGGCTTTCGGACATTCGGGAGCAGGTCATTCTCGTCGCGGACGATCTGACCCCTTCGGATACGGTGCAATTGGATAAAAACCTGGTGCTCGGGTTTGTTACCCGAGTAGGGGGCAAGACGTCGCATACGGCGATTCTGGCCAACTCGCTAGGCATCGCCGCTGTCTTGGGGATCGGAGACGGGATAGAAGCTATCGGTCACGGCGACGAGCTTATTATCGACGGCTCCGTGGGGGATTGCATCCTGAACCCGTCTGCGGCAACGATCGAAACGTATCGGGAGCAGCAGCAACGGGAACAATCGGAATGGGCCGATCTAAAGGCCTACGCGAATCGTGCGGCCGTCACGAAGGATGGCTTTCAGGTGGAGCTGGCCGCGAATATCGGAACGGTTGAGGAATCGTTGTCCCTGTTGGAGCAAGGGGCCGAAGCGGTAGGGCTGTACCGGACGGAATTTTTGTTCATGGGACAATCGCAATTGCCCGATGAAGAAACCCAATATCAAGCGTATTCGGCCGTGGCCGAAGCGATGCGGGGCCGTCCCGTCGTCATTCGTACGCTGGATATCGGAGGAGATAAGGAGCTTTCTTACCTGGAGCTGCCGAAGGAGATGAACCCTTTTCTCGGCTATCGTGCGATCCGGATCGGCTTGGATCGAACAGAACTGCTTCTTACCCAGCTTAAGGCCATCGCCAGAGCCGGCGTTCATGGAACCGTCAAGATTATGTTTCCGATGATTTCGGGGCTGGAGGAATGGCGCGAGGCGAAAGCGATTTACGAGCAGGCATGCGAACAGCTTCGTCAGGAAGGCAAGCCGTTTGCCGATAAGGTAGAGCTTGGGATCATGATCGAAATTCCGTCCGCGGCTCTGATGGCCGACAGCTTCGCTAAGGAAGTTGATTTTTTCAGCATCGGAACAAATGATTTGGTACAGTATACGGTTGCCGTCGATCGCATGAACGAAAAGGTATCCCATTTGTACGATTACTTCCATCCAGCCGTTATCAGATTGGTGAAACAGGTTATCGATGCGTCGGTTCGTCACGGGAAGTGGACGGGGATGTGCGGAACGATGGCCGGCGACCCGCTTGCCGCCCCTCTATTGGTCGGTTTGGGCCTTCACGAATGGAGCATGTCCGCTTCTTCGCTTTCCAAGGTGAAAAAGGTGCTCGTCCATGTGAATCGAAGCGAGTGTGCCGCCTTGGCAGAGCGCGTATTGTCGCTGGATACGGCCGCCGAGGTAAGACAAGCGCTGGAAGCCTTCCATCGGCAGGTAGAGGCGGGCGCGTGACTCGCTTAAATGAATGATATCCATTGGTAGACTGTCTCGGCAGTCTATTTTTTTTATCTTCAATGAACTTCGAAAACCTTGAATGAATTTTCATAAAAAGTTATTATAGGCATATTAAGTCTATAAAAGAAACGATATATTTCTGTTTTTCAATATGTCTGCAAGTGTATATCACATGCGAGTAGATCTGGCGTTGGACTGTACGCTAATTCTTAATAAGGAAACCTCCTATCCAAATAATTTGGATAGGGAGGCTTTTTAGTATTCTAGCGTTGTATAATATAGGTAATAATTTAGATCGGAAGGTATTTTATGGTTGATATGGCGCCAATTTTATTCACAATCCCTATTTATTTCAGAGAAAGGATGCGTATCGAGCCAGGAACTCCACTTGCATATGAGGAGTTCGAGTCGGGTGTGGGCAAGCGTGTTAAAATAAACTTTAAACCGAAGCAACCTTTTCTATTCGGAAACAAAAATCAAGATGTTTATCAGGTTTCAGCAAATGGACAGATTACCATTCCAAGGCATGTGCTTGCCTATCTAGGGATTCAAAATAAGGATGAAATAGATATCGAGCTTTACGCTAACGATTTAAGTCTAATCCGGGGCCACTTATTTCAATTTGAAGATATTATTGTAGCTAAAAGAAACGATTTCTTCACGAACAATTGTTTGGATCTTCTGATCGTAAGGTTCCATCAAGAATCCGATGAAGAGCATGAATCGACTCTATTTGTAGATAATTCAACCTTCCTTGAATTAAGACACTTATATTTCAAAATAAAATCGAAATTCGATCCAAACAGTTCCAATCCATGGGTAAACGTTCCCGAAGATAGGGAAGCCGGTTTAAAGGGGATTTCAATTCATTATTCAACAAAACCGGAAGCAGTAATCATTCAGAAATCCATTTTTGAATTTTTGCCAAATGCAGTGGCCCATCTTTGTCGTGAGCGAATTCCTTTTACCATACATGAATCCAAGATAACCTATGAGATGGATAATCTCCAACGTGTTGAAGAAATTCCTGTTTCATCGCGGATTATTGCAGCCTTATTTCAGAGACACGGACATGAAGCTGAAGACTATGTTTCCGATAACGGATCTATGGTCACTACTGTAAAATTACATACGAATGATTTGGTAGTTATTGAGCAACGGGGTTCAGTTGTCGTTCGCTTTTGGCCTTGCGACCGCCTCAGCAAAATTTTCTCATGATCAGCTCAATCGGACCACGGTTCATCCATCTTCTCCACACCGTCGAAAAAACGACGGCGAGCATGAAATAAACGATACCATATGACATGGCGATAGAAAGTTTGCCATTTTCTAAATAACCTACGGTCTCAAGCAGTCCTAATCCGATAACAATGTGCCCGATATAATGGGATAACGATAATTGGCCGGTATGGATTATCGCCTGTGTCAGAGGGGACTTCTCGAATTTGTCGACCACATAGACACAGATCGCAATAATGGCTAAAGCCGAACAAATGCCGGATAATACATACAGCATGTTGGGCGGCATCGGTTTCGTCCCAAAAAGATAATAGGCCGCCTTACCGAATGCAGGAGTTTTCCATTGGACCAAAACGAAAGAAATCGTTTCAAAAACAACCGTTCCCGACAGCGAATAGAGCAGTACCTTCGATCGGTTTTGTTTATTCAGCCAACGCTTTCTGCCGATCCACAAGCCGATGAGGAAGAAGCTCAACCAAGGAAAGACAGGATGGAATCCGTTAAAAAACAGATTGCGAGCGAACCCTTCTACCGTCCAAAAGCCCGTATATTGCTTAAAACTTGAGTCCCACCCTTGGGTGTAATCGAATACGACTAAAAATAACTGCGATGTTAATAGAATCATCAAGAACAGACCGAATATTTTATTGTCAGATACGGTGATCAAGACCGCAGCGACTAGCATGAACACGGCATAATAATGCAAAATGTCGGCGCTCCACCCCATTAGCATTAAAAGCACGCCAGCTACAAACAGGAAAGCGGCTCGCCGGTACAAGCTGTTCCGGCTTTGACGAATGAGCTCCTCGTTCATTGAATTTCGCGCTTTCGAGGTCATTAATGATATCCCGATGCCGGCCAGTACGACAAACAAGGCGGATGCTCGTCCCTCAAACAAACCAGCTATCGATTGCAGCCATGCCGGTCCGCCATTCTCCGCCTGCATGGCAAGCTTATAGTTCACGATAATCATTCCGAAGATCGCCAATGCTCTTGCAAAATCAAGGGCGGTTATCCGCTCTTTCGCTTGACTCATGGATTGACTCATGCTATTCCATCTCCCTTTAACGTTTCCTTTACAAATTACATTACCATATAATCCCATCTCGACTCCTTGAATATGAGATGCCACACGAAACTTTTCGATTGTGAATGAGTACGGAATAATAATTGCTCGTATAGCTGCTTCGCCCGCGGGTTTTTACCTGAGACGTACAAACTTAACCTATTCGGATTTCCATTTGATGGATATGGTTCCGATCGCTTCTCCATCCTGCCGGGCGACCATTCGTTGACTTGCCGGGTCGGCAGGAAAATGGTCAAGAAGCTTTTCGAAAAAAAGAGCAAGCTCGCCATCGTTCATATTCGTCAGGCACTGAAATTTTCCGCCAAACCCTTGGACAAGCAATCGGCCGACCTGTGGATTATACTTGGCCTGCATAGGTTCAATCGTTATAGATGCTGCCGTCATGTTCCATGCCTCCTTTCGGATTTTGCAGCCGGTTCGATTAAGGCCAGCAGCTCGTAGTGCAGCTTGTTTTCGCTAAATAGGGATAAATAAGATTTTTCAATGAGAATCAGAGGACCTGTGGTGACATAAGATTGCGCAGCGGCATAGCCGTGAAACTGTTCGATCAACGGTTCAAGATCTTCGTCTTCATTCACAAGGCTCTGTATGGAAAGGTAATCGCCGCCAGGCAAGCGCAAATCGCCAGACGCCTGCGTTTCCAGGTATAAGGCAACGGTGCTCGAACTGTCGTATACATAATGAATGTCTGATTCGAACAAGTTCGGAACGCGCTTCGTCTGCTCAGCCAATCGTGCGGCATTCAGCCTCGTGTGCGAATCCAGTTCAATCCAACGTGCCAGATAAGTGGTATCACGCCGCTTGATTTGGTACGGATTGGGCTGCGAGCTAAAGCTTTGTTGTTCGTGCAAAACTTTTTTGATAAACTGCTGAAGCTCTTGGAGCCGCAGCAGTTCCGCATCGATTTCCCGCAAGGAATGATGAAGAAGCTGGCGATATTGATCCGCGGAATAGGAAGTCATACAATCTTTGATGGACTGAACAGGCACTCTCAGCTTGCGAAGCAACAGAATATGCGCTAACTGATAAATTTGATCCATGCTGTACATTCTGTACTGATTATGATCCGTGTGAGCAGGTTGAAGGACTCCTTTCTCTTCAAAATAACGAATTTGATGAACAGATACGTTCATAAGCTTAGCTAATTCACTAATCGTAATTTCACTTTTCATCAAGTTCACTCCTAGGATGTGGCTTGGAATATGTTAACGATACACCTTAGGTCAGACCTAAGGTCAAGTGTTTCGAGTAAAATAATCGTTACTATCTATTGAACTCGACGCTCATATAGAGTAAATTCAAACATAGGCAAAAGATGGATTTGGGGAGGAACACACCTTGAAACACTTCACGATATTCGCATCCAGGAACGACATTGATGATATCGAAACTACGATATCGGACGTATTTGCAAAAGGCTACGAAATCAAGAGAGACGAGAATGATTATTTTCTCAAGTCCAGAACGCTGTTCAGCAAACATAAAATAACGATAAGAGTTGCGTCCGAAGATACGAATCCCGATTATTTCGCTAACAATATTCCCGGGATGATGGGATTCTACGATCGCATTCCGTTTGAAGACGAAAACCTCAAAGGACTGGTCATGACGCAAATATCCGTCTTAAATACGATGCTTGCGATCGAAACGGAGAAGGACATAACCGACGGGCAGCAGCAATTATTTACGGGGCTGCTGTCGCGAATCGGAGGAATCGGCTTTTTGCCGAACGGAATTTTGCTTGATCAAGCGGGAGAGGTTATTGTGTATCCCGACGGTACATCGGGCCCGTCTAACTTCAGGCCTCACGCCTGCACCAGAAAGGTGCTAGGCCCTGAAATCACATCCGAGGAAGGCGAACAACGAAAAAACAAGACCATCGCCTATTTAAGTGAAAGAGGGGTTCCGTTTATTCACGGACTGCCGCAGCTTCCGCCCTTGGGGCAATGCCGGTTTAAAACAAAGGAAGACATCGCAAGAAGAGCGGTCTCCTTATTAATCGTCATCCAATTCGCTTGCGACGTGGCGCAAGGCGAAGATATTCAGGGGTCGAGAGACTTTTTCACGGGCATGCTGCAAAAATTTGGCGTGGAAGAGTACCTCACGGAGAACGAAAGAAAGCTATTGCAGGATGATGAGCCGGCTAGGGAAGAGGCGATTAATATTTCCTGGCAATATGAAGCGTATTGGGCGCTTATTTGGGCACTGGGTCTTGTGGAGACGCTTGATTTTCCCGATCAAGTATGCGACTGTGACTATGCGATTGAGGTCGTCTCCAGCTGCGAAACGTTCGAACAATTCGTTCTCAAAACCGCGCTGCGCAGCGAGGAAGAAATGTTGGATGAGGCTGACAAAATTTATCGGCTTCACTGGGCGTGCGTCAACAGCCGAATCAAAGGGGAGGAAGCTCCGGCCGGCATGAACGAAAGCGTCGTTTTAGAAAGACGCCGTGGGTTGTTCTGGATCATAGGTCACCGCAATGAAGAATGGGATCATATTTCGATGGATACCTAGAATCAAAATGGCAGTAAAGGGAACTGCTCTTTTGGGCAGATCACGTTCTGCTTAAGGGATCAGATTAAAGGTGAATGAAATGAAAAAAGAGAATTCACACGCAAAAGAAGGTGCCGAAAGAACACGAAGAGCCATTGTGAAACTGCTCAAACACAACGGCTCTATGGACGCTTTAAGCTTGGCCAGCCAGCTTGGGGTGACCGCGATGGCGATAAGGCAGCACTTATATGATCTGCAGGAGCAAAGGCTGGTCACCTTCAAGGAAGAATCGCGAACGATGGGGCGGCCTGCGAAGATGTGGACGCTTACTTCCGAGGCAAATCGGCTGTTTCCTGATGGGTACGCCGATCTTACAGTCAGTTTGATCGAATCGATGAAAGAAGCGTTCGGAGACGAAGGCTTGGAGAAACTGCTGGAAATCCGTAATCGTAAACAACTGGAGGACTACCGGAACAAAGTGCCGGCGAGCCTGCCGCTCAAGGAAAAATTAAAGACTCTTGCGGAATCGCGAACGGCTGAAGGATATATGGCCGATGTTATCGAGAACTCCGACGGCTCCTTTTGCCTTGTAGAGAAGCATTGCCCGATTTGCGAGGCGGCGAAAGCATGCACCGGACTTTGCAAGAAGGAATTGGACATGTTCCAACGCATCCTTGGCGACGGGATTGAGATCACAAGAGGCGAGCATATTTTAAAAGGCGACAGCCGCTGTGTGTATTGGATTAAACCGGAATAGGAAGTGACTATATCCAAACGATGCTCTGGGGATTGTTCCAGGAGAGTTTTCATTCCAGCAATCCTCATTTTTCGTATATTATTGACGAGACGGCCAATAACCTCCAATCCCGCTTGACGTAAGCGAGACGGGAGGTTTTGTTGTTTTGTATAAGCATTCCATTCATCCATCGGGTGAACAACGATCTCAAAAGTTATGGTACTCACGGCGCAGATCCGCCGCATGATTCGGCTCGGGAAGGACGCCGCGGCTCATCTGCTCCAGCTCATCGTCCGATACGGGCTCTTTAATGACAACGAAATGGTACATGATCTCCTGCACGACATTGGCTTGCAGCGTATTCAAAACTTCCAGCTCCTCGGGCTCATAGAGCGGCGGGACAAAAGGCACCTGATAAAACAGCTCCATACGCAGCAAACGAAAGTCGTAGGGCGGAGGCGTTTCCGGCCAATAAGCGTACAGCTCGGGACAAATAGCTCCCTGAGAGGGCTGGAAGAAGGAAGCGGTAAGATAGCGCGGCGTATACTCATCAAATTTGTGCTTGAGCGACGGATTGGATATATGAGCAAAGCTATGAGCGTAAGGAGCCAAAATACAGACGACGGCTTTATGAATGCACAATCGGTATAACTCTGCCATGACGGATTCAAAGTGATGAACATAGGGGAGGGAGCGGCTGGCCATGACGAATTCGACACAATTATCGGGGAGGGGAAGGGGAGCATTCAAATCGCACACCAAGTCGACTCCGGGAAGAGCTCTGTTATCGATTCCCCAAAAGCCCGGATGCTTATTCAGGCCGCAGCCAATATCGATTTTCATCCAGATCACTCTCCAGATATGCGAACTTGTTGGAGGACGGTTCCAAATTCATAAGTGTAACGGATTAAACATTACCCTATTGTACGTTTGCACTTCATGAGCCGTATGGATGATTATCATGAATAGCAAGATTCATCCGTCAAAAAAATGGATTTACATTAGACATTTATATAAGTTGATGATATAATTTTGTCCATGGAACCTAAAACGAACTTAACAGAACTGAACGTTAGCGACTTCGCTATGGCGTTCGAAGAATTGACGAGGCTATTCATTCGGATGCCGTCTATCGAAAAGCTAAGCTTCACCACGCTATCCGTGTTACACACACTCTCCCTTAGAAGCCCGATGAGGCTGAGCGAGCTGATTGCGACGGAACAGGTAACGCAGTCCGCAATTACGCAGCTGGTGACTCGGCTGGAGCGCGATGGGTTGGTTGAGCGCCGTCCCGATCCGAGCGACGGTCGTGCAGTGCTTATCCACATCACCCCCCAGGGAGCAAGCGTCATCGATTCACGCCGGTCTGAACGCATAATGCGAATCGCCAAGCTTATTGAAAGGCTCTCTCCAGAGGAAAGAGCAGCTATAGCATCCGCGCTGCCCGCATTGACGCGCCTTGCCGAGTTCGGAAACGCTTAGCCTGAACTACATTCCAATGGTCCAAGGAGGAGTACTCGTGACAGAATCTCTTTTCGCGCTTGAACCGACTCCTATCTACGTGCCGGACGATCTGCTGGCAGATTTGAGAACCCGGCTGAAATTGACCAGATGGCCCCTCGATGCCAGTAACGACGACTGGTTTTACGGCGTCAGCCGGCGCTACCTTGAGGAACTGGTCGACTACTGGATCAACGAATTCGACTGGCGCAAATCCGAGGCCGCGATCAACGTCTACGAGCATTACAAGGTAAACGTTAATGGCGTTCCCGTGCATTTTATGCGCAAGCCCGGCGTAGGACCGAACCCGATTCCGCTGATTTTGACGCACGGCTGGCCGTGGACGTTCTGGCATTGGTCCAAAGTGATCGATCCGCTTGCCGACCCCGGCGCATTCGGGGGAGATCCCGCGGAGGCCTTCGACGTGATCGTGCCATCTCTTCCAGGCTTCGGTTTCTCGACGCCGCTGCCGAACAATCCGGACATGAACTTCTGGAAGGTCGCCGATCTTTGGCATACGCTAATGACCGATACTCTCGGCTATGCGAAATACGCGGCAGGGGGGTGCGATGTAGGTGCTCTCGTGACCGGTCAACTGGGGCACAAATATAGTGACGAGCTCTACGCAATACATATCGGGTCTGCGCTAAAGCTGAGCTTTTTCAACGGCGATCGCGCCTGGGATTTCTCCGGAGGGCAACCAATTCCTGACCATATCCCTGAAAGCATACGGAACGAGATCTTGAAGTTTGATCGTCGCTTCGCGTCGCATCTCGCCGTACACGTGCTCGATCCGAGTACGCTCGCCTTCGGGCTGAGCGACTCACCGGCAGGTATGCTTGCATGGATTTTGGAGCGATGGGCAAAATGGAGCGACAATGGCGGTAACATTGAGAGTGTCTTCTCGAAGGACGATTTACTTACACACGCGACGATCTTCTGGGTGAACAACACCATCGAAACCTCCATTCGCGTCTACGCGAACAATAACCGTTATCCATGGATACCCTCTCATAATCGCTGGCCTGTCATTGAGGCGCCCACAGGTATTACTTTTGTAGGTTACGAGAATCCGCCGGGTGTCACGACCGAAAATCGAGTACAGAATTTTCTGGACAGTGACCGCGCGTCCTGGTACAACCATATCAATATCGCCGTTCACGACCGCGGCGGTCACTTCATCCCCTGGGAAATTCCGGACCAGTGGGTTGACGACTTGCGCCGCACCTTTCGGGGACGCAGATAAGCGAATATCACGCATCTTAAATGGACATCCGTTTTCAAAAGACGGGATGTCCATTTTTGTCATCCCAAGTTCGCTGAATCGCGAAGCTATAGAAGGTGTGCGCCGCTGTCGGCAGATAACGGCCCATGATTCTCGATATGCCGGTAGTCATGGTGCAATGGGGCTCGGTTAGGGTAAGAACATGAAGCCGATCCTTTAAGAGTTCGGAGAATTTTTCCCAAAGGGGCTTCGGGATAAATGAGATGCCAAGACCGAGGCTCACCATTTCTCCGATGACAATAGAATCATTTCCCTCGAACGAAATTTTCGGAGCAAAGCCGGCTTGCCGACAAAGCTTTTCCAGCCAATTCGACGAATCGTAGCTCGTGTTGCTGCTAATAAATCTTTCGTCGGCGACTTCCATTAGTCGTATTTCCCGACGATGAACAAAGCGCTCTTCTCTCGGCACCAGCAATAGTAACTCTTCCGAAAATAAAGGGTCCCATTGGACATCGGGGCCTTCAATTAGCTCGGAAGAAATGCACATGTCGATCTCGCCTTTTTCCAGCAATTGATACATATTGATGTCGCTTCGCAAATACTGACGTATCCGAATATCCGGGTATTGACGGAGAAAAGCCGATACCAGACTCGGAAATAGACTGACGTTTGTGGTAGCAATGGAGACCGAGAGATTTTCGATCCGCGCCATGTCATTGATTTTCTTCTTGGCTTGATCCAGCTCCAGAAACGACCGCTCCAGATGGGCAAGAAAAATTTCGCCATATCGATTCAGCCGAATATGACGTCCTTTTCTTTCAAATAGAGGAACGCCGATATCTTCTTCCAATCGGGAGATCGTTCTGCTCAGCGCCGGTTGGGTAATGTTTAATTCCTCGGCTGCTTGTGTCATATGCTCCAATCGGGCTACGGTTTGAAAATAGCGAAGCTGCTGCAGTTCCATTGCCTGACCCCATTCATTGTTTCAATGTAATGAATTGATGTTCAATTATATATTGGATATTATGGATCGCCGCGGTTAAAATAAACCCATACTTTCGAATAAGTTTTCGAAGGTTAGGGTAATTTTTGTTACCGATGTTGGGGAATATTAACTACAAAAAGAGGGAGGTTTCTTTATGGAAAATCTGATGCCGATCCCCCAGCCCAAAACCTATGGCGTTCTAGGAAATATTCCGTTAATCGATAAGGATTCGCCTACGTTATCTTTCTGTAAGCTTGCTGACGAGTACGGTCCTATTTTCCGTTTCGAGGCATTGGGAAGATCCGTTTATATCATCTCGGGACCCGACTTGGTGGCCGATGTATGCGATGAATCGCGTTTTGACAAAGCGATAGGGCATCTGCTGAAAGTACGCGATTTTGCTGGAGACGGACTATTCACAAGTCTGACGGAAGAGCCGAACTGGAAAAAGGCGCATGCGATTCTGATGCCTTCCTTTAGCCTTCAAGCCATGAAGGGCTACCATGACATGATGGTGGATATCGCTGTGCAGCTTGTCCAGAAATGGGCGCGCCTCAATCCGGACGAAAGCATCGACGTTCCGGACGATATGACAAGGCTTACCCTGGATACTATAGGCTTATGCGGATTTAACTATCGTTTCAACAGCTACTACAGAGAAACGCCAAATCCTTTTATTGTCAGTATGGTTCGCTCTCTGGATGAAGCGATGCATTACGGCAACAGGCTGCCGATTCAGAACATGCTGATGGTGAAAACCAAACGCCAGTACGAGCAAGATATTCAATCGATGTTCTCCTTGGTCGATAAAATCATCGCCGAGCGTAAGGCAAAAGGGGATCAGGGAGAAACCGATTTGCTCGCCCGAATGCTGACCGCCAAAGATCCCGAGACCGGTCAACAGCTGGACGATCAAAATATTCGTTACCAAATTATCACGTTCCTGATCGCGGGCCATGAAACCACAAGCGGACTGCTGTCATTTACGATTTACTTTTTATTAAAGCATCCGGAAGTATTAAAAAAGGCTTACGCCGAAGTGGATGAAGTGCTGACAGGCGCAACGCCAACCTACGAACAAGTTCTGAAGCTGAAATATATCCGAATGATTTTAAACGAGTCTTTGCGTTTATGGCCGACCGCCCCTCAATTTAGCCTGTTCGCCAAGGAAGACACCGTCATCGGAGGAAAGTATCCGATTAAGAAAGGCGAGGCCGTCTCCATTGTTTTGCCCAAGCTTCACCGGGATAAAGGGGTATGGGGGGACGATGCGGAACAATTCCGGCCGGAACGGTTTGAAGACCCTGCCAAAGTGCCGAACCATGCCTATAAACCGTTCGGGAACGGGCAGCGAGCCTGTATCGGCATGCAGTTTGCGCTTCACGAAGCGACTTTGGTGCTCGGGATGATCCTCCAGCAATTTCAATTGCTCGATCCTTTGAACTACCAGTTGAAAGTCAAACAAACGCTGACGCTGAAGCCGGACGATTTCAAGATCCGCGTTCAATTGCGGGACAGGAAAATAACCGCTGCGCATCCCGACAAACCGGGAGAAGACCTTGCCCAAGCTTCCAGCCCTGAAAAACAAGCGCAGCAAGCTTCCGTCATCGGAGTGAACAACAGACCGCTGCTTGTGCTTTATGGCTCTAATATGGGAACCGCAGAACGTATAGCAAAAGAACTGGCGGACCTCGCACGACTGCACGGCATTCGAAGCGAAGCGGCGGCATTGAACGATCGGTTGGGCCATTTGCCGAAGGAAGGCGCTTTAATCATCATCACCTCTTCCTATAACGGGAAACCGCCGGGCAATGCGCGACAGTTCGTTCAATGGCTGGAGCAGGTTGAAGCGGGAGAGCTTAGCGGGGTGCATTATTCCGTATTTGGCTGCGGGGACCACAACTGGGCCTCGACGTATCAAGAGGTGCCGAGATTTATTGACGAGCAACTCGCCGCCAAAGGAGCGACAAGGTTCTCCCTGCGCGGGGAGGCTGATGCGAGCGGCGACTTCGAAAAGCAGTTTGAAGCGTGGAAAAGTCAAATGTGGACCGATGCGATGAAGGCGTTCGATCTCAAACTGAACGAAAATGCGGAAAAAGAACGGAACACCCTGAACATTCAGTTTGTCAGCGGCTTTGCCGAGACGCCTCTCGCTCAATCGTACGATGCGGTTCACGCGACAGTGGCGGAAAACCGCGAGCTTCAGCAGCTTGGCAGCGAACGCAGCACGCGGCATATCGAGATCGAGTTGCCGGAGGAGGTTACGTATCAAGAGGGCGATCACCTTGGCGTCTTTCCAAGCAACAGAAAAGAAAATGTCGACCGCATTCTGCGACGGTTTGGCTTGAGTGAGAAGGATCAAGTGATTTTGACGGCCAGCGGGGTCAGCGCATCCCATCTGCCTTTAGACAGGCCCGCATCGCTCTCGGACCTACTTAGCCATAATGTGGAGCTGCAGGAGCCGGCAACCAGAACCCAGATCCGTGAGGTTGCCGCTTTTACGGTTTGTCCTCCGCATAAGCGCGAACTGGAAGCTTTGTTAGAAGAGGGGACCTACGAAGAGCAGATATTGAAGAAACGGATCACAATGCTTGACCTTGTTGAAAAATACGAAGCCTGCGAAATTCCATTTGCGAAGTTTTTGGAGCTGCTGCCTCCGCTCAAACCCAGATATTATTCGATATCCAGTTCCCCCCGAATGAACGCAGGTCGGGCCAGCATTACGGTAGGTGTCGTCCGTAGTCCGGCATGGAGCGGACAAGGGGAATATATCGGAGTCGCCTCGAATTACTTGGCAGATCGCAAGTCGGGAGACGACATCGTCATGTTCGTCCGTACGCCGGAATCCGGCTTCCAGCTCCCCGACGATCCGCAGACTCCCGTGATTATGGTAGGGCCGGGGACAGGGGTAGCGCCATTCCGCGGGTTCCTGCAGGCCCGAGCGCAGCTGAAGCGGGAAGGACAATCGCTAGGCGAAGCCCATCTGTATTTCGGCTGCAGGAACGAAGCCGATTATATTTACCGCGAAGAGCTTGATCAGTATGAAAAAGACGGCGTGGTTACGCTTCATACGGCTTTTTCCCGCAAGGAAGGCGTATCCAAAACGTACGTACAGCATTTGATGGCAGACAATGCAGCTGAGTTAATCCGCATTCTTGATGCTGGAGGACGGCTTTACGTATGTGGTGACGGCAGCAAAATGGCGCCCGATGTCGAAAACGAGCTGAAGAAAGCTTACCAGGCCGTCCATGGGGTTGAACCACAAGAAGCGGAAAAATGGTTGGAGCACCTTCAGTCGAACGGCAGCTATGCCAAGGACGTCTGGGCAGGGATCTAAATGATATGAAAAAAGTCGCATATTGCGGCTTTTTTTAATTCCGAGATGCGCGAAACTTGTCCAAATACCGCTTTATTCAATATAATAGGGTAAGGAAAAAAAATAAGAAAGAGAAAGCGGGTACCAGTATGGGACGTAAGTGGAATAATATTAAAGAGAAAAAAGCATCGAAGGACGCCAGCACGAGTCGGGTCTATGCGAAGTTCGGAGTTGAGATTTATGTCGCGGCGAAGAAGGGTGAACCTGATCCGGAATCCAATCAAGCTTTAAAATTCGTGCTCGAACGAGCCAAAACATACAACGTACCGAAAGCGATCATCGACCGTGCGATCGAGAAGGCGAAAGGAAACTCGGAAGAGAGCTATACGGAGCTCCGCTATGAGGGATTCGGTCCGAGCGGCGCCATGATCATCGTCGATACGCTCACCAATAACGTAAATCGTACTGCCGCGGACGTACGTTCGGCTTTCAATAAAAGCGGCGGAAGCATGGGAGTCAGCGGCTCAGTAACTTATATGTTCAGCCCGACGGCCGTCTTTGGGGTCGAGGGGAAGACATCCGACGAAGTTTTGGAGCTATTGATGGAGGCGGATGTAGATGTTCGGGATATTGCGGAGGAAGAGGATTCGGTTATCGTCTATGCCGAGCCGGATCAGTTTCATGCCGTACAATCCGCGTTCAAGCAGGCGGGCATTACGGAATTTATCGTTGCAGAACAGACGATGCTGGCGCAAAATTATGTGACTCTTTCGGGAGACGCTCTGGTGCAGTTCGAGAAATTGGTCGATACTCTCGAAGACCTGGAAGATGTTCAACAGGTTTATCATAACGTGGAGCTGCCAGAAGAATAAGCTTGGCATGCATTTCTTTTCAGTGTAAGACCGCGTGATCCGCGGTCTTTTTGCGTTACGAAATAAAGCTGCTCATCAAGTCAGTGTGATTCCTTCTATTGCCTCCGCATTTGGATTTGTAGTACGATCATAGGGTAACCAAGTAATGGAAAAAATAGCAGCTCATACTTCAAGAGAATAGGAGTGTTATTGCATGCTGACGCCACTGAAGAATAAGACGGTCGTCGTGACCGGAGCGAGCAAAGGAATCGGCAAAGGAATCGCCAGAACCTTCGCCGAGAAGGGGGCGAAAGTCGCAGTTGTCGCACGCAGCCTGGCGAAAGCGGAGGAAACCGCGGTGGAAATCCGGGAGAACGGGGGCGTTGCTCATGCCTTCGAAGGCAACGTCGCCGATTTGGAATCGATGAAGGGCGTTGCGGACGAGACAGCCGGTATGTTCGGAGGAATTGACGTGCTGTGCGCCAACGCCGGGATTTTCCCGAATGCGCCGATTGAGGAGATGACCGGCGAGCAGTGGGATGAAGTGATGAACACGAATGCACGCGGGACGCTGTTTTCTCTTCAGGCCTGCCTGCCCTTCCTGAAGCAAGCGGAATACGGCCGGATCATCGTTACCTCGTCGATTACGGGGCCGGTCACCGGCTATGCCGGATGGTCGCATTACGGCGCGAGCAAAGCTGCTCAGCTTGGTTTCATGCGCAGTGCGGCGCTTGAGCTCGCTCGTTACAACATTACGATTAATGCCGTGATGCCCGGCAACATTATGACGGAAGGGCTGGAAGGTCTCGGAGACCAATATTTGCAGTCGATGACGGCGTCCATTCCGCTCAAGCGGCTCGGAAGCGTCGAAGATATCGCTTACGCCGCTATCTTTTTGGCTTCGAAGGAGGCCGGCTTTATTACAGGCCAAACGATCGTCGTCGATGGCGGGCAGATACTTCCGGAAAGTCTGGAAGCGATGGGCTGAACTCATGTATATCACGACCGTTTATCGGTATTCTACCGGGAAACGGTCGTTTTATTTTTTGCCGTTGACTTTGCCCTTAGGGTAAGCTGTACAGTGAAATGGAACGAAGTTCGTATCAAAATGGGAAGAATGGAGGTGACCTTTTGCTATCGATCGGAGAATTCTCGAAGATATGCGAAGTATCGACAAAAACGCTTCGGTATTATGAGGAAATCGGATTAATTCATCCCGATGAGATTAATCCTGAAAACGGCTATCGCTATTATTCCATCGGGCAGCTAAAAAAGATGCTCTTTATCAATCGTTTGAAATCTTATCATTTTTCTCTGGAAGAAATCAGAGCTGTTCTGGAATTGGAAGAGGATCAATCCGAAGAGAAGCTTTGTTCCGCCCTTCATCGCAAGAGAAGGGAGCTTCAGAGAAGGCTGTACGCTTTGGAGTATACCCTGAACCAAATGAGCAATGATATTTTAAACCTGGAGAAGGGCATCCCTGTGATGTCATACCTTGACAAGATCGAAGTACAGCTTGTTGAAACCCGGCCCATGAATATCCTTTATATGCGCGAGATGTTGAGTCGTGATGACTATGCTGCAGGCTATGGAAAGTATTTTGGCAGGCTCTATGAAAGGATTGCTACGGAAAAACTCACCTTGCTCGGCACGCCAATGACGATTTATCACAGCCCTGAATACAATCCTGCCGGCAATGATACCGAGTTTGCCATCCCGATCAAGGAGCCTGTAAAAGGAACGAGAGATTTGCCCGGAGGCCTTTGTGCGAAATCTGTGTTAAAGGGTTCCTATCCGGAATTGACGTCGTTGTACGCCAAGCTGAGGGAATGGATGGAAACCGAAGGATATGCCTTGGTGAAATCCCCCTATGAAGTGTATGTAACCGACCCCTATCAAGCCGCCGGTCCTGAGGAAATGGTGACCGAGGTATATTTTCCCATAAAGAAAAAATAGAGAGGTGCCTATCATGCAAAGAAACTACTGGCCAACGGCACAATGGCAAGTCACAGACCCGGCAGCCTTGGGTATGGACTCTAAACAGCTTTCAGCGCTTGAATCAACGATAAGATCCGAGTACAGCAATATCAACGGTATTGTTGTTGTGCGGAATGGATACATCGCTTATGAAAGTTATTATAACGGCTATGGTCCGAACGATCCGCACCATGTGGCATCTGTAACGAAAAGCATACTATCCGCCCTCATCGGTATTGCCATCGATGCAGGATATATTAAAGATGTAGATCAGAAGGTGCTGGATTTTTTCCCTGAATATGTTCCCGATGCTGCCGATCGGCAGAAACGCGAAATTACCATACGCCATCTTCTCACGATGACGGCTCCCTATCCGTTTGAGGACTGGCACGAACCGCTGGACAAGATGTGCATGCAGCCCGACTGGATAAAATATACGCTGGATATGCTGGGCCAACAAGGAAGTATAGGGGCGTTTAAGTATTCCACCGCAGGGGCGCACCTGCTTTCGGCCATCCTCACTCGCAGCACGGGAACAAGTGCCCGCGCGTTTGCCAACGAACACTTGTTTAAACCGGTCGGCATGCAGGAAATCCCGGATTACGAAATGAAATCATTCGGGTTTGAGGATTTGTTCGGGAAAAATGTGAAAGGGTGGGTTAACGACCCGAACGGCAACTCCACAGGAGGATGGGGACTTACGTTAACTCCCCGCGATATGGCTCGTTTCGGTTTTCTATACCTGAACCGCGGCCGTTGGGACAATCATCCGATTGTTTCCGAGGCCTGGATTGACGAATCGACAGCGATGAACCCCCATAACTACGGTTATCTATGGTGGTTACGCGAAGAGGACGGAGTTTCTGCATACTCAGCGCTAGGCGATGGCGGCAATGTCATTTGCTGCATTCCGGAAAAAGACCTGGTCGTAGCCATCGCATCGGAATTCATTATTCATCCCCGTGACAGGTGGACACTGATTAAGGAATGGATTGTCCCGGCTGTAATTGACTAAAAGTAGCCTTCCCCTTGGAACCGAATAGGAGAGCAACATTTCAAATGATGTGTTGTGATATAACTATACTTGAATTCGGACAAGGAGATGAAGACATGAATAGGTTGGAAGGCAAAGTCGCTTTAGTCACCGGGGCAAGCCGGGGAATTGGCCGCAGTATCGCATTGCGTCTGGCGCAGGAGGGAGCTTTTGTCGCCGTGCATTATGGAAAAAGACAAAATGAAGCGGAGGCCGTCGTTCGGCAGATCGAACAAAGCGGAGGGCGCGCTTGCGCGATTGGCGCTGACCTGAACACGCTCGACGGCGTTCATGAATTATTCGCGGCACTGGATGATGCCCTTGAGAAGTATACGGGCGGCAGCGAATTCGATATTCTTGTCAACAATGCCGGAATCGGCCAAATTGTCAGCCTGGATGAGGCAACGGAGCAATCATTTGACGAGGTGATGACAATCAACGTCAAAGCGCCGCTTTTCGTCACTCAGCAAGCTTTACTGCGTCTGAAAGAGGGAGGAAGCATTATTAATATTTCATCTTTTGTGACGCGCGTAGCCTCCCCAAGCGTGTTCGCCTACAGCATGTCAAAAGGAGCTATCGACACCTTTACCCGCCTTCTGGCCAAACAGCTTGGAGGCCGTAATATTACGGTTAACGCCATTCAACCCGGGATCATTAATACAGAGATGAATGCCGGGACGCTGCAAAATCCTGATGGGCAGCGATATGCGGCGGGACTTTCAACCTTCAACCGATGGGGAGAACCCGAGGATGTGGCGGATGTTGCCGCTTTTCTCGCTTCGTCGGACAGCCGTTGGGTAACCGGTCAATTGCTCGATGTAAGCGGCGGATCTCACCTGTAAATTCTCAACTGATAATAGAAAAATCACCAATGTTCCTTTACGGATTGGTGATTTTTTAATTTTACCCTTTAAGTCCTTATTTTGGATGCGTTGAACCCTTTGACGATCAGCCAAAGCGGCATCATGATCTCGAAAAGGGCTCCCGGAGCATACAGAACCATGCCATTATAACCCATAAGCTCTACGATGGCACTGGCTGACAACGATGCGTATCCAACAAGGCCTAAGACGGTTAGGAAACGCGGAATGAGTTTTGTTCGATACAGCAAAGTACAGAACACAAGGCTGTACAGACCGAGTACAATCATGGCCAGCTGAAAAGCCAAAAAACTGCCTTCTGCCGCTAACGCTCCTATGGTGTGAAAATAGGAATGAGCCGGTGCTCCTGCCTGGATATATTCTTGGCTTAATCTGATCTGCAATAACGGACCGATTGTCCCAACGATAAGGAGCATAGCCTCAATCACCCGGAAACCAATGTAGCCTAAGGCGATTTTTTCATTATGCTGCTTTAAGATGGGGAACAATACGATTGCGATTCCGACAACAGCGAAGCAATTTATGAGCTCAAGCAATACTCCCAAGATGACTTGGTCTTTCTTTGAATAAACATCTTTGAGATCATCCGGAGCGCTCATGATAGATTCAATCAGTACATTTCCTGAAATATACGCAGCCGTTGCAATTAAAAATAATACGCCAACCATGACTGCAGACCTTCGATTCGCACCCATGTTTCCCTCCTCCGTAGTTTACAGCCTGCCTATGGCCGAATTGGGCGATTCACGCTCATTCACGTGCAATTATATCCGCAATACAACTCGCCCTAATAGATACTAAAGTATGGATTAAAGGATCGTTTTTGGGGAAAAATAAGTAAATTGTCGTATTTAGTTTGTATTGGACTTATAGTAGGATATATGGATTGTGAAACAAACCATAGAATGTCAGGGCGGTATAAAGTCAACCTTGTGACGATTGCATGTTCTGTTAACGACGCGTCGTGCGGCAAGGTATTCAACTATGGGGGGGCGGGAAATGACGGAAGAGGTTTTGAGTTCGCCTATCGGTGATCTGCGCATCAACGAGAGCGACGACGGCGAAGTGTTCGCCCAGGGGCGATATGTCGCTTCAGGAAATCCGGTGTTTTTCTCCATCAAGTTGCCCGCTCGCGATCGCCTGGAAGAAGTCGATTTCGAGTTCATTCGCTTGAGGATCGCGGGGGTGAAGGCTTATACCGATATGGCGAGGGATTTCTTGATCTCCGAGCTGGGCCTCGATCCCGAAGGGGAGGGCAAGGCGCCGTTGATTGCCGATCCGGAGTTCACGTTCTGGGGCGGCTTGGACTGGTCCATCTTGTTCGCCGAGGGGAGTCTGGATATCTGTGAGCCTTACGGCGTGCTGGTGAATTTCCACGATGTGCGCATTATGGGGTTCGACGATCTTTCCGGCGCCGAAGAAAGTATACATCTAAAGGAGTTGAAGACATGATCGTATTGTCCAGGAGAACCGGAACATGTTCGTAATCCATGCCTACCTTGCGAAGTCGTCAAACCCATACTCCTATGAACGTCTTGCTTCGGAGTTGGGCACCTATTTTGATTTTGAAACAAAGAATGGTCTGGAAATAGGAACATCAACGAATCCTTTCACGAAACAAAAATATGCGATTCTTAATTGGCCAGGATGGAATTTTACGGCACACTTTGAAACGGGCCGCAATGTAGAAGCAGATGCAAATTATATTGCAAGCGTCGTCGAGGATTGTCCGCCAGAAATCAAAGATTATACCGATCGCATTCGCTTTGTATTCTCGGCTGATGAGAGACGGGATTTCACGAATCATATCATTTGGGCGATAGACTATTTATTGGAAATACCCGACGCCATCATTTTTGATGAAAGTCAAAAAACAATCATTCGTTAAATTCAAGGGTAGGAGAGGAGGGATGGCAGTGCAACTTTCAGATTCCACCTATTCCGAAATTACCGCTCTGTCTAAACAAGGCGATGATTTGGTGAAGGCAGGCGATCTTGAGGCGGGCAAGCAGAAGTATGTCGCGGCTCTCCGCTTATTGCCGGAAAACCATCGAGAGTGGGAGGCCGCTACGTGGTTGTACGTAGCTATTGGGGATGTTCATTTTGGAATGAAGAATTACGACAAGGCATTCAAATGCTTTTTTAATGCGGTACAGTGTCCGAAGGGGTTGGGCAACCCTTATATTCATCTTCGGCTAGGGCAGTTGTACTATGAACAGGAAAACCTAGAGAAGGCGGCAGACGAGCTAACCCGGGCTTACATGGGTGCCGGTATATCCATTTTTATGGAAGATGACCCGAAGTATCTTGAGTTTTTGGAGACAAAAATAGAAATTTAAAATTTCAGGTGCCGTATAAACATGATCTCGTGAGTTGCCGCGTAAATCGCGGCTTTTTTGTTTTATGGGATAAGGTTGTTGTCATGAGCAAAAGACAAGAGCTTTATCCCATTGCCGACAAAGGGTTCTTGACAGGTCGTAATATTGCGGCTATTATGGACACATTAAGTCTGTAATTGGGGTGAGAAAGATGAAATTCGAAAGCGACCGTCACCGGAACTCGGAAGTATTTGATGCAAACCAAGATTTTGTCGCCAAGCTTGGCGTCGGGGTCTTGACCTTGCTGCAGCCCCAACCCGGGGAGCGAATCCTGGACGTGGGCTGCGGGAATGGGAACTTGACGGCCGAGATCGCAGCCGCCGGAGCGGTACCTACAGGTATCGACCTGTCGGAGGAGATGGTTAGGCAGGCCCGACAGAAATACCCTGAACTGAATTTTCAGGTAGAAAACGCTTGTCATTACCGCACAGATGTCCGCTTTGACGCTGTGTTCTCCCATGCAGCGTTGCATTGGATCAAGGATGCTCCTGCCGTTGTCAACTCCATCTGGCTGGCCCTGCGGGATGGCGGCCGATTCGTTGCCGAATTCGCCGGTAGCGGCAATGTCGCCGTGTTGACCAACGCGATGGAGGAGGCGCTGGAGATACATGGTTATACGTGGGCGGGACGGAATCCGTGGTATTTTCCCACCATTGGTGAATATGCCAGCCTCCTAGAGGAGACCGGCTTCCGTGTCACGTTGGCTCAGCATTTCGACAAGCCAACCCCGCTCAAGGGAGAGACAGGGCTACGGAACTGGTTGGACAAATTCGCCGATTATTTCTTCCCGGACGTCACGCCGGAAGACAAAGCATCGATCTACCGCACCATCGAGGCAAAGGTTAAGCCGCACGTTGACCGGGGAGATCAATGGATGGCCGATACCCGCCGATTGCGCATTGTAGCCATCAAGCCATCGGCGTAAGGGGATGAACAGCTTTGGCTTTTTCTTGTCGCCTGTGCCAAGGAAAAGGAGACATGTATCTTGGTGAAATTGAATACCAACCATTTTCAAAGCCTCAACGAATATGTATATAACATACTATCAAGAGAGTTTCAGGCGGGGGAAAATTGGGCCTACAGAAATCCGGGCATTAACATGTTATTTGAGCTGGTCTCGAACTTAACGGAGTGAGGACCTCATTTACAACTATTATAAAGATATTTGGGTCGGTCCAAATAACAGCGATGCCGGAGACCAAAGCAATTTGTTTGTTAGCGCAAGAGACTTGGCAATGTGGGGATATATTCACCTTAAAAAGGGCCGGTTGAACGGAAGACAGCTGCTGCCTCCAAGTGTTTTGAACGAGTAACCTCACTGGCCACGCCGAAGACGGTTCCGCTTCATTTGCCTCGCAACGGTTGTATATGGTGGCTTCAGAGCGATACTTCTTTGAACCAGGTAGGAGAACGTTTGCCAAGCAGTTCTTATCAAATACTTGGCATAACGGGATGCGCATGCTTAGTTATTCCGGAGTATGATGCAGTCGTCGTACGAATGTATAACCAGTTAACCAATACCGGCGAATATGATTATTTAAAAGATATTAGACAGTTCGGAAATTTGGTCTATGACCTTCTGATCTGTGACCCGTAAGATGGACACTTTGACCATTTTACGGGTTATTTAGGTTTTAACGTCAAACGTAGATCCCGAAGAAAATCTATCGAAGAGTGAGTCAATCCACAGCATTCGACAGACGGGTTGTCTAAAAAAATCAACCTTGCCCATCCACCTTTCGGTTGATTCGTTTTTTTGAAATGATGGGGTAAGATGGAATTGAAGTGAAGAAAAGTAAAAGCCATAAGTGAAGCAGCAGCCGGAATAATTCGCTTAAATCAGCAAATATTTTATAATATTCGACAAAATCAACCGATGTCCAATAATTTTCCATGATGCTATACGGATTGTCCAAAACTGCGGCAAGACATCAGGCTGTTCTGTATGCAAATCCGGAATCGGAAGCGCTTCCAATAACGATTGAGTCGGCTTGTCCCGCAAGCGGAGCGTTGAAGTTGAATAGATTGCATGATCGGCTTTTCCTCAAAGCCCTTTCCATCCGTACACCTTGATTTTACATAATCGGTCTACCTAATCCATCGATTTACGAAACCAATGAGAGGAGTCATGGTCATGGCGCAAATTATTCCAAGTTTAGAGTTAAAATGGGGGTTCCCGTATATGTCTCCGAATGGGACAGAGCCTTCTCCTTATGTGTATCAAATCAACCTGGATCATGAAGTGGGGCCGGGTATTTTATTCCACGACTGTCTGGTGAAAGTCGCCAACGCTCACAAGGAACATCAAAAGGGGAGCATCTATTCCTGCTACGGAAGCTGGATCGGCGCAGGCGTCGTATGGCTCATGTACCCGATGAATGAAGCCGACGAACGCGAAAAGGCTCTTTCCGACGAGCAAGTTTTGTGTGAAGTGCTAGGGGAAGAGGAGGGCACGCAAACGATCGAGGCGTTCCGCTCTACGTTAATTTCGGACGAACGCAAGCTTCTGAAATATTTGCCGTTGGCCAGCAATCCGTCTTCCCAGAAAGAAGAAACGCCGATGGAATATATCTATTACGCTGTCGTGCAGCTGAATGAGAAATCGGGCACCGCCGAGTATCAAGAGCTGGTATCGAAGGCGATCCAAGCTCACAATCAGCACGGTCAAGGGTTAAAGTGGGTTGCCTATGCCGAGGAGGGAACGGATTCCCGTAAGGTCCATCTGTTTGTACCGATGAGAAAATTCGGTGATATGGATCCTTGGCAGGGACTGGGAGAGATTTTGAATGTATTCGGGAGCGAAGAAGCCAAGACGATTCGCGACTCGCTCTTAGCCGGAGTGGAAGACTACAAGTCGTATTTGATGACTTTCGTGCCCAGCTGCGACAATTCCGGCTGCGAATTCGTCGAGTAGCTCATTTTCCGGAAAGCAAGACCAATTTGATCCCTTATAAAGGAGCTGTCCACTCATGGAACAATTTTTATATCACTTGGATTTCTATATTATCCCGAGCAAAACATCGCAGTTTGAAGAAAATTTCACCAAAATTTTGGTCGCTCACCATAATCATGCCAAAGGCTTAGGGCACCGGCTGACGCTTTACCGCACCTTCGTGGGCGGAGATGACGTGCTGTCGCTGACCATTCCGATGGAGTCGCTCGGCGACATGGATCTGTGGATGCATACCCCCGAAATTGTAATCGAGTATTTCGGCCAGGAGGAAGGCATCCGTATTTTGAACGATTATTCGTCAGCGATGAAGGTATGGAAGAGCCGGATTACGAAACGTTTCGAATTCAATTTAGCAATTTAACCCGATGCTGCCACCGGTGAATTTATTCAGCGGTGGCAACCCTTATTCTTCAGGATACTTATCTTCGAGGTGACGACAGTGCTCAAAGAATCTTCGTTTCTGGACATTCTACGCCGACGTGTCGCCGACATGCCGGATCAAGCGATTCATACGTTCCTGCAGGACGGAGAGCTGCCCGGCGATTCGCTTACGTATGCTCTGCTGGATCTTCGGGCGAGAGCGATAGCAAGCGCTCTGCAAACCGAGGTTGCGCCCGGTCAGCGGGCGATTCTTTTGTTTCACCCGGGGATCGACTATATAACGGCATTATTTGGTTGTTTGTATGCCGGTGTCATCGCTGTCCCTGCTTATCCTCCCCGCCTTCGTCAGCGGGCAGCGGGCGGGGGAAGCCATCGGATCAGCTCGATGATCCGAGACGCGGAGCCCGTTATTGCCCTGACGCAATCCGGGCTACTGAAACAGCTTGAGAGCTGTAAAGAGCAGCTGCCCGAGCTATCGACGATGCGCTGGCTTGCCGTCGATCGGATTTCTTCGGATCAAGCCACGGCATATACTACATACGATCCCGCTCCAGAGGCGGTGGCTTACCTTCAATATACGTCAGGGTCCACTTCATTACCCAAAGGGGTAATGGTTACGCACGGCAATTTGTTGGCGCAATGCCGTCTGATGGTGGAATCCTTGCGGTACCGGGCGGACTCCGTTTCGCTGATTTGGCTGCCGCCTTTTCACGACTGGGGCTTGATCGAAGGGATCATGCTGCCCGTATACAACGGACATTGCGGTTTTTTAATGGACCCGGTCTCTTTCGTACAGCAGCCGGTCCGCTGGCTGGAGGCGATCACACGCTGGAAGGTAACCCACGGCGGGGGACCGAACTTTGCTTTTGACTTGTGCGTACGAAAGGTGACCCCGGAGCAGATCTCCCAGCTGGATCTGAGCAGTTGGGAAGCGATAGTGGTTTCGGCGGAGCCGGTCCGTCAAGAAACATTGGAGGAATTTGCTTCCATGTTCGCTGCATGCGGGTTTCGCCGGCAGGCGTTGGCGCCCGGCTACGGCATGGCCGAAACGACTCTTCAAGTCTCGTCCGCTTTGCGAAACGGGCCTACTTATATCATGGGAGCTTCGGCTGAGCTGTCCTCGAACAGGATCGTGGACTGTACCGGCGGAGAACCCGGCACGGCCTTTCCTTCCTGCGGAAAAGCGGGATGGGATATGAGAGTTCTTATCGTGGACCCGGAAACGCTGCAAGTATGCGCTGACAATCAGGTTGGCGAAATATGGGCAGCCGGCGGGTCCGTTTGCGCAGGCTACTGGAACCGGCCGGAAGAGACGGAAACGGCGTTCCGCGCCTATACCAGCGATACGAAAGAAGGACCTTTCCTGCGCACAGGCGATCTGGGATTTCTGCGGGATGGAGATTTGTATTTTGCCGGCCGACGGAAGGACTTGATCATTGTTGACGGGCAAAATCATTATCCGCAGGACATTGAGCTTACGGCGGAGAGAAGCTGCCCGATTTTGCGCAACGGGGCCGGGGCGGCGTTTGCCGTGAGGACTCGCGGAACGGAAGGCGTCGGTCTTGTCTACGAAGTGAAGCTTGCAGCGCGTAAGGCCAAGCTCGACATGGAAGCCGTCGCTCATGAGGTTCGTCAGGCGATCTCGGACGTTCACGGCATTTCCCTCGAATGCTTGACGCTGATCCGTCCCAGTAGCATTCCCAAAACGAGCAGCGGAAAAATCCAGCGAAACGCAAGTAAACAAGCTTATGAAAGCGGCCTGTTGGATGTGATTGGAAGCTGGAAGGCCTTGGCCGTCCCTGAACAAGAGGCTTCGCGGATTCAAGTTGACGGCCTGGAAGGGCAGTGGTTTGCCAGTTCCGGGAAAGAAGAGGCATTGGAGCATTGGGTCCGTGAACAGGTAGCTTCCCGTCTGGGACTGCCTTCTGCGGAGATTGATCCTCTAACGCCTTTCTCGTCTCTGGGGCTTGGTTCGAAGGAAGCCATCCTTCTGACTGGGGAGATTGAGCTGCATGTCGGACGCAGGCTGCCACCAACCTTGTTGTTCGAGCAGCCGAACATCCGCGCCTTGGCGAAGCATCTGACTGACGCCGGGACAGATACGGGGGCCCGCATCCAACGAAACCATAGCGCAGGGCCCATTGCGATTATCGGACTCGCATGTCGTTTTCCGGGAGCGCCCGACCCCGAAGCTTTCTGGCAAGTACTGCAGAGCGGGGAGGATTGTATTACGGAGGTACCCCCTGAGCGATGGAGGGTGGAAGACTACTATGACGCGGAGCCCGATGTGCTGGGGAAAACGTACAGCAAGCATGGCGGCTTCCTTGCCGATATCGATGTTTTCGACGCCAAGCTGTTCAATATCTCCCGTCCGGAAGCGATGGAGCTGGACCCACAGCAGCGGCTGCTGCTGGAGTTGAGCTGGGAGGCGCTGGAACGCAGCGGTCATGCTCCCGACCGGCTGGCAGGCCAGCCCGCGGGAGTATTTGTGGGCCTTAGCCAAAGCGACTATCAACGTATGCAGTGGATGGATATCGAGCGGCTTGGCCCCTATACGGCATCCGGCGGAGCGCTCAGTACGGCAGCCGGACGGCTCTCTTACTGCTTGGGGCTGCAAGGGCCTGCCATGGCGGTAGATACGGCCTGCTCCTCTTCGCTTATGGCCGTGCATCTTGCTTGTCAAAGCATTCGTAACGGGGAATGTGAGATGGCTCTGGCAGGCGGTGTAAACCTTACGCTGTCGCCTGAGGTGAACATCGGTCTTTCCAAGGCAAGAATGCTGTCGCCAACCGGACGATGCCATACCTTCGACGGTACGGCCGACGGCTATGTGCGCGGAGAAGGCTGCGCCGTTGTCGTACTCAAGCGGTTATCCGACGCGCAGGCGGCGAAAGACCCTATCCTGGCAGTCATTCGCGGGTCGGCTGCCAATCAGGACGGACGCACGAACGGACTCACCGCGCCGAGCAAGGCTTCCCAGACTGCGGTCATCCGTGAGGCGATCGGCAGCGCGGGCGTAAAGCCGCAGGAGATTCAGTACGTGGAAGCGCATGGGACAGGAACCGTGCTCGGCGACCCGATAGAAATCCATGCGCTTGCGGATGCGCTAGGCGAAGGACGCGGCCCGGATCATGCCCTTCTGGTCGGCTCTGTAAAGACGAATATAGGTCACTTGGAAGCTGCGGCCGGCATTGCCGGTTTGGTGAAAACGGTCCTCTCACTGCAAAACCGGTGCATACCCAAGCATCTTCATTTTCATCAGCCTAACCCTTACATCGATTGGAGCTCGCTTCCCATTGCCATTCCCACACAAAGCACGCCTTGGCCGAACGGACCTTCTTCTCGAAGGATCGCAGGGGTCAGCTCGTTCGGCTTTAGCGGAACCAATGTGCATGTGATTGTGGAAGAAGCGCCGCCGGTTGCGGACAAGCCGGTCGCGGAGCCTTCCGTTTCCCCGCTGCGACTGTTGACTTTGTCGGCAGGCAGCGAGCGGTCGCTGCGGGCTTTGGCCGGACGTTACGGGAAATTCTTGGCGGAAAAGCCGTCCGTCTCGCTTGCCGATTTCTGCTGCACGGCGAATACGGCACGAGCCCAACTGCCGTTCCGTACCGCCACGGTAGGGGCAACCCCCGGGGAAATGTCGGAGCAGTTGCGGCTCATCGGCCAAGGAACGGGTGAACCTTCGGCCTTGAGACGGACTTTAAAAAGCCCAAAGCTTGCCTTCATTTTTGCCGGGCAGGGGGAGGTCTACCCCGGAATGGGGCGGCAACTATATGAGACGGAGCCGGTATTCCGGCAGACGATGGATGCTTGCGACAGAACGCTTCAAGCTTTTCCTGCGTTTAAAGGACGCTCGCTTAAGGCGGCGATTCTTCAGGAGGAGGGTGCGGACAATTGGATGGAAGACACTTCTTATGTCCAGCCGCTTCTCTTTGCGTTTCAATACGCCTTGACCGAGCTTTATCGCGCTTGGGGGATCGGGCCTGCGGCTGTGTGCGGCCATAGCGTGGGAGAATTTGCCGCTGCCTGTGCCGCCGGAGTGCTGGACTGGCTCGACGGCTTGCGGTTGGTTGCCGAACGCGGGGAGCTGATGCAGTCGCTCACGGAACCCGGACGTATGGGGGCTTTGATGCTGCCATTACCGCAGGTTGAGGCCTTGCTGGAGCCGTATTCGGACCGGCTATCGGTCGCAGCCGTTAACGGTGCGGGGAATACGGTGGTGGCTGGCGATCCGGAAGCCCTTGACCGGTTGTGCGAGAGCCTGAAGGCCGAGGGAGTGGACTGCCGCTTTTTGCGGGTGTCGCACGCATTTCATTCGGCGAAAATGGATGCCGTGCTGGCGCCGTTCGAGGCTGCTGCGGCAAGGTACGCCTATGGAGCGCCTCAGCTTCCGCTGATCCGGAATTTGACCGGGACCGCTTGGCCGTCCGGGGAAAAGCCGGATGCAAGGTATTGGCGCGACCAACTTCGGCAGCCGGTACAGTTTGCAGCGGGTGTCCAAGCCCTCGGCGAGCTGGGCTGCGAAGTATTCGTCGAAATCGGTCCGACAGCAACTCTCACGTATTTAGCATCCCAGTCTTTGCCTGATGCCGTTTGTCTTCCCTCCTTGAGGAAAGGGAAAGACGATAGAAGAACCCTTTTGGAGGCAATGGGAGAGCTGTATTGTTATGGAATTTCCTTGAATTGGACCGCCAAGAGCGCGCAAGAATCGCACGAGACGGGAAGAAGGATAGCAATTCCGACTTATGCGTTTGACCAAGAGCGGTATTGGAGTCCATCAGTGACGGCCTTTCAGGCAAGGAACAGGTATGTAGGAGATATGAAGACGGGACCGGAAGCATGGCCGGATGCGACGGAAATTTCAGACTATCCGCCAATGACGGATACAAGTCGCGATGACCATGCTTTGCAAGAAGGCACCGACGAGCTTGGACGAATCTTGAAGGGGGGACCGGAGCAGGCGGAGGCTGTGACCGCCTATCTTCGGAAGCAGCTGGCTTCCATGCTTATGCTCTCCGAATCGTCTCTGGAAGGCGAGCAAGCTGTAGGGACGCTGGGCTTCGACTCGTTGATGGCCATACAGCTGCGGAACCGAATGCAAAGAGACCTTCGGGTGACTGTGCCGATGATTTCTTTCATGGGAGAGGCGACCTTGGCAAGCATCGCTGCGGTTTGCCTGCAGGTGCTTGATCCTTCGATGAACGCGGGTTCGTCAGGGGAGCAGGCGCCGATTTTGCAGCTCTCCAGGGGAGAAGAATCGTATACGCTGTCCATCCCGCAACGCCAGCTTTGGCTGCTTCAGCAGATGGACCCGTCAACGCCGGCCTACAATTTGCCCACTGGATTGCGCTTGAACGGACCGCTGAAGCAGGACGTACTGCATCGAAGCCTTCAGGAGCTTCTGAACCGACACGAGATTCTTCGGATACGTATCGATGCGATCGAAGGGGAACCGCGTCAGCGGGTGCTCGTTTCCGAGCCTATGCCGCTGCCGGTCGTTGATCTCCGCCATCTCGCCCCGGAGTCGCGGGAGATTGAAGCGAACCGCATTGCCTTGGAGGAGGCCAGACGGCCGCTGGACTTGAGCCAAGATCCGCTTATGCGGGCTCTCCTTATTAAGCTTGGCGACGAGGATCACATCTTGCTTCTCCTGCTCCACCATATTGTGGCGGACGGCTGGTCCTTGGTCGGTGTTTTTATGCGCGAGCTGGATTTATTGTACGCTGCTTTCGAGAAGGGGGAAGCTTCTCCGCTTTCCGGGCAGCACATTCAATATATCGATTACGCCGAGTGGCAGCGGACGCGATTGAACGACGCTTATTTAGCTCCGCAGCTAAACTATTGGAAGGAGCAATTGGAAGGGGCGTCGTTCCATCCCTGCTTCCCGGCCGACCGGCAAAGACAAGCCTTTACGAAGCATCTTGGCCGGCGGATACACGCTTACTTGCCGACGGAATTGATGGAAGCGGTGAATACGTTGAGCCGCAATCAGAACGTCACTCCTTTCGTGACGCTGGTGGCGGCCATGAAAGCTCTGCTATACCGCTGGACCGGTCGCGAGGACCTGATTATCGGCACTACCGTTTCCGGCAGGACGACGGAGGAGCTTGAGCAGATGATGGGCGATTTTACGAATCATCTGCCTTTACGTACGAAGGTTCAGGCCGATGCGAGCGCGCTCTCGTTCATTCATACGGTCGGAAGCACGGTGATGAACGCTTTTGCTCATAGCGAATGCCCGTTTGAAAAAATCGTCGAAGCGGTCAATCCGAGCCGTCATGGCAACCGTAATCCGTTATATGACATTGCGGTCGTGATGCATACCTTCTCCGGCCGGGCGTCCTCGTTAAAAATCGGGTCCTCGCTGGAGGCCGGTTTCATCGCTCCGGTGGCACAGATCGACAACGGGACGTCGGAGTTGGATTTGATTTTCGATCTGCTGGAGACCCCCAAGGGGCTGTTGATCGAATGCGAGTTCGATACGGAGCTGTTCGAAGCTGCGACCATCGAACGTTTTATTCAAAGCTTCGGAACGTTGCTGCGCAAGCTGGTCGATGATCCGGCGTGTGCGGTGAAGGATTTGCCCCTCCTTACGGAAGCCGAAGAGCGGGGACTTGCAGCAGAAGCGGTCCGTAGGCGCGTTGAGTTTGCGCCGCAAGCCTGCTTGCATCACCTCTTCGAGCAACAGGCGCAATGTCGTCCGGACAATGTGGCTGTCGTTTGCGGAGACCGGCAGCTGACTTACGGGCAGTTGGAAGCAAGGGCCAATGACATGGCGCGCAGGCTTGCCTCTCGGGGCGTCGGACAAGGAGCATTGGTCGGCATTTGCACCGAACGTTCGCTTGAGATGGTCATTGCCATTCTGGGCGTTTTGAAGGCAGGGGCGGGATATATCGCCTTAGATCCGGTATATCCGGAAGAGCAGCTGAACTTTATTCTCAGCGATTCTTCCGCTGCGGTGGTGATCACGCAGGAGGCGACAAGGGAGCGCGCGTTACGGTTGGATGGAGTGCAGGTTCTGTGCATCGATGCCGGGCCGGAACCCCGGCACGAGGACGGAAAGCCCCTCGACATCGAGGTGCGTCCGCAGGATACCGCTTATGTCCTCTATACCTCGGGTTCTACCGGAAAGCCCAAGGGTGCACTGATTACGCATTTTAACGTGGTCCGGTTGTTTCAAGCAACGGCGGATTGGTATCGCTTTGGAGAGAAAGACGTATGGACCTTGTTTCATTCGTATGCCTTCGATTTCTCCGTATGGGAGCTGTGGGGAGCACTGCTCCACGGTGGAAAGCTGGTTGTCGTTCCTTACTCCGTCAGCCGTTCTCCCGAGTTGTTCCTGAACCTGCTGCGCGACCAGAAGGTGACGGTGTTGAACCAGACGCCTTCGGCCTTCCGTCTGCTGATCTATGCGGACGGTCAGTGCTCCGATCCCGTTCCTCTTTCACTGCGGTATGTGATTTTCGGCGGCGAGGCGCTCGATCCCGGGCTGCTTGCCCCTTGGGTGGAAAGATACGGATTGGACGCTCCGCAACTGGTCAATATGTACGGCATTACGGAGACGACGGTGCATGTGACGTATTCCCCCATCCGTTCCATCGAGGAGGCGATGCTTCATCCGGCTTCAGTCGGAGTGCCGATCCCCGATCTGGAGATCTACATTCTTGATGCCGGTCTGCGGCCGGTGCCGCCCGGCGCCGTCGGTGAAATCTGCATCGGCGGTGCGGGTTTAGCCCAAGGCTATCTGAATCGTCCTGAGCTGACGGCTGCCCGGTTCGTTCCGAATCCGTTCCGTCCAGGCGAAGGAGAACGGTTGTATCGGTCTGGTGATTGGGGACGCATGCTGCCGGGAGGCTTGCTTGAATATGTCGGGCGAGCAGACGAACAGGTCAAAATTCGCGGTTTCCGGATCGAGCCCGGCGAGATTGAAGCTGTGCTGAGGCAGCATACGGCCGTACAGGATTGCGTGCTGCAAGTATGGGAACCGGCCCCGGAGGATCGCAGACTGGTGGCGTATGTCGTTGCGAAGCCCGAACGGGTCGAAGTCGATTTGCCCGAAAGCGTGGCGGGTCAGGAGCAGGTGTCCCAGTGGCAGGCTGTGTTCGACACGACCTATAGCCAAGGTGAACACCAGGGTGATCTTGCCTTGAATACGACAGGCTGGAGCAGCAGTTATACGGGTCAGCCGATCCCCGATCGCGAAATGCACGATTGGGTCGAACATACTGTAGAGCAAATCGCCCAGTTGAATGCCAAAGAGATACTGGAAATCGGCTGCGGAACCGGGATGCTTTTGTTCCGGCTCGCTCCGGATTGTACGCGCTATACGGCTTTGGACCTGTCCGACGTAGCCTTGAACTATGTGCGGAGCCAATTGGCAGCCGCAGGGTTGGAGGAGGCGAAGGTGGAATTGCTCCATCGGCCGGCAGACGACTTGTCCGGATTGGAAGACCGCTTCTATGATGCGGTTGTCATCAACTCCATGATGCAGTACTTGCCGAGTATCTCGTATTTTATCCATATGCTGGAGCAAGCCATCAGGCGGGTAAAACCGGGTGGAACCGTGTTTATCGGCGATATCAGGAATGCCGCTCTGCTGGAGGTTTTTCATACCTCGGTACAATTTTTCCGGGCGTCGGAGGACGCGGAGCTATCCGGCATTCATGCTGCCGCCCAGCGTGCCGTTCGGGAAGAAAACGAGCTGCTTGCCGAACCGGAGCTGTTTTACGCGCTCAAGCGCCGGATACCGCAAATCGGACAGGTGGAGGTTCGCCTGAAACGTGGACACTATGAGAACGAATTGACGCGTTACCGTTATGATGTACTGTTGCACATTGCAGATGCATCCGAGTCCGGTCCCGCAGAGCCGATAGAACCCGAACCGCTTGTGCTCGATTGGCGGAAAGACGGCCTTTCCCTCGCTTCGCTTCGGAGCAAGCTGGAACGGGAGGAACCCGAACGTGTGATCGTTAAGGGGATACCGAACCGGAGATTGACCGGCGAGCTGGCCATCTGGGAACAGGTGAAGGGAGGAGCGGCGCAGCGGACCAAAGCGGAAATAGCGTCTCATGACCTTCTCCGGACAGAAGAAGCTGTCGATCCCGGGCTGCTTTGGGCTTGGGAGAAGGAGCTGCCTTACTCCATTCACGTTGGTTGGAGCGGTGAAGCGGACGGCCTTCCTACGTTTCAAGCGGCCTTGTGCCGTCAGGGGACGGATGGAAAGAGCGGAAGGGCGATTCTTCCCGAACCGACGTTGGAGGATAAACCGCTGGCTTCGTATGCGAACGACCCGTCCTTCGGCACGTTGGCCAGAAAGCTTGCGCCGCAGCTGCGCTCCTATACGTTGGAGAGGCTGCCGGCTCATATGGTGCCGTCGGCTTTCGTCATCCTGGACCGGCTGCCGCTTACCGCGAACGGGAAGCTCGACCGCAGGGCCCTTCCTGCGCCGGATACCGACCGGCCCGCTATCGAAACCGCGTATGTCGAACCGCGCAATCCGATCGAAGCGATGCTGGCCGATATAGCTTGCGAGGTTTTGGGGATCGGGCAGGTCGGCGTGCATGACAACTTTTTTGAGCTTGGAGGCAATTCGCTGCTCGCAACGCAATTTGTGGGCCGGGTCCGCGCGGCCTTTATGATTGAAGTACGTTTGGTTGAACTGTTCACCGCTTCCACGATTGCTTTGCTGTCCGAACGCGTTGCGGAATTGCTGGTTCAGGAACTAGGAAGCGAATTTGTGGAAGAAATTGCACTGGCGGAAGAAGCATGACAAGGGGGGAGAACCGTGAACGATTCCTCACAGAAAATGAAAGCATTGTCGCAAGCGCAGCTGAATCGGGTGCTGGAGCGCATCGGCAGTAAGAAAAAGGGGACGACCACCATTCCGCGCCGTGACCATACGGAAGGCGAGACGGGTCTCTCCTTGGCTCAGCAGCGGCTGTGGTTCATGTGGCTGCTTGATCCGGACAATCCGTTCTATAACGTTCCGGGAGTGCTGCATTTAACCGGTACGTTGGACCTCCGAGCGCTGGAGCGCAGCTTGAGCGAGATTGTCCGCCGTCATGAAGTGCTTCGAACCGCCTTTATCGAAGAAGAAGGCCAAGCGGTTCAGCGTCTCGTATCCACGGGGGAATTCCGGCTGTCGTTTATCGATTTCAGCGCACTGCCGGAGCCTGAAAAGTCCAAGGAAGCCGAGAGGATCGTACAGGAGGAAGCCAGCCGGCCGTTTCACCTGGGGGAAGCGCTTTTGCTTCGGGGGCTGGTCGTGCGAATGGCCCCGGAAGAGCATCTCTTCGTCGTGGTTATGCACCATATGGTCTCGGACGGATGGTCACTCGGCGTATTCGTGAAGGAACTGGCCGCTCTCTACGACGCGTTGAAACAGGGGAATGAATCGCCGTTACCCGATCTGCCCATCCAGTATGCGGATTATGCTCATTGGCAGCGCCGCAAGTATGAAGCAGGCGAGCTGCAGGGGCAGCTGGCTTACTGGAAAAACAAGCTGGGTTGTGACAATACTTCCATTGCGCTTCCCACCGACCGCCGCCGGCCGCCGTTCCAACGGTACCGGGGCGCCAAATACCGCATGATGCTGCCAACCGGCCTCCAGCAAAAGCTGGAGGATACCGCCCGGGGAAGAAACGCCACTTTGTTTATGATCCTGCTGGCCGGTCTGCATGCGCTGCTGTACCGCTATTCCAATCAAAGCACCATCCGGATCGGCTGCCCCGTTGCAAACCGGAAATATTCGGAAATGGAAGGCCTGATCGGCGTATTCATGAATACGCTGGTGATGCGTGCCGAACTTTCGCCCGAGCTCTCCTTCAACGAATTGCTGAATCAGGTTCGCACGACGGCGCTGGAAGCTTTTGAGCATCAAGACGTGCCGTTTGAAAAATTGGTTGAGGAGCTGCAGCCGGAACGGCATATGAGCCACAATCCGTTCTTTCAAGTAGCCTTCTTTTTCCAAAACGCGCCGATGCCTCCGCTGGAGCTGGCCGACCTGACCATACGGCAAATCCCGGTGGACTGCGGGACCTCCAAATTTGATCTTACCTTCCAAATCACGCCCCGTGACGAGGGGATGGAGCTGGAGATCGAATACAACAGCGATCTGTTCGACGAATCTACGGTGGCCCGCATGTCGGGCCACTGGCAAACGCTGCTTACGGCGATTGCATGGAACGCCGATCTGCCTATAAGTGAACTGCCGCTGCTAAGCGAAGAGGAACTGCTACATTTTCGCACCTGGAACGCCACGTCGTCCGATTATGACGGTCCTTGGCTGCTTCATGAACTGTTCGAGGCCCAGGTTCGCCGCACGCCGGATGCCGTAGCTCTCGAATTTGAAGGCCACAGGCTCACCTATCTGGAGCTGGAGCAGCGAAGCAATCAGTTGGCCCACCATCTGAGAGGGAGAGGGATCGGACCGGAACGGACGGCAGGGCTGCTTCTGGACCGTTCGATCGAGCTTGTTATCGGCATTCTAGGCACGCTTAAGGCGGGCGGAGCGTATGTGCCGATCGGCCCGGATTATCCGCCGGATCGTATCCGCTTTATGATGGAAGACTCGCAAGTGCCTATCCTTCTTACGCAATCGCATTTGTTAACCGGACTGCCGGAAACGGGAGTGCCTGTCGTTGCGCTCGATACCGAATGGAAGGACAAGATTTCGCAGGAAAGCGTACTGCCGCCGGAGTCCGGCGTGAGGCCGGAGCATTTGGCTTATGTCATTTATACGTCCGGCTCGACGGGCAAGCCCAAAGGGGTCATGAACGAACACCGGGGAATTTGCAACCGAATGCACTGGATGCTTGAAACGTTCCGGCTGGAGCCCGACGACCGGGTCATCCAAAAAACGCCGTATACGTTTGACGTCTCCATCTGGGAATTGTTCTGGCCGTTAATTATGGGTGCGCGGCTGATGATCGCCAGACCGGGCGGACATGCGGATAGCGCGTATCTGGTTGATTTCATCGCAAAGCATGGGATCACCGTGGCCCACTTCGTGCCGTCCATGCTGCGGATTTTCCTGCAAGAACGGGATATGGGCCGCTGCGCCTCGCTTAAGCAGGTTTACTGCACAGGCGAAGCGCTCGCTCCGGACATCGCGCAGGATTGTATGGAAAGGCTCGGCGTCCGCTTGATCAATCTTTACGGACCGACGGAAGCCGCCGTCGAAGCCAGTTGGTGGGAATGTGCGAAGGGCGAATCGGAAGTGCCGATCGGACGACCCATTGCCAATATGCAGATGTACGTACTGGATGCCCAAGGCCATCGTGTGCCGGTCGGGGTGACCGGGGAACTGTACATCGGCGGAGTAGGGGTAGCCCGCGGTTATTGGAATCGGGAAGAACTGACGAAGGAACGTTTTTTGCCTGATCCGTATACGGACACACCGGGAGCCCGCTTGTATCGTACCGGCGATTTGGCACGCTTTCGGGCGAACGGTGCGCTGGAGTTCCTCGGACGCACCGATTATCAGGTGAAGGTCCGGGGCTTCCGAATTGAGTTGGGAGAGATCGAAGCCGTATTGGGGCAGCATGAGAGCGTGCGCGACGCCGTCCTGATCGCGCAGCCCGATGCGTCGGGCAGCTCCAGACTTATCGCGTATTGGGTGCGGGAGCCGGGTGCAACGATATCGGTTGCCGACCTGCGCGAACACATCCGGCAAGCTTTGCCGGTGTATATGATTCCTTCCTTGTTCATTGAGCTGGAGCGCATTCCGCTGCTCAGCAACGGAAAGACCGATCGCGGCTCCCTGCCTTCGCCCGACGCCGTGCAATGGGTCAAAGACAAGCCCCGGACAGCTCCCCGGACACCGCTGGAACGGACGTTGGTCCGAATCTGGAGCGAACTGCTCGGGACCGAGGAGATCGGAATCGAGGATAGCTTTTTTGAATTAGGCGGACACTCTCTGCTGGCCATTCGGCTGGTTGCCCAAATTCGGGAGGTTTTGAAGATCGATTGTGCGCTGCGGCAGTTGATCGCGGCGCCGACGATTGCCGAGCTGTCGGCTTGCTTGGATACGGCTGCGGCTGCGGGATCGCGCTCCGTGTTACCCGAAACTTCCGGGGGAGATGCTTGGCAACCGGCTGTTCCGGATGAGGAGCATTTGTACGAGCCGTTCCCGCTCAATGAGGTGCAGCAGGCTTATTGGATCGGCCGCAGCGCAGACTTTGAACTGGGCAATGTAGGAGCGCATCTTTATATCGAAATCGATGCCTCGGCGCTTTCCATTTTACGTTTGAATCAAGCCTTGAACGTGCTGATCCGCCGTCATCCGATGATGCGGGCCATTGTCCGCAGCGACGGCATGCAGCAGATTCTTCGGGAAGTCCCGCCTTATGAAGTCAACTGCCGGGATTTGCGCCATTTGCATCCGGAGGAGGCTGATCGCGAGCTTCTCGAGATCCGGAGCGAGCTTTCGCATCGCCATGCCCCGGCCGATCGCTACCCGCTTTTTGATATCAGCGCGACGCTTCTTGCCGACGAGAGACTCCGTCTGCATTTCAGCGTGGATCTTTTAATCGGGGACGCGCAAAGCTGGTACGTTCTGCTTCAGGAGCTCAATCAGCTTATGCGCGATCCGCAGGCGGCCCTGCCTCCGTTGGGGTTGACGTTCCGCGACTATGTACTGGCCGAGCGGCAGGTGCTCGAATCTGATACGTATACGCGCTCAAAAGCTTATTGGGCGACCCGGGTTCCCAAGCTGCCGCCGGCGCCGGAGCTGCCGCTTGCCCGCTCGGCCGGTTCCTTGCAGGCGCCGAGGTTTCGCCGTCTCGCCGCCTTCCTTAGCCCGGAAGATTGGCGCAGGCTCTGCGGGTATGGCGGCCGTTTTGCCGTTACGCCTTCGGCGATTTTGCTGGGGGCCTTCAGCGAAGTACTGGCCGCCTGGAGCAAAAAACCGAGATTTACGATCAATTTAACGCTGTTCAACCGGCTTCCTTTGCATCCGGATGTGAACCGGATCGTCGGCGATTTTACGACTTTAACGCTGCTTGAGGTGAACTATTCCGGCCAGGCTGCGTTCGGGGCGAGGGTGAAGACCATTCAACAGCAGCTGTGGGAGGATCTTGAGCATCGCTCCTACAGCGGCATTCAAGTGCTGCGCGATTACGCGCGCGCCAATCTCGACAGCTCCAGCGCGGCGATGCCGGTAGTTTTTACAAGCACTTTGACAAAGACGGATGGCCTGGATGCCTCCGTGATGAGGGGCTTGGGCGAAATGGTGTACGGGGTCAGCCAAACCCCGCAAGTTTATCTGGATCATCAGGTATACGAAGATGCCGGCATGCTGCGCTTCCATTGGGACGTGGCAGAGGACATGTTCCCGCCGGAAATGATCGACGATATGTTTGCCGCCTATTGTTCGCTGCTCAGACGCTTGACGGATGAGGCGGAGGCGTGGAGCGAGCCTGTCGGGCCATTGGCGCCCGCGAGTCAACTGGAACGGATTGGCAGCGTCAATGCGACAGAGACGGAACTGCCCCGCGGCCTGCTTCACGAGCCGTTCTTCGAGCGGGCGTCCCTACGCCCGGAAGAAACGGCCGTGCTGGCGCCGGGGATGACACTGACCTACGGTGAGCTGGCGCGACTTGCGGACAGCCTGGCCGACTGGCTTATCGGCCGTGGGGCAGGGCCGAATCGTCCCGTGGCGGTGGTGATGGAGAAAGGGTGGGAGCAAGCGGCGGCCGTCCTTGGAATTTTGCGCGCACATGCTCCTTATCTGCCTATCGATCCGGGGCTGCCGGCGGAGCGTATCCGTATGCTGCTGGAGAGCGGCGAAATTCGTTGTGCCATTACGCAATCAAAGGTAGATACCACCGTCCAATGGCCGGACGGGGTGGTACGATATTGTGTAGACGGACCGAAGCCTCATGCGGATGAAGCTCCCAAGGCTGAGGCGGTTACGGCGGCCTCGGAAGATGATTTGGCCTACATTATTTACACGTCGGGATCGACCGGGATGCCTAAAGGCGTCGCCATTACGCACGGAAGCGCCAGAAATACGCTGGAGGATTTACGTTCCCGCTGGCGGATCGGGGCGGAAGACCGGGTGTTGGCACTCTCTTCGTTAAGCTTCGACTTATCGGTGTTCGATCTGGCCGGCCTGCTCCAAGCGGGCGGTACTGTCGTCTATCCGTCTGCCGGCGCTCTGAAAGATCCGGCCCATTGGCTGGAACGGATGCATGAATGTCAAGTTACCGTCTGGAACTCGGTTCCGGCCTTGATGGGGCTGCTGGTCGATTATGCGGCTGCGACGTCGCGGCGGTTACCGGACTGCCTGAGGCTGATTATGCTGAGCGGTGACTGGATTCCGGTCGGTTTGCCGGAAAGAATTCGTGCAATTGCCGCGCCGGGCGTGGAGATCGTGAGCTTGGGAGGAGCGACGGAAGCTTCGATTTGGTCGGTTCTGTATCCCATCGGAACGGTCGATCCGGCTTGGCGAAGCATCCCGTACGGCCGTCCGATGGCGAACCAACGGCTCTATGTTCTTGACGAGAAGCTGGAGCATCGTCCCGTCTGGGTGCCGGGGCACCTGTACATCGGCGGGGTCGGATTAGCTCGCGAATATTGGCGCGATGCGGACAAAACGGCTTCCAGCTTCATTCGGCATCCGGCAACGGGGGAACGCTTGTATCGGACAGGAGACCTGGCGCGTTATTTGCCAAGCGGCGATCTTGAGTTTCTGGGACGCGAGGATGCCCAGGTCAAAATCCGAGGCTATCGAATCGAGCTTGGCGAGATCGAGCAAGCGCTGCGGGGGCATGAGGCTGTCAAGGAAGCGTTTGTGGCGGTAAAACCGGGGCCGTCCGGCGATGCCGCGGCTGTAGGTTACGTGCTGCTTCACTCCGGCGAACTGAATAAGATCGACGGCCAATATCTGCGGTCATTCCTTAGCGGCAAGCTTCCGGATTATATGGTTCCTTCTGCCGTCTTCATTCTGGAGCAGTGGCCGATGACCGCAAACGGGAAGCTGGATGTCAAGGCGCTGCCTGCGCCCGAAATGTCCGGTCAAACCTCCGGAACGGAAGCGCGCGGGGAGAACGTAACGGATCGGGAACGAATTATGACGATTGTCAAAGCGTCCTTGCAACTCGACGATTTGGCGGAGGACACCAATCTTCTGGAGATCGGCGTTACCTCGATGGATGTCGTTCGAATGGCCAATGCTTTGGAGAAAGCGTTCGGCTTGCGAATGAAATTCGATGAATTTTACCGTCGTCCGACGGTTGGCGACGTGACGCAATCGTATGTGGCCCGAATGCATAAACAAGCAGCGGAATCAAGCAAAATACCTCGGCCGGCCGCCGACCGGGCCCAAATGGAATCCTTCACCGCTTCGTACGAAGTGATCGTGGATCCCGAAGAACGCGAACGTTTCAAACAACGCCGCCACTGGCTGCGTTCGGAACCGTACGCCCCGGCGATCGACTTGACGGCCAGTCACAGCGAAGAAACAGCGGACGAATTCGTCACGCTGGAGCCGTGCCGCCATTATGCTCAGGAGCCGATGCCTTTTGGCCGGTTAGCGCGATTGCTGCAAGCCCTGCGCCACGACGAGACGCACGGCAAAGGTGTCCGGCAGCATCCATCCTTCGGCGAGCTTTATGCGGTCCAGACGTACTTGTATGTTCACGGCGAACGCGTAGAAGGCTTGGATGAAGGCGTGTATTATTACGATCCGTCCAAGAACAGGCTGCTGCTCCTGTCACCGGAAGCCCGGTTCAGCAAAGATATTCACGTCCCGTTCGTCTACCAGCCCGTATTCGAGCAGGCGGCCTTCTCGGTATTCCTGATTGCCGATCTGGACGCGATCGGACCGATGTACGGAGATCAGGCCGAGCGTCTGTGCACCTTGGAAGCAGGTTATATGGGCCAACTGCTCATGTCTACGGCGGCAGCGGAAGGGCTTGGTCTGCATCCGGTCGGCACGATCGATTTTGCTTCCATTCGCGGGATGTTCAAATTGAAAGAGCGGCATGTGCTGGTGCATTCCCTGCTCGGCGGTGTGCCGGAAGCTAGGACCGGCCGTCCGGAAGAGGACGGGGACGAAAACGATTGGGAGGAAGGCGTGCTGGAATGAACGATACCAATACAAGCCATATACGCGACATAGTAGACCGTTTCCGCGAACGGGGTATCGAACTGTGGGCCGAGGAAGGAAAATTGCGGTTCCGGGCGCCCAAAGGGACGCTAACGCCGGAGCTGCGCACCGAGCTTCAGGCTCACAAGGATATGCTGCTGGCCTACCTGCACGAGGAAAAAGGCGGCGGCGGGCTGTTGGGCCTGCCGCTTGCCCCAATAGCCCGTCATGGCGAAATGCCCCTTTCCTTCGCTCAACAGAGGCTCTGGTTTATGCAGCAGATGGATCCTACCAATATCTCATACAACGTGCCGATGACCGTCCGGATGGAAGGGGCACTGGATGCCGACATATTGGAATGCTGCTTGAACGAAATCATCCGGCGGCATGAAGCGCTGCGGGCGACGTTACCGTCTTCGAACGGGAAGCCGATGCAGCATATTGCGGAATCGATGCTGTTGAAATTGGAGCGTACGGACCTCAGGGAGGAACGGACGGAACGGCGGGAGCGCCGTGCGCTGGAATTGGCCGTACAAGAGGCGCGCCGTCCTTTTGACATCGCATCGGGACCGCTCATTCGTTCGAAGCTGATCCGGCTGGAGGACGAAGCGTACATCCTTGCGTTAAACCTGCACCATCTTGTAACCGACGGATGGTCGATGGGCATTCTGGGCAGCGAGCTTTCGGAGCTGTACGGGGCATTTTCGGCAGGAGAGGCGTCACCGCTGCCCGAGCTGGAAATTCAATATGCGGATTTCGCTTATTGGCAGCGCCGCTGGGTGGAGACGGATGCTTTGCAGGCCCAGCGGACGTACTGGCATCACAAGCTGGCCCAACTGCCGCCCCTGGAGCTGCCTACGGACCATCCGCGTCCGGCCCGGCAGAGCTTCAAGGGGGACATGGAAACCTTCGTATTTCCGGCTTCGCTGGCCGAAGCGCTGACCGCTTTGAGCCGCAAACAGGGCGTGACAACGTTCATGACCGTATTGACAGCCGTGAACGTGCTCTTGGCAAGATATACGTCGCAGGATGAAATTGTGCTGGCCACCCCGGTGTCCACACGCGGGATCACCGGTCTGGAAAAAGTAATCGGCACTTTTATGAACACGCTGGTGATGCGCACGCAAGTATCGGGAGACCCGACTTTTCTTGAATTGCTGGAACGGGTGCGCGACACTGCGGTCGAAGCGTTCGACCATCAGGACTTTCCTTTCGACAAGCTGGTGGAGGAAGTCCAGCCGGAGCGGAGCCGAAGCCATTCGCCCCTTTTCCAGGTGCTTTTCTTATTCGAGACGGTGGCGTCTTCCTTGATCCGGTTGCCCGGGCTGCGGACTTCGTCGATCCATATTCCGCTCGGCACTTCCCGCTTCGATATTGTGCTGCTGCTGACTTCCACGGAGCGCGGATTAGAGGGGGCCCTTGAGTATGCGACGGATTTGTTCGATTCGTCCACCATCCGCCGGATGATCGGGCATTTGGAAGTGCTTTTGGAGGGAATCGTTCACAATCCGCAAGCTCCTCTTTCCGAGCTGCCGCTGCTCACACCCGCCGAGCACCGGATGCTGGAGGAATGGAATGCGACCGGAGGCGCTTGGACACAGGAACGTACGTTCCCGAAGCTGTTTGAAGCGGCGGCTGAAGCAGCCCCCGACAGAACGGCACTCGTCTGCAAAAACGAGCGGCTGACGTTCCGGGAACTGAACTGCCGCGCGAATCGATTAGCTCATCGTTTGCGCAAGCATGGCGTAGATCGCGGAGTGCGGGTAGGCCTGTGCGTCGGACGTTCGATCGAAGCGATCGTAGGCTTGCTCGGAATCGTAAAAGCCGGAGGCGCCTATGTGCCGATCGATCCCTCGTACCCGGAGGACCGCATCCGCTACATGCTTCAAGACGCTTCCCCGAGTGTGATTCTGACCGATGAGGCTTCGGCAGGCAAAATGGACGGCAGTTTGGCGGTCAGAATTTATTTGGGGGCCGGGGAAACCGCGCTGGCCGAAGAACCGGGGTATAACCCGGAAAGCTTGGCTAAGCCGGAAGATCCGGTCTACGTGATCTATACCTCGGGCTCGACGGGCCAGCCCCGCGGGGTTGTCGTCACGCACCGCTCCTTGTTTCATTTAGGCGAGGCCTTGGAGGAAGCGATTTACCGCCATCATCCGGGAGTAGGGCAAGTAGTGGTGAACGGCTCCTTATCGTTCGATACGTCGGTGAAACAGATCATTCAACTGCTCCGGGGCCGCACCTTACATATCATCCCGGAGGAAATTCGGTTGGACGGCGCGGCTTTCGTGGCTTACCTTCGGGAACAGGAGATCGATGCTTTTGACTGTACCCCTTCGCAATGCCGCCTGCTGATGCAGTTCGGGCTGCTGGAGCGTCAGGGCACGCGCCCGCTGCTGGGGCTGATCGGCGGGGAGCCGATCGAGGAGTCGACATGGCAGGCGATGCGGGAAGCCAATGGCATCGAGTTTTACAACTTATACGGACCGACGGAATGCACGGTAGATGCCACCGTTTGCCGGGTTCGGGAAAGCGAGCTTCCGTCGCTCGGCCGCCCGCTGCGCAACGTCGCGATTTATTTGCTCGATTCCCGTCAAAAGCCGGTTCCGATAGGAATTCCCGGCGAGATCTGGATCGGCGGCTCCGGCGTATCCGAAGGCTACTTAGGCCGTCCGGATTTGACAGCGGAGAAATTTTGGCCGGACCGTTTTTCCGCGAAGGAAGGCGCCCGGATGTATCGGACCGGAGATGTCGGAAAACGACGGGCTGACGGATCGATCGCTTATTTAGGCCGGAACGACTTCCAAGTCAAAATCCGGGGGTTTCGAATCGAGCCCGAGGAAATCGAATCCGTGCTTGCCGGTCATCCGGATATCGAGCAAGCGTGCGTCATGGTCCGCGAAGACGAAGCGGGACAGCCTGCTTTGGCCGCCTATGTCGTGCCTTCGGCCGAGCGTGCGCCGACGGCTTCCGGACATACGCGCCATCTGCTGAATAACGGCTTGGCCGTGGTGCAGCTGAACAAAAACGAGACGAATTTTTTGTACCGCGATATTTTTGAAAATCTGGCTTATCTTCGTCACGGCATTTCGGTTGACGAAGGTCACGTGATTTTTGACGTAGGCGCCAATATCGGAATGTTTACTCTGCAGGCGCACATGCAAGCGCCGGGCGTTCGCATTTTTGCCTTCGAACCGAATCCGTACGTGCGGGAATTGACGATTCTAAACGCCCGCTTGTACGGGGCGGAGGCCACGATCATGGATTGTGCCCTCGCTGCGGAGGAAGGAGAGGCGGAGTTTACTTTTTATCCCAAATTCTCTTTCTTATCGGGGCTGCACACGGACACGGAGGAAGAAAAGGAGCTGGTCCGTTCCTTCATCCGGCGTAACGAGAAGCCTTCGCAGGAGCTGGACGTAGCCGTCGAGGCCATTCTGGACGACCGTTTGAAGAGCGTACAGCTGACCGTTCCCGTCCGCAGGCTGTCGGATGTGATCCGCGAGCATCGGGTGGAGCGAATCGACCTGTTGAAGATCAACGTGGAGAAGGCGGAGCTCGCCGTGCTCCAGGGGATTGATGCTGAAGACTGGCCGAAAATCGGACAGGTCGTTCTGGAGCTTCATGACGTGGACGATCGCCTCCAATGGGTCATGGAGCTGCTGAAGCGGCACGGGTTTCAAGTAATTGCGGAGAAAGACTGGTCTCTCGATGTGACGCAGAACATTTACTACCTTTATGCGACCCGTGAGCCCAAAGAAACCGTCGTGAGACGATGGATGACTCCGCTGCCCCCGATGAATGCGCAGGAAGTTCGCGTATATGCCGAACAAAGACTTCCGCGGTATATGGTTCCATCGCACGTTGTCTTGCTGGATCGTCTGCCGCTGACACCGCACGGGAAGGTTGACCGCCAGCGGCTTCCGGCTCCCGAAGAGGTTCGGGCCCAAGGGGCCGCCGCGCGGCAGCTTCCCCAGACCGCCGTCGAGCGTGCGGTAGCTTCCATCTGGAAAGACTTGCTGGGAGCGGGCGGCGTCGGGCTTGACGACAATTTCTTCGATATCGGAGGCCATTCCTTACTGCTTACCCAGGTTCATGCCCGGCTACGAAGCGAGCTGTCCGCCGATATGGAACTGTTGGAATTGTTCGAGTACCCGACCGTTCGTTTGTTGGCGCAGCGGTTAACTGCTTCTTCGAAGGAAAATACAGAGGAGGCGGAAAATCGGGTAGAGCAGACAGTCCCAAAAGCGGTGGTTGACCCCAGCGGACAAGCGGTCGCCATTATCGGCATGTCGGGGAGATTTCCGGGGGCGTCCGATATCGAGTCGTTCTGGGCCAATCTGGCGAACGAAGTCGAATCGATCCGCCGATTTACGCCGGACATGCTGGAAGCGAGCGGTCTTCCAAGGGAGCTGTTGACCCGACAAGAATACGTGCCGGCCCGGGGCACGGTTGACGGCATCGAATGGTTTGACGCCGGTTTCTTCGGCTACAGTCCGAGGGAAGCGGAGATGCTTGATCCGCAGCAGCGGTTGTTCCTAGAATGCGCCTGGGAAGCAATGGAAAAGGCGGGATACGATCCGTCTGGAGGAGGCGTTCCCGTAGGCGTTTATGCAGGGGCGGGCATTAGCACGTACTTGCTGTTCGGGCTGCTTCCCCATATCGACCCCGCTGATCCGGTAACCGGTTATCAAGCGCTCATCGCTAACGATAAAGATCATCTTGCAACGCGTACCGCCTACAAATTGAATTTAACGGGACCGAGCCTCTCGGTACAGACGGCATGCTCGACTTCTCTAGTGGCGGTTCATCTTGCGTGCCAAGCGTTGTCCCGCGGTGAATGCGGGATGGCGATCGCAGGCGGCGCGACGATTACTGTGCCCCACGAGCAGGGTTATGTTTACCGCGAAGGTGGCATTTTCTCCCCGGACGGACACTGCCGGGCGTTTGACGCCCAAGCGAAAGGGACAGTCGCGGGAAGCGGCGCAGGCGTCGTCGTGCTCAAGCGGCTGGACGAGGCGCTGCGGGATGGGGATACGGTTCATGCGGTGATCAAAGGATCGGCGATCAACAACGACGGAGGGCGCAAGGTCGGGTATACGGCCCCGAGCATCGGGGGTCAAGCGGAAGTGATCCGGATGGCGCTGGACGCCGCGGGCGTCGGAGCGGAGAGCATCTCGTACGTCGAGGCCCACGGGACAGGGACGCCGCTGGGCGACCCGATCGAACTGGCCGCGCTGACCGAAGTGTTCGGCCCATCCGCAGACGGCCCCCGGTGTGGGATCGGCTCGGTCAAAACGAACGTCGGGCATCTGGATGCGGCCGCCGGGGCGGCGAGCCTGATCAAGGTTGCGCTGTCGCTGCGCAATGGGCTGCTGCCGGCAAGCCTGCATTATACGAAAGGCAATCCGACGGTCGATTGGGCAAACAGCCCGTTTTACGTCGTAGACCGGGCCCGGCCGTGGAACGGCGGCAGTCCGGGACAGCCCCGTCGGGCAGGGGTGAGCTCCTTCGGCATCGGAGGGACGAACGCGCACGTCATCGTGGAAGAAGCTCCCGCGCAGCGGGCCTCCGACGCTGCGTCGGCCGAGGAAGCGCTGGTGCTGTCGGCCCGGACGCCGTCGGCGCTGCGGGCGATGCGCGAGCGGCTGGCCGCGCATCTGGAGGCGGAACCGTCGGTGAAGCTCTCCGACGTAGCGTTCACACTGCAGCAGGGCCGCAAGGCGTTCGGTCACCGCTGGAGCGCCGTGTGTGGTAACGCGGAGCAGGCGCTGAACGCTTTGCGGGGCGAAGACGCGAGAGCGGTGCGCACCGGTCTGGCGGAAGCGGGAGAGCGTCCCGTCGTCTTCTCTTTTCCGGGGCAGGGGAGCCAGTATGCCGGCATGGGCGCGGAGCTTTACGCGCAGGAGCCGGTGTACCGGGAAACGGTGGACCGCTGCGCCGAGCTGTTAATCCCGCATCTGGGAATGGACGTGCGGGATGCGCTGCTGGGAAGAGAAGGCTTCGAAGCGGAGCAGTTGGAGGAGACGTGGCTGACGCAGCCGGCGCTGTTCGTGGCGGAATATGCGCTGGCCCGGCTGTGGATGAGTGTAGGCGTGAAGCCGGCTGCGCTGATCGGACATAGTCTGGGCGAATATACGGCGGCGTGTATCGCCGGGGTATTCAGTCTGGAGGAAGGGCTGGAGCTGGTGAGCGTCCGCGGCCGTCTGATGCACCGGTGTGAAGCGGGAGCGATGGCAGCGGTCGGTGCGAATGCGACGGAGCTGACGGAGCAATTGAAGGGGACGCTGGAAATCGCGGCGGTCAACGGCCCGAAGATGAGCGTGGTGACGGGGGCGGCCGAAGAGGTGGAAGAGCTAATGGCCCGTCTGCAATCGGCCGGCGTCGAATGCCGGCAGCTGCGGACAGGCGGGGCGTTCCATTCCTCGCGGATGGAGCCGGCGTTGGGCGAGCTGGAAGCGACGTTACAGCGGGTGAAGTTGAGTGCGCCGCGAATTCCTTACGTGTCTAACGAGTCCGGGGATTGGATCACGGCGGAGCAGGCAGGAAGCGCGGCGTATTGGGTGTCCCATGCGCGGCATACAGTGAGATTTGCGGAAAATGCGGAGCGCGTGTTGGAGCGGTACCCGAATGCGGTGGTGATCGAAGTGGGGCCGGGCCAGACGCTGACGAGCTTGATGCGGCAGTCGGCCCGCTGGGGAGCGGAGCACCGCGGCGTGCGCACGCTGCCGCCGGGCAGAACCGGAGCCGGGGAGCGGCGGCAGTGGCTGGAAAGCGTGGCGGAGCTATGGAGCGGCGGGCAGAGCATCGCCTGGAAAGCGCTGCACGGCAGCCGGGTGCGCAATCGGGTCGAGCTGCCGACATATCCTTTCGAGCGTCAGCGGTACTGGATTGAGCCGCGCCTGACGGCGTTTTTCCCCGGAGCTGCAAGCGGACGGCACGCGTTACACGGCGCGGCGGAAGAGGTGGCGACGGCAGGGACGGTAAAAACAGAACCGGCTGCGGAAGCGGCCGAGCAATTGTATCCGCGTCCTCAACTGGCGACACCGTACAAGCCGCCGGAAAATGCGCTGGAAAAGCGGCTGGCGAGCATATGGCAGAAGCTGCTCGGGGTTGAACAAATCGGAACGCTCGATGACTTTTTTGATTTGGGCGGTCATTCGCTCTTGATCGTGCAAATGGCGGCGGAGGTGAAGCAAAGTCTGGGGGTCGACATCCAATCGCCCCGATTTTTCGAGCATCCGTGCGTCGCTCATTTGGCTTCTCTGGTTGAGGAGCATCAAGCAGCGGCAGAAGAGAAGAAGATTGTGAATGCTCCAGAGCTGGATGACCCAGCGGACTTGCTGGAGCGGATGGACAGCATGAGCGATGAAGAGATCGATGCGCTGCTGAAACAGATGGAAGCGGAGCCCCGCAAAGGAACTTCCGTGTTCGACACGGAGTGACTTGCCTCAATTTTTGTGGGAGACGAATGGATGGGAAGTGGGAACTATGGAACGCAGTACGGACGAGAAACGTCTTCGGTTGGCGCGTCTGCTGCAGGAACGGGAAACGAAACCGCGGCAGTACCCCCTTAGCCTGCCGCAGCAGCGGCTGTGGTTTTTGGAACAGATGGCACCCGGCAATACGGCTTACCTTATCACAACGGCTATCCGGATGGAAGGGGCCTTCGACCGGGAGGTGTTCGCAAAGTGCATGCGGCATCTCGTCCGGCGGCACGAGAGCTTGCGTACCCGGTTTCGGAACGAGAACGGAAAAGCGGTACAGCATGTGGACCCGCCTGCCGACATCGTTTCCTTTCCATTGCCCGAAACGGATTTGAGTTCATGGGGCCCGAAAGAAAAGGAAGCGGAGCTATCACGGCTGCTTCTGGCCGAAACGGACAAGCCTTTTGACATCGCCCGGGATCGACTGGTGCGCGCCCATTGGGTACTGCTGGGCCAAGAGGAAGGCGTTCTCCTGCTGACCCTGCACCATCTGATCTCCGACGGCTGGTCCCTTGGACTGCTGATCCGGGAAATCGAAACGTGCTACCGGGCTTACGTCCGGGGGGAAACGCCCAAGCTGGCGCCTCTGTCGTTTACCTACGGGGAATATGCCCAGCATCAGCGCGAAGCGATGGACGGAGATGGATTCAAGCGGAAGCTGTCTTATTGGACCGAGAAGCTTCGCAACAGCCCGTCTTTGCTGGCTCTGCCTACCGACCGTCCGCGGCCGGCCGTGCAGTCGACCTCCGGCGCCATGGTGCCGCTTAAGCTGCCCCGGGAGGTGAGCGAAAAGCTCAAGGGGCTGGCCAGAGAACGGGGAGCGAGCGTCTTTATGACGGCTTTGGCCGGATTTTACGCTCTGCTTGCCAGATATACAGGCCAAGAGGACATCGTTCTCGGTTGTCCGTCGGCCAACCGGAATGAAAGCGGAACGGCCGGTGTCGTCGGACTTTTTGTAAATCCGGTTGCCTTGCGGGTGCGCGTTTCCGGGGAGCTTAGCTTCCAGAGCCTGCTCTCGCAGGTGAAGGACACGATGGTCGAAGCTTTGGCTCATCAAGAGGTGCCTTTCGAGCGGATCGTCGAAGAGCTTCGGCCGCAGCGTTCTTTGGATGCGTCCCCGCTGTTTCAGGTCATGGCGGTCCAGACGGTCCCGGCGTCGCTCCCGGACCTTCCCGGACTGCGGTTATGTCCGGTGGGCGTGCAGGGAACGTCCGCCAAATTTGATATGACCCTCTATGTGGAGGAGACGGAATCGGAGTTATCCGTTGTTCTGGAGTACCGCAAGGACCTGTTTGACGCGGAAACGGCGGAAAGGCTGCTGGAGCGTTACCGCGTTCTGTTGGCCGCCGCCGCGGACGATCCGCTTCGCCCGATCGGCAATCTGCAGCTCTTGACGCCGGAAGAGGAGCATCAGGCGCTGGAAGACTGGCACCGCCCGTTGACGGCGGCCGAGGATGAGAAAGCCTCACTTCTGGAGCTGTTCGACCGGCAGGTTCAATCCGGTGAAGACCGCATAGCCTTAATAGAAGACGGGAGGCGCGTCTCCTACGGGATGCTAAACCGGATGGCGAACCGGATCGCATGGGAGCTGTTGTCTGCCGGCGTCGCGCCCGAGGCTTTCGTCGGCGTATGCATGGAGCGGGGAATCGAGCGGACAGCCGCGCTGCTGGGCATTCTCAAAGCGGGTGGCGCGTATGTGCCGCTCGATCCGGGATATCCCGCCGAGCGGCTGCGGCTGATTTTGCAGGAGACCGGAGCGCCGTTGGTGGTGACTCAATCGTTTCTCGCGGCGAAGGTGCCCGCAGGGGATTACCGTCTTCTGACGGCGGATTCGTTAAGGGAGCTTCCGGAGCGGTACGATCACAATCCTCCGGCCCCCGACATTCATGGGGATAGCGCGGCCTACGTCATTTTTACCTCGGGGTCTACGGGGGCCCCAAAAGGAGTCGTCGGTCTGCACCGGGGAATCCTGAACCGTCTTCGCTGGAGCTGGGAAACGTATCCGTATGCCGAAGACGAGGTTTGCTGCCATCAGGCGGCGCTTACGTTTGTGGATGCGGTGGCCGAGACGTTCGGTCCGCTCTTGCGCGGTGTGCCGGCCGTTATTTTGCCGCAGACGGCTCTTCAGGACCCGGAGGTGCTGGTGGATGCCTTGGCCAAGCACCGCATCTCGCGCATCGTCATGGTTCCCTCGCTGCTGAGGGTCGTGCTCGAAGCTTGCGCCCGTCGAAAAGAATTCCTGGAGCGTCTGCGCTATTGGTCCGTCAGCGGAGAAGCGCTTCCCCAAGCCTTGTGCGAGCGATTCTTCGAGCTGCTGCCGGGACGAACGCTTATCAACATTTACGGCTCCTCGGAAGTGGCGGCGGACGCGACCTATCACGCGATGACATCATCGCCCCAAGGCGCAGGCGTGCCGATCGGACGGCCCCTGCGCAACATGCGGGTATGTCTTGTGGATGAGCGGCTTCAGCTCGTGCCGCCCGGAGTGGCCGGCGAAATTTGCGTCGGAGGCGCCGGCTTGGCGCGAGGGTACCTGCATCGTCCGGATTGGACGGCGGAGCGGTTTATCGACGATCCGTTCGGTGCGGGTCAGGGCGAACGTCTGTACCGGACCGGGGATATCGGCAGGAGGCTTCCGGACGGCACGCTCCTTTTCGAAGGCAGACGGGATCAGCAAATTAAAATTCGCGGCATGCGCGTTGAGTTGAGTGAGATCGAATCGGTCTTGATCCGTCACCCGGCCGTGCGCAACGCCGTGGTTGCCGTGGTGGAGAAAAACGGCAAAGCCGAGCGCTTGGTCGCCTATGTGGTGCAGGAAGACGAACAGTGGGACCCGGCCGGGCTGCGCGGATATTTGCGCGAGCATTTGCCCGAGCATATGGTTCCTGCGCTATTCGTGCCGCTGGAGGCTTTGCCGCTAACGGCTACAGGCAAGATCGACCGCCGGGCGCTCCCGGCTTGGACGGAAGCTTCGGCCTCTGCTTCTCCCGGATTCGTTCCTCCGGTCACGGACATGGAACGGCGCATCTCGTCGGTCTGGCGGCAGGCGCTTCAGACGGATCGCGTGGGCCTTCACGATAATTTCTTTGATCTGGGCGGCCATTCGCTGCTCCTGATCGAGGTGCGGGATCGGCTTAGCTTGGAGCTGTCCCGCGAGTTAAGCGTCGTCGAGCTGTTTCAATACCCGACGGTGGCCGAGCTTGCGAGCCATTTGGCGGGTCAAAGCGCAGGTAGCAGCTCCCGCCGCGCACGCAAGCGGAGCTCGGCCTCGGCCTCGGCGGAGTATTCAGGCCTGCCGAACGATGCGGCGGATATCGCGATTATCGGCATGTCCGGCCGATTTCCCGGCGCAGACGGGATCAAGGCGTTCTGGACGAATCTGCTCCGGAGCGAGTGCGGAATCCGCCGCTTCTCGAAGGAGGAGCTGGAGAACGCGGGAGTACCCGCGCGGATGCGCGAGGACCGGCATTTTGTAAGCTGCGGCGGGACGGTGGAAGGGATCGAGTTGTTTGACGCCGCATTTTTCGGATATACGCCGGGCGAAGCGGAAATGCTCGATCCCCAGCACCGGGTGTTTCTGGAGTGCGCATGGGAAGCGCTGGAACGGGCCGGGTATGCTCCCGGCAGCAACGAAGGAGCGGTCGGCGTCTACGCGGGCACGACGCAGAGCACCTATCTGTTGTGTTCGCTTCTTCCGCGTCTTGACCCGGCGGACCCGGCAGGCATGTTTGCGGCGAGCACGGCGAACCAGGAGAGCTACCTTGCGACCCGGGTGGCTTACAAGCTGGATCTTCATGGCCCCGGGGTCACTGTGCAGACGGCGTGCTCGACGTCTCTGGTCGCCGTACATACCGCCGCGCAGGCGCTGCTTGCAGGCGAATGCGATATGGCGCTGGCGGGAGGCGTTACGGTAAAAGTGCCGCAGACAACGGGATATGTATACCGGGAAGGCTCCATTGTTTCGGCAGACGGCTTATGCAAAGCGTTCGATGCAGAAGCGGACGGCACGGTTTTTGCCAACGGTGCAGGTGTCGTCGTGCTCAAGCGGCTGGACGAAGCGCTGCGGGACGGAGATACGGTGTATGCGGTGATCAAAGGATCGGCGATCAATAACGACGGAGGGCGCAAGGTCGGGTATACGGCCCCAAGCGTCGGGGGACAGGCGGAAGTGATCCGGATGGCGCTGGATGCTGCGGGCGTCGGAGCGGAGAGCATCTCGTACGTCGAGGCCCACGGGACAGGGACGCCGCTGGGCGATCCGATCGAGCTGGCGGCGCTGACCGAAGTGTTCGGCCCATCCGCGGACGGACCTAGGTGCGGGATCGGCTCGGTCAAAACGAACGTTGGGCATCTGGATGCGGCCGCCGGGGTGGCGAGCCTGATCAAGGTTGCGCTGTCGTTGCGCAACGGCCTGCTGCCGGCAAGCTTGCATTATACAAAGGGCAACCCGGCGGTCGATTGGGCAAACAGCCCGTTTTACGTCGTAGACCGGGCCCGGCCGTGGACCGGCGGCAGTCCGGAACAGCCCCGCCGGGCAGGGGTCAGCTCCTTCGGCATCGGAGGGACGAACGCGCACGTCATCGTGGAAGAAGCTCCCGCACAGCGGGCTTCCGACGATGCGGCGGCCGAGGAAGTGCTGGTGCTGTCGGCCCGGACGCCGTCGGCGCTGGAGGCGATGCGCGAACGGCTGGCGGCGCATTTGGAGGCGGAACCATCGGTGAAGCTCTCCGACGTGGCGTACACGCTGCAGCAGGGCCGCAAGGCGTTCGGCCACCGCTGGAGCGCCGTGTGCGGCAGCGCGGAGCAGGCGCTGAGCGCCTTGCGGGGCGAAGACGCGAGAGCGGTGCGCACCGGTCTGGCAGAAGCGGGAGAGCGTCCCGTCGTCTTCGCTTTTCCAGGACAAGGGAGCCAATATGCGTGCATGGGCGCGGAGCTGTACGCACAGGAGCCGGTGTACCGGGAAACGGTGGACCGCTGCGCCGAGCTGCTCATGCCGCATCTGGGAATGGACGTGCGGGATGCGCTGCTGGGAAGCGAAGGCTTCGAAGAGGAGCGGCTGGAGGAGACGTGGCTGACGCAGCCTGCGCTGTTCGTGGCGGAATATGCGTTGGCCCGGCTGTGGATGAGCGTGGGCGTGAAGCCGGCTGCGCTGATCGGGCATAGTCTGGGCGAGTATACGGCGGCGTGTATCGCCGGGGTATTCAGCCTGGAGGAAGGGCTGGAGCTGGTAAGCGTCCGCGGCCGTCTGATGCACCGGTGCGAAGCGGGAGCGATGGCGGCGGTTGGCGCGAATGCGGCGGAGCTGACGGAGCGATTAAAGGGGACGCTGGAAATCGCGGCGGTCAACGGCCCGAGGATGAGCGTGGTGACGGGTTCGGCGGAAGAAGTGGAAGAGCTGACGGCCCGTCTGCAGTCGGCAGGCGTCGAATGCCGACGGCTGCGGACAGGCGGGGCGTTCCATTCCTCGCGGATGGAGCCGGCGCTGGGCGAGCTGGAAGCGGCGCTAAAGCGGATGAAGCTGGGCGCGCCGCAAATTCCTTATGTGTCTAACGAGTCGGGGGATTGGATCACGGCGGAGCAGGCAGGAAGCGCGGTGTATTGGGTGTCCCACGCGCGGCATACGGTGAGGTTTGCTGAAAACTCGGAGCGCGTGCTGGAGCGGTACCCGAATGCGGTGGTGATCGAAGTCGGCCCGGGCCAGACGCTGACGAGCCTGATGCGGCAATCGGCCCGCTGGGGAGCGGAGCACCGTGGCGTGCGCACGCTGCCGCCGGGGAGAACCGGAGCCGGAGAGCGGCGGCAGTGGCTGGAAAGCGTGGCGGAGCTGTGGAGCGGCGGACAGAGCATTGCCTGGAAAGCGCTGCACGGCAGCCGAGTGCGCAATCGGGTCGAGCTGCCGACGTATCCGTTCGAGCGTCAGCGGTACTGGATCGAGCCGCGCCTGACCTCTGCGGCAGCTTCTGCAGTTCGCGGCCGCGGGCTGGAGCGATTGGAGCCGGAACAATGGCTCTACGAGCCCGTGTTCCGGCCGACGACGTCTATCTCCACGTGGCATCCCAAGGAGCGCAGCGGGTTGTGGATTGTCTTCGAGGAGGAGCGCGGGGGCTGGATGGATGTACTGGCGGAGCGGCTTGAGCATGCCAGCCAGCCTGTCGTTCGGGTCCGGGAAGCTTCGGGCTTCGAACGGCTGAGCGAGCGGCTGTACGGCTTGAACCCGGCCCGGCCCGAACAGTACGCGCTGCTCTTCGACACTCTGGCTGCGGGTAAAGGGCCGATGCGGGTTATCTGCTCATGCTGTTCGTGGACACAAGAGGATTCCTCCTTTGGCGGCGTGACCGGCTTTTTGCAGTTGTCCAGGGCACTGCAGGCTCATGCCGGTGCTGCTGGAAATTCAGCCCATTTGTGTGTCGTTACGGAGGGGCTTTACAGTATTGCGGGCGAAACAGACGTTCGGCCCGAACGGATGATGGTCGCCGGGCTGGGCCAAGTCTGGATGCAGGAGCATGCGCTGTCCTCGTTTCATCTGGCAGATGCACTCATGCCGAACCGTCGTTCGCAGGCAGCAGCTATGGCAGACGCCATTTTGGAGGACTTTATGTCCGCCCCGGCGGGAAGTCCGCGTATCTACCGCGGAAATCAGCGGTGGATGCTCGAATACGAGCCTGTACATGCAAATCGGAATGATGCGGAAAATGAAATTGCGCATGCCACCGGTACCTATCTTCTCATCGGCCCGTTCGATCGTAAAATGCAAGCCTTCGCTCAATATCTGGTTCAACCGTCGCCCGATCAGGGGCATAAGCGGATCGTCATCATAAACGAGCAGCCGGTCATGCCGGACAAAGCCGTCTGGCCTGCGATTGCGAACGGCGAAATACCCGCCGGCGATAAGGCTCGACAGGCTGCGGCTCATGCACTGCGGCTGGAGGAGCTGGGGGTGGAGGTTCATTTTGTCCCCATTGCCTCCCCGAAGCAGAGGGCGCTGACAGAGGCTGTGGACCAAGCGGCAGCTCTGTTCGGGGAGCCTACCGGCGTCCTCTATGGGGATTGGTCCTCGGAAGAAATGACTTTTGCCGCCGCGAGCGAATTGGATGGGCAGACCGCCGAAGCCGAGCTTGACCGGACGGCGCAGGGCTTGGACGAGCTGGAACGGGCTTTGGCACCGTATCGGCCGGAATTTTGCCTCATCCAGTCCTCGATTGCTTCCGAGCTCGGAGGCTTGGGTTTAACGCTTCATGCCGCTGCGGCTGCTTATACGGAGGCGTTCGTGCGCAGGCACAACGAACTGACGGATTCACGCTGGCGCTGCATTCAATGGGATGCCTGGACCTCGGGACCCGTCTCCTCCGATCGGGAAGGAAGAGTGAGCGAGCTGGCAAGACTGGCCATTCGTCCCGAGGAAGGAGTCCGGTTATGGACGAAGCTGATGGCCTGCGATACTGTTTCTCAATGCCTTGTCTCCACGGCGGACTTTGCCGCTCGGCGGGCTTACGCTTTACAGAGCCGGAGCCGGCAGGCAGAGCAGGCAGGCCCGCATAAGGGCAATCTGGCGCTCCGCCCCCGTCCGGCGCTGTCGGTATCACTGGTTGCTCCCCGCCATGATATGGAGCAGCAGCTTGCGGACGCTTGGTCCGAGCTGCTCGGCATGGAGCCGATTGGCATTCATGACGACTTCTTCAATCTTGGCGGCCATTCTCTGCTGGCTACGCAAGTGATTTCATGGGTGAACAGCCGGTTTCCAATCGAATTTCCGCTGAAGCTCTTTTTCGAGCATCCGACGGTCGCCGAGGTTGCCGAGGCCATTGAAGCGCTGTTGATCGAAAAACTGGAATCGATGACGGATGAACAAGTCAGCGAGCTTTTATAGGGCTCCGATCATGAAAGAGAAAGGGTGACAGAAGGTGTCCATTGAAAGCGCATCGCCATCTGGCGGCAATCTATCCGATGCCAAACGGGCCCTGCTCGAAAAGTGGAAAAAGGGAGGCGCTGCGGCGGGAAAAATGGGCCCGCGCGAGCGGCGGGGGCCGCTTCCGCTGTCGTTTGCTCAGCGGCGAATATGGTTTTTGGAGCAGTTGGTTCCGGGGACACCGGTCTATAACATTCCGGGAGCCGTTAGTTTAAGTGGTGAATTGAACACGGACGCGCTCAAGCTGGCGCTCAGCGAGATCATTCGACGTCATGAGGTGTTCCGCACCCGATTTACGGTTCGGGAAGCCATCCCTTACCAGGAAATCGAAGAGCTCGGAGCCTGCGAACTGCCGGTCGAGGATTTGAGCCGCCTTCCGGAAACGGAGCGGGAGGCGGAAGCCGCCCGCCTGCTCTCGGATGAGGCGAAGAAGCCATTCGACTTGACTTGTTCGAGGCTTCTGCGCGCCCGGCTGATCCGTTTGCAGGAGAACGATCATCTTCTCGTGATTTGCATGCACCATATTATTTCCGACGGGTGGTCACTCGGGGTTTTCCAGCGGGAGCTCGCTTTGCTCTATGAAGCTTATTCCCAGGGTCAGCCTTCGCCCCTGCCGGAGCTGCCGATTCAGTACGGGGATTTCTCGGAGTGGCAGCGGAAGCGAATGGAGGCGGGAGCATACGAGGAGCAGCTGGCTTATTGGAGGCGCCAGCTTGCCGGCCTGCGGTCTGATGCGGCTCTACCGTACGATCGAATGCGTTCGGCGGTACCGACTTATCGGGGGGAACGGCATTACTTCGAACTGTCCGAAGCGCAAACGGAGGGCTTGCGTCGCCTTGCCCAGGAAGAAGGGGCTACTCTCTATATGGCGCTGCTGTCCGTGTGGAAGGTGCTGCTTTATCGGTACGGCCAATCGCCTGACATTTCGGTAGGCTGCCCGATTGCCAATCGGAATCAGGCGCAGATTGAAGGCTTGATCGGCTTCTTCGTCAATACGCTCGTCATGCGCTCCCAGCTTGGCGAGGACGACGATTTTCCGGCGGTTCTCCGCCAGGTGAAGCGTGTGGCGCTGGAAGCGTACGATCGGCAGGATGTGCCGTTTGAGCGTTTGGTGGAGGCTCTTCAACCCGACCGCGATCTGAGCGTTTCGTCGCCGTTTTTTCAGACGGGCTTCGTCTTTCAGAACACGCCGTTTCCGAAGACCCAGCTGAACGGACTGGAGCTGGCCCCCATTACCGTACACAACGGGATGGCGCCCTTCGACCTGCTGCTCTCGCTTACGGAAAGCGAGGGCAAGCTGATCGGTTTCTTCGAGTACTCGACGGAGCTGTTTGACGCAGAAACCGTCGTCCGCATGACATCGCACTTTCAGGTGTTGACGGACAGCATTCTTTCCAATGCCCGATTGCCGGTGAAGCGTCTGGCCCTATTGCCGGAGGAGGAGCGTCGGCGGGTGCTGACGTGGGGAGCCGCGGCCAAATCGCCGCAGCCCGTCACAAGCTGCATTCACGAACGCTTCGAACAGGCGGCCGCTCTGACTCCCAAGGCGGTTGCCGTTACGTACGAAGGCAGGTCGCTGACCTACGCCGAGCTGGATGGAAGGGCCAACGCTCTGGCCCGCCGGCTTAGACGGCTGGGTGTCGAGGCGGAGGTCCGGGTCGGCATCTATCTGGAGCGTTCACTTGAGCTTGTCGTTGCGATTCTCGCTGTGCTCAAAGCGGGCGGCGCCTACATACCGCTCGATCCTGCCTATCCGAAGCAGCGGATCGCTTATATCGCCGGCGATGCCGGGCTGTCCTTGATGCTGACGCAGGCTTCGCTTCTCGATACGCTGCCCGATCTCGATGCACCGACCATTGCGGTGGATGATTTCGACGCGGATGCGGAGAGCCAAGCGCCGCTTGAGCTCGGGACGGATCCCGCACAATTGGCCTATGTGATCTACACCTCCGGCTCGACCGGCCAGCCGAAAGGCGTGCTTGTGGAGCACCGGAATGTCGTCCGCTTGTTCGACGAGACGCATGCCTGGTTCGGGTTTGACCGGAGCGACGTATGGACGCTTTTCCACTCGCACGCTTTCGATTTTTCGGTGTGGGAAATGTGGGGCGCTTTGTTCTATGGAGGCAAGCTTGTCGTCGTTCCTTATCTGGTCAGCCGTTCGCCAGAAAGCTTCCATGTGCTTCTGCATTCGGAAGGGGTGACCGTCCTTTGTCAGACCCCTTCAGCTTTTCGCCAGCTGGCGCAGCACGAGGAGAGACAGCAGACCAAAATGCTCGAAGCCCTTCGGTATGTTGTATTTGGCGGGGAAGTGTTGGAAATGCATACGCTCAAAGGCTGGTTTGACCGGCATGGCGATGCCCGGCCCCAACTGGTCAACATGTACGGCATTACCGAAACTACGGTGCATGTCACCTACAGACCGCTGACCCTGGCCGATCTCGAAGCGCGAAAAAGCCCCATCGGGATTCCCATCCCCGATCTGAGCCTGTACCTGCTGGACCGCAACCTCGAGCCGGTGCCGATCGGCATCGCCGGCGAGGTGTATGTGGGAGGAGCGGGCGTATCGCGGGGATATCTGAATCGTTCGGAGCTGACGGCCGAGCGGTTCGTCCTGAACCCGTTCTCCGGCGTCCCGGACGCTACTCTCTACAAAACCGGCGATGAAGCAAGGCTTTTGCCGTCAGGAGAGCTGGAGTTCCTCGGGCGCAACGATCATCAGGTTAAAATCCGCGGCTTTCGCATCGAATTGGGAGAAATCGAAGCAGCGCTGAAGCAGCATGCTGCCGTCCGCGATGCCGTGGTGGCCGTAAAGCAGGATGCCATGGGACATCCGCAGCTGGTAGCCTATCTCATCGAGAAGGAAGCGGATGGCCACGATGTGGAAATAACGAAGCAATGGGAGCATGTATTCGATCAAACCTACGAAAACGGAGCGGATGCGGAAGCCGCCGATTTCAATATCGCCGGGTGGAACAGCCTGTACGACGGCCGGCCTCTTCCTGCGGAGGACATGCGGGAGTGGGTGGACGCAACAGTAAAGCACTTGCTCGACGCGAAGCCGAAGCGCGTGCTGGAGCTGGGCTGCGGAACGGGGCTGCTGCTTTTCCGGGTGGCGCCGGAGTGCGAGCATTACATGGGAACCGACATTTCGTTAACGGCGATCCGGCGGCTGGAAACGCTGACGGAGAAGCTGCCGCAGGTGAGCCTTCGGCAGCAGCCGGCCCATCATACGGAGGGAATAGAACCAGGCTCTTATGATCTGGTCATACTCAACTCAGTCATCCAATATTTCCCGAGCGTGGAGTATTTCCTGGAAGTGCTCGATGCTGCCGTGCGGGCCGTTCGTCCCGGAGGCAGCATATTTATCGGAGACGTGCGGAGCTTGCCGCTGCAGGAAGCATTTTATTCTTCAGTGGAGCAGTTCAAGGCGAGACGGGCGCTCACGCCGGAGGAACGAAGCTCCCGGGTGAAGGAACGGATGGAACGCGAGCATGAGCTGCTTCTCGATCCGCAGCTTTTTGTGAAGCTTGCTGAGAGCAAGGAGCAGATTGCCCATGCGGAAATTCAGTGGAAGCGGGGAAGCCGCTGGAACGAATTGACACGGTTTCGCTACGATGTCCTGCTGCGCGTGAGCGCCTCGGAACAGCGGACGGTTGAACCGTTACTGCTTCCTTGGACCTGCGTTCGGGACGCGGAGAGCGCGCTGCAAAAGCTGGCCGGACAAGGCGCGGAAGCCGTTGCGATCCGTGGCGTCCCCAACGCCAGGCTGCGGGGCTTTCTGGAAGAGGTGGGAGAAGACGCCGTCGATCCTATGGCCTTTGTCGAGCTCGAGCGTTCCCTTCCTTACGATATCGCGACCCATTGGGCGGGCCCCGGCCGGGAAGACCGCTTCGATGTACTCTGTACCCGTCGGGACTTGTCACCGGACAAACGAATCGTCCAGACGGGAAGCGGAAAATCGGAAGGAAGCGAAGAATGGAGCGCATACGCCAACCGGCCAGTAAAGCTCACAGCGCCTGGTGGACTGAGTCCGGAGCTGCGCAGCCTGCTGAAGGAGCGGCTCCCGGATTATTTCATTCCGTCCGCCTGCGTTACCGTACGTTCGTTCCCGCTTACTTCCAACGGCAAAATCGACAGGGCGGCGCTACCGGCCCCGGGCCGCGAACGTCCGGAGCTGGAAAATCCGTATGTCGAACCCCATACTCCGCTGGAGCGGCGGCTTGCAGAGCTTTGGAGCAGCGTGCTGGGTATCCCGCAAATCGGCGTCCTGGACAGCTTCTTCGAGCTGGGAGGCCACTCTTTGCTCGCAACCCAGCTTATTTTCAAGCTGCGCGACGAGCTCGGCATCGAAATTCCGCTGCGCGTGCTGTTTGAGACGCCAACCATCGAGTGGATGAGCGCCGCCGTCGAAGCTATCCAAAGCGGTCAGGGAGAGCTTGTCGCTTCGCGGCTCGATCTATGGAGCGAGAGCAGCCTTCCGTTTGCCATTCGTGATCCGGGAACGGCCGGTCAGACGAGTAGACCTGTGCAAAACATTTTGCTGACGGGAGCCACGGGCTTCCTTGGAGCCTTCCTGCTGCGCGAGCTGCTGCGAAGCACGGCGGCCGATATTTTCTGCCTTGTCCGCGGGCGCACCGAAGAGGAGGCCATGCGGCGGCTGCAAACCAATCTTGCCAAATACGGGGTTCGCGACGAAGCAGTCTCGGAGCGTATTAGGGTCATTCCCGGCGATCTCGGGCAGGAGAGGCTGGGGTTGTCCGAAGCGGTCTTCGAGCGGCTGGCCGGGCAGATGGACGCCCTTTATCACAACGGCAGCATGGTGCATTTTATAGCGCCCTATGTCGAGCACAAGGCGGCGAATGTTCTGGGAACCCGGGAAATGATCCGGCTGGCGAATACCGGGCGTTTCAAAACGTTACACTTCGTCTCGACCACGCACGTGTTCTCGGGACGCGATATCAAGGACGGCGTTTTGATGGAGAAGGACCTGCCGCAGCATCCCGAAGACCTTAGGCTTGGTTATACCCAGAGCAAATGGGTAGCGGAGCGGTTGGTGCTGGAAGCCGCTCGCTCGGGACTGCCCGCGCTCATTTACCGCCCGGGCCGTATTTGGGGAGACAGCGTAACGGGCCGCTGCCAATCGAGCGATTTTATGTGGCTGATCATCAAAGCCTCGCTGCAGTTGGGGCTCATTCCCGCTATGGAAGCGGAGCTGGAGATTGTGCCGGCGGATTTCGCGGCTCGGGCGATTGTGCATCTGTCGGGGGCGGAAACGCCAGACGGTCGCGCGTACCATCTTGTGAATCCTACGCGGACCACGTGGAGCGAGGTGATCGAGAGCCTGGCCGACTACGGGTATGCTCTCCGGACGGTACCTTACGGGATTTGGCACGAACGGATCTTACAGGCGGCGGGCGAGTCCGGAGATCAGGCGGCGAAGGCGGTTCTGCCGCTCCTCGAAGGCGACTGGGGAGACGGCATGTCGGAATTCCAGGTTGTCTACGATTGCACCCATCTTCATCAGGGCTTGAACGGAAGCGGCGTAACGTGTCCGAAGCTGGACCGATCCTTGATGAGCACTTACCTTACTTATTTTGTCCAAACCGGGTTCCTGCCGCAGCCTAGCAGCGGAAAGACAGGCCATCAGGGAGCGTGAGGAAAGCTATGGAACCATTGTATATCCAGCCGCTTCTCGAAATCAGGGAGTATCTTCGCTTGGCGTTTGAGCCGTCCGCGGATCAGCAGGCTGTGGAGGAGAGGCTGGACCGATACGTCACGGAAGTGATTGAAGGGTTGTACGGGGCTTCGTGTGTCACGACAGATACGGCATTGGAACGTTTGTCCTTGCTCCGACAGGAGGCGGCCGTTCCCGGGAGCGCGCTGCATCCCGAAGCGTATATGAGCCGCTTGGTTCATGAGGTCGTGCCTCATTCCATCAATACGTCATCCCCGAACTTTATCGGCCATATGACCTCGGCGCTGCCGATGTTTTTCAGGCCGTTGAGCCGGCTGCTCACGGCTTTAAACCAAAACGTGGTCAAAGTGGAAACGTCCAAGTCGTTCACCGTCCTTGAGCGGCAAGCGCTCGCGTTCATGCACCGTCAGGTCTATGGCTGCGATGAATCCTTTTATGCCGAGCACGGGCAACATCCCGAAAGCACGCTGGGCATGATGACTTCGGGCGGGACGATTTCAAACCTGACCGCCTTGTGGATCGCGCGCAATGCGGCACTGCTTTCGCCGGAAGCGAACGTGAAGCGGGACGGGTACGCGCTGGCGCTGCACAAGAACGGATACCGGCGGGGCGTCATCCTAGGCTCTTCCTTGATGCATTACTCGATCGACAAAGCCGCGGATATTCTCGGCTTGGGGAGCGACGGCGTGATCCGGATCGGCTGCGACTCTCGCGGCCGGATCGATCTGTCGAAGCTGGCGAAGGAGATCGCCGCTTGCCGCGAACGTGGCGACCGGATCCTTGCCATCGTCGGCATCGCCGGCACAACGGAAAGCGGCGCCATCGATCCGCTGCAAGAATTAGCACGAATGGCCCGCGCGGAACGTATTCATTTTCATGTGGATGCCGCTTGGGGAGGTCCGCTGCTGCTGTCGGATGCCCACGCCCATAAGCTCCAGGGGATCGAATGGGCGGACACCGTCACCATCGACGGGCACAAGCAGATGTATTTGCCGATGGGCACGGGTCTGCTCTTGTTGAAGGACCCGTTAGCCGCGGCCTTGATCGAGAAAAAAGCGCAGTACATCATCCGCGGGGGCTCCGCCGATTTGGGACGGCGATCTCTGGAGGGGTCCCGTCCGGCGATGTCGGTGTTTCTGCATGCGGGACTCCATTTGCTGGGCCGGGAAGGCTATGGCTATTTGCTCGATGAAGGCATTCGCAAAACCCGTTGGATGGCCGATCTGCTTGCCGAACATCACGCCTTCGAGCTGATCGGAGAGCCCGAAATCAATATTTTAACGTATCGTTACATCCCTGCGCCACTGCGTGAAGCAGTACGGAACGGCACTCTGACCCCCGAGGAGCACAACCGGATTAACCGGTTGAATGAGCGTCTTCAGGAAATGCAGGGACGGCAAGGGGAGTCCTTCGTTTCCCGCACTACGCTGTCCGGTATCGAAGGACTGCCGGAATCCATCGTCGTATTGCGGGTCATCCTGGCTAATCCGTTAACGACGGAGGAGCATATTAAGAACATCCTGGACCTTCAGCAGACGATCGCCGAGGAGTTGGAGCTTTCGTTCGGCTAGCGGGAGCCGGGCCGCCGTTCCGTAGGGCATCCTGCTTTACGGGCGGTTTGCTCATTGTTTCGATCGATATGTTTTGGTATAAATTACATATAAAGGAATCCTGTGTTTTCGTGGATCTGTCCTATAAAGGAGTGAGGTACCATGTCCTTAAGAACGCCTAAATCCCTGTCGACGTTTCCGAAAGGAGCGATCAGGAACGCCCAAATCGATCAGCGGTTTCCCGCCGAGGGTATCCGGGAATTTCGCATCGACGTGCATACGCTGGGTAACATGCTGATTTGTTTTGATGCGGAGGATGAAATTAGCATTGTGGCTGCCGGCGAATCCCATCTGCTGCCTCAAAGGTTGTTCTGCTCCGGCGGCGCACTGCGGTACGAGGGAAGCAACTTTGTCTCTTACCTCAAAAACGGACAAAAGCAAAAAATTCTCATTGAAGTCCATGTCCCTCCGGAAACAAAGGTTCTGGCGAAATTCACGGCGGGTGTCGTGATCTTGGACGGAGGCCGGGGCGATATTGACATCCGGGGGACATTCGGTGAAGTGTCCGGGATTACGCACTCTTCCAAGGTGCGGATCAAGCTGCAAACAGGAGATGTTTCGTTGAACGAATTGCAAGGGGAGGCGGATATCCGGCTGAACGTAGGAAGCGCTACGCTGGGGTGGACCGAGCTGGCCGGCCCGAATCGTATTCACGTTCACTGCGGATTCGGCGGAATCGACTTGCTCTTGCCCGCTGTCGAATTCGCCGCTCACGATGAAGGGGTTTTGCCCCGAACGAAACGGATAACGACATCTTCCGGGTCGGAAATAACGGCTGTGGCAGGAATGGGCTCGATTGACGTTAAGCATTGGTAATGGTCATTATGAAAAAATGTAACGCAGCCGAATAAGGCTGCGTTTTTGCGTATGAAGATTCCAGGCTTCAGAGAGTTGCGATATCGGGTTCAAACCCGTTCCAGATGATCGTCTGCTCCACAGGGAAGCGTGAGGTAGGCCGGGCAGGGACAGCCGCCTTGCCAATGGCTACGAGCAGAACGGGAATATAACGCGGCTGCACATGGAACGCTTGGACGAAGGCGTTGGCGTCGAAGCCAACCATCGGGCCCGAGTCGAGCCCTTTCGCTTTCGCGGCAAGCATAAGCTGCATCGCGGCCAGCGAGGCGTTGCGAATCGCTTCGTCTCGCCGATAGGAGGAAGAATCGTCCGCGTAAGCTTCTTCGATTTGAGCGATCATGGCCGTATGGGAAGAATAGCCTGCGTAAGCATTTTCAGATCCGGCCTGGATGGCTGGTCCGTATACGGCTTCGACATTCCGATGGGCCTGCAGGTCCCCGAGTACGGCGACGGTAACGGAAGCGTCGACGACTTGTTTTTGGCCGTTTGCGATTGGGAGCAGCTTTTCCTTGGCCGCCGCCTTGGTAAAGGCAATGAACTTCCAATGCTGAAGATTCCAAGACGACGGGGCGCTGCCCGCAAGCTCCAGAAGCTCCTTGATCTCTTGTTCGCTAAGTTTGTGCGATGCATCGAAATGTCTGACGGAGTTACGTTCACGGAGGACAGTGAAAAAATCTTTTGCAGTGGATGACATATCTCAATCGGCTCCTTTGAATGGTAATGTTTTTGGTTGAGTGACGTTACTTGACATGATAGGCCGATCTGGAGCTTGGAACAATAGCCTATTTCCTAAAGTGTATTGATACAGTTGACGGAGTATAATATGATGGCTAGTGGAAAGCGAGGGGGGCGGAATGAAAAAATATTTGGATATTCTCTCCGATCTGGAGCAAAAAATCAACGAAGGTCAGTTCGTTTCGGGTCAAAAGCTGCCTTCGGTCCGCAATGCTGCGAAGCTGTACGGCTGCAGCGTCAATACGATTACTCGGGCCTACGCGGAATTGGAGAAACAACACGCCATTTACTCGATTGCTCAAAGCGGCTATTACGTCGTTGATAAGCCGGGGAACCGGCTCAACGCCACGAAGAGCAAGACGATCGATTTCGCCTCTTCGTCGCCGGATCCGAGCGTGTTGCCGTATTTGGATTTCCAGCACTGCTTGAATAAAGCAGTAGACACTTATAAATACGATCTGTTCACCTGCGGCGATTCGAATGGGCTGGAGTCGCTGCGTCGTACGCTCGTTTCCCATTTGGCCGGAGATCAAGTATTTGTCAAAGCGGAACGGATCATCGTAACGTCGGGTGCCAACCAGGCTCTCGAAATATTGGCGAAAATGCCGTTTCCGAACGGGAATTCGATCGTTCTGGTCGAACAGCCGAGCTACGAAATTTATATGCGTTTTTTGGAGGCGGAGGGCATTCCGGTATGCGGAATCGCCCGTACGACGGCAGGCATTGATTTGTTGGAATTAGAGGAGAAATTCCGGCAGGGAAACATCAAGTTTTTCTACACCATGTCGAGGTATCACAGCCCGCTCGGCACTTCTTACAGCGCAGACGAGCGGAAAATGATCGCTCGTTTGGCGAGCAAATATGACGTTTACGTCGTGGAAGACGATTACATGGCCGATTTGGGCGAAGAACCGGGCATCGATCCCATTTTCGCCTATAACGGTACGTCACACGTTGTTTATTTGAAAAGCTTCTCGAAAATCATTTTCCCGGGACTGAGGCTCGGCGCTGCCGTTTTGCCGGAAAAGCTGCTGGAGCCGTTCCGCCAATACAAAAGATATGCGGACACCTCGCAGCTGTCTCAGGCCGCGCTCGAAGTGTATATCAAAAATGGCATGTACGAGCGGCACAAACGCAAAATACGCAGCCAATACGCAGCGCGGATTAGCGCTCTGAACGAGGCGGTGCGGCGGCATAACGTTGAAGGATTGCTGGAAATACCGGATGTCCGCTACGGGGTGTACGTGCAATTCAAGCTGCCGGCAAAGGTCAATCTTGAGCGCCTGATCAAACGGCTTGCGGCGAAGGATATTCTTGTCTTCTCCGGCAAGCCGTGTTATTTATCGGATTATAAGGAGCGGGAGAAGTTTTTGCGGATCAGCATCTCGCGGGCGCAGCCGGAGCAAATCGATGAGGGGGTTAGGGAAATCATCGAAGAAGTGAGGCGGGAAGTCAAGTTCCCTTCTTAACGGCAACGAAGCGAGATCTAAAAATAAAGTATTTCTTAAATGGATCGATGTACTTCATTGCGGAAATATAATGGAATCCAAGGAGAGGGAAGCTCATTGAAGGATAAGACAAACATTTTACTGGTGGAGGACGATCCGGAAATTGCACGTGTCATCCGCGATTATTTAACGACGGAAGGATACAGAATTACCTGGTCTTCTACAGGCGGGGAAGGATGGGAGGATTTCAATCAGGACAAATACGATCTGGTGCTTGTCGATTTGATGCTGCCTGAAATGGACGGGTTGAGCCTGTGTCGAAACATTCGTTTGAACAGCGACGTTCCTATGATCATCGTCAGCGCTCATCACGAGGATCATCACAAGGTCAGCGGTTTGACTCTTGGCGCGGACGATTATTTGACCAAGCCATTCAGTCTTGCGGAGCTTTCCGCCCGCATTCTTTCTCATCTCCGCCGATACCGCAGATATCAAGGCGAGCGGGAAGAAACTGGTCAACGGGTGGATTACCGGCACGGCTTGTCGATCTGTTTTGCGAATCAAAGGGTGTTCTTGAGCGGGGAAGAAATTTTGTTGACGGCCAAAGAACTTGCCTTGATTTTATTGCTGGCCAAGCACCCTTACCGGACGTTTTCCAAGAAAGAGCTCTACGAACAAATCTGGCATCAGGCGGAAGTGGACGGCAACAATACCGTAACGGTTCACATCAAATGCCTGCGGACGAAGCTGAAGGATGTCTCCAGGGAGGCCCTGTTTATCCAAACGGTATGGGGCAGCGGTTATCGCTTTATCGGGGAGCCGTGTGATGAAACTTAAATACTGGTTAATGATTGCATTTCTGATTGTGATGCTTCTTCCCGCCGCGGCCATTTATGCGTATTACTTACTATTAAATCAATTGGATCAAAAACAGGATCTGCTCGAGTATTTTGAGGTTGCAGGTAAGATAAGCAATATGGAGTCGGCTTTGCAGGACGGCTCTTTGTATGAGATTCAACCGGGCGATCGTTACCGGGCAATCCGGGACTTGGCCAACGATTCGCTAAAAATTACGCTATACCGTTATGACGGCATTACCCTGTTTTCTTCTTCGGCGGATTCCCTGACTCCATCTTTGCTTCGTGAACCGAACGAGTTTCTTTATCGGCACTTATATGAATTGCAGAAGAACAATCGGACGTATACGATCAAAAATCCGGTGTTTAACGGGTCGAAATTGCTCGGTTTCTACGAAATTACGATAGCCCGGGAGCGTTGGCTTGAGGGCGTATCGCAAAGAACCGTTTGGCTTTCATTCGTGCTTGTATTTTTCTTTCTTGTTCTATATGCTGCAATCATTTATTTGGTCCACCGGAAAATTTCGCGGCCCGTTTGGCTGTTGATGGGACAAATGACTTCTTTTGCTCAGGATCAACCGGTCAATCCGATCCAACATCGGGCAAAGGATGAAATCGGTGAATTGATCGTAAATTTTGACCGGATGAGGTCGCAAATCCTGCGTTCGCGGGAAGAACTGAAGGTTGAGCAGCAAGAAAAAGAATATATCGTCGCTTCCTTATCGCATGACTTAAAAACGCCTCTGACCGTAATCCGTTCTTACACCGAGCTGCTGCAGCGAAAAGAACGGATAGGCGATAAGGAGAGGGAACAATATTTCTCGATTCTATTCGAAAAGACGGACTATATGAAACAGCTTTTGGACGATTTATCGATGTACGCGGTGCTGCGTTCGGCACATCACGTGATGGAACGGGTAGAAGTGGAAGGCGACGAGTTATTCGAAATGCTTCTTTCCGGCTACGATGAGCTATGCGCAAAAAACGGGATTCGTCTGGAAAAAGAAAATTGCGTAAGCGGCACGTATTCGGTCAATGTATCGCAGATGATTCGTATCGTCGATAATTTAATGAACAATGCCACCCGCCACACGAATCCATGCGGGATGATCGGCTTGGCGGCCATTTCCGAGGAATGCGATTTGCCCTCTTGGGTTTTCCCTCCTTTTCAAGAAGCATTATCGGAATGGCGCAAGTCCGGCGTTGTGCTTCTCGTACAGAATGATGGCGAATCGATTCCTGCGCAAGCGCAAGAAAAGGTATTCGAACCGTTTTATCAAATGGATGAATCCCGAACGAAAACCAAGACAGGCCAGTCGGGTCTGGGGTTAAGCATCGCAAAAATCATTATTGACAAGCATGGCGGGAAAATCCGCCTATGGTCAGCGCCCGGGTACGGTACCCTTGTGGCTTGCTGGTTGCGAAAGAAAGGATGATAGACTATGAAATTTAAACAACTATTTATCGGAATCAGTCTAGCTGCATGTCTTGTAGCGGCCGGTTGTGAGGACGCGGGGATGGGACAGAAAGGGAATACGCCGGCCGATATCGTATCTAAAGTTTTGGAATCGCAAAAGAAAACGGGCTCTTATTATGCTGAAAGTACGGTACGCGTATATAAAAACAACCACGTAACCGAAGATTCCACTTCGAAAGAATGGTACGAAGCAACTACCGGCAAGCGACGCTTCGAAACCAAAAGCAACGGTCAAGAGGCCCTGTCTGTCAACGATGGCAGCCAAGTGATCACCTACGATAAAACAAACAAAAGCGCTTTTTCCATGAACATTACCGACGATATGGGGCTCAACCCGTTGTCCCAGAGAGACGTATTGATGAATATGATCAAAAAAATGCAGTCCACGCATAAATTTGAAGTTATTGGCGAAGAGAAAGTGCTGGGTATGAATACCTACCATGTGAAGTTGACGGCCAATACGTCTAGTACGCTAATGGGGGATATGGAGTTTTGGGTGGATTCGAAAACGTGGTTTGTCTTAAAATCAACCTTTGCGAACGGTGATCTAAAGACGGAATCGGAATACACCAGGCTGGATTTTTCCCCGAAGTTTGCGGAAGATACCTTCAAACTGGATATCCCGAAGGATATACAAGTCAAACCGATCGAGGACCTGAGTCCGGTCAAGGAAGTCACGCTTGAAGAAGCTGAACGCGCACTTGGTCAACCGTTGCTCGTTTTTAATGATCAACATGTGACATTAACGAAAGTGGCTTTGCATGAGCTGAAGGGAGAAATCAATCGGACGGAGGTAGAGGCTCAATTCTACAAAGATCAAGTGCCCTCCTTGTCGCTTAGTGTTTTTAAAAAGCCGGCCGATTCAGATCCGGGCGCTCTGGGCAAAGAAATTAAGGTGCGCCAAACGAATGGGTGGTATTCGGCCGAAATTCGGGCGTTGACTTGGGATGAAGGCGGGCTCCGATATTCCCTGCTCAACGAAAATCCGGATGTAACCCTGGATCAACTAGTGGAAATGGTACAAAGCATGAAGCTTAGTTCCTAATCATTCCCGACGATCTTTCAAGCTGTGAGGGGAGAGCAAAAATGAGTATTGCCAATAAATATCAAGATAGAGTGAAAAAGGATTTGGAACCAAACGAACAACTTGTTGATATCATTGCCGGCAGAACCGCCCCGACGAATTGGGTAATGAAGCTTCTTCCCGAAATTTCTTGGCTCACGAAAGAGAATATGCCAATGGTATTGGTGATAACAGATCAAAGATTGCTTATATATAAACAACAAATGAGTCTGGAGATCCAGCTCGCCATTGGAATTCATCGTTCCGATATAGCAGAGTGCAAAGAAGTCAAAGGTGTATTGAACGGGGCAATTCAAGTTGTGCTAAAAGACAGTCAATCTTTCAAATTTGTCATGAAAAAAGAACGAGTAACAACGATCGTGAAAGAGCTCAACTAATAGAAAGATGATTAGCCGGTCATATCGAGGTGAACAGGCTGCCGATATTTATTGGCAACCTGTTCCGTTCTTGACCAAGCGAGGATTCTAAAGAGAATTGGAACCTAGCCCAGCAGTTCTTTGGCCCCGTTCATCACTAAAGGCATAGTCTGTTTAACGAATGATTCTGCAGGTAGTAGACGCCCCTCTTTGTTCCAAACGTAAGCGGCCCCGTACATCCCCCAACTTAACATGATGGAAGCTGTATTGATTAATTGCGCGTTTGGACTCGAAAGCACCTTGTCTTTGTCTATAAAGGAAAGAAGTATCGCTTGAATTTTTTCCTTTATTTGAATTTCGAATACAGGTCCAAGCGGTTTATAGCTTCTTTTGCACATGGCGCTTAAATTCTCGTGAAAATCGCATACAGCCAGAAAAATACTCTGAATTGTTTCTTCATTTAATATTTCGTGACCGCTTATTCTACGATTTATGATGGCCATAAAAGATTCCGTTAATTTGGACTCCAGAATTTCGAATTTATCTGCAAAGTGCGCATAAAAAGTCGCTCTGTTCACCGTAGCCCTCTCTGTAATATCCCTAACGGTTATCGATTCGAAATCTTTTTCTTGAAGTAATGAAGTGAAAGCGTCCTGAAGGAGTCGCCGTGTACGTATCACGCGAGGATCAGCTTCATTCTTTTTAATTGTCATGTGGGCTGGAGACCTCCTAACTAAAACGACATTATAGAGATGGTGTTGTTTATACAACGTTTCATTGATATTGATGATTGCGTGCCACTCGGTTCTTATTATAACATATGAATACAACACGTGTTGCACAAACAACTAATGTTGTTTTAAAGCAGGATGCTGCATACAAAGAGGAGGAGAGAACCATGTCCGTTTCACAACCGTCGCAAACGATGGAGCAACAATCTTTTTTTGATGTTATTCGAGAACGCCGTTCGGTTCGCAGCTATGATCCCGAGGTCAAGATTTCGCGGGAGGAATTGAGCGAAATCTTGCAGCAAGCCACGCTGGCTCCCTCGGCCGCTAACCTGCAGCCGTGGCGGTTTCTCGTTATCGACTCGCCGGAGCTGAAGCAGAAGCTGCTTCCGATCGCATTCAATCAACAGCAAGTGGTCGAGGCTTCGGCTGTCATCGCCGTTCTTGGGGACCTGGAGAACATCCGGATAGCCGAGAAGATTTACGGCCAGGCTGTCGATGCGGGCTTCATGCCTGCGGATACGGCAAAATCGTTTGTTGAGCGTTATACCGGTATGTATTCGAGCATGCCGCCCGAGGCCATCCGCCAAATCGTTTATACCGACGGCGGACTAGTATCGATGCAACTTATGCTTGTCGCCCGCGCCAAAGGCTACGATACGGTACCGATGGCCGGTTACGACAAACAAAAGTTCATGGAAGCCTTCGGCGTATCAGACCGGTATGCCCCGGTTATGCTGATCGCCATCGGCAAGGCAGCGAAGCCTGGTCATCCGACGGTGAGGCTGCCAATCGAGGATATTGCTTTTTTTAACGAAATGCCTAACGAATAAGAACATGCAAAAGACCTTCGCATCCGTATAAACAACGGCGTGCCAAGGTCTTTTATAAATTCTGCGCATCTGATCCCAACAAGGCGTTCATTGACGAAATTCAAGCTCTTCCAATTGCCCCGACTCCCGGCGCCTCCAGCTCATGAATACCAAGGACAATGCAATTACCGTGAGAATAATCCCCAGCAAGCGAAATCCCCCGAAGCTGAACTGATCTCCCATGACGATACCTATCAATAATGAAGAGATAATGGCCCCCAGGTTTCTTGATGTATTAAATAAGCCGGATGCTACACCGATGATTTCTTTTGGGGCACTTTTGAATAAGGCTGCTTGCATACCGACATTGTTCAATCCGTTGCTGATGCCGAATGCCGCTAACGCCACACACACGCTGATAACCGGTGAAAATTCGTTCAAGGTCACGATCCACACGGCCCCGAATATCATGAGAATCGCGGACACGAGCAACGCCGGCCTGGGCCCCGATTTATCGATCCATCGCCCTGCCATTGGAGAAGCAACGAGCGAGCACAAGCCCAAGGTTAGCATGAGAATTCCAGTATGGAATTCGCTAATATGACGTACCATTTGCAAATAGGACGGAAGCCCGAAAAAGAGTGCATAAAAAAGTATGTTAACGACCATGAATTGGACATTGACCCACGTCACCGCAGGATATTTGGCGAATGTGCGCAAGGGAATAAAGGGTGAAGCCGTTTTTAGCTCATGTCGTACGAAGGCTCCCAGTACAACGAGGCCGATCAACCCGGTAATGATATACCCAGAGGAAACATGACCGGATGATTTTGCCGACAGTATTCCGACAAGCAGGGCAATCAGCCCCACAGTGAAGAGCAGAATCCCTGGCGCATCAATCAAATTCAGCCATTTGCGAAAGGACATTTTGCGTTCAACAGATGTTGGCGTCTCGTCTTTAGGAATCATCCTCCAAGACCATAGAAAGCTCGCCACCACGAACGGAATATTAACGAAAAAGATACCGGGCCAATCCCACCAATGAATCAAAACCCCGCCAATAAAAGGGCCAATGGCTGCCGCCCCGGATTGAAAGATGGACAAAACGGACACCGCAGTCGCTTGTTTCTCCGTAATATGAATTCGCACGATGGCCATTCCAACGGAAATCATCATGCTTGTCCCGATGGATTGCACAATGCGGAACACGATGAGCCATCCAAAGTTCGGTGAAAGTGGAGCTAATAATGAGGCAATGAAGGATATAACAAGCCCGGTAAGAAATATTTTCCTGCGGCCGAATAAATCGCTGGCCCTTCCCATGACAGGTTGAGCCACAGCACTTGCGATATAGAAGGTAAAAATAATCCAGGAAACAACAGTAAAGTCAAGCTGGAATCCATTTTGCAGCCTGGGAATAGCAACGGAAACCATCGAAGAATTTAATGGGTTCAATAGTATCCCCAGTCCAACGGAAATCATCAACCACCTACTGCGAGCATTCATTTTGGAGTCCCCCCCGAAGTGTTTTAAAGATATCGTACTTGAAATCGAGTATTTACTCCAACGCATTTTATGTTATGATTTCATTGACACGAAGGAATGAACGGAGGGTGCAGGATGGAGCTTCTTCAATTGCAATATTTTCTCGCGGTAGCTCGATTGGAGCATGTGACCGAAGCGGCACGAAGTCTGCACGTTACTCAATCGTCACTAAGCAAAACGATCCAACGCCTGGAGGAGGATCTAGGGGTTCCTCTATTCGATCGAACAGGGAGGAAGCTGCGATTGAATGAGTTCGGAAGCAGATTCCTTCGTCGTGCGGAAAGGGCTTTATTTGAATTGGAACAGGGGAAGCAGGAGCTTAGCGATTTGTCCAGCCCGGAGCATGGCACAATCGAATTGGCGGTGACCAACGCAAGCAAGCTGCCCAATATTCTTCGAGAGTTTCGGAAAAAGCATCCCCATATCCAATTTCACGTGCAAATGCTGACCACACAGGAAATGGTTACGCTTCTCCATCGAGGAGAGGTCGATTTCTGCTTGTCCTCGCCTCCTATACAAGGGGATGACATTGAATGTCAAATCGTGTATTACGATCCCATTCTTGTAGCTGTTCCAAAGGGGCATCGGCTGGCAGACCGAAGCAGCGTATCCTTGACGGAACTGAAGGACGAATGGTTTGTCGGTGTAAAGAGAGGGTACCTCACTCGCGATTTAGTGGACTCCGTATGCAAATCGGTTGGGTTTACGCCTAAATATGTGTATGAGGGAAACGAGCCTGCCCGACTAAGCGCTCTTGTGGAAGCAGAGATTGGCATAGGCTTCATACCAAGCACGGCAAGGAATCCGCGGGAAGATATTCACTATCTTCAGGTAGAGGATCACGAATTGGTACGGGAGATCGCTTTATTATGGCACAAGAGCCGGTACATTTCGCGGGCTGCTCTGGAATTCCGCGAGGTCGTTGTACAATATTTTGAGGCGCTATCCAAACTATTTAACACAGAGGAGAAGCTATCATGACGGAAAATCGCAATGTGTTTCATCCGCCCTATGTCGTACGTTTTCCATTTGCAAAATCGCTCGGACTACGTTATGCGCTGATTGACGTGAACGGAAATCTTGTTCGCGAGCCGAATTTGCTTAAAGTACATAACTTTACTTCAAATGGCAAGGGAGGTTACATAACCGCAGCTCAGGACCTAAACGAAAAATGGGGGTATCTGGATCAAAACGGCCGCTGGTTGATCGAGCCGATTTTGGAGGATGCGCGCATTTTTGGCGAGGATGGCTTGGCCAGATTCAAAAAAGAAGGGCTATGGGGTTATGTAGATTTGAACGGCGAGGTCAAAATCCAACTCCAGTTTGAGGAGGCGCTGCCATTTAGCGCAGGCTTGGCAGCGGTTCGATTGCACAATGGTTACGCTTATATCGATGGTGCGGGACAAGTCGTCATCGAAGGACCGTTTGACGAGGCAGGCTTCTTTTCGCCGATCGGTCTGGCTGCCGTGAAAAATCAGGGAAGCTCCTCTTGTGGGATTATCAATATGAAAGGCGAAATGGTGATCGCCCCACAATTTGCGGATGTCAGCATGTATACAAGCGATGGTATAGCCCCTGCAAGGAAAGGTAAACTATGGGGACTGATCGATACGCAAGGCGAATGGATCGTGAAGCCGACCTATTCACGTATCGAAGAGTTCAACGAAGAGGGGCTCGCTTTTTTCACTGATTATACCGATATGATGAACATAAGAAAGGGTTATCTCAATACAAAGGGCGATGTGATCATTGAGGGAACGTCGATTTCGGACCAAATGGTGTGCGGGCTGGCAAAACAAGATGTGCCTTATGGCGGAGGTATCGGCTTCTTCGATCGTACCGGTACGATGGTGATCCCGCCACAGTACGCTTGGGCCGATCCTTTTCATGAGTGTGGCGCCAGCGTCGTTCTTCACGAGGAAAAATGGGGAATTCATACAATGGACGGCCAGTTCCGGGAAATGCCTTATGTGGAGCCGCTGACGGATCATGAAGGCTGGGTACTGGGCTTTAATGGCGGCAAGGGAATGGCTCCGTTTCTTGTCCGGCAGGGCGAAGTCGTCTACGTGGACGCGGCTGGAAGGGAAGTTTGCAGACTGCGGGTAGAGGAGACGGGGAAGCCGCAGGAGCGTGTATTGCGACTATTCAATGCTGAGGGAAGAATCGCATGGCAAAACGAAGGAGAGAAGGGTACATTTTTAACGGAGAGACCGTTTTTGTGCAGGCAGCCAGCCCAGCATTTTGAGGATATCCAGTATTGGGAGGGAGATATTACGGATGCCGCACAAACCCTCTTGGATGCGGAACCTAGAGTTTTTTACCCCTATGGCTGGTATGAACGGGATGTGTACGATCTATCGGAAGAGGATGAAGATGAAATCGACGAGCATAAAAAAAGAGGCGCGATGGAGGTCCTGGCCGGCACCTATGTGAGCGAGGAGCATTACGGGCATTACCCTTTTCTCGGAGAATGGGAAAGAAGCGCGTTCGAACAGTATTTTACAGTGATCGCTGAGCGTCTTTCCGATTCTTTTGGCGATCCGCTGCCCGATGCTTCCATCATGCTGCGCTGGGGTGATAACAACCTTAGCAAGATGTGGGAAGTGAACGGCAAGTATCTGGTGCTGGAATGGTTCACTGAATATGGCGACGGTGATTTCGTCCACCGGCTGTGGCTTGCTGCAGGAACCAGAGAGGATTTGGAATACGATGAGGAGGATGACGAGAACGAATACGATTCAAACGAGGAAGAAACCCAAGAAAATGACAAGACCTTCGATCTCGATCAGTTTGAGAAGCTGGTGAAAGAGGCACAGGCTCATATGGATGCGGAGGAGTATGAGGAAGTTCTCGATTTGGCGTTCCAAATGGAGGAGCTCGCCTCAGATTCCACGGATGTGGATGTCGAGCACATGAGTTGGATCTATGACTGCAAGCGGAATGCGCTTTATCCATTGGGGCGGGTAGGAGAAGCGCTCGAGACCTGCCGTGAAGCGATTGCCTATATCTCCCCGAGGATGTTATTCAACTATCGGCCGGAACCCCGCCAAACGCTGCGCGCTTGCCATAATATGCTCGCACGGGAGCTAATGGAGCACGCCACATCCAAAGAAGAATGTCTGACAGCCTGGGAACATGTAAAGGCTTGTTTCAAAACGAAGGAACCGAACGAGGGCGAAGCGGTACTTGAATATTTTTATGACACCCGAGCGCTTGTGCTGCTGAAGCTGAGTGAGTTTGATCCCGCTGAGCAAGCGAAGGCCTTTGCTTTTCTTCAGCGGATGCAGACCATCGGGTCACCATATCTGAGAGACGAGCCTCGACTGGCTAAAGCGATAAACTCAGCAGAGTACCAGGCCTTTTTGAGAAGCAGCCGTGAAGTCGATCGAGAATATGTACAGGCACCTGCACAGGAAACCGCTATGGAGGCAGTGACCCGGTACCACAAGGCATACGAAACATTTAGCCAGTTCAACTCGCACGTGGAAAAGGAGTTTGGGCCCATTCTTTCCCTTGCGTTTAGGGAGGAAATGATTGCGAAGGCCGAAGAGGAATTAGGATTTGCCTTGCCGGATGCACTTCGTCAATTTATGCTGGTGCCTGGCCTTGTACACGGGATATACCCGGAACTTGTGCCTCCTATGGAAATTCAAGGGGTGTTTTCGCTAATCAGTGATGTGTGGGGAGTTCGCCGGCAGTTCGAGGAGCGTTTGACGCAGAAAGAATTGTACTGGCTGGAGGTTCATTGTCAGATCTGCGGCTTGTCACAGATGGATGATCATAGTCAAGAGTATATGTACTTTACTCCCGGAAAAGGATTTGGCACCTTTACCTACACTCGGGAGGATTGGGATAAATTTGAGGCGAATGTGCTCAGACCGCTGCTGGCGCAAGAGATTCCCGTTGAGACATTCGACCAGATGTATTCCCGAAAGGTGACCGATCAGATTAAGCGGATAATTGAAGTTAGCAACAGAAACCCTGGTGCAATGCACTGATCGTACCCCCTCTAAGTAAACGGTAAAGGATAAGGCCCTTACTGTTTGCTTGGAGGGGATCTTCTGTCCAGTCAAATGAAAGTATTGACATTACTACGAAAACGTATTAAATTGAGTTCAGACATATATTACGAATTCGTAGTAATTTCAGTCTCTTTTTTTACATTTATTACGAATTCGTACTAAAAGAACGATCATGAGAATAAGCCGACGAATGCATGGAAGATCGAATAATTTCGGTCTAAATTAAAGCGCGGGAGGGGGATTTATATGAATTGGCAAGACGCAGCCTTGGTGATGGCTGGGCTTATCGGAAGTGGCGTGGCGGTGATTCACGGCAGTCTGACCCAACGGCTCATGATCAGGCCGCTAACGAAATCTGCTCTCGCCGACGAACTAACGTTAGTCAAAAAGCTCGTGCCGTCACTCTTGCAGTTCAGTACGTTCAACTGGTTTCTCGGCGGTCTAGCCTTGATCGCTTCTGCCCTCTGGTTCGAGCAGGACGTAAGGCTTGCGACTAGCCTGCTCGTTGGCAGTTCCTACCTGTATGGCGCTCTCGTGAACCTTTGGGCGACACGCGGCCGTCATCCCGGCTGGATGCTTTACACGGTTGCACTCGGCTTGATCGCCTTCGGCGTCAGCGGATCCGGCGGTTGAGGCAATGACTTTCGCAAGGTCCGAAACGGGGCGCGGTCGGCAGATTTATGTTCGTATGCCCCGGATTCCGATTCCGGGGCACTTCTTTTTCTCAAGTTTGGTTTCCTTACATGGCAGCAGCCGGTTGTGCTTTTTTAGACGCTTCCTGACTCGTCGTAAAGTCGATCGGCGCAACGCCTTCCGCTTTCCACACCGTACCTCTTCGCTCGTACTCGAATAACTTTTCGACGGCATTCGCGATTTGGGGCCCGAGTTCACGCTCAACCAAATACAAGGCCACGTCGAGTCCCGAAGTCACACCTCCGCCGCTTACGAGGCGAGGACCGTCTACAACGACTCTTGCATCAACCGGAATTGCGCCGGCAGCTTTTAACGCAGCCATGCCCATATGGTTGGTTACGGCGTGTCTATCTTTCAACAAACCTTTCATAGCAAGCAGCAATGAGCCTCCGCATACGGTAGCCACAGTAACTTCCTTATTGTCAACAGCTTGCTTCAGCAAATCCGGTAAGCCTGTCTTCATGGCTCGCCCTAATATATTCGGAATGGCGTCTTCCGAATTTCCCACCGGTTTACCCGCAGCCCCGGGCACCAAAATAATTCCCGGACGATTCGGATCTAACGCCGCTTGCGCTTCGAGGGCGGGCCCATTCATACCGCTCGGGACAGAACGCTTGCCTTCTGCGGATACCAATTCCAGCGTAACCGCTCCTCCCGAGTACAGTCCCGCAGCAGCGAATACTTCGTATGGCGCCAAGGCGTCCAGCAGATCGAAACCATCGAATAGTACAATTTGAACATGCACACTTTTGTCCTTGAACGCATCATGATTCTCTTGTGCTTTCGCACTTGCTGCCGGGGCAACCAGACTTAGCACCAGAACAAGCGACAGGAGCAATCCAATAAATTTTTTCATCTTTAACCATTCCTTTCGTTTGGAGGTGAGTGGACCACCTCATGCACGGGGAACCGCAGCTTCCCCGGATGAACCGTTCATTCTAATGATGACGTCAGGAATAACCAGCAGCAGCACAATGGAGCCATAAACGCCAATGGTATAGCTGGTAGCGTAAACAAGACCGAAACCCTGATGAAACAGGAAGGTGATGAGATGAATGAACATGTTCGTAAAACAAAAAGCGTAGCTTCGGATCATCTAGTTTCGGTGTCGGGTGATCCGTTTCATTTTGATTTGGACGAGCGCCGTTATTGTAATAAACAGCCATATAACATTCAGTGCATTGAATCCCATACTGCTTATTTTTCCTCCGGTGGCGTAAGGCGCCATGTATCCGGAAGTCAGCACGACAATCAGTACGGACACCAAATAAACGTAGCCGTTGATGCGATGGAACTTGCGGCTTTTTTCCATGACTCGGTTGGAAAAGTTGAGCAGCCCCGCCGCCATGGCAATGCAGGCAAATGCAACATGAACGTACATCACGTTTAACCAGACCGGGAGATGGAGCACGCGTTTGAGTCCGGTTTTATGGCTTAAAAAGCTCTCGGCTCCGGGATCGATAATATAATTGTTCACCAAGGCGTAAAGGATAAATAAAATCGTGATACCGGTCAAAAGGCCGGATAATCGTTTCCGTTTTTTCATGTGCTCCGAACCCCCGTGGCTTCATTTTTATGACCAATACACAGTTCCGGGCTAGGAAACGCGATGACCTGTTAATTTGGATGCCGGCAGCATGCCGGCCTCGGCGATTCCGGTCATGTGATCTCCATCGGTGGCAACTTCGAATTTCAGATTCAAGCGCATCGGTTTCGTGATTTGCAGCGACCAAGTAAGCTTGCTATCCTGAAGGGCGGGGTTCAACAACGCTACCGTCTCATTCCCTTGAGTGGCCTTGCCTTGGATCACCCCATTGTTTGTTGAGATGGAGAGCTTAACCTGCATTTTCCCAACTGGCGTAGCGATTGTCGTATCCCAATCCCCTTCGAAGACCGATGCCGGTGTGAGTTTGTTATCCGAAGTGTCATAAGTCATGGGTGCTTTGTCCGCCGCAATGCTCGGTTCGTCGCCTGTCCATGTTTTTGGACGGACAGGTGCCATTCCTGTTGCTCTCCAAACCGTCCCCCTCCGTTCAAATTCGAACAACTGTTCTACTGCGAGCGCGATACGCGGTCCAAGCTCACGTTCCACCAGATACAGCGCTACATCGAGTCCCGAAGTTACGCCGCCGCCGCTAACCAGGTTGCCATCGTCCACGACGCGCGCCGAGACGGGAATGGCTCCGGTTGCTTCAAGTACACTCATGCCCAGATGATGGGTTACCGCCGGTCTGCCTTCCAGGAGCCCTCCCATGGCCAGCAGCAGGGAGCCGCCGCATACCGTGGCGACTACGATGTCTTTTTGCGCGAGTGCCTGCCTAATCATACCGGTCAATTCCGTGTTCATGGCCCGGGCCAGAATAGCCGGAATGGAATCGGGGCCATCTCCTTGGACGTCACCCGCGGCGCCGGGCACGACAATGATGCCCGCACGTTCCGGATTCAATCTGTCGCTTGCTTCAAGCATTAATCCGTTGATGCCGCTAGTCACGGTCCTCGGCCCTTCGGCGGTGACGAATTGTACGCTTAACGCGTTATCAGCATTCGTGGCAGCGGCGCAAAAAACTTCGTAAGGTGCAATGGCATCCAGAAGGTCGAAGCCGTCAAAAAGTACAATTTGAACCGTTAACATCAGTAAATCTTCCTCCTTTATCCGTTTCTGCGTAGGACGAGACGCGTCATGACCCGGTATTAGCCATCCGTGTTCGCAAGGAAAATTGTAACAAACGAATATCTCAAACGAAGTTGTAAAAAGGTCACAAAACAATAAACAAATCATCACAAATCAGATCGTTTCGTTAGCTTCTTGCGGAAAAGATGCTAAACTAGAATTCGAAGGTGGGATATTCATGAGCGAAGTTAATACGATACTGGTTGTAGACGACGACCAGAGTATCGTCGACCTTTTGAGAGACTTTTTAGAATACGAAAATTTTCACGTGATAACCGCTTGTGATACTGCTCAAGCGTGGGCTGTATTCCAACAGAGTTCCATTCATTGCATCGTTCTTGACATCATGATGCCGGGAGAAAACGGATTCGAGTTATGCCGCCGGATTCGGGCGGAGAGCAACGTTCCGATCCTTTTCTTGAGCGCACGCAGCGATGATGTGGACAAGATTCGAGGGCTGACGCTCGGCGGCGATGATTATATCGTCAAAACCGCTTCACCGGGTGAGATTGTAGCCAGGGTCAAAGCGGTATTGCGGCGTTTCGCTTCTCAGCATCAAACGGATGGAAGAGTCTTGGATTTTGGCCGGATCAAGCTGAATCTGTCCACAAGAGAAGTGATCGTGGATGGGAAGAATGTAGTGCTCACGCCGAAGGAATATGCGTTGTTTCGATTATTTGTCGAACACCCCAGACATGTTTTTACCTACGAACAAATACTTGCAAAATTTTGGGACGGGGTGGGCGATAAGCATACGATTCGGGTGTATCTCGGTCGACTTCGCGAAAAAATCGAATCCGATCCGAACCATCCGCAATACTTGGTCAACGTATGGGGAGTAGGGTATCGCTTCGAGGGAGGATAACATGAGAACGCTTCGTATTCGTACGTTTACTTTGCTGTGCTTTTTCTTCATACAGCTCGTGCCGTGGATCTTCTTTGTTACGGCTCACTTCATGGAGACGAAAACGCTCAGCTTCACAAAAAGTCAACCGCAAGACGAGCTTCTGCAAAGACATTTGACCGAAATCATACATCTGATCGAAACCAACTCGGACAAATGGAGGGACCCGAATTGGCAAAACGAATTGCATAGCCAATTGCGGCAAGCGAAGATGGAGGCGGCTATTGTATCTGCGTCAGATCAGGAAATTTATCGGTCTAATCCGGAGCTCGATGGCGCAATGTCGACAATTGAACGGTTCTCCGTCATAGCGGACGGTCATTTACTCGGTAAGGTCGTCATTTCCCTACCGAAGTCCAATACGGTTCAGATCATTGCGGTGGTTGCCGGAGTATTGCTCGCTTTCTTTATTATCGCTGTTGCCATGCGAAGATTCCTTCTTAAGCCCCTCGAAAGGATGAGCTTTGCAGCCAGACAAATCGCCGCAGGAGATTGGGATGTGAAGCTGCCTCGGTCCAGGATCACCGAAATCTCTGAAGTACGCGATGGATTCGAAGTCATGGTGAAGGGGCTTCAACAATCTTTTCGGAAACAAGCGGAATTGGAAGAAGAGCGTCGATTCGTAATCGGCGCTGTCGCGCATGATTTACGAACTCCGTTGTTCGCCTTACGAGGTTATTTGGATGGTCTTGAGCAAGGAATTGCTCAATCTCCGGAGAAAATTACAAAATATTTGGCGGTGTGTAAGGAAAAATCGACGCAATTGGACCGGCTGGTAGAGGACCTTTTCACATTTACCAAGATGGAGTATTTGGAGATGAAGCTTCACAGCAAGACGATTGATTTCAAACGCATACTCCAGAAATCGATCGATAGTCTAAGTCCGCTAGCTCGGCAAAAGCACATCTCGATTTTGAACTATGCTGCAGACGACTGCTTCATTAGCGGTGACATGCACTTATTGGAACGTTCTATCAATAACCTTTTGGATAATGCCGTCAGGCATACACCCTCCTATGGTGAAATTGTTGTTCAATGTTATATAGATCATGATTGCGTAAAGTTTACGATACGTGATACAGGGCCGGGCTTCTCATCGGAAGAACTGCAGCGGGTTTTTGAACCTTTATATCGAGGTGAACAATCCAGGAATCGCTCGACCGGAGGCAGCGGGCTAGGGTTGACGATTTCACGGAGAGTTATTAGGCGTCACGGAGGGGAACTTGCCGCAGGTAACCATTCGGAGGGTGGGGCTCTGCTGAGTGGTTGGATACCTGCAAACAATCAGGACTAGACTCGCTTCTTTTTTTCTTGCGGAATATCGGACCTTTGGAAAAAATATGGTATAGCCGTTGACAAATGGAAACATAACATATATTGTAGATATATAATATCTATAATTAGTAAGGGCGGTAAGGGCTGTCATCAACCCCAAGTCACGGAAAGCAGATAATTTCAGAAAATAAATGAGAGGGGATATGAACATGTTGAACGATTTTTTCAACGAAACCGTCTGGGAAAAAGCTTGGAAGGAAGATACGCAGACCGCAGTCAACAAGATGAAAAAAGCCGGCATGGATGCAGTTCGCGTTTTTGACCATAAGGCAAAGTCATTCAACGATGAGGCTTTTAGCGAGGAAGGCAGACAAAGAACTAAACGGATTATGAATTGGCTGGAAGGACAGGGTGTGACATTCAACGAAATATCCATTCTAGACATTGGTGCGGCTTCGGGCGGATTTACAGTGCCATTCGCGGAAAGAGGGGCCCGCGTTACTTCCGTAGAGCCATCTCTCCCTTTGGCAGAACTCCTGAAAGAAAATGTGACGGGATTAACAAACGGGAAGGTTGAGCTGGTGACGGAGCCGTTCGAAAACATTCATATTCAGGCAAAGGGATGGGAGAAAGCCTTTGATTTGGTATTTGTCTCCATGTGCCCGGTTATCGTCGATTGGGAGAGTGTGGAGAAGGTGCTCAGCTGCGCGCGTCGGTTCTGCTATATCAGTCTGGCTGCCGGCTCCAGAGAGCACAGTCTGGTGAACGAGATTTGGACTTTGGTCACCGATCAGCCTCAGAAAACCGAGCATCTGGAGATGGCTTATTTGCAACATTTGTTGTATCTTAAAGGCTACTCCTATGAGTCGCTGATCACCCGGGAGATGAAAACCAGGGAGGTATCCAGAGAAACGGCGCTCATGGAGGCTATGGACTGGCTTAAAATTTTGGGTCTGCCTGCGGATGATCGAAACCGGCAAATCGTCACCGAGTATTTGGCACGGACTTATCCGTCGGACAAGGTGGGAATCCGGCAGGGGGGTCGATTTGGCAAAGTTCTGATTCGATTGCAGGATCAGAACATGTACACCAGAAATAGTGTGTAAAGAGGAGAAAACCGCGGAATTACGCGAATAGTTATTTATCTTCTGAAATGCCGCATACATTGCGGCTTTTTTTGTTTTATCTCATGTTGACGGATCGCTGCGATGCTGAAAATTATGTGCTTGATTTTACAGCCAGGCAGGCTTCATTTTTGGGAAAATGAGGAGTTCTTATAGAACTTTTGTTCTAGTTAATTCGGTATCTTGGAACCACTAAATAGTGATATCCATGATATACATCAAATGGCAAAATAAGGTCTAAATTACCATGAAATATAACCATAATTTAGATATAATGAACAATTAGTGGGCTAATTGTAATCTGATGTATAATTCGTCCGCATAAATATTGAATGGATGCCGGGAACTTTGTCGGCTATCGAGACATCACATTTCATAGATCCCCAGACTAGCGAGAATCCCTTTTTTTCTTGCCTCCGAAGAAATTCGAGAAACATTTCCCACGATTGCCTCTACAGAAAACCTATCATATGTTGATCGTACGCGGCGATTTGTCGCCTTGTTCCAGTGGTTGCACTTCCATCCATAAAATGAATATCAATTAGGAGAGTGTCAATGTGAGCGAGAATACGAACAAACGATTGCCTTTGACTCAAGCGCAGCGAAGAATATGGAATATGGAAATGATGTATCCGAATACGACGGTGGGAAACATCGCAGGAACTTTATACATGCGGGGGGCCGTCCATACTTCTGTTTTGATACAGGCTGTTTATAAACTAATTAAAGAACACGATGCTTTCCGTATCCGAATTGCGTCTTCTGCCGATACCGCTCAGCCCATGCAATGGTTCGAGAATGAATCGAACATTGTCCCGGAGTGCGATTACTTGGAAATGAGGGACGACCAGGAAGCCAAGGAGTGGCTGGAGCGTTTTAATAAAATCCCGATCAGCATTTTCGATGAGAAGCTGTATCATTTTTGCGTGTTTAACATCAACAACGAAGAGCATTGGTTTAACCTGAAAATCAACCACATTATAGCGGATGGCGTGGCCTCGCATATCATCTGCAATACGGTCATTCAAAACTATATCGAGCTTCTGAACGGAACCGGGCAGGCCCCGAAAGCCAAAAGCTCCTATCTCGATTATATTTATGCAGAGCAGGAATACGAGCGTTCGGAGCGGTACCAGAAAGACAAATCCTATTGGTTGGACAAGTTCGAATCGTTCTCGGAAATAACGGCAATGAAGCCGAGTACGCCGTATGCCATAAGCACGGAGGCCAAACGGACGACGGCTGTCGTTGCCCGGGAACGATACGAGCGGTTACAAAACTTCGCCGAACAGCAGAAGATCAGTATCTTTACGTTGTTTTTGTCATCCTTATATATTCTTCTTCATAAAGTTACGGGAAATCAGGACCTGACGGTAGGAACGATTTATGCCAACCGGACGTCGAAGCAAGAAAAAGACACCCTGGGGATGTTTGTCAGTACGGTGGCGGCCAGAATCCTGCTCGATCCAGATCAGAGCGCCTTATCGTTTCTGCATCATGTCTCCAAAGAGCAAAAGTCGAATCTGCGCCATCAGAAATATCCGTATAACCAACTCATTCAGGATTTAAGGAAACGCAACAAGCAGCAGGATGTTCCGGAGTTATTCCGTGTGGATATTGAATATTTGCCGCTTAGCTGGTCGCACTTCGAAAATCTCAGCGTGCTGCAAAACAGCAGTTTTTGCGGGCATGAAGTGGGGGATTTCGCCATACACGTCGTCGACATGGTCGATGACCGGCGAATCGAATTGAATATCGATTACCGCGTTCAATTGTTCGAAGAGCATGAAATACGGCGCATGGCCGGGCAGCTTATCGCGATTATTGAACAAATCATGCACCATCCGCATCAGACAGTACGCGAGCTGTCCATGCTGAACGAGGAAGAGCGGCATAAGATTTTGACCCGGTTCAACCCGGCGATCCCGGAGCAGCCGCCGGAGAAGACGTTCCACCAACTGTTCGAGGAGCAGGCGTCGCGGACCCCGGAAGCGGTGGCGGTGCGGTGTGAGGACAAGCAGCTGACGTACCGGGAGCTGAACGAACGGGCGAACCGGCTGGCGAGCACGCTGCGTTCGGCCGGCATCGGGCGGGAGTCGATGGTCGGCATTTTGGCGGACCGTTCGGTGGACCTGCTGGTCGGCGTCATGGGGGTTTGGAAGGCGGGAGGCGCATATGTGCCGCTTGATCCGGATTATCCGTCCGACCGCATCGGGTTTATGCTGGAGGACAGCGGGGCTACGGTTCTGTTGACGCAAACCCATCTGAGAGCGCGCGCCCAAGCGTGGCTGGAGGAAGGAGCAGCGCTGCATGACGTGCTGTGCCTGGACGATGGGCAGTCGTACGGTGGAGATGGGGAGAACGGGCCTCATCATGGGAACGATGGGCCCGGCGTTTGCGAGCCGCATAATCTGGCGTATGTGATTTACACGTCGGGAACGACGGGACGGCCAAAAGGCGTTATGATCGAGCACCGCAGTCTGGTCAATACGGCGGCGGCTTACCGCCGGGAGTATCGGTTGGATCAGTTCCCGGTGCGGCTGCTGCAATTGGCGAGCTTCTCCTTCGACGTATTCGTCGGGGACATTGCCCGGACGTTGTACAACGGAGGCACGATGGTCATCTGTCCGAAGGACGACCGAATCGATCCGGTCCGTTTATACGACTGGATTCGTGACGGACAGATCACGATCTTCGAATCGACGCCTGCGCTGATTGTGCCATTTATGGACTATGTGGCGGAGCAAGGTCTCGACATGAGCTCGATGGAGCTGCTGATCACAAGCTCGGACAGCTGCAGCGTAACGGATTACCGGCTGTTGCAGGAGCGCTACGGCTCGCAGTTTAGAATCATCAACGCGTACGGCGTAACGGAGGCGGCAATCGATTCGAGCTTCTATGACGAGCCGCTCGCTAAGCTGCCGGAGGCGGGAAATGTACCGATCGGCAAAGCGTGGCTGAACGCCCGGTTCTATATCGTGGATGCTCACCTGAATCCGGTACCGGTGGGGGTATTGGGCGAGCTGTGCATCGGCGGCGTCGGCGTGGCCCGTGGGTATTTAAATCGCCCGGAGCTGACGGAAGAAAAGTTCGTGGACAGCCCGTTCGTCCCCGGGGAACGGCTGTACCGCACAGGCGATCTGGCGCGCTGGATGGAAGACGGCAACGTGGACTTTATCGGGCGGATCGACTATCAGGTTAAGATTCGCGGTTACCGGATCGAACTGGGCGAGATTGAGACCGCGATGCTGCGTTTCGCTGGAGTTCGTCAGGCCGTCGTAACCGATTGGACCGATGAGCGCGGACAAAAATATTTGTGCGGCTACGCGGTCGCGGAGCAGGAGTTCAGACTGGACGAGCTGCAGGCGTATCTGGAACAAAGCCTGCCAACGCATATGGTTCCTGCGCGCCTGATGCACCTGGAGCAGCTGCCGCTTACGCCTAACGGTAAGGTAGACCGCAAAGCGCTCCCTGAGCCGGAGGGAAGCGTTCAAGTAGGGGCGAAATATGCGGCGCCCCGTACGGCGGCGGAGCAAGCACTGGCTTCCGTATGGCAATCCGTGCTGGGCACAGACAGGGTCGGGATTCTGGATAACTTCTTTGCGCTCGGCGGCGACTCGATCAAAGCGCTGCAGGTGTCTTCGCGGCTTCTCCAGGCCGGCTACAAGCTGGTCATGCGGGATTTGTTCCATTATCCGACGATCACGCAGCTCAGTCCGCATCTTCAGGCTGCCGGCAAAATTGCGAGCCAGGAAGAAGTGACGGGCGACGTGAAGCTGACGCCGATTCAGCGGTGGTTCTTCGAGCAAAATCCGGCTGACCCGCATCACAGCAACCAATCCTTTATGCAGTACCGTCAGCAAGGCTTCGATGAAGCGGCGCTGCGCCAGACGATGAAGAAGATTGTCGAGCATCACGACGCGCTGCGTACGGTATACCGGAAAACCGAAAATGGCGTCTACGCGGCCTGGAACCGGGGAATCGACGAAGGCGAGCTGTACAGCTTGGAAGTCGTGGACTTGACCGGCACCGAGGACCGCGCTGCAGCGATTGAAGCAAAGGCGAACGAAATTCAAGGCAGCATCGACCTTGAAAACGGACCTCTCGTAAAGCTGGGTCTGTTCCGCTGCGCGGATGGCGACCATCTGTTGATCGCCATTCATCATCTGGTCGTGGATGGCGTGTCCTGGCGCATTTTGTTCGAAGACCTGGCTACGGGCTATGAACAGGCTTTAAGCGGTCAAGCGATCCGGTTTCCGCACAAAACGGATTCGTTCCGGACGTGGGCCGAACAACTGTCCCTCCATGCCAATAGTCCGGCGATGCAGTCCGAACGGACGTACTGGCAGGTGATCGAACAAGCCGGGAATGTCCCGCTGCCTAAAGATTACGAGCAGGGCAAGTCGCTGCTCGAAGACAGCGATGTAGTGACCGTAAGATGGACGGCACCAGAAACGGAACAGCTCTTGAAGCAGGCGCATCGCGCCTACAATACGGAGATGAACGATCTGCTGCTTGCCGCGCTGGGCATGGCCGTGCGCCAGTGGACCGGGCTCAACCGGGTGCTTGTGAATCTGGAAGGCCACGGGCGGGAAGACATCGTGAAGGATGTCGACATTACGCGCACAGTAGGTTGGTTCACGAGCCAATTTCCGATCGTGCTGGAGACAGGCCAGGGCCATACCGTTTCGCAGCAGATCAAGCAGGTTAAGGAAGGGCTGCGCCGCATACCGAACAAGGGAATCGGCTACGGTATCCTGAGATATTTGTCCGCTCCGCAAGAGGGCGAGCGTTTTGTTCTGGAGCCGGAAATCAGCTTTAACTATTTGGGTCAGTTCGATCAGGACTATGACAGCAACGGAATGAAGCCTTCTCCGTACTCCACCGGTTCGGACGTCAGCAGGAACGCGACGATGGATTTTGCGCTGGACATGAACGGCATGGTTTCGGAAGGCGCTTTGGAATTGACCATCCGGTACGGCACGACCCAGTACCGCCGGGAAACGGTGGAGCGGCTCGGTGCACTGCTCCAGTCGAGCTTACGGGAAGTGATCGCGCACTGCCTGACGAAAGAACGGCCCGAACTGACGCCGAGCGACGTCCTGCTGAATGGACTGACGGTGGAAGAGCTCGAGCAGTTGGCGAAGCTTGCCTCGCCGATCGGCGAGCTCGAAAACGTATATACGCTGACCCCGATGCAGAAAGGGATGCTGTTCCACAATATGATGGACGCCCAATCGGGAGCGTATTTCGAGCAGGTGACATTCGATCTGCAGGGAAGCTTCGACGTGGAGTCGTTCTCACGAAGCTTGAATTTGCTGGTTCAGCGGCATGAGGCGCTGCGGGCCAATTATATAAGCGGCTGGAAGGACGAGCCGGTGCAGGTCATTTTCCGCGAGCGGAGCTGCGAGCTTCATTACGAAGATGTGAGCGGGATGCCGCGGGCGGAACGCCGGCAATATGCCATTGACTTTGCGGATGCCGACAAGGCCAGAGGGTTTGATTTGGCCCGGGACCCGCTCATGCGGGTGGCGGTTTTGCGCACCGGGGAGCAAGTTCATCATGTCATTTGGAGTCATCACCATATTCTGATGGACGGCTGGTGCATGTTCTCCATGATCAAGGAAGTGTTCGACAGCTACTTTGCGTATCAGGAACAAAGACAGCCAGAGCTGGCTCCGGTTACGCCGTTCGCCCGGTTTATCGAATGGCTGGAAAAGCAGGATGTGCATGCGGCGTCAAATTACTGGAGCGGGTATTTGGCCGGTTACGAGCAGCAGACGGCGCTGCCTCAAGCGAAATCGCAGTCCAAGCCGGAGGACTACGTTCCGGTTGAGCTGGACCTTGAGCTCAGCGAGGAGCTGAGCGAGCGGATCGAACGGGCGGCCAGACAGAACCAGGTGACGGTCAATACGCTCATTCAGACCGTTTGGGGACTCTTACTGCAGGCCTATAACAACAGCAGAGATGCCGTGTTCGGCTGCGTCGTGTCGGGTCGTCCGGCGGATATTCCGGGCGTGGAGAGCATGATCGGCCTGTTTATCAATACGATTCCGGTGCGCATTCAAAGCGAAGCGGGAGATTCGTTTGCCGATGTGATGAGAAGAACGCAAGAGCAGGCGCTGACCTCAGGTGCCTACGATACGTTCCCGCTGTACGAGATTCAAGCGCTGAGTGAGCAGAAGCGGGACTTGATCAACCATATTCTGGTGTTCGAAAACTACCCGGCGGAGCAACGGATCGAACATCTGGTCGGAGGGGGCAAAGAAGCTCTATCCATCTCCAATATTCAGGCGCCGGAGCAAACGAACTATGACTTTGACGTAACTGTGATACCGAACGAGCGAATTCTGTTTCGTTTCAGCTACAATGCGCTGACGTTCGACGAAACGGGCGTCCGACAGCTGTTCGGCCACTTCGCCCGGATGATGGAGCAGGTTGCAGCCAATCCGAGCATTTGCTTGGACGAGTTGGAGCTGCTTACCGACTCGGAAAAAGAGCAAATTATGGAACGGTTCAACCCGGCGATCCCGGAGCCGCCGCCGGAGAAGACGTTCCACCGGCTGTTCGAGGAGCAGGCGGCGCGGACCCCGGAAGCGGCGGCGGTGCGGTACGAGGACAAGCAGCTGACGTACCGGGAGCTGAACGAACGGGCGAACCGGCTGGCGAGCACGCTGCGTTCGGCCGGCATCGGACGGGAGTCGATCGTCGGCATTTTGGCGGACCGTTCGGTGGACCTGCTGGTCGGCGTCATGGGGGTTTGGAAGGCGGGAGGCGCGTATGTGCCGCTTGATCCGGATTATCCGTCCGACCGGATCGGTTTTATGCTGGAGGACAGCGGGGCTACGGTGCTGCTGACGCAAACCCATCTGCATGAGCGTGCTCAAGCGTGGCTGGAGGAAGGCCCGGCGCTGCTTAGCGTGCTTTATCTGGATGATGAGCAGTCGTACGGCGGAGCTGCGGAGAACGGGCTTCATTATGGGAATGATGGGCCCGACGTTTGCGAGCCGCATAATCTGGCGTATGTGATTTACACGTCGGGAACGACGGGACGGCCAAAAGGCGTCATGATCGAGCACCGCAGTCTGGTCAATACGGCGGCGGCTTACCGCCGGGAGTATCGGTTGGATCAGTTCCCGGTGCGGCTGCTGCAATTGGCGAGCTTCTCCTTCGACGTATTCGTCGGGGATATCGCGCGGACGTTGTACAACGGAGGCACGATGGTCATCTGTCCGAAGGACGACCGGATCGATCCGGCCCGTTTGTACGGCTGGATTCGCGACTGCGAGATTACAATCTTCGAATCGACGCCTGCGCTGATCGTGCCATTTATGGACTATGTGGCGGAGCAAGGCCTCGACATGAGCTCGATGGAGCTGCTTATCACAAGCTCGGACAGCTGCAGCGCAACGGATTACCGGCTGCTGCAGGAGCGCTACGGCTCGCAGTTTAGAATCATCAACGCGTACGGCGTAACGGAGGCGGCAATCGATTCGAGCTTCTACGATGAGCCGCTTGCCAAGCTGCCGGAGGCGGGAAATGTACCGATCGGCAAGGCGTGGCTGAACGCCCGGTTCTACATCGTGGATGCTCACCTGAATCCGGTACCGGTGGGGGTATTGGGCGAGCTGTGCATCGGCGGCGTTGGCGTGGCCCGTGGGTATTTAAATCGCCCGGAGCTGACGGAAGAAAAGTTCGTGGACAGCCCGTTCGTCCCCGGGGAACGGCTGTACCGCACAGGCGATCTGGCGCGCTGGATGGCGGACGGCAACGTGGACTTTATCGGGCGGATCGACCATCAGGCGAAAATCCGGGGCTACCGGATCGAGATTGGCGAAGTGGAGTCGCAACTGCTGAAGGTTGAAGCTGTGCGGGAAGCGGCGGTCGTCGTCCGGGAGGACGGCAACGGACAGAAGGCGCTGTGCGCGTACTTTGCGGCCAAGGCTAGGCTGCAAGCAGGCGACCTGCGAAGTGCGCTGTCTCAAGAGCTGCCGGACTATATGATTCCGTCGTACTTTGTACAAATGGAACGGCTGCCGCTAACTCCAAACGGAAAGATTGACCGCAAGGCGCTGCCCGCTCCGGAAGGAAATGCAGACATCGGCTCGGAATACACCGCGCCACGCACGCCGCTGGAAGCGAAGCTGGTCGGCATCTGGCAAAAAGTGCTTGGGCTGGAGAAGGTCGGAGTTAAGGACGATTTCTTTGACATTGGCGGACATTCCTTGCGTGCTACGATGCTGGTCAACAAGGTGCGTATGGAGGTGAATGTTGATTTTCCGCTGCGGGACGTTTTCCGTTATTCTACGGTCGAAGGAATGGCTCGGGTGATTGCCCGGATGGAGGAACAGGAGCACGCTTCCATTCCCCGGATCGAAGAACGCGACTATTACCTATTGTCTTCCGTTCAAAAGCGTCTGTACATCCAGCAGCAGATGGAAGGAGCGGAGCTCAGCTACAACATGTCGGGAATGATGGTGTTGTCGGGAGCGTTGGACCGGGACCGGTTCGAAACGGCGCTGCGCGGATTGATTGCGCGCCACGAAACTTTGCGTACCGGCTTCGAAATCGTGAACGGCGAGCCGATGCAGCGGGTCCATCCGCAGGTGGAGTTTGCGGTAGAGTACATGCGGGCGAGCGAAGAGGAAGCCGAGGAGATCGCCGGGCGGTTCGTCCGCGTCTTCGATCTGGAGTGTCCTCCGCTGCTGCGTGTCGGCCTGATCGAGCTGACGCCGGAACGTCATATCCTGATGTTCGACATTCATCATATCATCTCTGACGGCGTGTCCACGGGCATTTTGCTCGAAGAGCTGCTCCGCTTGTACAGCGGGGAGGAGCTGGCGCCTCTGCGCATCCAGTATAAGGACTACGTCGCATGGCAGCAGTCTGATGCGCAGCGCGAACGAATCCGGCAGCAGGAAGCTTATTGGACGAACCTGCTGGGCGGCGAGCTGCCGCAGCTGGAATTGCCGTTCGAATTTGCCAGACCGGCTGTTCGCAGCTATGAGGGCGACGCGGTTGATTTTAGCATTGACGAGCTGAAAAGCGAGGGACTGCAGCGAATTGCTGAAGTCACCGGAGCGACGCTCTTTATGGTGTTGCTGGCAGTATACAAAATTCTGCTGCATAAATATTCAAGGCAGCAAGACATCATCGTAGGCACGCCGGTTTCGGGCAGAACCCATGCGGATACGGAACCGCTGATCGGGATGTTCGTCAATTCGCTGGCTATCCGCAGCTATCCTGCCGGAGAAAAGACGTTCCTGTCTTATCTGGAGGAACTTAAGGAAACGATGCTGGGGGCCTATGAAAATCAGGACTACCCGTTCGAAGAATTGGTAGATCAAGTAAGGGTGTCCAGGGACTTAAGCCGCCATCCGGTATTCGACACGATGTTTGTCATGGAAACCAAGGAAGAGCAGATTAACCGGTTTGGAGAGCTAACCATGGAACCCTTTATCCAGACGAAGGCGGTCGCCAAATTCGATTTGACCTTAGAAATTATGATCGAAAACGAGGGGATGAGAGGTCATTTTGAATATGGCACGAAGCTGTTTACCCGAAACCTGATCGACAATTTTGCCGAAGACTTCTTGACCGTTATCTCCCGGATTTGTGAACAGCCTGAGATTCAATTAAAGGACATTTCATCGAACGGTCTGACGGCGCGGCTGGAAAATCCGGAAGTAACCATCGATATCGTTTTCTGAGATGGATTTTACCGAATACAGAGGAGAGATCGAGAATGGATTTTGAAAAAGAGTCCCTTTTTTGGAACGCAAAGCTTAGCGGAGAAGAGGATACGTTTGCCAAGCTGCCGTATACCAAGACCCCAACCCTAAGCGCTTCTAAAGCTTGTTCGGCTGGCGGCATGTTGTCCGCCCATGTGGCGCGGCGGGTCATTCAGATGAGCAAAGGATCTCCCTTGGCTGCATTTACAATCTTATTGGCAGGCGTGCAATGCTTGCTTTATAAATATACGAACGAACCGAATCTATTGCTGGGTATGCCGATCGTTAAGAGCACGAACGAGTCGCGGCGGCCTGTCAACCACGTGGTTCTTCTCCGGAATACGCTTGGGGCGGAGTCTACCTTCAGATCGTTGATAACCGAATTAACATCATCCCTTTCGGAAGTCATCCGGCATCAGAATATTCCGTTTCGCCTGATGACAGAAAGGCTGCAGCTGCAGTATGCGGATGGCGTTCCTGTTATTAACACGCTTGTGACCTTGAACGGGTTGCATATGGAAGATATCAGTCAAAGCGTCGTAGCGGATTGCGTCTTTCAATTCGGGTTGGACAACGATTCGGTTCGCTGTGAGCTGAACTATAACGAAAACTTATATCACGAAGAATTTATGGCTCGTGCCATTACCCATCTGGATCAGCTGCTTTCCGTCGTGCTGTTCCAGCCGGAGCTCGCCATTCGTCATGCGGACATGCTGACCGAGCCGGAGAAAAGGCAACTGCTTCAGACGTTCAACGATACGGAGACGGATTATGAGCGGGGGAAGACGATTCATCGGCTGATCGAGGAGCAGGCGGAACGCACCCCGGATCATGTCGCCGTAGTATTCGAGAACGAACGGTTGACATACCGGGAGCTGAACGAGCGAGCGAACCGGTTGGCTCGGACGCTGAGAGCCGGGGGCGTGGGCCGGGACAAGCTGGTCGGGCTTATGGTCGGCCGTTCGCTCGAGATGATCGTCGGGATTCTGGGGATCTTGAAAGCCGGAGGCGCGTACGTGCCGATTGATCCGGAGTATCCGGAAGAACGCATCCGTTATATGCTGGAGGATTCGGAGGCGCAGCTGCTGCTGACGCGGCGTCGTCTGCTGGAGCGCGTACCGTTCGCCGGAAATGTGATCGCGCTGGACGACGAAGAGGCCTACAGCGAAGACGGCTCGAATCCGGAGCACGCCGTTGGGCCGAACGATCTGGCCTATGTGATCTACACGTCGGGAACGACGGGCAAGCCCAAAGGGGTCTTGGTGGAGCATCACGGGCTATGCAGCCTGAAAACGGTGTTCGCGGAAACGCTGAGAATGAACGATCAAGACCGGGTGATCCAATTCGCCAGCTTGTCGTTCGACGCGTCGTGCTGGGAAATGGTTAAAGCGTTGTTTTTCGGAGCAGCGTTATATATCCCGACGGCAGAGACGATTTTGGATCATCGATTATTTGAAAGCTTTATTAACGATCATGGGATTACAACGGCTATTTTACCGCCGACGTATGCGACATACCTGAATCCGAACCGTATACCGAGCCTGAAGAAATTGATCACGGGGGGCTCTGCCGCCTCGCTGGAGCTTGTTCAGCAGTGGAAAGACAAAGTGAATTATTTCAATGCGTACGGTCCAACCGAGGATTCGATTTGTACGACCATTTGGACGCCTGCAAACAACGATATCAACCAATTGGTTCCGATCGGCCGTCCGATCCGGAATCACCGGATTTATATTATAGATTCGCATCGTGCGCTGCTGCCGGTTGGCGTAGCCGGGGAACTGTGCATCGCGGGAGTGGGCCTGACGAGAGGCTACTTGAACCGACCGGAGCTGACCGCCGAGAAATTCGTGGACAATCCGTTTTCGCCGGGCGAGCGGATGTACCGGACGGGCGATTTGGCCCGCTGGCTGCCTGACGGCAACATCGAATACATGGGCCGGATCGACCACCAGGTCAAAATCCGTGGCTACCGTATTGAGACTGGCGAGATCGAGGAGCAGTTCCTGAAGATCGCGTCCGTTCAAGAAGCGATCGTCATCGCGCGCGAAGACGCAAGCGGACAAAATCAGCTGTGCGCTTACTTTGTGGCGGATCAATCGCTAACGGCGGGCGAGTTGAGGGAAGCACTGTCCAAGGAACTGCCGGGGTATATGCTCCCGTCACATTTTGTGCAGCTCTCGCAGATGCCGCTGACGCCAAACGGGAAAATCGACCGTAAAGCGCTACCTGCTCCGGAAGGCCATGGGCTTGCCGGCAGAGAATATGTAGCGCCCCGGAACGAGGCGGAGAAAGCTCTTGCCGACGTGTGGCAGGCAGTGCTAGGCGTCGAGCGTGTCGGGGTGACGGACCCGTTCTTCGAGCTAGGCGGCGATTCCATTAAGTCGATTCAGGTTTCCGCTCGGCTGCATCAGGCCGGCTACAAGCTGGAAATCCGGGACTTGTTCAAATATCCGACCATTGCGCAGCTTAGCCCGCATATCCGGCCGATTACGCGCACGGTTAACCAAGGCGAGGTAACCGGAGAGGTTGAGCTGACTCCGATCCAGCGCTGGTTTTTCGAGCAGCAGTGGGCGGACCCGCATCACTTCAATCAAGCCGTCATGCTGTACCGGAAGGAAGGATTCGACGAAGCGGCGGTTCACACGGTGCTGCGGAAAATCACGGAGCATCACGATGCGCTGCGGATGGTATTCCGCAAGACGGAGAACGGCTATGCGGCATGGAACCGGGGAATCGCAGAAGGGGAGCCGTACGGCCTGGAAGTGATCGATTTCAAGAATTTAGCGGCATGCGCCCAAGCGGTCGAGGCCAAAGCGAGCGAGATTCAAAGCAGTATAAATCTGGAGACGGGTCCGCTTGTGAGAGCGGGGTTATTCCAATGCCCGGATGGGGATCACTTGCTGATCGCGATCCATCACGGCGTCGTGGACGGCGTGTCCTGGCGGATCTTGATGGAAGATATCGCGCTCGGCTTCGAGCAGATTGCGAAGGGGGAAGAGCTTCGTTTTCCGGCGAAAACGGACGCTTACCGTACCTGGTCGGAGCAACTCATTGCGTATGCGCAAAGTCCGGCTATGGAGAAGGAGCGGGCCTACTGGCAACAGGTTGCGCAAACGCCGCTGCCGCTGCTGCCGAAAGACAGGCGGGCACTGGACGAATCGCTTCAGCGGGACAGCGAATCGATGGTCATCCAGATCAGTCAGGCGGAAACGGAGCAATTGTTGAAACGGGTTCACCGGGCGTATAACACCGAAATGAACGACATCCTGTTAACCGCGCTGGGGCTGGCCGTGCAAAAGTGGAGCGGCCACGACCGCGTGCCAGTGAGTCTGGAAGGCCATGGACGGGAGTCCATTTTGCCCGATATCGACATCACGCGCACGGTGGGCTGGTTTACGAGCAAGTTTCCGGTTGTGCTTGAACTGGAGCGGGGAAAAGCGTTATCGCATCAGATCAAAACGGTCAAAGAGCACCTTCGTCAAGTTCCGAATAAAGGGATCGGCTACGGCGTATGCCGGTACTTGTCCGGCCATGCGGACGATTCCGGTTGGGGAGCCGAACCGGAAATCGTATTTAACTATTTGGGACAGTTTGACCAGAACCTGGAACATCATGAAATGGGACTCTCCCCGTATTCGAGCGGCATGGCGGCAAGCGAGCGGCAGGCAAGAAGCTTCTCGCTGGAAATCAACGGGATGATCTTGAACGGCTCGTTATCGTTTGACTTGAGCTACAGCCGGAAGGAATACAACAAAGAGACAATGGAGCAATTGGCCATGGGACTGCAGGAGAGCCTGCAGAAGATCATCGCTCATTGTACGGGGAAAGAGCGGACGGAATTGACCCCGAGCGATGTTCGGTACAAGGGATTAAGCGTATCCGAGCTGGAGCAGCTTGCAGAGCATACGCGGCACATCGGGGAGATGGAGAACATCTACGCTCTAACGCCGATGCAGAAGGGGATGTGGTTCCACAGCGCGATGGACCGGAAGACGGGGGCGTATTTCGAACAAGCCCGGTTTAACTTGTCCGGCAAACTGGATGTGGAACTGTTTGCCCAAAGCTGGGCGGAGCTGGCTGCGCGTCATGTCGTGCTGCGGACGAACTTCCACAGCTGGAAGGGGGAGCTTCTGCAGATTGTGTACCACGACAAGCCGATCGAATTTGCTTATGAAGATCTGCGCCATCTGCCGGAAGCCGAGCGTACCGCATATATGGAGAAGATGGCCAAAGAGGATAAGCTCCGAGGATTCGACTTGGAGCGGGATGCGCTGGTACGGGTAATCGTGATGCGCACGGAAAAAGAGAAGTACCACGTGCTTTGGAGCTTCCAGCATATTCTGATGGACGGCTGGTGCCTGCCGCAGCTGACCCAGGAATTGTTCGATACCTACGCTGTTTATGTTCGGAACGAGCAGCCCGAGCAGACCGCGGTACCGGCGTACGGGCAGTATATCGAGTGGCTGGAAAACCAGGACGAGAAGGCGGCAGCCGCTTACTGGTCCCGGTATTTGGCCGGATATGAAGGGCAGATCGTGCTGCCGCAACGGAAAACGGATGCTCCGAGCGGGGAGTATGTCCCTGAGGAAATCGTGTGCGAGCTGGGCCGGGCCTTGAGCGAACGGATGGACCAGGTGGCGAAGCAGCATCAGGTTACGATGAATACGCTGCTGCAGGCAGCTTGGGGCATTATGCTGCAGAAGTATAACGGAACCGGCGATGCGGTGTTCGGCAGCGTCGTATCAGGAAGACCAGCGGAAATCCCAGGAATCGAACGGATGATCGGGCTGTTTATTAACACGATCCCGATCCGCGTCGCCTGCGAGGCGGACGCGAGCTTTGCCGACGTGATGGGAAGGCTGCAGGAACAAGCACTGGAATCCGGCCGCTACGACTACTATCCGCTGTATGAGATTCAAGCCCGGAGCGAGCAGAAGCAGAATCTGATCAACCACATTATCGTCTTTGAGAATTACCCGATGGACGAGCAGATCGAGCAAGCGGGGGGCGGCAGCAGCGACGGTCTGGCGATCACGGATGTGGACATGGCGGAACAAACGAACTATGACTTTAACGTGACGGTTATTCCCGGAGAAACGATGAAGATTCACTTAGGCTACAATGCCCATGTGTTTGATCGGGAGAGTATTGAGCGGTTGAGAGGGCATCTGGTTCATGTGCTTGAACAGATCGTGGCCAATCCCCGAATCGCCGTGAAAGATCTGGAGCTGACCACAGCCGACGAAAAAGCCGAGATTCTGAAGCGGTTCAACGATACCACAACCGAATTTCCGCGGGAGAAGACGCTTCATCAATTGGTCGAGGAACAGGCGGAGCGTATTCCGGAAGCGGTGGCGGTGGTCTTTGAGAACGAGCAGTGGACCTACCGCGAGCTGAACGAACGGGCAAACCGGCTGGCAAGAACGCTGCAGGCTCACGGAGCGGACAAGGACCGCGTGGTCGGGATGATGACGGAACGCTCCCTGGATATGATTGTAGGCATTCTGGCGATTCTGAAGTCGGGGGCGGCTTATGCGCCGATCGATCCGGAATATCCGGAAGAGCGCATCCGGTATATGCTCGAGGATTCGGGAGCGTGCGCACTGCTAACGCAGCGGCATCTGCATGAGCGGGTCCCGGTTCGGGAAGGCTTGGCCGTCTTGGATTTGGATGACGAGCAGGTTTACCATACAGACGGGTCGAATTTGGAGCGAAGTAGCGGAGCAGCCGACTTGGCGTGTGTGATTTACACGTCGGGAACGACCGGCAAACCGAAAGGAAATTTGGCGGCACACCGGAACATCGTCCGGATCGTCCGCAATACGAATTATATCGACATTACCGAGCAGGACCGGGTGCTGCAGCTGTCGAGTTACTCGTTCGACGGCTCGATCTTCGATATATTCGGCGCGTTAACCAACGGAGCGAGGCTCGTCCTGATCCCGCGGGAAACGATGCTGGAGATCGCGAAATTGGCCGAATTGATCGAAGGGCAGCAAATTTCGGTCATGCTCATTACCACGGCTTTCTTTAACGTTCTCGTGGATGTCAACGTGAACTGCATGCGCTATATGCGGGCCATTTTGTTCGGAGGAGAACGTGTTTCGGTCAGTCATGTTCGCAGAGCCCTGCAGCACATCGGACCGGGAAAGCTTATCCATGCCTACGGCCCGTCGGAGAGCACGGTTTATGCCACTTATTATGTGATAGACGAACTGAAGCCGGATGCCGTCAACGTTCCGATCGGACGCCCGATCAGCAACACCGCGATCTATATCGTGGATGGAAACGATAAGCTGCAGCCGGTCGGAGTCGCCGGGGAGCTGTGCATTGGCGGCGAGGGCCTGGTTCGCGGGTATTTAAACCGTTCGGAGCTGACGGCGGAGAAGTTCGTAGATAATCCGTTTGCAGCCGGAGAGCGGATGTACCGGACAGGAGATCTGGCAAGATGGCTGCCGGACGGCACGATCGAATACGTGGGGCGGATCGACGATCAGGTGAAAATCCGTGGCTTCCGGATCGAGCTCGGCGAGATCGAGTCGCATCTGTCGAAAATCGAGTCCATCCAAACGGCGACGGTCGTGGTACGGGAAACCGCCTACGGCGAAAAGCAGCTGTGCGCGTACTATGTGGCCGACAGCGAGCTTCAGCCGGGCGACCTGAAAAGCGTGCTGGCCCGGGAGCTGCCGGCCTACATGATTCCGTCATACTTTATGCAAATGGAACGGCTGCCGTTGACGCCCAACGGGAAGGTTGACCGCAGGGCACTGCCCGCACCTGAAGAAAGCTTGCACACGGAAATGGAGTATACGGCGCCGCGTACGCCGCTGGAAGCGAAATTGGCCGCCATCTGGCAGGAAGTGCTCGGATTGGAGAAAGTCGGTGTCAAAGATAACTTTTTCGAGCTCGGAGGACATTCGCTTCGGGCGACGACGCTGGTGAGCAAGCTGCACAAGGAGCTGAATGTCCAATTCCCGCTGCGGGACGTATTCCGCTACACGACGATTGAAGAAATGGCCCAAGCCGTGGCTATGATGGAAGAGCGGTCGTTTACCGCGATCCCGGCGGCGGAGGAAAGAGCGTACTACCCTCTGTCTTCGGCGCAGAAGCGGCTGTATATCCTGCATCAGCTGGAAGGGGCGGAGCAAAGCTATAACATGCCGGGAGCGGTGCTGCTCGAAGGAGCGCTGGACCGGAAGCGGCTTGAAGAGGCGTTTCGCGGGCTGATCGCGCGCCACGAAACGCTGCGCACCGCCTTTGAGATGGTAAGCGGCGAAGCGGTCCAGCGGATTTATCCGGAAGTAGACTTTGCTGTGGAATATGTTCGGGCGAGCGAGGAAGAAGCGGCGGAAATCGTGCGGCATTTCGCGCGCACGTTTGATCTGGCGAAGCCGCCGCTGCTGCGGGTGGGCATGGTCGAGCTGGCGGAAGAACGCCATATTCTGATGTTCGACATGCATCATATTATTTCCGACGGAGTCTCGATGGACGTTCTCGTGGAAGAGTTTGTCCGCTTGTACGACGGAGAAGAGTTGAAGCCGCTGCGCATTCAGTACAAGGACTATGCGGTATGGCAGCAGTCCGAAACGCAGAAGGAGCGGATGAAACGGCAGGAAGCCTACTGGCTGGATGTGTACCAAGGGGAGCAGCCGGTGCTGGAAATGCCGACGGACTATGCGCGTCCGGCCATGCAGCGCTACGAAGGGCATACGCTTCAATTTTTTATGAACGCGCAGAAGAGCGAAGGCTTAAAGCGGCTCGCGGCCGAAAGCGGCTCGACGCTGTACATGGTGCTGCTGGCGGCGTATACGGTGCTCCTGCATAAATATACGGGACAACAAGATGTGATTGTAGGTACGCCGATTGCAGGAAGAACTCACGGTGATCTGCAGCCGATCATCGGGATGTTCGTCAACACGCTGGCGATCCGCAATTCCCCAACCGGCGAGAAGACGTTCCTGACGTATCTGGAAGAAGTCAAGGAAGCGACCTTGAACGCTTATGAACATCAGGACTATCCGTTTGAAGAATTGGTCGAGAAAGTACAGGTTGTGCGGGATTTAAGCCGCAATCCGCTCTTTGACACGATGTTTACGCTGCAAAACACGGAAGGCAAGGAATTCCAGCTGGAAGGACTTCAGCTGACATCTTATCCAAGCGACTACGGGATGTCGAAATTCGACCTGAGCTTGGATGTGACCGAAAACAATGGCAGTCTGGAATACACTTTAGAATATGCGACGGCCTTGTATAAGCAAGAGACGATAGAACGTCTGGCGAAGCACTTCGAGCAATTGGTCGAGGCGATTGTCAGCCATCCGGAAGCGAAAATTGCGGAGCTGGACATGCTGACGGCGGAAGAGAAAGAACAGCTTCAGCGCGTGTTCAACCCGGCGATCCCGGAGCAGCCGCCGGAGAAGACGTTCCACCGGCTGTTCGAGGAACAGGCGTTGCGGACCCCGGAAGCGGCGGCGGTAAGGTACGAGGACAAGCAGTTGACGTACCGGGAGCTGAACGATCGCGCGAATCGGCTGGCGAGCACGCTGCGTTCGGCCGGTATCGGAAGGGAATCGATCGTCGGCATCCTTGCCGACCGTTCGGTGGACCTGTTGGTTGGAGTGATAGGGGTCTGGAAGGCGGGAGGCGCATATGTGCCGCTTGATCCGGATTATCCGTCCGACCGGATCGGTTTTATGCTGGAGGACAGCGGGGCGTCGGTGCTGCTGACGCAAACCCATCTGAGAGCGCGCGTGCAAGCGTGGCTGGAGGAGGGCCAGGCGCTGCATACCGTGTTGTGCTTGGACGATGAGCGGTCGTATGTCGAAAATGCGGCGAACGTGCATGATACGAGCGAGCCGCACGATCTGGCGTACGTGATCTACACATCGGGTACGACGGGTCGGCCGAAGGGTGTCATGATCGAGCACCGCAGTTTAGTCAATACGGCGGCGGCTTACCGCCGGGAATACCGGTTGGACCAGTCCCCGGTGCGGCTGCTGCAATTGGCGAGCTTCTCCTTCGACGTGTTCGTCGGGGATATTGCCCGGACGCTGTATAACGGTGGCACGATGGTCATCTGTCCGAAGGACGATCGGATCGATCCGGCTCGTTTGTACAGCTGGATTCGCGACGGACAGATCACGATTTTCGAATCGACGCCGGCCCTGATCGTTCCGTTCATGGACTATGTCGCGGAGCAGGGGCTGGACATGAGCTCGATGCGGCTGCTGATCACAAGCTCGGACAGCTGCAGCGTGGCCGACTACCGGCTGTTGCAAGAGCGGTACGGCTCACAGTTTAGAATCATCAACGCGTACGGCGTAACGGAGGCGGCAATCGATTCGAGCTTCTACGACGAGCCGCTGGAGAAGCTGCCGATGACAGGGAATGTGCCGATCGGCAAAGCGTGGCTGAACGCTCGGTTCTACATCGTGGACGCGCAGTTGAAGCCGGTGCCCATCGGCATCTTGGGCGAGCTGTGCATCGGCGGCGTTGGCGTGGCCCGTGGGTATTTAAATCGCACGGAGCTGACGGAAGAAAAGTTCGTGGACAGCCCGTTCGTCCCCGGGGAGCGGCTGTACCGTACAGGCGACCTTGCGCGCTGGATGGCGGACGGCAACGTGGACTTTATCGGGCGGATCGACCATCAGGCGAAAATCCGCGGGTACCGGATCGAGATCGGCGAAGTGGAGTCGCAGCTGCTGAAAGTCAAAGGCGTGCGGGAAGCGGTGGTCGTCGTCCGGGAGGACGGAAACGGCCAGAAGGCGCTGTGCGCGTACTTCACGGCGGACGGCGAGCATCAGGCCAACGGGCTGCGCAGCGCGCTGTCGCAAGAGCTTCCGGGCTACATGATTCCGTCGTACTTCGTACAAATGGAACGGCTCCCGTTGACGCCGAACGGGAAGATCGATCGCAAGGCGCTGCCCGCACCGGAAGGAAACGGAAACGGCGGCTCGGAATTCACGGCGCCGCGGACCCCGCTGGAAGCAAAGCTGGTTCGCATCTGGCAGGAAGTACTCGGATTGGAGAAGGTTGGGGTGAAGGATAACTTCTTCGATCTCGGCGGACATTCGTTGCGGGCGACGACGCTGGCCGGCAAGGTGCATAAGGAGATGAATGTCGAGCTCCCGCTGCGGGACGTGTTCCGTTACACGACGGTTGAAGAGATGGCCCAAGCGATTTCCCGGATGGGGGAACATCGATTCGTCTCCATCCCGAAAATCGAGGAAAAAGAGTATTACCCGCTATCTTCCGCGCAGAAGCGTCTGTACATCCTGCACCAGCTCGAAGGGGCGGAGCAAAGCTACAACATGCCGGGAGCCATGCTGCTGGAAGGAGCGCTGGACCGGGAGCGGATCGAAGAAGCATTCCGCAGGCTGGTCGAGCGCCACGAAACGCTGCGCACCGGCTTCGAGATGGTAAACGGCGAGCCTATGCAGCGGGTCTCCCGGGAAGCGGACTTTACCGTGGAATATGTGCAAGCAAGCGATCGGGAAGCGGCAGAAGTCGTCCGTGAATTCGTGCATGCGTTTGATCTGGCGAAGCCTCCGCTGCTGCGCGTAGGTTTGGCTGAGCTGGCGGAACAGCGCCATATTCTGATGTTCGACATGCATCATATTATTTCGGACGGCATCTCGATGGACATCTTGGTCGAAGAATTCGTTCGTTTGTACGGCGGGGAGGAGCTGGAGCCGCTGCGCATTCAATACAAGGACTACGCCGCATGGCAGCAGTCGGAAGCGCAGCAGGAACTGATCAAGCGCCAAGAAGCGTACTGGCTTGACAGGTTCCGCGGCGAACTGCCGGTGCTGGAAATGCCGACGGATTTTCCTCGACCAGCCGTGCGGAAGTTCGACGGAAACCTGCTCCAGCACCAGCTGGATCCGAAGCTCGGCGAAGGATTGCAGCGGATTGCAGCTGAAAGCGGGGCGACGCTGTTCATGGTGCTGCTGGCAGCGTATACGGTGCTGCTGCAAAAATATACGGGTCAGCAGGACATTGTTGTCGGTACGCCGATTGCCGGAAGAACCCACGGCGATCTGCAGCCGCTAATCGGGATGTTTGTCAATACGCTGGCGATCCGCAGCTGCCCGGACGGGAAGAAGACGTTCCGCTCCTTCCTGGCCGAAGTGAAGGAAACGATGCTCGAAGCCTACGAACATCAGAATTATCCGTTTGAAGAGCTGGTGGAGAAGTCGCAGGCTGCCCGCGACTTAAGCCGCAACCCGCTGTTTGATACGCTGTTTGCATTGCCGGATCAAGAGATGGAGGAGCTTCAGTTCGAAGGGCTCCGGATGTCCCCGTATCCGGACGAGCATACCATCGCAAAATTCGATCTGAGCATGAACGTCACCGAAGGCAGCGGGGGGTTGGAAGTAAGCCTGGAGTATGCGACCTCCTTGTACAAGCTAGAAACGGTCGAACGCATGGCGAAACATTTCGGGCAATTGCTTGCGGCGATTGTGCAGGCTCCGGAAGCGCCGCTAGCTTCGCTTGACATCATGACGGCGGAGGAGAAGGAGCGGATACAGCATGTATTCAACGCTACGGCAGCCGCGTATCCTTCGGAGAAAACGATTCATCGGCTGTTCGAGGAGCAGGCGGAGCGCACCCCCGACCATCCGGCTGTCGTATTCGAAGGCAGGCAGCTGACGTATCGCGAGTTGAACGAACGGGCGAACCGTTTGGCTCGCACCTTGAGAGAAGCGGAAGTGAAGCCGGACCAAACGATCGGACTGATGGCCGAACGTTCGCTCGACATGATCGTTGGAATGATAGCGGTCTTGAAAGCCGGAGGCGCCTATGTCCCGATCGATCCGGATTATCCGGAGGAACGCATTCGCTTTATGCTGGAGGATTCGGGCGCAGAGCTGCTGCTCGTCCAAACACATTTGCGAGACCGGGCTCCGTTCGCCGGCAAACTTGTCGAGTTGGACGACGAACGTTCCTACAGCGAAGACGGGTCGGCCTTGGAGGAGGTCGCCGGGCCGAATGATCTGGCGTATGTCATTTACACGTCGGGAACGACGGGCAAGCCCAAGGGGGTTATGGTCGAACACCGCAATGTCGTACGGCTGGTCAAAAATACGAATTATGTGGAGCTGAACGAACAAACCCGTATTTTGCAAACGGGAGCGGTCGTGTTCGACGCATCGACCTTCGAGATCTGGGGCGTCCTGCTGAACGGCGGAAGATTGTGCGTCGTGCCGAGCGAAACGATTCTGGACGCCTCTAGCTTGAAGCATGCGATTGAGCGGTATGACATTAACACGATGTGGCTGACGTCGCCTTTGTTCAACCAGCTTTCCCAGCAAGACAGCGGAATGTTCGCCGGATTGAAAACCTTAATCGTCGGAGGCGACGTGCTGTCGGTCCCCCACATTAACCGGGTTCAGCGCGAGCATCCGGAACTGCGCATCATCAACGGGTACGGACCGACGGAAAATACGACGTTTTCCACTACGTATGCTATTGTCGGCGAGCAGCAGGAGGCGGTGCCGATCGGCAAGCCGATCAGCAACTCTACGGCGCACATCGTCGACAGCGCACTGAACCTGCTGCCTGTCGGAGTATGGGGCGAACTGCTCGTAGGCGGAGACGGCATCGCGCGGGGCTATTTGAACCAGCCGGAACTGACGGCGGAGAAATTTGTGGAACGCCCCTTCTGCCCAGGCCGGCGCTGTTACCGGACGGGAGATCTGGCCAGGTGGCTGCCAGACGGAACGCTGGAATATAAAGGCCGGATGGACGAGCAGGTGAAAATCCGCGGCTACCGGATCGAGCTGGGCGAGATCGAAGAGCAGCTTTTAAAACTCTCGTCCGTTCAAGAAGCCACAGTCATCGCGCGTGAAGACGAAAGCGGACATAAACAGCTGTGTGCCTACTTCGTGCCGAACCTGGAGCTGTCGGCGAGCGAATTGAGAGCCGCGTTATCGCAAAAGCTGCCGAACTATATGATCCCGTCGCATTTCGTGCCCTTGCAGCGAATGCCGCTGACACCGAACGGGAAGATCGACCGCAAGGCGCTGCCCGCTCCGGAAGGCGGTATGCTTACGAAGGCGGAGTATATCGCTCCGCGGACCGAACAAGAGCAGGCGTTGGCCGCCGTATGGCAAGCGGTGCTGGGGGTAGAGCGCGTGGGAGCGTCGGACCACTTCTTCGAGCTGGGCGGAGACTCCATCAAGTCGATTCAGGTTTCGTCCCGTTTGCATCAAGCCGGCTACAAGCTGGAGATTCGGGATTTGTTTAAATATCCGACCATTGCCCAGTTAAGTCCGCATATCCGGGAGGCCGGCCGAAGAGCCGATCAGGGCGAGGTCACCGGGGAAGCGGGGCTGACTCCGATCCAACGCTGGTTTTTCGGGCAGCAGTGGGACGATCTGCATCACTTTAACCAATCCGTCATGCTGTACCGGAAGGAAGGGTTCGACGAGGCAGCCATTCGCCAAGTGCTGCAGAAGATCACGGAGCATCACGATGCGCTGCGTATCGTATTCCGCAGGTCCGATAACGGATATACGGCATGGAACCGGGCTATCGGGGAAGGTGAGACGTACAGTCTGGAGGTAGCCGATTTCAGAGGAATCCAGGCGCCCGATCAAGCAGTTGAAGCAAAATCCAACGAAATTCAGAGCGGCATTGATCTTGAAGCCGGACCTTTGGTAAAAGCGGGGTTGTTCCATTGCTCGGACGGCGATCATCTGCTGATCGTCATACATCATGCCGTTGTGGACGGCGTATCGTGGCGGATCATCCTTGAAGATATCGCGCTCGGCTACGAGCAAGCCGCGAAGGGAGAAGCGATTCGCCTTCCGGCGAAGACCGATGCTTTCCGGTCTTGGTCCGAGCGGCTTGCCGCCTACGCGCAAAGCCCGGCTATCGAGAACGAGCGGGCGTATTGGCAGCGCATAGCGCAAACGGCGGTATCGCGGCTGCCCAAGGACAAGCAGGCGGCAAGCTCCTTGGAGCGGGATAGCGAAACGATAGTGGTCCAGTGGAACCGTGGGGAAACGGAGCTGCTGCTGAAGGGAGCCCATCGGGCATATAACACCGAGATCAACGACATTTTGCTAACGGCATTGGGCATGGCTTTGCAGAAATGGTGCGGCCACGACCGCCTTCTGGTGAATATGGAAGGGCATGGACGAGAGCCCATTATGGAGGATATCGATATCACGCGCACCGTAGGCTGGTTTACAAGCAAATATCCGGTCGTGCTTGAGCTGGAGCCTGGCAAAAACTTGTCGTATCACATCAAGAAAGTGAAAGAAAGCTTGCGTCAAATTCCCAAAAAGGGAATCGGATACGGTATATGCCGGTATATGTGCGAAAATCCGGACGATACCTTATGGAGCCCGGAACCGGAAATCAGCTTCAACTATTTGGGGCAATTCGATCAGGATTTGCAAAATAGCGATGTAGGGATATCGGCGTATTCGGGCGGAAAGTCATCAAGCGATAAGCAAACGCGCAGTTTCGCTCTGGACATCAATGGTATGATATCGGACGGCGTATTGTCGCTTGAACTGAGTTACAGCCGGAAGGAATACCGCAGGGAGACGATCGGGAAGTTGGCTGCATGGCTGCAGGACAGTCTGCGGGAAATCGTTGCCCATTGCACGTCGAAGGTACGGACGGAGTTGACGCCGAGCGATGTTCAATTCAAGGGATTAAGCATAGCCGAACTGGAGCAGATTGAGGAACGCACCCGCCACATCGGGGAGATCGAGAACATTTACACGCTTACGCCGATGCAGAAAGGGATGTGGTTCCACAACACCCTGAACCGACATGGCGGCGCGTATGTTGAGCAAGCGATGTTGGCCTTGCAAGGGGATCTGAATATGGAGTTGTTCGCCCGAAGCTGGAACGACTTGACCTCGCGTCATGTTGTACTGCGCACCAACTTTTATAACGGTTGGAAAGGGGATCTGCTGCAAATCGTATATCGTGACAAGCCGATTGAGTTTACTTACGAGGATCTGAGCCGGTTAGAGGACCAGGAGCGGAAGGCGTGCATCGACAAGCTGAAGAACGATGACAAAGTACGGGGCTTTGATCTGGAGCAGGACGCCCTGATGCGAGTCAAAGTGATTCGGACGCAGGAACAGAGCCACCTCGTCCTCTGGACCTTTCACCATATTCTGCTTGACGGCTGGTGCTTGGCTTTAATCGCCAATGAGATTTTTGATACGCATGCAGCTTATGTGCGGAATGAGCGGCCTGCATGGCCGGATGCCCCGGCGTACGGCCAATTTATCGAGTGGCTGGAGAGGCAGGATAAAGAAGCGGCATCCCGCTATTGGTCCGGCTATTTGGCAGAGTACGAAGGTCAAACCATGCTGCCTCAAGGAAAGCAGCACCAGCGCAGTGAGGTGTACGAAGGGGATCACATTGTTCGCCATTTGGGCAATAGCTTGAGCGGACGGATGAGTCAGGTTGCCAACCAGCTCCAGGTCACCGTCAACACGTTGATCCAAGCGGCTTGGGGCGTTATTTTGCAAAAATATAACGGAACCGGCGACGTGGTGTTCGGCAGCGTCGTCTCGGGAAGGCCCGCTGAAATTCCGGGAATCGAAGACATGATCGGCCTCTTCATTAACACGATACCTGTTCGCGTTACTTGCGAGGTGGACACGAGCTTTGCCGACGTCATGAAACGGCTGCAGGAATCGGCTTTGGAATCTGGACGCTATGATTACTACCCGTTGTACGATATTCAGGCACAAACCGCCCAAAAGCAAGATTTGATCAACCATATTATGGCCTTCGAGAACTACCCTTTAGGCGAACAAATCGAACAAGCGGGCGAAGGCGACGACGGAAAGCTTAAGGTTACGGATGTGGATATCGAGGAGCAGACAAGCTACGATTTTACTTTGACCGTTATGCCGGTAGACGAACTTGTGATTCGTTTCGATTTCAATACGCTTGTGTATGAAAGGTCCGTGATGGAGCGATTGATGGGACATTTCATCCATGTGCTTGAGCAGGTTAGTGCCGACCCGCAGGCTCCCGTAGGCGCTCTGGAACTCATCACCGCGGCGGAAAAAACGGAAATTTTGGACACCTTCAACAATACGGCGACGGAGTATCCGCGGGATCAGACGATTCACGGAATGTTCGAAGAGCAGGCATGGCGGAATCCTGACGCGGTAGCGGTCGTATTTGAAACAGCACGGCTTACGTACGGGGAACTGAACGAAAATGCGAACCGGCTGGCGCGTACCTTGCGAGATGCGGGAGTTCAGACGGACCAGTTGGTAGGTCTGATGGCCGAGCGTTCGCTAGAGATGATCGTCGGTGTGCTTGCCATTATGAAGGCGGGCGGGGCCTACATCCCGATCGATCCGCAATATCCGGAAGAGCGAATCCGGTATATGCTGGAGGATTCGGGAGCACAAGTGCTGGTAGGTCAGCGTCATTTGCGTCAGCGCGTATCGTTTGAAGGGAAATTTTTGGCGGTGGATGAAGAGCAGTCGTACAGCAAGGACGGCTCGAATCTGGAGCCGGTCTCCGGACCGAACGACCTAGCCTACGTGATCTATACGTCAGGGACAACGGGCAAACCCAAAGGGGTCATGGTCGAGCATCGCGGGCTGTGCAGCTTGAAGCTCATGTTTGCGGATACCCTGCACATGACGAAAGAGGACCGAATCGTACAATTTGCCAGCCTATCGTTCGACGCATCCTGCTGGGAAATTCTTAAGGCTTTATGTTTTGGGAGCGCCTTGTATATCCCGACCAAAGAGACAATTCAGGATTATCGCGTATTTGAGAAATTCATGAACGACAATGAAATTACGGCAGCCATCTTACCGCCGACGTATGCGGCATCCTTGAATCTTGATCGCATGACGAGCCTCAAAAAGCTGATTACCGGCGGCTCCGCCGTAACTGTTGAATCCGTTAAACAATGGAAAGGCAAAGTGTCGTATTTCAACGCTTACGGGCCAACGGAAGCTTCGATTGTTACCTCGATTTGGGCGGCGTCAACGAACGATCTTGACCGAAAATTGGTTCCGATCGGCAAGCCTATTCAGAACCATCGGATCTATATTGTAGATTCGTACCATCGATTACAGCCGATAGGAGTGGCCGGGGAATTGTGCATTGCAGGCGTAGGATTAGCCAGAGGCTATTTGAACCGTCCCGAGCTGACCGCAGAGAAGTTCGTGAACTATCCCTTCACGCCTGGGGAGAGGCTGTACCGGACAGGCGATTTGGCCAGATGGCTGCCGGACGGTAACATCGAATATGTGGGCCGCATCGATCATCAAGTGAAAATTCGCGGTTACCGGATCGAGCTTGGTGAAGTGGAAGCTCAGCTTGCAAAAGTCGCTTCCGTACAAGAAGCCATTGTCATCGCGTTCGCGGATGCAAGCGGCCTGGAGCAGCTTTGCGCCTATTATGTAGCGCAAACCGATATTTCCGCGGCCGAACTGAAGAAGACGCTGTCGCTCGAGCTGCCGGACTATATGATACCGGCGTATTTCGTACAGCTCCCGCAGATGCCGCTGACGCCGAATGGTAAAATCAACCGTAAAGCGCTGCCCGCCCCGGAAGCAGGCGTCCATAGCGAAGCGGAATATGTCGCGCCGCGTACACTGCTGGAAACGAAGCTGGTCCAAATTTGGCAGGATGTGCTTGGACTTAAGAGGATCGGCGTGAAGGACAATTTCTTCGAACTCGGCGGAAACTCCATCAGCTTAATTCGTTTAATTCAACGAATCCATGATGAAACGGGAGTAGAAATCCCTCTTCATAAAGGGTACGAATATACCTCTGTCGAAGCGATGGCGAATGCCAATTGGGAATCCGGGTTTGAGAATAACTCCAATCATTTCGTTAAGCTGAATCAGCAGGGAGAGTTGAACGTATTTTGCTTCCCTCCGGGACCCGGCTTCGGAATAGTCTACCAGGGATTAGCGGAAAGGCTGGACAACCGATTCGTGGTATATAGTATCGATTTCATCGACGATAGCCCAAGCTACGAGGACATGATCGATTGTTATGTGGACGAGGTCCTTCGCGTACAAAAACAGGAGCCTTATGTATTTATGGGGTATTGCATCGGCGGAAATATGATGTTTGAAGTAGCCAAAGCGATGGAAAAGCGAGGGTACCCGGTATCGGATTTAATCATGGTGGATTCTTTGAAGAAGCATGCCCCGAAACCTGCGGATACCGCAGAAAGCAATATTGAAGAGACGATAAAATATTTGATGGCTACGGAAAAAGAACTGATGGACAACCCCGCGATTCGAGAACGGATCGCACTCAAAGTGCGGTCGACCTTGACGTATGAAGCTCAATTGGTCAATACGGGCACTGTTCTTGCCACCGTTCACGATTTGGTAGCGGAGGACACCGAAGCTATCCGCTTAGAGCAAGGGGTGTCATGGAACAGCGCAGCCCGGCAAGACTACGCGCAGTATAAGCTCGCTGGCGATCATGATCAGCTGCTTGAGCCCGAATATATTGACTCTACGACAAAACTCATTTTGCGTATCCTTGATCAAATTGCGGAACGGATCAAGCAATCTCAAGAGGTACTGCATGGAAACTGATCTGCATCAAACTTGGGCTTCAACCGAAGCCATCCCGGACTGTCGAGATTTTCTCGGCAGTCTTCTTTATTTTCGAAAAAGGAACGCAGGTAGAGGGAAATTTGGATTCTAATAATTTTATACCAAAATACCGATACAGTTAATAGAAGTGCAATTATTTTACAAAAAAAGGAGGGGGATCTTTATGAAGATTTCAAAACATGTTAAAGCAACAAAAGTGCTCGTAAGTTTGTTCATTAGTTTAAATATGTTTACTTATTCAAGTATTTCCTTCGCTGCAACAAACGAACTGAATGATACTGATACCGGGATCGCAAGCCTAAATTATGATCGTAATGAAGTGTTAGCTGTAAAAGGCGATCAAATCAGTAGTTTTGTGCCCAAAGAAGGTCTCCTATCCAATGGTAAATTTATCGTGGTCGAACGTGAGAAAAAATCGCTCGCAACCTCGCCGGTAGATATATCCATTATTGATTCGATGACGAGTCGCACTTATCCGGGCGCAATACAGCTTGCCAATCGGGCTTTTTCGGATAATCAGCCTGACCTGATTATGAGCCCAAGAAAACCTTTGAATATCAGCATTGATTTGCCTGGGTTAAAGAGTGAAAATACAATTACGGTTTCAAATCCAACGTACAGCAGTGTTTCCGGTGCCGTTGATCAGTTAGTGTCGACTTGGGTTGAGAAGTATTCGGGCACTCATACATTGCCTGCAAGGTTACAGTATGCAGAATCTATGGTATACAGCAAAAATCAAATTTCCAGCGCGCTTAATGTGAATGCTCAAGTGCTGAACAATACGCTCGGAATCGACTTTAATGCGGTCGCAAGCGGCGAGAAAAAAGTGATGGTAGCTGCTTATAAGCAAATCTTTTATACCGTGAGTGCAGCTCTTCCTAACAATCCATCGAGACCTTTTTGATAATAGTGTGACGTTTGCCGAATTGCTCCGTAAAGGGGTAAGCAAAGAGGCTCCGCCGCTTATGGTATCCAACGTAGCTTATGGCAGAACGATTTACGTGAAATTGGAGACAACCTCGAAGAGCAGTGACGTGCAAGCTGCATTTAAAGCATTGCTCCAGAATGCCGGTATCCAAGCTAGCGGACAGTACAAAGATATTTATGAAAACAGTTCGTTTACTGCTGTGGTATTAGGCGGCGATGCACAGACGCATAATCAGATCGTCACGAAAGACTTCAATGTCATCCAAAATATAATTAAAGACAATGCGCAATTTAGCACCAAGAATCCGGCTTACCCCATTTCGTATACAAGCGTCTTTTTGAAAGATAATTCAGTTGCCGCTGTTCGCAACAACACGGAATATATCGAGACGAAAACGACAGAATTCACTAAAGGTAAAATAACGCTTGATCATCGAGGCGCCTATGTAGCTCAGTTTGAAGTGTCTTGGGACGAATTTACATTTGATGCCAATGGCGAAGAGCTCGTTACACATAAAACTTGGGAAGGAAGCGGTCGAGATAAGACAGCGCATTTCTCGACAGAGATTCCGCTTCCGCCTAACTCCAAGAACATCAAAATCTTCGCAAAAGAATGTACAGGTCTTGCCTGGGACTGGTGGAGAACCATTATAGATGAAACGAACGTTCCGTTATCCAGCAATATAAAAGCTTCGATCGGAGGAACAACCTTATATCCGACAGCGTCCATTAGTCACTAGTCATTTCTGAAAATCTTCCCATTCCTTATGGGGAGATTTTTTTTGTATAACAATGCTTCGTGTTGATGATAAAATTCAAAAATCATTTCCGCTTTTTGTTGGATACGATAATCGTTCCACCACTGCTTAAAGTGTGTGCTTTTGGCATGCAAATCAAGGAGGTCAATTTCATGAAATCTATCATTCTTCAACAAGCTGGAGGTTTAGAAGCTTTACACGTACAGGAGTACCCGGATTTAATTATTTTGGTTTTTTACTCCCCACTCACATAACTGTTCCAAAACGGGTAATAGAGTTTCCGCTTTATGTGTGAGACTGTACTCGACTTTAGGGGGGACTTGCGGATACTCTTTCCGTCTCACCAGACCATCCGCTTCGAGTTCTTTTAGTTGTGAACTCAATGTTTTAAAAGTAATGGTTCCTATTTGTCGTTTCAGATCATTAAAACGAACCGGTTGGTTTTCTGCCAGGAGGTAAATAATAACCATTTTCCATTTACTGCCAATCACTGAAATTGTATAACCAAAAGGCGTATCTTGAATATGTTTAACTTTACCTTTATATTCAGCCATACTCATGTTTACCACTATCCTTTCGGGTAGTACCTATCAATAAAGTGCGTACTACTTTTTTATTTGTGCTCAGTTTATACTAGCCTTACTTTGAAGTAAAGGAGAGAAAAAATGACTAAAAACGATACGCCTTTTAATGCCTCAATGGCAAGGGGGAAACAACCCAAACTATTCTTTTGGAGCCGAACTGCTTGCTTGGCTGGCTCCGGACAACGATCAACCCCTTATTGAAGTTCCAGTTCAAGCTTATGATGGCACTCCGCTTGAAAACGAGAACGGTCTGAATGGGAGAAAACAGCTGCTTGAACAATTAGAGGCTGCTCAGCATATCATTAACGCTCATAAGCCGGATCGCATTGTAATGTTTGGTGGAGACTGCTTGGTCGAGCAAGCCCCATTTGCCTATTTAAATGAACGATACGGCGGGGAATTAGGTTTAATTTGGATTGATGCTCACGCTGATTTAGTTCGAAATGTTGGGTATGATAACGCACATTCATTACCTCTCGGGAATCTTTTGGGAGAAGGAGATGAGGAGTTCGCTAAACATGTAAAAATTCCTCTAAAACCGGAAAATGTCTTTATCGCGGGATTAGCAGCTCCTACAGAATCAGAAACAGAAGTGATTCAAAGACTAGATATTCGAACTGCCGGGACCAAGGAGCTAACGAATAGTACTGAATCTATAAAAAAATGGATTAAAGAAAGTGGCATTAAACACCTGGCTATTCACCTTGATTTAGACGTACTTGACCCAAAGGCATTTCGTTCTTTATTATTCGCCAACCCCGAAGTACCCTATAATTTATTTCCTGAGGGAACCATGCAAATGCCTCAATTACTTCATCTGATTAAAGAATTATCTGAAGAAACAGATGTGGTTGGATTAGGAATAACGGAGCATTTGCCGTGGGATTCGATTCACTTGAAGAATCTCCTTGGGGAAATACCTATTTTAAATAATTAAGGTAAACAGAATTATAGATAGAACAATGAATTTAAAATACACTCACGTATTGTGGGTGTATTTTTGCGCTATCAACGCATCGCTCGGACATGATATTCCATAATCTAACTCCCATATTTGCGATGGGGCAGTCTACCATTCAACGTGAAAATGGTTATGGTTTCTTAGATGAACCACTGCCCCCGTCTACCAATTCGACAAGCTTCAGGATACCTTCTCTCAATAGCTGCTCATTCAGATAGGAATAGCTGAGGCGTATCCATGATTTGTACTCCTTGAGCGGATCGCAAATCGCTCCGGGCACAAAGGTGATCGATTGCTTGATGCATGTACTGAGCAGACGTTGAATCTCCACCGTTTCCGGCAGCTTCACCCATAAGTTGAATCCGCCTGCAGGGGAGTTCCATTGCCAGTCGGTAGCGGACAATTCCTGTTCTACGATATCCTTGCGGACCGCAAGTGCAATGCGAAGCTTCTCCATATGCTGCTGCAGCCGCTCAGAGAAAAAATAATGCAGAAATATTTTTTGATTCACCAAGGGTGTCCCGCTGTCCGACAACATTTTGGCTTTTATCAGGTAGTTCATGATGGAAAGGCGGCAAGCAACGATGGCGATGCCGAGGCCGGGAGCGATATATTTGCTGAAGCTGCGAAGATAAATGACCCAACCAGCCGTATCGTAAGCAAAAAGAGGCAGTGGGGGCTCTTCGCCAAAATAAATGTCGCGGTAAGGATCGTCCTCTAGCAGCAGACATTGATACCGCTCGGCAAGCTCAACGAGCCTTTTCCTTTGTTCGGCGGGTACGATATAGCCTGTTGGACTTTGAAAGGTGGGATTTAGATAAAACAGCCGCGGCTTGTAGACTTGCATCAGTTTCTCCACCTGCTCCAGATCGTAGCCGTACGGGTGGATCTCGACCGGAACGATAGTTGCGCCTTGTCTTCTGAAAATGTCAATCGCCGTACTGTAGGTAGGACGCTCCAACATAACGGCATCTCTCGGCTTGACCAGCGCTCTGGCCACCAAATCCATGGCCTCCTGTGATCCGCAAGTGATCAACAATTCATCTGCCGACAAATGAAACCGGTGGCAATCGGTAAAATAACGACACAACGCTTCCCGCAGCTCCTGGTCTCCTTGCGCGGTAAAGTAGGTGCCGAGCATTTTGGGATACAAATCGAACACTTGCTTCACATATTCCGAGAAATAAAGATTAGGGAGCAGGTTCGGGTCGAGAAGCGATTTTGAGAGTACATATTCGGCTTTCACCTGATGGATTTCGGAAAGATGGCTTTCATGCACGTAAGCGGAAATGATCGGATCATGCAGCGAATCCACAGGAAGACTGCTGTCCGGTCTCACATAATAGCCGGATTTGTCCTTCGCTTCAACGATCCGATTTTCTTTAAGTAGTTGATAGGCTTTAAAGACCGTCAGTCGATGCACATTGAATTCCGTCGCCAGCGAGCGGATGGAGGGAAGCTTCTCATGTGCCTTCCATTCACCGCGACGGATCCGATCCAGAATATAATCATAGATTTGTTCAAACCGTTTGCCTGCATGTCCGCTTGAAACAACTGTTTTTTTCATAGGTTTTGCCCCCAGGCCCATTATCCCGCAAATAAGCACTTACGCACGTGCCTCTATTATACAGGAAACTCCTGCCTTCTGTTCTAGTCCATTCGATCTGTTCTATTCACCTTCGGTTATGATGGGAAAAAAGGAGGATCTGATCAAGTCCGCCGGAAAATCCGCGTAGCACAAGAAAGAAGGTTTTGAGTATGAACAGAAACACTTTACTAACGGGTATCACCTATTGTTTGATTCCTGTGCTGGCGTGGGGAGGCATGTTTCCCGTCATGCAAGTTGCTTTGAAGGTTCTCGATCCGTTCTATTTTACAACGATTCGCTACATATGGGCTGGCCTCATTCTTCTCGGATTGCTGATCGTTTTCGAAGGGAAGGACGCTCTCCGATTGGAGGGGAAATCGTGGAAGCTACTATTTTTTGGCACTGCAGGGTTTTCGGGATTCGGCTTCCTTACCTTTGTCGGACAACAGCTCAGCGGACCGTCAGGCGCAATCATTGCCTCCGTTATCATGGCGTTAATGCCACTAATGACGACGTGCGTAAATTGGGCTGTGCATAAAAGTAAACCCAAGCTGTCTACTTTTATTTCAATTTTCATTGCGCTTTTAGGCGCACTGTTGGTCATAACGAATGGAGATCCCTCCTTAATCGTTCAAACCAAAGATCACATTGGCGCCAGTCTGCTGATTATGCTCGGTGCTCTATGCTGGGTCGTTTATACGATGGGTGCTAGTCAATTTGCAGGCTGGTCGCCACTTCGCTACACCGCTTTGACAACATGCTTCGGATCCTTGATGAATATTTTAATCGTGCTGTCGGCAACGGTTTTCGGAGCCTTGACGATGCCAAGCGCGGAGAGGATTGGAAGCGCAGGGTCGGAACTGCTGTATATGATTTTGATCGCAGGCGTACTTGCCGTGTTCACATGGAACGTCGGCAATAAAATTTTGAAGCCGGAGAACGGCATGCTATTTATGAACATCGTCCCTGTTACGACAGTCACGATCAGTGCCCTCCAGGGCGTTGAAGTCGGTAGGTTGCAGTTGGCAGGGACCCTCATCGTGATCGTCGCGCTGGTGATGAATAATTTGATTCAGAGACAGAGGAAAGAAGCAGGTGAATATGCGAAATGACCATTCTTGAGTATTATCGGAAAGTGCTGAACGGAGAATTGGAGCAGTCTCCCGTTGAGCGCCTTATGGGACTGAAATTAATTAGCATAGAAGAGGGCGAGGCCACGTATGAAATGCAGGCTTCGGAACAACACGCGAATCCGCAAGGCACATGCAACGGCGGCATCATCGGCATTCTTGCCGACATGGCCATGGGCCTTGCCTACGGTTCCTCCTTGCAAGAGGGCGAAACCTTCACTACGATCGAGATGAAAGTAAACTTTTTTAGACCTGTGTGGAACGCCAAAATAATAGCCTATGCTACGCTGTACAAGTGTGGACAGACTATCGGTTTTGTCCAGTGCAATATTACTGACGAGAACGGTAAACTCGTCGCACATGCCTCAAGCACTTGTATGACATTAAGAGGCGATAAGGCGAAAGGCAGGTAGGAGACGAAAGCGGCCCCGCAAGCGAAGCGGTTCTTAAATGGCCGGCCCCCTCATATACATGGTTTGAGGTGGTACCATCGCATTCGCAGGACATTCTGGAACTATACCTGGTTCGTGGATCAAAAGGGAGAATAAACGATTATGTCGAGAGCGGCGGATTCGTTCAGATTCGTTCCGTCTTACATATCAAGGTAGAGTAGGTGCTTCACCATATCATCAACAATCTCAACTTCACTTTCCCCGAACGAAATGATCGAAATTATCAGGCACGGTCTCCGAAAATCAAGCGTTCCGAAAAACATCATTATTGTAGGTGCAGGGATGGCAGGGCTTGTCGCAGCTTCCCTGCTGAAGGATGCGGGGCATAACGTAAAAATCATGGAGGCGGGCAGCCGGGTCGGAGGACGTGTCTACACTTTACGGGCCCCGTTTACGAACGGATTGTATTTGGACGCAGGAGCCATGCGCATACCCGAGTCTCACTATTTAGTCATGGAGTATATTCGGAAATTCAATCTGCCGCTTCAACCGTTTATTAACGAAACGCCAAGTGACATCATCTATGTGAACGGGATTAAAACAAAACTGTCCAGTTATCTTCATCGGCCGGATGTTCTCCATTACCCGGTCGCCCCTCATGAAAAGGGAAAAACTGCTCAACAATTGCTCGATATGGCGGTACGGCCCTTCTTTGATATTATCAATTAAGATCCGGTTCGAGATTGGCCTTTGATCGTTAAGAAGCTCGATCGCTATTCGCTATACACTTTTTTGAAGTATTTTCCTCATTCTTTCGGAGTCGGACTATCCGAAGGGGCCATCCAGATGATCGGAGTACTTCTTGGTATAGAAGGATTGATGGAGCAGTCTTTCTTGGGCACTATGCGATTTGTTATGCCATTACTACGGCAACGCCTTTATGAGATTGTAGGAGGCAGCGATCTGCTGCCGCGCGCCTTTCTTCCCAAATTACAAGAAGACATTATGTTTCAGCGGAGAATGACCAGGATTGTTCAACATTCGGACGGCGTGACGATTCAAGGGATTGATGAAAAATCATCGGATCGATATTCCATATCAGGCGACATTGCGATAGTATCCATTCCTTTTACAGTTCTGAAACTCGTCGAAGTAGAGCCCCGGCATTCATTCTCGCACCAGAAGTGGAAAGCAATTCGGGAGCTGCACTATTCGAGCGCTACCAAAATCGGGTTGGAATTCAAAAGCAGGTTCTGGGAAAGAGCCGGCCAATATGGGGGCAGAACGATAACGGACCTGCCGATCCGGTTCGCGTATTATCCGAGCCATGGAATCGGCAAACCGGGCCCGGCTGTTCTGTTGGCAAGTTATACGCTAGGGGACGATGTTAGGCCGTGGGACGGTCTGTCGAACGAAGAGCGCATTCGGTATGCCTTAATGAACCTTAAAGCGATCCATGGGGACGTCGTTTATCGAGAATTTGTGAGAGGCATTTCCTATAGTTGGGCCCAAAACCCGTTTACTTGCGGAGATTGGGCAATGTTCAACCCGGGCCAACAAACGGAGCTGCACCCATTTATCGCAACGCCTGAAGGACGTGTTCACTTCGCCGGGGAACATACAAGCCTTACCCACGGCTGGATGCAAGGGGCAATTGAATCCGGTATTCGGGTTGCCGTTAAAGTAAGTGATTTGCCAAGATCCCAGTAGAGCTATGTGAACCCGATTCCATTCGCTAGGATGAGACTTGAAATGGAGATCCCCTATGCTTGGCTGCTGGGGGATCTTTTTGTTTTGCGAAAGTTCATGGGCCTACTTGATTTGCACTGTACAAAACGACGGGGGGAAACATCTTTATAAGTATGAAATTGACAAAAGAAATAATGACGGTTTATAGTTTTAATAAAACTAATAAGTGAAAGGTTAGGAGGCTTGAGATTGTCCACTTATGAATTATTGATTTTATCCGTATTAATGCATTTTCCATTACATGCTTACATGATAGCAAAGATTGGAAGCCCTTGGGAAAAGATCAGCAGGGGCACTCTTTCGACAATTCTCACTAAGATGGTGAGATCCGGATTTATTCAAGAAGCGGATCCGGCGGACGTTCCTTTCTCGTCGGACAGATCTTCAAAAACATATGCGATTACGGCAGAAGGACGGCAACGTTTTTTTCAACTGATGATGGATACACATTCAAACTCCAATCAATACTTGAGAATATTTCATATCAAAAGCGCCCACTTGGAATTTTTAGACTTAGAGGAGCAGATCCGTTTGGTCAAACATTTCATCGATTATTGCCAGACTGTCATTCGGGAGCTTAAACAACAAATTTACCAATTTGAAACGAACCCGGAACCGAAAGGTAAACAGCCGAGTCCATTTTTTTTATCAACTGTCAGGGGGCAAATGGAAGTTCAATTGGAACAAATGAATCTTGAATTGGCATGGGCGGAAAAACTTTGCACAAGTATTCAAGAGATGGGGAGGAACCGGAATGGAAAGCCTGCAGAGCAGGTTGCTAAAAATAATTCTAAAGTCAATCGGGTTAAAGCGAAAATGGAAACGAACGGGGGATGATTTGCGACATTATTTAGAGCAGAAACAAAGAAAGGCCTCACACAAGCCCACGAAGGAACTCTACACAACTTATTCGATTACCGAGAGCGAATATCACGGTTTTCCTTATTATGAATTGAAGCCTCGAAGTGATTCCAGACGGAAACATATTATCTTTTTACACGGCGGAGGCTACGTAGAAGAGATTACAAGTCTCCATTGGGAGTTTGTCGGCAAGCTGCTGCAGCACACGCATTATTCGGTTACTGTCCCTATTTACCCATTGGCGCCGAAGTATAATTATAAGCATTCGTTCGGCATGCTCGATGCTATTTATTCGGAGATCCGCTCCAAATATAAACCCCAAGATATCATCCTTATAGGCGACTCGGCAGGAGGAGGGATGATTCTTGCTTTTGCCGAGTTGCTTAAGGAAAGGAATCTTCCTCAGCCCGGGAAACTCATTCTGCTTTCTCCGGGTCTGGATATGTCTTTTAGCAATCCCGATATTCCCCAAATCGAGAAGATCGACCCCTTACTTGCGACTCCGGCTATCAAAGAGGCTGCGAGATGGTATTCGGATGGATTGGATCCAAAGCATTATTTGATAAGTCCTTTATATGGGGATTTCGAAGGGTTAGGGAAAATAAGTGTTTTTACCGGAACGCACGATATTTGTAACCCTGATGCCAGGAAGTTCAAAAAAATGGCTGAAGAAAAGGGAATTGCGCTTGGATTTTACGAGTACCCCGGCATGCCTCATGTTTGGACATTGTTTGGACTTCCCGAATCAAAAAAGGCAATGAACCAAATTATTCGTGTAATGGATGAGTAGAAATAAACCTTACTTTGCTGGCGGCTAGCCATGCCCCACTTTTGCATATCTAAAACGATGGTTTTAGCAGGCCCAGCTCAGATTGACGAAATAGAAAAATACCGCTGCGTTTGGTAAAGTGAGAGATGGTACGACGGATCGAAAACTTGACGGAATAAAATGTTTTGACATGACACCAAATGGTGACCTATAATGAAAATGTCACTAAATGGTGTCCAATGAAATTGACGGCTATCGTTTGGCAATAATATTTAGGAGAGGGTGTTGTGAGCGAGAACAACCAATTGCGGGATGTGTTTGACGCGATTGCAGATCCAACCAGGCGCCGACTGATTCGTCTGTTAGCAGAGGCAGAGGAGTTACCGCTTCATGAATTAACGGCACAGTTTCAAATGGGCCGTACAGCGGTATCCAAGCACTTGACAATCCTTAAAGAGGCCGGACTGGTTCTTGACCGAAAAGTCGGCAGAGAAACGCGATTTAGGCTTAATGCCTCTCCACTCCGAGAAATTCAAGATTGGGTGGCTTTCTACAGCAAGTTCTGGAGTATGAACATGTTGCGCTTAAACCAACTATTAGAGGAGGAAGAAGAATGAGTTTAACATTAACCTTGGATTTTCAGTACACGACATCGATCGAGAAGCTTTGGTCCGCCTTAACCGATTCAAGCAAGCTTGCCAAGTGGGTGGTCAACATCCACACTGGTCAGGCGATGGAAAATGATTTTAAGCCCGTCGTAGGACACCATTTTCAGTTTCGCACTCAACCGACCGAGTGGTGGGATGGGATTGTTGACGGGGAAGTGCTTATCGTGGACGAACCAAACCGTTTGTCCTACACTTGGGCCAGCGGAGGGGAGAAGCACACGGTCACCTGGACGCTGCAGGATTTAGGGGACGGAAAGGTTAACCTTCATCTCGAACAAACCGGAATCTCCAATGAACCAGCACTCAATGGAGCGAAGTATGGCTGGAGTAAATGGTGCGGCGAGCTTGAAAAGGTGTTGGAACAATAACGACATTCGGTACAAAACATCCCCTTGCACAAAACTAAACTATTGGTACGATACCTGAATCAACATAAACCGACTGCAAACTGCATGCAGCCGGTTTATGTTGATTCGGATAATTTTACAAGCTCTTGGATCGCAGGTCCAAGTTCGGGCTGTCCGACTTTTCTATGCACGATAAATGGTACGGTGCGAATATAAGTACAAAATTAACACTAACGGAAGGGTGTTAAGTATGAGCGAATCTAACCAGGAATATATCGTAATCTCGGGTGCTAGGGAAAACAACCTCAAGAATGTATCCTTGCGCATTCCCAAGCGGAAGATCACGATCTTCACCGGGGTATCCGGTTCCGGTAAGTCATCGATCGTTTTCGATACCATCGCCTCCGAATCCCAACGTCTGCTGAACGAAAACTTCAGCATGTTCGTCCGCAACTTTCTGCCGCGTTTTCCGCAACCGGATGCAGACGCGATTGAGAACCTGAGCATGGCTGTTATTGTGGATCAGAAGCGGCTGGGCGGCGGTTCCCATTCCACGATGGGCACGATTACCGATATTTCTCCCATACTCCGTCTTCTCTTCTCCAGAGTGGGTCAGCCCTATGTTGGACAATCGCACATGTTCTCGTTTAACGATCCGCAAGGCATGTGTCCCAAGTGCAACGGGATCGGTCGCAGCCTGTGCGTCGACATGAGCAAGGCGCTAGACAAGTCAAAGTCGTTGAATGAAGGGGCAATCATGCTGCCAGGCTATACCGTGGACAGTTTTGATTGGACGATGATCGTGCAGTCGGGGCCCTTCGATCCCGACAAGAAGCTGATCGATTATTCGGAGGAAGAGCTGGAACAACTGCTGTACGGCAAGGCGAGGAAAGTGGCGACGCAGTTCGGCGGGAAAACAGTGAACATTACGGTGGAAGGCGTCATCGAGAAATTCACCAACAAGTATATCAAGCGGGATGTGAAAACGATGTCTGAGCGCACGCAACAAGCTGTTGCGCCGTACATCACCGAGGGTAGCTGCACCAGCTGCCGCGGCGCGAGACTCAGTCAGGCCGCGCTCAATTGCAGAATCAATGGACACAACATTGCGGAGCTCTCCTCCATGGAGGTCGGACATCTCATCCGCGTCATTCGGGAGATTGACGATCCTGTCGCCGCGCCTGTCGTTAAGTCGCTGACGGAGCGGCTGCAGCATCTGGTGGAGATCGGACTTGATTACTTGACGCTGGACCGTGAGACGGATACACTGTCCGGCGGCGAGTCGCAGCGCGTCAAGATGGTAAAGCACCTGAGCGGCAGTCTGGTGGATGCCACTTACATCTTCGATGAGCCCAGCGTTGGCTTGCACCCCCGTGACGTACACCGGTTAAACGGTTTGCTTCAGAAGCTGCGCGACAAGGGCAATACCGTGATTGTCGTCGAGCATGATCCCGATGTGATCAAGGTGGCGGATCATGTCGTCGACGTCGGGCCTCACGCCGGCAGCCGCGGCGGTACCATCGTGTATGAAGGAAGCTTCCAGGGCCTGTTGGAGGCAGGTACACTGACAGGTAACTATATGAAGCGGCCGCTCCAACTGAAGCACGATTGCAGGCAGCCATCCGGCAAGCTGTCCATTAAGGATGCCACACTACACAACCTGCGGAACGTGAGTGTAGATATTCCAACCGGAGTGCTGACCGTAGTTACGGGTGTCGCCGGGTCGGGCAAAAGTACGCTGATTAACGAAGTATTCCTCAGCCAGCATCAGGATGCGATCGTCATCGACCAATCGGCGGTAGGCGTGTCAACACGTTCGAATCCCGCGACCTACACGGGAATTATGGATGATGTACGCAAGGCGTTTGCTTCCGCGAACAAGGTGAGCCAAGGCTTATTCAGCTTTAACTCCAAGGGGGCTTGCGAGAACTGCCAAGGGCTGGGTGTTGTGTATACAGACCTGGCATTCCTCGACAGCGTGAAGCTGCCGTGCGAAGTATGCGGAGGCAGACGGTTCAAGGAAGAGGTGCTCGCGTACAAGCTGAACGGCAAGTCAATTGCAGAAGTGCTGGAGATGACGGTGGAGCAGGCATTGGATTTTTTCCAGCTAAAGGAGGCTGTGCGCAAGCTCCAGGCGATGAGTGATGTGGGACTGAACTATATTACACTCGGCCAGCCGCTCAGCACGCTCTCGGGCGGGGAATGCCAGCGCATCAAGCTGGCAAGCGAGCTGCATAAGAAGGGGAGCATCTACGTGATGGACGAACCGACGACCGGCCTGCACATGTCAGATATCGGTCACCTTCTGGGGATCATGAATCGCCTCGTGGATGCCGGCAATACGGTGATCGTCATCGAGCACAACCTCGATGTGATCAGCCAAGCGGATTGGATCATCGATATGGGACCGGACGGAGGCAGCAAGGGCGGCCAGGTGGTGTTCGAGGGCACACCTCCGCAGATCATTCAGGCGGAGCAATCAATCACGGGAAGATACTTGGTGTAATACATCAAGTCCACTTTAATCTGGGCTGCCAGCAGAATCGGCAGCCTTTCGCTTAAGTAACGGAGAAAACATAAACCGCATTCGCTCCGCAACATAATGCCTCTTGTACTGAGACTGCCATGAATAGGACACGGACGTCTAATGTATAAAGTTGCATACTTTTAGTTTTCTATGGTAGCATTCATATTAATTCCAATGAATGTAGGCGATTTTAATGACAGTCTGCTCTTTCCAACTAACCACTATATCAGAGACTTGGAAGGTATAATATCGGTTATCCCTTTATTACAAATCTATTCCGTGTCTTATCAAACGGAGGAAAAACAAATGTTCAGCTACTATAGTAATTTGTGTACGGTAAGCAACCGATAAACGGGAATCAGATATAGGCTGGGCCTCTTTCGAATGAAAGAGCAAATTATCTTGTACAATAGATGTAGCGTCCCCCATCCCGGCTGACAAACGTCGTCGACTCATTTATGTAAAGGAAGCGAGAGTGAAAATGTGAGGATTAGAGTAGCAAATGAATCAGATTACGCTGAATTAAGAATCATATACTTGGAATCACGTCGCAAAAATTTTCATTGGGCGGATATAGAAAAAATGACTTTGGAAGATTTTGACAATCATACTGTGGACGAGTATATCATTTTAGCGGAGGAGGATAATCATATTCTCGGATTCGCTTCATTGTACTTGCCAGATAACTTTATTCATAATTTATTTGTTCATCCCGATTTCTTTGGCAAGGGTGTTGGCGGTCTGCTGCTTGATGCCTCCATAGAAAAAATGAATAAACCATTAAGATTGAAGTGTGTATCTGAAAATCAAAAAGCGATGAAATTTTATGAGAATAAAGGTTGGAAAAAAGTCGTTGAAGAAGGTCATTCTGAAGAAAAATATTGGGTAATGATATATGAATAAAATCTGAGCTATGGGCGGGTTCCGAGCCTCGCTTTGATGAAATTATTTCGACTGATCCCCATTCTAAATGGCTCGACGAGAAATGTATTGTTGACCGACAATTTAATGAATAGCTTATCACATCGCCGGCTAAGGTGATGTTTTTTTTATTTTTTCTCGGCTACAAGTAAACAGACCAATCAAATATTTCGAAAAAAATTGCTGACAACGGGTCCTTATGCCGCAGCATCCTCTGAAGGATCGCTTGGTCAAGAAGTTGCTGCCATGGGACGGTCGTCATCTCGGTTTACTTATAACATTCATTCACCTTCAGTGTTGTTCTACCGGGATTATGGATTGCTCCATAGAATTAGACAAACGAATTTTGTATCATAACTGCGACTTCGGAAGCCGTATCTCCATTCTTACAAAAATGTAAGCGAGAAGATCAAAATGGTTAGACAAGAGTCATTCATTTTGCATGAAAGTCTCGTTTATAATACAGAAATAAATAATTTATTAAGGAGCAGTCAGATGAAAAAAATTATTGTTTTCGCGTTGGTTATCGTTATCTTTATAGGTATAGGATTTGGAGTAAAACGTTTTGTAGAAGGTCCATCGCAACCAGCTAATGGAATTTTAGTTACCGGCACAGAAAAAGATGTGAATAAAGTCAAGCAGTTGTATAAAGATAACAGCAAACAAACGATCGACTACAAAATGAAGTTGGTTACAACAAAAATAACCACTAAATTGTCAGAGCAAGATCAAAAAGAAACTGGTCAACAATTTGATACCCGAGAGATCAAGTATTCGGTTGTTAATCGATCCACAGCCGAGCAATTCGTCAAGAAGGGGATTATCAGAGCCAGAAAAGATCCTAACAGCTTGTCCACGATTTCAGAGCCTGTTACCAGCATAAAAGAATTATCTACTGGTCATAATCTGTTGTACTCTTTACATGATTCCGAAATGAAGAATGGTCAAATCGATTTGAACGGTCAGATGGTACCCGTACAATATGTTAAACATCAGGCATGGATCGGGTATATACCCACTTCGAACCTTGTTATTGTTGACGACCAAACTTACAACAAATTAACCGAAGCCGAGTCAACGATCACATTGATTCATTTTCAAAAGGGCGGTTTCGATTATAAGAATAAAAATGAGACGAACAAGATTCTAAAGGAAATCGAGAACGTCTATGCAGGCAGCGAAGACAAAGTGAATTTTGTAGATGTGCAACAATGAGCCGAATGTTGAAAGGACGGACGGAATGGAAATCGTACGGATGGAAAATGTAGATAAAAGTTATGGTGAAGGTAATAATAAGGTGTATGCCTTAAAAGGGATTAGTCTTTCTATTCAGCAAGGAGAGTTTGTCTCCATCGTAGGTGTTTCCGGCTCTGGAAAAAGTACACTGCTGCATATTTTAGGAGGGTTGGATCGGCCAAGTTCAGGACAAGTATTCATTGGGGATCATAATATTTATAATTATACAGATGATGAGCTTTCGATATTCAGAAGAAGAAAAGTCGGGTTTATTTTTCAATTCTTTAATTTGATCCCCGTATTGAATGTTCAGGAAAATATCGCTTTGCCTACGTTATTGGATGATGAACCGGTAGATATGGCGTATTTGAATGAAATTATTGAAATCCTGGGGCTTCTTGAACGTAAGGATCACTTGCCTTCTGAATTATCTGGCGGCCAGCAGCAACGGGTTTCCATTGGCAGGGCGCTTATAAACCGGCCGCATTTGATTCTGGCCGATGAGCCCACAGGTAATCTGGATACGCGAAATACGAAGGAAGTCATGGATTTATTAAGATTAACGGCCAAAAAATACAATCAAACTATTGTATTGATTACGCACGATCTAACGATTGCATCGGCTTCTGACCGAATCATCACGATAGAAGACGGTAAAATCATTTCCGATCAACGGCAGCTGAGAAAAAGACATAGGCTGGAGGAGAATGATTTTGATCAGCAGCTATAAACAATTAAGCAGCAAATATTTAAAGGGGAATATCAAACGAACCATTTTGACCTTGGTCGGAATCGTACTCTCCGTAGCGTTAATTTCTACGATCGGCCTGTTTATGAAAGGATCACAGCTCTCCCAAATCGAGAGCATCAAGAAATTAAATGGAGTTTCTTTTCATGCCATCATTTCAAATTACGATGAAGCGATATTAAATAAAATCAGATATAATCCCCAAATTGCATCGTTTGGTTTGATGTCTCAGGGTGGCATCGTTCCGGTTGGAGACATTTCTGTGCAAATGAATTTCGCTGATCATCGCGCCTTGGGGTTTTTAACCTACAGTCTCAAGGATGGCAAATTACCGGCCAATGACCATGAAGCTGTTGTCGATTCGTGGGCGCTTCCTTATATCAAAAACGATCTTCAGATCGGCGGCTCCTTTGAATTGGATGGAAAAACATATCAACTCGTTGGTTTACTGGATAACCGCGAGTTTACGCAGAAAAGTAAATTGGGCCGATTATTAACATATAAACGTGATTTTGCTCTTGGAGAAGGGAGGATATTAATTGAAATAAACCAGAAAGCGAACTTTAACGAGGTTTTAGATGAAATAAAATCAATTACTGAAGACAAAAATATTGATATCAATGATCAATTGATCAGAGTTTTGAAACCGGAATCGAATCAATCGATTCTGGCCATGCTAGTCATCGTCGTCAGTATTGTGGTGATCGCGACGGTTGTCGTCATCTACAACGCTTTTCAAATCAGCGTCGTAGAGCGGATGAAGCAGTTCGGCTTGCTCCGAAGCATCGGCGCTACGCGAAAGCAAATTAGGCAAATCGTTATGAGAGAGGCTGCCGTGATGGCTGTCATCGCCATACCGCTCGGGATTGTATGCAGCTTATTGGCGCTGGCTGCTCTCCAATCCATTTTCTTGATTTTATTAGAGGATGGTGCACGTGTTTCGTTCTTTCATATTGATTGGCAAATTTTATTGATCAGTTCGATCATTACCCTGACGACCGTATTAGCGTCAAGTTATTACCCGGCTTTTTTTGCGGGCAGAATATCCCCATTGCTGGCAATCAGCAGCAGGTTATCAATTAAGAAAGAAACAATCAAAAAACAAAAGAATACCGTGCTGAGAAAGCCTTTATCTTTTCCCCTAAGCCTTGCCTTGAAAAACGTAAAAAGAAATAAAAATCGTTATACGATTACTATCCTATCCATTATTATAAGCAGTGTATTGTTTATTACTTTCTCGTCTATAATGGATATCGCCTTTGCATCCAAATATGTGAACGATTCATCCACGAAATCGGATCTAACCATCGTTCTGAAACATGTTGGTCCTGATTCTTCAGTAGAAAGACAGCAAACCGGGGAACTATTGAAGTCGGTTGACAATGTATCCGAAGTTTACGAACAGGACTCCAGAATTAGAATCAATTTGAAGGATACGACTCAATCTCTCGCGACCGTTGCGAACATCCAGCAGACCGTTGGAACAAACCACGACATTACAATCATTAATCACCTGGATGAGAATAGAGCTAAGGATGAAGCGAAGCTTGTTATTAAAGTGCTTGTATATGGTTTTATTGCGGTCATTTCTTTGATTGGCAGTCTCAATATCCTCAATACGATTACGATCAGCATCATTATTAGACGAAAAGAACTGGCTGCGTTAAAATCCATAGGCATGTCACAAAGAGATTTGAAAAAAATGATCATCTATGAAGCGCTCATTTACGGATTTTCCGGAAGTTTGCAAGGGATCTTTTTCGGTTGTATACTTTCTTATATTATGTATTTGGCTACTTCCGGTATCATGAAAATCGAATGGTCAATCCCTTATGAGGCTTGTTTCATAACGTTTGTTTCCGCTTTGTTCATCAGTTACTTATCTGTTCTAGTTCCGCTGAGAAAAATCCAAAAAGATAATCTCATTGATGTTATCAGGGAACAATAATACCGAGGCCTGGCTATATTATATAGTCGGGCTGTTCTGATTTGTCCGTCGATGGCTGAATAGGGAAGAGCAAAAGGAGAGAACCTACTTGAATAAAATATTGCTTGTTGAAGATGATGAGGCTCTTGGTCTAGCCATTGAATTTTCATTGATTAATGAAGGTTATGAGGTGGTCAGAGCCTCTAGTGTAAAAGAAGCGAAACAGCAATTTGATCGTCATACTTTTGATTTATCTATCCTGGATATCGGCCTTCCAGATGGAAATGGCTATGATTTATGTTTGCATTTCAAAAAACAAAACGATTCGTCCGTTATTTTCCTAACCGCCCTTGATGAAGAAGCAAATGTGGTGATGGGACTCGATATCGGTGGGGACGATTATATAACGAAACCTTTTCGAGTCAAGGAACTCATGTCCAGAGTGAAAGTGCAATTGCGGAAACAAGCGCGGCTGGATACTTCTTCAGCGATCTTAACATCTGAGAACATAAAAATCGATACGAGCCAAGTCAAAGTTTATAAAAATCATGAAAGCATTCCATTAACGAATTTAGAATATAAGCTTCTGTTAACATTTATGATGAACGCCCACAAAGCATTAAAAAGAGATGAAATCCTGCTAAAAATAACGGTAGGAGATGATGTTTTTTTTGACGAAAACACGTTATCGGTATACATTAAGCGTTTAAGAGACAAAGTTGAAGATGACCCCAAAAATCCGCAGTTTATCGTCACCCAGAGAGGATTGGGTTATCGGTGGGATAAGGATGTGAGCAGGGAGTAAGATGATGAGAATTACCGAGTTGAAAGGCTATATGACGATACTGGCTGTTCTGTTCTCTCTATTTACACTTTACCAGTTTATTGAACATCAACTGTTTTATAATCAATTAAAGACCGATTCTATTGCAGCCTGGGGCGAAATTACTGCCAGATTGGTTGAACAACATCCCGAGAATGAAGCGGAAATTATGAAAGTCTTAACAAGCCATTCTTCCGATACAAGCAAGTATCAGGAACAAGGAAGAGAGATCTTTAGACAGTATGGATTGTATGAAGATTTGGAGACGGAGCTTTTTCCCCTTTTAAATAACCATATTTTCGGCCATAATCAATCTATTTTGTGGGGATTGATTTGTTTCGGATTGATGTTGTTTGGGGCAACCTTCATGCAATACAAGATGATCTTCAATAAAATTAACCAACTCGCTTCGGCGGCAAAAAAAATAATCGATGGGGATTACTCAGTTGTCATAAATGAAAATAAAGAAGGGGATCTCGCCAAACTGGCGGCTTCATTTCGGTCCATGAAAGATATTATTAGAAAAAGCATGCAGGATCTGCTTGAAGAGAAAGAGTTTCTAGGACAAATGCTGCAAGATATATCCCACCAATTAAAAACACCGCTTTCAACTATATCCATCTACAATGAAATGATGTTAAATGAAAATTTGCCCCGCCAGCAGCAAGTTCGACTATTGCAAAATAATGATGTTCAAATCTCCAGAATGAATGTCTTGATTCAAAATTTGTTGAAGATCGCGAAAATCGACGCCCGAGCTATATCGTTCGATAAAGAACCAGTAAATTTGGTGGAGACATTAGAGGAAGTTTTGGAGCGTCTGGCAAGCATGATCAGTGATAATCATATGTCGGTTGACTGGGATGCGCCGGAGGAAGTAGTCGTTGTTCACGATAAAATGTGGATGCAAGAAGCTTTGTTGAACCTGCTGAAGAATGCGATCGAGCATTCCAAACCCGGCGGCAAAATCAAGATTCAAGTCAAAGATACACCGATCTATACGGAATTGGTGATTCAAGACTTTGGAGAAGGAATTGAAGCCGAGGAGCTGCCGTATATCTTTGATCGATTCTACAAAGCAAGCGGTTCTAAAAAACATGATTCGGTAGGAATTGGCTTGGCGCTTGCCAAAGCCATTATCGAAGCACATCAAGCCTTGATTAAAGTTGAGAGTGAGAAATATGCCTATACAAAATTTACGGTTACCTTCATAAAATTTTAATTTTCAAACACCAAAAGGATAATAAAACAGTGCGAAGCCTTGTGAACATTAATTGCCGCGTAAATCGCGGCTTTGTTATTTTATGGGATTAAGTGTGTTCTTGTCATATGGCCGGCCCTCACTGGTACTAATAGAGCAGTCCTAATCATATTCTTATAAAAGGTAAAAATAGGAAGGAGGGCAAAGTTAAGTTGATAAAAGTCAAAGTTAGTTTAAGGCCCATTGTAAGTAAGATCAATTTACCTACGGTTTTGAAAACAACGATACTTCCGGGTGATTCAATTGAAAGCTTATTTATTGTAACCCAGGTAGGGGAGATCTTTTACATACGAAACGGAGTTATAAGAACTTTTTTTGATATTCGACCGCGAATCCTAAAATTAGGTCTTTCTAGTGGCGGATATGATGAACGGGGATTGCTAGGGCTGGCATTTCATCCCAAATTCTATTCTAATGGTTTATTTTATCTGCATTATTCAGTAGCTGGAACCCAATGTCCAGGAGCTTTTCCAGGTGCTCCTCAAGAATCTTTTAAACCTAACCCTTGCGATGCTAGAACCTTAAACCTAAAGTGGACAAATAAAGAAGTTCAATACGATCATATGGATACAGTTGAAGAATATATTCTACATCCGAATGGTCAACCTCAAAAAAGGCGGACATTACTTCATATAAGAAGACCATTTTTTAACCATAATGGGGTCAATAGCTTAAACTTTTCACCTGAAACAGGAAATCTTATTTTGACAACCGGAGATGGTGGATCTGGCTATGACCCATTTAATTTAAGCCAAGATGACATGGAAATCGCAGGTAAAATAATCGAAATTGATGTAGGTAAGCATACATTTATCGATAATCCGCCCGTAGTTACACGGTTTAATGAGCTACCCGTACCTATTCAGGAAACGCTTACGGTCATTGCCAAAGGAGTTCGCAATATACCGGGAATTTCATTCCAAAGGTTTTATAATCGGTATATCAAATATGTAGGCAATGTCGGACAGGATCTCGTAGAGTCGATTTTTTCGTTCATTCATTATAAACCAATACCGGTTACTCAGCTTATTCAAGCTTCTTTAATGAAATCCGAACCAGACTACGAAGGATTTATTAACTTTGGCTGGCGAGGGTGGGAAGGTGCTTTTCCTACTTCGACAATAACAGGCTGCTCTGCAAATCCGACTTTGAATGAGAAAACCATTGCTTATTACGATGAGGCAGTAAAAACTTCAGCGAGGCGTCTTCCGCCTCTAATTAGTTATTTTCATGAAGATCGCCGAACCGATAAGTTTAGAGCTACTGCACTTACAGGAGTCCAGCCCTATATGGGAAATGAAATCCCGGCTTTAACGGGAAACATTGTGTTTACCGATCTGGCTCGGGGGAAAGAATCTCAACTTCCGGTTCGAGGGGCTTTAGCTTATACCAGGGTAAGAACAGATTGTAAACTAAATGATTTTAGTGTTATTGAAACCGATTATAATTTTGGTTCTCAATCAGCTTATTATGTTAGTTTGGGAACGAATCTGAATCAAACCAAACTATATTTAGGGGTTCATGGCTCTATGAAAGTGACTGATTTTAACCAAGGTACCGTTTTCGAAATTGTTCCATGATGAATAACGATTAAATTCGGGCTTTTCCCACCCCATTGACATAAAGGACAACGCCCTGTTCATATTACTTATGAATGTGTGAACAAACTGGGATGAGGGGTGAAGGAGTCCTTTGCAGACTTTTCCTAATAAACTGGTCGTTTGAGAAGTCATTTGGGAAGAGATTTGTGCACATTTGTTCTGGAGGTTTCATCAGGTCATCGGGAATAGCCCGGAAGCTACGACTCTTTGGCAGCTCCAACAACAGAAAGCCCAAATCCTTGAAAAGCTGTTGAATTCATTTCAAATCCGCCGACCTCAAGCACCGATTAATTTAATGCTGTTTCATCGAAACCAAGACCTGCTGTTAGATGAGTTGATAGCAAGGGAAAATGAACTTTTGCTCCTTTATCAATCCTATCCATACTTTTTCACCGCATATCCGCATCTGGCGTCCACGTTTCAAGACCTCATAACTTTGCAAACCAATTTTATCCATACGTTAATCGCGTTAGCCACTCCATTTCAAACCGATTTGCCGCCTTTGGCGCCGCTTTTGGAAGGTCCGGTCGGAGGCCCGGATTATTGGCTGGATCCCAGCTACAGACTGGAGCCGGTTATTTCCGGACTCACCTATCCAACAAGTCTGGTGTTTGACGAGAATGGCGAAATGTATGTCGCCGAATCGGGCTATTCTTACGGCCCGGCTTATGCGAAGGGTAGAGTGCTGCATATTGATAAAGCCGGAAGAGTCCATGAATTTGCTGCGGGGTTTGAAGGACCATTAACAGGCATGTCCTGGTTCAGAGGGGATTTATATATTATTGAAGGCAGCTATGACGGTAAAGTGTACAAAGTCGGCCGCAACGGCCAAAAACAAGTGCTTATTCGCGGGGCAATAACGATCGGACGACACAAACATTGTCCGATTACTGATGTACGACAAGAACTTTGTCCTATTTTCGGTGGAACTACGACGAAGTCGGTTCGAACCATAGTTTTTGATGTGACGAATGATAACGGAAATCAAAAAAGAACCTGAAAAAATTCACCAGGTTCTTTTTTATATTGCACATAAACAGACGCGATGATATAATGAGATCACGGCTGTGTGTATTAAATGGACATAATAATCTTATCTTACAATCTTATTTTACCACGCCGGTAAGCTCTTGTCAAATGTTTTTTCTCATTTTAATGGTTAGGAGAGATGTGGAATGAGTTCTTTGGTTCTCGATTTTCAGGAAATGGAAAAGACGCAGCTTTTGCTTGTTGGCGGAAAAGGGTTAAATTTAGGGGAATTATCAAAAATTCAAGGAATACAAGTACCGGAAGGATTTTGTGTTACAACCGTGGGATTCCAAAAAGCCACCGAACAAAACGAAACGTATCATGCTTTGTTGGATCGACTCACCATGCTAAAAGTAGAGGATCGAGATCAAATCGGTGAAATCAGCGGAAAGATTCGACAAATCATTATGGAAGCAGAAATTCCTTCCGATGTGGTGAAAGCAGTTGCTCACTATCTCTCCCGGTTTGGCGAGGAACATGCTTATGCCGTGCGTTCTAGTGCGACTGCTGAAGATTTACCGCATGCCTCTTTTGCTGGTCAACAAGACACCTATTTAAATATCATCGGCAAAGAAGCGATCTTGCAGCATATCAGCAAATGTTGGGCTTCCCTATTTACGGATCGCGCGGTAATCTACCGTATGCAAAACGGATTCGAGCACAGTCAAGTTTATTTATCCGTTATCGTTCAAAGGATGGTTTTCCCGCAGGCTTCGGGGATTTTATTTACCGCTGATCCAGTTACCTCCAACCGAAAGCTGCTATCCATCGATGCCGGCTTTGGACTTGGAGAGGCACTGGTCTCTGGCTTGGTATCTGCCGATTGTTATCAAGTACAGGAAGGGAAAATCGTCGATAAGAGGATAGCGACCAAAAAATTGGCTATCTATGGACGGAAAGAAGGCGGAACAGAGACACGGCCGATCGATCCTGATCAGCAAAAGACACAAACCCTTACTGAGGAACAAATTTTACAATTAGCACGTATCGGAAGACAGATCGAAGCTTATTTTGGCTGCCCGCAAGATATCGAATGGTGTTTGGACCACGATACATTTTATATTGTCCAGAGTCGGCCAATCACGACTTTATACCCGATCCCTGAAGCGAATGATCAAGAAAATCACGTTTACGTATCTGTCGGTCACCAACAAATGATGACCGATCCCATGAAACCATTGGGATTGTCTTTTTACCTGTTACTAACTCCTGCGCCCATGCGTAAAGCCGGCGGAAGGTTGTTTGTTGATGTTTCACTTATGCTGGCTTCACCTTCCGGCAGGGATACTTTAATAAATGTGCTGGGAAAAAACGATCCGCTCATAAAAGATGCATTGACGACCGTTATAGAGCGGGGAGATTTTATAAAATCGATACCGGATGACAAGAAAGAACAGAGTAACGGTAAAAGCAATGAAGGTCCGGCGCCTGCGAATTATCAAACACTAAACGATTACGAGCCGACAATCGTTTCTGATTTGATTAAGCGAAGTGAATCATCGATCGAGGAGTTAAAACATAAGATCCAAACGAAATCAGGAGCGGATCTATTTGATTTTATCCTGGAAGATATCGAGGAATTAAGGAAGAGGAAGCTATCTGATCCACAAAGCTTTGGTGTGATTATGACTGCTATGAATGCTTCATCATGGATCAATGAAAAAATGATGGAGTGGTTGGGTGAAAAAAACGCAGCAGATACGCTGTCTCAATCTGTACCAAACAATATCACTTCGGAAATGGGTCTGGCTCTAATGGATGTCGCAGATGTGATACGTCCTTATCCGGAAGTCATTCATTATTTACAACATGTAAAAGATGATCACTTTTTGGATGAACTGGTTAAATTTAATGGCGGACAGGAAACCCGAGACGCGATCTGTGCTTATCTCAACAAATACGGAATGCGATGCGCCGGAGAAATCGATATTACCCGAACCCGTTGGAGCGAAAAACCAATTACACTTGTCCCCATGATTCTGGGTAACATCAAAAATTTTGAGCCTAACGCCGGAAAGCGGAAATTTGAGCAAGGGCGACAGGAAGCTTTGAAAAAAGAACGAGAGTTATTAGATCGATTGAAGCAGTTACCGGATGGCGAACAAAAAGCCAAAGAGACAAAACGAATGATCGACCTAGTCCGGAATCTCATTGGGTACCGGGAATATCCAAAATATGCATATATTAATCGCTACTTCGTTTATAAGAAGGCTTTACTGAAAGAAGCCGAACAACTCGTACAAGCGGGCGTTGTTCGTGAACAAGAAGATATTTATTACCTCACTTTTGAAGAGCTTCACGAAGCCGTACGCACCAATAAATTGGATTACAAGATCATCGGCAAACGAAAAGACGAGTACAAGTTATATGAAAAACTAACGCCGCCACGTGTTATCACGTCTGATGGCGAAATCATTGCAGGCAAGTACAAACGAGAAAATCTCCCAGCTGAAGCTATTGTAGGTCTGCCTGTTTCTTCCGGAGTGATCGAGGGGCGAGCACGTGTCATCTTAAATATGGAAGATGCCGATCTGGAAGATGGAGATATATTAGTCACCGCGTTTACTGACCCTAGCTGGACACCGTTGTTTGTATCCATCAAAGGCCTAGTCACCGAAGTTGGCGGACTGATGACCCATGGAGCCGTTATCGCACGTGAATATGGCTTGCCAGCAGTTGTCGGAGTGGAGAATGCTACCAAACTGATAAAAGACGGGCAACGAATTCGCGTGCATGGAACAGAAGGGTATATCGAAATATTGTAATGGCTGAATACGTCAAGTAAGTTAAAAAAATACTATTTATCATCGGAAGCCCATATGTTTCTGTCGCGAGGCAACGACAAAAACATGTGGGCTTATTCGCTTTGCGACACAAACGTTATCGCAACCTTGATCTAAAAACTTCTATGCAATAAACTCCAACACCTTCCAGGCACATCGGATTCAAACATTTCAATGCTTCCTGTATCGGCCATTGTCACGTAGCAAGTTCTTCCATCTGGACCCCCAAACGTAAGGTTGGTACAGTTTTTACCAATAAGGAAAATTTCGCTTAGCAAAAGACCATTAGGGGATATCTTCGCCACCACACCTTTGCCTGGGCGAGTAACAAACAAATTGCCTGCCACATCACAGCGCATTCCATCAAGTTCAAAATCTCGAAACTCTACCAATAAGCGTTTATTACTCAATTCAAAAGTACTTGACAGATCATATACCCATATTCTTCTTTGCAATGATTCATTTACGTATAATTTTTTACCGTCAGGACTAACTTCAATTCCATTCGTCGTTCCCATATTCCTTTCTAATAAATACGTATCTCCATTTGTATCAATACGCCACAATTGTCCCTTATTTTGTTGGAGCCAGTTGGGGTCACTAGCGAATAAAACACCTTGTTCGGTTATCGCTAAATCATTAGGCTGGTTCATTGCAGGGTCATGAGCATGTACACTGATCTCTTTCGTTTCAAGGTTAACGGCGAATATATTATGTTTTTTATAATCTGCAATGTACATAGTTCCGTTAGGGTCAATACGTGTCCCGCATCCGATACTGCCCGTAGGCAATTCAATAAAGACACTGCTTTTTCCATTTGGGGTTACTTTGCCAACCGTGCCATCTCTTTGAAAATTAACGGCATAAATATTCCCGTTTTTATCGCATGAAGGACCTTCTATTTTACGTGTAAATCCATCCGTTAAAATATTGCTCTTAAATAACTCAAATCGCATGGTTAAAATCTCCTTTCCTTAATAAAGGATTCACTTAGTATCTTTATTTTCCGCTAGTCAAAAAAAGTACGTTTAATGAAAAAATTCTCTTATCGAAAAAACGGATTTGTCGGGTGACAAGAACTTGACTCATTCCCGATGAGTCTATGTGAACTAGAATCCTCTCAGCTCCGGGAGCGGGGGACAAAGACCGAGCAGTTAACCAATGGAAAGCTGAGCCGTAAGGCTATATTGCCAGCCCTGATTGGTACTAATAGAGCAGTTCTAATCATATTCTTATAAAAAAAAATAGGAAGGGGGGGGGTAAATTTAAGTTGATAAAAGTTAAGGTTAATTGAAAGCTTATTTATTGCAACTCAGGTAGGAGAGATCTTTTACATACAAAACGGAGTTATAAGAACTTTTTTTAATATTAGCCCACGAATCTTAAAACTAGGTCTTTCTAGTGGCGGATATGATGAACGGGGATTGTTAGGGCTGGAATTTCATCCAGGATTATATTATAATGGTTTGTTTTATCTTATTATTCAGTAGCTGGAACCCAAGGTCCAGGAGCTTTTCCAGGTGCTCCTCCTGAATCTTTTAAGCCTAACCCTTGTGATTCTAGAATCTTAAACCTAAAGTGGATAAATAGGGCATTAAGTACCGCAATGGCTAAAGATCCGAATCCGGGTCCTAATGGAACGGTTTTGCCGAATGTGGAACACGGAACGGCTTACAGAGTGTTTTCTCCCATGGCTCGGGCGGGTATGACAGTATGGAGAAGATTAAGCTGAATAAATTGCTCTGGGACGCGATCGGGAGCGAATTTGGCGGCCGGCATGGGCTATACGAACGAAATTATACCGGCAATTGTGAGATCTCCGCATTCACGCACTGATGGAAGCTGTAAACAGCGGATCTGCCGAGGCGTTCAAAAACATGGTGGAGCAGTGCATGAGCGATTATGACCTTGATGGTTGGACGGACCCACACGATGTCAATCTGGTGCAAAGATAAGAATGATCCCAAACCAAAAGAACACTAACCGTCATCGGATCAGCGTTTTTTTTCTTGTGCAGCCTGCCCAGAGGCACGCTGCATATAAGAAGGCACCCGTTCGGGTGCCTTGCCTTTGGCTTTCGCTCTATAGATGATACGCTGAACAATACCGCAAGTAACGGCAAGTTTTTTTTGTGGCGTGGATTATGATACAGTAGTTGTAAGGCTCGTAAGGGCGTTCATTTCATGGTTTTTGGCGAAATGCGGATTTCATAAAAGGAGAAAAGAGGGATAGAAATGTCGTATATTGTAAACTTTAAAAATGTGTCCACGGTTGGTTTAGAGTCTTCTCCTGTAGCAGAAGCGCTTGCTGGTTTACGTGCCAATGAAGCCCGTTACTTTATGAACAAATACAAGCACGAATTTACGGTTGTACCAGCTAGTGAAAGTCAGGAGACCCTTGATTATGTGAACCGAATTTTGAAAGAGCGAGATATTGAGTTTGCGGCCAAACCTTTAGAAACATCGCGTTTTCAAGTTGAAAATATAAAATTTGCTTATGTCTTTTATGAGGATGGTCTTGGGATCAATGTCATGTATACGATGGATGACCCTAAGAAGCGGGCCGTTGGTTTTAAGCTTTCTGAGGGGATGGAGGTACCACAGGAATTAGAAGGGAAGTTTAAGTTTGCCAGACAGAAGTCAGCATTAGCTGGAACAATTCGGGGCTCGTTTTTTGTAATCAAAGGGGAATATTAAGGTAAGGAAAATCGCATTTGGAACCCAAGCTAAATAATCACAATGTCAGGAATCCGGATTGACACCGGATTCCTTTTTTGTGGTGCCGAGCCCACATTAATCTAACTCGCCAAGTACGCTTGCCTCTTCCAGCGAAGGGATAAGAAACTTAGTCTCGATTGGCGATGACATGACGATAAGGATGGTGTAGGTCCCGTATTTATCACATTGATTTCCGAACTCTTCGAGAGATCGTGTGGACTCAGTCATTACTTTCAATAAATAGTTGTGTTCTCCGCTTATGCGGTGGCATTCGATGACATCGGGAGATGAGCGGCAAAAATCAAGGAACGCATGACACTCCCTTGTACGAAACAGAATGTAGGCTGCTGCGCCTTTTCCGATTTTTTCAGGGGAAATCGTGGTGCGGTACTCTTCAATGATTCCTTTTTCCTCCATACGCTTTACTCTCTCCGTTACTGCGGGTTGTGATAACCCGACACACTTGCCTAATTCCGTCATTGAAATTCTTGCCTGGCCTTGAAGATAATATAGGATTTGCTTATCAATATGGTCCATCGAAACCGCTCCTTTAATTTTAAGGATTTCCTCATCAACTAACTCGTTTTTCTTTGTTTTAGGGTAGATATAACTTGAATGCTTTATGTAAATTACTCAACTTAATAATTATAATAAACTCACAATAGTAAAGTAATCAAGGCTTTAACTATTGAGGAAGGATGATGAAAGTTGAGTAAGAATTTAGATACAAGCCTGGATGAAGTTATCGAGCGTACTCTTACCGATAATCGGCTGGTTGGCGCTGTGGTTAAGGTGGCGGTAGACGGAGTGCTGGTTTATAACGGTGCTGCCGGTTTTGCCGACCGTGAGAGGAACAATCCGATGCAAGAAAATGCCTTGTTCAGGCTTGCCTCCGTATCGAAACCGATCGTTTCAACGGCTGCCTTGGTACTCATATCGCAAGGCCGGCTCCAACTAGACGATCGCGTTGATCGATGGCTTCCATACTTTCAGCCGCGTTTGCAAAATGGCGATATCGCGGAGCTCACGATTCGACATTTAATAACGCACACGGCCGGGCTGACTTACCGTTTCTTTCAGGAAGAGAATGGTCCCTATCATCGTGCAGGGGTGTCAGATGGGATGGACCAGGCCGGTATCACATTGGAAGAGAACCTGCGCCGTATTGCCTCTGTTCCGCTCCTTTACACGCCAGGTACTCAGTGGAAATATTCGATCGCGACAGACGTGCTGGGCGCCGTTATCGCCAAGGTTACTGAAATGCCGCTTCAAGAAGCCGTTTATTCCTTGGTGCTGAAACCGCTTGGCATGTATGACACCGGATTTACTGCCGTTGACCCGGAGCGGCTGACCACTGCTTATGCCAATGATGTTCCAGTGCCGCGGCCTATGCATGATCCCGACAGCCTGGCATTCGTGGAAGGCACGGCGGGCTTCCGGCTTGCCCCTAGCCGGGCGCTTGACGAATCGGCTTTTCCTTCCGGCGGGGCCGGCATGGTCGGAAGCGCCCATGACTTTTTACAGCTGCTGGAAACCTTGCGCAAGGGAGGAACGCCGCTGCTGCCTGAGCGGCTGGTTCGCGAAATGACGACTAACCAGATCGGTGATCTGCCGATGGCTTATTGGCCGGGCAGAGGCTTCGGTCTTGGATTTACGTTGCTTAAGGATCCTGCCGCCGCAGGCACGCCGGAATCACCGGGCACCTGGCGGATGGGCGGAACCTACGGCCATTCGTGGTTCGTTGATCCTGAACGGAAGCTCAGCGTTGTGGCATTTACCAATACCGCGCTGGAAGGCATGTCGGGTCAGTTTACCGTCGATCTCTGCAAAGCCGTTTACGACGGAATCAAGCAATAAAGAATGCGTTTAAGAGCCTGGTACGGCATGATCAGGACCAGGCTCTTTTATACAAGGGAGTGGAGAGGTTGGTTCAATTCAGTTCGGCTAAAAAGACCATGAACCCTATATTTTTCATTGCACTGGGTTTATTTGGCGTATACACCATTGAATTTGGCGTTGTCGGGATACTGCCGGCAATCATTGAACGCTACAGCATCAGCACATCGCAGGCCGGGATGCTCGTTGGCGCGTTTGCGATTGTCATCGCGTTGTTTGGTCCCTTTATGGTACTGCTGCTTTCCAAACTTAACCGAAAAAATGTGTTGATGACATGTCTGTTCATTTTTGCCGGGAGCAGTTTATTGTCAGCTTTCGCTCCGAATTTTTATGTTTTGCTGGCGCTTCGGATGATTCCGGCTTTGTTCCATCCCGTCTATTTTTCTCTGGCTTTTGTCACGGCTATTTCACTGTATCCTAAGGAAAAAGCGACGCAAGCTTCCGCCAAAGCATTTGTCGGAACCAGTATGGGCATGGTACTTGGAATTCCGATAACAACCTATATCGAGCATCAATTCTCATTCGAGGCCGCTTTTCTATTCTGTACCCTTGTCAACATCGCTGCTGGGATCGGGATCGCCATTATGCTTCCGAAAACGCCGAAAGCGGAGAAAATAACTTATGGGAAGCAGCTCGGTATATTGCGTAAAATCCCCCTTTGGATCAATATTGGCGCTGCAACTTTTATATTTGCGGCAATGTTTTCAGTCTATAGTTATTCTGCCGAATATTTGGAACAAGTGATGGGGATGAACGGAGAGACCGTCAGTGTCATGCTTGTCATATTCGGTATCGGGGGAGTGGCCGGCAACTTGCTCGCGGGGAAACTGATTGGAATCCATATGGCGAGAACGACTGTGCTCCAACCGATCGTATTAGCGCTCTCTTACTTCTTGCTTTCCTTAGGAGAAACGGCGTCTATCGTACCTATTATTTTGATCATGGTCTTGTGGGGAGCGGTTCATACCAGCGGACTCATTATAACGCAGATATGGTTAACATCCGAGGCTCCCGAAGCGCCTGAATTTGCTACTGGGCTGTATATTTCTTTCATCAATCTTGGCGTGTTCATCGGTTCGGCAGCAGGCGGAATGTTTATCGATTTTTTAGGCGTGAAAGGGACCATATGGAGCGGCTTGCTGTTTATTGTGTTAGCCCTTGCTTGTATTGTCATAAAAATTGTTTTCTTTAACTCAAAAGGTATGAAGGAAAAGGGGATTAGCCAGTAAAATTACCCATAAAACTCGTAGAATTGCACATCCTCAACGTCCGACGGCATTCTTACAATAGTAACAGTGGCGCTAGGGAAGGAATGAGGGAAATGTGCGCCTCGGACGAAGGCCACTGCAAGGCAATGCTTGAATTTTCTGATAACATTTGACCACAATCTACATATTATGATAATATCCTATATAATTACAAATATTAAATAATTTAACTTTGTATTAAACTAATTCTCAACAAAGCACGGAAGGGGAGAGTTGATGGATTGGTATGCATTATTTGTCGAAACGGGAAAAGAAGACTTTGTTCGCACGAGAATTCGCCATGTTTTTGACGAATCGGAGCTCAATGCGATTGTGCCAAAGCGGAAGTTGCAGGAACGCAAACAAGGAAGGGCATACGAAGTTTGCAAAACGATGTTTCCCGGTTACGTGCTGATTAAAACCCGGATGAACGTGAATTCTTACTATGAGCTAAAACAAATTCCGAAGTGCTATCGGCTTTTAAATAAGTATAACAGGAGGGACACAAGAGAGAGCTTGCAGGAAAGCGGTATGGATGCCGAGCAGGAATCGAACTTATTTTTCAAAATTGAAGAGCAGGAAATGGCTTTAATTACGCAGCTTATGGATAGTAACGCAACGATCGGATTTTCGACTGTATACGTAGAGAACTCAAAAGTGATCGTTTGCGAAGGCCCGCTTAAAGGTAAGGAAGCAATCATCGAGAAAATCGATAGACGCAAAAATAGGGCGCGAATTTCACTGGAGTTTATGCGGAAAAGAGTAGGCTTTGATGTGGGGATTCATGTGTTGGATATGCTGGGGGTTCATTGAACTCGATTTGGTGCAGTTTCCAAAATTCAGAAGTGAATCCAAACGATGCTTCGGTACGTTGGAGCAGCTCTGAAGACATATAACGTTTTCGTAGTGTGTATGTTACATACAGATGATCGGGCGAAGCTATGCCGATATGGAGGGATCTGCGCTGGGGAAATCTGTTGTTTTTATGTTTGCGGGCCAAGGGTCTCATTACTACCAAATGGGCAGGCAGCTGTTCGTCGGCAATGTTCGCTTTCAAAACACGATGTCCGAGCTGGACAAGCTGGCGATTGAGCTGAGCGGAGAATCCATCGTGCAGCATCTTTACCAGAATGGTTCTCCGGGTACATCCTTCACGAGGACGCTGCTCTCTCATCCTGCTATTTTTATGGTAGAGTTCGCATTGGCTGAAGCATTAATAGCTGAGGGGGTGCGGCCCGATTACGTGCTTGGCAGCAGTCTCGGCGAATTCGCCGCCGCTGCGGTATCGGGCATTTTATCCGCGGAAGATGCGCTTAGGTGCGTTATGGAGCAGGCGAAATGCTTTGAGCGGCATTGCAGCTCGGGTTCTATGCTTGCTGTGCTTGCTCATCATTCATTACTCGAACAAATCCCCGGAATCGAACATTGTACGCTGGTGTCCGTCAATTATGACGGGCATTTTGTTATTTCCGGGCCGCATGAAGCGCTCTCGCACATCGGGAGCTGGCTGGCAAACAATTCGGTGGTCAGTCAGATGCTTCCGGTATCGTTCGCTTTCCACTCCGGCCTCATTGATCAGGCGGAGCGCTCATACGTCGATTATTTGAGCCGGTTTACCTTTCAAAAGCCGCGAATTCCCTACATGTCTTGTATGCTCGGCGGCTTTGCCAGCGAAATCGAGCCGGATCATTTTTGGCAGATCGCCAGAAAGCCTATACGTTTCCGCGAAGCGGCGGAGACACTTGAAGCGTTAGGTCCGCACACCTATGCGGATGTGGGGCCGGGCGGCACGCTTGCCGGATTCGTCAGACGGAATTTCAAACCCGATTCATTATCGGAAACCGTTATCTTATTGGCCCCTTTTATAAAAGAAGAAGAAGGTATGCGGAACCTGTGCGCAAAATTTCGAACAACTGAACCCGTTATCCAAGGAGGAAGTCGCGTCATGAAAGCGTACGTATTTCCAGGTCAAGGATCGCAATTTAAAGGGATGGGTCAGCATCTTTTCGGGCAATTTCCGGAGCTCGTTGCAGTCGCAGACGAAGTGCTGGGCTACTCTATAGCGAATTTATGTTTGCAGGACGGCGAAGGACGGCTGAACCGTACGGAATATACACAACCCGCTTTATATGTCGTGAATGCCTTGACCTATTACCAGACTTTGCAGGAAACCGGCATATCTCCGGATTATACAGCCGGTCATAGTCTTGGCGAGTTCAACGCGCTGCTCGCTGCGGGGGTGTTCGACTTCGCAACAGGGCTGCAGCTGGTCAAATTCAGGGGGGAATTAATGAGCAAGGCTGCCGGTGGCGGCATGGCGGCTGTGTTGGGACTTGCCTATGACAAGGTGCGTCAAGTTCTGCGGGACCATCGGCTGGAAACGATCGATATCGCTAATATCAACAGCCCTTCGCAAATCGTACTATCCGGACCCAAAGATGATATCGTCGCAGCGCAATCCGTTTTCGAATTAGCCGGAGCCGGCAATTATGTAGTCTTGAATGTAAGCGGCGCATTTCATTCCCGCTACATGGAATCGGCTAAGCGGCAGTTTGCGGACTATGTACGGCGCTTTGCATTTGCCGCACCGCATATTCCTGTTATTTCCAATGTGTGGGCCAGACCTTATACCGCTGCAACAATTGTTGAAAATATGGTGGAGCAGATCACATCTCCCGTGCAGTGGACGGACAGCATCCGCTATATGATGGGCAGAGGGGTCGAGGATATTGTTCAAATCGGCCCCGGCTCTGCTGTCGCCAAATTGGTGCATGCCATTCAAAGAGATGCGGCCCCTCTTGTCGTGGAGGAACACGAAGAGGAAGGAGTTCAGGCTCAGCCGAACGGCGAGGAGCAAGCTGCCGGACATCCGCAGCTTTTTACCGCGGATCATTTGGGCTGCGCCGAATTCAAAAAAGACTACGGGCTGAGGCTGGCTTATATCGCAGGCGGGATGTACGGCGGCATCTCCTCGAAGGAGATGGTCGTACGCCTTGCGAAAGCCGGAATGATGGGGTTTCTCGGCACCGGGGGAATGCGAATCGCCGACATCGAAGCCGAGCTGTTATCCATACAGCGGGAGCTTGCGGACAACCAGCCCTACGGTCTGAACGTTGTGCATAATCAGAGCCAGCCGGAAATGGAAGACGCTATGGTGGATCTGCTCTTGAGACGACAGGTTACCCGGGTGGAGGCCAAAGGTTTCTTGACCATGACGCCGGCGCTCGTAAGATACCGGATCATGGGCTTGTCCCGCAATCGTGACGGCAGCATCGCGTCGTCGCATAAAATCATCGCCAAATGCTCCCGGCCGGAAATCGCGGCATTGTTTATGAGTCCCGCTCCCGATCCTATTGTGGACAAGCTGCTCCGCGAGCGGAGCATTACGGAGGAGCAGGCGGAATGGGCAAGAAGCGTGCCGATGGCGGACGATATTTGCGCGGAAGCGGATTCCGCGGGATATACGGACGGTGCGGCGGCGATGGCACTGCTGCCGGCCATACTTGCGCTTCGCGAGACGATGATGGCCAGGCACCGGTATGCCCGAAAAATCAGAGTCGGAGCGGCGGGAGGGATCGGAACCCCCGAGGCCGCTGCGGCTGTTTTTGTCATGGGGGCCGATTTCATCCTGACGGGCTCCATCAATCAGTGTACCGTGGAGGCCGGTACGAGCGCGGCGGTCAAAGATTTGCTTCAGCAGATCAATGTGCAGGATACGGCATATGCGCCTGCCGGAGAGATGTTTGAGCTCGGGGCGAAAGTGCAGGTGCTCAAGAAAGGCGTTTATTTTCCGGCCAGAGCCAATAAATTGTACGAGTTATACCGCCAGCACGACAGTATTGACGAGATCGACGAGAAGACGAAATCGCGACTTCAGGAACAATATTTCAAAAAGAGCTTTGAAGACATCTATTCGGAAGTCAAGCAGACGCATTGCGCGGGAGAAATTGAGCAAGCCGAGCGAAGCCCGAAAGCGAAAATGGCATTGTTGTTCAAATGGTATTTTTCCCATGCAACGAAGCTGGCGCTGCAAGGAGATGTGGAAGCGAAGGTCGATTACCAGGTTTACTGCGGGCCGGCTTTGGGAGCATTTAATCAATGGGTGCTTGGAACTCCGATGGAACGTTGGCAACAAAGGCATGTCGATGTCATTGGCGACACCTTGATGAAGGAGACGGCGCAGCTTCTGAATAGACGTTTGTTCCGCACCGGATAAGTATGAATACGAGAGGAGTGAGAGTATGCAGATCGACACGGACGTATTGATTGTCGGCGCAGGAATTGCAGGTGCGACATTGGCGCTTGCCATGGGCAGAAAAGGCTATAACGTTACGCTGATTGATCGATTAAAGCAATTCCAAAACATACCGAAAGGAGACTTTCTTCAACCGGTTACCATCGATATTTTGAACGGGCTGGGAGTGCTTCCCGACATTAGCCCGCACTGCGCTACGGTGACAAAGGTCAACTACGGTACGATAGGCGGCATCAAGTGCTTTACCGGAAACTACGCCGACCTGGATATGCCGGTCAAATATGCACTGAACGGAGAGCACCGAAAAATACACGAGGGCATTATCAATGCGGCAACCGCTCTTCCGAACGTCCGTCTTTATCCCGGCGTTAACGCCGAGAAGCTTATATATGCGAACGGCAAGGTGGCGGGAGTTGTAGCTAGTTCGGACGAAGGGACCGTGACGATCGCCTGCAAAGTGCTGGTGGGCTCGGACGGAATTAAATCGAAGATCAGGGAGCAGCTTGCCCTGAAATATAATCTTTATCCTTACGAAGAGAAGAAGGCCAAAATGTTCGTTTTTACGCTTCATACGGCAATCACTCCGGAGGCCGAAGCCAGCTTTTATTTTGGGCAGGGCGTCAGCTGCGGCGCATTTCCACTGCCTGATAACCGGGTTCGGGTGTATTTGGCTCTCCGCAAAGACTTATGGCAGAAAATCAAAGACGAAGGCATCGAAGCTTTGCAAGCATTGCTGCATTCCCTGTACCCCAGCCTGAAAGATGAGGTGGCCCAAATCGCCGACTTTAAGCAGGTTCAGTCCGTACCGGCCTTTTATTTGCATACTCCAAAATGGGCGGTGGACGGAGCTGTTCTGCTGGGAGACGCTTGCCATGCTCTAAGTCCGGCGCTCGGACAAGGGATGAATTTGGCTATCCAAGGGGCGATGGAGCTGGCGGGCACGCTGGAAGCGGCGCTGAGCACCGGCGATTATTCCGAAAATACGCTGCGTTCGTATGAAAAGAAGAGGCGCAAATACGTCCGGTTAATTCAGCAGAACAGCACCGCCCACACGTTTTGCTGGTTCGTGAAAAACGCAGCTTTCGTCAAAATGCGCAACGCCGCCTTCCGTCGAATGGGAAACTGCCCGAATTTGCTGAAAGAGCAAATGCTTACGACATCCGGGTACAGCGATAAACCGCCCTCGCTTTCCCATTTGCTCCGCTTCGCCGGGCTAATGAAGCCGTGACGCTTACGACGAAGTTCAAGTTAATGGAAAGGAGAGGAGGATGACGTTGAATCGTGTGGATATCGCGGTTGTAGGAGTGTCTTGCCGGTTTCCCGATGCCGATGGATATCGTCAGTTTTGGACAAATCTTGTGTCCGGGATGAATTCGATCCGCGAAATTCCCCCGGACCGATGGAATGTAGAGGATTACTATTCCCCGGATGTCAATGAAGCCGGCAAAAGCAACAGCAAGTGGTGCGGTTCGCTTGACAACGTGTATGACTTTGATCATCGTTTTTTTCATCTATCGCCCCGCGAAGCCGGAAGTATGGACCCGCAGCACAGATTGCTGCTGGAGGAGACGTGGCGCTGCATTGAGGATTCGGGCATCCCGCTTCGGTTGCTTCAGGAACGGGTGACTTCCGTGTACGCGGGAATCATGTCACCCGATTATCTTCAGGAGCTGAGCGGTAGCGGTGCGTCCGCAGCAGACAGCTACGCCTGCCTGGGCACCTATGAGAGTCTGCTCGCCAATCGGATCTCGTATGCATTCCACTTACGGGGAACGAGCATACCCGTCAACGCGGCATGCGCCTCATCGCTGGTCGCCGTTCATGAAGCCCGGCGCGCTTTGATGCAAGGAGAATGCGATTACGCTTTCGCTTCAGCGGTAAACTTGAATCTCCATCCTTTGAAATATGTTTCTTTCTCCAAGTCGAGGATGCTGAGTCCGGACGGGCAGTGCAAGACGTTCGACAAAGATGCCAACGGTTACGTTCCGGGAGACGGCGTAGGCGTGCTGCTGCTGCAGCGGCTCGATCAAGCCGTGGAGGAAGGCAACCGTATCTATGGGATCATCAAAGGCTCCGCCGTCAATCACGTCGGCAAAAGCCCGTCTATCACGGCGCCGAAAGTCCAAGCGCAGCGCGATGTCATTCTAAGCGCGTACAAGTCGGCGGGCATTCGTCCCGAGACGGTGACGTATGTCGAAGCGCACGGGACGGGAACTTCGCTCGGTGATCCGATCGAGGTGGAAGCTTTAACCCAGGCATTTCGCCAGGATACGGAAGACTCCGGATTTTGCAAAATCGGCTCGGTCAAAACGAATATCGGCCACTTGGAAAGTGCAGCGGGGATGGCCGGAATCATTAAAGTTCTTATGATGATGAAACATCGGACCATCCCTGCATCCCTTAACGTGAAGGTGCCGAATCCGATCATCGATTTCGCGGCAACTCCTTTTGAAATCGCAACCGAGTCAAGCGAATGGCGGAGCAGGGAAGAGGGGCAGCCATTGAGAGCGGGGGTCAGTTCATTCGGTTTCGGCGGTGTCAATGCGCATGTCCTGCTCGAACAGTACAAGGAAGCGCCGAATGCAGCGAAAAAAAGGAAGAGCAGGAGCGGCAAAACCGCTGCTTCGGCCGGCGGCAGGCTGTTCGTTTTATCGGCCAAAAGCGAGGAAAGTCTGAAGCGGATCATCACCGATTGGAAGCAGTGGACGGCAAGCACGGAGTTCATGAATGAGGTGGCGTTGGACGATATATGCATGTCGCTGCTTATGGGACGTGAGTCGTTCCTATACCGGTTCGGCGGATTGGTTGAGAGCAAGCAGGATCTATGCGCGATGCTGGAACAAAACGCCGACATCGCGCGCGCAGCGGAACAGCTCTGGTGTTTGCACGTTGACGATCCGAAGTGGCAGGGCTATAAGGATATCGGTTGGAGCGGGGCGGAAAGTGTTCTGCTGAAGAGGAGAGAGGAACAATTCATCGCCGTCCTGAGGAAGCTGGGAATAGAGAGCAGCATCGCGCGCGGGTTTTATGACGATACGTGGAGCTGCGAATATCGGGAACTATATTTGTTCGCAGCCGGTTATATTCATGCATCGGCTCTTATGGAACTTGGATGGTCTCCGGCCTGCGTGGCAGGATCGAAGTCGGGAGCATGGGTCAGCCTGGCGGTCAGTGGCATGCTCTCTCTCGACGACATCGTGGCCGTCCTTACCGGTCATAAGAAGCGCGACGATATCCAACCGGGAAGGCCGTCCATGCCGCTGTATCTATCCGGCGGGCAGATGCTGATGCCTTATGCTTTTGATGAAGCGTATGTGGAGAAAATCGTTGGTGCGTTAAGGCATATTGCCGATAGCCGGTACGACGGTGTGTACGCACAATTGATGGACAAGGCAAAACAGCTGTACGCGAATCAATATACGTTTAAAACGTTGATGGATGAGTGGCATACGGCGATTCAATCCGTTACAGGGGCAAATAGTAAAAGGTGGCTGGACGAAGGGGCTGACGGAGTTACCGCAGCGGCTGAACTTTTCAATCCGGCGGAAGCGAAGCGACTGTTGATGCTGATGATTGCAAGTTCCATTCAAAAATTGAATCGGAAATGGGACTTGCAAGAGCAGCGGCAATTTGATCATCCGCCGTTTTACGAACTGCTCGATTTGCTGGCGGACGATGTGATCACGAAACAAATGGCGGTGCGGCTCGCTGCGGACAACTATCACGATTTTCGGGAAGCGGCGGCTGTAATGAACCGCAACTGGAGCAAAATGAAACCGGGCCGCCCCTATTCGGTTATTAAAGAACATAGCAGGCTTGTCGGCGTTGCCCGTAATAACGGACAATGGCTGGAATCCTTTATCCATGCGGATGATGAAACGGATCAAATCTTGTCGGCTGTAACGGCGCAGCTGGAAGCAGGGACGCCAATCACTTGCCTGAAGCTGGACCGGCCTTTCATGGAGAACGCGCTCAATCTTTGGCTCTGCAATTCGGACATGCGCTTGACCGAGCTGAACAGTGACAAGAGGTATACCAAAATCAGCTTGCCGCTTTATGCTTTTCAGCGGAAAACGTTTCGCTTGTCCAACCATCGGTCCGTGCAGGGGGCAGAGGCGGAGGGTGCCGTCATGCTTCATCCTCTGCTGCACCGAAATCGTTCCGGCGCTCATCAACTGCAGTTCAGCTCGGTCTTCAGCGGGCGGGAGTTTTTTATCGCCGATCATCAAGTGAAAGGCAGCAGGGTGCTTCCCGGCGCCGCTTATTTGGAAATGGCCGGAGCGGCGGTGCGGCAAGCCGGAGGGCTGCTTGCGCAAAGTCAAGAAGGATTTACGCTAAGAAATGTCGTTTGGATGAACCCGATTCGCGTAGGCCAAGATGCGGTCACGGTTCATACCGCTCTATACCCGGACAATAACGGCGACATCCGGTATGAAATTTATTACGAGGAGCGGGTGGACAACCGGACTGTCGTATGCGGAAGCGGCAGGGCGTCCATACAGACAGCCCTCGCCGGGGCCAATCTGAATATCAGTGCTGTACAGACACAAGTCGGCGGCCGATTGTTGAGCGCTGCTGCTTGCTATGAACGATTGCGAAAGCTGGGCCTTGAGTATGGGCCGAGTCATCAAGGGATACAAGAAATGTACTTGGGGCGGGAGCAAGCTCTTGCCAAGCTGGCGCTGCCGTCCTGTATTTCGGATACAGGAGAACAATATCGGCTTCATCCGAGCTTGCTGGATGCAGCGCTCCAGGCGGCCATCCTCTTTGCGGATGGAGATCGACAATCGGACGCCGCCGCAGCGAAGTCGCCGCTTCCATTTGCGCTGGACACGCTAGAGCTGATACGTCCGTGCACGCCGCGGATGTGGGCGTATATTCGGTTCAGCAGCGGCAGCTCCAGAGGCGACAAGGTGGAGTATCTCGATATTGACATGTGCGATGAATCCGGCGCATGCTGCGTGCGGATCAACAGATACACCTCCAGAAACCTCGAAGGAGAATTGCCGCAGCGGCCATTTGCCGACGATTTGCCGACAGGGCTGCCTGAAGACGCTGTGCTCTTGACACCGGTATGGGACACCTTCCGGCTTACAGCCGATGTCGTCGCACCGGTCCCCTTACATGATCGCATGGTCGTCATTGGCGGGAATATGCACGATTGGAATGCGATTCAAAAGCGTTATCCGGGTGCGCTGGCCATGGACGGAACGACGGATTACACGCTGGACGAACTGGCTCATAAGCTGGAAGCTTGCGGACCCATCGATCATCTCCTCTGGATTGTACCCGCTTCCCCTGGGGATATGGAAGCACCTATCTCGGGCGAAGCGATGATCATGGGGCAGCAGCGGGGAGTGATTCAACTGTTTAGACTGGTGAAGAGCTTGCTTCGGATCGGATACGGAAGCAAGCCGCTCCAGTGGACTGTACTCACTTTCCAGACACAGCCCGTCCATAAGGCCGATCGCGTTGATCCTGTTCATGCCGGCGTTCATGGCCTGATCGGATCGCTCGCCAAGGAATATCCCGGCTGGAGCATTCGGCTTGCCGATCTGGAGGCCGGAGCCGATCGTCCGTGGGAGGAATTGTTCGCGCTTCCGGCGGACCCGGCGGGAGGCGCATTCGTTTATCGCGGTAAGCAATGGCATAAGCGGGTGCTGGTGCCGGTCGCATGTCCGGCACCAAGCGGTTCGGCCTACCGGCGCGGTGGCGTATACGTTGTCATCGGAGGCGCGGGCGGGCTGGGGACTGCATGGAGCGAATACATGATCCGCACGTATCAGGCCCGTATCTTTTGGATCGGCCGAAGGGAGATGGATGCGGACATCGAAGCAAGCTTGCAAAGGCTTGCGCGGCACGGCCCTCCGCCACAGTATATAAGTGCGGATGCGGCGAACCCGGAAGAGCTGCACCGCGCGTATCAAACCATTAAAGAGCGCTGTACGCGAATCCATGGTGTCATCCATGCAGCGATCGCTCTGCTGGACAGCAGCATACTGAAAATGGACGAAAGCCGATTCCGGGCCGGATTGGTTGCCAAAGCGGATGTTTGCGTCAGCATCGATCTCGTATTTCGGCACGACGACCTTGATTTCGTATTGTTCTTTTCCTCCATGAACTCCTTCGCTACGCCCCCCGGCCAAAGCAACTATGCTGCCGGATGCGCGTTCAAGGACGCTTTTGCGCAATGGCTTGCACATGAACGCGCGTATGCGGTTAAAGTGATGAACTGGGGATACTGGGGAAGCGTCGGAGCCGTGGCTTCCGGCGATTACCGGAAGCGGATGGCGAAGATGGGAATCGGGTCCGTAGAGCAGCCGGAAGCGATGTTGGCTTTGGAAATACTTCTTGGAGGGCCTTTGCATCAATTAGGTCTTATCAAGACGGAAGGCGGACGTAACCCATACCATATCGATCGGCGGGAATTGGTTACCGTACATCCATGACACATGGCGCGGTAAATGGTGAATTGACGGTGATGAGCAGAGGGGGAGGGTGAGAACATGCGAAACGATGAGCGGCTGGCACAACAACATCGTCAGGTGGTGGAACTCGATGAATTTCTCATCCGTTTGCTTCGTGTGCAGCTGCATTCCATTGGATATAAGCCCGATGCAGCCGATTGCCGCGTGAAGGAAAATGTTTCGGAAATACGCGACCTGTATCGCAGGTGGCTGGAGCATACCGCATTCGTGCTGAAGGAGCAGCCTCCAACCGGCGCCGGGGATAGCGGGGAGCTGTGGAAGGAATGGGATCTCCGCATGCAGCAATGGCTTGCGGATGAGAACATGCGGGCGAAGGCGCTGCTGGCCGATACGATGCTGAAAGCTTTGCCGGACATTTTGACAGGCCGCCGGTCAGCAACGGACATCATGTTCCCGAATGCCTCGATGCGAATGGTGGAAGGCGTTTATAAACAAAATCTCATCGCAGACCACTTCAATGAAGTCGTCGCGGAACAAGCCGTGAAGCATGTGCAGCAAGTGATTGATAGCGGCCGAAGGCAGGGCTTGCGCATTTTGGAGATCGGGGCGGGTACCGGGGGTACTACCGAGATGCTTTTATCGCGGCTCAGCCCTCACGGCGCGCATATTCAGGAATATGGCTACACGGACATTTCAAAGTCCTTTCTAAGCTATGCCAAAACAAAATATAAAGAAAAGTATCCGTATCTTGCCTATCATATTTTAAACATTGAAGAACCAATCGCGGACCAGAATTTGGCTGCGGGCCAATACGATCTGGTTGTGGCAACGAACGTGCTGCATGCGACCCGCAACATAAGACAGACGCTTCGCAATGCAAAAGCGCTCCTGAAACGCAAGGGCGTTTTATTAATGAACGAAATAACCGAAAACTCCTTGTTCAACCATGTGACCTTCGGTTTGCTGAAAGGCTGGTGGCTGTACGAGGATGAGGAGGTGCGCCTGCCCGGCTGCCCAGCATTAAGCCCGGAGATGTGGAACGTGGTGCTGGAGCAGGAAGGGTTTGAATCGGTCGCTTATCCGGCGGCGGATGCCGATTTTTTGGGGCAGCAGGTCATTGCCGCCGTCAGTGACGGAATTGTGCGGCAAATGCGAAACGCTGCGCCGGGAGGCGCCGTTCAGGAAGCGGATCTTGTGGCGCCGAACGACCAAGCGAGCCAGGCTAAGCAGGCCGACCTGGCCAAGCAAGCTAGCCAAGCTGCCGCCGGCGAAGAAGGCGACAGCGCGAATCGTCTGTCGGACAAACAGTTCAGGCAAAAAGGCAGGGCGTATTTCAAAGCGCTGATCGGGGAAATTTTGGAGGTCGAGGCGGGCAGCATTGATGCCGGCGAAGCCTTGGAGATGTACGGCATGGACTCGATTTTAATTATTCAGCTAACTGATCGTTTGAACAAAGTGATGGATGAGCATGTGAGCAGTACGCTTTTCTTTGAATATTCGACGATTGACACTTTGGTGGACTACTTTATGCAAAATCGGCGGCAAGCGCTGATCGCGATGGTCGGGGATGGGGAAGCGGGGGCTGCCCCACCGGAGGATGCCAGAGATATCGAACAGCGCTCTGATGCGTCGATGATGAAGCGGTCAGTCGCTGTGACGGTCCGGCCGGCGGAATCCGCTTTCGGAAGCAAAGATATAGCGGTCATCGGTCTTGCGGGGCGATATGCCCAAGCCGATCATCTAGGCGAATTTTGGGAAAATTTAAAACGAGGCAAACACTGCATCACGGAAATTCCCGAAGCCCGCTGGAACTGGAGGGAGCACTATCATCCCGAGAAAGGCCGGAAAAGTTCGACATACAGCAAGTGGGGCGGATTCATCAGGGGGATCGATACATTCGATCCTTTGTTTTTTTACATTTCCCCTAAAGAAGCCGAGCAGATGGACCCGCAGGAGCGGCAGTTTTTGCAAATAGCCTATTCGAGCATAGAAGATGCGGGCTATAGCCCGGAGGCTTTGAGCTGTTCGCGCAAAGTCGGCGTGTTCGTCGGCATTATGAACGGCAATTATCCGACAGGTGCTTCTTACTGGTCTGTGGCGAACAGAGTATCCTACAGTTTAAATTTTACCGGTCCGAGCCTTGCGGTCGACACAGCTTGCTCCTCATCGCTGACGGCAATCCATCTGGCGCTGGAGAGCCTGTACAGCGGCAGCAGCGACTGCGCTATCGCCGGGGGAGTGAATTTGATCGTGGACCCGGTGCATTATGTGCGGTTGTCGGAAAAGACGATGCTGTCGGGTGGCGATCAGAACCGGGCGTTCGGCGATCGGGCGGACGGCTTTGTCGATGGCGAGGGAGTAGGGGCCGTCGTATTGAAGCCGCTGCCGCTCGCGGAAGCGGACGGCGATCACATTTACGGCGTCATTAAAGGCAGCGCGATTAACGCCGGAGGCAAGGTGAAGGGCTACACGGTTCCGAATCCGGGCAAACAGTCGCAAGTCGTGATGGAAGCCATTCAGCGGGCAGGGGTCGAGGCGCGGGCAATCAGCTATATAGAGGCGCACGGGACGGGAACGGCATTAGGCGATCCTATCGAAATTGAAGGACTGCGGAGAGCTTTTGAACACAATACGCAGGACAAACAGTTTTGTGCGATCGGTTCGGTCAAATCCAACATCGGCCACTGCGAAAGCGCGGCAGGGATAGCGGGCCTGAGCAAAATATTGCTGCAGATGAAACACGGCCAACTGGCGCCTTCCCTGCATGCTGAAGCGCTTAACCCGAATATCCGGTTCGGCGAGACGCCGTTTTACGTGCAGCAAGAGCTGACGGAGTGGAAACGGCCTGTCATCGAATGCGACGGAGTCTTCCGGGAGGTGCCGAGAACGGCCGGTATTTCTTCATTCGGGGCCGGAGGAGCCAATGCGCATGTGATCGTGGAAGAGTACATCCCGGATCGGGCAATGCTTCCTGCAAAGGCGGTATCGTCGGGAAAACCCCATATGATCGTGCTGTCCGCGCAAAATATGGACCGCCTTCGGGCGAAGGCTTCCCAACTGCTTCATGCTGTCGCAGCGGGAATTTACGCGGACGGCCAGCTAGGCGACATTGCCTATACGCTGCAGACGGGGCGGGTGGCAATGGAAGCCCGGCTTGCTTTTATCGCGTGTTCCGTGGAGGAGTTGAAAGAGCAATTAAACCGTTTTATTGCCGGGCATGCGGAGCAGGCGCAGCAGTTCTTCGGGGAAGTACAGAGCCGTAAAGAAGCGGTGGCCGAGCTGGCCGCAGACGAGGCCATGCAGGAGATGGTCGCAAGCTGGATCCGGGACAAGAAATATGCGCAGCTGCTGCAGATTTGGGTCAAAGGGTTCGAGATCGACTGGGATGCCTGTTACGGCAGCGATAGGCCGGGCCGCATCAGTTTGCCTGCTTATCCGTTCGCCCAAGAACGTTATTGGGTTCCAGTCCGTCAGGACAAAAAAGACGCGGACGAAGGGCATGCTGCGTCGTCGTCCGCGGATGGGTTTTTGCACCCGCTGCTGCATCGCAACACGTCGCATTTGCTGGAGCAGCGGTTCAGTTCCGTATTCGACGGCCGGGAGTTTTTCCTAAGCGATCATCGCGTCAATAACGTCCGCGTCCTGCCTGGGGCTGCTCAACTGGAAATGGCTCTAGCCGCTGTGATGCGGGCTGCGCCGCCGGACGGCGCAAATGCCGGCGTTGCGCTCACGAATATGGTGTGGGTACGCCCGGTTACGGTGGAGCAAGAGCCTGTTTCCGTGCATATTGGCCTGCATCTTAACCAAAACCGGGAAATCGACTTTGAGATTTATAGTGTTCCCGAACAAGGGGAAGAAACCGTTCTGTACAGCCAGGGGCGGGCAACGTTAACCGGAAAACCGGAAAGCAGACGCATCGATATATCTGCTGTCAAACCGTTATGCGACAAGGGAATGATGTCGTCTGAGGAATGTTACGCGGCTTTTGCGGAGATGGGACTGTTCTACGGCGAGAGGCACAGAGGCATTGAACGGCTTTATTTGGGCCGCAATCAGGTGCTGGCCAAGCTGGCGCTGCCCGCTTCCGTATCGGATACGCTGCAGGCGTACACGCTGCACCCGGTTCTCATCGATTCGGCATTCCAGGCGTCGCTTGGCTTGACTTTGGATTTGATGCAGCGGCCGCTTCTTCCGCTTCGGACGCCGCTGCCGTTTGCTTTGCAGCGGCTTGAAATGCCGGGCGGCTGTGCTCCCGTCATGTGGGCGCACGTTCAATACAGCGTTCCCCGCGGGGCAGAAGATGGCGTGATGAAGCTGGACATCGATTTGTGCGACGAGAGCGGCAACGTTTGCGTGCACATGCAAGGATTCACGACCCGGCTGTATTCAGCGGAGGGGGAAAGTTATGCACAGGCGCAGGCCTTAGCACAGGTGCGCGATTCCGTCGCGGAAGAGGCCGTTTCTTCGTCCGGTCCCCCGGCGGCGCGAGCGTTAATGCTAGCTCCGGTGTGGGAAGCTTTTGAAGCCGAGCACCGGCTCCAACGTCAAGATCCATTATCCGTGTCAACCGCCAAACCGTTATTCGTCGGCGGAAATGAAGACTTGCTTGAAACGCTGCGTGCCGCAGTTCCGGATGCAAGTGTGGCGCATATTCCCCACAACGCTTCGGTCGCACAAATAAAGGGAATATTGGAAGCGTTCGAGGGACGTATCCGGAACATCGTATGGGTGGCGTCAACCCCTGCCCACGCTGTTAAAGCGGGAGCGGAGCAGAGTACGGTTCGCCGCCAGGAGAGCGAGCTGATCCAAGTATTCAGACTGACGAAAAGCTTGCTTCAGCTTGGCTTCGGAAGCCGGGGGCTCGACTTGACCGCAATTACGTTCCAAGCGGAGGCCGTTTATCCCGATGACCGTGCCAATCCCGGGCAGGCGGCCGTGCACGGGTTCATGGGTTCGCTGGCCAAGGAATATCCAAATTGGAATATTCGCGTTGTCGATCTCGAAGCGGCGGAAGGATGCACGTTGCAGGATATATTGGCGCTGCCCCCCGATCCGCTGGGCAATGCTTATGTGTACCGCGAAGAGGAATGGTACAGGCAAGAGCTCGTTCCCGTAGAGTATGGGCCTTTACAGCATACCGTCTACCGGCGCGGCGGCGTTTATGTTGTAATCGGCGGCGCGGGCGGCATCGGCGAAGTATGGAGCGAATATATGATCCGTACTTATCAAGCCCGCATCGTCTGGATCGGCAGAAAAAACATGGATGCCGTTATTCAGGCGAAGCTGGACCGTTTGGCCGCTGCAGGTCCGCAGCCGGCCTATATCCAGGCAAACGCGGCGGACCTAAGCGAGTTGCAGCGGGCATATGAGCGGATCAGAGGGCAGTATTCCCGTATCGACGGTATCGTGCATTCGGCGCTTGTGCTGTCCGACCGCAGCGCTGCCAATATGGAGGAAGAGGAATTTCGGGCTGCGCTTGCCGCGAAGCTGGATGTGAGCGTGAATATGGCGCATGTGTTTAGAAATGAAGAGCCGGATTTTGTCCTTTTCTTCTCCTCCTTAAATTCATTTCTGAAGCTGCCCGGCCAAAGCAATTATGTGTCAGGCTGCACCTATGCGGACGCTTTCGCCCGCCAACTGTCACTGGAATGGCCTTGCCCGGTCAAAGTCATGAACTGGGGGTATTGGGGCAGCGTGGGCTCTGTGACGTCCGCGCAAATTCGTCATAGCATGGAGCAAAAAGGAATCGGTTCGATCGAGCCCGCTGAAGCCAATCAGGCGTTAGAGCAGCTTCTGGCAGGCCCGCTGGATCAAATTGTGATGATGAAGATCATAAAGCGGCCCGACTTGCCGGCGCTGAATGAGAGTAAGACGGTCACCGTATTTCGCTGAACGACACATTTTACCCAACGGCAAAAGGAGTGACTTCGCATGGAAAACACCCGGCGCCTGGATTCGGTTCAAGAGCAACTGGAGCAGCTGGACAGTATAAACCGGCTGCTCGTGAAATTGATGTGGGCCCAGTTGCATCGGTTAGGATGCTTTGCACCGCATTTTGCGCTGAACAGCGGAACAAAAGCGTTTTATTCCAAGTGGTTGCACGAAAGTTTGAACATCCTGCGCGACCATCGGCATTCGCTGCCTGTGAACGATGCAAATGCCGATGCGGAGACAGCGTCTTCCTTCATCCAAGAGGCGTGGAAGGAATGGGATAGCAAGCTGCCGGAATGGCTGGCCCATCGTGATCTCAAAGCGCATGTGCGGCTGGCGGACAAAATGGTGCGCCATTTGCCGGATATTCTTGGCGGAAACAGGCTGGCGACGGAAACGATGTTCCCTGAGTCGTCCATGGAGCTGGTCGAAGGTGTCTATAAGCATAACGCGATCGCGGATTATTTTAACGAGACGCTGGCGAAAGAAGCGGCGAATTACGTGCACAACCAGGCGCAGAGCGCAAGGGAAATGCGGATTCTGGAAATCGGGGCCGGCACGGGCGGCACAAGCGAAGTCGTATTTCAATATTTGCAGCCTTTGCAGCAGTTCGTCCGGGAATATTGCTATACCGACATTTCCAAGGCGTTTCTCATGCACGCGGAACAGACATACGGTCCCCGGGTCCCTTATTTAGGGTACAAAATAGCAGATTTGAGCTTTCCCTTCACAGAACAGGGACTTGAAGCAGGCGCATACGATTTGGTCATCGCCAGCAATGTGCTGCATTCGACGCGGGATATCAGACATGCACTGCGCATCGTCAAAACGGTCATGAAGAAGAACGGGCTGCTGCTGTTGAATGAGATTACAGACAAAACGGTCATCAACCATTTGACTTTCGGGTTGCTGGAAGGCTGGTGGCAGTATGAAGACAAGAGGCTGCGCGTACCCGGCTCCCCGGCGCTGTCTGCGGAATCGTGGAGGAAAGCGCTGCAGCGGGAAGGGTTTCATTCCATCGCTTATCCGGCTATTGAGGCTGCCCATTACAAACAACAGATTATTGCCGCCAGAAGCGACGGGGTCGTCATCCAGTCCGTTACTTCCGGCAGCAAGTCGGTGGAAGCATCGTCTCCTGCAGCGCCGCAGCGGAAATATGCAGATGTGAACAAGTCGCTTTCTTCAGATGCCCATGTGGAGCCTGAAGCGGCCTCCGATCGAACGGCGGCAGATGATGAGGTGCAGACAAGCGGCATAGCGCCGGTTCCAATAGCGGTGACCGACCAAATGATCGAGGAACACGTAAGATCGGCCATCCGCGAGAGCATCGCCGGCGATCTGAAAATCGACGAAGGCCGCATCCAAAATGACCGCAGCTTTTCCGAATACGGCATAGATTCGATTATCGCCGTTCACTTGGTGAATCTTATCAATAAGAAATGCGGACTGACGCTGCAAACGACAGTTGTGTTCGATTATAACAATGTGGATCAACTGGTGCGGCATATTATACGGGAGCATCATTCTGCGATTAAGACGCTGCTGTACAGCGTTAAGGCGGAGGCCTCCCGTACAGAGCAAGCGGCGGGGGTGTCTGGCGGGGCGCTCGAAACAACGTCCTCCGGGGAGAGGCATTCCGTTACCGCTGCCCCCCGTGAAAGGGAGCGGATTGCTTCGGCTGCGCCAGAGCGGCGCGACGCTCTCCGAAGCGCGGTAGCCACGGCACCGGGGCGGCATGAAGCCCGCATGTTTCACAGAGCGGTCATCGAGGGGCCGTCAGCGGATTGCGATGTGCAGATCCGTCAGGCCGAGGCACCGACGCTTCACGAAGACGAGGTGCGCATCGCCGTTCGCGCATTTTCTTTAAATTTTGGCGATTTATTATGCGTGAAGGGACTATACCCAACGATGCCGCCCTATCCGTTTACACCAGGATTCGAGGCCGGGGGAATCGTCGTTGAGACGGGAACGGCCGTGACCTCCGTCCGCTGCGGCGATGAAGTGATCTTTTATGCCGGAGAGCATATGGGCGGGCATGCGTCTGCCATAACATGTCATGAGTCTCAAGTATTTCCGAAGCCGCAAGGACTGTCTTTCGAGGAAGCTTGTTCTTTGCCTGTGGTGGCGATGACCGCCATCGCCGCGTTCCGCAGGGCGGGAGTGAAAAAAGGCGAGCGCGTGCTCATTCAAACCGCTGCAGGCGGTGTCGGTCTCATTGCGGTGCAATTGGCCAAGCATTACGGTGCGGTCATCTATGCAACGGCGGGTAAGCAGGCCAAACTCGAGCATTTGCGGCAGATGGGGGTAGACTATGCCATCAACTACGTGGAGAGTGATTTTGAACAGGAAATCAAACGGCTGACGGAAGGAGAGGGCATTGACGTCATTCTGAATACGCTGGCCGGAGAGGCGCTGCAAAAAGGATTGAACTGTTTGGCTCGAGGTGGCAGATATATCGAAATTGCGATGACGGCTTTGAAAAACGCCAAAACGGTCGATTTATCCGGGCTGAACCACAACCAGTCGTTTTACAGTATCGATTTAAGAAAGCTGGGGTTCGAAGATCCGGAACTGCTTCGATCGTACCGGAATGAAATGCTCCGGCTCGTTGAAGAAGGCGTTATACGGCCGCACGTTGGGAAGGTGTTTTCGTTTGACCAACTGAACGAGGCTTATCGCTTCATGGAACGCAGAGAGCATATAGGAAAAATCGCAGTCACGATTCCGGAGCCGCTCCGCTTCCCGTCCGCAACGGCATTGGCGGCATCAGCGCCATCCGCATCGGCGGCATTAGCCGCATTCCACGGCAGCCGGCCGGCACACATGAACACGAAGGAGCCGGTGGCCATCGTCGGGATGAGCGGCCGCTTCGCGCGCTCGGGCCATGTCAATGAATTATGGGAGCACTTGGAAAAAGGCGCGGATTTGATTCAGGAAGTGTCGCGGTGGGATCTTTCCAAATATTTTCCCGACGGTTCAGGTTACTGCAATTACGGCAGCTTTTTGGAGGATATCAGCACATTCGATCCGCTCTTTTTCAATATTTCGGGTCAGGAAGCGAGTTATATGGACCCGCAGCAAAGAATTTTTCTTGAGGAATCGTGGAAGGCGCTCGAAGATGCCGGGTATGCGGGAGCCGGCATGCAGGGACGGCGCTGCGGCGTTTACGTAGGTTGTACGGGAACGGACTATCGGCACATTCCAGGCGACAATCCGCCGCCGCAATCGTTTTGGGGCAAGGCGGGGTCGATCATCCCCGCACGGATTGCTTATTATTTGGATCTTCACGGTCCGGCCATTGCAGTGGATACCGCCTGCTCCAGCTCGTTGGCTGCCGTTCATCTGGCTTGTCAGGCGCTGTGGTCTAACGAGATCGACATGGCACTGGCGGGAGGCGTGTTTATTCAATCTACGCCACAGTTCTACATCGACTCGAACCGGGCGGGCATGCTGTCGCTCCATGGCCGCTGTCACACGTTCGATGACCGCGCGGATGGGTTCGTGCCCGGTGAAGGGGCGGGGGCGGTCGTATTGAAACGCCTGAAGGATGCTTTGGCCGACGGGGATCAGATCTATGGGGTTATCCGCGGCACAGGCATGAATCAGGACGGCGCGACGAACGGCATTACCGCACCGAGCGCCAAGTCGCAAACTCGCCTGGAACAGGAAGTGTATGACACGTTCCGGATCGATCCGGCGGACATTCAAATGGTGGAAGCGCACGGCACAGGCACCAAACTGGGCGATCCGATTGAATTTCAGGCTTTGACTAGCGCCTTCTCATGTTATACCGGCAAGTCGTCCTACTGCGCGATCGGCTCCATCAAAACGAATCTCGGGCATTTGGCCACGGCGGCCGGCATTGCCGGTTTGATCAAAATATTGCTTTCTTTGAAAAACAAGCGCATTCCGGCATCGCTGCACATGCAGAACGGAAATCCAAACATTGCGTTTGAAGGAAGTCCGTTTTACGTGAACACGACAACAAAAGACTGGGAAGCGGAAGAGGGGAAGCTTCGCCTCGCTGCGATCAGCTCTTTCGGCTTTAGCGGGACCAATGTGCATATGGTCATTGAAGAAGCGCCTCAGCCGGGCAGGCGCAAACGCGATCCACGACCGGGCTATCTGATCGCATTGTCTGCGCGGACAGAACACCAGCTGCGCCAGCAGGCGGTTTTGCTCGCTGAGCATTGCGGCCGGCAGCCCGCGGATTGCGGAGATATGAGCTACACGCTGTTAACGGGCCGGCAGCATCTAGGCCACCGCTTGGCCTGTATCGTACGCAGCCGGGAAGAGTTGGCGGCGCGTTTGAACAGCTGGCTGGAGAAAGGGAAGGCGCCGCAGCTGTATACGTCTGCCGTGAACCGCAACGAGCTTCGAGAACAGACTGCGCTGAAGCGTTATGCCGACGAGTGCATCCGAAAATGCAGCCAAGCGGGCAACGCAGTCGATTACTTGGAGAACTTGTCTGCTGTGGCGGAATTATTCATACAAGGGTATGAATTGCGTTTTGAAGAATTGTTCCCCGCAGGAGCGTACCGGCGAATTTCGCTGCCGACCTATCCGTTCGCAAGGGACAGCTACTGGGTTCCGCCGAGCGCGGACAGCGGCATTGATGTGCGGGCCGAGAGGGAAGCGGACCAGAACGTCCGCCTTCACCCATTGTTGCATGTCAATACATCGGATTTATCCGAGCAGCGTTACAGCTCGTTTTTTACCGGAGAAGAGTTTTTTCTGGCCGACCATATTGTACAAGGGGAAAAAGTGCTGCCGGGCGTAGCGCATTTGGAGTGGGCGCGGGCAGCTGTTGAACACGCGGCGGGCGGTGTGGACGAGGCTCACATGATTCAACTGAAAAATGTCGTGTGGACAACTCCGCTCGGCGTAAGCGAAACCGATGTGCCGGTCCATATCGGCGTATATCCTACAGATAACGGCGATTTAGCCTTTGAGATCTACCGGGAAACGGATGACGAGGGGCAGCGTCTGATCTACAGTCAAGGCGTTGCGGTCCTATGCGAGCGAAATGAAGCGCCACAGGAGGACCTTCCTGCGCTGCGGGCAGAGTGCAGCCCGAGCCAAGTGACGGCGGAAGCTTTCTACGACGTCACGAGAGAGGCGGGGATTGCCATCGGCGACAGTCTGCGCGGGATCGAGACCGTGCTTTTGGGAAGAGAGATCGTGCTGGCCAAGCTGTCGCTGCCTCCCTGCATCTCCATAGCGGAAGGGAAGTATGTCCTTCATCCGAGCATGATGGATGCCGCTCTGCAAGCGGCGATCGGATATTTGGTCGGTACGGCTGTTGATCAAGCGGAAGCCCGCAAGCCTGTACTGCCGTTTGCTCTGCAAAATCTGCAAGCGTATCGCCCCTGCACGGCGAGGATGTGGGCTATCGCCCGGTACAGCGAGGGCCGCTCGGCTTCCGATAAGGTGGATAAACTCGATATCGACTTGTGTGACGACGACGGGAACGTTTGTATGCGCATGACGGGCTTTACACCGCGGGCACTGGAGCGGCGCACCCTTCAGGACGGCGGGGAGGTCGGGCAGTCGATCGTGCTGGTGCCTGGGTGGCGCGAGAAAGAGGCGGATAAGGAAGCTGTAGAACAAATCTACGACCGGCATTTCGTGTTATTGTCCGATCCTTTCGCGCGTTGGGCCGACCGGATTCGTGCGGACATCCGCGATGCCGATTGTACGGCGCTGCGGGCGGATTCGCTTAATGGCGCTGCGGCCGGGTCAGAGCCGAATCTTATCGCCCGGCGATTTCTTGACGCCTCGGTTCAACTGCTTGAAGCTATTCAACACGCAATCCGCAGCGGCTCGAAAGAACGGGTGCTGATCCAGGTCGTCGTCCCGAATCACGGGCGGGACCGGCTCTTGGCGGGACTGTCGGGGCTACTGCAAACAGCGAGACTGGAACACCCAAGGCTGAACGGGCAAGTCATTGAAACGGACGTCGATGAAGGGGCTTCCGCGCTAATCGCCAAGCTGACGGAGAACAGGAACGGTGCGCCGGAGCGTCTGATCCGCTATGCGAACGGGAAGCGGTATGTGCGCGCATGGAAGGAGACGGAGGTCTCCGCAGCACCGGCAGCCGTCCCCTGGAGAGATAAGGGGACCTATTTCATTAGCGGCGGACTCGGCGGACTGGGATTTATTTTCGCCCGGGAAATCGCGCATCAAGTGAAGGGCGCCACGATTATTTTAAACGGCCGCTCGCCGTTGGGTGCGGAGCAGCAGGCAAAACTGAGGTCGCTGGAGATCGGCGGAAACCGGATTCATTACCGCGCAGCGGACATCTCCGATCGGCAAGCCGTTAGCTTGCTGATGCAGGAAATTCAGGCCGACTTTGGCGGTCTGAACGGAATCATTCATAGCGCAGGAATTGTCAACGACCGCATGCTTCTTTCAAAGTCGGCGGAAGAGATGCAGGAGGTTTTTGCTCCGAAAGTAGACGGAACGATGCTGCTGGACGAAGCAAGCGCAGCGATGAAGCTTGATTTTTTCCTTTTATTCTCTTCGTTGGCAGGCGTGCTGGGAAATCCGGGTCAGGGCGATTATGCGGCGGCAAATGCTTTTATGGACGAGTTCGCACGGCATCGCAATGAACAGGTGGCCGCCCGCGAGCGCAGCGGCTATACGGTGGCGCTAAATTGGCCGCTCTGGAAGGACGGCGGCATGAAGGTGAGTGGTCCGGCGGAGAAGATGATGCGGAGGCAGCTCGGCATGATGCCGATGGAGTCGGACGAGGGGATGCGTTCATTCCGTCAGGCTGTCGCTAGCGGGAGCAGCCAGGCAGTCGTATTCCACGGGCAAATGGCCCGCCTGACGTCCAAATTGATGCCCAGCGGGCCGATTCCGGCGGTTGCGGCGCGAGAGATGGCAGACGCAAACGCCGGCAAAAATACGCAGCGAATTGACGCTGCCGGAATTGTTGTCAGTCCGCTGTCCGTCAACTTGCAGGAAGCTCTAATACAAATCGTATCCCGGATGCTGAAGGTGAACAGAAGCGATCTGTATCCGGATGTCGAGTTCGGCGAATACGGCTTCGATTCCATCTCGTTTACCGAATTCGCGAACAGACTGAATGAGCAGTATAAGCTCGAGCTCACGCCTACCGTCTTCTTCGAGCATTCCACGATCCGGGCGCTTGCGGACTATTTGGCGGCTTCGCATGAACAGCAGCTAAGTCGCGTATTTACCATGTCCGCTGCCGGGCAGCATGCTTTGACGCATGACAAGGCGGAGGAAACAAAAGGGGCCTTCATTGCCGATTCCGATCGCCGATCCTTCCGGCAGCAGGACGTTATGGTCGGCCGAGCTCGTTTTCGCGCTACCCCTAATGATGCGGCACGCGAACAAGAGCGGGCTGCCGTCGAGCCAATTGCCATTATCGGAATGAGCGGCAAATTTCCGATGGCGGACAATGTCAACGAGCTATGGACGAATTTGAAGGAAGGGAAAGATTGCATTTCGGAAATTCCACCGGACCGTTGGGATTGGCGTGCGTATTACGGGGACCCGGAGCAGGAGGCGAACAAAACCAACATTAAATGGGGCGGATTTATGGATGGGGTTGCCGACTTCGATCCGATGTTTTTCGGCATATCGCCGCGCGAAGCCGACCTGATGGACCCCCAGCAGCGTTTGCTGATGATGTATGTCTGGAAGGCGATCGAAGATGCCGGGTATTCCCCGCAATGCTTGTCCGGCAGCAGGATGGGCCTGTTCGTCGGAACGGCAAGCAGCGGTTACAACGGCCTGTTATCGGCCACGAACAACGTCATCGAAGGATACTCGTCCACGGGTCACGTGTCCTCGGTTGGCCCGAACCGGATGAGCTATTTTCTCAATGTGAACGGACCGAGCGAACCGATCGAGACAGCTTGCTCCAGCTCGTTGGTGGCGCTGCACAGAGCGGTTCTGGCGATTCGTGGCGGCGACTGCGACACCGCGGTCGTCGGCGGGGTGAACACCATCCTGGATCCGAGCTATCATATTAGCTTCAACAAAGCCGGCATGCTGAGCGAGGACGGCCGCTGCAAGACGTTTTCGGATCGGGTCGACGGGTACGTCCGCGGCGAAGGTGTCGGGATGATTTTCCTGAAAAAACTTCGGGATGCAGAGCGTGACGGCGATCATATTTACGGCCTTGTGCGAAGTACGGGCGAGAACCACGGCGGAAGAGCAACCTCGCTGACGGCCCCCAATCCGAGAGCGCAGGCCGATTTGATTAAATCCGTGTATGCGAAGGTGGAGATTGATCCCGCAACCGTCACTTATATCGAGGCGCACGGCACGGGCACGCCGCTTGGCGATCCGATTGAAATTAACGGGCTGAAGACCGCCTTTGCGGAACTGAGGCAGCTGCCGGATTCCCCACCGGGCGCTGTATGCGGGCTTGGCTCCATTAAGACGAATATCGGCCATCTGGAGCTTGCGGCGGGCATCGCCGGCGTAATCAAGGTTTTGCTGCAATTGCAGCATAAAACGCTGGTTAAGACGGTGCATTTTGACAAGTTAAACCCGTACATTCGATTGGAGAACAGTCCTTTCTATATTGTGAACGAAAATAAGGAATGGCCGGCTTTGCGGGATTCCCGAGGCAAGGAGCTGCCGAGGCGGGCCGGGATAAGCTCCTTCGGATTCGGCGGCGTGAACGCTCACGTGCTGATAGAGGAATATATCCCCAGCTCTGCCTCGGAGACCGAATGGAGCGCATCCCCGGACGGCCCCGCTCTCATCGTGCTGTCGGCAAAAACCGAGCAGCGGCTGCTGGAGCAGGCAAGACAGCTTTTGGACGATCTGCAAAAACGGAAGTATCCGGATGATCGATTGGGGAGCATCGCCTATACGCTTCAAGTGGGCAGACTGGAGATGGAAGAACGACTCGGTCTGATTGCCGCTTCGATTCACGAACTTAAAGAGAAGCTTAGGGGATATATCGAACAGAAGCTGGACATGGGAGGTATTTACAGAGGTCAAGTGAAACGCAATAAGGAAGCGCTGTCCGCTCTCGCGCAAGATGAGGACGTGCAGGAAGCGGTGCAGCGGTGGATACGGAAGAAAAAGTTCGCCAAACTGCTCGAGCTTTGGGTCAAGGGCCTTCATGTCGACTGGTCCGGATTGTACGAAGGCCGCAAACCGCAGCGGATGAGTCTGCCGACGTATCCGTTTGCCAAGGAGCGCTACTGGGCGCCGCAAGCAAGGTGGTCGGCCGCTGCCGGGCCGCTGCCGCCGCAGACCGCTTTTCTGCATCCGCTGCTGCATCGCAATACGTCCACACTGTCCGGACAGCGGTTTACGTCCACATTTGGCGGCAGCGAATTTTTTCTGGTTGATCATGTGGTTCGGGGCCGCAAAATGCTGCCCGGGGTCGCCTATCTTGAAATGGCGCGAGCCGCCGTGGAGCAGGCAGCTGAATCGGGAATGCGAGAGCACGTAACTGTGAGGCTGCGAGACGTCGTTTGGGCCAGCCCGGTTACCGTTCATGAGGAACGGGAGCAGGGGAACGTGCAGGTTCATCTCGGACTGTATCCGGAAGAGAGCGGAGAGCTGCGTTATGAAATCTACGGCTCGGAAGGCCTAGAGGGTGATCACGCAGTTCTATATAACCAGGGGACCGCTGTTCTGCAAGAGCGGCGCGGAGGAGGCGCTATCGATATTACGGCCTTACTGGCGGCGTGCAATCTCAACACGTTGGGAGCGGAACAGTGCTATCGGATATTGGCAGAGGCAGAGTTGAATTACGGGCAAGGCTATCGGGGAATTGAAAATGTTCATGTCGGAAATAATCAGGCTCTCGCGCAGATCGCTCTGCCGATAGCCGTATCTTCGACTGCGAATGAGTATGTGCTTCATCCGAGTTTATTGGACTCCGCCGTGCAGGCCTGCATCGGACTGCAGGCATTCGGGGGCGAAGCGGTCGCTCCGTTTGCGCTTGACGAGATGGAAATCTACGGTTCATGTATGCCGCGAATGTGGGCATGGGTGCGGCGGTCAAATGCGACGATGCCCGGAAGTTCTGTGGAAAAGCTGGACATCGATCTATGCGACGAGCAAGGCCGACTTTGCTTGCAAATGAAAGGACTAGCCGTCCTGCGGACAGACGAGGGAAGCCATGACGACGGGAGAAGCGTCCGTACCGTACACGGGCAGACAAGGGGGAAGGATTCGCAGACCAAAGCGGATACCGGGCTTTTTTCTCCGCAGGAAACCGGGGCATTGCTGCAATACCCGGTGTGGGATGCGGTCCCTTTCGAGCGAAGCGCCTTGGCTCCGGCCCCGCACGACAAGACGGTTTTCGTCGGGGGTACGGAGGAGCAACTGCTCGCCATCCGGCAGCTCTACCCGGACGTACAATCGATTCGGACCGACGGTGTGATCGATACGGAGGAGCTTACAACTTTGCTGGATCGGTACGGCCCGATCGATCATCTGATTTGGGCGGCACCTTCGGCATGGGATTGCGCTCTTATTGGCGAACAAACGCTGGAGCAGCAGCAGCATGGGCTCAACCAACTGTTCAGGGTAATAAAATCTTTGACCCGTCTTGGCTATGACACAAGGGAACTGGGGATGACCGTCATCACGAACCGGACGCAGCCAATACATCGTTCCGATCCGATTCACCCGGTACATGCAGGAATTCAAGGGCTGGCCGGCGCGCTGGCCAAAGAAATGCCGCACTGGAGCATCCGTCATGCGGATGTGGAGGGAGAAGCGGATTTGCCCGTTCATGAACTGTTTGCGCTGCCTGCCGATCCTGAAGGAAACACATGGGCCTATCGGGGACGGGAATGGTACCGGCAAAAACTGATTACCGTTCAGCAACCCGGTCTGCCGGCGAAATGCTGCAAAGATGGGGGTGTATACGTTGTCGTCGGCGGCGCCGGGGGCATCGGCGAAGTATGGAGCGAATACATGCTCCGCACCTATAACGCCAGGCTCATATGGATCGGCAGACGAGCTTTGGATGAGCGCATCCAGACGAAGCTGGATAGAATGGCGACGATCGGCCTCCCGCCGCTGTACTTGTCGGCCGATGCTTCCGACTACAAAAGTTTGAAGCAAGCGTATGACGTGATCAAACGGACTTATCCGGCGATCAACGGCGTGATCCACTCGGCGGTCGGGGTGATGGACGAGAGCCTGACCCATATGACGGAAGAACGCTTTAGGGCCGGATTATCCGCCAAAATCGACGTCAGTATCCGCATCGCGCAAGTTTTCGCCAACGAACCGCTCGATTTTATGATGTACTTCTCATCGATGAGTTCGTTCAGCAAGCCGCTTGGACAAAGTGGTTATGCGGCAGGTTGTACGTTTGCGGACGCTTTCGCCCACGAAACTGGCCGGGTACTACCGTTTCCCGTCAAGGTTATAAATTGGGGATATTGGGGCGATATCGGAATTGCCGGAATGGTACCTGCCGCATTCAAACAGCGGCTCATCCGGTCAGGAATCGGGTTCATTGAGCCGGATGAAGCGATGCAGGCTCTGGAGATTTTGCTTGGCAGCTCCGTAAACCGGATGGCCTTCATCCGCACAACGATGCCGAATGCAATGGCGGGAGTTTGCCGGGACGACGTGCTGCTCGCGGTTCCCTGCGTTCAGGAAGTGCCTGCGGAGAATTTGTGGCAGCGGATGCCTGCTCCAGCTTCCTTCGTACAGCAGTTGAAGCTGGAAGAAAGCCGCTTTTCCCAAGAGCTCGACAGCATGCTTCTTGCCATCATGGGCGGACAGCTTCAAGCCAGCGGACTTTTGACAGACAGCGCACAGCTGCTGGGGAATTACGGTTGCTGGCTGGACGAAAGCAAATCCGTACTGGCGCGGCATCGTTGGACCGATCGCCCTTCTCCATCGCTGGACGCCGTCTGGAGCGAGTGGGAGGAGCGGAAACAGGCATGGATGCAGGAGCGTAATCTGAAAGCGCAAGTGCAATTGGCGGACGCGATGCTGCGTCACTTGCCCGACATCTTGACAGGGAAAATTCCGGCGACGGACATCATGTTCCCCGACTCCTCCATGCAGCTCGTAGAGGACGTGTACAAGCATAACGCCGTGGCAGATTATTTCAACGGCATACTCGCCGACACCGCTGCCGCTTATGTGGAAGAACGGCTCCAGCGGAATCCGCACGCCCAAATTCGCATTCTTGAGGCAGGTGCCGGAACGGGGGGAACCAGCGCCATGGTTCTGGACAAGCTGAAGCCTTATGCCGGGCATATTGCGGAATATGCCTATACCGATCTGTCGAGAAGTTTTTTGCTGCACGGCGAACAAAATTACGGTGCAGAAAATCATTACATGAAATGCCGGATTTTCGACGTGGAGAAATCGCCGGCCGAGCAGTCACTGGACATCGGCGGCTACGATCTGGTGATCGCTGCGAATGTGCTGCATGCGACCCGCAGCATCCGCCGGACTTTGCGCCATGTCAAAGCGCTGCTGAAGGGGAACGGGCTGCTGCTATTAAATGAACTGACGCACAGCTCTCTGTTTAGCCATCTTACTTTCGGCCTGCTGGAAGGCTGGTGGCGCTACGAAGATGAGCAGGTGCGCATTCCGGGCTCCCCGGTGCTTGATGCGGAGCACTGGCGGACCGTGCTGGAGCATGCCGGATTCGGGTCCGTGCTGTACCCGGCCGCATCGGCCGCAAGCCTGGGTCAACAGATCATTGCCGCGAAGAGCGACGGGATGGTCCGCCTGCCCGTTGCAGCGGCTGTGCCCGGTATGCCGGACGCGGCCGAGAGCGAAGACGCCCCGGCCACCGGGAATCATCGCGGGTTTTCCGGCCAGAATGGTCCGGAAGCGGAGAAGCAAAGCCTTCGCAAGAGAAGCACCCTTTATTTCCGACGATTGGTCGGAGAAGTTGTCAAAATCCCGTATGAGCAAATTGACGAGAACGAGCCGCTGGAAGCATACGGAATCGACTCTATTCTGATCGTTCAACTGACGAACAGGCTGCGCAAGCATTTCAGCGATGTCAGCAGCACTTTGTTTTTCGAATATCGGACTCTCGCGGCATTGATCGGTTATTTCTTGGACCGGCACAAAGAGGAGCTTATTGCGCTCCTGGGACATGGCGAAACGGAACCGGCGGCCGCAGAGCAAGCGGAGCGGAAGCAGCCCGCTTCGAGCCGGCAGCGAAACGATCCGGCGCAGCGGACATGGCGGCAGCCGCTTCTGCGAACAGCTCCGCAGCCCTTGCCAGATGCCGGCCCGGCTTGTGCGCCGCAACCGATCGCGGTCATCGGGATGAGCGGACGTTATCCGCAAGCGAGCAATCTGGAGCAATTTTGGGACAATTTAGTGCAAGGCAAAGACTGCATCACCGAAATTCCGGAAGAGCGGTGGCCATTGGCAGACTTCTATGTGCCGGATCGAAAAACAGCGGTTTCTCAAGGGAAGAGCTACAGCAAATGGGGCGGATTCGTGGACGGTTTCGCCAGCTTTGACCCGCTGTTCTTCCATATGTCACCGAGGGAAGCCATGGATACAGATCCGCAAGAGCGGCTATTCCTTCAGTCCGTATGGGAAGCCCTCGAAGATGCCGGCTATTCCACCGAACTGTTCGCCGGGCAGCACAAAGGCAAAGTAGGGGTGTTCGCCGGCATTACAAAAACAGGCTTCAGCCTGTACGGCCCGGGATTATGGCAGCAAGGGAGCGAGCTGTTTCCGACGACATCTTTCGGCTCCGTGGCGAACCGGGTGTCCTATTTGCTGAATCTTCACGGCCCGAGCATGCCTGTGGATACGATGTGTTCTTCATCGCTGACGGCCATCCATGAAGCTTGCGAAAGCTTGCGCAGCGGGGCATGCGAAGCTGCGATTGTGGGCGGGGTGAATCTGTATCTGCATCCTTCCAATTATGTTGGCTTATGCGCAAAGCGCATGCTGGCATCGAACGGTAAATGCAAAAGCTTCGCACAAGACGCGGACGGGTTTGTGCCAGGGGAAGGCGTCGGCGTTTTTATTTTGAAGCCTTTGTCGAAAGCGGTTCAAGATCGGGATCCGATCCATGCCGTGATTCGCGGAACAGGCATTAATCACGGCGGCAAAACGAACGGATATACAGTGCCCAATCCGGCGGCGCAAGCAGAGCTCATCCGCGAAACGATGGACAAGGCGGGGGTTCACGCCCGTTCCGTCAGCTATATTGAAGCTCATGGCACGGGAACGAGTCTCGGTGATCCGATCGAGATCGCCGGGCTGACGCAGGCGTTTCGCAAGGAGACGAGCGAGACCGGGTATTGCGCAATCGGCTCGGTAAAAAGCAATATCGGTCATCTGGAGTCGGCCGCAGGCATCGCCGGTCTGACCAAAGTCATTCTCCAAATGAAGCATGGAACGATCGCACCAAGCCTGCACGCGCGGGAGCTGAATAGCGAAATCCGCTTTGGCCAAACGCCGTTTGTTGTCCAGCAGAAAGCCGCGGAATGGAAGAGACCGGTGATCGAAATCGGCGGCTCCAGGCAGGAGGTTCCCAGAATCGCCGGCATCTCTTCATTCGGCGCCGGCGGTGCGAACGCTCACGTCATTGTCGAAGAGTACACGGTTCAGCATGAAGCAGGCAGCGATTCCCGGCCAATCGGTCCCGAGCATCCTGCCGTTATTGTGTTGTCCGCGCGGAATGGAGACAGGCTTCTGGCGCGGGCCAAGCAGCTCCTTGCGTTCATCCGCCGTCAGGAAATAGAGGATACGCAGTTGGCCGATGTGGCCTACACTTTGCAGGTCGGCCGCGAAGTTATGGAAGACCGGCTGGCGTTTACCGCCAGCTCGGTGGAGGAACTGGTCCGAAAGCTGGAAGCCATCGTTGCGAATGGAGCGCAAAATTTTCCTGACGACATCTACACAGGACAGGTTAAGCGTCTGTCTGACGCTCTCTCTCTCTTTGTTTCCGAAGAAGAGATGCGCGAAACGGTCTTGACCGCGCTTGAGCGCAAAATGTACGCCGATCTGTTACAGATGTGGGTAAAGGGCGTGCCGGTTGACTGGGACAAGATGTATGGGGACATCAAACCTCGCAGAATCCATTTGCCTGCTTACCCTTTCGCCGGCGAAGCCTATTGGCTGCCGCCGGCTGACGTGAAGCGGCCCATGCCGGCAACGGAAGCGGTGCATATATACGGCCCACTTCATCCGCTTCTGCACCGGAATACGTCGAATTTGGCGGAACAACGATTCACCTCGACGTTTACGGGGCAGGAGTTTTTTCTGGCGGACCATATCGTCAAAGGGCGCAAAGTGCTGCCCGGGGTTGCCTACCTGGAGATGGCCCGCGCAGCCGTAAAACAGGCGGCGGCAAAGCAGCCTAGCGGACAGAACGTCCTATCGCTTCGGAATATCGTGTGGGCAAGCCCTATCTGTGTGACGAGCGGGGAAACGACCGTTCACATCAGACTGTACGAGGATGACAGGAACGAAATCCGGTACGAAATCTATACCGGGGAAGCCGCGCATGACGGAGGCATGGACACAGAGGTAATTCATGGTCAAGGAAGAGCAGTTCTTCAGGAAGAAGCTTGCGGCCCGCTCCGGCTTGATCTCTCCGCCATCCAGGCGTCTTGTACGCGCGAACTGAATTCGGAAGAGTGCTACGCGGCTTTTGCCAAGATGGGACTTGCATACGGGGCAGCTCTGCAAGGCATCGAAGTTTTATATACAGGTCAAGATCGGGTGCTTGCCAGATTGTCCCTGCCTTCCGATGCGGCGGATTCGTTGGCTTCTTACGTGCTGCATCCCAGTTTGCTGGACGCTGCGCTGCAGTCTTCCATCGGCCTTGCGATCGGCGCCCAGTCCCGTTCGCTGCACATGGTTCAACCGATGGTGCCGTACGCGCTGGAGCAAGCGGATGTGCTTCACCCGTGCGCTTCGCAGATGTGGGCGTATATCCGCTACAGCGAGAACTGCGGCCCGCAGGACCGCGTGCAGAAGCTTGACCTTGATGTGTGCGATGACGAAGGACGCGTATGCGTACGGCTTAAAGGGTTTACCGCCAAAAGCTGGAGGGACGACCTTTCTGTGGAACAGGAAGCCGTTGTCCATGATACGCTCCTTCTGGTTCCCGAATGGCAGGAGCAGGAGGAGGAAATCGTTCCGCAGCTTTTGTTCAGCAGCCATATCGTCATGCTGTGCGAGCCTTGGAGCGACAGCGCCATACACGATCGCATTTCGAGGGAGATGGACCCGGCCTTGTGCCTCCGGCTGAATGCCGATAACCGCCAGCGCGTTCCGGGAGGCGAAAGCATAGAACGCGGCTTTTCATTCGCCGTGTCTCAAGCTTTCGGGCAGATTCAGCGCGTACTGAAGTCCAGGCCGGAAGGGCCTGTATTGATTCAGTTGCTCACCGCCGGTCAAGGGCAATGCGAGCTGTATTCGGCTTTATCCGCGCTGCTGAAAACCGCCGAACTGGAAAATCCGCGAGTGATTGTGCAAATCATCGAATCGGAGCCGGGCGAAGAAGCTTCACCGCTAATTCGAAAACTGACGCAAAACAAATCAAGCGCCGGAGACACCTATATCCGCTATGATCGGGGCAAACGATATACGGAGACGTGGAATGAACTGGACGAACCGGGGTCCCCGGAAACAGTTTGGAAGGATGGGGGGATTTACTTAATCACCGGCGGCATGGGCGGACTAGGTTATGAGACGGCTCAACACATCGCCCGCTGCGCGAACCGTCCGACCTTAATCGTTACCGGCAGATCCCCATTGGACCGAACGCGCGAGCGGCAGTTGCATCAGCTTGAGTCCATGAGCGCCAAAGTGGTTTACAGGCAATCCGACGTATCCGATCTGGAAGCCGTAAAGGAACTCATGCGCGATATTCGCCGGCAATTCGGGGGCCTGAACGGAATTATCCACAGCGCGGGCATAATTCGCGACAGCTTCATGATCAATAAACCGCTGCATGACATCGATCAGGTTCTGGCTCCGAAAGTAGCGGGCACCGTTTATTTGGACGAAGCGAGCCGGGAGTTTGAACTCGATTTTTTTGTGCTGTTTTCTTCATTGTCGGGAATCGTCGGCAATACGGGCCAGGCGGATTATGCTGCGGCCAACGCTTTTATGGATCGATATGCGAAGTACAGGAACGCACTGGCGGCGGCTGGCGAGCGCCACGGCCATACGTTGTCCATCAACTGGCCTCTTTGGGAAGATGGCGGCATGCAGATGGATGAGCGGGCGCGCAACAAAATGAAGCAGCTATCCGGTATGACTCCCATGGACCGTGAAACCGGCATGAAGGCGCTCGATCTGGCGCTTGCTCTGAGGGAGCCGCAAGTTGCGGTCATGCACGGCGATGTCGGCAAAATCAGAAGCTTCATGGGACTGACCGGACGCGCCGACTTGAATGCCGCGAATGCCGATACATCCGCGCAGCCGGACCGGGAGACAATTTGGCGCGAGCTTGTTGAAAAAGTCAGAAGCGGTGAATGCTCGTTGGAACAATTTACCGACCCCGAAGAGCTGGAGAAGCTGTTGGCTACACTTATTCAATAGCGAGGTGCCACCGATGAAAGAACAACTGTCACTTCTATACAACCAGATTAAACAAGGCCGAATCGGTCATGAAAACGCTGCGGAGCAGCTCCAATCCCTGCTGTCCGCAGCCGATGGCAGACGCAGCATCCCCGCTGAACCGGAGCCGGGAGAAGACGAAGTTCTTCGGGAACGTGCGGCTGACTATCTCAAAAAGCTGCTTGCGGCCGTCATCATGCTGCCGGAGCGGCAAATTGAAGCGGACGCCCCGCTGGAGCAATACGGGATCGATTCCGTTATGGTCATGAAGCTGACGGATCAACTGGAGACGGTCTTCGGACCGCTGCCAAAAACGTTGTTTTTCGAATATCACAATATGCAGGATTTGACCGGATATTTTTTGCGTTCCCACCGCAGCAAGCTGACGGAGCTGCTCGGCACGCCCATTGGCGCGCCGGGCTTCCCGGCCGCAGACAGGAGCGCCGCGCAAGCCCGGCACTCCGAAAGCGGGAAGAAGGAGCGCTTCAGACGACCGGCCAAAGCCACACGCTTGGCAGAGACAGTCCTGACGCAATCGGCACCTTCTACGACGGTTTCTTCGACTGCCGCGCAGCAACCGCCCGAAATTGCGATTATCGGTCTGTCCGGGCGTTACCCGGGGGCAGCCAATATTCACGAGTATTGGGACAATTTGAAAAACGGCAAAGACTGCATTACGAAAATTCCGCATAGCCGCTGGAATGATCGGATTCATGCCGGTGAGCGGCAGGGCGGGGCAGGCGCGCCTTCCGGCATATGCGGCGGATTTCTGGAAGGCGTCGATCGGTTTGATCCGCTCTTTTTCCATATTTCTCCCAGGGAAGCAGAACGGATTGATCCGCAGGAGCGCCTTTTCCTGGAATGTGTGTATGAAACGCTTGAAGACGCAGGGTATACGCGGGAAACGGTGGCCGGACCGCCGGGGACGGAGTCGGCGGGCAGCGCAGGGGTGTTTGTCGGCGTCATGTATCAGGAATATCAGCTATATGGCGCCGAAGCTCAACTGACGGGCAAAGAACCGTTTGCGTTGAACGGCAATCCGGCTTCTATCGCCAATCGCGTCTCCTATTTTTGCAATTTCCACGGCCCAAGCATGGTCGTAGATACGATGTGCTCCTCATCCCTTACCGCCATTCATCTGGCATGCCAAAGCTTGCAAAAAGGAGAATGTGCGGTCGCGGTCGCGGGAGGCGTCAACGTCTCGGTGCATCCGAATAAATACTTGATGCTGACGCAGGGCGGGTTCTTGTCGAGCAAAGGCAGGTGCGAGAGCTTCGGAGAAGGCGGCGACGGTTATGTGCCGGGAGAGGGAGTGGGGGTCATTCTGCTCAAACCCCTCGCCAAGGCAATTGCCGATGGAGACCGGATCTATGGCGTAATTAAGGGGACGGCCGTCAACCACGGCGGCAAGACGAACGGATATACCGTCCCTAACCCCAACCGGCAAGCGAGTGTCATCAGCAGGGCGATCAAAGAGGCCGGCATTCATCCGCGCAGCATCAGTTATATCGAGGCTCACGGCACCGGCACTTCGCTGGGAGACCCGATTGAAATTGCCGGCCTGACCAAAGCTTTCAGAGCGTACACGCAGGATACAGGCTTCTGCGCCATCGGCTCAGCCAAATCGAATATCGGCCACTGTGAAAGCGCTGCGGGCATTGCCGGCGTCACCAAAGTGCTTTTGCAGATGAAATACGGGCAGCTTGTTCCGTCCATCCATTCGCAGCGGACCAACGCGAACATCGACTTCGATCAAACTCCTTTTGTTGTCCAGCAGAAGCTGGGCGACTGGGAGAGACCCGCGGTCGAGATCGACGGAGTCATGATAGAAGCGCCGCGGATCGCGGGCATTTCATCTTTCGGCGCAGGCGGTTCGAACGCTCATGTCGTCATCGAGGAGTATGTGCCGGGCGAGCCGGCAGCTTCTTCTGCTCCTGCCCAGCCGGCCCGTCCGGCAATGATCGTGCTGTCCGCGAGAAATGAGGAGCGGCTTCACGCATTGGCAAGCCGGCTGCTCGCCGCCCTGCGGGAGCAGCGCTATGCCGACCGCCATTTGGCGGACATGGCCTATACGCTGCAGACAGGGCGGGAAGCGATGGAAGCGCGGCTCGGTATGCTGGTCGAATCCATAGCGGATTTGATGGAGAAGCTGGAACATTTTATGGAAGGCAGGACCAGCCTTGAAGGTATCTACAGCGGACAAGCGAAGAGCGGCCAAGAGCCGCTGTCTCTGCTGTCGTCTGACGACGATATGCAGGGCACCGTCGCGCAGTGGGTTCGAAAAGGAAAGTACAGCAAGCTGCTTGAGCTGTGGGTGAACGGGCTGCGTTTGGATTGGACGATACTCCATCAAGATGGCGCGCGCAAACGCATCGGCTTGCCGACGTATCCTTTTGCCAGAGAGCGCTGCTGGGTGCCGGAATATGAGAAGAAAGCAGCCCTCTCGCTGTATTCGGGCGCTGCGTCCGCAGTCGGCGCTTCCTATCTTCACCCGCTGCTGCATCGGAATATTTCGGATTTGATGGAGCAGAAATACACTTCCACCTTTACGGGGAACGAATTTTTCCTCGCGGATCATGTGGTGAAGGGCAAGAAAGTATTGCCAGCAGCCGGCTATCTTGAAATGGCGCGGGCCGCCGTGGAGAATGCGTTGGGCGGGTTGGCACCGGAACGTTCCGTCGTCTCGCTGCGGCAGATCGCATGGACGAAGCCTATCGGTCTGGAGGACGAGCCGATCGAAGTGAACATCGCAATTCGTCCCGGCGAAGACGATGGAGAAATCCGTTACGAGATATTTGCGCGGGATTGCAGTCAACAGGCTGAGGAACCTGTTCTATCCAGCTTCGGCAGTGCAGTGATTATGGAATACGCAGATTCGCTGTCCGTCGATTTGGCGGAAGTGCGGTCCCGCTGCAGCCTGAATACCGTTTCTAAAGAAGCTTGCTATCAAGCTTATGACGAGCTGGGGCTGCATTACGGTCACTTTCATCAGGCGCTGGATACGCTGTATGTAGGGCAGGACGAAGCGCTCGCCTGCTTGAAGCTCCATTCCGCTCTGGAGGACGATCAAGCCCGGTACGTCCTGCATCCCGCCACCATAGATGCCGCTCTCCAAGCGTCCATCGGGTTATGGCTGGGAACCGGGCATGAAGGCCTGCCCATAAAACAGCCTGCGGTACCGTTTGCCCTGGAACGGCTTGATGTGTTTCGTCCCTGCGCGTCCTCCATGTGGGCGTATGTTCGGTACAGTGAAGGCAGACGCAGCCCGGATACACTGCAAAAGCTGGACATCGACATTTGCGACGATAACGGCGGCATTTGCGTGCGCATGCAAGGGGTGAGCAGCCGGATATTGGAAGGCGAACACGATGCGGCGATGAAGCTTTCTGACGAAAATACGCTGCTGCTGGTGCCTGAATGGAAAGAGCGGGACTTGCAAACCGACGCTCCCGCTTCCGCTTACGACCGGCATATCGTCATGCTGTGCGAGCCTTATACTGATCTGAAAGACCAGATTGCCGTCGAAATGAACGGCGGCGCGGCATGCATCGCGCTGGCTCCGGAAGATGAGATGCGCCAGCATCCGGAAAACAACGGGATAGAACAGCGATTCCGCGCGGCCGCTTTGCGGGCGCTCGGCGAAATTCGGCGGATGATCGGCCATAACGTGGATGGAGCAGATGGGAAAGTTTTGATCCAGACGGTAGTAGCGAATGAGGGGCAGCTGCATTTGTTGTCGGCGCTTTCGGGGCTATTGAGAACGGCTGTTCTTGAAAATCCGAAGCTGTCCGCCCAGTTGATTGAAGTCGACCCGGGAATGAACGCCAGCCAGATTGCTGCCCTATTGAAAGAAAACGGTACGGCAGCCGAGATGCATATCCGCTATAGCGCAGGTAAACGGTATGAGAAGTCATGGAACGAACTCCCATCGGCAGGGAAACGGGCTGACATGCCTTGGAGAGATGGCGGCGTTTATTTGATCACGGGCGGAATGGGCGGACTCGGACTTATTTTTGCCAGGGAAATCGCTGCGAAAGCGCACAGGCCGGTGCTGATTTTGACCGGCAGATCGGAGCTAAGCGGCGATACGCTGCAAGAGCTGAATAAACTGGAGCAAGCCGGCGCCCAATTGGTGTACCGGCAGTCTGATGTAGCGGATCGGCAGGCGGTATCGGACCTTATGAAGCACATCCGACAAACATACGGCAAGCTTCACGGCATTATTCACAGTGCGGGAATCGTAAGGGACAACTTTATCCTGAACAAACGGGAAGCCGAAGCGGAAGAAGTGCTGGCGCCCAAAGTATGCGGAACTGTTCATTTGGACGAGGCGAGCCGGGAGATGCAGCTCGATTTCTTCGTTCTCTTTTCTTCGTTGGCCGGCATGTTCGGCAATCCGGGGCAAGCCGACTATGCGGCAGCCAATGCCTTCATGGACAGCTACGCGCAGTACAGGAGCGAGCTAACGGCGTCCGGACGGCGCCATGGGAAAACGCTGGCGTTGAATTGGCCGCTCTGGCAAGAAGGCGGCATGCGCCTGGAAGCGGATGCGGAACAACTACTTCTGCACAGCGTCGGGATGAAAGCGATGACGACGGAAGCGGGCCTCGGCATGTTTTACCGGGCGTTCCAATTGGACGACTACCAAGTGACAGTCGTTCACGGACGCACATCCCGACTCAAGGAGGAATTGCTGGCGAGATGGTACGTCTATGGAACTCGGCACGAGAGAGCCGCTTCCGGGCCTGCTGCGGGAGCTGCGGGCGACGTAACGAAGCAGGGACTACTGCACACTTTGATGCATATGGCTGCAAGCATCCTCCATGTAGCGCCGGAAAAATTGGACAAGGACGTTGAGCTTGCGGAATACGGATTTGACCAGACGATGCTGGCGGAGCTGGCAAGCATGATGAACCGGCAATTCCGGCTGGAGCTGACCTCTGCGTTCTTCATTGAATACTGTACGCTGCATAACATTGCAAAGCGCCTGATGAACACTCATCCCGGCAAATTCGGGCAGCAGGTTCAGGTCCTAGGCGAGGGACGTCCGCGACGGGGTGCGGAAATGTCGGAACGATCGCTGACGGAACAGACGGCAGATTATTTGAAAAAGGCACTCGCCTCCGTGCTCAAGCTGCCGATAAATCAAATCGAACCCGATGCTCCGATGGAGAACTACGGAATCGACTCGATCATGGTCATGCAGTTGACCAAGCAGTTGGAATCCGGCTTCGGCACCTTATCGAAAACATTGCTGTTTGAGTATCAGACCATTGGAGCGTTAGCCCGCTATTTTGTAAAGTCTCATCGGGAACGGCTGATCGAACTGCTTAGCATACCGTCGGGCGAAACGCATGCCTCGACCGCTTCGAACGGGAACGTCATCACTGCCAACATCGTCAAACGCACGTCTCGTACGAAGGCGGGGCATAGGTTTGCATCCGCTGCCGTCGGCCCATCTGCCAAGCCGTCAACGGATATAGCCATCATCGGCCTCGCGGGCCGCTATCCGCGAGCCAATAATCTGGAACAATTTTGGAGCAATTTAATGAATGCCGAAGACTGTATAACGGAAATTCCGCAGGACCGTTGGGATTACCGCCTGTATGCTAACGAAGCCGAAGGCCGGTCGAATAAAGGTGGCGGCAGATGGGGCGGATTTTTGGACGATGTCGATTGCTTCGACCCGCTGTTTTTCAATATTTCCCCCAAAGAGGCGGAGCTGATGGACCCGCAGGAGCGACTGTTTCTGCAAACCGTGTACGAAGCTTTGGAAGATGCGGGGTATACCAAGGATACCCTGGGGGAACAGAGAAACGGCGAGTTCGGAAACCGCGTCGGCGTCTATGTCGGCGTCATGTACGAGGAATACCAGCTCTACGGCGCCCAAGCGCAGGCATTGGGGCATAAGCCTGTTGCGCTCAGCGGCAACCCGGCGTCCATCGCGAACCGCGTTTCTTATTTTTGCAATTTTCACGGGCCGAGCATGGCTGTCGATACGATGTGTTCTTCCTCTTTGACCGCGATCCATCTTGCCTGCCAGAGCTTGCAGAATGAGGAGTGCGAAGTTGCCGTCGCCGGCGGCGTGAACGTATCGGTGCATCCAAACAAATACATTATGCTGAATCAGGGCGGCTTCCTGTCCAGCAAGGGCCGCTGCGAAAGCTTCGGCTCGGACGGCGACGGTTATGTGCCCGGCGAAGGCGTGGGGGCGGTTATTCTGAAACCGCTATCCAAAGCCGTAGCGGACGGGGACCATATTTACGGAGTCATCAAGGGCTCCGCGATCAATCACGGCGGCAAAACGAACGGTTATACCGTTCCGAACCCGAGCGCGCAGTCCGGCGTCATCGGGAGAGCCATTGCCAAATCCGGCGTCGATCCGAGAAGCATCAGCTATATGGAAGCTCACGGGACGGGGACGTCGCTTGGAGACCCGATCGAAATCACGGGGCTGTCCAAGGCGTTTGCGGCGTATACCGCGGACCGGGAGTTTTGCGCGATCGGTTCGGTCAAATCCAATATCGGGCATTGCGAAAGCGCGGCCGGCATCGCCGGATTGACGAAGGTGCTTTTACAGATGAAGCATCAGTTGCTAGTGCCGTCGATTCACGCTCATACGTTGAATCCAAACATCGATTTTGGCGCGACGCCCTTCGTTGTGCAGCGACAGTTGCAGGAATGGAAAAGGCCGGAAATCGAGCGGAACGGGAATAAGGAGAAAGCCCCGCGCAGGGCGGGCATTTCCTCTTTCGGCGCGGGTGGAGCCAACGCCCATTTGATCATTGAGGAGTATAGGCCTGGCGAAATCGAGGAGCCGACATTGTCATCCGCGCCTCGCGAGCCGGCCGTCATTGTGCTGTCCGCGAAGACGGAGGAACGCTTGCAGGAACGGGCGAAGCAACTGCTGGGCGCTCTGCTGAACGGGAGCAGCGATTCGGCATGCCGGTTAACGGACATTGCTTTTACTTTGCAGACCGGCAGGGAAGCGATGGAGGAGCGGCTTGGCTGCCTTGTCCATTCCACCGCAGAACTGCAGGAGAAGCTTCAAGCGTTTATTTCAGGAAATATGCAGGGCGTGGAGGGGATCTATCGGGGGCAAGTGAAGGCTCATAAAGAGACGATGACGTTATTGGCATCCGATGAAGCATGGAACGAAGTTGTCCGCGCATGGTTTGATCAGCGGGCTTACGGCAAGCTGCTGGAGCTGTGGGTGAAAGGACTGCAAGTGGACTGGAGTCCGCTCCATGCGGAAAGCGTTCCGCGGCGCGTCAGTCTGCCTCCTTATCCGTTCGCCAAAGAGCGCTGCTGGGCCCCTCAGCTCGGCCCCAGTCCAGGCGGCAGCTCGGAGGGGGACGATCGGTCGCAGCATGCAATTCATTCCCCTTCGGTGCCAGCCCGTACGATGACGTTCCTGCACAAGCGCTGGCAGCTATCCTCCGCGGGTAAAGCCAGAGACATCGAAGGAACAATTGCCATTTTGACGGCAAAAGAAAACAAGCTGCTGGCCTCGGAGTTGGCGCGTGATTTGGCAGAGTCCGTGATTTGGGAAGAAGACGAGCTTCCGTCCCAGCTGTCTGAGGACCGGTTGTCCCGATTGATCGGGGTTATCGATTTAACGGGCTGTGCAGTGGAAGCGGGGCCCGGGGAATACGGGGAAGCAACGGTTCACCATGGCTGGCTAACGTGGCTGCAGCGGTGGATCGAAACGAACAAACGGGACGATGTGACATTGCTGTTTGTTACGAGAGGTCTAGAATCGTTCAAGAATGCCTCCATTCAACTTAAAGGGGCGGGGCGCGCCGGGCTGTACCGGATGCTGCAAAGCGAATACAGCCGCCTTCGTTCAAGGCATATGGATGTGGAGCCGGGGACGCCTGCCGCACGGTTGGCTCGGCAAATTGCGGATGAGTTCCTGAGCGACAGCAGGGACCCGGAAGTGTGCTACCGGGATGGGCAGCGCTGGAGCTCTTATTTAAGCGAAGCGGATGAGATCCGCAGCTCATCCAGGATAGCCGGCCCGTTTCCGCGCGATCAGGCGCTTTGGATTACCGGGGGCACCCGAGGGCTTGGCCTGCTGTGCGCCCGGCACTTTGTGCAGAAGCACGGGATTACGCGCTTGGTGCTAAGCGGGCGGGAGCCGCTACCTCCTCGGGAACAATGGGGCCAGTATGCGGAACGTGCGCAGCTTGCGGAACAACGATCCGATGTGGCCGAGAAAATCAAATCGGTCATGGAGCTGGAAGGTCAAGGCGTGCAGGTGCAAGTTTTGGCGGTCGATCTGACCTGCGAGAAGGACGTCCGGGAGGCGGTGGATCATATTCGCCGCACACTCGGTCCCGTCGGAGGACTGATTCACTGCGCGGGTCTGGTCGATGGAGCAAATCCTGCCTTTATCCGCAAGACCGCGCCTTCTGTGCAGAGAGTCATGGACCCTAAGGTGCGCGGGCTTCATGTGCTTTACGATGCGCTCCTTCAGGAGCCTTTGCGCTTTTTTGCGCTGTTTTCTTCCGTATCGTCCGTCATTCCGGCACTCGCTGTCGGGCAAAGCGATTACGCCATGGCCAATGCGTACATGGATTATTTTGCGGAAGCCCGGGCAGGCGATTGTCCGATCGTCAGCATCCAGTGGCCCAGCTGGAAAGAGACCGGCTTTGGTGAAGTTGTAGGCGCTGCTTATAAACAGACAGGACTGCTCACCCTTACCGATGCCGAAGGGCTGCAGCTGTTGGACCGGATTGTGGCGGGAGGATTGGGCCCGGTTGTGCTTCCGGCTGTGCTGGACAGGGAAGCTGCCGGGCCAGACATAGGGTTGAGTCGCAAAAGCAGCTACAGAGCTCCATCCGCCTCCAGAGAGCGGCCGACCGCTGCAAGCGTAAACCTGACCTGGAGCCATGACCGGCTGCACGGCCACACATTGGCTTGGCTGCATGACTTATTGGCTCAAGAGCTGAAAATAGACGCTTCGAGGATCGATGCGGATACGCCTTTTCAGCAGTACGGCATGGATTCCATCCTGCTGGCTCAGGTCATTGTGTCGATGGATCGTCATTTGGCAGGCGTGTCCGTCGATCCGTCCATTATTCTGGAGCATCCGACACTGCGGCAGCTGGCGAATCATTTCGTCCGCGCTTATACGGCAGAGCTGACGGCTCTGTTTGCTTCATCGGAGCATTTCGTTGCGGCAGCACGCAGCGAGCTCTCCGACCGGCAGCCGCAGCACGAATCGGTGCACCCGCAATCCGGAAAGTTCGCCGGCTGGTCGCCTGAAGAAGCTGCTAATAAAGTCGCCGTTATCGGTATCGGCTGCCATTTCCCGGATGCCGCCAATCCGCTGCAATTTTGGTCTAACCTGAAGCAAGGGAAGGACAGCCTGAAAGAAATGCCGGCTTCCAGACGGCGCTTGACGGCCGGAGCAGGACAAGCCAATAGCGCCGAAAGAATGGGGGCGTTCCTTGACGATATCGAGCAATTCGATCCTGCCTATTTCGGTATAAGCGAGTCGCAGGCCGTGCAGCTGGACCCGCTGCAGCGCCAGCTGCTTGAAGTGAGTGTAGAAGCGGCAGCGGATGCCGGATATGGGAAGAAGGAGCTGTGGAACACGCAGACGGGAGTGTTTGTGGGAGCCAGAACAGGCAACTTTTCTTCCAAATTGGATACGTACGGCAAAGAAACGGTAGTCGGCATCGGACAAAACTTCATCGCGGCTCACCTGTCCCATTTTTATAACTTAAAGGGACCCAACATGGTCATTGATACCGCATGCTCCAGCGCGCTGACAGCCATTCACCTGGCGGTGAAAAGCATCCAAAACGGCGAATGCGCTCTGGCCTTCGCCGGGGGAGTCGACATCTTGCTGGATGAGGCGCCTTTCGAGGTGCTGGGCGCCGCTGGCGTATTATCGCCGGATTCGCGCTGCAAAACGTTTAGCGCGGACGCAGACGGCATCGGACTCGGAGAAGGGTGCGGGGTCGTTCTGCTGAAGCCGCTAACCAAGGCGATTGCGGACAATGACCGCATATACGGCGTAATTGACGGCAGCGCCGTCAATAACGACGGGCATACGATGGGCATTACGACGCCGAATCCGGAAGCGCAGAAGGAGCTGCTGGAGCAAGCGATTCAAGACGCGGGTATTCATCCGGAAACCATTAGCTACATCGAGACGCACGGAACGGGGACATTGATCGGCGATCCGCTCGAACTGAAGGCGCTGACCGGCGTTTTCGCCAAATATACGGATGTCAGGCAGTTTTGCGGCGTCGGCAGCGTCAAGAGCAATATCGGGCATCTGCTAAGCGCTGCGGGAATAGCCAGCTTCATTAAGGTGCTGCTGTCGCTCGTCCATCGGGAGCTGCCGCCCACGCTGCACTGCGACCGACCCAATCCGCGTTTTCAGTTCGACGATTCTCCTTTCTACATCGTGCAGACGCATCAGCCGTGGGGCGACGGGAACGGCGTTTTGCGTGCGGGCATCAGCGCTTTCGGCCTTGGCGGCAACAATGCGCATCTCATCGTCAGCAATGAGGGGATACCCGCTACGCACATGGTTCCACATCCATTGACATGTCCGGAAGTCCAATTCAACCGGATGAGACATTGGCCTGATCCGGCGGAACAGGCTCCAGCACCGGCGGCCGGCTTTTTTGACTACATCAAGGTTTGAGAAAGGAGAGGGGTTAGAGCATGAAGCTGCCGACAACAGACACTTTTTTACAGCGGCTCCGTCACGGCGACTATTTGGTGCAGCACCATCGTGTCCACGGCATCTGCACACTTCCGGGCGTCGTCCTGCTGGATATGGTATACAGGCTCAGCGCCAGCTCGTTGCGAACGCAGTCCATCGAACTGAGAAACGTCGTCTTCAAGCAGCCTATCGTAACTTCCGAACAGTTTGACATCGATATTTATGCAGCGTTCACGCGGTTTGAAGACCACACAGAAATTACCGTTTCAAGCCGAAAAGTGCTGTCTGAAAATCACGTGGATGCAGATGTAGCGGTTGTAGTTAACATGGAATGTCAGCTCTATGTGCTGAACGGAACGGAAGCGGAGAGGCGGCCCGTCATTCCGGCTTTAAACCGGCAGGCGGACAAGCGGTGGGATATGGATGAGGTATACGCTTTTGCCCGTAAAGCCGACATTGAGCACTTTGCGTTTATGAAGACGCTCGGAACCGTTTACCGGCAAGGGCGGCATGAATGGATGGAGCTGCATGTAAGCAGCCTGGCCGAGCGGCATCTCGATAAATTTTATGCTCACGCCGCACTGCTTGACGGGTCTACCTTCGCCGGAACGTCTTTCAGGCTGGCTCGGAATGCGTCTCAGGAGGAGGCGGAGGGTACGCCCTATATCCCGTTTACGATTGAAAGATTTGTCGTTTACGGCAAGCTGCCCGCCCAAATTTACACATATACGGAACAGGCGGAAAGCGACATGTCGACCGACGCGGATATGATCTCCCGCAGTATTTCCATCTGCAGTGAAGAAGGGAAATTGCTGGCTGAATTCAGCAATTTGAAAGCGAAGCGCATTCGCCGGCCGCAGCTTATTACCGGCCTAATCGAAGCCGCGCCGCAGCCCGGCCCGAAGGAAGCCAGAGCGGAGCTCCACCAAGCGGCGAGACCGAAAAATGCTGACGACGATGATGTCGAAGCCACGATCGCCACGTTTCTTATGCGGGAAATCGCTCGTGTGCTGAACACATCCGCCGAACGGATCGACCCTCAAGCCGGTTTTTATGAGCTCGGATTGGATTCAATCCAGCTGTTGGAATTCGTGAAGCTGTTGGAGCGAAAAGTACGGGCGTCTCTGTATCCGACGTTGCTGTTCGAGTACTCAACGGTTGAGAAGTTGACGCAATATTTGCGGACGAACTGGGAACAGGCTTTTCAGGACGCCGACGCTCCGAATTCATCCGATCCATGTCCTATTCACAGGGAGGCTCCTCCTGTAATGGGAACGGAAAGTCAGCCCCATGTCGAGAAGCCAGGGCGTCCGCTTATCTATGAGCCGGTGTGGATGCAGGCTGAACCGAATGAGCGATCTACAGCGAAAACATCGGGGAGCCTTCCTCGTATCGTGGTGCTCTACAACGAATCCGCGGGTTGGAAAACCCGAATTGAGCGGCAGCCGGGCGTCAGTCAGGTTGTTGCGCTTCCATCCGGGATGCTGGATGCGACGGCGGAGTACCGGCAAAAATTCGCAGCAGTGTTCAGCTTGCTTCAACAACAGCTTCATTTGCATCCTGAAGGGCTGCTGCTGCAAATCGTCGCGGACGCCGACGATCGGGAGGGGGATGTCTTCGGGCTTGAGGGCCTGCTGAGAACTGCGGTTCTGGAATATCCCAACCTGTGCGCCCAGATCATCAAATTGGACTTGTCCAGTCCGGCAGCGTGCGAGCAAGCTGTCGGGTTGATCGAGCGCGAAGCCTTGTCCCGTTCAGCAGGCACGGCCAGTATTTGGTATAGAGGCGATCTTTTGCAGCGCTGCGTTCGTCGACTGAAGGAAACGGCGCTTTCAGAGCTGCCTCACCAGACACCGTACCAGTCGCCGTATCGACCGGGCAGCGCGTACATCATTACAGGCGGAACGGGGGGGCTAGGGTATAGGCTTGCACACCATATTGCCGGACAAACGAAGGTCAAGCTTGCCTTGATCGGCAGATCCGGCCACGATGCGGCTATCGAACAGAAGCTTGAACGGATTCGCGAAAAAGGATCGGAAGCCGTCTATGTGCAAGCGGATGTAACGAAACTCGGCGGGCTTGAGCAGGCCATAAACTTCTTCAAAACGCAGTGGGGCCGGATTGAAGGGGTATTTCACTGTGCAGGCACAGTCAACGATCAACTGATCGCACACAAATTAGCCTCTGATTTGGACGATGTGCTGCTGCCCAAAATCCAAGGGATGTGGAATTTGGATCAGGCGCTGCAAAACGAAGTGCTGGGCTTTTTTGTCGCCTTCTCATCCGTATCGGCCGTGCTCGGCAATCGGGGGCAATCCGACTACGCGGGTGCAAATGCCGCCATGGACCGCATGGCGCTGCAGCGCAGCGAGAATGCAAATCAGGGCCGTCGATCGGGGCGAACTTATACGATCAACTGGCCACTGTGGGCGGAAGGCGGCATGCAGATCGATGAAAAGCTGCGGCGGGCATATGCTTCTTCGGGATTGACTTTGCTGCCCACAGAAGAAGGGATGCAACTGCTTGATCGCATCTTGTCTCAAGATAAGCCGCAATTGACCGTACTTTACGGGGAAGAGCATCTCATCCGCGAACATTTGCGGGCAAACTTGTTGCTTGAGGAAACGAATCCGAATCCCAATGAAACGGGAGGGCAGCCTGTATCGTTTCATAAGGAATCAAGCCGGGAGGACATGCTTCGTCGGGAGCCGGATGGGGAAGACATCGCCGTCATTGGCGTGGCCGGCCGCTATCCCAAAGCCGATAATCTGGACGAGTTTTATCGCAATCTGAAGGAAGGCAAAGATTGCATCGCGGGCATTCCGAAGGAAAGATGGCAAAATCAACGCCTGCCCTATAATATCGACGATTACTACAGGTACGGCGGATTTTTGAACCGGATTGACGACTTTGATCCTTTGTTTTTTCATATTTCACCTTATCAAGCAGAGATGATGGATCCGCAGTCGAGATTATTTTTGCAAACCGCATGGGAAGCATGTGAAGACGCCGGTTTCCTCATTGACCGAAATCGCCATGACGATGCGTCGTCAGGCAGCCGGAGCGTGGGCGTTTTTGCAGGAGTGTTCTGGAGCCACTACGAGCTCTTCAGCGCAGAACTGTCGCAGCGCGGCGAGCCTGCAGCGTTCGGCGTCAATGCGGCATCCATTCCGAATATGGTGTCTTACCATTTGAATTTTCACGGCCCGTCCATGGCAGTAGACAGCATGTGCTCGTCGTCGTTGACGGCCATTCATCTGGCTTGCGAAAGCATCAGGCGGGGGGAGTGCCGTTATGCCATCGCCGGGGGAGTCAACCTGGTTACGCATCCCCATAAATATGTGTTCCTTAAACAAGCCAAGTTCTTATCTACGGAAGGGAAGTGCCGCAGCTTCGGGAAGGGCGGCGATGGATATGTGCCGGGCGAAGGGGTAGGAGCGGTCCTTATCACGACGGTGGCCGAAGCGGAAAAACAGGGCTACCCGATTTATGCCGTGATCAAAGGCTCGGCTCTTAACCATACCGGGCGAACTTCCGGAGCTACGGTTCCCGATCCTGTCGCCCAGTCTGAAGTTATTGCAAGCGCATTGGACGCAGCCCATATCGCCCCCGGAACCATTGGCTATATTGAAGCGCATGGAACCGGTACGTCTTTAGGCGACCCGATTGAGCTGCAGGGGCTTGAGCGCGTTTTTGGGGCGGCAGGCACCGATAAGCAGACGTGCGCCATCGGCTCCGTTAAGTCCAGCATCGGGCATTTGGAGGCGGCGGCGGGCATAGCCGGCTTGACCAAATTGCTGCTGCAATTCAGGCACAAAGAAATATTTCCTTCCTTGCATGCGGAAGAGCTCAATCCGTTTATTCCTTTCGAGTCTACTTCCTTTTATGTCGAGCGCGGCAATAAAGCCTGGACCAGAAAAGTTATGCTTGCGAACGGGCAAAAGTGGGAGATTCCGCTCCGCGCGGGCATCAGCTCCTTTGGCGCAAACGGCAGCAACGCTCATCTCGTTATGGAAGAATACGTTCCGCCGGCGCAGCCCGGGCCGGAATCGTTATTTAGCGCGATAGCGACGATCGTTCCATTGTCGGCTAAAAGTGATGAGCGGCTTAGGCAGTATATACTCAAGCTCGTGCACTATTTGTCCAATCCCCATCAGGACGTTCGACTAGCCGATATCGCTTATACGTTCCAAACCGGACGATGCGCCATGAACAGCAGAGCCGCTTTTGTAGCTTCGGATGTTCGTGATCTTGTCGAGCAGCTCAAGCTTTATTTGGAAAGCGGGCGGAAGCGGGGCAACTCCGCTACTTCCGGGAACGCTTCCGTTCCGTTAACGGCTTGTCCTTCGGGCGAGGGTCGGCTTGATGCGGAAGCGCTGATTCGCGAACTCGCCAGCGCCGGGGATCAGGAACGAATTGCACAATTATGGGAGGAGGGAGTGTCTGTAGACTGGAACAGCTTGTATGGGGATGTCAAGCCAAAGCTCCTGCACGCCCCGACTTATCCTTTTGCCCGAAACAGCTATTGGGTTCCCGACGATCTTACGCATTCCGAGGCGGGAGAATCGACACCCGACGACTACGAGCCGGAATCGGAACATGCCGCTGTTTCTTACGCCGGCAAAACCGGTACCGACAAGTTAGCGGAAAAAATCCGGTCGTCCGTGACGCAGATGGCGGCCAAAATGCTGAAGGTCAAACCGTCGGATATCGATGCGGCTGTCGAGCTGAGTGAGTACGGTTTCGATTCCATCCTGTTTACGGAACTGGCGAACCAAATGAATCTGGCATACGAGTTGGAGCTTACGCCAGCATTGTTTTTCGAGCGAACTACCGTTCTCCAGCTTGCCGAGTACCTCGTTCAAGAGTATCCAAACAAGCTGAGCGATGTAATGGTGGTCCCGGCAACGGCTCCGGCACCCACAACGAGGCCGCTGACCGCGTTCAACCGACCTTCTTCCGACCGGCCCAACGTTGGCCCGCAGTTGGCGGCAGACGCAACCGTTCCTTTAGCCGATTACGCTTCGGCACAAAATGAACCTATCGCGATTATCGGCATGAGTGCCAGGTTCCCGATGGCGGACGATGTGGATCAGTTCTGGGAAAATCTTGTCGGCGGCAAAGATTGTATGTCCGAAGTCCCCAAAGACCGTTGGGATTGGGAGGCGCATTACGGGGATCCGCATCAGGAACGGCGTAAAACAAACGTCAAATGGGGCGGGTTTATAGCCGACATCGACAAGTTCGATCCGCTGTTTTTCGGCATATCGCCGCGGGAAGCCGATCTTATGGACCCGCAGCAGCGTTTGTTGATGATGTATGTATGGAAAGCGATCGAGGATGCGGGTTACTCGGCTTCAAGCCTGTCCGGCACTGATTTGGGCTTGTTCATCGGCACTGGCAACAGTGGTTATAACGTACTGATGGCCCAAGCTGATGAAGCGCTTGAAGCCTACTCGATTACGGCGACCGTGCCATCGGTCGGTCCGAACCGAATGAGCTATTTCTTGAATGTGCACGGGCCCAGCGAACCGATTGAAACTTCCTGCTCAAGCTCGCTTGTCGCGATTCACCGAGCCATCGCGGCGATCCGCTCTGGCGATTGCAACGCGGCGGTGGCAGGAGGCGTGAACACCATTTTATCGCTCGATGCGCATATCAGCTTGAATAAAGCAGGCATGCTGAGCAAGGACGGCAGATGCAAAGCGTTTTCGGAACAAGCGGACGGTTATGCGCGCGGCGAAGGAGTCGGCATGATCGTCCTGAAGAAGCTGAAGGATGCCGAGCTTGCCGGGGATCATATTTACGGCATCATCCGCGGCACCGGCGTGAACCACGGAGGCAAAGCAAACTCGCTCACCGCCCCGAATCCAAAGGCGCAGACGGCTCTGCTGAAAACCGCGTATGCCAAAGCCAATATCGATCCGGCGACAGTCAGCTTCATCGAAGCACACGGCACCGGCACGCCACTTGGCGATCCGATCGAGATCAACGCGCTTAAATCGGCATTCCAGCAGCTCCAGCAGTTCGGTTCCCTGAACAGTGCCGCACAGACGAGACCAGCCTATTGCGGCATCGGCTCGGTCAAGACGAATATCGGTCACTTGGAAATGGCTGCGGGCATTGCCGGAGTCATCAAAGTACTACTTCAGATGAAGCACAGGAAGCTCGTAAAAAGTCTGCATGCCGACAAACTAAATCCTTATATCCAGCTCGAAGGCAGCCCGTTCTACATCGTCCGGGAAACACAGGAATGGACCGCTCTTAAAGATCAGCACGGCTACGATATGCCCAGAAGGGCGGGAGTCAGCTCCTTCGGATTCGGCGGGTCCAACGCACATGTCATATTGGAGGAATATATTCCGCAGGACGCTGCCCAAGCATCGGATACGTTCGTCGTGTCGCCACAAAACCCTGCGGTTATTGTGCTGTCGGCCAAAACGAAAGAGCGCTTGCAAGAACAGGCAAGACAATTGTTGAATGAGCTCCGCAAGCGCGATTACACGGACGAACAATTGACCAGAATCGCCTACACGCTTCAGACAGGACGGGAAGCGATGGAGGCACGTGCGGGCTTCATCGCCTCTTCCATCGGAGAGCTGGCCAATAAGCTGGGGATTTATTTGGAACACGGCGGGGAAGCGGCAGAGGCGCATGAAGGCCTCGTGCAACAAAACAAAGAAATGATAGCCATATTTAAAGCGGATGAAGAATTGATGGAAGCGGTAGAGCAATGGATCAAACGGCGCAAGTACAATAAATTGCTGGAGCTGTGGGTGAAGGGACTCGATGTGGATTGGGAGGTGATTTACGGTGAATCCAGACCGCAGCGAATCAGTCTTCCGACTTACCCGTTCTCCAAGGAGAGCTGTTGGATCGGAAATCGGCGCCAATCCTATTCCGCCGATATCGCCAGTTTGGCGAGCGGGGAGAAGGGAGGAGCGGGACAGCCCGAAAATGAACCGGCAGTAAACGGCTCCGCTCCATCCGGGTTCGAGCCTGAGCATTCCGAGCATGAGGTGCTGCATATCCTAGCCGACTTGCTGGGAGTGCAACCGGATGACTTGAAGCTGCAGGCTCCGTTATCCCAATACGGTATGAGTTCCATCTTAATGCTGCAACTGCTGCAGCGGCTGCAGGCGAAGTTCGGACCGGCCGTCAATCCGTCCGGCATTGCGGCGTGCGGTACGATCGGCGACATCATCGATATACTGACCGTTCCAAGCCATTGATTTCATTTCAAAAGGAGTTGACTACATGATCATCGGTTTTATTTTGCTTGTCATATGCTTGCTTCGTGTCCCGTCAGCTCTCATCTCCGCCCACAACGAGAAGCAGATCAAGGCCCGCGGGGGGATTGAGTACGGAACAACCAACAGCAAGCTGTTAATTATTGTGCAAGGCTTCATTTATTTGAGCTGCATCGTATTCGCTTTTGTAAATGACGTTCAATTTAACGCGTTGACGATCGCCGGACTGTTGGTGTATGCGTTCTCCATGGCCAGCTTGGTTTACGTTATTCGCACACTTGGCCCGTTCTGGACGTTTAAGCTGTATATCGCCAAAGATCATAAGCTTGTGCAAAGCCCGCTATTCAAACACATCCGCCATCCAAATTATTATATGAACATCATACCGGAACTGATCGCATTCGCGCTCATTTCTCAAGCATGGATCGTGTTTACGCCATTGTTTGTGCTGCATCTGCTCACGCTGTTCAACCGCATTGCACTGGAAGAGAAAGTGATGAAGGAGACATTTCGGCAGTACTAAGCTCGTGACAAAATCCCCATGAAGAGAGGAATGAATATGACAATGAAAACAAGAGAAAGCTTCCCCGATCTGAATCAAGTTACAGGGTTTACTACCGATGAAGAGAAATTCGAACCTTTCGGCTGGTACAAAAACATGAGGGAAAATTCCCCGGTGCATTATGATGAAGGGCAGGATGTATGGAGCGTATTCAAATATGATGATGTGAAGAGAGTCGCAGAGGATAAAGATTGCTTCTCCAATGCCGTGCTCATTCCTGATATTTTGAAGGGAACCTTGATGGGGCTTGATCAGCCCAAACATACGATTACTCGCTCCTTGATCAGCAGAGCCTTTACACCGAATGCGATGGCATCCTGGATTCCGCGCATCGATTCCATCGTAGCGGAGTTAATGGCGTCTATTCGCGATCGCAGCAAGATCGATATCGTGCACGATTTTGCCGTACCTCTGCCGATGATTGTCATATCGGAGCTGCTGGGCGTCCCATCTTCAGATCGCGCGCAGTTCAAAGAATGGTGCAGTGCGCTGACGTTGGCGCCGCAGGAAAATACGCCCGAAGAGTACATGCGAGTATACGAGAAACAGATGCAGGCCAGCGCAAAGCTCGTGTCTTATTTTCAGGAGATTATTGAAGTGAAACGAAGCCAGCCTGCTAACGATATTATTTCCGACTTGATTCAGGCTGAGGAGGACGGATTTAAGCTCTCTTCCGAGGAACTGCTTTCCAACTGCGTCTTTCTGCTGATTGCCGGCAATGAAACGACGACAAGCCTCATAACGAGCGCCATCTACAGCTTTCATGAATACCGTTTGTTCAGGACATTATACAATCAGCCGGAATTCATTCCATCCGGCATCGAAGAAGTGCTGCGTTACCGCTCGCCGTTTCAAAGATCCGTCCGCAAAGTCATTCAGGAAACAGAGATCGGCGGCAAAAAATTAAAGCCGGGCGACTATATCGTGTACTGGATCGGTTCCGCAAACCGGGATGAGGAGCATTTTGAACGTGCGGATGAACTTGTCCTTGACAGGCGGAACAATAAGCATTTAGCCTTCGGCAAAGGCATACACGTCTGTTTAGGCTCCCAGCTTTCCCGTTTGGAGGCCAAAGCCGCACTCACTGCGCTGATTCAAGCTTACCCGGATATGACCGTTGATCCGCTTTATCGGATCGACATGGCATCCAGCAACGTTTACGGCCTGAGAAGCTTGCCGGTGCAGCTTGGACAGCTACATGATTTAAGAGAGGCGAACTGAGTTCTTTCATTGAGTTAAAGGCGGGAGGCGGGGCTGGGGAAATCCCCGTCCTCCCATGTTTGCCCGGTTTGAAGTTGAATTTGACATATAGATTGCACATCCATATAATTAGAATGAACGTTCGATCTAATCTTTTTTAAATAGAATGAACGTTCAATTTAAACCGGAGGTTTTAGCATGAATAAATCAGTCTTTATTACGGGAACAAGTTCAGGATTGGGAAAACGAACGGCGATACGTTTTGCTCAAATGGGCTGGAACAGCAGGCAACGATCTGATGGCTCTTAGAAACTCCGTGCCGATCGAAGAATACTTGGAGAACATCGCAAAAAATTATATGTAACGATATTAAAACTGAAGGCTGATATCAATTCATTAACCCGGCCTCTTTAGTTGACAAATCCAATATTAATGCCTAAAATTACGAATGAACATTCGATTTATGGGACGAAGTATCATTTTTATTGGAGGCAAGCAGCGGTGTTCGATAAATATCATAGAGTCCAGAAGGCGGTTCTGGAGACTACATTGTCCCTCATTATTGAGAAGGAGCTTCAGGCGACTTCCATGTCATTGATTGCCAAAGAAGCAGGTGTCTCAACAGGAAACATCTATCACTATTTCGATAGCAAAGAATCGATTATTAATGAACTATACAAAGCGATCGTCCAGTTTAATGGAGAAAAAGTGCTTGATGGCTTTTACTCCGACGAACCTATACGAGTCCGCATAGAGCGCGCATGGGAGAATTTGATTCGATTGTCCCTTGAATATCCGCAAGGATTTCGGTTCATTGAACAATATTCTTTCTCACCGTACATTTACGACGACATTAAAAAAGAAGCGTATGATGGCGGATGGTGCGGCCCTTTGGAAAAGCTGTATGCGGAGGCGATTCAAGAGAAGTTGTTCATTGATATGGATCCGTCGCTCATGGCTCAAATGCATTACGGCTCTTTCGTTTACGTAATAAAAGGATATCTGCATGGCAAGTTTACGATAGCGGACGAAGAAATCAAACGTATTATCGAAGCCACCTGGAATAGTGTCAGTGCTCGCTAGAGAAGGAATTTGCTCCGACGTGTCCAGGCTGGATTTTGGGTAGTCATTAGGATATTGCAATGTAGAAGCAGGTATGTTAATATCGTGCTGACACTTAACGATTGGAGTTGAAGAGGATAATGTAATATTTCTTCCCAATAAAGAATAAAGCAGAATTTGTTTTTTTCTTTATTGGCAAGAAAGTTACCTTATTCTTTTCACTCAAAAAATATATCCTTTTCATATCCTGCACCGGGTTGGATGTGTCGTATTTTTTGAGCTACAAGAAGGGTAACTTTCTTGTAGCTCTTTTTTATTTTGACAAAGGAGGTTGACGTCATTTAACGGGTGCAAATCGAAGAACTGCTGCTGGAGCATTCTCCGACCATCCTTTTTGTGGGGCATGATAGCGAGTTTTGCAAGCATATCGCGACAAAGATTGTGGAATTGAAAGAGAAGAACCATTTCCAGGAGGATGAAAGCGATGAAGATTGAGGTTGTAGATGATTTTGTGAACCGGTTCCTGCTAGGTGAAGCGGTTCACAAAAAAACAAATCGGTTGCCGGAGGTTTACCAATCTATCGACAGATGCACGTAGCGATCCGTCTGCAAACGTATGCGCTTTTTCTGTATAGTTGGTTAATGACGTGCCAAAGCGCCAACTGACGGTTGCTTTTTTACGTTTTCTCCGGCGGTAAGGAGAAGACATGAGACTAACCTCGAAATATGAAACGATTCGGCGAATGTTATCCGACTTCAAGCAGCCCGCGTATCGGTATGCTCAGATTATGGACGCGATTTTCAAGCATAACATCTGTGAATACGAACGAATGACCATATTGCCCAAATTTTTGCGTGACGAGTTGGCCCGGACGCTTGGTCCGAACGTCTGCAGTATCGTTCCGGTAAAGGAACTCACGTCGAAGCAGGTCAGCAAGGTGCTGTTTGCCATTGCGGGCGACGAACGCGTGGAAGCCGTACGACTTACTTATGAGCAGGGGTGGAAATCGTATTGTATTTCCACCCAGTGCGGCTGCGGATTCGGGTGCAGGTTTTGCGCCACAGGTACTATCGGCCTGAAACGAAATCTGACGGCCGACGAAATTACCGACCAATTGCTGCACTTTCGCTTGAACGGCCACGCCTTGGATAGCGTCTCATTCATGGGCATGGGGGAGGCGCTCGCCAACCCGCATATTTTTGATGCAATCACGATTTTGACCGACCCGCATCTCTTTGGTTTAGGACATCGACGAATTACGATTTCCACCATCGGCCTGTTGCCGGGGATCGACAAGCTGACTCGGGAGTTTCCGCAGGTCAATCTAACCTTCTCGCTGCATTCGCCGTTCGACGATCAGCGAAGCGAGCTGATGCCGATCAACGACCGATTCCCAGTCCGTGACGTGCTGAAGGCATTGGATCATCACATCCGGCTTACAGGGAGAAAGGTGTATATTGCGTATATTCTTCTTCGAGGAGTCAACGACTCGACGGAGCATGCGGAAGCAGTTGCCGAGTTGTTAAGGGGAAGGGGACCTGGGGAACATCTCTACCACGTTAACCTGATTCCCTTCAATTCGTCCGAAGTTACGCCAGACAGCTATCAGCAATCTGATCCTGATCGGATTAAAGCGTTTGTTCGGATTTTGAAGTCAAAGGGGATCAGCGTCACGGTCCGAACTCAATTCGGATCGGACATTAACGCGGCATGCGGTCAGCTATACCGCTCCGAATAATCGATGTGGAAATTAAATTTATTACCGGACGCAGCGGGTCTGCGACTGGAAAGAGAAACGGCTGCCATGAAGAGGGCAGCCGTTTTGATTTGCGCCACGCATGGCGATTAACCAGGCGGTGAAAGTCCGCAAGGGTGTGCTTTAAGAATTTGCGAATGTATCGAAAGGACAATTTGGAATAACAAACAACTGCAGGAGCGGATTCTTGATTCAGAGAATTTGCTCTTTTTCATGCTAAAGGAATTGACAAAATGTCGGGTGACAAGACAATGCCTAATGTACCCATGATGGGTCATAGTGCTCCTGGTTGTTTTCCGGACCAAAAAAAATAAGAAAAGAACCGAACCTTTTTCCGATACAGTGACAATATAGTGTGTAAGCTGCTCACTCAGGCGTACCCTCCGGCCATTAACTTATTATAACGAACCGATAGAAAAGATGACGAGGATCAAATCGCAGCAATTTCATGGTAATGAAAGCTGGGATTTATCCGGTCCGAAGGAGGGAGGTGAAAATGTCGTTGGGTTTGCGATTTCAGCGCTTGATGCACAAGCAAGGTGTAATAGCTATGGGCTTTTTGGCGCCGAGCGTGCTTGGCTTCTCCCTATTTTATTTAATCCCGTTTGTGATAGGCATTGTGTATTCGTTTATGGATAAGACGAGCGGAGGCGTGTTCGTCGGCTTGGCTAATTATGAGACGGTGCTGGGCAGCGGCTCGTTTCGCAAGGCGGCATTGAACACATTGTGGTTTACAGCCGTTGGTGTGCCTCTTCTCATCGTAGTGTCACTGGTTCTGGCGTTGCTATTGAATGGAAATGTATATTTCCGACGTTGGATACGAACAGCTTATATTTTTCCGCTCGTCGTACCGGTCGCCTCTGTGGTGATGATTTGGCAAATTATATTCGACTGGAACGGTTCGCTTAATGCGTGGCTTTATGGTCTGGGCTGGGGGCGGATCGACTGGATGAAGTCAGAATGGGCAAGAGCTGTGCTGCTAATTGTTTATTTGTGGAAGTACGTCGGCTACAACATGATCCTGTTTCTGGCGGGATTGCAGGGCATTCCGAAGGATTATTATGAAACGGCCGATCTGGAAGGCGCCGGACCTGTTCGGAAGCTGTTCAACATTACGCTCGTCTATTTGACCCCAACGATGTTCTTTGTCGTTCTGATATCGATTATTAACTCGTTCCGTATTTTCCGAGAAACGTACTTGATTGCCGGAAACTATCCGCACGATAGCATTTATATGCTGCAGCACTATATGAACAATATGTTTATGTCTTTGGATGTACAAAAGCTAACCGCGGCGGCCGTTCTTATGGTCATTTGTATACTCGCCATCGTCTCCGGCATGCTCTCGCTTGAACGGTGGTTCAGGCGATTCATGGAATGAAGGGGGAGGGAAATGAACGTTTTTCATAAAACTGCACGGTCGCTGTTTCTTTTAGCGACTGCGTTGATCATGATGTTGCCGCTGGTCATTCCGGTCACGAATTCGCTTATGAGCGAGAAGGAGATCGCAAGCAATTACGGCTTCATTGGCAAAATGCTGGACGCAGGATCAGGCGCCAGTGACATATTTGTTAATTTAAAGCTCATACCTGACTGGGTATCGTTCGAACAGTACGGGAAAATACTGCTGGAGACGCCGATCTTCTTGAACATGTTCTGGAACTCTGTGTGGCTGGTTGTACCGATCATAGCAGGACAGGCCGTTGTCGGAGCGCTTGCCGCATACGCTTTTGCCATGCTGCGATATCGGGGAAGGGAAGCGTTGTTCATGGTATATTTGATGGCTATGCTAATGCCTTTTCAGGTAACGCTTGTCCCAAACTATATCATCGCTGACATCCTGGGGCTTGGAAACAGTGCCGGCGCTATTATCTTACCAGGCATTTTTTCCGCATTCGCAGTGTTCATGCTGCGCCAGTTCATGCTTTCCGTTCCGTATGCTTATGTCGAGGCGGCCATTATGGACGGTGCATCGCATCCATTCATTTTCTCCAGAATCATCGTCCCATTGTTAAAGCCGGGGATCGCGGCACTCGTCATTTTGCTGTTCGTGGATTACTGGAATATGGTGGAGCAGCCATTGATTTTTCTCGATGATGCCTTTAAACAGCCGCTATCGCTGTATTTATCGCGCATTCAAAAGGAGGCTGTAGGGGTCGGCTTCGCCGCATCGGTCATGTATATGTCGCCGATTGTCCTCTTGTTTCTGTATGCGGAGTCTTATTTCGTACAAGGTGTTCAGCTTTCCGGTATTAAGGGGTAAGGGGGAATGGTGTGTGGAACCGGGCGATGAAAAACAAACACTTGCAGGTCACCAAAAAATGCTCCGGCTGCTCATCATTGTATTTATGAGCGTAACGCTGATTCTTACGTTATACAGCAATACGCTATGGACGATGAATCTCCCCAGAGTTTGGACGGAGACCGGGAGACAAGGCCAGCTTGTTCAAAACTTTCGGGCCAGCGGAACGCTGCGGCCTGCCAACGAGATCGAGCTTTCAAGCACCCAGGGATGGACTGTAAGCAGCGTCCTCATTAAAGCAGGAGACCTGGTAAAGAAGGATCAAGTGCTGGTCACTTATGAAAATCGGGCCGCCGATAGCCTTCTGCAGGATGAGCAAGCGATGCTCGCACAGATGAGGCTAGAGCTGGAGGGGCCGAAGGAGCGTTACGTCGAAGCGATAAAAAACGACGACGATTCGGGTAAGCGCACCGCCAAACGGGAGATCGAGATCGCGCAGCTGAAAATCGGCGTTCAAGAGAGAAAGATAAGCAACTTACAGCAGAATATTGAAACCAATCGGCAAATCGTCGCGCCATTCGACGGCGTAGTCGCCAAGGTAAATGCAGTCCAGGGCATGCCATCTGCAAAAGATAGCTTCGATGTGCGTCTATCCAACACGAGCTTGGGGTACCAGGCTGCATTCCTGCTTCCCGTCTCAGCCACCGAACAGCTGAAGCCCGGCGATAAGCTTAACGTGAACGTAAAAAGCCGCAACGTCACCAAACGAGTGGAAGGTACGGTTGCGGCAGTGGAATATTCCGATGCTAGTGTCGGAGCAGCCTCTCCTATGTCACCGATTGAAGGAGGTGAGCAGCAGAAGGCAACGGCCACCAGGACCAGTCGCCTGCTTGTGACGGTGCACGGAGAAGAACTGCAAGGTGGCGAGCAAGCAAGTGTACATTTAACCGTTACATCGGCTGAAAAGGGCGGCATGCTCGTGTCGAACAAGGCGATCCGTCATGTGAGCGGTAGCCCGTACGTTTACGTAGTGGAGGAGAAAAAAGGGCCGCTTGGCAACACCTACCACCTCCGCAAGACGGAGATTGAAACAGGCGATGCGAATGACAGCGAAACCGTCGTGCTAGCCGGTGCATCTCCGAATCAAGCAATCGTCGTCGAAAGCAGTGAACCGTTAGTGGATGGGCAGAGAGTCAGAATGAAGTAGAGCATATCCATACTAGAGTTTTTTGAACTCGCCATAATAAACGAAAGAAGGGTTTCTTTTGAAAAAATGGTTGACAGTACTCAGTTGCGCAGTACTAGCGCTTTCCTCAACAGCATGCTCCAGCGGGAGCGATAAAACTACGAATAATGATACCAAGGAGCGCAAAAAAGTTGTTCTATCCATGTATGAGGCGAGCGATTTCTACAAGCAGGCGAAGACGAAATTCGAGGAAAAGCATCCGGATCTGATGATTGAAATAAAGGAGTATGCAGCGGAAGGTGGGAGTGAGGAGGGGAAGCTTGAGAAATATGTTCAAACAACGAATACGCAGCTTCTTTCCGGTAAGGGAGCCGATTTGATCGATCTGGACGTGAGCGGGCTGCAAGTCGGGAAATACGTCAACAAAAACGCGCTCGTCAACCTGAATGAATTTATGAATAACGATAAGTCGTTCGATTCGAACCACTATTATATGAACATTTTTGAACATGTCAAAATGAACGGCGGCCTTTACGCTCTGCCAACACGATTTTTCCTCGATACATTGGCCGGAGATTCCGGAGGCATCAAGAAAGCAGGAGTCCAAATTGACGATAAAGATTGGACGTGGAGTCAGTTCGCGAAAGCCGGAAAGCTGCTGAATAGCAAGGAAGGTCGCTATGCGATGGGAAATACGCCTCCTGAGCAAATGCTCGGCTATCTCGTTGCGGACAATTATTCGACACTGGTCGATACGTCCAAACGCAAAGCCGACTTTTTGTCGCCGTTCTTTACCGACCTGCTTAAGCAGGTGAAGACGATGTATGACGACAAAGTGATTACAGCGAGCCCGGTCAATTTCGGGGATGCTTATTTTTATCCATCTCTGCTCATTTCACCTGAGGAATATTTTACAGGGCCTGCGCAATTTTTTGAGCAAGGAAAAGTGTATTCGAAGCCGCATGTGAACGGTCAGAAGTCGGGAGTTTCGTTCCAGGGGAACAAGTCGATCGCTATGAACGCGAACTCGAAGGTTAAGCCGGAAGCTTGGGAGTTCATCAAGTTTCTGCTGTCCGAAGACGTTCAAGCACAGCCACGGCTGCAAGGGTTCTCCGTAAACAAGTCGGTCAATGAGAAGATATTGGGGGAATTGGCCGCTAAAGGCTCGGCGGCGACTAACTCAGGGACAGAAGTTCCTGTATCTGCTGAGGGCATTCAAGCGCTGAAGCAAATGATTGCGGGCGCGAATATTTACATTACGGACGACGGCAAGATTCAATCTATTATAGCTGAAGAAGCCAAGGCATATTTCAGCGGACAGAAATCAGCCGATGACGTAGCCAAGTTGATCCAGAACCGTGTTACGACTTATATCAACGAATAAATCCCACAAGCTCACAAAGAAAGGAAGATTTTCAATGAAAAAATGGATGACATTCTCCCTGCTTGTTGTATTTACAGCCACGATGACGGGTTGTTTTGGAACCGAACAAGGCACGATGCCAAGCAAGGAATCAAGCAAGATGATTGATGGGCAACAAACACAAACCCAAGCGTCTACAACACAATCGTCCCCTGCGTCCCAATCGCCGAAGCCTGATCCTGCTGCGGTTGCAGACGGCAAGTCTGAAACAAAACTTTTATTTTCCGAACAACTGGAAATTTTGATTCCAAAAGAGTTCAAAGAAAAATCAAACAAAACAGGGGAGGTTATCTATAATGATAAGAGCGAAGAAGTGACGATTAGGGTCCACCATGATCCCGAACAATCGACAACGAATGGAGATATGGATCCACGTTTTTTGCAGAAGCTTGCTGCCATTATGAAAGAAAATTATACAGACGCCAAGCTGCTCCGTGAGGAAATGATTAAAGTGAATGGCAAGCAGCTTATTGTTGTCGAAGCGGATTCTAAAGATAAATACGCCCTGAGATCGTGGGGATTTTTAAACGGAGAGTTTTTGGAAATCGAAATCACTTGCCCGGTAAAGAAGAAAGCGGAGTGGCAAGCCGTTGCGAACGATATCGTGAATTCGATCAAGATGAAGTAGCAGTCGCGTCACCAGCCACTTTCGCAGAAAGTGGTTTTGTTTTGTCTGAAGATAAAGGCGATTCAATGACTTAATAAGCCGAAAGTAGTTCTAGAAGGCAATAAGGCGTATGTTGTCGAATAACTCATAAACCACATTGGTAAGGAGCGACAATACAGTGACTTTGATTAGAACTTTTACTGAGGGTGACGAAATCATCGGATTTTATTTACTGAAGAAAGCCGATATAAAGCAAACCAATTCAACACCTCCGAAAGATTATTTTGATATTGTCTTGGCTGATA
>NZ_BSDJ01000001.1 GCF_027925525.1 Paenibacillus tyrphae | reverse complement strand
TCGTACCCATCCCGAACACGACCGTTAAGCCTTCCAGCGCCGATGGTACTTGGACCGCAGGGTCCTGGGAGAGTAGGACGTCGCCAAGCGGTATTCCCTGATAGCTCAGTTGGTAGAGCACTCGACTGTTAATCGAGTTGTCACAGGTTCGAGTCCTGTTCGGGGAGCCATATGCTTCCATAGCTCAGTAGGTAGAGTGCATCCATGGTAAGGATGAGGTCACCGGTTCGATCCCGGTTGGAAGCTCCATATCCGGCCCGTTGGTCAAGGGGTTAAGACACCTCCCTTTCACGGAGGTAACAGGGGTTCGAATCCCCTACGGGTCATAGTTGTGCTGGAGGCTTAGCTCAGCTGGGAGAGCATCTGCCTTACAAGCAGAGGGTCGGCGGTTCGATCCCGTCAGCCTCCACCATGCCGCTGTAGCTCAATTGGTAGAGCAACTGACTTGTAATCAGTAGGTTGGGGGTTCAAGTCCTCTCGGCGGCACCAGCAACTACACAGTATTGGGGATTAGCCAAGCGGTAAGGCAACGGACTTTGACTCCGTCATGCCTAGGTTCGAATCCTAGATCCCCAGCCATTGCATGAGCCATTAGCTCAGTTGGTAGAGCACCTGACTTTTAATCAGGGTGTCGTAGGTTCGAGTCCTACATGGCTCACTTTCTTTCTCTTAAGCTGCGAAGAGTATGTTTGAAACATTGCAGCGTAGGCGCGTATGGCGGAATTGGCAGACGCACCAGACTTAGGATCTGGCGGGAGACCGTGGGGGTTCAAGTCCCTCTACGCGCACCATAGTTGCGGAAGTGGCTCAGGGGTAGAGCATCGCCTTGCCAAGGCGAGGGTCGCGGGTTCGAATCCCGTCTTCCGCTCCATAATTACAGTTTGTGCCCTTAGCTCAGCCGGATAGAGCGTTTGACTACGAATCAAAAGGTCGGGAGTTCGAATCTCTCAGGGCACGCCATTTTCAAAAATTTGCTTGACATCTCGGGACGTAGCTCAGCTTGGTAGAGCACCTGGTTTGGGACCAGGGGGTCGCATGTTCAAATCGTGTCGTCCCGACCATTAATTTTTAAAATTTTGTTTTCATGCGGGTGTAGTTCAATGGTAGAACTCCAGCCTTCCAAGCTGGTAGCGTGGGTTCGATTCCCATCACCCGCTTAGCGTTAAAAAACCGTGCTAGAGCAAATCGCTTTAGCACGGTTTTTCTTTTTTATACGATGTCCCCCCTCATTATCCCCGTAGTAGCGATTCGGCGCCGTCAATGTAAATCTCGGTGCCGGTAATATGCGATGAATCGTCTGAAGCAAGAAAGAGAATAAGTTGGCCGACTTGTTCGGCAGAGCCGGGGGCTTGCTTTAACGGATGATCCCCTTTCGGGAACTCCACGGGGATACGAATATTTTCTATTTCCGGGCGCCGGTATGTGTTCTCCTCAATCCTGGTCTCAATCGCTCCCGGACAAATCGCATTGACTCGAATACGGTATTGGGCGAGCTCGAGTGCGGCCATTTTCATAAAAGCGACCTGACCCGCTTTGGTGCTACTGTAGGCACTAAACCCGAAGTTGGAAAAGACACGATTGCCGTTAATAGAACTCGTAATGATGATACTCCCCCCATGTTCCTTCAGATACGGAATCGCGTATTTTACGGTAAGAAATGTGCCTTTTAAGTTAATGTCGTGCACTTGCTCCCAATCGGACACTTCCATATGCTCAATGTCTGTAAGCACTCCGTTGATTCCCGCATTGGCGACAACGATGTCCAGCCGGCCGAATCGATGGACGGTTTGGTTTATGGCCGATTGTATTTCTTCGGGGATCGAAATGTCTGCTTTGATGGAAAGAGCTTCGCCATGCGTTTTCTCAATTTGCCGCTGAACCTCGTCGAGCTCCTTTGGATTGCGTCCGACTAAACAGACTTTGGCTCCATGTGAGGCGAGAAGCAGAGCTGCTGCTTTGCCGATTCCGGAACCGCCCCCCGAAACTAGTGCAACTTTATTACGCATCCGTTGATCGCTATATATATTTTCTCCATAAGGTCGATACATGTTGATTCCTCCTTTAGGCATTTAGGATAGTGCGTGTTTTTAAAGAAAACGATACAAAATGCGATAGCCGAGCGGGTCCAGTTTAATGTTCATCATACCGTCCTCCGGAACTACGGTTTCCCCGGAAAGTGCGTCTTTCCAATCGTCGGTTTCCATCGGATGCGACAGAACGGTGTCTTCTTCGGTATTGTTCATCCAGACGGTGAAGTGCATATGGCTGTTCAGCCGCTCGTAAATAATCCGCGGATCGCCGGGCTCGGCTTTGAGAAAGCGAAAGCTTCCTGATCTAAGCACATCGTAATCTTTGCGAAGCGCAATCAGCAGCCGGTAAAAGTCGTACAGCTCGTTGTCCTGGTTATCCGGATCCCACTCCATGCACTTGCGGCAGTCCGGATCGGGTCCTCCGGTTAACCCGATTTCGTCTCCATAGTAAATACACGGCGTCCCCATATACGTAAGCAGGAACACGACGCATAACTTGACTCTGCGCTTGTCTTCGCCGACACAAGTAAGCACGCGCGGCGTATCGTGGCTGCAGAGCAGGTTAAAAATAACCTCGTTCGTCTGCTGAGGATAACGCATAAGCAAAAAGCCCATACTGTTGGCAAAGGTATACCCATCCATGGCGGATTGCGAGAAAAACTCGAGCACTTTGCTGGAGAAAGGGTAGTTCATCACGGAATCGAATTGATCGCCGAGCAGCCATTTCATCGAATCGTTCCATACTTCTCCAACGATGTAAGCGTCGGGATTGGCGGCTTTCACTACTTTACGGAAGTCGCGCCAAAAGTGGTGGTCGATCTCGCTGGCTACGTCGAGCCTCCAGCCGTCGATTTGGATCTCTTTGATCCAATACTCGGCCACGTCCAATAAATATTGCTTCACCCGGGGATTAGCTGTATTGAACTTGGGCATGTGCGGGAAGAAGCCGAACGTATCGTACGTGGGAATTCCGTCCCGAACGGCCAAGGGATATTCGCGTACGTGGAACCAGTCTGCATATTCCGACTTTTCGCCGTGACGGACAACATCCTGGAACAAGGGGAAATGCTCGCTGCAGTGATTGAACACGGCATCCAGCATGACACGAATACCTCGGGCATGACAGGCATCGACTAAATGTTTCAGCGTTTCGTTGCTGCCGAACTGCGGATCGACCTTTTTATAATCGAGTGTGTCATATTTATGGTTGGAGGGAGAGTGGAAGACTGGAGTCAAATAAATGGCGTTGACGCCCAAGTTTTCAATGTAATCCAGATGATCGATAATACCTCGCAGGTCGCCACCGAACGAATTGTCGTTGGTCGGTTGGCCGCCCCACGGTTCCGTAGGGTTAGGATCATTCGACAGATCTCCATTGGCAAAGCGTTCGGGAATGATCTGATAAAAGATTGCGGACTTGGCCCATTCCGGCGCAGCGTACATATCGACCTCGTGGATATAGGGGAAATCGTAATAGCCGCCAGGCGGCACAGGTTGTTCATCATGGATGCCCGACTCCGTCATCCATACGCTCTCTGAGCCCGCACTCATGCGAAATCCGTACGAGACCCGGCCATACTTTGGTTTGACACTTGCCTCCCAGTAATCGAAATAAGCGTCAGAAGCGGTTTTCTTCATCGGATATTCCGCGTAGGTCCGATCCCAGTCGTACTTGTCTCCGGTGACCGCCATGATGTCCATCACATCATCCCGCTTCGTGCGGACGCGCAGATGAATGGTATGTTGGTCGTATGCATAAGCCCAGTTGCTTTGGGACACATGATAAAAGCACTCCCGAAGCATAGCGTCACTTCCTTCTTCACATCATTGGACTAGCTTATCCTCCTATTAACCGGACGCCGCCCCAGCTAAACAAAGCTTTTTATAAGGAATAGAGAGAGATGGCCGTTGTTTCGACAGATATTGTTAACCGACACAATTCGTTAAAATATTGCGACAGCTCTGCAGTTTTGTTATGATCATTTATAATACCGATCGGGGTTGTCTGCTTTTAACGTTCAATGGTGCAATGTTCGACAGCCGGAAGGATCGGTTACAAATGACGTGCCGTAAGTTGGAAACGACATACCGCTTCTATGCGATCAATCCTATAAATTTACAAAGGTTTTTTTCGCTTTACCGCATAAATGGACTACATGGTTGCCTAAGGTTGTGCTAAAATAGGGGTTATGATCTTGGCTTAGGGATGGAGGAGAACCATGTCGGATTCAGTCAGTTTGATCAACAAAAACACGTCCAACAATTTGCTTCGCCGCGATGTTCGGTTTTTGGGGCATATTTTGGGTGAGGTGCTGGTTCATCAGGGAGGCAATACGCTTTTTACCATCGTAGAGAAGATAAGAGAGATGAGTAAATCGCTGCGCGCCCAGTTTACGCCGGAAATGTATGAGGAATTTAAGGATACGATAAACGGCTTGGCTCCGGAGATTCGCCATCAGGTTATCCGCGCGTTTGCCGTTTATTTTCAATTGATCAACATCGCCGAGCAGAATCACCGGATTCGGCGCAAGCGCGATTATGAGCGTACCGCAGGAGAAAACGTGCAGCCGGGTTCGATCGAGGACGCGGTCCGTAAGCTGAAAACGCTTGGTACACCTACGGAAGAGGTCCGGGATATGATCGAAGGCATCTCGCTGGAGCTCGTCATGACGGCGCATCCGACGGAAGCAACCCGCCGTGCGGTGCTCGATATTCATCAGCGGATTGCGGCGGACGTGATGGAGCTGGACAACCCGAGCTTGACGTTCCGTGAGCGTGAGCAGCTGCGCGAGAAGCTGCTGGGCGAGGTCATCACCCTCTGGCAGACGGACGAGCTGCGCGACCGGAAGCCGACCGTCGGCGACGAGGTCAAGAATGGACTGTATTATTTTGATGAAACGCTGTTCGACGTGCTCCCTCAAGTATATCAGGAGCTGGAACGATGTCTGCATAAGTATTACCCGGAGCAGTCCTGGCACGTGCCGACGTTCCTGAAGTTCGGGTCGTGGATTGGCGGGGACCGCGACGGTAACCCTTCGGTCACCTCCACTGTAACGTGGGAGACGCTTACCATGCACCGGGAGCTGGCGCTGCAGAAGTACGAGGAGCTACTGACGGATTTGCTGAAGCATATGAGCTTTAGCAAAAATATCGTCGAAGTGACGCAGGAGCTGCTGGATTCCATCCAGCACGACCGGGACATCATCGAACTGCCGTCCGACGAAGTATTGCCTAACGAAAAAGAGCCTTACCGCATTAAAGTCCGGTATATGGTCGAGAAAGTTCGCAATACGGCCAAACCGAACGTGCCGGCAGGCAAAAAATATAATAATCCTCAGCAATTCAAGGAAGATTTGCTGATTATCGAGCGCAGCTTGCGCAATCATTATGCTGATTATATCGCCGACGCCTATGTGCAAAAGCTGATTCGCCAAGTGGAGCTGTTCGGCTTCCATCTGGCTTCGCTGGACGTCAGACAGCATAGTAAAGAGCACGAAGCCGCAATGACGGAAATTTTGGCTAAGATGAGCATCTGTTCCGATTACGGCGCGCTTCCGGAAGAACAAAAGATCAAGCTGCTGACCGATATTTTGAACGATCCACGGCCGATTACTTCGCCTTACCTGCATTATTCCGAGTCTACGCAGGAATGCCTGGACGTGTACCGCGTCATCCAAAAGGCGCAGCAGGAGTTTGGCAGAAGCTGTATCACAAGCTATCTGATCAGTATGACGCAAGGAGCCAGCGACCTGCTTGAGGTGCTAGTATTCGGTAAAGAAGCGGGCTTGTATCTGCACGAGCCGGACGGCTCCGTCACCTGCACGCTGCAATCCGTCCCGCTCTTCGAGACGATTGACGACTTGCACGCGGCTCCGGAGATTATGACGACGCTGTTCCAAATCCCGGCTTACCGGAACAGCTTGAACAGCGCGAATCAGCTTCAGGAGATTATGCTCGGCTACTCCGACAGCAACAAAGACGGCGGCGTGATTACCGCCAACTGGGAGCTGCGGGTCGCGCTGCGCAGCATTACGGCGGCTGCGAAGCCGTTCGACGTGAAGCTGAAGTTTTTCCATGGGCGCGGAGGTGCGCTTGGCCGCGGCGGCATGCCGCTCAACCGGAGTATTCTGGCTCAGCCGGCCGATACAGTAGGCGGCGGGATTAAAATCACGGAGCAAGGCGAAGTGCTGTCCTCCCGTTATTCCATGAAGGGGATTGCTTACCGGAGCTTGGAGCAAGCGACATCCGCGCTGATCAAAAGCGCGCTGTGGGCACGCAACCCGCAGGCCGACCCTTCCGAGCCGGGATGGGAAACGATTATGCGCGCCATTTCCGAGCAGGCTCAGCAGAAGTATCAGGATCTGATTTTCCGCGATCCGGACTTCCTGACCTTCTTCAAGCAGTCCACACCGCTGCCGGAGATCGGGGAACTCAATATCGGCTCCCGCCCGTCCAAGCGGAAAAATAGCGACCGGTTCGAAGACCTTCGGGCCATCCCGTGGGTGTTCGCTTGGACGCAAAGCCGTTATTTGCTGCCTGCTTGGTATGCTTCGGGCTACGGGCTGTACAGCTTCTACCAAGGGAATCCGGAAAACCTGCGCATCCTGCAGGAGATGTACAACAACTGGGCGTTCTTCCGTTCGCTCATTGACAACTTGCAGATGGCGCTCGCGAAGGCCGATCTGCTGATCGCTAAAGAATACGGCAGTATGATCGAGGATCAGTCGATTGCTGAACGGATCATCCGTATGATCGAAGAAGAGTACGAACGGACGTCGGACCTGATTCTGAAAATTACCGGTCAGCAGGAAATTTTGGACAATGTTCCGGTCATTCAAGAATCGATCCGTTTACGCAATCCGTACGTCGATCCGCTGAGCTATATGCAGGTTCAGCTTCTCTCGGAGCTTCGTCCGCTGCGCGACCAGGGAGGCGACGATTCGCTTCTGCTCCGCGAAGTGCTTCTTACGATTAACGGCATTGCCGCTGGACTTCGCAATACGGGCTGATGCTTATCAGCCTGCGAACCGAAAGCCGGGGAGCTTGGCTTATGCCGAGCCGCCCGGTTTTTCTCATGTTTGGTTTCATTAGGCAGGTCGTCGGCCGAAACCAAGTGCCGTCGTTGATCGTAAGAATTTATTAATAGATCGCAGAATGGTAAAGCTGTTAGAGCGCGAATACGGAGGGGAGCGGCGCACGATTTCTTTTGGGAAGAGACTGTACAGGCGGTGCAGTCGTTTGGTATTCTTTTACTAGTAAACGGAACGGTGATCGAAGAAAGGTCAGGCGTTGTCCGGAAGAATCCGAATTTGACCGTTGGCAAGCCAAGCGGATCCAAGCTCGGAGGTTGGAGGTAGGTCGGTGAATCAAATGGACACCCGGCTCGCCAAGCTCGCCCGGAGCGGGGATCGAGCGGCTTTTGCCGAATTGGTGGAGCTGTACAAGGATAAAATTTACCATCTCGCCTATCGTATGCTGCATAACCGTCATGAGGCGGAGGAGATCGTGCAGGAGACGTTTTTGCGGGTGTACACGAATTTGGACCGTTACGACGAGCAGCAGAAGTTCTCGACCTGGATATACCGGATCGGGACGAACCTGTGTATTGACCGGCTCCGCAAGCGGAAGATCAACTATTCGCTTGACGCTGAGATGAGCGACGGGGAAGGCAGCGACTGGTATTCCGCCCTGCCAAGCCGCGAAGAAACGCCGGACAACCAGGTGGTGCTGTCGGAAACGCAGGATCAGATTCGCGAATCGATCAAGACGCTGCCGGAGAAATACCGGGCGGTCGTGATTTTGCGTTATCTTCAGGACTTGTCGCTTCAGGAAATCAGCGATGTGCTGTCGATGCCGGTAACGACAATTAAAACCAGATTGCACCGGGGCAGGGAATTTTTGCGCAAAAAATTGGAGCAGGTTTTATAGTTGTTTTTTGAAACATCTCTTGGCTTCGAACGTATTGTATGGCACAACTTGATTTAATGGACAGAAGAAAGGAGTGGCTCAGGATGAATTGTGAGGAAGCCCTCCCTTTGCTGCATGAATATTTGGACGGGAGCTTGGAAGGAAGGGAAGCGGCAGCGCTCAAAGAGCACTTGCTTGTTTGCCCGGAATGCCGCAAGCGCCTGCAGCAGTTTGAGAAAGTGGAAGCGCTGATACATGCTTGGCCGCCGCAGAAGGTTCCTGAAGGCCTGACGGAGCGGATCATGCAGGCGCTGCCACCGGTCAAACGGCAAAATCCATGGTACCGGTGGATCCGTAAGCATCCGGCGGCCTCGGTGGCGGCGGTCTTTTTTCTTGTGATGCTGTCGACCTTCGTTTCCTCATGGAACGATGATCGCGAATTGCTCGTGAAGGGAAATGACCTGCAGTCGGTCGTTATTAAAGGAGATACGGTCTATGTGCCGGCAGGCAGCAAAGTGGCAGGAGATTTAACGGTAGAGAACGGAAAACTGCAGGTGGACGGCGACATCGTGGGCAACATTACGGTCATTGACGGATCGGTTCAGCTGGCCTCGACGGCGCATATTTCCGGGCAGGTTCAACAAATCGACGAAGCCTTCAGCTGGCTTTGGTACAAAATGAATCGGTGGGCTGGAACTATTTCAGGAATGAAATAGGCCAAGCGACCCAATTTTTTGAAATCCTCCCTTACGCGTGGTAGAAAGGGAGGGTTTTTTGTTGCAAATATGGTATGATCTAAGGAAGGGAAACACAATAAGGGAACCGATATGACGGAGGCAGGCTTGGGGGCAACGCGATGGATTGGATTACGGAAATCGATATCAAAGATATTATTGATATATTGATCGTCAGCTACGTCATTTATAAATTGATTTTGGTGGTCCGGGGAACCCGCGCCATCCAATTGCTCAAAGGCATTTTTGTCGTTGTCGTCACTTGGGCACTCAGCTCATGGTTTAAGCTGAATACGCTGCAGTGGATGATGAATCAAATGTTCACCTTCGGGCTCGTTGGGGTCTTTATCATCTTCCAGCCGGAGCTGCGGAGGGCGCTTGAGCAGCTTGGACGCGGCAAGCTGTTCAGCCGGACGACTGTCGAGGAAGATACGGAAGTGAACCGCCGGATCAACGAGGTGCTGAAGGCCGTTACCTATATGGCCCGGCGCAAAATCGGAGCGCTGATCGTATTCGAGCGGGATACGGGACTTACCGACTACATCGAATCGGGCATCGCGATCGAATCGCAGATCAGCTCGGAGCTGCTGATTAACATCTTCGTGCCGAACACGCCGCTTCATGACGGAGCGGTTATTCTAAGGAAGCATCAGCTGATGGCGGCCGGCTGCTATTTACCGCTGTCCGAAAATCCTTTTATCAGCAAGGAGCTCGGGACGAGGCACCGGGCGGCGATCGGGATGAGCGAAGTGTCGGATGCGATGTGCGTCATTGTGTCCGAGGAGACGGGAGCTGTCTCGCTCGCGATGAACGGCCATATTTTGCGGGATGTGAAAGAGGATGCTTTGTTGGCCAAGCTGTTCGAGGAATTGAAGCCGAAAGCGAAGACGAAGGAAAAACGCTCCATTTGGAAATGGAGGCGACGCTAGATATGGACCAATGGCTGCGCAACACGAACGTCGTAAAGGTTATTTCGTTGATTATAGGAATCTTGCTCTGGGCGGTCGTCCGTGCGGACAACGCTCCGATCGCGGGAACGGGCGGAGCGGGTATTTTGGAGGAAAAAATCGGGAACGTCGCAGTGACGCCGAAGTATGATACGGACCAATTTTATGTCGTGCAGATCGATCCTGCGCAGGTGACGCTAAGCCTAACGGGCAGGGATTCCGCCCTAAAAAAGGTCATGAACTCGGGGACCTATTCGGTGGAGCTGGATCTGACCAAGGTAGGTAAAGGGGAGTATCTGCTTCCGGTCAATCCGGTAGGCTTTCCGTCGAATGTGACCGTGAAGGCAACGCCGGCCAATGTTCGGGTCGTGATCGACGATAAGAAAAATAAATCGATGCCGGTTACCGTCAATGTGACGGGAATCCCCGCAGTCGGGCTGAAAGCCGGGCAGCCGGTCGCGAAGCCGAAGCAGGTCACCGTATCCGTCCCGAGCCGCATCTACGATGAAGTGGAATCGGTTCGCGCGGATGTCAATGTAGAGAAGGCGTCATCGCCGGTTTCCAGCAAGGTGAAACTGGTGGCCTATAACAAGGATGGCAAGCCGATTGAGACCGCCGTGATCAATCCGGCCGTGGTAGAGGTCGAAGTGCCTATCACCAGCCCGTTCACGCTTGTGCCGCTCCAGGTGAAGCTCGTGGGCGAGCCGCCTCGGGGCTATGCCGTAGCTTCCGTCCGGCAGAGTACGGATAAAGTCACGGTATTCGGTCCGCAGAACGTGCTGGATCGGTTGGAATTTTACGAAGGACCGCAGGTAAATCTTGGCGATCTGAAAGAAGATAAGGAGTTCACGCTGCCTATTCCGCCGCGAAATAACGTCAAGCAGCTTGACCCGGATAAGGTGACGGTGAACGTCACGATCGTGCCTTCGGTAACGAAGACGCTGGAGGCGATCCCACTGTCGATCATCGGGCAAAACGACGGCTTTGATACGAAAGTCGTGCTTCCGGAGTCGGGGCAGCTGAACTTGACCGTCGAAGGCGCGCAAGAGCTGATTGATAAGCTGAAGCCGCAGGATGTTCAGGGAATTCTCGACGTGAGCAATTTGCCGCCCGGCAAGCATGAGGTGCCGGTGACCTGGAACTTGCCGACGTTCGTGAAGAAGGGGCCGCAGCAGGATTTCAAAGCGACGGTAGAGATCAGCGCGAAGCCCGGCAAGCAGCCGGAGGCGCCGCCGGCTACTCCGCCTGCCACTCCACCAGCCGCGCCCTAGGATCTGGGTAAGATTTGACCGTTTGGGATGAATCGGTGATAATGGGAAGTAGTTTGTTGACATAAGGCACTGCAAGGGGAGAGAGATTCGATGGGGAAATATTTTGGTACGGACGGTGTCCGTGGAGTTGCGAACCAAGGGTTAACCCCTGAGCTCGCATACAAAATCGGCCGTTGCGGCGGGTATGTCTTGGCAGGTAAAGTGGAGAAGCCGAATGTCGTGATCGGTCGCGACACGCGGGTGTCCGGTCCGATGCTGGAGGCGGCGCTGGTCGCAGGTCTGCTGTCTATCGGCGCCAATGTTATCCGTCTCGGCGTGCTGAGCACACCTGGCGTGGCTTATTTGACACGCGAGCTGAAGGCCGATGCCGGTGTCATGATTTCGGCCAGCCATAATCCGGTGGAGGACAACGGAATCAAGTTTTTTGGGGCGGACGGCTTCAAGCTGTCCGATGAGACGGAGCTCGAGATTGAGCGGCTGATGGATGCAGCAAACGACGAGTTGCCGCGGCCGACCGGCGGAGCAATCGGCAATGTGATCGACAATGAAGAAGCAAAATTCCAATATTTGAGCTATATTCAATCGACGGTAACCTCTTCGTTCAAGGGCTATCGTATCGCTTTGGATTGCGCCAACGGCGCGGCTTACGAGCTGGCGCCCAAGGTGTTCGAAGCGCTTGGCGCGGAAGTGATTACAATAGGGGCGGAGCCGAACGGACGCAATATCAACGACCACTGCGGTTCGACGCATCCTGAAGATCTGCGGAAGCTGGTGGTTGAGAAGCAAGCGCATATCGGACTTGCTTTCGACGGGGATGCGGACCGCCTGATTGCGATTGACGAGAACGGCGAAGAGGTGGATGGCGACTTCATCCTGAGCATCTGCGGTCATGCGATGAATCAGGCCGGTAAGCTGCGCGGCTCGACGATCGTGACGACCGTCATGAGCAATATCGGGTTCTTCAAAGGCATCGAAGCGATAGGTCTTAAGGCGGCGAAGACTGCGGTAGGCGACCGATACGTGATGGAAGAAATGCGTAAAGGTGGATACAACCTGGGCGGCGAGCAGTCCGGTCATGTCATTTTCCTCGACCACATTACAACGGGGGACGGCATTCTGACGGCGCTGCAGCTTATGGATACGCTGGTGAAGTCCGGCAAAAGCCTGAGCGAGATGAAGGGCATCATGCGCAAATATCCGCAGACGCTTGTGAACGTGCGTGTGGTGGATAAAAGCAAGCTCAACAACAATCCTGCTGTCGAAGCCGTTATTCGTCAAGTCGAGGACGAGCTGGGCGACAATGGCCGGGTATTGGTGCGTCCTTCCGGGACGGAATCGCTGATCCGCGTCATGGCCGAAGGACCGGACAAAGACCAGGTCGAAGCCTATGTGCAGCAGATCGCCGATGTGATTCAGCGCGAGCTGGTGTAGCCGGGTTAACGCGGGAGAAGGAGCGTAGCTCGGGCCGTTCCCGGTGACGCGGAATTCGAGGTCCCGGGCGCCGGAAAGGCATCCGGGATTCTCGCTTCGCGCATGGCGGAAATGAAAGCCGATGAAAATAGAGGTTGCGCTTCCAGGCCAAAATGAATAAGATGGGTATAGAATCTTACTCTAAACGGAAAGGTGGGGCGGGGTTACTTAGCAAGACAAGCGCCAGGACTGGATGGTTTATCCGGGGCTGCTTGATTTTCTGCGCATTCGGTCACAGGGTCTGTCGCCGCGGGAAGCGGCGGGTAATGGACTCCACTATCTCTTAGACAACGCAGGAAGCGGGTATCTCAGGTTGGCATCCAGTTGACGAGGTGAAGGTGTTCGAAACATTCGGCGGGGACCTTCCGGCCATCGATCCAGCCGTATCGTCAAAACTGAAAACGTCCGGGCGACCGGACGGACAAAGTTTTTGACGGGATCTAACGAAATTTACTTTCTTTGACAATCAGGAGGTCCTGAACATATGTGCGGTATCGTCGGTTATGTGGGAAAACGAAATTCCCAAGATATATTGATTGACGGCTTGAAGAAACTGGAGTACCGCGGGTACGACTCGGCTGGCGTAGCCGTGTATACGACGGATGGTCTGCAGGTGAAGAAGTCGAAAGGCCGTCTGGCCGTATTGGAATCGAAGCTCGGCGAGAAGCCGCTCAGCGGCACGATCGGGATCGGTCATACGCGCTGGGCGACGCACGGTAAGCCGTCGGATGAGAATTCGCATCCGCACACGGATAATTCGTTTAAATTTTCCGTCGTACACAACGGCATTATTGAGAATTACATTTCGCTCAAGGAAGAATTGATCGCGCAAGGCCATGTATTCGTTTCGGAGACGGATACAGAAGTTATTTCCCACTTAATCGCAAGCTTGTACGAAGGCGATATCGTGAAAGCAGTACAGAAGGCGGTTTCGCGCATGAAGGGCGCATTCGCGCTGGGCGTATTGACCGAATATGAGCCGGATAAGCTCGTTGCGGTTCGGTTGTCCAGCCCGCTCATTATCGGTGTCGGCGAAGGCGAGAACTTCATCGGATCGGATATTCCGGCGATCCTCGAATATACGCGAAACGTGTATATTTTGAACGACGGCGAGATGGCTGCTTTGACGCGTGACGGTGTCGAATTAATGACATTGGAGGGGAATTTTATTTCCCGGGAATTATTCCATGTCGATTGGGATATCGTGACGGCGGAAAAAGCCGGATTCGATCACTTCATGCTGAAAGAAATTCACGAGCAGCCGAAGGCTTATCGTGATACGATGGGCGCTCGCTTGGATGAAAGCGGCCAAAAGGTCGTGCTGAACGAAGTAGGCATGACGCCGGAGCAAATCCGCGCTATTCGACAAGTCCACATCGTGGCTTGCGGTACGGCTTATCATGCGGGTCTGGTCGGAAAATCGGTGATCGAGAAGCTGGCACGGATTCCGGTAGAAACCGATGTCGCATCGGAATACCGCTACCGCGCTCCGATTATTACACCGGAGACGCTTGTTATCGTCGTGAGCCAATCCGGCGAGACGGCGGACACGCTCGCTGCACTCCGTGAAGCAAAACGCTGCGGCGCACGGGTGTTAGCTATAACGAACGTGGTCGGCAGCTCCGTTGCCCGGGAAGCGGACGATGTGATTGTCACGTGGGCCGGTCCTGAGATTGCCGTAGCCTCCACAAAGGCGTATACGTCGCAGTTGATCGCCTTTTACCTGTTCGGGCTGTATTTGGCCCAGACGCTCGGTACGGTGGACGAGGCTTACATTGCCGAGGTCGCTGCAGGCCTGCAGGAACTGCCGGAAAAGGTCGAAAGCATTTTGGCTCAAGCCGATACGATCAAGGAGATTGCCGAGCAAGTGTCGACGCATGACAACCTGTTCTTCATCGGCCGCGGGTTGGATTATGCCGTAGCTCTGGAAGGTTCCTTGAAGCTTAAGGAAATTTCTTACATTCACTCCGAGGCATACGCTGCCGGTGAGCTCAAGCATGGTACACTGGCGCTCATCGAGGAAGGCATCCCGGTAATCGCTCTGGCGACCCAGGACGACCTCTTCGAGAAAACGGTCAGCAACATCAAGGAAGTCAAAGCGCGCGGCGCGCACGTATTCGGCATTCATGCCGAAGGCGACGCCGAGCTTGCCAAGGTCGTCGACCATACGTTCGCGATCCCGGCAACGCTGCCGCTGTTGACCCCGGCGCTGTCCGTTGTGCCGCTGCAGTTGCTCGCGTACTACGCGTCGCTGGCCCGTGGCAATGATGTCGACAAGCCGCGGAACTTGGCGAAGAGCGTGACGGTGGAGTAGTTGGGTCGTAGTTGACTCGGATAATGTCCGGTGATAAAGATGTCTGGAACCAGTAAAAGATGTCTGGAACTAGTAAAAGATCTATGGAACCAGTAAAAGATGTGTGGAACCGATAAGCAAGATGATTGGACGTCTAGAAGGGAGCCCGAGGGGAATAATTCGGCGCTCCCTTTTAATTTGTGTAAAAGTAAATATTCATGCGACTTCATGATTGGTGGTGAAACTGATGAGTGGCATTGGCTATAGAATCAAATGTATCCGAAAAGAGAATAATCTAAACCAAATTCAGTTTGCAAAGAGTATAGGAATTTCTCAAGGGAACCTGAGTGAAATTGAAATGGGAAATAGTAATCCCTCTGCGGAGACGCTTATATCAATCCGAACACAATATAACGTGAACTTGAACTGGTTATTAACTGGTGTCGCTGCAGAAGATGGGGCGACATATGAAGATGAATTAGAGAACAGGCTGATTGAAGTTTTTAAACATCTTGATGATTATGACAAGAACGAAATAATTGAGTTTATACGAGTGAAAATAAATTTAAGATCAATATAGTTGTTCAATGAAAGTAAAGGATTTTCACTTAAACTAAGCTCTTATTAAAGCATACATGCTCCCCGCATATGTACTTTTATTATTATGAGGAGGACGTTGCCCAAGCGAAGGTGTGGGAGCGTCCTTATTAAACTCTGACAGAGCCGTGGGGCGGCCAACCGACCAACGAGAATTCCTTCGGCGGCGACCTCCAAGGCATCATCGACCATCTGGATTATATTGAGGACTTAGGCGTCAACGCCATTTACTTGACACCGGTCTTCCACTCTCCCTCCAGCCATTTCGCCGTGGAGGACAACATCCTGGAACATGGGAATTTAGCCATATTTTTAATCTCATCTTCAAAAATTTCTAAAATTTTTTGAATACTATCTTTATCTCCGCTTTTCGCTTTATCTAATATTTCTGAGAAATCATCTTCCGATATATTATAGTTAAACCTCTCTTTTTCCATTTATTCACCGCCTGTTGAGTCATATTAAGTTCTAAAGCAACCACTTTTTCTGTCTTATCTTCGATAAAAATTTTCTTAATAACATTTCGAGCATTATCAGAAGGAATAAGACATATAAGTTCTTCAACATAAAGCCTTGAAAGAATGTCAGTTTGATTTTTAAATGACATGTATAAAACATTGTCGGGGGCAATTGTTCTTTCTTTCTCTGACGTTTAGCACGATATTGTAATCTCCAAGCAATTCTTTTTAGCATCTGCAAACATTCATTGTATTCTCTGCCATGTAGCATACCTATCACCCACCTTTGCTATCCAAATTTTAGGTATCAAGAATTATAGGTGCTTTTGGCATGACAATAACAACCATTTTTTTAATATATATATAATTAATAGGAACGTTTGTTCCCTTTTTTGTATTTTATCATATTGATAGACATAAGTCTTATAATTAGTGCGTGATGGTAGCATAAATATAGGTATATTCTATGTAACCGGCATACTCATATGTTATTGCCTCCCAGTAAGTATTGGCCGGCATATAATAGTTAAACGTTATGGCATGGCCCTGGCCACCAAACGGGAGCTCTTCCACGTTATCTGTATTGTTGAGAGACTGATGTATTTTTGCCATACCTTTTTTGGGGTCCTGTGGAGATTTCCCCCAGGCAAGCGGCACCGCATCACTAACATCACTGATTGTCGGATTAACGATTTTGACCTCTTTTACCTTATTCCTCTGTTGATCGATCAGGAATAAATTCTATATTTTTGCTCGCCTTGATGTCTCCAGCGATTCCCGGCTATATTACGCGAGATACGATGTCCAGAATCTGTTCGTTCTTTTCCGACAAACCAATTCCCATAACCATAGACATTTGATAATTGGAGCTTGTTACCAGAAACAGTGTCCGCCTCTCCTAGATTCGTGCCGTTGATCTGACTTTTCTTGAGACCAGATGATTCCCTTTAGGGGTGCGGCCAATATTTTTACGAAAATATACGCTAAGCTGTCCATTGAGGTCGGCTTGGCGTTTTTCAATGAAAAATTCGGCGCAGGAAATGATCGAGGGCCTGTCCTCTCGCGTAGGCCAGCTCTCGTCGTTCGATCGATCAAAACAGCGGCATCATCGACTGGCAGGAGTGTACCTACGAAGCAACCCTGCTTCCCTGAGACCATGCAGATAAGAGTCGTCATTCCTAATTCGAATATAACGATCCCCGGCCTATTCTCGTAATAATGACTAGATTTATAGGTCCGATGTACTATATACACCAATACCCAAAAAATGGTATTATGCAGAGGTTACATTTATTACAAATTATTCATTTTAGGGAGATGAATGTATTATGAAAAAATTTAAAAAAGTAGTATTGTGCCTTGCCTTAACTTCTGTTGTATCGGCGTTTTCTATTGTTGGGGGAGCTAGCGCTACAGCGACAACGGCAGCTACTGCTGCCACTACGACTGAGTCTGTAACGATCACTGATCTGGGCCCTAATGCAAATGACGCACTTTTTGCTTCGATTGCTAGTCAAAGTAACAATCAAAATGATATGATAATAAAGCCTCTAGCGACAGATGGTAGAAACATCAGCTATAGCTTCGCTCAGGTTTCAACTTTTGTTAAAACGGATGCTCTTCCAACTAGCACCTATGGAACAGTTCCTCTTAAATTAGTTCAATATACACCATCCAAAAGTTCTGTAGCTAGTTTCACATACCAATTCTCAAATATCAGTGGCACAAAGAAAACAACAGTACAACAGGTAACGGCTGACATAGAATCACCTGCTGAAACACTTACTTTTTATAATGTGCCGGAAGGAACAGCTTCAGATCCAATTTATTTGTTTATTGTGCAAAAGGGTACCGATAATTTTAACTTTGGTAATGGTTACACCGCCTACTAAAAAGGAGGGGTTTATTAGTGGCTAATAAAGCAATGATATGGGGGGCAGTTGTCTTAGCAATCGGTTCTGCTGTTCTTACCGGAGCTATTACAACTAACGGTCAAGTTGGAGCCACTACAACTCAGAGTCAAACTTTAGGGGATTCTTCCGATAGGCTGCCTGATGTTTTGTTAGAGGACTCTAATCACCCTGAAAAGATAATTACGAATGACGGATCCTATGCTTTGAAGAAAGAAATGCCTGACTACAATTTAAGTGTGGATGAAATAGTTTACGACGTATATAAAACAAATGCAAAAACAAAGGTGCTCCTTAAAGATGGTGATATCTATATCAAAGAAGAGCATCGTTAGCAGACTATGAATCATCAATAAGGATAGTACGGGGACTGAATGAGGGCGAAATTGCCCTCATTCAGTCCCCTTTTTATGATGGGCGACCTTCAACATTTTTACCGAAAATTTATGCTAAGGACAGACAAAACCGTTTGGCAACCGTACTGCGGGAAACGGGGCGAATCGAGAAAACGATCTTCATCCTAGATTACCTTTCCGAGCGAGGCACTGCGGCGAAAAATCCATCGGGGGTTGAACAAAGGGACCCATAGCGATCTTCTTCGGAAACATGGGAACTGCGAGAACGTGCACTACCAGACCAGCTCAAATGGGCTAGTGCGTTGAACATTATCATCAATGCAATCAGTGTTTGGAATACCGTTTATCTCCAGCAAGCAACAGAATACCGTAAAAAAACAAGGAAAGCCTCCAGAAGAACTACTAAACCACATTTCTCCGCTCGGATGGGAGCATATCAATTTATTAGGCGAATACAAATTCAATTTTAGGCAGAATACGTCTCTCAATTCATTACGACCACTGAAAAACAGGAAGTTGAATAACCCGTTGGCTTAGCGTATATTTTCGTTAAAATGTTGGCGGGACCCCCTTATTTAAAACTTTTAGTCCCATGTACAGCGAAAGTACAAAAGAGATAAATGAGAAGCTAACCACACAAGTTAAATGATTAGATATAGAACGAAAGGATGAGTAGAGCGTATTAACACGCTCGTTATTCATCCTTTTTAATATGATGCTATCGGTTTATTTTTTTGGAAAAAATTTGGGTATGAAGTAGGAATTTCTTGTTCTATGTCGAATTTTTACAGCATATAGTCCGTTGTATATAAGGGGTTAGTGGGATTGTTGGAGTCAAGGGCTGATCGGAAGGTTAGTAGATAAATTGAATAAATTCTAGGAACTGGCACCAAATTAGCATTGACACCAAAGTCAGAAGTAGTTGGACACTTAATCGTTGGTTTTCAATCATCAGACCCTTTTAGAATAAATATCGATGAATACGGCGTAGGTGCTGAGTAATTTTTTTTGGCTTCTTCTAGTGGTTACACGAGAAAAACGATATTCTGTAACAATGAATAAAGCAAGGTTTTTTGTAGACGGCGACTTTCTTGGGAAATGAAACAACAGAAGGGAATTTCACATAAGTTTCGGACGCATAGAGATAGGACCTAATGGAAATTTGCTATTTAGAGAAGGGGAGTTTTGAAGTTGTATATTTCCAAAATTAATATAGAGAATTATCGAAACTTTAAAGGGGCTAATAATATTGTAGAGTTTAGCGAAGGGGTCAATGTAATCATTGGCCATAATAACTCTGGAAAATCTAATGCACTAAGAGCCCTTGATTTAGTCCTAAACGTTGGATCATCCAAAAGATTGTCAATCGATGATTTTAATAAAGAAGTAACTATCCAGGAGTTAAAGAAAAAGTCGCCTAGAGTTTCAATTGCCGTTACTTTTTCTGAATCAAAAAAAGAAGATGAGTTCTCCGAAGATTTAGTAACGGTGTCTACGTGGTTGACTGAACTGAAAAGTCCCTATCAAGCGCAATTGACTTATGTTTTCTACCTTCCTGAAAAAGAAGAAGCGGAGTATAAGAAAGTATTAGCAAACATCCAATCTGATGATATTGAGCAGTACTGGTTGGCGATTAAACATAATTTTTTGAGAAAATATAAGAGTAACATCTATGGAGGAAATCCGGATTATAAACAAGTTGCTGATTCAGAGAATTTGCGGAAAATTGATTTTCAATTTTTAGATGCTATAAGAGACGTTGAACGCGATCTGTTTACGGGTAGGAACACCTTATTAAGAGAAGTCATTGATTTCTTTATGGATTATGAAATAAAGAATGACAGTACTAAAGATAAACTAAAGCAGCAAGAAGAGATAGCGCAATTAAAAAGAGAATTTTCTGTTCGGGCATGTGAGTTAATTAAAAGTTTGCAAATAAGAATGGAGCAGGGGAAGAGCGAGATGCTTAGTTACGCCAATAGTACCGGAGCTTCATTTGGTAATGCAGAACCAGACTTTGATGGTCATATTATGGATACAGAATTGTACTCAGCCTTAAGATTAATTGTTAAATATCAAACAGGTATTTCTATTCCTGCTACTCATAATGGATTAGGATACAACAATTTAATATTTATGTCTCTACTACTGGCAAAAATGCAGAAAGATGCTTCAGGTGATTATCTTGGAGGCAACGCTAAAATTTTTCCTATATTAGTAATCGAGGAGCCTGAGGCACATCTACATCCTGCTATGCAATATAAGTTTTTAAAGTTTATAAGAGACAATATTAAAGAGAAAGCTCGACAAGTGTTTGTCACCACACATTCACCAAATATTACAGCCGCAGTTAGTTTAGATGAAATCATCTGTTTTCATCGTAAAGAAGATAATACGTTAAACGTTGGGTATTTAGGCAAAGCTTTTGGTAAAGATTTTACATCTAAAGCTTACGTACAGCGGTTTTTAGATTCTACTAAATGCGATATGTTGTTTGCTAAGGGCATAATTCTTGTTGAGGGAATCACTGAACAATTAAATATGTCACTATTCGCTCAATATGAAGGATATGATCTAGAGAGTAATCACATATCGGTAATAAATATTGGTGGAAGATATTTTGAACATTTTCTTAGACTCTTTGATTCTAGTAATGAATATACTGTCCACAAAAAAGTTGCTTGTATTACAGATCTTGATCCTGTTAGAAAAGAGAATGTAAAGGATGCACATTTTGAAAAATGCTATCCGTATGAACTAGATCAAGATAAGACTAAATATACCTATAAGTCATGTTCAAATGAGCTAGTTGGAAAATATCCATTTGACCCCCAAAAGCAAGAACCAAGAAAAAATATTTTGTGTTTTTCTCAAGAGCTAGGAAAAGGTAAAACTTTTGAATATGCACTTGCATACAACAATCCTAATTGTAAGTTAATACTTACCGAATCGATCTCTAATTTGAAGGAGTTAACAGATATAATGGATTGTTATAAACAAGGTAAACCATTAGATCAGTTGCTCAAGTTAATGGGAACGCAAGGGAAAGAAAATCCCCGAATTGCTGATAACATTAAAAAGTACACTGGTTCAGATAATAGAGAGCACTTAATTGCATCAAGATATTTAAACTCCATTAAAAAAGGTGAGAATGCTTACGAATTAGCAGTAGCTTTAGAAGACAATCTCGGAAAGAAAAATAGCACCAACTTTAAAGTGCCAACTTATATTAAGGATGCGATAGTATGGGTATGCAGTTAGTCAAATCCGATTCTAAAATTAATATCGAAAAACATTTTAAGATTACTGCTGGACCAGGTGCCGGTAAAACAAAGTTCTTAATAAATCATCTAAAGAATGTTCTTCATAATTCAACTCGCCTAGGCCGTAGTCGGAAAATCGCTTGTATCACTTATACAAATGTAGGAGTTGAGACTATTGTACAAAGACTTGGTGATGATGTTGATTATGTAGAGGTTAGTACAATACACAGTTTTCTCTTTACGCATATTGTTAAACCATATTTGCACTTAATCAGTGGTAAATACGAGATTAACCATTTGAAAGTAGACTCTCCCTATGAGCATATTTTCTCAAATGGTTATTTTAGAAAAACTGATTTGAGTATGAAAAATATACAAGAGCAAGAAATGAAGAAGATATTCTGGTTTATTGAAGGTGACTCATGCAAATTACATATACGAGACAGAAAGAGTGACTTCCATAAGAGTTTGCTTAAATATAAAAAAATGTTTTGGGAAAAAGGAATCATACATTACGAAGATGTGTTGGCTTTTGCTTGGGAGATATTAAATTCATCAACAGAAACACTTCGTATAATACGTTCAAAATTCCCGTATTTCTTCATTGATGAATTTCAAGATACTAATCCGGTCCAAGCTGAGATTGTTAAACTAATAGCTGAAAAAGAAATAGTTGTGGGAGTTATCGGAGATAAAGCTCAATCCATTTATGAGTTTCAAGGTGCTGATGTCAAGCAATTCGATAATTTTACATTGCCGGAAATGGTACTTTATAAAATGGAAGATAACCATCGTAGTACTGAGAGCATAATCAACTTATTAAATGGAATCAGAAAAGATATTGTTCAAAGAAGCCCAGATAAAATAACGGGAAGCTCTCCGTGTATTATCGTGGGTGAACCCTTGAGAGCGCTAAAATATGTGCAAGGGGCTCTAGATAATAAGGACGTTACTACCCTTTCATATTCTAATCTAATGGCTAATTCCGTTAGAAATAACAAGGATTATAAAGATGAACAGAAGTGGACGTTAATTGATGAAGCATTTGTGGATTCCAATCCTGATCGAAGAAAGGTATTAATTTCGGTTATCAAGAGTATTGAGTATGCAAGACTGAATCATTATAAGGATGCGATAAAGGAACTCAGTAGACATGTGAGATTGACAGATGACCATAATGGTCAAAAGACCGCATTAATACTTATTAAGATGCTGTTAAACGAATATAGCGACTTTAGTGATAAATCACTATGGACAATTTATTGTAAATTAAATGGAACAGGTTTCTTTAATATACCAAAGATACGGGAAAGTAAAGGGGATAAAGCTCCGTCATCAATTGAAGAGTATTATAAAAATACGATTTACTCCAGTATTGCTCTACATATAAAGATAACTGAAGATGATAGCCTGCATCGTACAATTCATAAAGCCAAGGGCAGTGAGTTTGATAATGTGATGGTAATTGTGAAGGGCAAAGACGGTCACAAGTATAATGAAGAGCGAGACCTAGGCTTTCTATTAAAGCCAGATATAGATGGTAATGAAGACCATCGAGTAAATTATGTAGCTTGTAGTAGGGCGAAGAAGAATTTATATATTTGTGTTCCAGAGATATCGGATGAAGGTCATAAGATTCTATCTGCTAAGTTTATTATTTGCAAATTGTAGGGTAAATATGATAAATACTGGAAATACGTCTTGAGGATTTGTGGGATTTCAACTGACTCCTTTATAATGACACGAACTTCCTTGGATTCCTAAAGAGCATCATGTGATGCTTACAACTGACAAGAGATATCACTAATAATAAATATACTTATTTGCAAAAAATACAAACTGAGTTGCCATCATAGAAAAATCCAGATTATGATTCCTTATTAGGCATTAAGACGATTATAACTCTGTGATTTGTATCAAGATTGAGGTGATATTTGTGGGTTACTATATTGATGTTGAGGATATAGAAGTTACTCATGAATTTATTAAGAAGCACATCACATTTGTGTTATCAGACGACACCGTTTATGAGGAGTTTTATGATAGTTTTCAAAAGTTCTTTCTAAGAAAAGTATTATCCTTTCAGGCATTTGAATCGCTAATGGATTTCCTTAATGGACATCCAATTAGCAATAAGCAATACATAAAAAATAGTTTGCGACGAATATTCCGAAACGATGAACATTTTAAAGGGATTATTGGGGAGCACCTATTTGCGTTTTATATAGAAAAGAAAATTCCTGATTTTTTGTGGGCACACGGACCAAAAGGTCGATCTTCTGCTGAACCAGGCATTGATTTTATTACTTTCACAGGGAATTCGGATGATAGAAAATCAATAGATATGACTATTTGGGAAACAAAAACAACTGAGAACACTGTTTCTTCTCGAGCTACGGAAATATACGATTTTTTTAGTGAGAACGGTAGTTTTGATGAAAACATTGATAGTGAAATAACATCTGTCCAACAGCTCTTTGTATGCCATCCAGAATGCGAACTGAAAGAATATGTGGCAGAGTTATACGATGTTATTATAAATCGAGAATTCAAAATTGGTGCTATTGGAATATCGCCCCGTTTTGTATCTACAAATGATACATTCAAAAAATTTGCGGAGTGTTTTAAGGTTGATTTATCAAAAGAACAGCGCATAGTGAATCTCGTTTTTGTAGAGCTATTAATGAAGATTTTAAATGATTTGAGGGATAACGTATGGAACAGGTTACAAGCATAAATAATTTAGAAAAGTTGTTATTGCGTTTAAAATCTAGCGAAGAACCCCAAACATTTAAAAGAGTGCTAGAGAATCTTATGGTCCACTGCATAAATTTGGAGGTTAACCAAAAAGAAGTAAGTGAAACACAACTTGAAAAGTCTATTCAGGCAATGAAAAATATCGAAAAAATAACTCTATACTTATTTTCTGAGTATAATAATGTTCTTAGGCAACATGACAAGGATTTAATGGAAAAGGCAATGAGAATTTGTGCATTAGCGAGCGAAAAATTAGGAGATTATCTCAATAACGTAAGTGAAGAGAAATTGCTCTCGCTTAATAGTTATCAAATTACTCTAAAACAACTTAAAAGTTATTGGAGAGCAGCCGTAGCATATACAATCAGTAAAAATCCTCCTAATGCCTTCGTTGTAGCTAAAAAGTACAGCAACATACTTGAACAAGCGCTGCTTGCAAATAAGTTATCGAATGATATGAGAGATATTTATAGATTCTCCTATTACTTGCTCAGTAGACATTTTATCAATGATATTCAAACTCAAATTGATGATAAGAATTTAGTAGAGGTCTTTACTCATTTAAGAAGTTTTATGCTATCTGGGAGTTATCCCAATGCGGAAAGAGCCAATACAGCGCTTCATGAGTATATTGAAAGCAAGTTAGCTGAATATCAAACTGATGCTGTTTGGCATTTGAAATATCTAGCTAGTTGTATTGAGACTATTATTAATAATAGTGTTTGGACAAATCTGTCGGATATATTTTCAAGTACCTACTTACAACAGTTGATTAAATCCAAACCCTCTGTATTGGAGCTTTGGCCCAATCAACTAGATGTCATTAATAATCCTGAGGGTTTCCTTAGAAATAATAATATTAAACGGACAATGATAAACTTCCCAACGAGTGGTGGTAAGAGTCTGCTTGCTGAGTTTGCGGTTGTAAAAGAACTTGAAAACGATATTACAAAAAAATGCTTTTATATAGTTCCAACAAATGCTTTGGTTTATGAGGTAACTAAGCGATTTAGAGAGAGGTTTAGGAGACTCGGCTATAAGGTCTCTAGTTCAATAAGTGGATATGAACCTGACTTTGTTTTTGGAAGTTATACAGAAGATAATGTTATAGTAACAACTCCAGAAAAACTTGACACAATAATTCGTAAAAATTTTTCTGATGGAGTATTAGACAGTACCTCTCTTATAATTTTTGATGAATTTCATAAAATACAGGACAGGGAACGTGGATGGCTTATAGAAGGTAGTATCTCGTTTCTCATTAGTCATGAGATTTACTCTAACATAAAACTTCTTCTATTATCGGCAATTATTGATAATGGATCTTCGGTGATGGAATGGGTAGATGGAGAAGAGAAGTGTTCCAGTCATATTCCAAATGACTGGAGGCCAACAATTAAATTAAAAGGTATAGCAAACTATGATTATGAAAAGAAAGGAGGAAGATGGATAACGGTTTCCCAACAGGACAATGAATATATAGAGGGATATAAAAGCTATAAAGCCACTGCCCGTATCAACTATAAATTAGGAGACTCAATAAGAAGTTTACCTTTATTTCAATTCGCGAGACATCACTATATAAGTAATAATAAGTTAGCTAGAACCGTTAATATTAAATCTGAAAATTTCATAATGGGTGTTGCGCAAAAGCTCAAAAACCTTGGTGGAAGCCTCATATTTTTTCATACAAAAGATGATTGCGAAAAATTTGTGAGAAATTATGAGCCTCTTTTTCCAGAACGAATGAAGATTAGCCCTGAATTAGAATATCTTATTAAGTACATTGAGAAGCGGCTAGGATCGGAGCATTTGCTTACTGTTGGTATAAATAAGGGGATTGTTTACCATCATGGAAGCTTGCCCATTGATATTCGTGAATCGCTTGAAGATTATTATTTAAAAGGCTTCATTAAAATAATGGTGTGTACTACTACCCTTGTTGAAGGTGTAAACTTTCCTATACAAAATTTTATTCACACTGGGCGGACATATGAAGGTCAACAAACATTAAGCTCTGGTGATTTTAAAAACATTGCGGGACGTGCAGGTAGGGCATATCAAAGCACATTTGGACAAATAATCTATATTAATTTTTATAAAAATATAATTGAAGAACATTTAAATTATGAGGACTACTCGAATAATGTATCAAGCTCATTAGTTAATGATGATGAGCTTTTCGCAGCCTTAGATAAGTTAGAGGAATTGGAAGGTGAAATGCAAACTACACAATTGTTAGAGTTGACTTCTCAGCCTTTTGCTAAGTCCTTATTGCTTTTCTATAATACGTTTTCAACGCATGATGAAGATATTGATTCTATTTTGCATAAAACTTTGTTTTCTTATCAAAATAAAGATGGTAAGGTAGAAAAATTAACGACATTTACAAAAAAATTGTATTATTTCTTTGATACGCAAACTCCAATAGATTTAAGAAAGATACAAGAAAGTGGCCTATCCGTAGTAAGTTATCGTATTGTCCAACAATTATCTTTAAAGGTGATAGAAAATTACTCGCGTTTGAACGGAGTGATAGCTTCTGTAAGTGGGTTAATAGACCCAATACTATACACTCAGATATTATCGTTGAAGGAAAGTAAAAGATTTATTGTAAAAAGAAGTACAGCAGCTTCGAGCGAAGTTGAGGTAGATGATTATGGTATTTTTATTGATTGGATTGAAACGGGTAAATCTTTGAAAGAGCTTTCAGAGGAATATTTTCAAAATGTTGAAGAAACTTATAGAATGACCAGAGTGGTTGAGTATGTACGAGATATGTTTGAGTTCAAACTGCCGTGGGTTATAGGTACGATGTGTTCTGTTGTCATGGAGACAACCGGTAATAATCAAATATTTATGTTTCTTCCTTTGTATATAAAATATGGCGTTAACCATAGTGTTGAGGTCAATCTTTTTAAGTTGGGATTTAACTCACGCGAAACAGTAAAAGGTGTCTCGAAACATCTTATAGAGAATACTAGGTACAGAAGTCTAGATGAACTAAGAGATTTTTTAAAAGAGGTAGAGCCTTTATTATTTTTAGATGATTCAACTGAAAGCAACATTACTCCATTGGAGATAAGAAAGTTGGTTTCATTGACTAATAATTACAGGGACATAACTAATGTTTTTCGAGAATATGGTTCAGTAGACTTTAATATAGCAGGAACTAAGTACTATTTGAGTGAATATCTTGAGAAAGAACAGATTCTTAAAGAGTTGGAAGAGGAGGTTCAATTAGAACTCAGAGTGGAAAAAAATAATTTCTACGATGAAAATGCAGTGGAAATATTATATCAAGGTTACAAACTCGGTTATGTTCCAAGACAATATAATGAAGAAGTATCATATTATTTGGACTTGAGTTATAAATATTCTTTGAATGTAGTAGGAGTAAACATTAAGGGAAGAAGTCAATATATCGAGGTCGGAGTTAGGCTCTATTTTGAACTGTAAGACATACAAACCTTAAACGCTAAAAGTAGCTACATTAGCTGTAAAAGGTGATGAACCTCGGCAGTAGCGATCATGGCGGTGATTTATGGCTAGACAAGAACATAGAGAAGTAAGGTGCTCAAAATGCTCCTATGCAGATCATCAAAAGTCAGAGAGCAATTGGTTCAAGAATATAATATTAAACCCATTGCTCATGTTCGATTGTTAAATGGACAAAAGCGTAAAAGTTGTACTAAAGACTTACTTACTGACAGCTATTATTGCTTTTCTTATAGGGCAAAAGATAGTGATATTGCAGGAACTTTTTTATGTGGTACATATGCAGCAAATCATTTCCTTGAATTAATTCAGCATCCCAGGTTAATGGTATTTGACCCATTAGTATCCGAAAATGTTGGAACAAGAAAAAGCAACGGCACTAATAGAGACAGAGGATTAAATGATACATGGCATCCAACCGCAAAACAACTGTTCAATGCAATCAACCTGATAGTTATATGTTGGGGACAGGTTCCAGAAGGTGTGTTGCAAAAAATAAAGAATGAAATTGAAAAAAATAAAAATCGCGAGCCACTACCTGGACAAATCAAAGCAATAAATACAATTATCTCGAGGGATAGGAAGAACCGTACGCTTCAACAAATGCTTGATGATTTGCGGAGGAATAATAACATGATTCGAGATTTTCATTTTAATTTGTTGAATGAGAGCCTAATCAAAAATAAAGTTGAGCCATCTTTTTTTGGGTATTAAGAGTCATAGAGTTAGTAAGGTTAATGACAGCAATACGAACTTTGAAACCAACAAAATCCAAATCGGGTCTATGAAACAAATTGATTATTTATTCTATCGCTTAATTGCGTTGCGTTGATTGGCCTGTGTATGGATAAAGTGAACGAATAAGCATCTTATTTCTAGTGATGGAGGGTTAAATGAGTATTTCTATTCAAAAGGTTCCATACGGATCTGAGCTTGAGAAATTCGTTAACTCAGCATCAGTATCGTTAAAGATAACCTCACCGTATATAACTTTTAAGGGAATCCAATATATCACAAAATCTAATGTCGTCCCTAAAATAATAACTAAAGTCACGGCTTCTAATCTTAGCTCATTTGCACTGGAAGGGAGAGCACTAAAACATTTATTGGTACTGGGTGCTGAAATAAGGTCTATTCCAAACCTTCATGCTAAGGTATATTTAGTTGATGATAATAAAGGGATAATAACTAGTTCTAATTTAACTGCATCTGGCTTTTCGAAAAATGTAGAACTTGGTATTTACTTTGAAAATGAGATTAATCTTTTTGAGTCTACCAATCTTTTTTTTAATAAGTTATGGGACTGTGCGGCTCCCGTGACACTAGACACCTTGGAAGCGTTAGAACAACAAATAAAAGTAACAAAGCACGATAATGGAATTTATAGAATTAGAACGATTACAGACGAAGAGGATATAATACCTGTACCTGCAATTGGCAAGCTGGTTTATAACATTGAAGAGAAAGAACTAACAATTAGGAAAGAAGAAGTTAACGGAACGGAACTCGATTATGAAGAATATGATGAAGGCGGTGATTACTTTGTTCCATTACCTACTAATATTAAACCTATAATAGATAGTTTGAATTCACTAGATGACAGAAGAGTTCAAACTGTTATAAATTCTTTAGCCTTGGCAACAAAAGAGAATTTTGAAAATTGGCTTCAGAACTTAAAAATGAGTGAGTTTGAATATTTAATTAAACCTTTAAATAGTTATCCTTATAAAAGGTATGTAATCAGAAAAATTATTGCTGATTGTTGCGTATCACATCTTTCGTTACTTATAAATATACTTGTCTCAGATATCTCGAATGAAAGCCAATTGTCAGTTTATTATGATAATTTAATTGAGAGAGTGAAAAAATTTAAGGAAGACCAGAAGGAAGAGTTTATCGGTTTAATGGTGGATATAATTGATTCACTTAAGGACTCTGTTCACAAGGGTCAACTTAATGGAAAAAAGAATTTTGCGAAACCAAACTTAGATAAATTGAGCTACCTTTTAACTATTTGCGGAAAATCAATCTATAAATCTGCTGAATTAGAGTACAAAGATGTCCAAACCGAAGTATGTTTAGTTCCAGGGTATCAAGAGATAAAAAGGAAACGTGAAGCTCTTGGAGAAGAGTTTTGGTATTATGCCGAAACGTTTTTTTCAGTATTAGAATCAGGAGGCTGGAATAGTAATCTACCTTCCATAAGTTCACTATTTAAAGAATTAAGTAAAATCAAGCTATCATTCGAACAAAAAAAGAGAATTAATAAACTAGCTAGAGATATAATGGCTTCATTGAAAGAAGTAAATAATGAATTAGTAAGAGATTTAATAGAAGAATTTAATAAAATTAAAATGGATATTAACCTAACTTTAGTTCAAAAAGAGCATCTGAAGATAGCACTTCTTGAACTCCCACGAACTACAGGGCGGTTAGTTCAAATATATGGACAATGGACTAAAGATGGACAGATTATTAGAGATAATTCTTTGAAAAAGAAAATTGATCATTTAAGCACGTTATATGCGACATTCAGTATATTGAGGAAATGGTTGTGAAAATTATATTATCGTAATAGTACAAGTTTCCAACTTTCTTTTCATGGCAATTTGTGGTGGTTCCAGACTTTTTATTTTTCGTGTTTATCACGTGCCGCGGCAAACCCAGTAAAATCAACAAAATTGGTTCCACACTTTTTTATCACCCGACAGATAAGTGTTCAGTGATAAAGATGTCTGGAACCAGTTAAAGATCTATGGAACCAGTAAAAGATGTGTGGAACCGATAAGAGATGATTGAACATCTAGAAGGGAGCCCGAGAGGAATAATTCGGTGCTCCCTTTTAAATTGTGTATAAGTTGATTTACAGAGAACTTCAAGACCGGTGGTGAAATTGATGAGTGACATTGGCTATAGAATCAAATGTATCCGCAAAGAGAATAATTTAAACCAAATTCAGTTTGCAAAAAGTATAGGCATATTACAAGGAAACCTGAGTGAAATTGAAATGGGAAATAGTAATCCCTCTACGGAAACACTTATATCTATCCGAACACAATATAATGTGAACGAACTTAAATTGGTTATTAACAGGTAAGGACTTGGAAGAAGGTAAGACCTTTGAAGATGATTATGAAAAAACGTTAATTCAAGTTTTTAGAATTCTGGATGATTACGACAAGAATGAAATAATTGAGATAATGCGACTTAAAGAAAGATTAAGATCAATAAAACGAAGCTAATAATAATTAGTGAGTTTTTTTACATGCTACATAGGTACCAAATGAGCAAACCGTTTCGCGGAATTTTTCCGTGGAACGGTATTTTTGTATTTGTAGAAAAACAAATGAGCTAAATAAACAAATAAAAATGAGCTCTTTGGCAAAGAAACTCTTTCGTCAAAGTAATATTCATAGCTCATGCTGTCCCTGCAAAATAAAGTGATAGACTCGGAGATAGTTGTAGACTATGAAAATAAAGATATAGACTCAGAAAATAAAGTACTAGACCGACTGCGGCGTTACGCTAACCGGCAGCAGAATAGTTCAATTAATTCTACAGAATGCCAGGGGGGATTGAGTATTTTAAAATCACAAATCAGACGTTATTTGCAAAGATTGGCAACATAAGAATACCAAAAGAGAAGGGTAGACGTGAGAAAAGAGATCCACAGAGTACGTGGCGATGACAATCAGAAGCAAAACAAACGAAGGAACGCTTGTTCAAGTGTGTTTGTGATGAAGCCCAAATAAGTGCGGAGCGTGTCTGCCATTATTGTATTGTTGGATTCCTGACACGGGGAACATTTTATTCTCTAAAGTCTTCGGCTAAAATCAAAAAACGCGCCTGAACCATGGTGGTTTTGCGCGTTTTGTCGGGACGAATACGGTGTCAGGACGGAATGTTCATAGCGGTCTGAATATTTTTCAGATCGAGCTGAATTTGCTCCGGAATATGGTAAGGATGGTATAGGCCCCGCTGCATCATGTAGTTTGTTATCTTTTCATGGGAGTCTATAGCTTCGTCGAGCTGTTTCATCAAAATTTGCTTGATTTCGGGGGTGGCACATTCGGTTACGGCCATGGCGTAGTTTCTGACTCCGCTCTTGGCGTTCATCAAAAAATCCATTGCGATCACGTCGTCGGTCAGCGTATGAAGTCCTGTCAAGTGTTCTAATAGGGTGTTCATGTTTCTATCTCCTTTAGGTTAGGGTCACTTTAGACAGCACTCCACCGAGCTCCTGAAGCTGCTGCTGTGATAATTGCACGTCTTGCTGCAAAATTTGCCTGAGCTCCGGGTCGGTTACCAGAGCTTGCATGGTTTTGGATTTGGTCATGCAAACGGTCTTGAACGCAGCCATTTCATGAACCTCCAGCATCTCATGCAAAGCGTAATTGGAATTCATCGTATTGTCCTCCCCTGTATTTACCCATATTCAGGGCTTTAAGATGACTTTGATGCAATTGTCCGTTTTCGTATCGAACATTTCATAGCCGTGCTTAGCCTCGCTAAGCGGAATGACGTGCGTAACAATATCTCCAGGGTCTACTTTGCCCGACGTAACCAACTCGTACATATACGGCATGTAGTGAATGACCGGGGCTTGTCCGGAACGGATATTCACGTTGCGTTGCATGATGTCGCCGAGCGGGAATCCGTTATAGCGTCCGCCGTATACCCCAGTGACTTGGATGGTCCCGCCTTTGCGGACAGCCTGAGACGCAATGATAAATGCGCTCATGGTGCCGCCTTGCAGTTTCAAACCGCTGGCTAGAAATTCGAGATCGCTCATCTTGCCGTCCATTCCTACCGCATCAATCACGACATCGGCGCCGCCTTTGGTCATTTCCTTAAGTTTGTTGCCGATATTCGTATCCTGTTCGAAGTTTACGATTTCCACATTGTTCGTTCGCTTCGCATGCTGTAAGCGGTAATCGACATAGTCAACGGCGATGACCCGCTTGGCTCCTTTCAGCCAACAGAATTTCTGCGCCAGAAGTCCGACCGGACCGCAGCCGAGCACGATGACCGTATCTCCATTCTTGACGCCGGCGTTATCTACGCTCCAGAATGCCGTCGTCATTGCATCGGCGATCAAGCTTAGCTTTTCGTCCGGTTGCTCGCAGTTCTCAGGAATCTTGAAGTGGGTGAAATTAGCAAACGGAACTCGTAAATACTCGGCTTGCCCGCCAGGGTAACCACCAGTCGTTCCGGAGTAGCCGAAATATGCGCCCATATCCCCGTGTTCGTTTGAATTGTCGCATTGGCTTTCCAGCTGATTCTTACAATAAAAGCATTCTCCGCATGCGATGTTGAAAGGGATGATCACCCGGTCGCCTTTCTTTACCTTGGTCACTCCAGGGCCTACTTCTTCTACGATCCCCATCGGTTCATGCCCGATGACATAGTTCTCCTGAAGGTTAGGGATCATCCCGTGAATCAGGTGAAGGTCCGAACCGCAAATGGGGGAACTGGTGACCCTTACGATCATATCGTCCGGTTTCTCAATCTTCGGATCCGGCACCTCTTTGACCACGACATTTTTAATCCCTTGATACGTTACCGCCTTCATGCTTTATGTCCTCCAATATGTTCATCTGGGGTCCGATCAAACATCCCTTTACGCGACGTATCATCCGGGAACAAATTCATCTGCCCGATCATCACTGTATTTTTCGCTGAAAGCTGGTCGAGTTGGTACTGTTCGTTAAGCTCGTAAGGATGGAACCATTTTTTGCGAATCATAAGCTCCGTGATTTCTTGGTGCAGTGCAATCCCCTGCATAAGATGATTGCGCAGCAGCGCTCTTACATCGGGAGAAGCCGTTTCCGTCAGGGCGATGGACAAATTTCGCACACCCTCCTTGGCACGAATAAGGAAGTCCATTGCAAATGTCATATCTGCCATTTCCGGCATATTTAACGAATTAATCGGGTCTAAATAATCGGTGTTCATTAGCGCTCCCCTTTAATGTGTGATAGGTGCCGGGCTATTCGGAACAGGCGCTTGGAATGGAGCTCTTGCGTAGATGGCCTGGAGCTCGGCGATCTGTTGCGTGGACAGAATGACGTCCTTCTGCATTAACGCTTTTAGCTCTTGGTCAAAGACCAAGCCTTGCATAAGTTTTGACTTAGCGAGGCAGAGCGTTTTAAAGTTTAACGCTTCATGCAGTTCCATCGATTCGTGCGGCGCTAGCGTTGGCGTATTCATTGAGAAATCATCCTCTCCTTTTTTCATCAAAGTTAGATTTTCCTACGCATCGGATCCTATACTAAAATTGATTGCCGAAATGTAGGGTCCGGATATTCCTGTGCAGTCGCAGGAATATAAACAAAGTCTCAACCGCATACTTATTTCTGTTTATATTGATGATCCTTGTTCAAGGGAGGAGGAATCGCTTTGCCCAATGAAAACAAAATTGATCTAGCCACCGAAAATGCAAGAAACCCGGCAGAAGCTACACTTAACTCGAGCGTCAATACGCTGGAGCAGCATGCATCTAACGCGGTTTCTGAGGCGCAAACGGCTTTAAATCAGGCAATAAGCTCGATAAGTGAATCTAATGCGGCAACAAATTCACAAGCTTTGGAGACGGCCCGGCAGCAATTGACCCAAGCTGAGGAATTTTTAGATCAAGCGCAAACTTCAGCAAACGCATTACGTCTGCCGGACCAACGCAGCGAATCATGACAAGCGAAAAGGAGGCCCTTAAGGGGCCTTCCTCTCTTTCTTCTGCTTCCTATTATTACGGATTGGTCGTTAAAAATGCCGACGTTCTTCAGCACCAAGCGCGGCGGCAGCAGGAGCGCGGCCAGCGCAAGCTGGGCGACGTCTTCGGGGCATAGCCCCACATTTAGGAACGTGTCGTACTGGCTGCGTTCTTTTGTTTTGCCGTTTCCACTCGTGTCATGGTTCCGAAGTAGATCACGCAGAACGCTCGAGTCATCAGGAATGTGAGGAAAATCGTAGCCCATGACCAAAACCAGTTCCAACGAACATACCGAATCAGATCGGTATATTGTACGAGCAGCACCTCACCTATCGTCAGTACAGTAGTGAATAACACGTAATAGCCGAATTGAATCCAGCCACTCCGATGGCTCGGATAATACGCGTTGAACACCGCGCATGTCATCGGATAGGCCATATATTCGTAGGTGAAGCTCGTCCGACTAACGTCGGCAAGCTCCCTTACGGGATAGGCGAGAAGTTGGAGTTCGACCACGGCATGACCGAAAATACACATCGCCAATCGACGTTTCTGCCGCGGGATGATGAGAATCAATAACAATGAGAGGATCCACACTTAAACGATAATGCCGCTTTGCAGCAGCAAACTCATCGCTCGCTCGCTTCCTTCCTGAAAACTTTGCGGTTTCTAAAGAACCAGCTCGCTAGGCCGTGGACGGATAGGAATATAGTCGATAACACGATCGCCATCAAACTCCAGTGAAAATGTACATAATCCACCAAGTCGGTATTTGCGGCTAGCAACCCGTCAATTAAGGTGAGCAGTGAAATCCAGGCGGCAAAGTAAAAACACTTCGTCAGCTTATTCGCACGAGGTCTAGAGATGTAATAAAGACCGCTCGCAACAGGCGTCCACACCACTTTGAACGTGATATTCAAATCCGAAGCTTTGGAAAATTCACGCAACGGGTAGGCCACCAAATCAAAGTGAACGAGCAGCATTTCTACCGTCCATACCACAGCCTGACACGCAAGAAAGCACAACACAAATTCATGAGCTTTTGCTCTTGGAACAAGAAAATAGATGGTGGTTATACACACAAACCAGACTTGCAGCAATAAATTCCGTTCGATGTCCGTGGCCATAGCTTATACAAGGAAGGAGGCTCCTATGTAAGTGTACTTCTTTTTATTCATACTTTCGTGGGCGGTGATACTTAGGCAAAAGCACAACACCGTTTACTCGTTGTCCGTTATAGACACTATTTGCGGAGTTCCCTTAAAAATATTTTATTATTCCAGGCACTTGAACCACATTCAGTCATATATAGGTGATAGCAGTACGAACCTGTTGAGGAGGATTTTATACAAATGCTGTTACCGAGTGAAAAGTATTTCGGTAAGTTTGAAGCGGTTTTTTTATTTTACGGGGCCATGCCTACAGGCGTTACTGTTTCTGAAACTGGGCGCATTTTTATTTGCTTTCCAAGATGGGGAGACGATGTTAAATTTACGGTGGCTGAAATCGTTCGCGGTACATTACAGCCTTATCCTAGTTTAGACGCTAATTTGGTAAGCCAATCGAATATCACAACGTCCTTCATTAGTGTCCAAAGTGTCGTTGCTGATGGTAAGGGAACGCTTTGGGTACTGGATACGGGGGCTCCTAATTTCTCAGAACCCATCAACGGGGGGGCGAAGTTAGTCGCTGTAGATTTAAATTCAAATACCATAAGAAGTGTATATACATTTACGGAAAATGTTGTCCTGCCAACCACTTATCTGAATGATGTCCGAGTTGATTTTCGTGTTGGTAAAGCAGGTTATGCTTATATAACGGATTCGTCTTCCCGAGGACCGGGAGCCATTATTGTCGTTGATTTAGAAACGGGTTATGCCTGGAGACGGTTAAACGGGGCAAATTCAACTTCGCCCGATCTCTTTCTCTTACCGAAAGTTGAAGGTAAAATCCTGATGAATCGAAACAAAGACGGATCTACTTCACCGTTTAGATTGGCATCCGATGGTATAGCGATTTCCCCGGACGGCAAGATGTTGTATTTTTGTCCTCTCTCCAGTCGTCATCTGTACTCGATTTCAACGGAAGCCCTAAGAGACCGAACGATACCGGATATGAATTTACAGGATCACGTGAAGTATTGGGGAGAAAAAGGTGCTTCAGATGGAATGATCACCGATGCAAAAGGAAACGTTTATGCTGGAGACTATGAAAACAATAGTATTCGAAAGATATTGCCGAATGGAATAATGGAAACCATCGCACATGATCCGAGGATTTTATGGCCGGATACTTTTTCTATTGGTCCAGATCAATACTTATATTTCATCGTGAACCAATTACATCGGCAGGCAAGATTTCATTATGGAAATGACCTGCGGCAGAAGCCTTATAGTTTACTCCGTATGAAAATAGACGAACCACCTGCTCCTACCTTTTAGTAAATATTTCGCTTTACAAAGTTGACTCTATTTGCAAAGAAAATGTATTTTATGACTTTAGGGTTATTAAGAATTTGGAGGCTGCCGCTCGGCAGCCTGTTCAGCTATCGGGGAACGTTAGTTGAAGCCCCAACCCAAGTAATCGCCAGCATCGATGAGCTCCCTGCGGCAATCCCCTGATACCAGCGCCCGCGGCAATGCCAAGCTGGGTAAAAGAGCTGTTTAGACTAGCCATAATACCGGGCGCTTCCGGAGCAAGAGAGACAACGTTATAATTCTGTACCGCCCCGAACGACCATGCAGCAATCATCCAGATTATGAGCAATGTGATAGAGACCATTAACGAACCAGAGATGATGGATAGCAGTATGAGGGCGAGAACATGAAGGTGGATTATTTTTTCTTTTCATTATCCCCCCAAGGGGGGATATAATGGGCATAAACGTATTCAATGACAAGGAGTTCCCTATGCCCATTCAAAACCTTACAGAACAAGATAAATCTTCGAGTCAAAAACTCAAAATCATACTCGCCCTTGCTATCCCTGCCATTATCGAAAACCTTTTACAAACGCTTGTAGGGTTCGTGGACACTTTGTTCGTGACTAAACTAGGGATTAATGAAGTTGCGGCAGTGGGTGTAGTTAACGCGATTCTTGCTGTATATATTGCTATCTTTATGGCCCTTGGCATTGGAACCTCGTCCTTAATTGCCAGAAATATCGGGGCCGGAGATATTTGGCGGCTCTTTATCGGGATTTTTGAAATATGCATGAATGACAAGAAGGCGAGTGAAGCAACATCCGTCTATCGCGTCTTCTTTTCCTTAAAGGCGGAAGATAATTATTAATAATGCAGCTAATAAGGCAATGGTACTGCTCCAGATACCCTGAAACCGTCATTAAAATTTCATCTGGAACCGGTAAGCTTATAATACCAAGCACTAAGGCACTGAAAATGCCTATAATTTTAGATAACAATCGGAGAAGGTTTGCAAAATGGCTAGAGGCCCTAGCATTAACACTAGGGCCTCCATTATTATTATCGAATGTAGTGATCTAGAGCTTTTTGTAGATCGGATAACACTTGGCTTCGGTGCTCATCCTGAACAGAAGATACCACACAATGTTCCAGATGGTCTTTTAATATTACTTTGGCAACACCGTCTAGCGCCTTCTTAACAGCAGCAATCTGAAGGAGGATATCGGGGCAATCTCTGCCGTTATCAGACGTTTCTTTTATAGAGCGAACATGGCCTTCGATTCGGGCTAATCGGTTAGTCACTTGTTTTCTTTGCTTATGAGGGTGCGTGTGACCGTGACTATGTTCGTGTTTATCGTCCTGACTGTGCTCATGATCGTGCATAAACGCCCTCCTTCCTCTATGGCTTATTTTATCTGCCCTGTATTCGTTGTGTCAAAGTTAAGAATGAAGGGTTGTACTAATCGATTCCGTTTAAATTCTGCACATTAAACAAGCGGTAATAAGCCCCGCCTTCTTTCATCAGCTGCTCATGCGTTCCTTTTTCTTTGATCTCGCCATTTTCTATGAGAACAATTTGGTCAGCGTGGGTAATGGTCGAAAGTCGATGAGCGACAATTAAGGTCGTTCTGTCTTTCGCCAATTTTGCGAGAGATTCCTGGATCAAATGTTCTGACTCTAAGTCAAGAGCAGAAGTGGCTTCATCCAGGATCAATATGCCTGGGCTTTTAAGAAAGACGCGAGCAATAGCTACACGCTGCTTCTGTCCGCCTGATAATTTCACCCCGCGCTCACCGATTTCCGTATCGTACCCGTTCGGCAGATTCAAAATAAAATCATGAGCATTTGCAGCTTTTGCCGCATGTATAATTTCATCCTCGGTAGCGCTTGGTTTACCAAAAAGTATATTTTCACGAACCGTTCCGCTAAACAAAATATTATCCTGTAACACCATGCCGATCTGATCACGCAAGCTCTTTATCGTGATGTCCTTAATGTCCTTATGATCAATCAAGATGCGTCCTTCTTGAATCAAGTGTTGGGAATTTATGGGCCCAATAGTCTGGTGAATAGATCATGAGTTGCTGAAGTCCATGGATCCCGGGAGACATGGGAATCTTGGAGACATTCCTCAAGAAATATGAGGAAGATTGTGGATTTTTTGCTGCTAAAGAATTCATTCGAATGGGCCAGGGCAAAATATCTTAAGGGATGCGCTGGAAAGTAATTGAACGGTGTATCCTATCATAAAGCGAGGAGGCGAAACAAATGGCTAAAAACAACGAACACAAACGGGATGACGCTTCTGAAAATAATACTACCAACGCGGCTGACACCGACACAGGAGAAGCTGTAGGTACTGTTGGCGGAGGTGCGGTAGGCGCCGTCGTAGGTTCCGCATTGGGACCCATTGGAACCGTTGTAGGCGGTATAGCTGGAGCGGCGCTGGGGAACAAGGCTGGCGAGAATGCTGTTGAAGGTACCACGGATCAAACAAAATAAATCGGGCTGGTTGAAAAAGTTTAATGGGGGCCGGGGAATCCCGGACCCCTTATCAATATCCGGCAACATTCGATCCATGAAGGAAAATTTTTCATGCAGGGCTCTGTTTAGAGGCCGAACTGCTGCGAAGCACCTTGATAATCGCGGAAACTTCCTCATTTCCATAACCAGCCTCGACAGCCTTCGCAAAAAGCGGCAATGCATTCGCAGGAAATTCACCATGGATCCCGGATTCCCGTGCTCGTTGAACAAGTCGTTCCACGCTATCGGCAGAGGTTTTGAGGGAACTTTCGGGGGTTTCGAAATGACTTGTCTGGATGACCTTCCCCTGATACTTGGCTTCTTCCCCTAAAAATGGTGCGATAGCGGTGATCATGGAACCGAAGGAATCGACCCGTTGGTTCTCCGATTCGAGGATGTGTGCCCCATGAGCAAAACCGAGCCATGTTCCCAAAAGGTAAGAGATAACAGCTAAAGCCTTCGCAGACGCAGAACCCACCGGCTCATCCACCCGAAAAGAGGATCACCGTCTCTGCTCCCCTAATATGGCTAGGCTACGCTTGAATCGCTCCGTCCAGATAGTCTGCACCTTGCTCCTGTGCACAAAGCTCATTGTTTCGCGCGTCCTGCGGGGTACCCGTACTTAGCTGAACCAGAGTGCGGCCAGCAAGAACGGGTTTGCCATCAGCAAGGGCCGGAGGGGCGGGGACTTACATAGACCTCGTTGGTTAAAATTGACTCTAAAAATGATTTGGATTATATTCTAGTTAAGCTACTCTCATCGCATTTATAAAGAAAGGAGCATTCGATCCATGAAGAAAAAAACGTTAAAGTTCATATCTTGTGGATACGGATACTCGACTGCTGTTTTTTTCTAAATTCCATTTTACGGGTGAAGTGTGCCTAAAAATGGTGGTAAAAAATAGCAGAAAACTTTAGAATGCGAGGTAATTTCAAATGGAACATGCCAAGATCGTTAGAAAAAACCCGGCAGGGATGCCTGCTCCGGTAGGGAACTACACCCATATTACAAAAATCCCCAGAAACGCAGAGCTGTACGTTACTTCCGGTCAAATCGGCGTAGACCGAAATGGCATCATCCCTGAACCTATGAACGAACAGATCAAGAATACGTTTGATAACATTAAAACTGTTTTACATTCCGAGGAATTAACGTCGGAAAATATCATTAAGGTTAATATATGGGCTACCCAAAAAATCGATTGGGATTATCTAGATGCCGAGTGGGATGCGTTATTCGGCAACAATTATCCCGCCATGACGATTGGTTACATTTCTGAATTAGGACTGCCGGAAATAAAAATAGAAATCGAAGTATGGGCAGCTAAAGTCTAAAGCACTCTCTCTATCCATCCCCACGTAAAAGCCGTGCTTTGACGTGGGATTTTTATTAATCATTCTTGGACGAACGGAGAAGAAAGGAGCAGTGTGCATGAATTTTCATTTGAAAGAAGCGATTGAGGTCTTGGAGCGTACGCCGCAAACATTGGAGTATTTTTTATCCGGTTTGTCGGACGGATGGGTGCAGTGCAATGAAGGCGAAGGGACATGGAGCGTCGTTGAAGTGATTGAGCATCTTATCGAGGGAGAGAAAACGAATTGGGTCCCGAGGCTGGAGTTTATTCTTCAAGAAGGCGAAAGCAAACCGTTTCCCCCTTTTGACCGTTATGCCCACTTGAATGAAAAAGCAGAAAAATCGTTTGAACAAAAGCTGCATGAATTCAAAACGATTCGAGCCTCAAATATAGCTAAACTTAAGGGGCTCGTCGACCCTGAAGCGCATCTCGAATTGACGGGCATCCACCCTGCACTTGGGGTCGTCAAGCTGAGAGAATTGCTCTCCACATGGGTTGTTCATGATTTAGCCCACATGGCTCAAATCGTTCGCGTCATGGCTGAGAGATACCGGGCGGACGTCGGGCCATGGAAACAATATTTAGGGATATTAAAAAAGGAATGACGGTAGCCGACATGGAAACCAGACAAGGATAGGTATTCACCTATGATTGCCCGGATGAGTATCTTATTGTTGAAGATACTTGATTCGTATGGGGGAATCTATGTGGGAACCTTTGTTAATGTAGAGCCGGGTGTAAAATTATACGTGGAGGATATCAATCCGGGGGGAAGCAAAACCATTGTTTTTATACATGGCTGGCCGTTAAGCCATAAACAGTTCGAGTATCAGTTTGATGTCCTTCCCGCGATGGGTTACCGGTGTATAGGAATCGACTGGAGGGGGTTCGGCAATTCGGATAAGCCGTTGAGCGGTTACAATTATAACCGATTGGCGGATGATATCCGCATCGTAGTCGATGCGCTTCAATTGCATGACTTCACGCTCGTTGGTCACTCCACGGGCGGGTCGATCGCGATTCGGTATGTGTCCCGGTACAATGGCTACGGAGTCTCTAACCTTGTCCTTGTTGACGCTGCGGCTCCCATAGGCTTTACGCCAGAGACCGCCAATAAATTTCTTCATGAGGCGTTAAATGACCGCCCTAAAATGATGCGGGAAGTTACCGACGGCTTTTTCTTTCAGTATATCACCGCTCCGTTCTCGGAATGGTTTTTTCAACTGGGATTACAGGCGGCAGGCTGGTCGACCGCGGCCGTCGTCGTTATGCTGAGAGATGAGAAGCTATATGATGATCTGCCGTTCATATCCGTGCCTACCTTAATCGTCCACGGTATTCACGACAAAGTCATTCCTTTTCAACAAGCTCAGGAACTCCACCAAAACATAAGAAATTCACAGCTTGTCCCGTTTCATTATAGCGGCCATGGCCCTTTCTGGGAGGAACGCAGCAAGTTTAACCAGGTATTGAGTCATTTTATAATGCAATGAAATGACCGGGATTCCTTGATAAATAAGGAGTTCCGGTCTATTTCTTTATGCTGGACAAAGCAATAAATACCCCTTTTTAGGTATGGAAGCGTGGCAGTGCCGGCTTTATTGTTAAGCTTATGGACTGAGCGGGCGAAGGGTGAAAGCCATGTCCATGCTTACTTCTTTGGGAGCAGATAACATCGGTGGAGGGGTTACTTGAATAGGTCAAATGTCATATATGCATATTTGTTGAGCTTGCTCACAGCCTGTGGGTTTGGGAGCATTGCGCTGGCGGTTAAGGGAAATCGGCTGTTGGCTTTCGATCACAGCATCTCGTCCTTGATCCAGAGCTGGGAGTCCGCGGGATGGACCCGAGTCATGAAAGGGTTCAGTTGGATCGGTTCCACGATGCCGATTATCGTGCTTTCGCTCGGAATGATCATCGTGCTATATGTTTTGTTAGGCCGGCGGAAGGAGCTTCTTTTGTTTATTACAGTGATTGGCGGCTCTACGGTAGTAGGCTATGTCTCGAAATCATTGTTCGCTCGGGAGAGACCGAACTTTCACCGGCTCATGGAGGAAGACGGGTTTTCGTTTCCGAGCTCGTCGTCGGTTGCGGCCGTCGCTTTGTATGGTATTATCGTTTATTTGTTGTGGAGTCCTATCCGAAACCGTACAGGGAAAATCGCGCTCACGGCGGCGGCTATCTTCATGATGGTTTGTATCGGTCTGAGCCGAATTTATGTGGGGGTACATTACCCGAGCGACGTTATCGGCGGCATGCTGGCAGGCGCGGCTTGGCTGTGGCTATCGATTGCCGTGTACAAACATCTCTCCGATTCCCATGATAAAAACACCAAGTTATCGATGTAGTCTGTTTTGTTAACATAGCTTATGATTTATGACGGAAAATTAAGAGACCCGGGTGAAAAAATGGAAAATGCCCTAATTGCTTTTGTCAGCATTATGGTCTTGGGAGGAGTTATCTTCTACAGCCTTTGGTGGGAAGGCGGGAATGTAGGCTTTACATTTGCAAAGTGGTTTTTTGGCATTTTTTTCGTAGCGGCGATGGTTGTTGGCGGCTACACCTACTTTATGAGTTAAGGTTACGGAAGTTTAGCCGCATGAAGCACTAAGGGCAAGAACGGAGGATATGTGATGGAAGGCATGAAGCGGAATAAGCGATGGATTGCGATCGTTCTTATATTTATGCTCACACTAGGATTGGCTCCTGGCGGGAAGGGGTTTGCTGCGGAGCCGCCTGTTTTGGATCAAGAGCAGGCAATTGGTATCGGAAATGTTTTTGTTAACCGCGATTATCCGAGATATCAAACCTTTACCCCTGCCATTAGCGGTAAACTTAATAAGATTGAGCTTAACATATTCGATTTTTACGCTGGAACCGGGGCAATACGGTTGGTTGTCTATAAAGAAAGCGATCTAGGGACGCCGCTTGCCACAGCAGAGTTGACGTCGTACAGCCCCGGCTGGATGGCGTTCGATTTCTCCGGAGTACTGCCTTATTTGAAGAAAGGTACGATGTATCGAATGGTTGCCTCTACGGAAAATGGAGGAAGTGGTGTGGGTTTTGGGTGGTACGGCGCTAGCGGCGATCCCTATAAACGAGGCAACTCGCAGTCGCCAGTGTACGACTTTTCCTTCAGGACCTACATGATTCCGGATTATTCGATATCTCCGGGGGAGAGTGAGGTTTCCAGCGCGCAGTCCAGCCTCGCAGCCGATGGGACAAGTCAGACGACGGTTACCGTGAAGATGAAGGACGCGCAGGGCAATGCTTGGCCGACCGGGGGGTCGCCGGTTGCGATCGCTTCGACGTTAGGGACGGTTAGCGCTGTAACGGATAACTATGATGGTACCTACACAGCGACGCTGACGGCGCCGACAACGCTAGGCACCGCGACGATCAGCGCAATGGTCGGTGCCATTCCGATACCAAAGACGGCAAGCGTCCAGTTCGTGCCAGGAGCGCCGTCGACCTCGACAAGTACGGTCGTTGTGGGCAACGGTTCTCTGCCCGCAGATGGGACGAGTCAAACGACGGTAAGCGTGAAGCTGAAGGACGCGCAGGGCCATGCGTTGACGAGCGGAGGAGCGACGGTCGCCATCACGTCGACGTTAGGGACGGTTGGCGCTGTAACGGACAACCAAAATGGCACCTATACAGCGACATTGACGGCGCCGACAACGCTAGGCACCGCGACGATCAGCGCAATGGTCGGCGGCAGTGCGGTAGCGTCGACGGCGAGCGTCCAGTTCGTGCCGGGAGCGCCGTCGGCAGCGACGAGCGCGGTGGAAGCAGGCAGCAGTTCCTTGACTGCGGACGGAGCTAGCCAGACGACGATCAGCGTGAAGCTGAAGGATGCGCAAGGTCATGCATTGACGAGCGGAGGGTCGACGGTTGCCATCACTTCGACGCTAGGCACGGTTAGCGCTGTGACGGATAACCAAAATGGCACTTATATGGCGACGTTGACGGCGCCGACGACGGTAGGCACCGCGGCGATCAGCGCGACGGTGGGCGGGAGTGCGATAGCGTCGACGGCGAGCGTCCAGTTCGTGCCGGGAGCGCCGTCGGCAGCGACGAGCACGGTGGAAGCGGGCAGCAGTTCCTTGATCGCGGACGGAGCCAGTCAGACGACGATTAGCGTGAAGCTGAAGGATACGAAGGGTAATGCATTGACTAGCGGGGGAGCCGCGGTTGTTATTACTTCGACGTTAGGGACGGTTGGCTCTGTAACAGACAACCAAAATGGTACCTACACGGCGACGTTGACGGCGCCGACGACGGTAGGCACCGCGACGATTAGCGCGACAGTCGGCGGCAACGCGGTAGCCTCAACGGCAAGCGTTCAGTTCGTGCCGGGAGTGCCGTCGGCAGCGAAGAGCAAGGTAGAAGCGGGCAACGTTACCCTTGTGGCGGACGGAGCCAGTCAGACGACGATCAGCGTGAAGCTGAGGGACGCGCAGGGCAATGCTTTGACGAGCGGAGGCGCGGCGGTAACGATCACGTCGACGCTAGGCACGGTTAGCGCGGTAACGGATAAGCAAAATGGCACCTATACGGCGACGCTGACGGCGCCGACAACAGTGGGGACTGCGGTGATTAGCGCGACGGTTGGCGGCAGTGCGATAGCGTCGACGGTGAGCGTCCAGTTCGTGCCGGGAGCGCCGTCGGCAGCGACGAGCACAGTTGCAGCGGGGAACGCTTCCCTTGTGGCGGACGGGGCTAGCCAGACGACGATCAGCGTGAAATTGAAAGACGCGCAAGGCAATGCTTTGACGAGCGGAGGCGCGGCGGTTGTGATCACATCGACGTTGGGCACGGTTAGCGCGGTAACGGATAAGCAAGATGGCACCTACACGGCGACGTTAACGGCCCCGACAACGGTGGGGACCGCGACGATTACCGCGACCGTTGGCGGCAGTACGATAGCCTCAACGGCCAGCGTCCAGTTCGTGCCGGGAGTGCCGTCGGCAGCGAAGAGCACGGTAGAAGCGGGCAGCAATTCCTTGACTGCGGACGGGGCCAGCCAGACGACGATCAGCGTGAAGCTGAAGGACGCGCAGGGCAATGCATTGACAAGCGGAGGCGCGGCGGTTGCGATCACGTCGACGTTAGGCACGGTTAGCGCGGTAACGGATAAGCAAGATGGCACCTACACGGCGACGTTGACGGCGCCGACGATGGTAGGCACCGCAACGATCAGTGCAACGGTTGGCGGTGCCGCGCTAGCCTCGACGGCTAGCGTTCAGTTTCTGCATGGTCAGGTGAGCGTATCCCGCTCAACGGTGGCCGCGAGCGATCTCGTCGTACGAGCGGATGGCGGCAGCAAAGCCTCCATCTTCGTGAAGCTCAAGGACGACTACGATCATCCGCTCGCCGGAAAACGGGTGATGCTTCAAGCCACGGGCGGCCGATCCGTTATCGATCATGTTTACGGGTTAACCGATCAGGACGGGCTGGCTACCTTTGCGGTGAGCAATACGGCGGCAGAGAACGTGACTTATTTCGCCAAGGATGAAGCAAGCGGTCTAGCGTTAGACCAAACCGTAAGCATTACGTTTACGTACGACCAGCCGCCGAATATCAAGCTGCAGGCGGACCCTGTCGCCCCAACCTTCGGGAGCGTGACCGTTACCGTAACGGCGTCGGTATACGGCCAGTTTAATCGCGTATCTTCGATCAAGTGGGCAGCAGGAAGCCGTGCCGTCTCGTATTTTGACAAGCAAGGCACGGAAATCACGGACCACCGTTTTACGGTACAAGAAAACGGGATGTATTCGGTCTATGTGGCAGATACGGCCGGCAATGCGAACGTCAGCTTGATCGAGGTGAAGAACATCGTTCCAATGAGCGGCAATGCGGATTTGGCCGGCTGGCAGCTCACAGGCTTGGGCGGGACGGTGAAATTCGATTTTAACCCGGGGATCGCGAATTATACGGTAGATGTCAGTCATGCGGTGTATGGTTTGAAAATGACGCTAACCCCCTCGGATGTGTATTCTGCCGTTTATGTGAACGGATCGCAGGTAACCGGCAATGGGATGACCAGCGAATATTCCCTTGTGACGGGGAAAAACACGTTCGAGGTCAAGGTCAAAGCGCAGAACGGCTCCGCTAAAACGTATACGCTTAGCGCGATTCGATCGGCGGCAAGCGCGGACTCCGGTTCGGGTGGCTCCGACTCCGGTTCCGATTCTGGTTCCGATTCCGGCTCAGGCTCAAGCTCTACGAGCCCTTCGATTGAGGCAAACCCACCTAGCCAGCCGGCACCAAGCAATTCGCTGGCGATTTGGATCAATAATCAAAAGGTGTCCGGGATTGCCACACTTCAAGTCGATGCCAACGGAGCGAAGTCTGTCGAGGCTGTACTGGACGCTGATACGCTAAAGAAGGTGCTTGATTCGCTATCCGCTGCGGCTAAAACGAATCTGGCGATTTCAATTGAGGATGAGGCGGGCAAAGTGACGCTGCGGATTCCCGGTAAAGCTGTTACCCTCCTCGCCGAGAAGGCGGATGCCCTTACTTTGAAAACCCGGCAGGGCCAATATCGCCTGCCTCTGGCTGAATTGATGCGTCAGAAGTCCGATTGGACGAACGATGCGGAAGCTCAGTTGACGATTGAGCTTGGCAAGGGCAAAGCGATATCGGGACTGCAGGATGCGGCGAATAAGGGCGGCTTCCAATTGGCCACTGATCCGGTTCATTTTACCGTTCAAGTGGTGCGCAACGGTGAGAAACGTGAGATTTCCAGCTTCAGCCGTTATGTGGAAAGAGTCCTTTACCTTCCTAAGGACTTCACTGGCAAGGCTTCAACGGTCGTCGTGTGGGACGGGAAGCTCGGTGCGCGCCCGGTGCCGACGAAATTTACTAAAGTCGACGGGCAGCAGGCCGCCGTCATCCACAGTCTCACGAACAGCGCTTACGTTCCGGTATCCAAAACGTCCAATTTAACGGATATTCAAGGGCACTGGGCGGCTGCTGAAATAGGCAGTATGAACAGCCGAATGATCGTCGATGGCGTAGATGAAAGCCGATTCGCTCCTGAAGCGGAGATTACCCGGGCCGAGCTCGCCGCATTGCTTGCAAGAGCGATGGGGCTTCCGAAAGCCGGAGATCAAGCGGGTTTCCTGGATGTAAGCGAAACGAGCTGGTACAGCGGGGCCGTAGCGGCTGTGAAAGCTTACGGCATCATGGATGGCTTCGGGGACGGCGCCTTCGGGCCTGACCGGAAGGTATCGCGGCAAGAGGCGATCGTGACGCTCGTTCGGGCGCTGCGGCTGGCCGATGCCGATTCGGCGGCAAGCCATGGCGCAGGGCAAGCGGATCTTACCGTTTACGCCGACCGCGATCAGATTGGCGGCTGGGCAAGCGACGCGATCCGGACCGCCATTCATGCGGGATTGGTGAACGGGTATGGAGATGAGCTGCGGCCGCAGAAGACATTAACTCGTGCCGAAACGGCGGTGCTCATTTACCGGATGCTGCTACAAGCGGGATTCATCGATGGGTAAGCAGATGAAGAGACGGGCCGGCGGGCCCGTCTTTTTATGCGTTTGGGCGTGCCCTTCCCCCTGCCTATCGGCAGACGAGGGGTTGACTTGCTTCTGCGGAGGTTTCTAAAATAAGGTTTATGAAGGAGTACGCTAGGGGTGTCGGACATGAATCCTAATCTGGAATTCCAAGTGATAGACATAGTGAGTGAAGACAGCCGCATGAGGCTGTACCGGGGGATTCTCTTAGATTACGATCCATTGAACCCTGTACTTATCCGAACGACCAAAAGCGAAGAAGGCGGTGCAGCCGAGCAAGGCCTTCTTCGTCGTGAATTTGAGATCACCGAAAGTTTACAATTGGACGGCATCGTGAAGCCGATCGCTTTGCGGACATTCGGGAGCTCGCTCGCTCTGGTGCTCGCGGACGACGGGAGAATCTCCTTGAGAGAGTACTTGAGCAGGAGCAGCGGCCTCGATCAAGGCACCTTTGTTCAACTGGCCAGCGCGATCGCTTCCATCGTCAAGGGGCTTCATCGACGCCATATTGTTCATCTGGATCTGCGGCCGGACCATATCTTGATTCATCCGGATACGCTGGACGTGTCTCTGACCGGCTTAGGCCATGCTCGACACTTGGTCATGGACAATCCGCTTCGTCCGGATGACTTGCATTTTTTCACCGATCGGCTCCCGTACATTTCCCCCGAGCATACCGGCAGAATGCCGCAGCAGGTTGACGAGCGAAGCGATCTGTATGCTTTAGGGGTCCTATTTTACGAGATGCTGACGGGGCAACTGCCGTATAAGGCTGCAGAGCCGCTGGAGTGGATTCACGCCCATTTGGCGCAAGCGCCGCTGCCGCTCATCCATCCGGGTCAGACCGTGGATTCGACAGTGACTACTATCGTGATGAAGCTGCTGGAAAAAAACGCAGAAAACCGCTATCCCCATTGCGATGCTTTACTAGCCGATCTGAACAAAATCGGAGAGATGTACGAGCCGTTTAGGATGAAAGACGGGCTGTACGGCAGGGAAGACGAGATATCGCTATTGTCCCAAGCTTTCCAATCGACCTGCTTTGGATCGACGGAAATCGTGTATGTCTCGGGTCCGGCGGGAATTGGAAAAACGAGTCTGTTGGAAGAAGTGTTTCTCCGGCAGAACACCCATTTGCGGGGAATGTTCTATATCACGGGGAAGTTCGAGCAAATTTCCAAGGAAAGCCCGTATTACCCGATTATTCAAGCTTTTCGCGGGCTGCTGCGCCATCTGCTGGGAGAAAGCTCGGAACGGGTCGAAGCATGGCGAAGCAAGCTTCGCGACGCCTTAAGCTCGAACGAAGCGATTATTGCTACGATCATCCCTGAAGTCAAGCTGCTGATTGGCGATTTCGCAGCCGCCGAAGAACTGTCCCCGGATGAAGCCAAAAAGCGATTTATTTATGCATTTCGCAAATTCGTTCAAGCTTTGGCTTCGAAAGAGCACCCGCTCGTGCTGTTTATCGACGACTTGCAGTGGGCCGATACCTCGTCGCTGCAGTTGATTCATTCGCTTCTGTGCGACCCGGAAAGCCAGTACTTGATGTTTGTCGGGGCTTATCGCGACGCAGGCCCGGGGCTGAAGAAGCTGCCGGGGTATGAGGAGGACGAAAGCATGACCGAAGAGGTCGCGGTCCGCCATATCCCTCTGCACGCGTTGACCATGGAACAAATGAATCCGATTGTGACGGACGCGCTACACTGCGATGCCGATGAAGCCCTGCCTCTTACTGAAGTGCTGTATCATGAATCCGGGGGCAATCCGTTTCATCTCAAGCAAATGTTTCAACGCTTCCAAGATGACGGGCTCTTGCGCTACAGTCGGGAAGACAGGCGCTGGCACTGGAGCTTGGGGCAAATTATCGAACGCCAGCCGTTCTTTACGGTTCATGAGCTGATGGAGCATAAGCTGCTTCGGATCTCCGGTGAGGCTCAGGAGCTGCTCCGGATTGCGGCATGCACAGGCAGCGAGTTTCACGCTTCTTTTATTGCGAAAGTTTCGGGGCGGTCGCTTGAGACCGTTGGTTCGGAGTTGTCTTCTGCTCTCGATGAAGGCTTAATTGCGTCGTCAAGTCCAGACCGCTATCGGTTCCTTCACGACAACTTCCAGAAAATGTTATACAGCCGGATGGATGACGAAACGCGGCAGCGTACGCATCTTTCGATCGGCAGATGGCTGAGGGACCTGAACGGTGAGCAGTCTGAAGACTTTTTCACGGTTGTCCACCATCTCAATATCGGTTCGGGCGTCATCGAAGACCGGCAAGAAACGGTTCAGCTGATGGAGATGAATCTCGTTGCCGGGAAACGGGCCAAGGCGTCGGCAGCCTTCGATATCGCATTGGTTTTCTTTAGAAAAGGGGCGGCCTTGCTCGGCGCCGGGGATTGGAACCGGCATTATGTACTGTGTTTCGAGCTGTGTGTGGAGCGGGCCGAATGCGAGTATTTGTGCGGGAACCATGAGGATACGGAACGGTTGGTCGGCCAGCTGCTGCTTCAAACGCGCAATCCCATCGAACGGGCCAGAGTATGGATGATTCGGATCACGCAGTGCATTAACTTGGGCAAATATCAAGAAGCTACGGTTCTCGGCTTGCAGGGCTTGAAAGAGTTCCGGATCGACATCGCGCCCGTCCCTTCGAAGGCCACCGTTTTCTCGGAGCTTTTGCGGGTGGAGCTATGGCTCCGGCGGCACAATAAACGGCTTGCCCGCTTGCCGGAAATGACGGATAAAGACCGAGTGGCTGCTATCCATATGATTTTTGCGATCATGGCTTCTACTTTTTTTACCAATAAAAACGTGTTTTTTCTGCTCCTATGCCAAGCGATACGATTGTTGTTGAAGTACGGGAATACCGCTGTTTCTGGCGCCATTTACTCGATGTACGGTATGTTTTTGGGAATTGCGCTAGGGAGGTATGAGAAAGGCTACGAGATGGCTAAGGTCGGTCTGGAGCTGTCCGAGCGCTACAACGTGACTTCGATCAAAGGGATCACGCATATGATTTTCGGAGGGGTGCTCTGCCAGTTCGTAGGAAGTGCGGACGAAGGAGACGTATATTTGGAAAAAGCGCTTCGTTTCGGCATGGAGTCGGGCGATTACGTGTATTCGAGCTATTCGATGGGGGCGCATATCAATTCCTTGTATACGAGAGCTCCGCTAGAGGCGTTGTCCAAGAAGATTACGGAATATTTGGCTGTGCTGGCGGAAACGAAGGATGAGTTTGTGCTGCAAAATTTTCACCTGTACCGGCAATTTATATTGGCGCTGCAAGGGGAAACGGCGGAGCCTTGTTCGTTTAACGATAAAGATTTTGAAGAAGAACGGTTCTTGAAGCACATTTATTCCGAGGAAACCTTCTCGACGACTTTGTTTCAATACAATACGTACAAGACGCAATTATGCTACTTCAACGGCAAGTTCGACGAAGCCGCGCAGTGGGCGCAGCAAGCGGAGAAATTTGCCGCGTACGCCACCCATCTGCCTCATCTGCCGGAATGTTTGTTCTATGAGGCGCTTGCGCTGCTGTCCGATCCCGGTATGCTGCGAAGCGGGAACAATAAGGTGAAACGCGTGAAACGAATTGTCCGCCGATTTAAAACCTGGGTAGGATGGAGTCCGGACAATTTCTCGTCGAAGCTATGTCTAATTGAAGCGGAATGGGCCAAAGTCGCAAAACGTTACGCGGCAGCCGAGGCGATGTATGACAAAGCGATTCGGGAAGCCAAGGAGCAGGGGAATATCCAAATGGAGAGCGTAGCCTATGAATTGGCGGCCAATTATTACGCAAGTCGGGGAAGAGCGAAGATCGCCTCCTTTTATTGGCAAGCAGCCGTGGAAGGCTACAAGCAGTGGGGAATCCGTGGAAAAGCCTGGCTATTGGAGGAGCGTCTTCACTCGCTGCGAGGAGCCGGGAAGGCCGAAAGCGTGCTATCCGACGAGCAGCCGTTCTTCAGCAGTCCTACGGCAGCGGAAGCTGCTCCGCGTGACCACGGCATCCGCCAGGAGGCGCATGCCGCGGAGCGGATGGATCTGGTCGCCATTCTCAAAGCGACGCAAGCCATCGCGGACAAGATGGATCTGGACGCTGTTCTGGTGGAAATTATGAGCACCTTGATGAACTATGCCGGAGCGCAAAAAGGCGCGCTGCTTACGGAATCCCATGGCGAGCTGGTTGTCCGGGTCTATGCGGAAGACCAAGTGAACATCTTGGGCACGCTTACGCCATTGGAGGATAACGAGCTATTGCCCGGCGGGATTGCGCGTTATGTCTCCAGAACGAAGGAATCGGTCCATTATACCGGGACGGAGGACAGCTGGCTGCTGCACAATCCGTACCTGCTGAAGCATCGCCCCAAATCCGCATTATGCATGCCGGTCACCGTTCATGGGGCGTCGGTCGGGGTGCTTTATCTTGAAAATACGCTTGTGGCAGGCGTGTTTTCCCCGGAACGGATCAGCATCTTTCATGCCATGGCCGCCCAGAGCTTATATATTTGCGAACTGTTGCGGTCGCTGGGCCAATTCGACAGCGAGCCGGAGAATGGGAAGGGGAGTTCAAGAACACCGCACCCGATGGAGGAGCCTCTTACAGAGCGCGAGATGGAGGTGCTCGCTTTGCTGGCTACGGGATTATCGAATAAAGAGATTGCGGAGCAGCTAGTTGTGGCGGTCGGTACGGTGAAGGTTCATGTGAAAAATATTTTCACAAAGCTCAAGGTTAACCGGCGAACCAAAGCGATCGCTCAGGCGAAGGAGCTGCAATTGCTTGATTGAATCGGCTTGTGCTTAATAAAGACTGGAAAATCCCTCGGCTTAATGCCGGCGGATTTCCCAGTCTTTTTGCATTAATTTTCGGGCACGACGCCAAGCTGCTGCATGAGCGTTAAATTGTCTTCTAAGTGCCAATCTTCAACGAGCTTCCCATCCTTAATGCGCAGCACATCGATCGCCATGAATTGAATAGGTTTGCCGGTCGGGGTTTTGCCCAAGAACTCGCCATTATGCGTGCCGGTGAAGGAAAGACGGGCGGTCACTTTGTCTCCGACGACCAATAAATCTTCAATTTTGCACTGCAAGTCGGGAACGGCTTTACGAAAATTGCGGGAGGCGAAGGACAAGCCATCCGGCCCTTGAGGCCGTCCCTTGGGCAGCGTGTTGTCAGTAAAGCCGGATGCGACCGCTTGCGAAAGGAACTCCTCATTGCCGGTGTTCCAGAACGCGTAGAAGCGCTGCGCGGTTTGTACCATCGCCGTAGCTTCTTTGGCATCCAACGATGGGTCGATCGTCATCGTAACCGGCTGAGGGAGATCCTTCAACAGCTGAATGTCTTTTTTGGCCGGCGCTTCGGCGGCTTTCGATTCATAATCGGCCGGTTTCGAAATGTTCCCGCACGCCGCCGTCAGCAGCACGGTACCGAGTATGATCGCCATACCGGCGATCGATGAAATTGATTTTTTTGATACTGACATGATAGTTCCTCCAAATCATAAATTGATGTGCAACGGTGAATCGCGTGAATAAAGTGACGGACTCTACAGCGATATTATATATACATAAACTTCATTTAGGGAAGTAGTGATATTAATTTCATATAGTTTCCTAAAATGAATTAATGTGATGTGACTGGATTTTCGGGGGGATTTATATTACCGTCATGACAAGAAGAAAGTGACAACGAAAAGGACAATCTGGTAAGATAAACCTGCATTGTTGGCCAGAGGGGAACATAAAAATGCTGAATCTGGAGGTAGGTATGAACCATTGTCATTTGCTCGATATCGAGTTTGAGTACGGCGGACAAAAGCAAACGATTACCCCGGTGCTGCTTCAAGACGAAGAAGATGTCATTCTCGTCGACTGCGGGTATCCGCACTTTGTGCCTCTTCTTGAACAAGCGGTCATCCGCTGCGGACTTCGGCTCGATTCGATCACCAAGCTGATTGTGACGCATCACGATATGGACCATATGGGTCCGCTGGCCGCGTTGAAGCGGGCTTTTCCACGTATCGAGATTATCGCGCACGAGGTGGAAGCGCCGTATATCGCAGGGACGAAGAAGTCGCTCAGGCTGGAGCAGGCCGAATCGACGCTTGACGTCTTGCCGGAAGAAGCGAAGCCGCAAGCGGAGCAGTTTATTCGCTTCCTGCGGTCGATCGAGCCGACTGCCGTCGATCGGACGGTCGCCGATCAGGAGCAGCTGCCGTGGTGCGGCGGGATCGAGATCGTGCACACACCCGGTCATATGCCCGGGCATATTTCGCTGTATCTTCCCGCGAGTCGGACGCTGATCGCCGGGGACGCCGTCGTCATCGAGCAGGGGAAGCTGGACATCGCGAATCCGCAATTCACGTTAGATTTGGAGGAGGCCGTCCGTTCCGTGCAGCGATTGCTTGATTACGACGTAGAGCGACTTATTTGCTATCATGGCGGATGCTTCCACGGCGATGTGAAGCAGGCGCTGCGGCAGCTTGTTCACGAATATACGTCTTAGCGGGGCCACGCGCCCCGGCTTTCCAGCCGGTAAGGACGGTTCGAGCAACGCCGCAGTGACATAGCCGAAAGAATAAGGCTTGCAGGACGGTGTAAAATAAGCTATAGTCATAGTTAGATAATCTAACTATTAGGAAAGCAACGGTGAAAGGTGAGGGCATGGAACGAAAAACAGGGAATGAATGCACGGCGGATCAACAGCTGCCTGCGCTGGGAATCGGCCCTTATTTGGAGCTTATGGACAAAACGACAGCTCAAGATGCGGACCGCAAATCGATTCGCATGGGACTGGTCATGCTGTGGCTTAGCGACAACATCCTCGACGTGATGGACGTCGATTTGGCTCCATTCGGCATTACCGAGAGCAAGCTGGATATGTTATTGCTGCTTATGCTGCATGAAGGCAGAGAGCTTATTACACCTTCCGGCATCGCAGACCGACTTGGAATCCGCCGGGCTTCCGTCACGGCGCTATTGGATTGGCTGGAAAAGCGCGGCTGGGTTTCCCGCGAACAAAGCGCCAAGGATCGCCGCATGATTCATGTCAGCATTACGCCGGAAGGCCGGGCCTTGGTGAACCAAGTACTGCCGACCTTTTGGTCGACCTGCGGCTCGTTGCTTGACGATCTGGACACCGAGGAACGCAAGGTGTTTGAGAAGATCCTGAGCAAGCTGCATCAGAGCATCGAGAAAAAGGTGGGCGTAGGGAGATAATTTTTTTTGGAATAATAGTTAGATAGTCTTACTATATTGAAAAGGAAATTCGGGTGATGCCATGAAGGGGCGAAAACAGTTTGCGGAAATGGTCAAGGAGCTGTTCGCGCAAGCAAGCGGGCAATGGCCTTTGATCTCGCTCGCGGCGGCAGCGATTGTTGCGATTTCCGTTCTTGAATTTTGGATTCCTCAATTCACCAAAGTCGTCATCGATCAGCTCATACCCAACCGGCGATACGATGCGCTGCTTGAGATGGGAGGCTATATTCTCGGCGCCGCGTTATTGCTGGGAGCTTTTCGTTTTTGCAGCAGCTATATGATGACGCTCGTTAGCCAAAGGGCCATTCTGCGGCTGCGGAATAAGCTGTACCGGCATACCTTGAGCCTGGACTTGAAGTTTTTCGAGCGCAATCGTACCGGCGATCTCATGACCAGGCTCACCGCTGATGTCAACCAGCTGCAGGAATTGGTGTCTGCCGACACGTTATCCATCGCGGCCGATTTTTTCACCTTTATCGCAGTTTGCGGTTATTTGCTTTATGTCGATTGGGAGCTGGCGCTTCTGCTGATGAGCACGTTCCCCTTCCTGTTCTATACGTCGCGGTTTTTCAGCGGCCGCATCAAGTCGGCTTATCGGACGGTACGCCAGTCTTCTGCTGAACTGAGCAATCATCTTCAGGATACGCTGTCCGGAATCCGGATGATTAAATCCTTCGCGAACGAGCACGAGGAGGCACAGAGGTTCGCCGGGTGGAGCGAGCAGAACCGGACCGCTACAGTGGCGGCTTCACGGCTGTCGGCTTTGTTCTCTCCGATCATCGACGTGCTGAATTCCATCGGAATGGTCTTCGTGCTGCTGTTCGGGGCTTGGCAGGCGATGCGCGGACGGCTTACCGTCGGCGACATCGTAGCCTTCCTCGCTTATCTGCGTCTGCTGCAGGGTCCGATTCGGTCCTTCAGCCGCATGGTGAGCCGAATTCAACAATCGGCCGCGGCTTGCGAACGAATTCACGAAGTGTTGAAGACCGTGCCGGAGATTCGCAACAAAGACAATGCGGTCGCTTTACCGGCGATCCGGGGGGATATTTTCTTCGATGACGTGGATTTCGCGTATGAAGCGAATGTGCCGGTTCTGCAAAATTTTCATTTGAGAATCCGCGCCAACCAAGTGACGGCGCTGGTCGGCTCGTCCGGCTCGGGCAAATCGACCGTCGCTCATTTGATCGCCCGTTTATACGATGTGCAGAAAGGGGTGATCTTCATCGACGGTCATCCGCTGGACGAAGTCACCCTTGAGTCGCTTCGCCGGCAAATCGGCATCGTATCCCAGGATGTAATCCTGCTGAACGGGACCATCCGGGACAATATCGCCTACGGCAAGCCGGACGCGTCTTCCGAAGAGATTGAAGCGGCGGCAAGAGCGGCGAATGCGCGGGAGTTTATCGAGGCTTTTCCCCACGGATACGATACGTTGATCGGGGAAAGGGGTGTCAAGCTGTCGGGGGGTCAGAAGCAGCGGCTGTCGATTGCCCGGGCGCTGCTGAAAAATCCGCGCTTGATCATTTTGGATGAAGCGACGGCCGCGCTCGACACGGAATCCGAGCAGTGGATTCAAAAGGCGCTTTCCCGGCTGCTTCCCGGGCGCACCTGCCTGGTTATCGCGCACCGCCTGTCCACGATTCGGCATGCGGACCGGATTGTCGTTTTGGAGAAAGGGCAGGTGGTGGAAACAGGCACACACGAAGCCTTGCTTCGCCGTTCGGGCCGCTACAAGACCTTATACGATATGCAGTTTCCGCAAACGTCCGTCGAGACGGCTTGATCCTAATTTATTTGAAAATCGAAATTCGAAAGAGGTGCTTTATGTTGCAAATGGCCAATTCATCCCTTCCCAAGCGAAACTATTCATTAATGACGGCGGTGCTGTGCTGGTCCGGCATGGCGGTAATGTCCAGCCTGTACGTCACCATTCCGCTGATATCCTTGTTCGCCGATCTGTTCGGTATCACGCCTACACAGGCGGCTGCGGCGGGAAGCGTATTTTCTCTCGGTTTTGCGATCGGTTGCCTGATCTATGGTGCGTTGTCGGACAAATACGGCCGCAAAAAGGTCATCGTGATCGGACTCATGGCGTTAACGCTCATCTCCTTGCTGCTCGGCGTGATCGATAGCTTCTTCTGGATCATCGTGCTGAGGGGCTTGCAAGGCGCTGCGGCAGCCACGTTCTCGCCGGTGGCCCTTGCTTATGCGGTGGAAATGTTCCCTGCGGAAAAACGGGTGACGACGATCGGGTTTATCAGCACGGGCTTCCTGGTTGCCGGAATCGTAGGGCAGGTCGTCAGCGGTTTAATCAGCCAGCAATACGGGTGGAACGCGGTATTTTATGTTCTCGCAGGTGCCTATGTCGTGACTGCGTTTCTCGTTATTCGATTCCTGCCGAAAGGGGAAATTCAACAGGCGCACGCCAACATCTGGGAGCCTCTGAAGCAAATCGGCAGCGTATTTTCGCAAAAAAATCTTCTTCTCAGCTATGCTATCGCTCTGGTGCTGCTCATGTCGTTTGTCAGCATGTACACGGTGTTAGGCAGCTACTTGAGCGGACCGGACTTCGGATTGACGAGGCAGGAAATTTTGTATGTGCGCTCCATCGGCGTGATCGGCATGCTGCTGTCTCCTTTGTCCGGGCGCTTAGCCAAACGTTATGGCGTTCGCGCCGTTCTGCGCGGCGGACTGCTGCTGGCGATGGCGGGCCTCGCTTCGTTGGGGCTGATGTCCAGCCTGCCGCTGCTGGTTATGCTGAGCTTGGTCTTTGTGGCGGGCATTGCGCTCTCCGTCCCGGCGCTCGTATCGCTTGTCGGCCAATTGGGAGGCAAATCGCGCGGGATTGCGGTTTCGGTCTACACGTTCATTTTATTTGCCGGAACAAGCCTGGGCCCCATCCTCTCCATTCGTTTTATGGAAACCGGCAGCTATGTGCTGACCTTTGTGCTGCTGGCGCTCATTCTCGGGATCGGATTGCTGGCCGCATTGCTGATTCGCCGGGAAACGCCTGAGGAACCCGCGGCAGTTAGGCAATAAGGGGGAAATATTTCCCGATCCGTTCCTAACGGTTGACGAACGAAACTTTCGTTGTGTATCATGAAAATACGCTTAATTTCCAACTTCTCCGAGTTGGAAAGCGGGGGAACCATTTTTGTGGGGCGAATCGCCTTGTGCGCGTAGGGAACCATCTTTCCCGAGTCCGTCAGCTAACCTCGTCAGCAGTAGATGGGTCCATGCTTTTCGTGCAGCTTTATTGCATGAATGACCCGTTGTGCGGGTCTTTCGATACGGATAGACCCGCGACAGTCAGCCAAGCTGTGGCACGTTGTGCCCAGAGATGCGCTGCTGTACGGGTCTTTTTGCTTTATTCGCCCATCTGCGGAAAAAGGGAACAAGGAGGTGGCCTGCGGTACTGCTGGTGTAGTTACATCCATGACAAGGAGGGTAAAAGCCATGGCACAGCCGAAATATATCACCGATATGGATAAGATTCCCCAGATCCCGCTTCAGGAGCGGGAGAAGCTTAAACCCATTACGGAGAAATTCGTGTTTCGTGTGAACGATTATTACTTGAGCCTCATTAATTGGAACGACCCGAACGATCCAATTAAAAAACTTGTCATCCCGAACGAGGGCGAGCTGCTGGAATACGGCCGGTGGGACGCTTCCGACGAGGATACGAATTATGTCGTTCCCGGCTGCCAGCATAAATACCGGACGACGGCTTTGCTGCTCGTATCGGAAGTGTGCGGCGCTTACTGCAGGTACTGCTTCCGCAAGCGATTATTCCGCAACGATGTAAAAGAAGCGATGTCCGATGTCGAAGAAGGAATCGCTTACATCGCCCGGCATCCCGAAATTAACAACGTGCTCCTGACCGGCGGGGATAGCCTGATCCTGTCGACGGCACGCTTGGGCAACATATTAAGCAAGCTGCGGGCCATCGAGCACGTGAAGATCATCCGGCTCGGCTCCAAGCTGCCCGTGTTCAATCCGATGCGCATCTACGAGGACGAAGCGCTGCTGGACCTCATTCGCACCTTCTCCTCCGCAGATAAGCGCATCTATGTCATGGCGCACATCAATCATCCCCGCGAAATTACGGAAGAGGCCAAAAGAGGATTCGAGGCGCTGCATCGCGCCGGGGCCATCGTCGTGAACCAGACGCCGGTGCTGAAGGGGATTAACGACGATCCGGCGGTACTCGGAGAGCTCTTGGACAAGCTTTCCTGGGCCGGCGTTACGCCTTATTATTTCTTCGTCAACCGCCCGGTGGCCGGCAACAGCGAGTTTGTTCTGCCTCTGAAGCAGGTATACGCTATTGTCGAGCAAGCGAAAGCCTTGACTTCCGGTCTGGGAAAAAGGGTACGTCTGTCGATGAGCCATACGTCCGGAAAAATCGAAATTTTGGCGATCGAGAACGGTAAGGCTTACTTGAAGTACCACCAATCGCGGGACGGAGAATACGGTAAATTTATGGTGCTGGATTGTCCGGAGGAGGCCGCTTGGTTCGACGATTTGCCGGGGAACGAGCGTTACTGGCGTAAGCCGGAGAAGAAGACGGACGCCGTCGTTTCCGTGAACGAGCTGCCCGAGCTGCCCGCGGCTCGCCGGGCGATCCCAAGTTAAACTAGCGAAAACAGCCAATCCTCCGATCAGGGGGCTGGCTGTTTTTTTGGCATATTGCGTCATGCTTCCGCACGTTTCGTACGAATCCCTTGCGGCGCGGTCTTTTTCCGCCCCAAGAGGTTCGTTCCGAGGACCCCGGCAATAATCAGGACCGACCCGATCAGATGGTACACCGTCACCTCTTCCCCAAGAAACAGAGCCCCGGACGCGATCGAAACGATGGTCGCCAGATTGCTGAACACGCTCATTTTCGAAGCTTCCATTTTGGACAAAATGTAGTTCGCCATCAGGGCCGTGGCAAGCGAGGACACCACGCCCAAATAAAAGATCGAGACGAGAAAGGTTCCGTTAGCCAGCGGCGCGACGAATTGGTCAAGCGTCCCGGCGGATGCGTGGCTGGCAAGCGACACGATCAGAAACACGACGAAGCCGACACCGAGCATAAAATACGTGATTTCCGCAGGGCTGAACTGCTTCGAGAGCGAACGGGCCAGTACGCTGTATCCGGCAAAAGCGACGCACGTCAGGAACAGCAGGAAGATCCCGGTCATGTTCGACAAGTCGATGCGGCTTCCTTTCATGACAAAGATAAAGACGACGCCGAAGACCGACAGGAAAATCGACAGCTTCTGCAGCAAGGTCGTCGCTTCCTTCAAAAATACCGCGGCGAGCACCATCGTCACGACCGGGGTGAACGCGTACAGAATGCCGCCCTCGGCCGAGGTGGCGTGCTGCAGCCCGAACGCTTGCAGCGTGAAGAAGCCGAGCGGATACATCGTGGCCAGCAGCAGCGCCTTCCGGAGCGGCTTGCCGCGGTAGGTCAGCTTCACCCAGCCCAGCGCAACCGGGATTGACATGACCGCAAACGACGCGGCAAAACGGAACGTCAGCGTGTCGAGCGGGTGGGCGTGATCGAGCGCTATTTTGGTAAACAGAAACGAGAATCCGATAATCGCCGCATTCAGTATGGCGAATACATAAGCAAGCTTTAATCCTTTTTGGTTCATGGGGACAACCTTCTCTCCTGGACAGTCGGGTGCGCGTTCGCTAACCCGTTACTTATAAGGTAAGGCCAATGGGGAAGCCGGACAATGTCATTTTGCTGCAACTGTACCGATACAGTTGATCGGATTCGTGTATAATAAGGGGAGCAAGGGGGCGGATTATGAAAAAGTTTGTCGCGATCTTATCCGATATGGAGCATAAAATCCGGGAAGGGCACTTCGGTCCCGGCCGGAAGCTGCCGTCCGTCCGCAGCGCGGCGGAAGAGTACGGCTGCAGCATCAGCACGATTATTCGAGCCTATGCCGAGCTGGAGAAGCGCCACGCGATCTATTCGGTCCCGCAGAGCGGCTATTACGTAGTCGAGAAGTCGGGAGACTGGCGAAGCGGCACGGTCAGCGAGACGATCGATTTTACTTCGGCGTCGCCGGATTTGGACGTGTTTCCGTATTTGGATTTCCAGCATTGCCTGAACAAGGCGATTGATACGTACAAATACCATCTGTTTACTTACGGCGATTCGCACGGGCTGGAAACGCTGCGCCAGACGCTTGTTTCCCATTTGGCCGGCGATCAGGTGTTTGCCAAGGCGGAGCGGATTCTCGTCAGCTCAGGCGTGCAGCAGGCGCTGGAAATTTTGGCAAAGATGCCGTTTCCGAACGGAAAGACGACCATTCTGGTCGAGCAGCCGAGCTACGATTTGTATTTGCGCTTTTTGGAGGCAGAGGGCATTCCGGTTCGCGGCATCGCGCGGACGGCGAAGGGGATCGATTTGCAGGAGCTGGATGAGCAGTTCCGCAGCGGCGGCATCAAGTTTTTTTACACGATGTCGAGATACCACAATCCGCTCGGCACCTCGTACAGCGCAGAGGAGCGGAAGGCGATCGCCCGGCTGGCCGGCAAATACGACGTGTACGTCGTGGAGGACGATTATATGGCGGACCTCGGCGCCGAGCGGTTCGACCCGATTCACGCTTATGACCGGAGCTCGCACGTCGTTTATTTGAAAAGCTTCTCCAAAATCATTTTTCCCGGCCTGAGGCTCGGAGCCGTCGTGCTGCCGGAGCGGCTGCTGAAGACGTACCATAAGTACAAAAATTACCCCGACACCTCGCTGCTCTCCCAGGCGGCGCTCGAAATTTATATCAAGAACGGCATGTATGAGCGGCACAAGCACAAAATCTACGGCTTGTACGAGGAGCGGATGCGCGAGTTGAACGAGGCACTGCGGCGGCATAACGAAGCGGGGCTGATCGAAGCCGCGGATGTCCGCTACGGCGTCTATGTCCAGTTCAAGCTGCCGAAGACGGTCAATATTGAGCGTCTGATGAAGCGGCTTGCAGAGAGGAAGGTCAGCGTCGTTTCCGGCAAGCCGTTTTATTTGGCGGATTACGCGGAGCGGGAGAAGTTCATCCGCATCAGCGTTTCGCGGGCGCAGCGGGAGCGGATCGACGAGGGGATCCGGGCGATTGTCCAGGAAGTGCGGCGGGGGAACGGGTGGTAGAGCGATTGGGACGGAGCTGCATGACAAGTTGATTTTGACAAGAGGTTTGCAAAGTGATATTCTGGCGTAATGCCCAATTTACTGGTAGGAGTGTTTTGAATCATGCTTCTCCGATATGAACATTTTATCGAGACCGTTAAAATGAAATTGATCGAAGATCATCGCATCATCGGGCTCCTTGGGGGCGGTTCCATGATAACGGGTGCCATGGATGAGTACAGTGATTTGGATCTTATCGTGGTATATCATCCCGATTATCGGGACGAAATCATGCAGCAACGCATACATATGGCGGAGAGCCTGGGTACCGTGCTGTCGGTTTTAACCGGCGAACATGTCGGAGAGCCGAAGCTGGTCATCTGCCTATATGATGGTTCCGTGCCGCTCCATGTCGATTACAAGTTTTTGATGCCCAAGGAGCTGGAAGAACGAATTGAGGACCCTGTCATTCTTTGGGAAAGGGGGACGGAAATCCGGGCTATACTTCGCAGTACGGTGCCTTGCTATCCGCACCCCGATCCTCAATGGATCGAAGACCGGTTTTGGATATGGATTCATAGCGGAGCAGCGAAACTGGGGAGAGGTGAGTTGTTTGAAGTGATCGATATTCTTTGCTGCATACGCAGCGCTGTACTGGGGCCGTTGATTTTGGCCGAAAACGGACGGCTCCCCAATGGTACGAGAAGAATCGAGCAATTCGCGGTCCGCGCGGTTGAGGAGTTGCAACAAACCGTGCCTTCTTATCATTTGGAAAGTTGTTACCAAGCCTTGCAATCGTCTATTCTTTTATATCGACGTCTTCGTCTTTCTTCCGATCGTTTGGTGCATCGAACGAAAGCCGAGCAAGTTGCCGTTGCCTATCTCGATAACGTTTACGCATCAGCCGACTCTACGAAAATGGAGGATTAAATCGTGAAAGATGAACAAGAAATGATGGAGATTCTTGTCGGTCTGGCCGCAAATGATAGCAGAATCCGATTGGTTACATTGGAAGGTTCCCGTACGAACCCCAATATTCCCTCCGATCCGTTTCAAGATTTTGATATTGCTTATTTTGTAACAGATATGGATTCTTTTAAAGCAGACGATCAATGGCTAACAAACTTCGGAAAACCGGCTATGATGCAAAAACCCGAAGCTATGGAACTCTTTCCATCCGAATTAGGCAATTGGTTTTCGTACATTATTCTATTCGAAGACGGCAATAAGCTGGACCTTACCCTTATTCCGCTAAACGAAGTAGACGATTATTTTGAACAAAGCGACGGCTTGGTGAAGATCTTGCTCGATAAGGACGGGATCGTTAAACATGAAGTCATCGCAAACGATCGTCAATATTGGATCAAAAAACCGACCGAAAAAGAGTTCGATGATTGCTGCAACGAATTTTGGATGACATCAACTTATGTGGTGAAAGGGCTGGCAAGAAAGGAAATACTTTTCGCAGTCGATCACTTGAATGAAATTGTTCGGCCTAATTTGTTAAGAATGATGTCCTGGGAAATCGGCTCCAAACTTGGCTATTCCTTTAGCGTAGGGAAGAATTACAAATTTATCGACCGTTACCTCCCGGCGGATAGTTGGGAAGATTTGCTTGCTACCTGCTCCGGTAATAGTTACCCCAATATGTGGAAATCGCTATTCATCTGTTACGAGTTGTTCAGAAAATACTCTAGGGCTGTAGCGGAGACTCTGGCATATCCATATCCGGACTACGATAAGGTCATCACCCTGTATACGGAAAATATTTATCGATACCACAATGAGGCAGGATAAATAAATATTCAATGCAAATGAGCTTCCGGTGAGGAAGCTTATTTGCATATGCGGCCAAGCACGCATGAGAGTATTTGACGCTTACTTTAGTGTAATGGAGATTAGTCTTTAATCGGAATTTCTTTATCAAAAAATACGACAGACGCGATTTCCTTATCATTGATAAGATTTTTGAAAGATTTGGTCGTGATCATTTGACCAGTCATTAAATCCTTTATAGTTGAACCGGTTAAAAGGTTTGTCGTTTCTGAGGTGCCGTCTTTGTAGTTTATCGTGATTGGGAAGTGATCCAAATAGGCACCTTCACCATCTTCTTGCCTCAAACCGAGAGTGAAATTGTTAATTTCCTCCAAATAATTGCTGTCAACCTTTAAAGTCATTGAAATGGGCGAGATCGAGATTGTCTTGAATACGGCCTTATACCCATACAGGGTGATGTCTTGATCCATCTGATAAAGACGAGAAGTATCCTTGAAATCCAGCTTAAGCGTTGTTCCCCAATAACCCGGTATAACCGTTTCAAAATTGTTCGTAAGCGGATTGATTGCTTGTAAATTTTCGACTGAGAAATCAACGGTTTTGCCTGCTATGGAATTGTCGGTCCCGATACTCATAACCAAGCTAATTTTATTGTCATTCGGATTGCCATCGTCTAGCACTTGGTACCCGTAACTACTCCATAATTTATCACGTCCCGCCTCATCATAGGTAAGATGGGGAAGCTCAAAACGGTATCGTGCCGCATTTAACACCGTGCCTTTCGGAGCCGTAAAGTCCATTAGGATATAGGTCGTATTACTGTCGCCGATCGCTTGCTTAATGGTAAGCGTTCCATTTTCGTTTTCCACTTGCTTGTTAATCACATAAGCGCCATTTGACAAATATTGTGCCTGCTCCTGATTTACCGGCTTCAGAAATTTTAAAAATGCTTCATCCAATCCCATATATGCCGCTGCCAAAGCTGTTGAAGTTAAACAGCCAATCAGTATGGCACACAGAATCGCAGGTCTCCAACGTTTCACGGGAGCAAGCTCTCTCCGTCTTTTATTTTCATTCTGGCTCTGTACTAAAATGTTCTGTAACATTTTTTCTTTTTGCTCCGTGTTTGGCGCAAATGCTTCAAATAGCCGATTAATATGCTTGTCACTCAAGATAATTCCCTCCCAGGTCAAGTTTAAGGAGTTTTCGGCCTCTGGATAAATGCGTTTGGATCGTGCTTTCCTTGTGTCCTAACATCTCTGATATTTCTCTTACCGAGTACTCCTCGAAATAGTAAAGATACAACACAGTTTTATATTTTTCGGGCAGTGAAAGCAGTCTGGCAAGCACCTTCCCTGACGACTCATGACCATCCCAAGAAGGAACTTCCGGTAAAGTGTCCAAAGCCACACGGCGGATTCTCCACCAATTTTTTAAAATGTCCTTGCAGTGATTTTGGGTAGTTACCGTCAACCACGCTTTTTCATGCTCATGATCGTTAAAAACCATTTGAGATTGGATGAGCTTTATAAATACAGATTGAACAGCGTCTTCTGCATCAACAGGGTTTTTCAAATAGATATAGCACAACCTATAAACTAGATCTGCATGCCGTTGATAGAGTTCAGCCAATTCTTTATCCGTACGCGCTAAAGAATTGCTTTCCATGTTTTCGCCTCCTACATACAACACGATCGGTAACTCGAAAATATCTCGTTTCCGGTTAAATTTTTTTATTTCACCTAATGGTAATATTCGTGTAATCGCTTTTCATGCCATCCATCCTATGTAAAACGAAAACAGCTAGATCTATCAAGAGTGGTTGAAGGGTATGGAAGGATCGAATTTTCCTACAAGTAAACATCAATCTGATTATTTTAACAAATGTAAATTTGTTGTTTTATTGTTATGGAATATTGTGGTAATTTTGTTTAAAACAAAAAGAATCGGAACACTTCTATGAGCTTGTCGTGGAGAATGTCAAAGATAGCTTTTCCGAGATGCTGGCGATGAGTCATTACCGGTTATTTATGGTCACGCAAGGTACGGATGCGGAAAAGAGTTGGAAGGCCATTATCCGTTTTGATCCGTTTAGAAAACGATTGCTGGAGAATTATCGATTAGATGCGTTATTTCAACTAGCTCGAACTTGTTATTCGTTGAAAAAGTGGAATGAGGTTGAAGAATATGCGAGCGAGATGGTGGAGCTGAGCATGATTCAATGCGGAGATAGAGAGGTAACGCCCAAACGGCATCCCGTTTATTATTACGGTATGGGGCTTTTGTATAGAGGAGCTGTGCTTGAAAGGCAAGGGTTATATGAGCAGTCGAAAAAATATATACGAAGCTATGCTGATCTGGAATGGTTCGAACCCCTCGATGCATCTGGTCAGAAAGAAGTGGAGCAGTTTAAGATTTGGGGGAAAGCGAATTTATACACGCTTGAAATGTTAACTGGAAACGAGAGCATGGTTAATGAATATGCCGATTATTTGGAGAGCCTAAACCGGTTAAATGACATTGTGGCCGGGCTGATTGCTATCGTAAAGTCAGCGAATACATATGGGTTCAATGTTGATCATGTGTTGTTGCGCTTTTCCGGCTCCATTGCACGGTTCGATTTATTTAACCATGATCCGATTCTCTCGGATCGACATCTTCAATATCAAATATCGCTATCACAAAGCTATTTATGAGTTTAATAAAGAGCGCTACGAAAGCGGGGTGAAAGAAACGTTACTCTGTATTTCCCTATGCTTGGATATGAAGCGATATGAGGACTTGGCCCGCTGCGTCTCTTTATTTGAAAAACATCGAAAATATGCATCAGAAGAACAAGTCCAGTGTTATGAATCCATCAGGCTTTGGGCTGATTAACCGCAAAAGATGCCAGATCCGGCTATCCATAGAATTGCGGGAATTGGTACGACTAGTTGAGAAAAAAAGGTTCGTTTTCCGACAAGGAGGTGGTGCAGCGCAGCCAGCGTTTAGATCGGTATATTCTGATGGCTCAAAAGTCTTCTTCTAAGCTGAAGCTGAAGGTGTGTGGATGATGCAGTATGAAAAGTTATTGGTCGGGGAAAGTGAGGAGCGGATTGTTTACCTTGCCCGGATCGGCGCAATCTTTGAACGGTTATACGGAATTAAGGATTTACATGACGCGGTATACAGGGCATCGACAGGTGCCGGGTTTGCTGCCCGAAGGCTGGCGGAGCTTGGTTATAGCGAGGAGCAGGTTGAGAAACTTTTACGCGAGCGATTGTTAACGGCCCTGATTACAGGAAGGTCATTGCCGACAACTATTGGTACAAGCTAGTACGCTGTATTTAAGCGTTGAAGGCGCACTAATGCTGAGTGCCAGCGAGTGTGTTTATTTCAACTTCTTGACTAGGTAAACAACAAGATAACCTAGCGCCAATATCCCTACACCTATCAAGCAAATGATTACACCTTTTAATTCTAAGGTTCTTGTGAATAAATATAAAGCAAAAATCCCCAGTAAAAACGAAGAAATCAAATTAATAATCATATTTCTCATTAATACCAACACTCCTTTTATGTAAGATACTTTATTACAATTTACACTAATTTTTAAATATGGTATATTCAATTGTGTTTTATAGCAATTCATTGAAATAAAGGAAAAATATATTAAAACTATTGTCGGCATTCATAGCAACAATTATGCTAGTGCTTCTGATTACCAGTTCAGCACTTGCAGCACAAGAAACGAAAGAAACACAAGAAACAAAGGCAGGAAATTTTGGGGTAACGGAGGAGTTAATTCGCAAGGCAGATCCTTACGTAAAATTGGTGTCAAAGAAATTTATCCTTAGCGAAAATGCTTCCAATACCCTAACAAAAAACAAGAAATCGAAATCGTAAAAAAGGCGCTAGAACAAGCAAATGCTCAGGTGGAGAAAATCCCTGCTACTCAACATCTTACTGTCACAGAGCGAAACAGTTTAAAAGCATCATCTCAATCAGTTAAATCTGGCATTGGCACCCAATCCATTAATACATCTGCGTATCGGGATTATGAACTTCTATGGTGGGGATACCGTATTTTTTTATCTCACCAATTAACAGAAGATATTAAAGCTAAAGCACTTTATTATGGCGGAATATCCGCAATATCTGGCGGAGCATTATCTGGTATTTTTGCAGCACTTGGTGTGCCAACTTGGATAGCAAGTATAATCGTAGGGGTATTTGTAGTTAAAGGTGCTCAGATCGTTTATGCGGATAATGGAAATGGAGTTTATATAGATACATTTTGGAGTATACCTGGTATCCCTGGTGGCGGTGGTTTAAATTTCTTATTGTCTAAAGTGTATGCCGCTTGAACCTATAAATCCGATTTTCAGCTTTGAACGGCGATTTTGATTTCGTGGAACAATTTAAAAAGACGGCTCCTGTTCGCAATCCTGCGGCAAGGGCCGATCTTTGTTTTTCTCGGAATTTCTGCAGTAGGGGCTATCGTTTACTGTTTTTTGGGCGATCATACATTATTTCAGTGATAAAGACGTTTCAATTGGAGCCCGTCTTGTAGGCGGTGTTGTTTGGTTCTTAGGGGCTTTAATTATTTCATCGTTTAAAAAGGAGGGCTAAGAATACATGAATATCATCATGAAATACATACTTTTTTTCATAGCCAACTGTGTACTAACTTACTACTACATTTTCCCTGAACCAAGCTATGCGAAGTCTTTATTGTACTCTGTTCTCATGACACTTTTTGTTGCTATGTTAGATGCGATAAAGAAAAAGCCAAAACCATGATTGTTTGAAACCATGCAGAAAATGGCCCTTGTTCAATTTATGGCAAGAGCAGTTTTTTGTTTTCTTTCATTCTGGGAGCTATTACTATAAGAAAGTTGCAGGCTTTTTTCTCTATTTACGGAAAGAGAAAATCATAAGGATAATAGCAACTCCAATTAATATGAAAAGCATCAGCACCAAAGTAATATTGTACCAATAAACAAACAATAAGATTTCTCCTTTCTATTTTTTGTTTCCAAATAAATTTCGCCTTGGGCGATTTTTTTGTGGAACAAATTGCGGCAAGAGTTACGCATACCAGTAATGCATATGTATGTAGATCCCTCACGACACTGAACTACGGGCAGAAGGAATGCCAAACGTGGGTATAAATGTTAATTCATTCACCCTGCCCGTTAGCACAGCGAGGCTGCTGATCTGATGTGGTTTCTAGTATAAAGTGGGAACTGGAGGGCATGAAACAGATCTGATCAATCTTGGATCTATTCCATAATAAGACCAGAAAAGCCCATTCCAACGATAGCCTGAAACTTCACCATACTCAACCCGAGTCGGGTAAAACCAGAAGCTGTCACCATTCCATAACCAGACATAGGTGTATTGAAATACGCAGTCAATAATATAAGAGGTAGCAGGTTCTTCTGGGACAAATGGAGGAGGGGGGGACGTAGGCATATAGGCCATTTGACTTCACTCCTTATGAAGGGGGATTGAGTGTTTCTGTAAGTGATAAGGCATCTTATGCAGGAGCCCACCCGTTTGCTAATTGCTCGAATCACCCCAACTTGCAGGCTGAGGGCGATTTTCCGTAATGGAAGCAACCGAGGCACGCTGGAAAGCTATGATATTTATACATAGTAAATTAATCGGAATAATAAGAAAAAATCATTGTAGGTTCACCGGGCGTATGGTAACATTTTCATAAACTAAAGACTTCGTTGCAGCGAAGGAGGTCGCGTGAATGAAATTTGTTTTGTCCAGCCTTGTGATGAATCTCCCCAACGCCGTGACGGGGGAAGTTTTGACGGCGCAGCAAAAATTTCAGAACGTGCTGAAGCAAGCGATGCTCGCGGAGGAGCTCGGTTTTGATGCTTACGGTGTGGGCGAGCGGCATGGCGCCCCGTTCCTGTCCTCCTCGCCGCCGGTGATCCTGAGCGCTATCGCGGCCAGAACCTCGCGAATCCGCCTATTGACCACCGTGACCGTCTTGAGCGTGCTCGACCCGGTGCGTGTGGCCGAAGACTACGCTACGCTTGACCACCTCTGCGGCGGTCGGCTGGAGCTGATCATCGGCAAGGGCAACGATCCCCGCCACTATCCGCTCTTCGGCATCACCGAGGAGGAGCAGTGGGCATCGCTGTCGGAACGGTATGCTCTGCTCAAGCGATTATGGAATGAAGAGAACGTCACCTGGCAGGGGCGATATCGCCCGTCGCTGGACAACGTGACCACACAGCCCAGACCTCTCCAGCAGCCTATTCCCGTATGGCACGGCAGCGCATCCAGCACGATTTCCACAGAATTGGCCGCAAAATACGGCGAGCCGATCTTCTCGTCCAATACATTTCATCTCCAAGCCAAGTATAAAGCGCTAATCGATCATTACCGCGAACGGTGGGCCTATTATGGCCGCGATCCGAAGGACGCCGTCGTCGGTGCAGGCGCAGGCAGCTTGTATTTGGCTAATACCTCCGAGGAAGCGGTCAGACGCTTTCGCCCTTACTACGACGCTTTTACCACCACAGCAGCGGCCCAGCATAACCAATCGCCCTTCCGGGATCTGGAGGATAACATCAAGAACGGCCCCGTTCTGGTCGGCAGCGCTGACTTCGTGATAGAGAAGATTCTGAATTACCATCGGGCCTACGGACATCAAGTACTCAGTATCAGTGTCGACGGATTGACGGAAGCGGAGCAGCGCGAGCAGATGGAACGGTTCGCGGCGGATGTAGCCCCGGTGCTGCGGCGCGAGATTCCAAGTACCGTCTGGGAAAGCGAACCGGCGACGCAGCGGGACATCGTTTCCGTTCAGAAGGCATAGAGCCGACAGCGGAAGCGGTGTTGCGGTAGGTAGGGGATTGCGGTTTACGGATGCGGCAGAACGGTTAATGAAGCTTATCGAGACAAAAACAACGAATAAAGGCGATAGGTTTTCGGGAAGCTTGTAAGAGGTGTAAAGCTAATACCCAATTCGCGACAGGAGATGTGGAACAGTGGCAAATGAATTTCTAACCTTGGCGAAGAAAAGGCGGACCATCTACACATTAAGCAAAGAATCGACCGTTCCGGACGATAAAATCCGGGAAATCGTCTATGAAGCGGTGAAGCACACGCCTTCCTCCTTCAACTCGCAAAGCGCGCGGGCCGTTGCTTTGTTCGGAAAGCATCACGATAAGCTGTGGGAGATTACAACGCAGGTGTTGAAGGCGATTGTGCCCGAAGACCAGTTTGCTTCGACCCAGAAGCGTATGGACGGGTTCCGCGCCGCCTACGGCACTATTCTGTACTTCGAAGATATGGCCGTGATCGAAGCGCTGCAAGCTCAATTCCCCACCTATCAGGAGCGTTTTCCGACCTGGGCCCAGCAGTCGTCGGGCATGCTCCAGTATGTCATCTGGACCGCGCTGGCGAACGAAGGCTTGGGGGCATCGCTGCAGCATTATAACCCACTGATCGACGATAAGGTCAGAGCGGAATGGAGCCTGCCGGAAACGTGGGAGCTTATTGCCCAGATGCCGTTCGGTAAGCCTACGGCGCCTCCTGGCGACAAGGAGTTTAAACCGCTGGAGGAGCGTGTTAAAATTTATACTTAAAGAACCTGCCAGCAGCAACCGACCGGTGTGGAGGTTACGTCCTGCCGGTCTACCGGCTGCCGGGGGAAAGTCTGCACGATCGGGGGCGCTAAGATGGATGCGAAACAAGCAGCCGGCGAGAAAGCGGCGGAATACATAAGCGATGGGATGAGAATCGGTCTTGGAACCGGTTCGACGGTATATTGGACTATTCTCAGGCTCGGCGAGCTGGTTAAGGAAGGGCTGCAGATCGAGGCTGTGCCGACATCCGTCCAGACCGAGAAGCTGGCACGCGAAGCGGGGGTTCCTCTTCTTCCGCTTGCCCAGTTGCAAGCACCGTTGGATCTGACCGTGGACGGTGCGGACGAGGTTAGTCCGAAGGATGAGCTGATCAAGGGCGGGGGAGGAGCTTTGCTGCGGGAGAAAATGATTGCGTCATTTTCGGACCGCTTCATTGTCGTCGTCGATCATTCCAAATGCGTACCCGAATTGGGCCAATTTCCGCTTCCCGTTGAAGTCGTGCCGTTCGGTTGGGAGATGACAAGCAAGCAGCTGAGGCAAATGGGCTGCGCACCGGTTCTGCGGATAAGGGACGGGGCTCCCTTCGTGACGGATAACGGAAATTACGTGATCGACTGCCAGTTTGGGTCGATTCCGAATCCCGGCGAATTGACTGTGGAGCTGAACAAGCTGCCCGGAGTCGTGGAGAACGGGTTGTTCGTCAACATGGCGGATCTGATCGTGGTAGGGCATCCCGACGGGACGGTCAGAACGAAGTCCGGAACCTGATTTTTTTCTAAATTGACTATTGACATAGATCACAAAATGATTTATCTTTAAATCAAGATAATTAAATTAAAGATATCAGCAAGGAGGAATTCAGGGGTGCATTAACGATAGCGTACGAAAGGGTGGAGCGATTGGGGGAAGCATAGGCCGTGCTTTTGGGAAGTAGGGTGGCTTGCTTAGCGTGAAGGCGTGAAGCAGAGTAATTGGTCCTATATGTGGCACCGAGATGTTGTAAGCTATGCGGTAATATTTTTGTAAGGAAGCTACGTTAAATATCTTAAAATTAAGAATAACAAATTAAAAATAATGGAGGATGATGATGATGTTGGCATTGGGATTGTTGTTGGTTCGTTTGGTGGTTGGGCTGCTGTTTATCGGGCACGGGGTGCAGAAGCTGTTCGGCTGGTTCGGCGGCTACGGTCCGAAGGGAACCGGCGGGTGGATGGAGTCGGTCGGCATCAAGCCGGGCGTCGTCATGGCGGTATTGGCCGGACTGATGGAATTGCTCGGAGGCGTCCTTTTTGCAGTCGGTCTGCTTACCCCGCTGGCTGCGGTGCTGATCGCCGCGACCATGCTTGGTGCGATCGTGAAGGTACACGGTCCGAACGGCCTCTGGTCTACCGCCAACGGGTACGAATACCAACTCGTGCTGCTGGTTGTCGCTATCGGCGTGGCATTGACGGGCGCCGGCGCTTATTCGCTGGATGCATTGCTTAAATAATTTGGCACGAATCATGAGATGACTAAGTCATGAAATAACCTAAAATAGAGGAGGATTTTCTTATGACATTACAAACATCCGGTATTCATCATATTACGGCTTTTGCAAGAGATCCGCAGGCCAACGTTGATTTTTATGCAGGCATTCTGGGGCTGCGTCTGGTGAAGAAAACGATCAACTTCGACGCTCCCGAGGTATATCATCTGTACTTCGGCAACGAAGCGGGAAGCCCGGGAACGATCATAACGTTCTTCCCGTGGCCGAACTCGCGTAAAGGCCGGGTCGGCGGCGGTCAAGTCGGCATAACGACGTATGCCGTCCCTGCGGGCGCTCTCGGGTACTGGGAGGACCGTCTCGCAAGCTTCGGGATTACCGTAACGAGAGCAAACCGCTTCTCGGAGACGTTCCTGCAATTCGAAGATAATGAAGGGCTGCGGCTGGAGCTGGTTGAACGGGAGGAAGGCCCGAACAGCGGCTGGTCGTTTGGCGGGATTCCGATTGACAAAGCGATCAAGGGCTTCGGAGGCGCCGTGCTATTCAGCACCGACCCGAACAAAACAACGGACGCGCTGGTACATCTGCTTGGCTTGGAGAAGGTCGCGGAAGACGGCGAGTATGCTCGCTTCCGGTCCGCCGGGGAGCTCGGCAACGTGATCGATGTCCCGCTCGCGGCTGTGAGCCGGGGCAGCGAAGGTGCGGGCACTATTCATCATATCGCGTGGCGCGCGGCGGATTTCGAGCAGCATGCCCAGTGGCAGGGCGAAGTTCAGAGCTACGGCTATCGCCCGACGTCCATCATCGACCGCCAATATTTCAATGCGCTCTATTTCCGCGAGGCCGGGGGCATTCTGTTCGAGATCGCAACCGATCCGCCGGGCTTCGCCCGTGACGAACCTGCCGAAACGCTGGGCGAGAAATTAATGCTGCCCGAGTGGTATGAACCCCATCGTGCCGCGATTGAGGCGAATCTGCTGCCGATTCAAGTGAGGGCATTGGAGGGGAAACGTTCATGAAGCACATTTTCGAAAAGGGCCGCCACGAAGAAGCGCCGACCTTGGTGCTCTTCCATGGTACGGGGGGGACTGAGCGGGACCTGCTGCCGCTGGCGAAGCGCATATCGCCGGATTCCTCCGTACTCAGCCTGCGGGGCAATGTGCTGGAGAACGGGATGCCCCGATTCTTCCGCCGGCTTGCCGAAGGCGTGTTCGACGAAGAGGATCTTGTCTTCCGCACGCAGGAAGTCAACGAGTTTCTGGATCAGGCCGCCGCGCAATACGGATTTGACCGCAGCCGCCTCGTCGCGGTAGGCTATTCGAACGGAGCGAACATTGCAGGCAGTCTGCTGTTTCATTACCGGAACGCCCTGCAAGGCGCCATCCTGCATCATCCCATGGTTCCGCGAAGAGGCATCGAGCTCCCGGATCTGTCTGGTATCCCGGTCTTCATCGGAGCGGGGACGAACGATCCGATCTGTTCGGCTCAGGAAACCGAAGAGCTGGAGGGGCTGCTTAGCGGAGCGGGGGCAACGGTGACGGTCCATTGGGAGCGGTACGGCCATCAGCTTACGCCGATGGAAGCCGATGCGGCCGCAGCTTGGTTCGAAGCGCAATTCGGACTGTAAACGAAACGGACGAAACGAGCGAAACGAAAGCGCAGCAAGCAAAGGTGTCACAATACAATACAGCGGGCCTTGGCTGTCGGAAAGCAGGATTGAACCTTGCTTTTCGGCGGCCGGAGGCCTTTTTTCATGCATGCCGATCGATCCTTCGCATGGCCTCGGAAGAAAAGACTTGCGGGAACGGAGGAAGTCATGTAATATTGGTATATACCATTAAAACGCTTACAGGAAATTGGATATAGGGGGGATACGGATGAGAAAAATAGCCGTGTTAACAAGCGGCGGAGACTCTCCGGGCATGAACGTCGCCATCCGGGCCGTCGTTCGGGAAGGCATCCGTCTCGGTTGCGAAGTATTCGGGGTATACGGAGGCTACGAGGGGCTGATCGAAGGGCGAATCAAGAGGCTGTCCGAGCGCGATGTGGGGGGAATCATTCATCGCGGCGGAACGATGCTGCAGACCAGCCGGTCGGAACGATTCCGCACCGAGGAAGGCAGAGCCCGGGCGGTCAGGCAGCTTCAAGCTTCCGGAATCGAAAGCGTTGTCGTGATCGGCGGGAACGGCTCGTTCGAAGGAGCGAAGAAGCTGGAGGCGGAAGGCGTCGCTACGGTCTGCATTCCGGGAACGATCGACAACGACATGCCGGGAACGGAGATGACCCTGGGCTTCGATACGGCGGTCAATACGGTGGTGGAAGCCGCGGACCGGATTCGGGACACCTCGTTCTCTCATGACCGGATCGGCCTGATCGAGGTGATGGGACGCAACAGCGGAAGCATCGCCCTATGGGCCGGAGTCGCCTGCGGCGCCGAATATGTGATCGTTCCGGAGATCGAATTTAGAATCGAGGATCTGATCCGGAAATTGCAGGCTTCGATCCGGGACGGCAAGCGGCACAGCATCATACTTTCGGCGGAAGGCGTCGGATCGGGCGCGGACATTGCAAGCCGCATCAAAGCGATGGCGGGCTACGACGTCCGGACCACCGTGCTCGGCCACCTTCAACGAGGCGGAAGTCCGACGGCGGCGGACCGGGTGCTCGGAAGCCGCTGGGGCGTCGAGGCCGTTCATCTGCTAACCCGCGGCGAACGGGGCAGGCTGCTTGGCATCGTAAGCAATAAAATCGTGGCGCACCGTTACGACGATCCGATTCGACAAGAGAATCACAACGACGTGTCGCTGGCAGCGATTCTGCAAAATTTATCGATCTGAAAAGGACAACAACAGGTTGGCACGCTTCTTGTCGGCATCTTGACTGCAAGAGAGCCGAAGCTTCAAATAAATGGTATATACCATATAACAAAATGGCGGGAGTGACTGCGATGAACAAAACCATTAGCATGGCTACAACGGCAACCCTGTGCTTGGCGCTTACGATGACGGCTTGCTCCAATTCCAACTCCGACGAAGGAGGCGGCAAGGCGGCCGGCGACGGCAAGCAAATTACGCTGAAGGTGCTGCGATCCTGGCCGCAGCCCGTTTACAGCGGTTATTTCGACGAAGTGATCAAGGAATACGAGCAAAGCCATCCGAACATCAAGATTCAGGCGGAAGCCATTTATGACGAGACGTTGAAGGATAAAATGAAAGTCATCCTGGGAGGCAGCGACGTACCGGATATTTTCTTCTCCTGGGGCAGCGAATATGCCCAAAAATATATTCGGGCCGGCGTGGTCAAGGATGTAAGCTCCTATCTGGAGAACGATCCGGCGTGGAAAAACAGCTTCATTCCTTCGGCGTTGAAGTCTTATCAATATGAAGGGAAGACCTATGGCATTCCGCTGCGTCTGTTAGGCAAATTTTTCGTCTACAATAAAGAAATTTTCGCCAAGCATCATTTGCAGGAGCCTAAAACGTACGACGAATTCATGAAACTATGCGAGACCCTGAAAAACGCGGGCGTGACGCCGATCGCTTACGGCCAGCAAGATATTTGGGCATCGATCCACTACGAGACGGCGTTCAATCTCATGATGGTCAATCCGGAGGTCCGCGCGAAGGACTACAATTACAAAACCGGCGAATGGACGAATCCCGGCTATGTGGATGCGCTTAAAAAATTCAAGGAGCTGCAAGACAAAGGCTACTTTAATTCGAACGTCAATACGACCCCGGCCGATATGGCGCTCCAATCGTTCCTGGCTGGCAAAAGCGCGATGTACTACTCCTACTCCGAAGAATTCCCGCAAATGGTCGAGGCGATGGGAGATAACTGGGACGTGTTCCCGATGCCGCCGATAGAAGGGGAGGACGGCGATCTGAAGTCCATTGTCGGAGGGGCGGACGGCTTCGTCGTCTCGTCCGAGTCCAAGCATCCGGACGAGGCCATTGATTTCCTGAAGTTTTTGACCAGCAAGGCGAATGCGGAAAAAATGGTCAAGATGAACACATGGCAAAGCTCCGTCATCGGCGCAGTGAACAAAGACACTTCCTTCCCGCAAAACGTGAAAGCCATGCAGCTGCTGCTGGATCACGGAGTGAACGAATGGCTCGATGTGCAGATCAATTCCAAGCTGGTCGACGTGTACTGGACCTCGGCCGCTCCGCTGATGGAAGGCTTTAAGTCCCCCGAGGACATCATGAAGGAAGTTCAGCAGGTCGCCAAGGAAGTCAAAGATCTAAAATGACCGGAAGTCCCCGTCAAAGGGTTGCTGAATCGGTAGCCCCTTGATCTTCCCGAAAGGAGAAAAGGCACATGAATGTTTTCCGAAATCGCAGGCTGGCAAGCTTGTACGCCTTACCGGCTTTGGTGTTTGTAAGCGTTTTTGTTCTCGCTCCGATCGCCTTGAATCTTTATTATAGCCTGTTCAGCTTCAATGCCTTTTCCCCGAATAAGACCTTTATCGGCTTCGATAACTTTAGGCGTTTGTTCGCCGATCCCGTATTTTATACGGCGGTTCGGAACAATTCGCTGTATGCCGTCATTTCTTTCGTGTTTCAGGTCGGCGCGGCACTCGTGATTGCCGCGATCCTGGAGCATAAGCTGTTTCAGAAGATGCAGCCTTTTTTCCGCACCGTATTTTTTATCCCATCCGTGATCTCGTTCGTGGTAATCGGCTTGCTGTGGCAATTTATCTATAACCCCGATACGGGCATCATCAACTTGGGCTTGAAGGCGCTGGGGCTGCATGCCTTGGCACAGCCTTGGCTGGGAGACAGCGACCTGGCCATCTATGCGGCGATCTGGGTGTCCCAATGGCAGTATATCGGCTATAACGTGATGCTATTTTTGATCGCGATGCATAATATCCCGAAGGATTTCTACGAAGCCGCCGATCTCGACGGGGCGGGCCCCGTCCGAAGCTTTTTTGCCGTGACGCTCCCTAGCGTCAAAGAGATGATTCTGGTCGCGTCGATGATTACGGTGCTGGGCGCATACAAGCTGTTCGACGAAATTTACATTTTGACCTCGGGCGGTCCCGGCCGCTCCACGGAGGTCCTGGGCACCATGCTGTACCGCGCGGCTTTCCGGAACGACGAGATGGGCTACGCCGCTTCGATTGCGACGGTCGTCTTCGTGATTACGATGCTCCTGTCCCTATGTCAAATCAAACTGTCCGGTACGGCCAAAGACGACTAGGAGGCGAAAGGAACGTGCACAAAACAATAAAAAGCCGTATTTTCTTCGGATTGCTGCTCGCCTTTTTCGTCCTGTACGCCATAAGCGTGATTTATCCGATCCTGTGGATGATGATGAACGGCTTCAAAAACAATCAGGAGTTTTTTGCCAACAGCTGGATTTTGCCGAAACAGTGGAAATTCAGCAATTTCCAAGTCGCCTGGGAGTCGGGGGTGGGACGGTATTTTTTCAACAGCGTCTTCGTTACCACGGTGTCCGTGCTGCTGGCCGTGCTGATCAGCACGCTGGCGGCTTACGCGATCTCCCGGTTTCAGTTTAAAGGCAGGCATGTCATCTTTTTGATTATTTTAAGCGGACTGATGATGGCTCCCCAAGCAAGCATCGTCTCTTTATATCAAATCTTAAAATTGTTTCATCTGTACAACACGTATTGGGGGCTCATTATTCCATATGCGGCCTTTCAGATTCCTTTCTCCGTCTTCTTGATCCGCTCTTACTTCCTTTCGATCCCGCGGGATGTGGAGGAGGCGACCTTTCTGGACGGAGGGAATTCGTGGAAGCTTCTGTGGAGCGTCATTATTCCGATGAGCCGGCCGATTATCATCTCTGCGGCTTTGCTTGCGACGATCGTCATCTGGAATGAATTTATGTTCGCGATCACGTTCCTCGAAAACGGCAACCAATGGACGATTCCGGTCGGCATCCTGAACCTGAAAGGCAGACTGACCGCCGGCTTCGGCATGCAGTTGGCCGCGTTATCGATGGCGGCGCTGCCGATGATCCTTGTATTTATTCTGTTCCAACGGCAATTCGTCCGCGGATTGTCGGCCGGAAGCGTAAAGGGGTGATCGGGCGTGGGAACCGTGACGATGTCTCAAATTGCGCCGATGAATATTCACTATGTGCTGTATCCGCTGGATTACTTTCTCGATAAGCTGGTTTCGCTGGAGCTGCAGGCCGTCGAATTATGGGGCGGCTCGCCGCACGTGCCGATTGAAGACTTGAAGCTGTCCGATGTAAGCCGCCTCCGGCGCGGAATCGAAGCCCGCGGGCTTGCCATCGCTTGCTTCACGCCGGAAACGTGCGTCTATCCGATCAACCTTGCGGCCGAAGACGAGGCTTTGCGCCGGCGGAGTATAGCCTACGCGCTCAAAAGCTTGGATATCGCGTCCGAGCTCGGCACCGGTCTGATGCAAATCGTGGCGGGGAGAGGGTATTACGATAAACCGACGGACGACGCCTGGAAAAGGTCCAGAGACGCTATCGAGCTCATCGTCAGGAAGGCGGAGACGCTTGGAATACATTTGACGATGGAGCCGTTGCTGTACCATGAGTCGAACCTCGTTCACAATCTGCAAACCGCTAAACGGATGATGCAAGACATCGGATCGCCGTATTTGGGCTGCAATGTAGATACGGTGCCCATGGTCGTCGCAGGCGACTCGCTGGCAGCTTATTTTACCGAATTGGCGGGACGCGTGAACCATATCCATCTTTGCGACGGCAGTCCGCAGGGGCACGTGCCGCTCGGGTCGGGGAACCTGCCGATCGCCGCGTTCCTGAAGGAGCTGGACGAACGGGGATATCAAGGGTACATCGGCCTGGAGACGTGCGGAGTCAAGCACTACTTGGATCCCGACCGGCATTTGGAGCAATCGATCGGCACGATCCGGAAGGCGTTGGGCCTGCAGGGGCCGGAAGGGGGAAAGGCCTGATGGTGATGGGAACGATTCCGCTGACGCGGTTCGCGGGAATGAACGAGCATTTTCTGCTGTATACACTGGATTATTTTCTGGATGCCATGGTCGAGCTCGGACTCGAACATATCGAGCTGTGGGGAGGCTCGCCGCATCTGTATGTGGAGGATGTAACGCTGCGCCAGGTCGGCGGCATTCGAAGAGAAATCGAACGGAGAGGCTTGAACGTCATCTGCTTCACGCCCGAGCAGTGCGTGTATCCGGTTAATATTGCCGCCAGGGAGAAGGATATCCGCGACCGCAGTCTCCGTTACTTTACGAAAGCGCTGGAGGCCGCCGCGGAGCTCGGGTCGGGCCTGTTCCAGATCGTGCCCGGTTGGGGCTACCGCAAAGAACCGGTTGGGGAGGCGTGGGAACGCTCGCGTGACTCGCTGCAGCAGCTTTCCCGCAAGGCGGAGGAGCTGGGGATTACGATGGTGCTGGAGCAGTTGGAGCCTTTCGAATCCAATCTGGTGACGAACACAAAGACGCAGGCCCGAATGCTGCAGGAGGTCGGCTCCGACCGGCTGAAGGCGGTCGTCGATACTTGTCCGATGCATGCGGCGGGGGAAACGTTCGACGATTGCTTTCAAGCGCTGGGGAACGATCTGCGCCATATTCATTTTATCGATAGCGATCATCTGACCTGGGGGGACGGCCGTCTTCCCCTGCGCGATTATTTGAATCAGCTCTCGAAGCATGGCTATCCGGGGTACCTGACTCTCGAAATTTGTGCGGAAAGGTACTTGCTCGATCCGATCAGGCCTTTAAAAAAGGGGCTGCAGGCGGTTCGCGAGGCGCTCGGGCAATAAGGCTGCTGCTCTCGGAAATTCAATTCCCAGGAGGGGTCATCCACATGTTCAATTTTGATAGAGACCGTTATCAGAGAATCCAGAGCGGTGCCGTGGCTTGCCGGGACCAAATCAATCAAGCCCTGGAGGAGGTCACCGCGCGCGGCTTTACGAATTTGTTTCTGATCGGCTCCGGCGGCGCGGGAATCTTGATGTCACCCGTCGAATACGTGCTTCGGACTCACTCGACGCTTCCGGTGTATCGGGAAATTGCTGCGGAGTTCGTGACGATGGATCATAAGCATTTTAGCGAGCGGTCGCTTGTCGTTCTGGCTTCCTTGTCCGGCACGACCCAGGAAACCGTCGAAGCGGCACAATATTGCAAGGATCGGGGCGCAGCGACGATCAGCTTTACGGGCAAAGCCGGGACTCCGTTAGCCGGGCTGACCGACTACAGCATCGTCAATTTCGCCGAGGACGATACGTCCTGCGAATCTTTTTTCATCCAATTTTACTTGTTGGCTTTCCGGATTATGTATAATAGAGGGGAGTTTCCCGATTATGACCGCCTGGTCGCGGAGTGGGAGCGGCTCCCCGAGGCGCTGCTTGACGTGAAGGAACGAACGGAGGCGCGCGCGAAGGCTTTTGCCGAACGCTACCGGAACGAAGACTATCATATGATGGTCGGCTCCGGGAATACCTGGGGCGAGGCGTATTATTACGCGATGTGTATTCTGGAGGAAATGCAGTGGATCAAAACAAGACCGGTCCATGCTTCCGATTTCTTTCACGGCGCGCTCGAATTGATCGAGAAGGATATGAGTCTGATCCTGCTCAAAGGGGAGGATGAGACCCGTCCGCTGATGGACCGGGTGGAGCGTTTCGCCAAGAGCTATACGGACGAGCTGACCGTCTTCGATACGGCGGACTACGAGTTGGCGGGCATCTCGCCGGCCTACCGGAAATATGTGTCCCCTGTCGTCGCGGCGGCCTTGCTCGAACGCGTAAGCTGTCATTTGGAGCACGTCCGCAACCACCCTTTAACGACCAGAAGGTACTACAGGCGGGTTCAATATTGAGGGAACGACAGAACCGGCGGGAGTGAGCAACTATTATTAAAGCAATTGTATTTGATTTCGACGGTTTAATCGTGGATACGGAATCCGCATGGTTCGACTGCTATGCCGAGGTGTTAGGCGGGTACGACATCCCCTTTCCGACGGAAGTATTCGCGGCTTGCGTCGGGTCGCACGGAGGCCAGATCGAGGCCTATATCCGGCAAATGGCCGAAGGACGGACGGATATCTCCGAAGTGAGGAAAGCGGCGGCCAAGCTGCATGCCGTGAAGATGGAGACGGTCACGCTGCGCGACGGGGTCGCGGAATATATCGAAGCGGCCCGACGGTTGGGGCTGAAAGTGGGACTGGCTTCCAGCTCCGATCGGGCGTGGGTGGAATCGTTTCTGCGCAGATTCGGCTTGCTCGATTCGTTCGAGGTCATCAAGACCAAAGACGACGTCGCGAACGTGAAGCCGGACCCCGAGCTGTATCTCAAGGCGATCCAGGCGCTGGGAATCGAGGCGCATGAAGCTCTGGCCTTCGAGGATTCCGCCAACGGAGCCGCCGCCGCGAAAGCGGCCGGGTTATGGTGCGTCATCGTTCCGAATCCGGTTACCGAGCAGTTGGCCTTTGGCAACGTGGACGGCCGTCTTCGTTCCATGACTGACCGGCCGCTGGAGGACGTCATTGGAGAATTGCAGGCTTCGCCGCTTCCTTGACCGTTTTTACGGTCATCTGCTATGCTGGAATTGGCCGTCCATGGGGACGGTAATTCGCTAATCGAGCGCGTGACAGGGGTTCCATATGAATAAAGCAGGAGACCATATCCCGTTTTACCAGCAAATTAAAAATTTGTTCATTCAAGAAATCGAAAGCGGGAAATGGAAGCAAGGCGACAAGCTTCCTTCGGAGCGTGAGTTAGCCGCGCAGTATCAGATCAGCCGGATGACCGCCCGTCATGCGATTTCTATTTTGGAGCGGGAGGGCTTCGTGGAACGGGTCGTCGGATCGGGCACGTTCGTGACGAACCGGCGCATTCAATTGGATTTCGTCGAATTTACCAGCTTCTCCAAAAATATATTGAGCAAAGGGCTTCGGCCTTCGACGAATACGATCTACAAGCGCAAGGAGCCGGCCAACGGCTTCGTGGCCAAGATGCTCGGGATTTCGGAAGAAGAGGAGATCTGGTCGATCAAACGGGTCCGCTATGCCGACGAAATTCCCGTCTCCATCGAGCTTTCGTATATTCCTTACGCGTACTGCCCGGGAATCGAAGCGCACATGAATTTGGAGGACATCTCCTTGTACGAGGTGCTGGAGGAGCATTACGGGATCAAGCTCGTGCGTGCGGATCAGACGATGCGGATTTCCCTTAGCGACGAAGCGGAAAGCAAGCTGCTGCGCGTCGGCAACGATAGCCCGTGCATTCTGGTCGAGGCGCAGGCCTTCGATAAGAACGACAAATTAATCGAGTTCTCGCAGGCGCTGACCCGCGGGGATATCGTCCGGTTCTTTTCGAAGCTGAATGTGAAAAACAACTAATTTTTTTGCGCTTAGTGGTATATACCAAAGGAGGAGGCAATCCATGAACGTACTGGGCTTAGGCGATAACGTCGTCGATAAATACGTATATAAAAGCACGATGTATCCGGGCGGCAATGCGGTGAATTTCAGCGTATACGCTAAACAATTGGGAGCGCAGGCGGGGTATCTTGGCATTTTCGGCACCGACGAGGAAGGCCGTCATGTACACCGGGTGCTGAGCGAGCTTGGCGTCGATACGTCCCGCTGCCGTTCGGCGGAAGGCGAGAACGGCTGCTCGCTCATCGAATTGATCGACGGGGACCGGGTGATGGTCGGATGGAACAAAGGCGGTGTCCAGCAGGAGCATCCGCTCGTATTCGATGATTCGGACTATGCCTATATGAAGCAATTTCAATGGATTCATACCAGCATTTACAGCGGCATCGAGTCCCAACTGCCGGAGCTTCGGGCGCTGGGCGTTCCCTTGTCCTTCGACTGCTCCGACGAGTGGGACGACGACTACTTGAAGCGGGTATGCCCGCATGTCGATCTGTGCCTGTTATCGTGCGGGGCGATGGAGGAGGACGCCGTCCGGGAGAAGCTGGCGTTCGTCGCCGCGGAGTACGGCTGCACGGGTGTCCTGGGGACGATGGGCAGCCGGGGCGCGCTGCTTTATTACAACGGCGCGTTTTATTTGCAAAAGCCTCATTTCGTGCAGCCGGTCGATACGCTGGGTGCGGGCGATTCGTTCTTTACCGCCTTTGTGCTCGCGCTGTTGACGGAAGGGGAATGGAACAAGGCCCCGGAGGCGTCCGTCCGGAAGGCGCTCGACGCGGGCGCGGCGTTTGCCGCCAAAACATGTCTGGTCGAAGGAGCCTTCGGCTACGGGAAGCCTTATTAAAACCCGGAGTGCTTGGGAATAGTGGTATATACCATAAGGACTGGGGGAACGACTATGGCTCATCTTCGGTTCGCGCAGATCGCAGGGATGAACCTGCATTACCGGATGTATTCGTTGGCCTATTTCTTCGATTCGATGGACAAGCACGGGGTATCCCATATCGAGCTGTGGGGAGGCTCGCCACATTTGTATTCGGACACGGCGACGGATGCGCAGGTGAAGCGGATCCGCCAAGAGCTGAACCGCCGGCGGCTCGGCTTGGTCTGCTATACGCCCGAGCAGATCATGTATCCGTTCAATATCGCGGCCCAGGACGAAGCGGCCCGCCGCGCGGGCATCGCTTATTTCGGCAAAAACATCGAGATCGCCTCGGCTCTCGAAGCTGAGTATATGCTGATCACCTCCGGCTGGGGCTATTATAACGAGCCGCGGGAAGAAGCCTGGAAGCGGTCGTGCGAGGCGCTGCGGACGCTGGCGGACAAAGCTCAGGGTCAGGGCGTCACGCTGCTGCTGGAGGTATTGCAGCCGATGGAATCGAATCTGGTGACCGATCTGGCTTCGCTGCGGCGGATGCTGAACGAGGTCGGCTCCGGTGCGATGACTGGTCTGATCGATACGGTGGCGATGGCGGTTGCCGGCGAAACGATCGGCGATTACTTCCGGGCGCTGGGAGGCGTTCCGCACGTTCATTTGATTGACGGCACGCCTTCGGGCCATCTCGCGTTAGGGGATGGGCATCTGCCGGTGGAAGCATACCTCAAGCAGTTGGCGGAGCATGGCTACGCAGGGTATTTGACCCTGGAGCTGGCGGATTCCGCCTATTTGACGGACCCGGACGCCGCCTTCGGCCGGTCGGTCGACAGGCTTCGCCCGCTGCTTTCGCCTTAATCTTCGAAGGAGCGGCTATGCGCGGAAGTGCGGTGTGTGCCGGCCGGGACGGGGAATGGCCCACAACCGGCCCACATCCCGCACGGGCTCGGGTTTAAAACCTAAAAATTAGAGCGTTTGCATTGACAAGAATTGAAAAGCAAGCTAATATTTTATTATTGGTATATACCATTATAGATGTAAACGACTGTTGGGTGACTTGTTTGCACTCAAAATGGTATATACCACTAAGTTCGCTAATCGTGTAAACCAAACCCTTAATCAGGAGGAATGAGTCACATGTTAAACTTTGATCGTCAGCGGTTCGTCGGCATTATGAAAGGGGCAATCGGCCTCCGGAGCCAGATCGAACAAGCGATGGATGAAATTACGAAAAAACAGATCGACAACGTCTTTCTGGTCGGCAGCGGCGGAACGATCGCCATTAAGTATCCGTTCGAATATATCATCAAAACGCATTCCAGCATTCCCGTTTATGCGGAGATTGCTGCGGAGCTGCTGGTGGAAGGACACAAACAGCTGACGGACAAGTCTCTAGTCATCACCTCCTCCTTGTCGGGAACAACGCAGGAAACCGTCGATGCCGCCAACTTTTGCAGAGAGAAAGGCGCGACGGTGATCGGAATCGTCGGCGATGCGACGACGCCGCTGGCGCAGGCCAGCGACTACGTCTTCGCCAACGCGGCGGCCAACGATACGCTCGTCGAGTCGTTCCATTTGCAGCTGCTGCTGATCGTGCTGAAGTTCCTGAACAACCGGGGAGAATTCGACAACTACGCTCTGTTCGCCGACCAACTGGCCTCGGTTCCCGAAGCGCTAGCGGCGATCAAGGAGAAGGAAGACGCAAGAGCGGAAGCCTTCGCGAAAAAATATAAGGACGAGAAGTATCATATGCTCGTCGGCTCCGGCAACCTGTGGGGCTGGACGTATCTGTACGCCATGTGCGTACTGGAAGAGATGCAGTGGATTCACGCGAAATCCATCCATGCCGCTGAGTTTTTCCACGGGACGATCGAATTGGTCGAAAAAGATATGAGCATTATACTCTTTAAGGGAGAAGATGCCACTCGTCCGTTGATGGAGCGGGTCGAACGGTTCGTCACGCAATACTCGGATGAAGTTACGATCTTCGACGCGAAGGATTACGCGCTGGACGGAATCCATCCGGAATTCCGCGAGTTCCTGTCGACCGTAACAATTGCAACGGTGATGGAGCGCGTCAGCGCCCATCTGGAAGTGCAGCGGAACCATCCGCTGACGACCCGCCGTTATTACCGCGTCGTCAAGTATTAAGAAGACGAAGAGTGGAATGAAGCTCCGGCTTCATTCCTTTCTTTCTTGCAACGGACATCCTTAATTACGGGAGTATGGCGATGAAAAACAAGAATACGTACATCTATGCCGGAATACTGGCCGTGTTCGTCGCCGTTGCTCTCGGTGCTCCGGCGAACCCGGGAACGTACGGGGCCTGGTCCTTGATTCCGCCGGTCGTTATGTTCGCCTTCATTCTGCTGACCCAGAAGGTGCTGGAAGGGTTTGTATGGGGAGGCTTGCTGGCGGTCTTTATGAAATATAAGTGGGGCTTCCTGCTTACCTATAACGAAAAGCTGCTGAAGCAGGTGACGACCGAAGGAAACCTGTGGCTGATCCTGGTCCTGCTGACGATCGGCAGCATTGTAGCTATTCTGGACAAAAGCGGCCTGTCCCGGCAATTCGGTCTGTGGGCCGGAAGCAGGGCCAAGAGCGGCAAGACGGCTTTACTCATCAATTACTTGATGGGCTTCTTCCTATCGTTCGATCTTTATCTAAGCTCCTCGACCGTAGGCGCCTGCATGACGCCGGTGAACGACAAATACAAGACGCCGCGAGAAAAGACGGCGTACGTTACGCTTTCCACCGCCATTACGCTGACTCATTTGTATCCGATCGGAACGGGCGCGATCTTTATCGCGGGGTTATTGGTCACGAACGGTTACGCGGCGGAGGGGGAAGGCATCCGGGTGTTTACCGGGCTGGTGCCGCTGCTGTTTTTCCCCTTGGCTTTTTTATTGGTCACGCTTCTGAATGTGACTGGGGTTTTGCCGAATATCGGCCCGATGAAACAAGCTTACGCAAACCGCGATGACGCCGAATTGAAAGCGGCTTCGCTCAGAGAAGAACAGGAACCGGAACGAGCGGTAGCAGAGCATGCTTCGGACAGGAGCCAAGGCGATCTCGCCGGTAAACCGTCGCCTCATCTCATTTATTTTTTCATACCCATTGTTGTCTTTATCGCTTCAACGATTTATTTCAAGTCGAACACCCAACTGGGAGCGTTCATCACGATTCTCGCCACCGGCCTCATTTACGTAGCCCGGGGCATCTTTACCGCCGAAACGTATATTGCAACCGTACTAGATGGCATGAAAAATATGCTGGAGCTCGCCGTGATTATGGCTGCGGCTTTCGTGCTGGCGGACTCCATTACCGATATCGGCTTTACCAATTATGTTGTCGGAATTGTATCCGTTTTCGTCATTCCGAAATGGCTGCCGCTTATCATTTTCCTTGTATTCTCGGCTACGGAATTTTTGGTGACATTGAACTGGAGCCTGTATATTATGGCGATTCCCGTCCTTCTTCAATTGTCGGCCTCCGTGGGAGCCAACACGCCTTTAACCTTGGCGGCCTTGTTGTCGGCCGGCATCTGGGGCGCTTCCACGTGCATTACGTCCGATATCGGGCTGCTGACGGCGTATTCAACGAAAACGACGGTGTACCGGCATTTCAAAACAAAGCTGCCTTATTCCCTGATGGCCTTTGTTCTTTCTGCAATCGCTTACCTGATCGGCGGACTATTTTTCTGAGAAAGGCGGATAACCTTTATGTCCAACAACAACTCTTTATTTACCGGCATTCCGGGGATTTTCGTACCCGTCCGGGATTTGAACCGGTCCGCAGCCTGGTACAGTACGGTATTGGGGCTGCGGGAATTCCAGCGCGGCGACATCACGGTCGAGTTTAAGGTCAGTGACGGCGGGCCTGTACTGGTGCTGTTCCAAGCGGAACAAGACGTTCCCGTTCGCTTTCCGAGCAACCGGCATATCGACGGCAACTTTTTTATTTTCAAAACGCCCGATGCGGAGGCCGCTCACCGTCGGCTGATCGATCACGGCGTCTCCGTTACCGATATTTTACTCTACGAGGGCGTGCAGAAATATTTTTTCTTCGAAGATCCGGACGGCAACCGTCTGTCTGTAGAAGATTAACCACGGATGAATGGTATATACCATAATGGGAAGGAACAAAGCTCTGGCTTTGTTCCTTTTCTAGGTTCTTGTCATATTCGGCGCGGGTGCTATACTTGGTTTTTAGACCTGATTTAGAGATCATCCATTCATCGAGGAATAGGGGACATGACGGCAATGGCGTACAAAATCGTATTTTTTGATATCGATGGGACATTGGTTAACGAGAACAAAGAGGTTCCCCCGGATACGGTCGAAGCCATCCGGGCGCTCAAAGCGAGCGGGGTGGAGCCGGTCATCGCTACGGGGCGGGCTCCTTACTTTATCAAATCGTTGGCCGATCAATTGGGGATCGAATCGTTCGTTTGTTTGAACGGCGCTTATGCCGTTTACCGGGGAAAGCCCGTCTACAAACGGGTCATTCCGAAGGAAAGCATCGAGGCTTTGGTTACCCTGGCGGCGAAGCACGGAAACTCGCTCGTCTTTGAAGGGGAGCATGCGTATTGCTCCGACCGGGCGGAGCATCCTTTTGTGACGGAATCGGTCTTGTCTTTAAAAGTAGAGCTTCCCGGACATGACCCGGAGTTTTGGAAGGCCAATGACATTCTCCAGATGTTTCTCCACTGCGAGAGCCATGAGGAGCACTTGTATCAAGGGGAGGTGCCGGAGCTCAAGCTGATTCGCTGGCATCCCAAAGCGATGGACGTGTTGCCGGCCGGCGGGTCGAAGGCGCAGGGGATCGCGGCGATGCTGGAGCGGCTCGGAATCACGCCTGCCGAGGCGGTAGCGTTCGGAGACGGCTTGAACGACAAGGAGATGCTGGAATTCGTGGGCCTGGGCATCGCGATGGGGAATTCGCATCAGGAGCTGCTTCCTTATGCCGACTATGTCACCAGCCATGTGGATGAAGGCGGCATCCGCAACGGATTGGCGAAAGCGGGATTGATCGCTTAAGAGAAGGGCGTGCGCGCAACCCCTTTAATGGTACAATGGGCTTGGAGAATGCGCTGTGGAAGCAGCAGGCGGCGCGTGCGGCGAGAGGGGGGAGCGTGGCTCTTGATGGACATTCAAATCGTTTTGTTCGACGGGTTCGGGGAGCTCGTCGCGCTGGCCCCGTTCGAGGTGTTGAAGCGGGGCATCGAAGCGGGAGCGGGGTTCCGGGTAGAGCTCGTCGCGAGCGAGCCGAAAAGTGAGGTCGTCACTTCCTACGGGATCAAAGTAGCGGTGAACGATCATTTGCGGATCGGCAGCAGGCCCGATGTCCTCATTGTCCCAGGCGGAGGCTGGAATCATAAGGCGGAACAAGGCGCGCGGAAAGAAGCGGAGCGGGGAGACCTGCCCCGGTTGATCCGGGAGCTGCACGCCGCTGGAACGGTCGTGGCCGGAGTATGTACGGGCGGCATGCTGCTCGCCGAAGCGGGCATTTTGAAGCAAAAGCAAGCCGCCATGCATTACTTGGCCAAGGATGAGCTGAAGCGCTACGAGGCGGACGTCCTGGACTACCGGATCGTCGATCACGGGGACGTTATCACGGCCAGAGGGGTGACTTCCGGCGTGGATCTGGCGCTGTGGATCATCGAGCGATTCGCCGGGGCTTCGATCGCGGCCGCCGTCGAACATCGGATGGAGTATGAGCGGCGCGGCGTCGTTTGGAGGGCCTAGTTGACGGATGGTAAACGGGAAAAAGGGCGCGAACGCCTTGAACGGATGTCCAGACGCCTGCGCCCGCTTTTAATCTCCTGCTCCGTACGTGCAGCAGGGTGCCGCCGGAGCTTCATTATGCCTGGCTTCCTTAGTGAGAAAGCGAAAGCATTTCTTTCATATCGTCTTGAGCGTTGCCGATCAGCTTCAGTCCGAACGTATCGACAAGCACGTTCATGACGCCCGGATTGATGAATTCCGGCGGCTTCGGGCCGATGCGAATATCTTTGATGCCGAGGCTGAACAGGCCGAGAAGGATCGCGACCGCCTTTTGCTCGAACCAGGAAAGCACGATGCTGACCGGCAGGTCGTTCACGCTGCATCCGAAGGCGTCGGCGAGCGCCAGGGCGATTTTGACCGTGGAGCCGGAGTTGTTGCACTGGCCCAAATCGATGTAGCGTGGGATGCCCGTATCGGCCACGGTGCCGTAATCGACGTCGTTGAAGCGGAATTTTCCACAGGATGTGGTCAGAATTACGGTATCGTTAGGCAGCGAGGTGGCGAGCTCGCGGTAATATTCGCCGCCGCTTCCCGGAGCGTCGCAGCCGGCGATGACGAAGAAGCGTTTGATTTTGCCCGCTTTGACCGCTTGAATGATCTCCGGAGCCAAGCCGATCACAGTCTCGTGATGGTAGCCGGTCATGAGCGTCTGATCCGACTCGATCCGGGCTTCCGGCAGCGACAAGGCTTTCTCGATCAGCGGGGTGAAATCGTCGTTGACGATTTTTGTAACCCCTTCCAGGCCTGCGATATCATAGGAGAAGAACCGGTCGGCGTAGGTGCCCTTGATTGGCATGACGCAGTTCGTTGTCGCCAGGATGGCGCCCGGGAACTGCTCGAACAGGCGGCGCTGGTCGTACCAGGCTTTTCCGATGTTGCCCTTCAAGTGGGAGTACTGCTTCAGCTTCGGATAACCATGGGCAGGCAGCATCTCGGAGTGCGTGTAAATGTTGATCCCTTTTCCTTCGGTTTGCTTGAGCAGCTCCTCCAAAGCGTACAAGTTATGCCCGGTAACGACGATGGCATGCCCTTCGATGCTGTTCTGTGGCACGGCTACGGGCTGCGGGATGCCGAAGTGCGTCGTATGCGCCCGGTCCAGCACATCCATGATCCGGACGGCCGCCGAGCCGACCTTCATGGACATGTCGATATGCTCCTGCAGGTTGAAGTTGGAGTTCGTCAGCGTCATGTACAACGCCTCGTGCGTAATCCGGTCGACCTCCGGGTCGGAATAGCCGAGCTGTCTTGCATGTGTGGCATAAGCGGCAATGCCTTTCAAAGCGAAAATCATCGTATCCTGCAAGCTTGCAATCGTTTCATCTTTGCCGCATACGCCGATCACCTTACAGCCGCCTGTCGGGGTCTGTTCACATTGATAACAGAACATCGCGAATCCCTCCGTTACGTTTGATTTGCTATGTAAAAAGCGTAACACGAGGAAGCACGGCAAAGTGTGATTGGAAGCACATCAATCATGGCAAAGTCGCAACATCCGAGTCCGCCGCGGGCGGTAACCTACACTACTTATTTACGTAAAGGAGCGTACGAGCGTGTTTGGCATTCATCATTATTTCTTGTTTGTAATCGCTGGAATATTGCTTATCATGACCCCAGGCTCGGATACGATGTACATCATTGCCAGAAGCGTGGCGCAGGGCAGAAGAGCGGGCATCTGGTCCACCATGGGGATTGCGGCCGGTACGCTTATCCACACGCTGCTCGCGGCGTTGGGGCTATCTTTTCTTTTGGCGAAATCGCTATTACTGTTTACGGTCATCAAAATGATCGGGGTCGCCTACCTGATCTATCTCGGGATTACGATGATTTTGTCGAAGTCCTCCGCCATTGCACCGGACGCCGGATCGGTGGAGCTGATGAGCACGCGCAAAATTTTTGTCCAGGGCATGATTACAAATGTAACCAATCCGAAGGTAGCGTTGTTCTTTATCGCCTTCCTTCCCCAGTTTGTGGACAATCAGGCCCAGAGTCCGGTGCCGTTCGCGATTCTTGGCGCGACGTTTATTTTCATCGGCATGCTGTGGAGCAGTCTCCTTTCTTATCTCGCAGCGTTCGCGACGGGAAAGCTAAGGAAGAATCCCAAGATCGGCCTCTGGCTGAACCGGATCACCGGCGGCGTGTTCATCCTGATGGGAGCCAACCTGTTCCGCGCCAAAATTTCCAACTGACCGCATAGCACAAAAAGATCGTCTTCGGCCGCAAAGGTTGGCGGAAGACGATCTTTTTTATGGTTAGGGCAAGTGCAATTTTTCACGATTTGTGGATAACGTGGATAATATGTGTATAAGTTTGTGGATAAGCAAGTGTTGCGCCGCGCGTCAGGTGATTTAGGTTTGTAAGCCGTATGCTTAGCTGCAAACAGTATTAGCTTCTGACGTCGAGCAGCACTTTCCCCGTGCTCTGCCGGCTTTCCACCCACTCGTGGGCTTTGGCGGCTTCGGCCAATGGAAAGCGTGCGCCGATCTTGATCGTCAGACGCCCGTCGGCCAAGTACGGCAGCACCCGCTCGGCGACGCCGCGCAGCAGGTGGGGACGCTTGCTCCGGGTCGTGCCCAGGCTGAACCCGAGGACAGAACGGCAGCTTGCATGCAGGTCCGAGGTCTTGATGTTCCCCGCAGGACCGCCCGAATTGCCGAAATGGACCAGACGGCCGTAGGGAGCCAGGCAGAGCAGGCTTTGCTCCGTCACGGTGCCGGCTATCGAGTCCAGAACGACGTTTACGCCTTCCCCGTTCGTCAGGTCGTTGACCTGCGCTGCAAAATCCCCCTGCGCGTAAGAGAGCACATGATCCGCGCCCGCCTCCAAAGCGATGCCCGCCTTGCTCTCGCTGCCGACGGTTCCGATCACCTTCCCCGCGCCCAAGAGCTTCGCCAGTTGGATAGCCGTCGTGCCGACGCCGCCTGCCGCCGCGTGAACGAGGACGGTTTCGCCCGGCTCCAGTCTGGCAATGTCCGCGAGCAGCTTATACGAAAGGAACGAAACGATCGGACAGGCGGCCGCCGTGTCGAAGCTGAGGCTGTCCGGGATGGCGAACGTCAGATTTTCGTCCGCTGCGATATATTCGGCATAGGAGCCGTTATGTGGAAAAGCGATGACGCGCTGTCCGACCTGCAGCTGCCGGACCTCGGACCCGACTTGCTCGATCGTCCCCGCCGCATCCAATCCCGGGATGAACGGAAGGGTCCCGCCCTTTTTCCCGTATCTCGATTTGATATCGGCAAAATTGACGCTGGTCGTCTCCACGCGGATCAACACTTGATTCGGACCGATACCCGGCTTATCAACGTCCGTGTAGCTCATATGCTCCGGACCGCCGAATTGCGTTACCTGAATGGCTTTCATGGCTTGCTTCCTCCTCTGTGAGCAGATGACAAGGAAGACTTCGCCGGACCACGGGAAAATTCCTTTTTTTGGGCTGGGTGGGGCAAAGGCAGTCAGGCGGCTACTCCAGAAAATGATCGATAAAGCGGCGGGCGGCTCTGGACAAATAACGGTTGTTCAGCCACAGAATACCGACGTCGGATTGAAAATCGGCATCGGCCAGCGGAAGCGTCCGGATCGACGGGAGAGGGAACGCCGTCATGACGGACTTGGGCAGCACTGTCGCCCCGAGGCCGGCCGCGACCATCGCGATGATGACCGCGACGCTGGAGCACTCGCAGATGATGCGCGGCTCGAAGCCGTGACGGCGGCACTCGGTGACCACCCGGTCGTGCATGCCGGTCGTCCGGTCCGTTTTGAGCGTCAGAAACGGGAAGTCCGCCAGCTCCTGCATGCGGATCGTCTCCTGCGCCGGGTCCGGCAGCCACTTGCCGGGGATGACGACGACGAACGGATCGGACGGCAGCGGCCGTACCGCATACGACTGCGACTCGGAGGAAGCTTCGAAAGGAAGCCGGGCGACGATCAGCTCGACACTCCGCTTCTCCAATTGCTCCCCGAGGAGGAAATGATCGCCCTCCCAGATGCGGAAGGTCACCTCCGGGTACTTCTCCCGGAACGTCTCGATGCGCTGGGGCAGAAGAGAGATGCACGAGACGACGGCGCCGATGGACAGCACGCCTTGGACGCCCTCGTCCAGCTCCTTTACTTCCTGCATCGATTCGTTGAACTGATGCAGCAGGCTTTCCGCCTTCTGCCGCAGCAGCTCTCCCGCATGCGTCAGCCGAAGCCTTTTGCCGTCACGGTCGAACAAGGTTACCCCGAGCTCCTCCTCCATCAGCTTGAGCTGCCGGCTGAGCGGGGGCTGCTCCATGTTCAGCGCCTTGGCCGCGCGCGTAATTTGCCCTTCCTTCACAATCGCCAAAAAGTATCTCAGCTGACGCAAATCCATCCCCGGACCGCTCCCTTCATTCATACCTTCAAGGTATCGTTCTCCAATAAAACAGATATTTTCAATATATCGGAAGAACTGATACCATTCAACTAATACAATAAGAAATAAACCTTTGAAGAGGAGATGCGAAGAATGACCCTTAATATCGAAGTGGAGCTGACCAAGGCCCCAAAACTAAAGCCCGATGTAAGCCGTGTCGGGTTTGGAACCGTATTCACGGACCACATGTTTATGCTGGATTATGAGGAAGGCCGCGGATGGCATTCTCCCCGCGTCGTGCCGTACCAGTCGATTAGCATGGACCCGGCGGCGAAAGTGTTTCATTACGGCCAGACGGTATTCGAAGGGCTGAAAGCGTACCGTACTGCGGACGGACGCATTCTGGTATTCCGCCCGGATCAAAACTTCAAGCGCTTGAATCATTCGAACGACCGGATGAGCATTCCGCACCTGGACGTGGAGCTGGCGCTGGAAGGGCTGAAGAAGCTGGTCCAAACAGATCGGGACTGGGTACCGGAAACCGAGGGTACTTCGCTGTATATTCGTCCGTTCATCATTGCGACGGAGCCCGTACTGGGTGTTGCCGCTTCGAAACGGTATATCTTCATGATCATCATGTCGCCGGTCGGAGCGTACTATGCCGAAGGCATCCGTCCGGTCAAAATCCATGTCGAGTCGGAATTCGTCCGCGCCGTCCCTGGCGGAACCGGCAGCGCGAAGACGGCCGGAAACTATGCAGCCAGCCTCAAGGCGCAGGAGGAAGCCGCGCAGGAAGGGTATTCGCAGGTGCTGTGGCTCGACGGCGTGCATAAGAAATACGTAGAAGAAGTCGGAAGCATGAACGTCTTCTTCAAGGTCAACGGGAAGATCATCACTCCGCCGCTGAACGGCAGTATTCTGAAAGGAATCACGCGGGACTCGATGATTCAATTGCTGCAAAGCTGGGGCGTTCCAGTCGAAGAGCGGCTGATTAGCATCGAGGAGCTGTACGAAGCGCACCGGGCTGGTACGCTTGAGGAGGTATTCGGTACGGGAACGGCAGCGGTCATCTCCCCGGTCGGCGAGTTGAACTGGCGCGGCGAGAAGCTGATCATCAACGGCGGCGAGACCGGCGAATTGTCCGCGAAGCTGTACGAGACGCTCACCGGCATCCAGGGCGGGAAGCTCGAAGATAAGCTCGGCTGGATGGTGCAGGTGTAATTTCGGGACGGCATGAACGGGTCATGATTCATTTCTCGGCGGCCTAAAGCCTTTCTCTGAATTTCGTGTATAATATAAAGGTTCGGAATAAAGGTTCGGCGGTTGAGAAAGGATGATACCATGTTCACTATTACCGGTTACAGCGTAGAGCTCGTGAAAGACCCATTCGGCATTTTGTCCGGCAAACGCTATGAGTTTATACTGGATATCGAAGTGGAAGAGGATGACGAGCTGTACTCCGAGCAGGGGTTATATGTCCGGGTCATTTACGGCGTGGATGGGGACCAGGCCAGCATCGTGAAGCACGAAATTTTCGAGCGGACGACGGAGCAGTTGCTTGATTTTGAATTGGAAGACGACGAGCTGGAAGCGGTCAAAGCTTTCTGCAAGGAGCACGTCGGGGAAGCGGAGTAAGAAATGCAGGGGAAAAGCGCGCGGCGTAACGACGTCGGCGCTTTTTCTTTTGCGTTACGGCATGGGAACGGTGGAATGATTGGAGGTAGTGGGCTACATGAGCCCGTTCTCCCTCAGGCTGAAATGCTGGCCGTCCGCGACGATGATATGATCGAGCAGTTCAATCCCAATAATTTCACCGGCACTTTTCACCCGTGCAGTAAACTCGATATCATCCTGAGATGGGGTTGTGTCTCCGCTCGGATGGGCATGGGCCAGTATAATACAGGCGCTATTGCTTAAAATGGCTGATTTGAAGATTTCTCTGGGTGTGACCAGTGCCGCGTCAAGGCTTCCGATAGAGACCACCTCCAGAGCGGTTATTGTGTTTCTGGAGCTGAGGCATAGAAGCAGGCAATATTCGCGATCGACATCTCTTAAGTACTCGGTCACGAGTTTATAAGCATCGTTCGGGCACCTGATCTTATTGGTTTCAAAGCGATAAGTCGATTCACGAACCATGCGCAGGCTGATGACGTTAAGTCGTTTCATTGTATGGTCCTGTATATAACAATGTTTTTTTGTCAAAGCATATAGAGAATCCTGCCCACTCCCATGTTGTTGAAGCAATTGGCCTTGTATATAGCATAAAATGATTCCTCCTACGAACCTATGTATATCCAAAAGTCTACTTTTGTAATCATAATTCCCAGTTCTTCTTTTTCATTATACAAACTTATAAGTTGTTTTTCAATACTTTTAGTTACTTTAATTATCTTCCTTGGCTAATGATCCTCATCTAACCTCGAAATAAGAGGTGACAACCATGCCAAATAGAACCAAGACGGATTTTCAAATACTGGTTGGATTAAAAATAAGAGCGATTCGGAAAAGTAAGGGACTTTCACAGAAGGAAGTTGGTGATAGAGCCGAGTTAATAGATACCTACGTTGGAAGCGTCGAACGAGGGGAACGTAACGTGTCGCTGCAATCGTTAGACAAAATTGCTGTGGCCCTAGGCGTTTCCCCGGAAGAACTGTTTCAGTTCCATGATCTTGATGTGGAAGAGAACCTGCACGAGAAGAAACAAATCGTGGAAGCGCACAAAGCACTAATGTTGACTCGTAACATACGCGAGATTAAGATGGTCCATCGAATCGCGAAAGACATACTGGATACTATTGATGCGGAGAAAAGTAACGAATAAATTGATCATCAAATAAAAATCCGCCTCCCTGTCGGCGAGCTTATACAGCTTTCCGGTAAGGGAGGCGGACTGTCATGAGGTCGAATAGGTTAAGGATTTAGAAAAAAGCTCAGACCCCGCTTCTCGGCAATTACGAAATCTTCTTCGCCCAGCGCAGGTTCGGCTCCTGATTCGGCACGAACGGAATCTCGAAGTTTTTCGACTTCAAGTAGTTTTTCGAAGAGAAGTAAATCGGAATGACCGGAAGATCTTGCATAAATAGATCTTCGGCTTGATGCAAAATTTCAAAACGCTTGTTCTCGTCCTGCTCGGTCTTGCCCTGCGTCAGAAGCTCGTCATACTTCGGATTGACCCACTTCGTCTGGTTGTTCGGGCTACCTCCCAAATACAGGTCCAGCAGCGCGAGCGGGTCCAGGAACGTTCCGGACCAAGACATCCGGGCGATCTGGAAATTGCTTTGCTTGAACGTATCGATGTACGTTTTCCATTCCTGGTTTTCCAGCTTGACGTCGACGTCGAGGTTTTCTTTAAACATCGCCTGCAGTGCCTCCGCGATTTTCTTATGGCCGTCCTGCGTATTGTACTTCAGCGTCACTGGCGGCAGCGTCGCCCAGTTTTCTTCCTTCAGGCCTTCGGCCAGCAGCTTTTTCGCTTCGGTGGTATCGAATTTCAAGTACGGAGGCCGTTCCTCGCGGAAATCTTTGCCGGCAGGCGTCTTGATCCCCTCGGCTACGAGTCCGTACGCCGGCTTTTGTCCGCCTTTGGATACGTTGTTCACAATCGCCTCGCGGTCGATCGCAAGAGCGAAAGCGCGGCGGATTTTCGCATTGGTGAACGGCTTCTGCGTCACGTTAAACGTGTACACGTACGTCGAGAAGTCCGATTGCAAAGAGAAGTCCTTATTCGACTTTTCTTGCGCCAGCACGTCGATAGGAAGCGTATCGATCAAATCCAGCTCGCCGGACTTAAACATTTGGTAATACGTGTTCTGATCGCCGATCATTTTGTAGTTGATCGTTTGCATCGTCACGTCGTCTTTGTTCCAGTAATTGTCGTTTTTCTCCAGAACGAGGCTGGTGTTGTGCTCCCATTTGGAGGCGGTATAGGCGCCGTTCGAGACGATATCCTTCGCTTCGGCCGCCCAGTTTTTGTTTGCGTCCACCGTCGGCTGATACACCGGCAGGAACACCGGATTGACGGCAACCTTTGGGAAAAACTTGGTCGGCGCGTTCAGCTCGACCACGAACGTCTTGTCGTCCTTGGCGGTTGCTTTGACTTGATCGACGGTGCCTTTGCCCTTGTTATACTCCTCGGCACCTTTGATGTAGTACAGGTAGAAGGCGTTGGTCGCCGCTGTTTGCGGATTCAGCACGCGTTTCCAGGAGTACTCGAAATCCTTGGCCGTGACGGGCTTGCCGTTGGACCATTTCAGGTTGTCGCGCAGCGTGAAGGTGTACGTCTTGCCGTCGGGCGAGATGTCGACCTTGGCGGCGCTGCCCGGAACGACTTCGCCTTGTTTGTCAAAGGTATACAAGCCTTCGAACAGCGAATTGATGACCTTGAACGACGTGTTGTCCGTCGCAATCGCCGGGTCGAGCGTATACGGCTCCCCGGACAGGTTCGCGCGAATTTCTTGCTTGAGGCCTGCGCCGCCTTCGGGCTTCGCCGCATCCTGCGTGTTGCTGCAGCCGGCCAGCGCCGGTAAGGCGGCGATAAGAAGCGCGGCGGCGGTTAATGCGAATTTTTTCATGTCTCCCATTCTCCTTTTATCCGAATCTAAAAAGCTATGTATGAGGTTCAACCTTCAACCAAATGGCAAGCGACCCAGTGATCTTCTTTCACCTCTCTCCATGCGGGAAGCTCGCTTGCGCAAAGTTCTCGGGCGGCGGGACATCTCGTATGGAACGGGCAGCCGCCCGGAGGCTGAAGAGGACTCGGCGGATCGCCTCGCAGCACGATTCGCTCCCGCGTCCCCCGCTGCGACGGATCGGCGACGGGGATGGCCGACATGAGCGCTTGCGTATACGGATGAAGCGGCTCGCGGAACAGCTCGTCGCTGGCGGCCAGCTCCATCATTTTGCCTAAATACATCACGCCGATGCGGTTGCTGATATGCTGAACCATGTGCAGGTCATGGGCGATGAACAGATAGGTCAAGCCCTCCTCCCGCTGCAGATCCTCCAGCAGGTTGACAACCTGCGCCTGGATGGACACATCCAGCGCGGAGATCGGCTCGTCCGCCACGATGAAGCTCGGCTCGACGGCCAGCGCCCGCGCAATGCCGATGCGCTGCCGTTGGCCGCCGCTGAACTCGTGCGGGAACCGCTGGGCGTGCTCGGCACGCAGGCCGACCTTCTCCAGAAGCTGCACGATGCGCTCCTGCCGCGCTTTGCCCCGCGCCAAGCGGTAGGCGTCGATGCCCTCGGCGATGATGTCGCCGACCTTCATCTTCGGGTTCAGCGAGGCGTGCGGGTCCTGGAAAATCATCTGCGCCCGCCGGTCGAACGCCCTCCGCTCTTCGCGCGTGTGGCCCGCAAGGGGCTTGCCCTCGAAGCGGACCTGCCCCGCGGTCGCCTCGTAGAGGCCGACGATCGTCCGGCCTAGCGTCGACTTGCCGCTGCCGCTCTCGCCGACTAGGCCCAGCGTCTCGCCCTGGCGGATGGCGAAGGAAATGCCGTCCACCGACCTGACGACCTGATTCGCGCCGGACTTAAAATGCTTCTTGACGTCTAGGACTTCCACCAAATAGTCAGACATGCGTTGCCCTCCCCGCTGCCACAAGCTCCCGGACGCCGTCCGCCCGGCTGTCGTTCAGCCAGCACCGCGCCGTATGCGTGTCCGACAGCTTCTCCTCCGCGGGCGATTGCTCGACGCAAATCTCCATCGCGTACGGACAACGAGCCGCAAAGGGACATCCCTTCGGCGGATCGAACAAATCGGGCGGCGCGCCTTCGATGGGGATCAATCTTTGCTTTTGTCCCGTATGCGGCTTCGGGATCGATTGCAGCAGCCCCCACGTGTACGGATGCTTCGGCTGCGAGAAAATGTCGTGCACCGTGCCGCTTTCGACGACCAGGCCCGCGTACATGACGACGACGCGGTGCGCCATCTCGGCGACGACCCCGAGGTCGTGCGTGATCATGATGATCGACGTCCGGAGTCGATTTTGCAGGCTTTGCAGCAGCTCCAGAATTTGCGCCTGGATCGTTACATCCAGCGCCGTCGTCGGCTCGTCGGCGATCAGCAGCGCCGGATTGCAGGCCAGCGCGATCGCAATGACCACGCGCTGCCGCATGCCGCCGCTGAATTCGTGCGGATACTGCCGAAGCCGCTTCTCCGGGTCCGGGATGCCGACCAGCCGCAGCAGCTCGACCGCACGTTCCGCCGCCTGCGGCTTGGTCAGCCTCTCGTGCCGCAGCAGTCCGTCCGAAATCTGTTGTCCGATGCGCATAGTCGGATTTAAGGAAGTCATCGGGTCCTGGGGGATCATCGCGATCTCTTTGCCCCTTATGCTTTTCCATTGGCGGGCCGACAGGCCGTTCAGCTTCCGTCCTTGGAATACGACCTCTCCTTGCGTCATTTTCCCCGGTGGAGAGATCATGCCCATGATCGCCTGCGCCGTCACCGTCTTGCCGCTGCCGCTTTCTCCGACGACCGCGAGCGTTTCCCCGGAGGCGACCTCGTAGGACACGTCGCGAACGGCCTGCACGGAGCCTCCGTACGTCCGGAATGAAACTTTTAACTGACTGACTCTTAAGACGGGGTCCATCCGGCCGCCTCCTTAGCTTCGATTTTTCGGGTCGACGGCATCTTGTAGTCCGTCGCCGAGCGTGTTGAAAGCCAGCATCGTGATCGAGATCATGAGCCCGGGGAAGAAAATACGCCACCATTGTCCGCTAAGTACGACGCTGAGCGCGTCATTCGCCATCGTGCCCCAGCTGGCCGACGGTGCCTGAACGCCGAGTCCGAGGAAGCTGAGAAACGATTCGGCAAAAATCGCATTCGGAATCGTAAACGTCAGGTTGACGATCATGACGCCGATCGCGTTCGGCAGCAGATGCTTGCGCACAATATGAAAATGCGAGGTGCCGAGCTTGCGCGCCGCCAACACGTATTCATGCTGCTTGAGCTGGAGAATCTGCCCCCGGACGAGCCGGGCCATCCCAATCCAGCCGGTGACGGTGAGGGCGATAATGATCGTGCCGAGCCCCGGCGGCATGACCACCATGAGCAGAATGACGACCAGCAGGTACGGAATGCCGTACAAAATCTCCACGATCCGCATCAAAAGGTTATCGATCCGGTCGCCGAGCGCGCTTCTTCCGGCCATATATCCGGCGACCCCGCCGATCGCGACGCCGATGACCAGATCGATCAAGGCGGCGATGACGCCGATCAGCAGCGACACCCGCGCCCCGTGCCATGTTCGGGCCCACATATCGCGGCCGAGATCGTCCGTGCCGAACCAGTGCTTGCCGGAGATCGGCAGGTTCCCTTCCGTGAGCGACTGCTTGCTCGGGCTGTACGGCACAAGCTGCGGGCCGATGATCGCCAGCGTGACGAGCACAAGCAGCAGCGTCAGGCCGAGCAGAGCCAGCTTGTTTTTCGCCAGCTTGAGAAACACCTCGCGCCAGTAGCCGAGGCTCGGACGCTGCGTCTGCGGCTCGAAGCGTCTGCGGTCCACTGGGCGGAACAAACGGTCCTGCGCTTCGTCTGGCGCTAATACCGGGTCGTTCATCCATCTACTCTCCCTTACTCGTCAGCTTGATTCTCGGGTCGATGACCCGATAGGACAGATCGATCAGGAACAAGGTAACGACCAGCACGAAGCTGTAAAACATCGTCGTCCCCATAATGACCGGATAATCGCGGTTAAAGATGCTGTCCACAAAATATTTGCCCAGCCCCGGAATAGCGAAAATTTTCTCCACCACGAACGTGCCTGTAATCAGCGACGCAAACAGCGGCCCGATAAACGTAAGCACCGGGAGCAGAGCGTTGCGCAGCCCGTATTTGATCACGACCGTCCAGTCCGACAGCCCCTTCGCTTCGGCGAGCCGCATGTAGTTCTGGCCGAGCACCTCCAGCATGCTGGCCCGGACGAACCGCGCGATAATTGCGAGGGGCGCCAGCGACAGCGCAATCGACGGCAGAATGCTGTGCTGCCACGTTCCCCACGAGGCGACAGGCAGCCAGTGCAGATTGACCGCGATGTACTTAATGAGCAGCGGAGCCAAAATAAAGCTCGGCACCGAAATACCGATAATGGCCACGAACATCGACAAATAATCGAGCAGCTTGTTGTGATGCAGCGCCGAGACGATACCCAAGGCTACCCCGACCGTAAGAGCGATCAGCATCGACTGGAGGCCGAGCAAAGCGGACGGACCGATGCCCCGGGCAATCAGCGTGTTCACGCTGCTCGATTTGGACTGGATCGACGGACCGAGGTCCAGTTGAATCAGGTTTTGCAAATACAGCACATATTGCCGGAAAATCGGCTGGTCCAGATGGTACTTGGCCCGCAGGTTCGCCAGCACATCCGGCGGCAGCATCTGCGAATCGGCCGCGAACGGATCGCCCGGAATCAGATGCATCAGAAAAAAGGTTAAAGTCGCGATCACCCACAACGTAACGACCATGGTTACGATCCGCCGGACCACATACATGGTAAAGCCCCCCTGCCTGCTCATTCTGCCTTCATGCATTTTATTAATAAATCTAACGGATTACTAGGAATTAATTCATTATTCTTACTTGAATACTTGGTTATTGAGCATGGTATTGATATTATTGGAAATAAAATTTCTTGTCAACCACTTTTGATCGTCTTATTGCTAGATTTCATAAGCTTTTTACAATTTATATTCAACCCTTGGATAATTCAGAAAATGTAATCGTTTGCTTTTTGAAAATTAACGAAGTACTAGATGAAAATAAGACTTTTCACATAGTAACCGGTAAGTTAATATATCTGTAAAAGGCAACCAATTCTAACGACGAACTAAAGATTCGCGTATTAGTCGTTCGTAACCTCAAGAGGAGTGTCCGCCCATGTACCCAAAATATCAAAAACGTAACACCGCAGCTTTTACCGCAGCTTCTTACTTTGCACTGGCCGCAGGCATATTTCTATATTGCCTCGGCATCTACAATGCGGAATGGGAATTAAACGTAAAAGGGTACTACTTGCTATGCATGTTCTTAATTATCATCACCAGTATCGCGACCCAAAAGGTGGTCAGGGACAATGCCGAGGATAAGGAGCTAAGAAACGAAAATCCAAAGCACCGCATGCGTAACACTCCCGCTTTCACAGGAATGGCAGTCGCAGGGTTGGTCATCGGATTCGCTATGTTTTTCATCGGTTTGTTTAACGCGCCGTTCGAACTGAACGTAAAAGGCTACTACATTGCCGTTATGCTGCTGATTTCCTACAGTGCGATCGGGGTACAAAAGGTGACCCGCGATAACGCCGAGGACAAAGAGATTTTGGATAATCAAAATATGAATGGCTAATATTTAATAGATATGTTAAACCCGCCTGCAACGATAGGCGGGTTTTTCCGCCTTCGGCACCATGTTGAATTGGCGGCGGCTTCCCGGGCTTGGGCAACGAAACATGAATCCTTTGGCATTCCCGCTGGAGATTAAAAAATGCTAAAATGGAATATAGTCCCAAATTAATGAGGGGCGAAGGAGGCTGAATGAATCATGGCACGTATTTTATTTATGAATGGCGGGGCGGAAGGACATGTGAACCCCACGGTAAGTGTCGTGCAGGAGCTGGTTCAGCGCGGAAATGAGGTCGTTTATTTCACAACGGAAAATTTCAGAGAGCGTCTGGAGAAGGTAGGGGCCGAGGTGCGGGCCTATGATTTTTTCCGTTTCTTCGAGGGATTCATGAGACCTGACAACCATATGCTCGGCAGAGTGGGCGGTATGCTGGAAGGGGCGGAGGCTCTCGTTCCCTTAGTCTTGGAGGAGGCCAAAGCCAAACCGTTCGATTATATCGTACACGACTCCATGTTCGGGGGCGGGCGGCTGATGGCTCATTTGCTGCAATTGCCGGCGATCAACTCCAGCACGTCTTTTGCGCAGACGGAAGCGCATTTTCACCGCTTTATAGAGCAGCTCGATGCTGCTTCTTCTTCCGGTTCGGCCGAACAGGCGCAAGCGGAATTCGACCGCTTGACGGCCAAGCTCCAGCACGACTATGGCTATGTTGTCCGCTCGCCTTATGAGGCGTTCTTCAACCCCGAGCCGATGACGATCGTATATACCTCCCGATTGTTCCAGCCGAGGGGAGAAGACTTCGACGACAGCTACAAATTTGTAGGCCCTTCCGTGTCTGCGCGTCTGCAGGCGGAGCCCGAGATGCCTGAGCTTGCGGGAAAATCGGTCATTTACATTTCGCTGGGGACGGCGTTCAACAAGGATATTGATTTTTACCGAAATTGTTTGAAAGCGTTCGGCGGTTCCGGCAATACGATCGTGATGTCGGTCGGTCGGGAGACCGAGATCGAGTCGCTCGGCGACATCCCGGACAATTTTATCGTCCGTCCTTATGTGCCTCAGCTTGAAGTGCTTCAGCACGCCCATTTATTCATTACCCACGGCGGTATGAACAGCACGAACGAAGGCTTGTCGCACGGGCTGCCGCTGGTGCTGGTCCCGCAAGGAGCCGATCAGCCGAAGGTGGCCGAACGTGTGGCCGAGCTCGGAGCGGGCGTTGCGCTTAATAAATCGGAGCTAACGGCCGAACTGCTGCGCGATACGGTGAACCGGGTGCTGGGGACGCCTTCCTACCGCGAAGCGGCGGCACGGGTCGGCCAATCGCTCTCGGGTGGCGGGGCCCGGGAAGCGGCGGACGAGATCGTGAAGTATATCTCGCAGGTAAAAGTAGGGTAAGACGCTGGAAGGAAGGGGGACTGTACTTATATGCAAAGGAGCTTCTCGGTTGTCACACGGGAAGCTCTTTTTTACTTTCCACTTCACGTGGAAGAGTTTTGAAGGTTTGGTAGAGGAACAGGGCCGAGCATGTTATAATCGACTCTATGGACTATGGATAGTGGTGGATGTTTTCGGACCACGGCGCAGCCTCCCGAAAGGGGGTGAGGCCGATGGTCATCCTTGTGGCGTTTTATGATGTGCTGCGTTGGATCGTGACGGTGCTAAGCCTTGTGTTTGGTATCCGTAAGCTCTACCGCTGGACGCGTCGTAAGTTTCGTAACAAGCGAAAACCCACCGTGTAATAGGTTGACCGCCTACGGTGGGTTTCGCTGAACTAAGATTTTGTTTTGGCGCGCCGTGGTGATCCACAGCCTTTCAGGTCCTAAGAGTCTTTACCGTTCGCAGCGGTGAAGGCTCTTTTTAGTATACGGATGAACTCGATTTTCTTATACAGTTAGCTTCAAAACTACATTGACGTTATCCTTATTTTATCACGGCATTTCACGTCATGCAACGTATAACTCCCTGTGTCTTGTGCTTCTCCGCTGTTATCGGGGAAGCTCCTTTTTTACGCTTCTTATTTGCCTTCAGGTTCATAGTCAATTAAGTCGGACAAAGTGCATTGGAAGGTATCGCACAGCTTAAATAACGTTTCTAGCTTTGTTGTCTCGATATTCGTTTCCCGGTATAGCTTATTGATCGAATTTCGACTGATTCCCGATAACCTCATTAAATCGGATATATCATCGATTCGATGCTCCGCCATGAGCTTTCTCAAGTTACATTTCAACACTTCACTCGCCCCCTATGGTTATATAATGACCTCGTGAGGTTAATTTCGTTGTGAAAGGAGGTTAATATGGTTAATTCAATAGGAAATTCCCTTCAACAATTCATTGGTCATCGTGTGAATGAAATTACGGAATATCTTATGGCAACAAATTCAACCTACAAAACGCTTTCAAATCAATGTACCCAACACTTTATACAAATACAAGAATACCTGCCAAGCGATCTTCAACAAACTATGTTGCAGTATGAAGAGACATTGCTCCTGCTTCAAGCCGTCATTGAAAATCATATTTATACACAGGGTTTAAAGGACGGGATAGATTTGCGCAGTTTGTTAAAATAAAGAATTATTCTTGAGCCGGAGGTTATGCCATGCTTGTCCCGCCATATGAAAACCCCTGTCTATCAAAGCATGGCAAGCCATAACTCCGATAGACAGGGGTTAAGTAAGTATTACCGCAGCCTCCGTACGCGCTCTTTGCGTAGCAAATAGACGAAATAGGGAGCGCCGATAATCGCGGTCATGATGCCGACCGGCACTTCCCGCGGAATCACGATGATGCGGCCGAGGCAGTCGCCGAGCAGCATCAGGTCGGCCCCGATAAGCGCGGCGAGCGGAATGAGCCACTGATGCCGGCCGCCAACGAGGCTGCGGGCCATATGCGGCGCGATCAGCCCGACGAACCCGATGGCTCCGACCGCCGATACGGAAATCCCGGCGAGAGCAACCGCCAACAGCAGGAGCCAGAAGCGCTGACGAACGACGTTTAAGCCGAGGGAAGCGCTCGTCTCATCCCCCAATTGAAACACATTCAGCTTCGCAAAGCTCCCCCAGGCGAGCGGCAGGAGCACGGCGATCCAAGGCAGGAGTGAGATTACCTCCCGCCAGCTCCGGCTCCACAAGCTGCCCGACATCCACAGCAGCGCCATGTTGACGTTGGTCGGGTGGGTCACGATCAAGTACTGGATGCCGGCCTGAAAGACGGCGCCGACGGCTACGCCGACCAGAGCCAGAGACGCGGGGCTTAGCGTCAATCTGCGGCTCAGCAGCATGAGGATAACAAAGGTCCCGATCGCTCCGGTGAAAGCCGCTGCCGGAATGACGTACCCTGGCGATTGAGGAAACAGGAAGATGACCGCCGCCGCCGACAATCCGGCGCCTTTCGTAATTCCGATCACGTCGGGACTGGCGAGCGGATTGCGGACCAGGCTTTGGAAAATGACGCCGCTGACCGCAAGCCCGAACCCTGCCAGAATGCCCACGATCACCCGCGGCAGCCGAACCTCATGAACGATAAAATAAAACGGACCGTTTGCGGACAGCAAGCTCGATCCGATATCCCGCACGGGAACGGAGACGGCTCCGACCGCAATGGATACCACAGCCAACAGGATCATGATCAGCAATGCGGCGCCAAGAGCGATACCTTTTCTCACCGGTGGGTCCCTCCTTTGCGCCGGGCCAAATAAACGAAGAATGGACCGCCGATCACTGCCGTGACAATGCCTACGGGGGATTCGAACGGAAACGCGATCATGCGGCTGAGCAGGTCGGCATAGACGAGCAGCGAGCCGCCAAGCAGCGCGGTGAGCGGTACGAGAACGCCCAGACGGCTGCCCACCAAGGCGCGGGCGATGTGGGGAACGATCAGGCAGACGAACCCGATCGGCCCGCATACCGCGACCGCCGATCCGGCCATGAGCAGGACGAGCAGTACGGCGATGCCTCGGACGATCGCGACCCGTTGACCTAATCCGGCGGCAATTTCATCGTCGATCAACAGCAGGCGGAAGGAAGGGAGCATGACGGCCAGTAGCATCGAACTGCCGAGGAAGAACGGCAGGATCATGCGTACTTCGGGCCATCCCGCCTGATTCACCGACCCGACGAGCCAGAAGATCATGCTCTCCGTCGAATACTGATTCAGGATAATGAGACCTTCCGTCAAGGACGCGAGCAGAAAATGAACCGTAATCCCCGCCAAAGCCAAGCGGACATACTGCTTATGCTCGTTGCCGGTCAACGACCAGACCAGCAGCGCCCCGGCCGCCGTTCCTGCAAAAGCGAACAGCATTGAGCCGATAATCGATAGCTCCGCGACCGCCAGCAATCCGAAGACGACAGCCAAGGACGCTCCGGCGTTAATGCCGAACACATGCGGGGACGCCAGCGGGTTTTTCGTGGCGAGCTGGGTCAGCAGCCCGGCCAACGCCAGCAGCATGCCTACGATGCATGCCGTCAGCGTGCGGGGCAGGCGCAGCGTTTGGATGTAGAGATGATTTTTGTCCTGGCCTTGATAGGTCAGCGCTTCATAGAGCGTGCGCCACGAGATGGAAGCCTGTCCCCATTTCAAGCTGAACAGCAGTCCTGCGGCCAAGATGAGAATCGAAATGGAAAAAAGGAAGAGCAGAAACCGGGTCCGGCTCTGCTGCTTCATGGGTTGGATAGTGCGATCCATTCAAGTTATTCTCCCAATTGCTTCACGATATCTTCCGCGATTTTCTCCGATCCGAGCATGCCTCGGGACAGCGACCAGTCGCGTCGTTCCACCGTAAACACTTTGTTGCCCGCGACGGCGTCGATTTTTTTCCATAGCGGGTTGCTCTCCCATTGATTCACGATCGTTACTTTATCCGTAGGCATCAGGAACAGCACTTGCGGGTTCGTTTCGACAAGCTGCTCCAAGGTCAGCTGCGGATAGGCGGCGTCGTTTTTGACGGGATCGGCGAAGCCGAGCATTTTTACAATGGAGCCGGTGTAAGAGTGGTCCGAATGGGCGAAGAAGCCTTTCGGATTCACGACAGCCGGGAGTACGGTCGATGCAGCGCGGCTGATCTTCTTCTTGGCCTGCTCCATTTTTGTCTGATGCTCCTGCAGGCGCTTTTTCCCTTCCTCTTCTTTGCCAACCGCTTTGGCTGCGATCATGTAGTTTTTCAGCATTTGGTCGTAATCGGCTTGAAAATCGTTCAGCACGAGAATCGGCGCGATGGCTTTCAGTTGGGTCAGCGCATTTTTGTGCTTGTTGATATCGACGATAATCAGGTCGGGCTTCAGCGAGCTGATCAATTCGATGTTCGGCTCGTAGCGGGACCCGACCGATGTATATTGTTTCAGCTGGCTTTTGACGGAGTCCATAAACAGCTCGGGCGTACCGTCGTCGGCAATCCCGACCGGCTGCACGCCAAGCGTCACCAGCATATCGGTGAAGCTGAAATCCATCGTCACGATGCGTTCGGGCTTCATCGGCAGGGTGACGGTTCCGGTCGCGTCCTCTACGGTGATTTTTTCGTCTTTGGGAGCAGCGGATTGTCCGCCGGCTTGGCCCGATTGAGCTTGATTCGAAGCCGGTTGGCCGCAAGCGGCAAGCGCGATGACGAAGACGAGCAGCAAGGTGGTGCGCAGAGTGCGGTTGATCCAAAGGTGCATGTTGCTATCCCCCATGATAATGATAATTATTCTCAACTTATTGTAGTCGCATCTTCATTCTTAGGCCATGTCCAATTTTAGGATGGGACATGTTATATTTTTAGATTTCGGACCGGTTTCGTTGAAAGGCCGTCGGGGAACAGCCCACTTCCTGCTTGAAAATGCGGCTGAAATGAAAATAGTCCGCGAAGCCGACCCGCTGCGCAATTTCTTTGGCGGGCAGACGGGTTTGCAGAAACATCTGCTGCGCCTTCCGGATACGGAGACGGCGCAAATAGTGGGTCATTGTCGTTCCGGTATGCTTTTTGAACAACACTGTGTAATGTCCGTCGCTCATTCCGGCCCGCTGGGCGAGCATCGGGAGCGTGAGCTTCAGCATATAGTGCTCGTTGATATAGGAGAGGGATTCCTTGATCGCGAGGTCGGACGACGGCTCCTCTTGTCTCATGTGCGTTTCGTACAGAAATATAAACAAGATCCGCTCCAGAATGAGACGCTTTCGGAACAGCTGCACGGCTTCCTCCTCTTCGGAGTCGGTGCGGATCTCCTCGGCGGTGCGGATGAGCTCGTCCAGCATGTATTTGATCTTCACTTCACTGTGCGTGCGAAGCGGGCCATGCAGCGTCCAGGCGCTATTTTCCGGGAATATGCGGTAGGTGATGACAAAGTACTCGGCCTCCTTCGTCTTCGGCACCTGAAGGTCGAAAGGGCTGTGCGCCGGATGGCAGGCGAAGCCCTGCGTGACGACGACCGGCTCTTGGCCTTGGGCTGACAAAGTAACGTGTCCGCGGAGGACAATGATGATCTTGTGGTTATCTGGGCCGCAGTCGATGAGCCGGGAAGCCGTAGAGGATTCGACGGATTCGAACACCGGAATCATCGCGGCAAGTTGTTGAAAATGCATAGAGACGCAGCCCTTTCCCGTCAAAGTTTATTTCGCAAAGCCGGCTACCCTTGATATTGACATATTTCTCAGGGGAGATACAAGTGGGGGAGGATGGAAGGTGGGGGACTTTCATGGTATAAAAAGTTAAGTACGATTATTTTGCTGACAAAGGAGAAAGACAAATGGATACGTCCATGTTTAAGCCAACATTCCATGTTGACGATACATCGGATAAAGACATTCATGCAGCGATGCGCCAAGCGCAGGCTAGTCTGGCTATCGAAGGGCTTGCAGTGCCAGGAGAGGGTCAGGAATTAGTCCGGAAGCGACTAAGGGGGGAGATTTCTCAAGCTGACTTCTTGAAGGCGGCTCTTGAGATCGCTACCCGTGAATGATTTCGTTCAATCCAGATGCACTAATTATTTATATAAGGTTAAAAATTAGTACGGTGAAGCAATCGAAAATAAGTCGATGTTAAAGGGATAGGCCGCCGATTTGGTAGGCCTTTTTTCGTTTTTGCCCCGATGGGATCTGAAGGGAGTTCATGAGCAATATCATTCATTAATATGGTTTATATTCAATATTAGGTATTTATAGCAAATAAATACCAAGCGTGCTACAATGAAATCGAACATCGGAGAACATGGAGGTATTGAAGACAGGGAGGATGAGGAATGAACGTAACGCCTTCAGGAACGTTTCCGCTGACGCAAGCGCAGAAGCGGATTTGGTTCATGCAAAAGATGCATCCCGATTCCGGTTTCATGAACTTTGGTTTGTCCGTTAAATTTTCGACGTGCGTTTCTCCCGAGTTGTTGAAGAAGGCCGTCGCCCAATTTATTTTGGAAAACGATTCCGTCCGGCTCTCGATCACAACCTCTGCTTCGGACGATCCCGGCATGCCTCGACAGTATATCAGCCCGGACGATCCTCCCGACATCCCGCTTCTTGATTTCCGCAACGAGCAGGCGCCCGATCAAGCGGCACGCCTGTGGATTGACGCTGCGACCAAACAGCCTTACCCGCTTGAAGCTTCCCGACTCTATGACTTTGCTCTCCTCCGCCTTTCCGACACCGAATCATGGTTGTATCTCAAATGCCATCATATCCTTGGAGACGGTACCGCTCTCGTACAAGCCGGGGCCGACGTCGTAGACCTTTATTTGTGCTTGGCCCGAGGGCAGGCACGGGATTTTCAAAAGAAGCCTTCCTATCTCGAAGCGATCGACCGGGAACACGCGTATCTGGAATCGGAACGGTATGCGCAGGACCGTCAATATTGGGACGACAAGTTCCGGACGCTGCCGGAACGGATTTCTTTGGCCCGGACCGGGAATCCGACAGGGAATATGGAAAGCGGCCGCTACGGGTTCTCGATCGACGGCAGCAGGAGGGCTCGCGTCGATGCTTTTTGCCTGGAATCGGGCGTCACGCCTTCAGCTTTCTTTCTTGCCCTTTTCTACGCCTATTTGTACCGGATGACGGGCCAAAGAGACATGGTGCTCGCCAGTATAACGGGGAATCGGACGAGCCCCCGGGACAAACACACCTTCGGCATGTTCGCGGGTGTGGCCGCTTTTCGCTACGAAGTCGATCCGCAGCATGCTTTTACATCTCATTGCCAAGCCTTTGCGAAAGCCTATACGCGCATGCTGCGCCACCAAAAATACCCCTACAATCAGCTCGTGGCCCGAACAAGAGAGCGTCATCCGAACGCAGGGGCGTTGTATCATATCGGGACGGAGTTTCAAGTGATGAATTTTCGCAAGGACGACGAGATCGGCGTAACGAGTGAAATTCATTTCAGCGGCTCGATCGCGGATGAGTTGCTTTTTCACGTTAAGGATCATAAGGATTCGGGCACGTACCGGCTGGATTTCGAATACCAGCGGGCGCTGTTCGGCGAAGACGAAATCGCGACGCATGGCGAGCGGTACATGAATCTGCTGGACGATGCGCTGTCCCATCCGGAGCGGACCGTGGCAGACCTGCGCCTTCTATTGGAAGTCGAGGAGAGGCGGATTTTGAACGATTTCAACCGGACGGAGCGGGATTTCGGGCCGCAGCGGACGTTTGTCGAGTTATTCGCCAGGCAGGTCCGGCGGACGCCCAATGCGGTTGCCGTCGAATTCGGCGGCGAACGCCTGACGTACCGCGAGCTGGAACAATGGACGCGCCGGCTGGCGCACGGCTTGCGAAGCCGGCGCGTGGCGGCGGAAAGCGTCGTCGCGGTGATGCTGCCCAAGGGGCCGGAGCTTATCGCGGCGATGATCGCGGTTCTTCGCGCAGGCGGAGCGTATTTGCCGGTCGATCCGGATTATCCGGCGGAACGGATCGCTTATATGTTGAACGATTCGCAGGCTCAATTCCTTATAACAAAAGGGGAGATCGGGCAAATCGTCGCAGGCAGGACATGTCAGGTCATTCCTGTTGAACCGAAGGAAGCGCAGGAAGGTGCGGCTGAAGAGCTTTCGGACATTCATTGGCCTTTCCCTGTAGAGAGCGATCTCGCATATATCATCTATACCTCCGGCTCCACCGGGCAGCCGAAGGGCGTCATGATCGAGCACCGGGGACTCGGCAACCTCATTCATGCGATGAAGGAGAGGCTGGAGCTGTCCGGCCGTACGAGAATCTTGCAGTTTTCGTCGTGCAGCTTCGACGCCTCCGTGGCGGAAATTTTCCCCGTGCTGTGCAGCGGGGGAACGCTTGTGGCAGACACCCGCGAGGCGATGCTGCCGGGCAAGCCGCTGGTCGAGTTGATCGGTCAAAAAGCCGTCAACGTGCTCATGCTTCCGGCATCCGTGCTCGCGATGCTGTCGGAAATCCCGGGCAGTGCCGCCGCCTTGCGGACATTGGAGACGGTCATCTCGGGAGGCGAGCCTTGTCCTTCCGAAGTGGCTGCCGCATGGAGCATCAACCGGCGCTTCATCAACGCCTACGGCCCGACGGAAGCGACGGTATGGGCAACCGATAGAACGTTCGACGGCGGCCGGTTGCCGCCGGATATCGGTCGGCCCCTTGCCAATACGCAGGTATATGTGCTGGACGAGAACCGGAAGCCGGTTCCGGTCGGCGTCACCGGCGAGATGTATATCGGCGGAGCGGGATTGGCCCGCGGGTATTGGAACCGTCCCGGGCTGACGGCCGAACGGTTCGTGGAGGTGGAGCTTGGCCTGGCTGAGCCGGGAGTCGTCCGTTTGTACCGTACGGGAGACTTGGCCCGCTATTTGCCGGACGGAAATTTGGAATATATCGGGCGAGCCGATCATCAGGTGAAAATTCGCGGCCACCGCATCGAGCTGGAAGAGATCGAAACCGTGCTCGGCCTGCACCCGGAAATCCGGCAAGCCGTGGTTGTCGTGCATGACGACGGTAGCGGCCGGCGGCTGGTTGCTTTTGCGGTCCCGGCGGCGGGCGGGACGGACAAGCCGCAAACGGCGGAATTGCGCGCCTACTTGCAGGAACGGCTTCCCGCATTTATGGTGCCGCATTTCGTCCGTGTGATCGACCGGCTGCCGCTGATGCCAAGCGGCAAAGCGGATCGGTCGGCTTTAAGCAAGCTCGGCTTTGAAGAGTCGGCCTCGATGGGAAGCGCAGCTCCGCTCAATCCGGCGGAAGAGGCGCTGACGCGGATCTGGAAAGAGGCGCTCGGCTTGTCGCGGGTCGGCGTTCAGGATCACTTTTTCGACTTGGGCGGGGATTCCTTCCGGCTGCTGCGCGTGCATCAGAGCGTCAGGGAGGCGCTGGACGATTCCGTGACCGTCGTCGACCTTTTCCGGTTTCCCACGATTCGTGCGCTGGCTGATCACTTGAACCGGAGCCGGGGGATAGCAGGGGAGGAAGAAGTGGCCGGAAGCGGCGGCAGAAGCACAAGTGCGTACCGCATGGCGTTCCAGCGAAAGGAAGAAATGGAAAGGCAGAAACGGCTTAGAAGACCGTTAAATTAAGTAGCGAAGAGAGCGGAATCGTTCTGGAGAAGCGTCAGCGGTCGCCTTTGTCTCCGGCTTCTACCCGCCTGAGGGGTTATTGAATCGAAGAATCCGGGGACAACAGCGATCGGAAGAACGATCCGCTCGTGCAGCGGCCTCTTATTCACCGGTCTCTTAAAAAGCAGGGAGGTAAAAGAACTTATGGAAGCGATTGCAAAAGACGCGGAACTGCGGGGAATTGCGATTATCGGGATGGCGGGACGATTTCCGGGAGCCGGGGATTTGGAGCAATTTTGGACTAATCTGCGAGACGGGCGGGAGTCAATTACCTCCTTCAAGGCGCCGGAGAAGAACCGGGTCCATGCCGCGGGGATTCTGGAGGCAGCGGCCGACTTCGATGCCGTCTTCTTCGGGATGACGCCGCGGGAAGCGGAAATGACGGACCCGCAGCACCGGTTGTTTCTGGAATGCGCCTACGAAGCCCTGGAGTCGGCGGGATATCCTCCGACGAGGTGCCCCGAACGGGTCGGGGTGTATGCGGGCAGCGGCCAGTCGGATTATCTCCAGCATGTGCTGAGCCATGACGAGCTTGTGGAATCGTTTGGGCCGTTCCAGATCGGTATCGGCAACCACCCGGACTTTCTCGCCACCCGCGTCTCGTACAAATTAAACCTGAGCGGCCCGAGCGTCGCGGTGCAAACGGCCTGCTCCAGCTCTTTGGTGGCCGTCCACATGGCGTGTCAGGCCTTGCTTACATATGAATGCGATATGGCGATCGCCGGAGGCGTGTCGGTCAAAGCGGACCAAACGGGGGGCTTCGACTACCAGGAAGGGGGCATTCTGTCGCCGGACGGGCGCTGCCGCGCGTTCGACGCCAAGTCCCAAGGCACGGCGGTCGGGAACGGAGCCGGGGCCGTCTTGCTGAAGCGGCTGGATGAAGCCGTGGCGGACGGGGATACGATTCTGGCCGTGATCCGCGGTTCGGCGGTCAATAACGACGGGGCGCAGAAGGTCGGCTATACCGCCCCGAGTGTGACGCGGCAGACCGAGGTCGTCAGGGAAGCGCTCGCCGTCTCGGAGATCGATCCGGCGACGATGACGTATATCGAGGCTCACGGCACCGGCACCGCGCTGGGCGATCCCGTCGAAGTGGCCGCCTTGACGGAGGCTTACCGCGAGACTACGAGCCGGACGCAGTACTGCGCCATCGGGTCGGTCAAAACGAACATCGGCCATCTGGACAGCGCCGCCGGGATTGCCGGACTGATCAAAACGGTGCTGTGCCTGCAAAATAAAATGCTGCCGCCGAGTCTGCACTATACGGAGCCGAATCCGAAAATCGATTTTGCGAACAGTCCTTTCTATGTGAACGACCGGCTCAGGGAGTGGAAGACGGACGGGCATCCCCGCCGGGCCGGGGTAAGCTCGTTCGGCATGGGCGGCACGAATGCGCATGTTGTGCTGGAGGAAGCGCCCTTAGTGGAAGCGGCACGGCATACGGAGGCCGGGGCCGGGCCGGGAACGGAGATGGGGGCCGCCGATTGGAACATTATCGTTTTGTCTGCCAAAACGGCCGCGGCCTTGCGGCGGAAGACGGAGCGGTTGATCGGCTATTTGCAAACGAACCGGGACGTTCCCTTACCCGATGTGGCCTATACGCTTGCCGCAGGCAGAGAAACGTTCGCCCGGCGGCTCGCGGTGGTCGGCCGCGATCACGGGACGGTCGCAGACGAATTAAAAGCGAAGCTCGCGGACCTGTCGTCACCGTCCGGCCGGAGCGCGGCGCAGGAGTTCGCGGACGGCGGCGAACCGTCGCTGGGCGTAACTTTTATGTTTACCGGACAGGGGGCGCAGCACATCTATATGGGTGCCGAGCTGTACGAATCCGCGCACGTGTATCGCGAGCAGGTGGACCGGTGCGCCGAACGGCTGCAACCGCTGCTCGGCCTGGATCTGCGCAATGTGCTGTATCCGCCTCCGTCCGAAGCGGAGGAAGCGGCTTCCCGGCTGCGCCAAACCGCCCTGACGCAGCCTGCGCTGTTCGTCCTCGAATATGCTTTAGCCAAGCAGTTGGAGGCTTGGGGAGTTCGCCCGCAGGCGATGATCGGCCACAGCATCGGCGAGTATGTGGCCGCTTGCTTGGCGGGAGTCATGACCTTGGACGATGCCTTGACCGCTGTTGCCGCTCGCGGAAGTCTGATGCAGGAGATGGACCGCGGGGCGATGCTGGCGATTGCGCTGTCCGAAGCGGAGGTGCGGGAGCTGTTGGCCGATGTGTCACCGGGGCTGTCCGTGGCTGCCGTGAACGGTCCGATGTCCTGCGTGGTATCGGGAACCTTCGAGGCGATCGAACGGCTGGAGCAGGCGCTCGCACGCAAGAACGCCGTATCGAAGCGTTTGGTGACCTCGCATGCTTATCATTCGGCGATGATGGAGCCGATGCTCGAACGGTTCGCCGGGGTCATGCGGGGGATCGCGCTGCATGCGCCGCAGCTTCCGTATGTCTCGAATGTGACGGGAACGTGGATTACGGCGGAGCAAGCGACGGACCCGATGTATTGGGTTCGGCATTTGCGGGACACCGTCCGCTTCGCAGACGGCATCCGCCTGCTGTCGGAAACGGGCCGGGCGGCCTTTCTGGAGATCGGCCCGGGGCAGTCGTTAACCTCGCTGGTCCGGCAGCAAGTCGCCCGGAGCGCGACTCACGGGGCGCTGGCGGTGAACGCGCTACCCCCGGCGGCAGCGGGCAAATCCGCGTATGCCAGCGTCCTTCAGGCGCTGGGCGAGCTGTGGTCCGCAGGCGCCGATATCGATTGCGCCGCATGGCATGAAGGGAAAGCGCGCAGGCGCGTGCCTATGCCGACGTATCCGTTCGAGCGCTACCGCTACTATTTGGAGAAAAAGGTTCCTGCCGATGCGGCCGCTGCCGTGGGACAGGTGCGCCAGGCGGACATGGCCGATTGGTTCTACGCTCCGGCATGGAAACAAACGTTCCTGCCTCCGCAGCCCCCGGCCTCCGGGGATGCAGCGTCGCACAAGCGGACGTATTTGCTGTTCCACGACCGGTATGGGCTGGCCGAAGCCTTGAGCGAGGGCTTGAAAAGCGAGGGGCACGATGTCGTCGCCGTGCTCGAAGGCGGCGGATTCCGGCAGGTGGAGGAGGATGTCTTTACGATCCATCCCGCACAAGGCCGGTCCTATGAGGAACTGCTGCATGCTTTGGCGGCACAGCAGCGTTTCCCGGACGCCGTCGTCCACCTATGGAACGTCGTCGAACCGGAATCGGAGGAGGAGGATGCCCCCGTCCCTATGGCACAGCGTTACGCCCGGTCGCAGCAGCTTGGGCTCTACAGCTTGATGCATTTAGCCCAAGCGATCGGCATGCAGGCGGCGGCGAAGCCAACGGAGCTGATCGTGCTAACCGGCAGCCTGCAATGGGTCGCCCATGAGCAGGTGCGCGGCCCGGAGCGGGCAACCTTGTTCGGGGCGCTGCGGGTCATTCCGCAGGAGTACGCGCACATTCGGGCACGCGCCGTCGACGTGAGTCTGACCGATCTTGCTTCGGCTTCCTCCGGGCGCTTGGTCCGGCAGCTGCTTCAGGAGATCGAGCATGGGGGAGAGGACTTTGTCGTTGTATACCGGGGGCTGCAGCGCTTCACGCAACTCTACGAAACGGTCAAGCTGCCGGAAGCCGATCCTGCGGACGCCGCCTTCCGCGACGGAGGCGTGTACCTGGTGACGGGGGCCACGAGCGAAATCGGCTTGCGGCTGTGCGAGGAAATCGCCCGGACGGCGAAGGTTTCTTTCGTGCTGATCGGGGAGGCATCGTTCCCGGGCGCCCGCGAGTGGGAGCATTACTTGCGGCATAACGGGGAGTCGGACGATACGGCCAAGATCATTAAGCGAATTCACGGTCTGGAACAAAATGGAATCCCCCTGCTCTACGCCAGCGCCGATCTGACGGATGAAGCCGGGCTGCGGGACATTGTGCGGGAAGCGGAGCGGCAGTTCGGCGCGATTCACGGCGTGCTGTTCGCTCAGGAGCCGTACGGCTCGGGCTTGATTCAGTTGGGCGACCGGGAACGGTCCGAACGGGTCATCGCGCCTCAGGTGCTCGGGCTGCTCACGTTGGAATCGCTGCTTCGCTCCCATCCGCTGGAGCTGATGATCGTGTTCTCACGCACCATCTCGTTTACCGGCGGCGTCGGACTGATGGATCAGTGCGCGTCCCATCAATTTGTCGATGCGTTCGCCAAGTGGCATGCGGCCACCGGAGGCCGGACCGTTTCCGTCAACTGGGGCATGTGGCAGGACGACGTTTGGGTCCGGAAGCAGACGGAGCTCCCGGCGGACGTCAAGGAGCATATGCTGCAAATGCAGGCGAAATTCGGCATTACCGGAGCGGAAGGGCTTGAGGCGATCCGGCGCATCGCGGCCAGCGGTCTGTCTCAAGCCGTCGTGTCCACGCAAAGCATTCACGATGCGGTGGGCAGCGGATGGCTGCATACCGCAGGCCACGCTGCCTCGGATAGCCGAAATAGCCGGACGGACACCGAGCACCGGGATGGCGAACCGTCTCAAGAGCCGCCGCAAACCGAGGCGGAGCACAAGATCGCGGCCATCTGGGAGACGCTGTTCGGGATTCCTGACATCGGCAGACAGCAGAGCTTTTTTGATCTGGGCGGCAACTCGCTGCTTTCGATCCAGCTTGTCGCCCGGATGCGCCAAGCGTTTCACGACGACATCCCGATGGATGTTATTTTCCAGTCGCCGACGATTGCCGAGCTGGCCGAGTCGATTGCGCAGACGCAGGTCAAGCCGGAGGAGCTGGACGAAATCGAACGCTTGCTCAGCGAAATCGAAAATATGCCGCAGGACGAGCTAATGCAGCTATTAAGCGGCGAGGGGTAAGGAGATGAGAAAATGAGCGGTATTCAAGATCGGCTGGCGGCGCTATCGCCCGAGCAGCGGGCGCTGCTGGAGCGGCGTCTCAAGCAGCAGGGGCTCGCGGCGCCGGATACGGCAAGCAGCGCGAAGCCCGGGCGGGGACCGGCTGCGGCGGAAGCGGCCTTTGTTCCAAAGCGCAGGCGCAGCGAAGCGACCATGGATTTCAGTTTGTTTTTCTTCTCTGGCGACGGCTCGACCATGGACCGACATAAATACGGGCTGCTGATGGAATGCGCAGCGTTTGCGGATCGGCACGGGTTCAAGGCGGTGTGGACGCCGGAGCGGCATTTTGAGGAGTTCGGTGGGCTGTACCCGAATCCGTCGGTGCTCAGCGCGGCGCTGGCGGCAGTCACCGAGCGGGTCGAGCTGCGGGCGGGGAGCGTCGTGCTCCCGCTGCACCACCCGGTCCGGTTCGTCGAGGAATGGTCGGTCGTGGACAACCTGTCGGACGGGCGCGTATCGGTCGCTTTTGCTACGGGCTGGCATCCCGCCGATTTTATCCTCGCCCCGATGCAGGACCCGGACTACTATGTCCGTCGCAAGGAAGAGCTGTTCAAATCGGTCGAACAGGTTCGGGCTTTATGGAGCGGGGAGGAGGTGCCTTTTACCGACGCCAGCGGGGCGGTGCACCGAATCAAGACGCTCCCCCGGCCAATCCAAAGCGAGCTGAACCTGTGGATCGCGACGAACGGCAATGAGGAGACGTACCGGCAAGCCGCCGAGATCGGAGCTGGCATCCTGACCGGCATTCTCGGGAACGGTTTTGCCGAGCTGGAGGGCAAGATCGAGCGGTACCGCGAAGCACTGCTGAGGCATGGCTACGATCCGCAGGCGAAAAAGGTCGCGGTCATGCTTCATACCTGCCTCGGGGAGAACGACGAAGCGGTTCGGGCGAAGGTGGAGCGGCCGCTGAAGGAATATCTCAAGACTTTTTTAAGCCAGCAAAGGCAAATTCTCGCCGACTACGACGGCATGACCGACGCGGACTTCGAGGCGATCGTATCCCGCGCTTTCGATAAATATTACCGCGAAAGCTCCCTGCTCGGAACGCCGGACAAGTGCGCGAAGCTGGTGGAGACGCTCCGCGACATCGGCGTCGGGGAGATTGCCTGCTTGATCGATTTTGGCGTGGACCGGGAGACGGTGATGGAAAGCTTGGCATTATTATCCGAATTGCAGCGGAAATTCGCTTTTGACAAGGAGCTGATCCCATGAAGAATCTGACCGACCGTATCCAATCGCTGACGCCGGAGCAGCGGGCGCTGTTCGAACAGCGGCTTAAGCAAAAAAACTTGAATGCGCAGCAGCTAAGCCCGAATCCGGCGGCCGCAGCGATTCCCCGGCGAAACCATACAGACCCGAGCCCGCTCTCCTTCGATCAGGAGCGGCTTTGGTTCTTTAACCGGATGCACCCTGAGTCGCATGCGTACAACGTGTACGGGGCCGCCCGTTTGAGAGGAAAGCTGCATCATGGGGCACTAGAGTACGGCATCAACGAAATCGTCAAGCGCCACGAGGCTTGGCGGACCGTATTCGGACGCGTCGATCCCGTGCAGACCGTGCTGCCCGAGCTCCGCGTCGGCGTTCCCGTCGTGGATCTGCGGGATATCCCAGAGGAAGAGCGGGAAGCCGTCGCCCAGCAGCTCATGCGCGAAGAGGTCCAGCAATTGTTCGATCTGGCAAAAGGGCCGCTCATCCGCTTCAAGCTGTTTACGCTGTCGGATACGGAATGGACGCTCGTCTTAACCATCCATCACATTGTTATCGACCGGCTCACCTTCTCGATCTTCTTCGAGGAACTGATGGCACATTACAAGGCCGCGCTTGCAGGCGTCCCCGCCGAGCTTCCGGAGCTGCCGATCCAGTACGCGGATTATGCCGAATGGCAGCGGAATTATTTGCAGGGCGAGATCCGGGAGAAGCTGCTTGCCTTCTGGAAGGAGCAGCTGAAGGATTGCGACTATGTCCTCGACATCCATACAGACTTCCCCCGGCCGCCCGCAATCACTTACCGGGGAGCGCGCGTCTTCCTCCGGTCGTCGAAGGAGATTTTGGACGGGCTGAAAGCGATCGCTAAGCGGGAAAACGCTTCGACCTTCATGATCGTGATGGTGGCGTTCAAGGCGCTGCTCTACCGGTATACCGGGCAGGCCGACATTCTGGTCGGGACTCCGCTCGCCAACCGCAACCGGATCGAGATGGAAAAAGTGATGGGCTACTTCCTGACGATGGGGACGCTGCGTTCGCATATGTCGGGGGAGATGAGCTTTATCGACCTGCTGCGGCAGGTGCGCGATACGGCCAGGGAGGTCTACAAGCATCAGGAGCTGCCGGTCGGTCTGCTGCTGGACGAGCTGCGGGTTCCGATCGATCCGAGCCGCAACCCGCTGGTGCAGGCGGTATTTGTGTATGTGGATGTGCCGGAGGAAAAGTTCGCGCTTCCCGGACTGGAAGCGGATATTCAGATGATCGACGGGGAGACGGCAAAATACGATGTCACCATCGGCCTAACCGAGACGGAAGACGGACTGGATGGCTTTCTCGAATATTCGCCGGATCTGTTCCGCCGGGAGACGTTCGAGCGCATGAGCCTGCATTGGGAAACCCTGCTGCAGAGCATCGTGCGCAATCCACAGCAATCCCTTCACGAGCTGGGGATGCTGTCGGACGAAGAACGGCATCAGCTCTTAGACGAGTGGAACGAGACGGCACAGCCGTTCCCGGACGATTCGTGCATTCATCGTCTGTTCGAGAGACAGGCCGAGCTTACGCCGGACGATCCGGCCGTCGTGTGCGGCGGCGAATCGATGACGTACCGGGAGCTGAACCGGCGCGCCAATCAGGTCGCCCATGCTTTGCGGAAGCGGGGAGTCGGCCGGGAGAAGGTCGTCGGCTTGATGATGGAGCGCTCGTTCGAAACGATTGTGGGCCTGCTCGGCATTCTGAAAGCGGGGGGCGCGTACGTCGCCATCGATCCGGCTTATCCGGCCGAGCGGATTCGCGCCATGATTGACGATTCGGGAATCGAAGTTCTGCTGATTCAGCCTAAGCTGGCGGATGCGGGAGCGGAGTCGGTCTCGGCGGTGCGTCATAAGCTCGTGCTTGACGGTGGCGCATGGCAATCGATTTCGGAGGAAAATGCGGACAATCCGCGCATCGAAGTGGATGCGGGCGATCTGGCCTATGTGATGTATACGTCGGGATCGACGGGCAAGCCGAAGTCGGTAGCGATCGAACACCGCAGCGTCTGCAACGCGGTGGAAGCGGCTATCGGGCTGTTCGGCTTGTCCAGAGGCAGCCGGATGCTGCAGTATGCGTCGACGACGTTCGATACGTCGGTCTTGGAGATTTTCGCGACGCTCGCTTCGGGTGCGGCACTCTGCCTTGTCAGCCCGGAAGCGACGGCGGGAGGCGAGGCGCTGCACCGGCTTCTGGAGGAGCAGCGGATTACGGCGATGGTGCTGACGCCGTCCGTCTTGTCCACGCTCACCCCGGAGCGGCTGCCCGATTCGCTGCGTATCGTAGGATCGGGCGGGGAAGCATGCACGCTCGACATCCGCGCGTGGCTGTCGGATTCCAGACGTTTGCTGAACCTATACGGCCCGACGGAGGCGACGATTTTTGCGACCGCTCACGAATTCGACGCGGACAGTCTATCTGCTTGCATCGGGCGTCCCGTCGCTAACACGCAAATTTATATTTTGGACGAGAGCTTGCAGCCCGTGCCCGTTGGCGTGCGCGGGGAAATGTATATCAGCGGAGCGGGTCTGGCCCGGGGCTACCGCAACAATCCCGAACTGACAGCCGAGCGGTTCGTGGATCATCCGTTTCGGACGGGCGAGGTCATGTACCGGACGGGCGACTTCGGCTGCCGACTGCCGGACGGAAGCGTCGAGTACCTTGGGCGGCGCGACGATCAGGTGAAGCTGAACGGCATCCGGATCGAAATGGGAGAGATCGAAGCCGCATTGAACGGGCATCCGGCGGTCAAAGAAGCCGCCGTTCTGGTCCGGCAGATCGCCTCTGCCCCCGCATCCGGCAAAGCTCTCTGCGCCTATTACGTCGCGGATCGGGAATTGGATGCTGCGGAGCTGCGCGCGCTGCTGTTGGGCCGGCTGCCCGCTTACATGGTCCCGGCTCATTACGTGGGGCTGGAAGCATTTCCGCTGACGTCCAGCGGCAAGCTGGACCGCAAGCGGCTCCCGGAGCCTGCAGCGGTAGGCGGTCCGGCAGCAGAGTTCGTCCCACCGGAAGGCGAGCTGGAAGAGCTAATGGCTTCCGTATGGCAGGAGGTGCTTGGAGCAGAAGCGGTCGGGCGAGAAGACAACTTTTTCCATCTCGGAGGAGATTCCATTAAGGCGATTCAGATCACATCGAGATTGTACCGCAGAGGCTGGGACCTGGAGATGAAGAAGATCTTTTTGACTCCGGTGCTGAAGGAGCTTTGCCTCGATCTCAAGCCGGCCGACGGGCAGGTGCAGATCTCGCAGGACGCCGTGGAAGGACCTATAGAGGATACGCCGATCGTCCGGTGGTTTTTCGACCGTGACTTCGCTTCTTCGGCCCATTGGAATTTGGCGGTGATGCTGCATTCGGAGAGCGCTTTGGACGAAACCGCCTTGAAGCGGGCGCTGGAAAAGCTGGCCGGGCATCATGACGTGCTGCGGTCCGTGGTGAGGGACGAAGGGGGCCACAAGCTGCTGTATAGCCGGGGACCAGCGGAGCAGCCGCTAATCGGTTTCGAGATCGTGGCTCTGGACGGCGGCGATTCGATGGAATCGGACGTTCTGGCGCACGCCAACCGGCTGCACGAGAGCATCGACTTAGTGAACGGTCCGCTGATGAAGACCGCCTTGTTCCGAACGCCGCAGGGGGATCATTTGCTGCTCGTCGCTCACCACTTGGTGATGGATTGGGTGTCGTGGCGAATTGTGCTGGAAGATTTGGAAGCGGCTTACGAGCAGGCGCTGACCCATGAGGGTGACATCGTCATGCCGTCCAAAACGCATTCGTTCCAAGCTTGGGCGGAAGCCGTGCAGCAGTACGCCCGGAGCGGCGAAGTACTGCGCGAGGCCGATTATTGGGCAGCCGTCGAGAGCACGCCGTGCGTGCCTGTACCAAAGGACTTCGAGGCGACGGGCAATCTGACGAAGGACGAAGCCCAAGCGATGTTCACACTGCCGCCCGAAGAAACGGAGCGGCTGCTGAAGCAGGTCCACCGCGCTTACCATACGGAAATCAACGATATTTTGCTGACCGCCTTGGGCTTGACCTTGAAGGAATGGATGAACACGAACCGGATCGTGATTCAACTGGAAGGACACGGCCGGGAGAACGTCGTCAAGGCTATGAACAGCACCCGCACGGTCGGCTGGTTTACGTCGCAGTTTCCGATTGTGCTGCCGATGGAGCCTACGGACGATTTGGGTTACCAGATCAAATCGGTCAAGGAGCATTTGCGGCAGCTGCCGAATCACGGGATCGGCTACGGCCTGTTGAAATATATTACGCCCCGGGAGAGCGTGCCGGGCTTGACGTTCACGCAGCAGCCGGACATCTGCTTCAACTATATCGGCCAGATCGATACCGATCTGCGCAAGCGGTGGTTCGGCCCGTCACCATGGCCGGTCGGCCGTCTGACAAGCCCGGAAGCCGAGCGAACGGCTTCGCTCTTCATCACGGGCTATGTGCAGGACCGGCGGCTTCATATCGCGATAGATTACAACCGTACGCATCACCGTCACGACACGATCGCCGCTTTGCTGGACAAGCTCCAAAGCCGCCTGCTGGACCTCATCCGCCACTGCGGGGAGCAAAACGCCGCCGAAGCCACGCCCAGCGACCTGGGCTATAACCGGCTGACGCTGCAAGAGCTGGACCAGCTCTACGATCTGGTCGATACGATCGAGTAGCCTTTTTTACGGCTGCGGCGCAACAGGAGGAACTGCCTATGAATTCCAAGGACAAAATCAAAAAAATCTACCCGCTGGCTCCTTCGCAAGAAGGGATGTATTATCTCTGGCTCTCGGATAAGGAGTCCCGGCAGTCTTTTGTACAGATCGAGGCGGTGCTGCGGGGAGAGCTCGACGTCTCCCGGCTGGAGCAAAGCATGGACGCCCTCGTGAAGCGCTACGATATCCTGAGAACGGTATTCGTGCACGACAATTTGCCGCGTCCGCTGCAGGTGGTGATGAAGGAGCGGAAATTCCGCCTGCATTTCGAGGACGTGTCGGAGCTGGCGAAGGAACGGCAGGAGGCGCATCTGCGCCAATGGAAGCAGGATAACAAGGCGCGGGGCTTCGACCTCAGTAAAGATCTTCTCGTTCGAATGGCCGTGTTCCGGACAGGTCCGCAGGAATACCTCTGGATCTGGTGCAACCACCATATCATTTTGGACGGCTGGTCGTTCTCCCGGGTGTTCAAGGAACTGCTTGACAATTACCGCCTGCTGCAAGACAAACGGGAGCCTGTGACCGTAGAAACCTCCCCTTACAGTCATTATCAGGAATGGCTGGAGAAACAGGACAAGAAAGCGGGAATCGCATATTGGCAAAAGACGTTGGCCGGATTGGAGCGCTCCCGGGGCGGTTTTCCTGTAATCGCACAGGCCCATTCTTCCGCTTCGGACCCTTCGGTCAAGCCTGTGGTCATGAACGTCAACGCGGAGCTGGGCCAAGCGCGGATGGACCGGCTTCAGCAGCTCGCCAGAGCCTGCCAGGCGACGATCAATTCGGTGTTTCAGGCGGCATGGGCGATCGTGCTGCGGCAGTACATGCAGAGCGACGACGTCGTGTTCGGCTCCATCGTGTCGGGACGGCCCGCCGAGGTGAAGGGGATCGAGGAGATGGTGGGACTTTTCCTCAATACGATCCCCGTCCGTATCCGGTTGGACCCCGGACAGCCCTTTGCCGAATGCCTCAAGCAGGTGCAGCGGCAAGCGCTGGAGTCGAAGGCGTACGATTTTGTCCCCTTGCAGGAGATGAATCAGGCGACCGATGTGAAGCATCGTCAACTGGATCATCTGATGATCTTCGAAAATTTCCCCTTCGACCGGAGGTACGTGGACAATGTCGAGTCGAAGGACGGCTTAGGCTTCGAGTTCGCGGATATTCGCGCCGAAGAGGAGACGGAGCAGTTCAATATCTACGTCTATCCGCAGGATGCCGCCATGAAGTTCAACTTCAATGCGTCGCTGTATGAGCCGTGGCTGATGGAGCAGCTTATGGACCAATTCATCGGCGTGCTGGATCAGATCATGGCGGACGAAACGGTGCCCGTTGACCGGATCGAAGTGCTGACGCCGGAGGATAAGCGGAAGCTTCTGGAAGGGTTTTTCCAGTCGGTCCGGTACGAGCAGGCGGATCGGACGCTTCATGCCTGCTTCGCGGATCAGGTCCGCAAAACGCCGGATCACCCGGCCTTGATCTGCGGCACTCGCACGCTGACGTACCGCGAGCTGCACGAGCGTTCCAATCAGCTGGCCCATGTGCTGCGGCGCAGAGGGGTGCAGCCTGACGACCGCATCGGCCTGCGCGCCGAACGTTCCGTGGAGATGATCGCGGGCATGCTGGGCATCCTGAAGGCGGGCGCGGCCTTCGTCCCGATCCCGCCGGACTATCCGGCCGACCGGCAAGCCTATATGATTGCCGACAGCGGCATGAAGCTGCTGCTGACGACTTCGCCGTTGGGGGAGGTTCCTTTTGCCGGGGAATGCATCGATCTCAGGGACCCGGAGCTTGACCACGCCGACCGTGAGGAGTTGTTGTCGCTTTCGGGGAGCCGCCATTTGGCTTATGTCATTTATACCTCCGGGACGACCGGGAAGCCGAAAGGCGTCCTGATCGAGCACCGGGGAGCGGTTAATACGGTTCTGGCCCGCCGGGCGGAATACCCGTTCGACGGGACGGCCCGGGTGCTTCAATTGTACTCGTATGCGTTCGACGCCTTCCTGTCCTGCCTGTTCACCCCGCTGCTGTCGGGCTCGACGGTAGTGCTGGTTACGGATGAGGAAGCTCGGAATCCGCTGGCGCTCCGCGACCATATTCGCGACCGGCAGGTGACGCATCTCGACTGCGTGCCCAGCGTGTATACGGCGCTGGTCGAATGTCTCGGCGAGGAGGACGCCAGTTCCCTGCGCGTGGTGACGTTGGGCGGGGAGCGGCTGCCTGCCAAGCTGGTGAAGTGGAGCAGGGAGCAGTTCCCGCATATCGAGCTGGTGGACGAATACGGTCCGACGGAGAATAGCATCGTGACGACGCTGGAGCGGAACGTCGTGCCGGAGCGACCCTTATCTATCGGGAAGCCGCTGCCGAACACCCGCGTCTATGTACTGAACGACGACCGCGGCTTGGTCCCGGTTGGCGTGAAGGGCGAGCTGTGGATCGCGGGCAGGGGACTGGCGAGAGGCTATCTGAATCTCCCGGAGCGGACGGCTGCGTCGTTCGCGGACGATCCGTTCCATCCCGGGGATTGCATGTACCGTTCGGGAGATCTGGCCCGCTGGCTGCCAGACGGACGGCTGGAATATTTGGGGAGAAAAGACGAGCAGGTCAAAATCCGGGGCTACCGCATCGAGCTCGGGGAGATCGAAAGCGTGCTTCGGAGTCATGAGCGGCTGAGCGAAGCGGCGGTGACGGCCTGGGACGGGGCGAGCGGCGACACCGTGCTGTGCGCCTATTACGTTTCTGCTGCGCCGGTCTCTGCGGAAGAGCTTAAGGCGTTTGCTGCGGTACGGTTGCCCGCTTTCATGGTGCCGTCTCACTATACGGAGCTTAGCGAGATGCCGCTATCGTCCAACGGCAAAATCGACCACCGGGCGCTGCCGCAGCCCGATGCGACGGCTCGGGAATCGGCGGAGGCGCGGGCACAGGCCGTCCCGAGCAATCCGTGGGAGCATCGGCTGGTGGCCGTGTGCAGGGAGATTTTGGAGAGGCCGGAGATCGGCGTCACGGACGATTTCTTCGAAGCGGGCGGCAGCTCGCTCCATGCGATGCTGCTCGTGTCGCGGGTTCAGCACGACTACCGGGCCGAGCTTCCGCTGCACGTCATTTTGGAATCGTCGACGATCCGGGGCATGGCCGCCTTTTTGATGGATAACAGCAAGGCGGAGCCGCAGCCCATTGTGCGCTTAAACAAAAAGGAGCGGCGCAAAACGCTTTTCTGCTTCCCGCCGATGGGCGGTCTCGGGATCGCGTACTATGAGTTCGCCAAGCAGATGGACGACTGCACGATCTATGCGCTGGATTATATCGATCATCCCGACCGGATGGAGCGCTATGTCAAGCTGATCTCCGCTGCGCAGAGGGAAGGCGATTATACGTTCTTGGGCTACTCCGCCGGAGGGAATCTGGCGTTCGAGGTGACCAAAGCGATGGAGGCGGCCGGGTACCGCGTGTCCGATGTGATCATGCTGGACGCTTACCGGAAGACCGAGCCGGAGCCCGTGACCGACGAAGACCTGCAAGCGATGTGGGAGAGGTATATCGCCACCCCCGTGATTCGCGAGTTCTATAAAAACTTTCGCATCAACGAACAAGATCTGGAGCGCTTGAAGCAATATTCGTTCTATATTTATTTGCTGGATAATATCGGCACGGTCCATGCCGACCTGCATGTCGTTCATTCCTCGCAGCCGGGGGACGAGCCTAGCCATTCGCCGAAGGATGAGGCCGAGCACCAGTACCTTACTTGGCAAGGGGCCACTTCGGGTCGGGTGGCGTATTATCAGGGCGTCGGGGGACACGAACGGATGCTGGACCCCGAGCATATGGATGCGAATGTGGAGATTATCAAGGGTATTTTGGGTTCGGCGGTTGTGCGGTAACGTGTAGGGCACGCTTGAAGGCTCGTATCGGGGGTTCGTTCCCGGTGCGGGTTTTCTTTTTACGGGGGCGCGGGCTACATGAGCCCGTTTTCCCGTAGGCTGAAATGCCTTCCGTCCGCGACAATAATATGGTCCAGCAGCTCGATGCCGAGGATTTCCCCGGCGTTCTTGAGATGATTTGTGACTGGGTATCTTCGGTCGACAGCATTGCAATTCGCGTGGATAATTATGGGCACGAGAGGGAGGGCCGTGCTGCTGAGGAGTGCGGTATTGAAACATTTCTGTTTTCTTTTAAGCAATCCCTCAAGGGCCATCGTAAACTTGTTATAGATAGTGTGAATATCTTAGTAAGTAACAGTGATGGTTTTCAAAGGAAAATTTAATTGAATAGAGGGATTAGTAATAGTAAGATATAGGAAATAATATCTATAGAAGGATGACGGCAAAGTGGCAAAGAGAGTATTTTATGCGTCCAAAGTCAATGTACATGCACACATTTTTTCACAAAATCTTGATGATATCATATCTATTCATATACCAAGGGTTATTAAAGAAGCTCCAAGTATTAAAATTGGATCTTATAATTGGTCCATTACCGATGTTAAAACTATATCGTATAATAATGATGTTTTCATTATAGGGAATCTGACCAAGTCTAAGCAGGTTAAGTTAAAGATGAGAGTAGGTGCTAGTACAGAAGATGTGACCACAGATTTTGAGGTTGCTAGAACCTCAATGTTTGTATATCACTCGTTAAGTGAAATACTTGTGCATGAAGTTAGCAGTTATATTGACGAAGTAGATTTTATTAATGTGTTTGAACGCTTGGTTGGCAGGGATCCATACGTTGGTGAAGTAAAAGTAATAACAATTCCTGAACCTCATAAAATTAGAACAGAAATGTTATCTATGCAGAAAATAAGTAGCGTTCATTTTCATCTAATTCACCCTAATCCTGGAAAAAAAGAATTTAATATTTATAACAGTCTAATCGATCAACATGATTTAAAAGAATTGGATTTAAGGATGGCTAATAGGGATGGTATGAATATTAAAGAAGATGCGGAAAAAGAAAACTTTACTGAAACAATTGAAAGTGGCATTGAACTCGTTGAAACCGGTTATGGTGCTGTAGATATAAAAGGGTTTGACGAGCATAAGATAAAAGGAAGAAGAAAGGATAAAATAGTAAGAAAACAGAGATCCTTTTTTTCAAAACGCTCAGTTAGGAGAATTATTGTAAACGAGTTTGGCGAAGAAACTCTAATGTCCCGCATACGAAGTTTTATAAATGATGTCAGAGCTAAAATAGTTAAGGATGATAAGGATGAACCCAACATCTCAATATAAATTGACCTATGAGCAAACAACTTTTTTGGGGTTACTTAGAATATATGGCTATAAAGTAGTGATCAATTGGTCTTTCTTTTGGGCTCTAATTTTTTCTGCATTACCAATGTCATATTCTATTTTCGTTAGTAAATCATTTACAGAAGATTTTAATACACTTTCCAAGGCATTAACCACGACTTTTCTTGCTGCATCTGCCGGTGTACTGGGGATAGTTATTGCTGCTTTAACGGTAACCTTAACTTTATTTCATAATTCACTTCTCTCAAAAATGTTAGAAACAAAGTTGCTTCATACATTTTTGTTCCCATATTGGTTCGCTGCTACATTATGGGGGTTAAGTATAGTAATCTGTACAGGTATTGTCATTTTAGATGTATTTAAGCTTACGGAGATTCTTCCATTCTGTTTTGTATTAGAATTGTTACTGTTTTTATTCGCAACATTTTTCACTATTAAGTTAACGGGTTTGATAATACGTCTAGCTTTACAACGATCTCAAATAAATAGCTGATCTTTAAGTAAAATTCTAGCAAGTAATGGAGACTGCTTCGTAGTGGCCAACTTTAGTGTCCACATAGGCCCAAGTGTACGATATTTTCGGGATCATTTTTTTAGCATCTTGTAGGACTGTCCTTATTCCAATAGCCCGCTATAAATCTAAATCTTACTTCTATGAATACCCAGAATGGATTGCCTTTCTTGGGGATCGTCTTTTTCAGTGTAAGGATTAAGCAGAACAAATTTCGTTAGCGGCGGCTTTCCAACCTCGATAAACATTCTGTTGAGGAAGACAGTGCTAGGCGAAAGCGTCGCTATAGGCATGGACAAAGCAGCATCACTTCAGCGATACCGCCAGACTAAAACCATCTTCATCAATCATGAGCTCGGACTCCCTGTAGCGATATGATAGGTTATGTATACTGATTTTTTGCACGGAGTGTAGTAAAGGTATAATTTCGTCAATGCTCTGCACGGTTGTTTCGTGAATTGATTCGTCTGGAAGTAGCCAAATTATTTTAATTTGGGGCTTTTTTCGGGTATGAAATTTAAAGATTATAACAACAATTAGTGAAATGAGACTCATGATTCCAAACCAGACAAGATAAATCATAGTACCATCTCCAATACAATTTTTTAAGGCATACAAAACTTGACGATACTTCAATATTATAAATAATAATTGAATTTTCGTCAAATTCATTTTGAAGAAAGTTCAAGTTTCGTATACTTGAACTCAGAGGTGGGGCCGATGACTTTCGGAGAGCGGTTAAAACAATCCAGAAATCGAAAGCAGATGACACAGGAGCAAGTATCCCAAAGAATCGGGATCGATTTTACCACAATATCCAAGTATGAAAATGATAGATCGCAACCCGATAACGAAGTGCTGCAGAAGCTTGCGCAATTGTATGGCGTGTCGATTGATTGGCTTTTGGTAGGAAGTTTGAATGAACCCGGGGACAAGAAAAAGATAAACCGACTGATAATTGACGGGGAACCGGAAGAGCTGACCGCAGATGAAGCCGGGCATTTGAAGGATAGTCTGGAAATGTATAGATTGCTCAAGGAAAAGCGAAGTAAAGATGCTAAAAATTGAAGATAAATGACATCATGATCGACTCGGCTTCAGAGAAGGTGGATACATGATGTCATTTTTAGTTTGGTGACGCAAAGCAACATATTTTTACTGGATTTATGTCCTCACCATTCATTTATATTAACGAAGCCATTATATAAAGAACAAAAAGGACGCGATCGGGTGCTGGATTTATTGAGTTTATTTTTAAAGATTACATAGAGATCAAAATACTGATGACAAAATCCAATGAGTACGAAGTGAAGGATTTGGTGGGTATTTGTTTTTATAAGGAGTTTCTGAAAATTCCATGGTTTAACCAGCCTCTGGCACAAAAGGTTATTGCGCATTTAAGATTATGCAGGGGAACCGTATCATAGGTGAGGCGAAATTTAGTGAAACAGATCGTCTCGTCATATATTCCCCCTGTTCCTTACCTACGTATTAAATGATAATTACTATAAAGCAAGCCCATACCTACGAAAATGGGAAACATTATCGTATTTGTATTACTGAGAAATATCTCTAAAGTTCGTTTTTTATTAGTAAATTTAATGTAAATCTATACGTCTTTTTTCGCCTTCCCTTTAGAGAAATTCGTAAATATGAGTTTAAGCAAAAACTACCTGTAAGAGTTTAACAACGAGGTGAAAGTAACTTTTATGCAAACTATAAATCAAAAAGTTGAAGTTATACTCCCAATTTTTTTCATCATTTCCAATTGATAAGGAATTCGATGAAATCATTAATCAAGCTATTGATGAGCTAGTATCTACAACTTTTTTATTTCCATTAGTGGTGGATGAATTGAAGATAAATGAAGTTAAAGTAAAGTTTAAGATATTGAATGACAATGATGAGAGAAGGAATTTGTTGAAGAAATCTGTTCGAAAAAGAATTATTATTTCAGCGTATACTGAATTGGGGATTATTGATAAACCGATTGAAGGAATAGAATGGAATGTCCCTTCCATTCATTTCTGGAGTAAAATTTCGGTTGATTATTTTGTTAAACGGATTTATGACTTCATAATTAGTATAAACATTGCCCGAGTTGGTTCTTTCCAAGTTGATCAAGGACTCATTTTTATTGACGATCAATTATATGATAAAACACAGATGATGATCAGTGATTTCTATTCAGTGTTTTTATTTACACAGAAAACAAGATGGCCAATTCTCGAAAACCTAGAAATCAACACTGTTTAGAACTGGATTACAGAAAAAGATGGTTTTCTAGATGGGGTGGGTGGTACCCCTGTTGAAAGGGCACTTTCAGCACTTACATATCTGTTTGGTACTAGTGGTGAATCTACTCAAGGAATAGATTTATTTTTTACAATGATAGCCTTAGAAGCACTTTATTGTTCGAGTAATAATGGAATTAAAGAACAATTGCTGGAAAAATCACAGGTTTTTTTAGGTGTCCAAAATGAATATAAGAAATTATTCAAAAGTATGTATGATTATAGATCAAAGTTTATACATGGAGGTTTAAATTTTCCTGGCAAATACCATCATTTTGATGCAAGTGACGATTTTGAAAAATTTACAAAAGAAACTAATGATGTTATCTTAATGGCTCAATCAGTATTAATCGCGACATTACAGCAACTCTCCAAACTAAATATGCATGAGCTAAATTTTAAGTATTCATTAGAAAAAAATTAATTATTATCAAAGTATTCAAGGCTATTAGCAGCTCAGGTATTTCAAAGGCTTTGAACCTTAAAGAGTGACCGAGAGTTCGTGGTGGCAAACAGTGATCGTGTCCGATTGCAGAATCAGATTATTTGATGACTTGATACTCGAATCGTTGCTAAAAGTGATAAAGAGTCTAACTTTGCTCTGCAAAATTGCATATACCATATACATTGATAAATTAATCATGCTTACTGTCTCATTATATGGAAGACCTGGGGCACTTACAGCGTCGCGGCCGACAACTAAAGCTGCCTTGAGGTTCTCGGGTTCATGAAGACAAGAATGTTATAATAGTACAAACTACTGGGAGAATCAAATGATGACAAATAAAGAATACAAAGAGCTCATAGAGACCAAATACGGCAAATCTTTGAAAGAAGTAATGTATGAACTATGTGTAGAAAGAGGTTTAGATCCATGGGAGGGATCTGAAGAATTAGGAGTGCCAAAGAAAACATTTGTTGCATGGAGAACTCAATTTCGCTTTGGCCCCGATCAGAGAAGATATGATCGAGCAGAGCAGATGCGGAATGAAACTGTTAATGAATATAAAAAGCAATTAGAAAATATAGATATTAGAAGGGAGTTTGTCTACGGAGGGCAGAAATCATTAAAAGGGTTTAGGGAGATGATTGAAAGGAAATTGGAATTGGAAAAGTTAAGAAGATCAAAAATGGAAGATACCGATTCGTTCGGGGATATGTCAGTAATGCTAAGAATAGGGATTTTTGAAGGCGTGATAGATTATTTAGATGAATATGAAAATATGGATAAGAGCATAGCAGAAAGTTTTTCACGGGACATAGAGATTTTGGAATTATTTCTAAATATGAAGATTTAAATGTAAGTGGTTTTATCAGAAGGGGATAGCCACACATTGATGAATAATTGTCTACTTTTTTGGGAGAGTTGAAATTTCTGCGAATTTAATAATAAGTTTGAGAGGTATTCCTGACCACTGCTCAGTTGTTTGAACCCTTGTCCATGCAAATAATGGACAGGGGTTTATTTACGTACTATTTTAAATTAATTATGTCAGTTCCTCGGTAACGTCTTCACGACGTTTTGATACTTCCGGAGGATATAGTGCAAAAGCAGTTTGTGCAGTTCCTTCAAGAGGAATTGCAAGTACCGATTGAAATGATAGAATTGGAAGTCCCCGTATCTTACTTTTTAGAAAATGCACGAGGAAGGCTAGACAAATTTGTTTATTGCCAAAATGAAGATCAATTACTTCCGGTTCTTATTATTGAATTAAAGTCTCAAAATGTCCAACTAACAGATGAAGTTTATGAGCAGTTTTTTTAAATATCATGATCTCATTTATGTAATGAAAATGTATTTTCTTTCATGCTCAAGAGCAAAGTAAGCGTGAAACCATGCACACCTTCAAAATAATAACAAAAGATTATGTTACATCCACAAACTCCCTCAGCATCACCCGTCGACGAATTGTGGTTTGCATTGCCACGGTTCGCTGCACCGAACTCCTTTCCGTGAATAAAGGCGCCTTTACTGAGGGGGACACAAATGAGGCGAAATTTCGGCGCGCGGCGCACGAAGTTTCGCCTTTGAAATGATATGTAGAACCATATCATAAGTAACGGCGAAAAATCGTATGTCGAGGAACAAAGACATGTAGAAGTGGTGGAGGAAGTTACTATAGAGATTACGTGACTAATTACCGCGGTTTTCCAAATTCATGGTATGATTGTGGTAAAAGTAATTTCTGTCTAAGAAATATTTATTATTTTTTGTGTAAGTGTCTTTCGCAAATAATACGTTATTCGGAAATTAATTTAATAGGGGGAGAATAGATGAGTAAACCAAAAAAAGATCAATTTCTCAATAATTATAACATCACTGAGGGAGAATTCTCTCGTACCAATTTAAAATGGGCTGAACTTTTAAAAATATATGACGATCATTTAAAAAATTATAGAATACAGGTTAATATTTCAAATTATATTTTTGAAACATTATCTGAACTTGAAAATGTACATTCAATAAGAAAGAGAATAAAAGATCCTGAACACTTAATGGAGAAGATAATACGAAAATCTTTAAGTAAGCCTGAGTCAGAGATATCTTTAGAGAATTATACTGAAAAAATTACAGACTTAATTGGAGTTCGTGTACTTCATCTATATAAAGATGACTGGTTAGAAATTCACAATAAAATTCTTAGTACTTGGAGTACGGTCGAGAAACCCACAGCAAACATACGCAGAGGAGATAACGAAGAAGTTTATCTTGAAAACGGTTGTGAGATAAAAGAACATCAATATGGTTATCGCTCAGTTCATTATTTAATAGAGTTTCCATATACTAAGGATTCTAAAATGATTGTAGAAATCCAAGTTAGAACTTTATTTGAAGAGGCATGGAGTGAAATAGACCATAAGATTCGTTATCCTTATGATATAGATAACCCAATTTTAGCAGGTTATTTAGTGGTATTTAATAGTTTAGCAGGTAGTGCCGATCAGATGGGGTCATTTATAAAAATATTAAAACAAGAGTTGGATCTGAGAAATCAACAAATTGAAGAAAAAGACATGATAATAAGAGAACTAAAAGAAGAGATTAATAAATCAAAGCTTGATAAACAAGATAAGGAAAGAATTAATAAGTCATTAAATAAAATTTTCATTGATAATTTTGATACAACCAAAATCACAAAGGCATTATCACAATCAATAATTTCCATGAATTCTCTAAACATAAACTCAGATTTATTTAAATTATCAACCGAAGTTGCAAACGCATTTAAGAAATTAAATAACATAAATATAAACCCAGCAACTATTGAAAACAATAAAAATACTAAAAATGAGATTGCAATAACAAGCGAAAAAAAAGAAGGCGAAGAAGAAAATTAACTTCCGATAACCCAGCAATTCATGCACCGGGTGTATGCCCTGATAAATTAATAATTAGGTTCCTTATACAAAACTATAAGGCCATTCTCAAGTAGGATGGCCTTATAATGTATTTAATTTTCACTTAAAATTAAACTATTACTTGCTGAGGTAGATTTTCGAATCTCATTTGAGCCCTCTTGATGGCTCTTTTCTTAGTTCAAATATTTAAGTTCTTTCCTTCATAGCCAGTATTTCAGACTCAGGCAGTCCCGAAGCTTTAGCGATAATAGAAATTTCCACACCATGTGCCAGAAGCTCTTTAGCCATTTCAAGAGCTTTCTTTCGTTCGCCGCGGGCTTCTCCTTCGGCCAATGCCCCTTCGATTATCGAAGCTTCGTCATGAAGGAACTTTTGTCTATCCTCATACAATCGGCGGGTTTCTGCATCCTGACTAAGAAACTCCAATGTATCCATGGCTTTCTTCAATACAGGTTCGTTCATCGTCAGCACCTCCCAATTGGATTTATCGGCACCTTTCAGAAATAGCAGCCAGTTCACCAGGCCTCCGCTCTCTACGGGAACGGCATGGTCATCTAGTTTTGGCAACTCTAGAAAGTGTAGTTCAATATCATCAACCAGCGGAATGCCCCTGCGCTCTTCCCGAAGATGGAATACACTATGATATTGCCGGTTGGGCAGGAACGAATAATTGAGAATGTTGATGGCAACACATTTTTTTAGCATTTTGTAGGATTGCCCATCTTGCAATTGCCCACTATAAAGCTTACGCCAATAAAACAGCGTTTGCATCTCGGTATCGTACTTATTGAACAACTGCATTTCTACATTGATCAGTTCGCCTTCTACCGTTTTGCCGCGAATATCCAGAATGGACTGCTTATCCCGGGGGGCATCTTTTTCGGTGTAGGGATTAAGCAGAACAATTTCCGTCAGCGGCAGTGGCACACTGTAGCCGAGGATGAATTGATTTTCAGAGCCAATCTGCACATTGTAACCCGGCTTGAACTGACCGTTTCGCATGTAATCCTCTTTCATCCGCATGAACGTGGCGTCTTTGTCGGTTTTACTGTAACTGTTACGATTCCCTAAAATTTCTTCGTGTCTTTCATGCTTTTGAAGGCGGGGGAGCAGGTCGTTTCGAAGGGTGCATAATGCTTTCTTCGGAGCGAAACCGGTTAATGGTCCGAAAGTCTGGATGTTGTCTGCCCGCGATTCACATAAACATGATATTCTCGCGGACGGCCTTAGTGATTTGGCGGGAGAGTAAATGCACTGCGTGTTAGGCATAAATGATAATTTTGGTGAGCATTTTCGGATGATAACTATCTCGCCCGCCTCTGGGGTAAGCTGCGTCGAAGATGGCGTCGTCAAGCCAATTCACGGCGGCATTCACAACGCGAACGAGGCGATTTTGGGGATGTCCTCCTCTAAGTCCATTGGCAAGCAAAATTGATCCATGGTATATTGAATGTACAAAGAAATCGTCTACTTTTGTAATGGTTGAATGGTACCTCCATTTTAACAAGGAACGGTTTCTTTTTGCATTCTTTGATACAAAAAAGGTGTCCCTCAGCCATTTTCATGGCTTTTGGGACACCCTCTTGGTTAATGGGTTTAGAAATCTCGCGCGAACTCAATTGCTTTTGGAACTTTAGCGTAAACTTTTTGCTGACTGTTATAGGAGGTATCATACATATAGCTGTCCCCATTATATACATGATAAACATCGGTTTTGTTGACAATCGTTGATCCTAAGTCATATTGAATAGCACCGTAGTAATCACGATGGTTAGGAACAGATTCCGGAGCCGTGTATACTTTTGTTGTTGAATATGTGTATTTGAACGAGCCACTTGCCTCACTTGTCCATGCGATATTAATGACTTTTTGAAGTTCAAAATCAACACTAGATTGGATTTTGAGGTTGGCACTAACCTCAACCGTTTTTGCAATTGTATTAGTACCGCCTCTAGGAACACTGCACAAGAATGTATCTTGTTCCCTTGGACCTACATTGAAATTACCGTCTTCAACGGTTTTATACGGCACTGAGTAGGTCGAGTATGCATATCTCTCTGTTATATTCCCTTGTGGAGTAATCCTGTCTGAGTCTTTCTTTGCTAATGCCTCATCAATAAATCTTACGGTAGCGTTATCTTGACCTTGGGGTTTGCCTACAACAACCGGTGCAGCCGAGCTTGCAACTTGCGAGCTTATCACAGCCCCCTTTTCGAAAATTGGATGAGCAGCAACAGGAGAAACAGCGAGTGTTAGAACTGCTAAAGAAGTGGCGATAACGGCAGGAATACGCTTAGGAGTCAAGTAGATTACCTCCCTAAAGGAATAATATGGTACAATTAACATAATATCATAAATGACTTAAAAATTTTATAAAATTTTCTTTAGGAGGAATATTATGGCTAATAAAGGTCTTGTATGGAATTTGATCATTTTGTTTTCTATTTTAGCCAGTACGATTATTATTACGGTTAAATTACAAGATAAACCTTACTTTACGGGAAGAAATCTGACTTCTGAAACCGGAACGCAATTGTTAACTCAAGAAGAACTTGTACAATACCTACATGTGACGAATGAAGACATCGAAAAAATAATATCGGAAGACAAATCATCAAGAAAACAAACAGGGCTTAGGGATGCTTATCAGTTCTTGCCCTATATTGAATTAAAGGGCAAAAGATTATTTCTAAAGAGCGAGGTTGATAAATGGTTAGAATATCTGTCCAAAAACAGGCCCATCTAACATTTTAATGGGCATCACACGAAAATTAACCTTAGGTTAAGCTATCTGGGGATAAACAAAGCTGGTAGAGTGAGGTCTGGTACAAACGCAGAACAGAGCAAGCGAATGCCAACGCATTATAGAACATGGCGACGATAGTAAGAGTTATATACAGGTCTTTAGCGTGTAGACAAGGCCTACCAACGGTTCTTCCAGCAGCTCTCCCCCCCAATGCGAAAAGGATCGAGGCAGCTGATGCGATTTCCAATCGCCAGTATGCCGGCAGTTGCCCTAGCTACATGAAAACTTGGCCCCTCCCTTGACCGGACTTACATCGGCTAGAAGATGTAAGTCCGGGCGAACCAACAAGCAGACTAAAACCATCATCATCAATCATGAGATCGGATTCCTTTGTAGCGATATGATAGGTTATGTATACGATATTTTGCACGGAGTGTAGTAAAGGTATAATTTCCTCAATGCTCTGTACGGTTGTTTCGTGGATTGATTCGTTGGGAAGTCATTTTTAGTTTGACGATGCGAAGCACCATATTATTGATTGTATTTATGTCCTCGTTACTCATTCATATTAACGAAGCCATTATATAAACAACAAAAAGGACACAACTCGCTTCAACGGGCTGTGTCCTTTTTGCTGTTTGAGCAGATTTTGCTGCGCGTGCATGAAAAGACGCAAGTCACACCCTCGAATCGTTGTCATAATAGAGCCCCAGATGGTAAGCTCGCATCAGGAGATTCTCAAAAATTTCCGGCCTTGAATCCAAGGTGTCGTATAATATCTCAACCTGGCTATTAGAGATTCCGCAGTAACTTGCGATTCCGATGTTCAGATGTTGGGAGAGCATCTTATCGTATTGTCTCTTCTCGAAGAGTTCTTTCGGAGCCGCTGCCAAACCAAGCCATAGTACTTTTTTATGATGCAATTTATTGGACCCGTACGCAAAACCATTATTCCATACCCGGTCGATATATCCCTTGAGCATAGCAGGCAGATTGAACCACCAGATCGGGAAAATATAGGCGAGTGCATCGTACTTCTTCATTCGTTCGATTTCGGCCTCAACCTCAGGCGAATAGGTCTTGTGATCGGACGACCAATCGGGTTCATCCGCTTCCCACAACACGGGATTAAAGCCGCTGCGATGCAGGTCCAGCATCTCCGTTTCGTGGCCCGCCTCAGCAAGTCCCTGTAGAAACCTGTCTGCAACAGAAAAGGTTAAGGAATTCACCCTGGGGTGCGATACAACGGTCAAGATTTTCATCGAGTTCACCTTCCATCTCTCAACTTTTACCTTCGAATGAGGTACGATGAAATTATCTCTTATGCAGGAAAAAAAGGGAAGAACGCACTTTTATGTTCTATAAGCACCAAAAAGTAATATAGGAACCAAAAAGTAACTATACCTAAAAACCAACGAGAGGATGGTTATCCCATGGAAAGGCAGATGACGCGGACGTTTAACATCCCCGCAGAAGCGACATTGGAGGTGTTAGGGGGGAAATGGAAACTGCTGATTTTATGTCATTTAAACTGCGGCCCCGGGCCGAAGAGAACGAGTGAATTAAAAAAGGCCATTCCCGAAATTACACAAAAAGTGTTAACTCAGCAGCTTCGGGAGTTGGAGGAAGACGGCATCATCATGAGAACGGTATATAATGAAGTGCCGCCGAAAGTGGTCTATGAACTGAGTGAATTAGGAATGTCGTTGAAATCCATATTAGACCAGTTGGGCGAGTGGGGCGAGCAATATATCCATCAGCGTGAATGGAAGTTCTCCTGCTCGGAACACTCCCAAAATGCTTAAAATCATGAAAAGACATGGAGGCCTAAACAGATGAACAACCTTGCTGATTTAGTAGACGCGATTATCAACGAACCTATGCTAAGTGAAAAAACGTATACCTATTTAATTTTAGGCACGGAGAATTCGTTTACGAGCGGATATTTTCCCATTTTCGAAAACGAAGTTTCCTATGATGGTCACACCACTGTTGCTCTTTTTGATAAGTATAGGAACGAAATTGTGGAACTCATGCTGGGAAAGGGCATTCTTTGTATCAAAGTCGACGCTGGCAAATTAGTTGAGCATGGCCTTGTGAACGATACGAATCCTGAGCTTTTTGATACGGACGCCTTTGAGTTAATCATTTACCAGAGATATGGGTTGGAACCGAAGGAAGAGGAAAGAAAAGAAATCTTACAGCAATCGTTAAAGGCCGAGAAAATTAAGAATACATTGGTGTTTGCGTGTTATATGAATGACATGGAGAAAATTAAAGAGCTGGTCACCCACGCGAGCAAATCCGATTTGGACAAAGTGCTTAAATATAGCGGCACTTCATTGCAGTTTTGCAGTAAACACGATAATTTGGAGGCATTTAGACTAGTGGCCGAGAAGGGGGCAAACGTAGGAAAACGTTCTCTGACTCAAACGCCTCTGGAAATTGCTTTTAAACACTCAAGCGATATTGTGAATTATATTCGTCTGGAATTTCCGGATGTTTATCAAAAAGAGGTGAATAAGAAGGGCTTCGGGATTGCTCTTCATTGTAGAGATGAAGCTCTGCTGGAAGACATTTTAAGGATGGGCTGTGAAGTGAACCAGGAAAAGAAGGCATTCCCTCCTTTACATAGCTTTGCGGATTTCAATAACATTGTGGGGATTAAATTCCTGCTGGATCACGGAGCTCATCTTGAAGGTAGAAATGAGTATAAACAAACCGCCTTGCATCGAGCGATTAGGAGGGAAAATGTTGCCGCGATTGAGGTGCTGTTAGAATATGGCGCGGACATTCATGCTACAGATCGAGATGGGAAGACAGCTGTGGATTTAGCTAGAGCATGTGTAAACAAAGCCATTCTTCATATGATGGGTTAACATGTTGGGAAGGAGCTGCCGCTGGCAGGCTCCTTTCGCATGTTTCGCCGATAGACCCGTAAAGCTGATCACAGATAGATCCTTCGGGCCTCCTCGTCGAAAAATTCGACTACATTCCCATACTCGGTAATATCTATACGGTTCTGCCTCATAATCTTCTGAATGAAGATGGCATCCGTAACGATATTATTGATGATCGTTTCGCACCATGACGGAGTGCCTTTAAAGTAATCCACCAAATCATGAATTTCATCAAACTTAAAATAAAGGATATAACAGACATAATTCTGAAGCAGCGTACGGAAACAATGCTCGCGATAGAGGTTAGAGCGATGGTCAGAGAGAAAATCTCTCATCATCCCGAATACGGTTGTTTTATTCTCGGAGTAGCTATGGATCAAATAATCGACATCATTGATCAGCCGTAATACATCTTCCAATCCTTCTTCCGGAGGCATGGCCAGCTTGGGCGATTTACCCTCTATTGCCTTTAACAGCTCCAGCGTGAGATGTTTGCAGGCATTTATTTCATGGGGAGCGATAACTAATTTATCTCTATACTTGTCGAGATGCTCGCTGTAGTAATCGTGGTATACAGAAAAATAATGCTCCATATGGATATTGGTTTTCGTATGAACCAAATCTTGCCCGCGGAATGAAAAGGAGTAGAGGGTCTCCTCATTCACCGGGTGAGTATAAAGGTAGAAAAAGAAGAAAAAGTTTCGTAATTGCTGCCTCTGTTCATCGTTCAAGCTGGTAGCATCCGACAATTGAGCTAACTGAAAAAAACAATAGCTTTTCATAAAATCATTCATTGCATTGTACGGATTGATCTTGATAATGGACATCGTCCTGTTGATCGTAAACAACAGATAATAGAGGATCAGTTCATCATAGACATCCAGATGTTCAAAAAAAGCCGAGAGCACAGGCTTCCAGTCCGGGTTTGCGATGTAATTCGGATCTTTCGGTTGTAATTCATCCGCCCACTCGATAAACGACTCATTTTCGCGACCGACAAAAAATAATTCTGCGCTATCGTCTTCACATAGGGAGTATTCATAGCAGTCCGTTTGAACGGACGGTAATCCCCTGTTGAATTTTAGATTCAGATATTCGTTATATAGCAATTGAAGCTTCATCAGACCTATCCTCGGTTCCTATAGGATTCAACTCGTGTTAACGTATGGGCGGGAAGTCTCTAGACCCGCTTTGGAAACATTCGACATCTAGCGGGGCATTCCTTCTCAGCCATTGATCGCCGAGCGTGCGAGGTGAAATCGACCCGATCAGCTGAACCTTAACACAAATTGGAGAGCGGAACTCCAGAAGCGTCAAAGAGGCCCGAGTACGTTCGAGTGTCTATTCGATCGTGCTCGGGCCTAAGAAGATATTCCTTAATTGAGATCAGGCAGCTCTGTTCGTGCATTTCGTCACCGGGGGCCGCATTCTTTGGATCAAGCCCATAAAGATGCCTCCCATGAGTAACATCACCGCGACAATCCAAGTATAGTACAGAGCCGAGCTTCCTTTATAATCGGTTAAGAGGAACGAGAAATCAAAGAGAATATTCGTTATTCCATGGGCCACAGCAGCAGGCCATACGGAGCCTGACTTCAGAGTCAACCATGCGAATATGAACGACATGCCGATGCATGCTAGCGGCATCAAGACAAGTGCCCCTAGCAACGGCGCGCCTTTAAAGGTAGCTCCCGTAAGGGTAACCCCAAAATGCCAGTATCCCCATACGATCCCCAGAATCACAATCCCCTTCACGGAACCGAAAGAAGCGATCATCCGGCTTTGCGCATACCCTCTCCAGCCCAACTCTTCGCCAAGCGCGAACAGGCAAGATTTCGCTACGACCACGAGGGTCGTGACGAGGAGATTCAGCGTGAAGCTGTCCGTTACAGCCATAAGCTTGTAATCCCCCCATCTGATGCTGCCCTCGAATAATAGAGCCGAGCCTGCGGTGGTAATGACAAACGTTAGGGCGGGGATGGCAGCCGCCATAATCAAATGATAGGGGCGGCAAAACCGTAAACCAAGCATTCCGGGCCGCGGCGCCTTGCCCAGCAAGGTGAATACCACGGCAGCCAAGCCTGGCACCCACATCATCAAGAGGATATTTGCGGGGGTGTAAGCCGCCCCGATCACCGCTTGCATCATGAAAGTAATCCCAAGCGTTATCCCCAGATAATAGACAATCGTTCGTTTAAGGGACATCATTATATCCTCCTAATCCTAGGAATAATGTACGGAAAGAAAGTTCCAATAGAACAAGTAAGCCGTATAAAGGAACGCAAGCACGGCGATCCCAACGTTTACGGTCTTCCATCGGTCAAGCTCCTTGGCAGTAAAGATTCGAATCAAGAAATAAACAGCCGCGGCCGACGAAATAAGAGGCATGGAAGCCACGACGACCTGATAGAACTGCGAGTATCCGTATAGAATCTCTCCATTCCCATAGATGAACTGGACAATGAAGAATATACTCTGAAGGAGGGCGATGATTGGAATGACGACAGAGATGCTGTGTGATTGCTTGCGCCATTGCCGTATCGCGTACCTCACGATCCATAGGAGCGGAATAAGCGTGAACAAAATGCCGGGTACCACATACAGCGCCAACAAGACAGATCCCGACTCAAAGGAAGCCGTGCGCGGGATGGAGAAGTTCATCGGCCCTGTCAGCGTCCATCTCCCCTGTTCTTTATGAAAGTACAGCTGTTCCTCCCCGCCGACTTCTTGGAAGAACCTTTCATCTACTTGGGTAAACTCTTTCCTGAGCATCTGTTGCCCGTCGTTCTGGAATAAGCCGGTCACCACTAAGGTTCGATCGTCTTTTGCTTCAACCGTATACGGTACGCTGCCCAGCAAGCGAAGTCCCTTGGCCCAGCCATGCTCCGCTGCCAAGTGCAGCTCGTATCGTCCTTCCAGTTCCTTGATCGCACTCCCTAAACTTTCAAGGGGAGAAAGTGGCTTGCGGGCTACTTTCGAGTCGATCGTTTGGGATATGGCATGAACGACTTTCCCGTGCATTTCCATCCCGCTATCTCCGGTGTTGGCGGTAATGAAGATACCGATCGAATGGGAAGGAATGAGCACCATCTTCGAATTAAATCCGTCAATTCCTCCATTCGCCCATAAGTAGGGAACTCCATTCACCGTCTCCGACCGAAAAAAACCATACCCAATCCCGTACATGCGTTCATGAGAAGAGAATTGCTTCGCATGCATCATCCGGACCGTCTCCGGTTTAAGCAAGGACTGACCGTGGAAATAGCCGTTGGACAAATGTGCGATCATGTAGGGGGCGAAGTCATTCGGCGTCATATTGACGGCGCCTCCTCCGGGAAAATGAATTCCGGAATAAGGAACCACTTGATAACCGTTGTCCGTATAGGCATAGCTCTTGGCCAACTTGGTCCGATCCTGCGGGAGATTCAAGCTCGCGCTGCTCATGCCGAGTGGCTGGAACAAGCGTTCCCGCAAGTAATCATTCAAGGGAAGTCCGGATACTTGTTCGATCACACTTCCCACAAGTCCTGACCCGACATTGCTGTAAAGGAATTTACTTCCCGGGGCAAACACCGGCGGCTGCCTCTCCAAATACGTCCGAACCGTATCCGTCGACCATTGCGGGATCAATCCTTGGCGATTATCTCTTTCATACATGCTTACATCCAGACCTGCCGTATGCGTGAGCAGGTGATGGAGTGTAATCGGTCCATAATTTCCATTAACCTGGTAATCCTTCAGGGCTGCATTGATATCGTTATGCAACGAGAGCTTTCCCTCCTCGACCAGCTGCATAGCAGCCGTAGCGGTGAAGGATTTGGTTAAGGAACCTAGCCGAAACACCGTGCTTGCCGGGTTAACGGGCACTTGTTGTTCCAGATCGGCGAAGCCATACCCTTTGCTATACATGATGCGTTCTCCTTGTGTAATGACAACCGCTGCGCCGGGAATATGAAGCTTGTTCATTTCCTCCTTCATGACAGGATCAATCAATTGTTCCAACACTTCTGCGGAGAACGGTGAAGCCTCGTTCGCATTCGCACGTGGCATGCACAATAGGAATAACAAGCAAGAAGCGAGTAGAGCGGCCAACCATTTCCGTGTATCCGACATATTCATCATCTTCACCTTTCGTTTTTAAGCGATGGATATCGCCAGGCTGTAGCGATAAGGCTGAGTATGAGGTCGAACCTGTCATTTTGGGAAGTTGTAAATTGTCATTCGTCTTCGTGATATCGCTTCGTGGAGGCGCATGCTATAATGGTTGACAGTTAAATCTGGAGATGAGGTGTTCATCCTGCTGACATTGGCCAACCGATGGGCATGGTTCGATTGGATCATTTTCACGATCCGCTTCTTGTGGTGGATCACGATTGTCATCGGGCTTGTTCGATTTCACGACCGTTTGCCGTACCCTGTAGGGGCGGTGCTGTTCGTTTCGGTTCTTGCGTTTGTTATTCCTTATTGGTTTTTCCGGTATTCCACCAGCGCTTATTTGATTGCTGAGATTGCGCTGAGCGGGAGCCTTTACATTGCTGTAAACTACTATTTTGAAGCGACCCAGTGGCAGTTTGTGATCATCGCTTTTGTCGTGGGATTCCATAGCACAGAACGAACATACCGTTGGACGGGGCCTGCTACGATTCTTCTTGTCCCCTTTCTCGCATGGAATACCGCTCGTCTGGATTTCGATAGTATTGCTTTTCAAGCCATCTTGTACCATTTGGGAATGTATGGGTTCGGATTCGGCTTTCAATTGTTGGTCCGTACGCAGAAGCAGAGCCTGATCATTAAGGAACAGAACCAAATTTTGGAGCAATATGCGAGTCGAGTGGAGCAAATAACGCTGCTTGAGGAGAGAGACAAGATATCCAGAGAGCTGCATGATACGATCGGACACACGATGACATCGCTAATTATGGGCATGGAGACGCTTCGGCCTCGTTTGCCCGATACCGAAGTGAATCGACTGGACACCCTGCTTCACATGGCGCGTCGCGGTTTGAATGAAACCAGGGGGATCGTTCACAATTGGGCGCAAACCACCGGGGAATCGTTAACGACCTTGGAGTCCTCGTTCCGCGAATTGATCGAGCAATTTCAGCAGTCAACCGGGGTGATCGTCAAGCTGCGCATCTACGGCAAGGAGTATGAATTAAGTCGGTCCCGGAAACTGCCCCTGTATCGCTGCTTGCAGGAAGCGTTGACCAATGCCGTGCGCCACGGCGGTGCTTCACTTATACAAGTGGGATTGTACTTTGAAGAAGCCCAAATCCGAATGCAGGTTGAAGATAACGGGAATGGGAACAAGGATATTGAATTCGGATTCGGGTTGCAATCGATGAAAGAGCGGCTTGAAGCCCTTGATGGACATTTATCTCTTCATTGTCTGGATGAAGGAGGCGTAGCGGTTATTTGCTGCCTGCCTCATCAGACGGTTCTTCCACAAGCAGCAAGCATTCGCATACTTCTCGTTGACGATCAGCCGATCATCAGAGAAAGCTTGCAGCTGATCTTACAACAACAGCAGGATATGCAAGTCGTTGGGCTCGCCGGAAACGGGCAGGAAGCGCTCGATATGATTCCAAACGTGAATCCCGATGTGGTGCTGCTGGACGTCCGAATGCCTGTATTGGACGGACCGAGTACGCTGCGAGCGATACGCGAACGATGGCCCGCCTTACGCGTCATTATGGTGACAACCATCGAAGAGGCTTCGCAGGCCACCGATACGCTCAAGAACGGCGCCAACGGTTATTTGTTGAAATCCGTTTCCCCTATCGAGTTAGTGGAGGCGATAAGGGTCGTCCACCAAGGGGAAACGCTGATTACCCAGTCCATCGCAGATGTCCTCTTCAAAGAGATGAAAGTGCAGCAGGAAGAACTGGATGGACTGCGTAAATTGCAAGGGCGCGTGTGCCCTTACGGGTTGACGGAGCGTGAGCGGGGAATTCTGGCATCCCTAGTGAAGGGGCTTCGCATAAAAGCGATTGCGGAAAAAATATTTCTTTCCGAAGGTACCGTTCGTAATTGCACTACGATGATTTATGCCAAGCTGGGCGTGAATAACCGGGAAGACGCGGTGAGGAAAGCGCAGGAGGAAGGACTTGTCGTTTAGACGGGTCATACGAATGAAGTGATTTGAGCGGCATCATGATCTACGCGGCTTCAGATAAGGCGGATCGTGATGTCGTTTTTACGCTGTCCAACAAATCTGCGCCAAACGGGTGATCTACGATGTACCGCGAGCTTCCGTCGGTTTGTTTCACGATAGACCGGCACAATAATGCTTGCACCTTACGTAACGTAAGGTTTTATAATGAAGCTACCGGTATAAAGCTAGCGCCAAAGAGTGGAGATGATGAATGAAGAGCTATTGGAAGATCGGAGACATCGCCAATCTGACGGGGCTTACCGTACGAACCTTGCGTTTTTATGATCAAATCGGGCTGTTCTCTCCGTCGGAACATACGGAATCCGGCCACAGGCTGTACAATGAATCGGACCTGTCGCGTTTGCACCAGATTTTATCGCTTAAAGAGCTGGGGTTATCTCTCGAAGAGATTAAATCGGTTTTGACCGGCAGGCAAATCAGTCCGCTTGAGATCGTCAACTTGCAGATCAACCGAGTCAAAGAGCAGATCAAGATGCAGCAGAAACTATTGGAGCAGCTCGAACACGTATCCAAGCTTATGCAGGGCAAGGCGCAATTAACGGTGGAAGATTTTACGAGCCTTCTGCAAGCGATGAAAATGTCATTTGAGAAGCTGGTCATTGAGCGGCAAACGATTTGGGAGCGAAACCTGGATCTGTTGGGGGACTTTCTTGCCGAGGAGACAATGCCGAAACCTAAGGAGGAAAATCAATGAATGAACGATTTGTTAAGCATGCGACCTTCGCCGTCGAGCGGACTTATGCCGCCTCGCCGGAGCGGGTTTACCAAGCCTGGGCTGACCCGGTTGCCAAAGCGAAGTGGTTTTCAAAGCCGGAGATCTTCGACTTTCGGGTTGGCGGGCGCGAGTACAGCAGCGGCGGGCCGCCGGAAGGGCCGGTCTTTACGTTCGACGCCAGTTACCAGGAAATTGTTCCGGAGCAGCGCATTGTCTATACGTACACCCTCGATTCTGGCAGCACACGCGTCTCCGTCTCGAATACAACGGTCGAACTGATCAAGCTGGAAGGCGGAACGAAACTCATTTTTACGGAGCAAGGGGCATTCTTTGACGGACACGATACACCGGAAATACGGGAGCACGGTACCAATCTCATGCTGGACGCGCTCGGTAAGGCCTTTGAAGAGGGGAATGATCATGAGCATGGGGAAAAATGAACTTATTTCCATACGCGAGTTCGATGTACCGCAGGAGCTTGTATTTCGGGCTTGGACAACCCCTGATTTGCTCGCTCGTTGGTGGGGGCCGCATGGCTTCACGAATACATTTCACGAGTGCGATATCCGGCCGGGCGGCACGTGGCGACTCACCATGCATGGACCGGACGGTACGGATTACCCGAACCATAACGTCTTTGTTGAGATCGTACCGTTTGAGCGGATCGTGATTGACCATCTATCCGGTCACGAATTTCGGTTAACGGGTACTTTCGAGAACCTGGAAGGCCGTACCAAAGTTACGTTCCGTCAGCTTTTCAAGCTAACCGAGGAATTCGAACAAGTCAAGACTTTCTGTATGGAAGCTAACGAACAGAACCTCGACCGGTTAGGCAGGGTGCTGGAAGAAATGACCTCCTAGCTATGCGATGGGATGAATTAAAAATATCGCCGTTCACACCTCTGTCGGAGTTGGACGGCGATATTTTTATGCTCTTTCGTTCAGCGCGGCTGACGGTTTCAACTGACTTTCCTCTTGCTTATTCGCCACGTAACTATGCAAAATCATGCCGAGAACGACTACAATCATCCCGCACCAGGATAAAAGCGAAGGCAGGGGGATCGACAAAAACAGCAGCTCCCCGGCTAAGGCGAACAGGACTTCCATCGACTGCGTGGCTTCGACCGAAGCCAGCTTCCGCATATTTCCCCGCACCATATCCGTTGCTTTGAAGAAGAGGACGGTGGCCGCGACGCCGGAAAACAGGGCGACCAGCAACGCTTGAAAGCTCTGCTCCTTGCTCGGCAAGCCTACGGTAGACAAGCCGTACAAGGAAAGGACCAGCCAGAATGGCAGACTTGCCATCGTCATGCCCAATACCCTCTGAAACGTATCCAAACGCCCTTCGCAGAGCTCCATCATTTTCCTATTGCCCAAGGGATAGGCGAACGACGCGATCAGCACAGGGATGACTCCGAGCAATAGGTTTTCCAAGGAAAGGCTTTTGGCATGTTCGATCTGCATGAGAATAATCCCTATCAGGATGAGGAGCGACATGACTAGGCCCTTAACGGGAATTTTCCCCCGGGCTTGCATAGGTCCCTTGTCGGTAGAGATCGTCTCCCAAAATAACGGCGCAAGCAAAGTGCCCGAGATAATCGTAACTTGCCATGTGCCGGCAATCAGCCAGCCGGGGGAATACGCGGCTGCGAAGCATAAGGGAGCATAGAACAACCCGAATCCCACCGTGCCCCACCATAGCCACGTTCCGGGTTGTTTTCTCATTTCCGCGAAGAGCGGGCGCAGGTTTTTCCGAGCCAGTACGACGCCCAGGAGCAGCGGAACCATGAAGAGATAGCGCAGCGCGGCGCTCCAAATCCAACTCCCGCCGGACAGCTCCATCGAAGCATTGAGAACAAAGGTAAAAGCAAAAAAGAAGGCCGAGCCTATACCGATCAAAATGGGCTTCAACAAGGGTCACCTCGGTTCCGTGGATTGGGTCAGCAGCTCGCCAAGACTTAGCCAGTTTTCTTCGACAAGACGGGCAGCCTTTTCACACTCCCCATTGCGGCAGGCGGCCATAATGTGATTGTGCTGCTCCACGGAATTCAACCCTTTCAGAGTATTGAATTGGGAAATCTCCAGTCGTTGAATTTTGGGGATGCTGCGTTCTAATGCCAGAACGATCTCCGGGTTCCCCGCCGCGTCCAAGAACACCTTGTGAAAATGCGCATCCGCCTCGATAGCCTGAATCACGTCGCCTTGTTCAATCGCAAGCTGTAAGGCGTTATTGCTTGCCTCTAGCGCTTGAAGATCCGTTTCCTTCAAAACAGGACATGCGAGTCTTGTAGCCAAAGCATGCAAGACTGCGACTACCGTAAACGCGTGCTTCGCCTCCGTTACATGTAATGGAGCGACGTAAGTGGACGATCCCGGGAGGGATGCGACCAGACCTTCATCTTCGAGCCTTTTAAGCGCTTCCCTGACCGGCGTGCGGCTGATGCCAAATTTCTCCGCCAATTCTTTGTCGCTCAAGCGTTCTCCGGGATGCAGTTCCAAGGTGATAATCCACTTTTTTAACGTTTGATAGACTTCATCTCTAAACGACAGCCGTTGAATGGGTTGAATCTGATCTTTTTTCATAAAACCAATATATCGGATATTGGTTTATCGGGCAATATTTATTTGTGATCTGGTAAGGATCGGCGATTTATCAGCAAAACTAATAAAAGCTATAAAATCCTTTTAATTGATCCGTTTACCCTGCTGTGATAGGTTGGAGATAAGATAAAATTAATTATATAAGAATACTAGGAATTATTTTCATCCTATGCGAGGTGCATATTGTTGATATTACAGGTGATGAACAGCCCTTTTAATCAAGAGCAGGTGGAGCTTCTCAACCGCTTGCTGCCTACGCTGACGGAAGTGCAGAAGATTTGGCTGAGCGGCTATTTGACGGCTCTGCACAAAACCGAAGCCTCGGCGGCTGCGCCGGTCGTGAACCAACCGGTCCTCTCGAAGGAGGTCACGGTGCTGTTCGGGTCCCAGACCGGAAACAGCCAGAAGCTGGCCAAGAAGCTGAGCGAAAAGCTGAAGGAACAGGGCCTCCAGCCGACGCTTTCCTCCATGAGCGATTTCAAACCGAATACGTTAAAGAAGGTTGAAAACCTACTCATTCTGGTGAGCACGCACGGGGAAGGCGAGCCGCCGGATAATGCGCTGTCTTTCTATGAATTTCTGCACAGCAAGCGAGCGCCGCAATTGGAAGGCTTGCGTTTTTCCGTATTGGCTTTGGGGGACACTTCGTATGAATTTTTCTGTCAGACGGGCAAGGACTTCGACAAGCGCCTGGAAGAGCTCGGGGGCAAAAGGCTTACCGCACGCGTCGACTGCGATGTCGATTTTGAGGATTCCGCGGCGGAGTGGATGGAGCGTGTCCTGGCTTCTCTGAACGAGACCCCGGCGGCCCCGTCCTCCGCAAGCGGCGGCGGTGCAGCTGTCCGGAGCGAGACGCAGCTGACGGAATATTCGAGATCGAACCCGTTTCAAGCCGCGGTGCTTGAAAATTTGAATCTGAACGGCCGCGGATCGGACCGGGAAACGCGTCACCTGGAGATTTCGCTGGAAGGGTCCAATCTCCAGTACGAGCCGGGCGATAGCTTGGGCGTGTATCCGAAGAATCATCCCGGACTTGTCGATGAACTGATTCAGGCGTTGGATTTGAACCGGGAGGAGCTCGTTCCGGTCGATAAAAACGGCAACGAGCGCCCGCTGCTTGAAGCTTTGACCGGCTATTATGAAATTACGGTTCTGACCAAGCCGCTGTTGGAGCAAGCGGCAGCTCTGTTCCCGGACAGCGGTCTGCAGGAGCTGCTTGCGCCGGGACGAGAGCAGGAGCTTCGAGCGTATATCAAAAATCGGGATTTGTTGGATCTGGTGCAGGATTATCAGCTGAAGGGAGTATCGGGCAAGGAGTTTGTATCGATTCTTCGCAAGCTGCCGCCGCGCCTGTATTCGATTTCCAGCAGTCCGAAGGCGTACCCGGACGAGGTGCATCTCACGGTCCGGAAGGTGCAATACGAAGCGCACGGACGAGAGCGATACGGCGTATGCTCGGCCTATATTGCGGACCATCTGGAACTGGGCGATTCGCTGCCGGTATTTATCCAGCAGAATCCGAACTTCAAGCTTCCGCAAAATCCGGATACGCCGGTTATCATGATCGGACCCGGCACAGGCGCTGCTCCATTCCGGGCGTTCCTGGGCGAACGGGAAGAAACCGGGGCGCAGGGCAAGACGTGGCTGTTTTTCGGCGACCGCCATTTCTCCACGGATTTCCTTTATCAGGTCGAGTGGCAGCGCTGGCTGAAAGATGGCGTGCTGACCCGCATGGATGTCGCGTTCTCCCGCGATACGGATGAGAAGGTCTATGTGCAGCACCGCCTTCTCGAACACGGCAAGGAATTGTATCAATGGCTGGAGGAAGGTGCCGCCATCTACGTGTGCGGAGACGAAAAGCATATGGCGCATGACGTTCATGCCGCTCTCGTCACCATTATCGAGCGGGAGGGCGGGCTTAGCTCAGAGGCTGCCGCGGAGTATTTGGCACGATTGCAACAGGACAAACGTTATCAGCGAGATGTCTACTGAGTTCAGGCTCAAAGATAACGAGAGGGGATAGGAACATGAGCGAAAACAATTTACTTTCACCGAACAGTGCGCCTCATAGCGATGTAGAGGAGATCAAGAAGCGAAGCGACTACCTGCGGGGATCTCTTGCGGACACGCTCACGGACAGAATCACGGGCTCCATTCCCGAGGACGATAACCGCCTGATGAAATTTCACGGAAGCTATATGCAGGACGACCGGGATCTTCGCAACGAGCGGAATAAACAAAAGCTGGAGCCGGCCTACCAGTTCATGGTGCGCGTGAGGGCTGCCGGTGGGGTCGTTACGCCGGAGCAATGGCTGATGATGGACCGGATCGCGCAGCAATATGCAAACGGAACGATTCGTCTCACGACCCGTCAGTCGTTCCAGCTTCACGGCGTGATCAAGTGGAACATGAAGCATCTCATCAAGGAAGTCAACGAGGCGCTGTTAAGCACGCTTGCGGCATGCGGGGACGTCAATCGTAACGTGATGTGCAATCCGAACCCGTACGTTTCCGAAATCCACGAGCAGGTGTACGAATGGGCCCAGAAGATCAGCCATCATCTTGATCCGCGAACCAGGGCCTACCATGAAATTTGGCTGGATGAAGAGAAGGTCATCGACAGCCGCGAGGGTGAAGAGCAAGAACCGATATATGGGCCGGTTTATTTGCCGCGCAAGTTCAAGATCGGAATTGCCGTGCCGCCTTCCAACGACGTCGATGTCTTCTCCCAGGATCTTGGCTTGATCGCGATTCATGAGCAAGGACGGCTGCTGGGCTTCAACGTGGCTGTCGGCGGAGGCATGGGGATGACCCACGGTGATTCGCAAACGTATCCGCAGCTGGCCCGGGTGATCGGTTTTGTCACGCCGGAGCAGGTCGTCGACTTGGCCGAAAAAACGGTTACGATCCAAAGGGATTACGGAGACCGTTCGGTACGAAAGCATGCCCGGTTCAAGTACACGATCGACGACCGCGGCTTGGAATGGTTTATCGACGAGCTTCACCAGCGCTTGGGATGGAAGCTGGAGGAAGCACGCCCTTATCATTTTGACCATAATGGAGACCGTTACGGCTGGGTGAAGGGAAGCAACGGCAAATGGCATTTCACCCTCTTTATTCAGAACGGCCGGGTGAAGGACGAGGACAATTACCCGTTGATGTCCGGCTTACGGGAAATTGCCAAAGTGCACAACGGGGATTTCCGTCTGACGCCGAATCAGAACCTGATCATAGGTAATGTGTCAACTCAGAAGAAGAAAAAAATCGAGGAAATCATTAAGGCATACGGGCTGACCGACGGGATTCAATATTCCGCGCTGCGCAGAAACTCGATGGCCTGTGTTGCCTTGCCGACCTGTGGGTTGGCGATGGCCGAATCGGAGCGCTATTTGCCTACGCTGCTGGACAAGATCGAATCGATCTTGGATGAGGCGGGACTGCGCGAAGAGGAGATTGTCATTCGGATGACCGGCTGTCCGAACGGCTGCGCCCGTCCCGCGCTTGCGGAGCTTTCCTTTATCGGCAAGGCACCGGGGAGATACAACATGTATTTGGGCGGCGGCTTCTCCGGCAACCGGCTCAATAAAATGTACCGCGAAAATATTGACGAGACGCAGATTCTTGCGGAACTGCGGCCCATCTTGAACCGCTATGCGAAGGAACGCGAGGAAGGCGAGCATTTCGGCGACTTCACGATTCGCGCCGGGTACGTCAAAGAAGTTCGTTCGGGGCTTGATTTTCACGAGTAAGAGCAAACGGAATAGTCTTATATGACAAATCGAATGAGCTGCCCTTGAAGTAGATTTCTACTGATGGGACAGCTCTTCTTTATGGATCGGTCTCTGCATTGACATATCTGTATTTCTATATATAATGAAATAATAACCCGGCAAACATGGTTAATTTCTACGCACTGGAGGATTTTCCATGTATGCTGCTTTTGCTTTTACATCTAAAAAGATAGATATCACGATATACAAATGCATGTCGTAAAAAATGGGACGCAAGGCAAAATAATAAAATGAAATGAGGAAGACCATATGTCTGCAAATAAGACGAACAAACGATTGAGCGATATCCCCTTCTCCGTGCTCGATTTGTCTCCTATCGTCGCCGGGGGAACTCCTGCCGAATCTTTTCGCAACACGCTGGACCTTGCCCGGCATGTGGAGAAGTGGGGCTATAACCGCTACTGGCTGGCAGAGCACCATAATATGCCTTTTATCGCCAGCTCCGCTACTTCCGTTGTGATCGCTCATGTGGCGGCCGGTACATCAACGATCCGGGTGGGCTCGGGCGGGATCATGCTTCCCAACCATTCGCCTCTGGTGATCGCTGAGCATTTCGGGACGCTTGAATCCCTGTTCCCGGGACGCATTGACCTGGGTCTCGGGCGCGCGCCCGGCACGGATCAGCGAACCGCATACGCGCTGCGCCGCGACATTCGGAGCGGAGGCGAGGATTTCCCCGACCAATTGGACGAGCTGCGGGCTTATTTCGACCCTTCGTTGGCCTCAGGCCCGAGGCATGTGAGGGCGATCCCGGGAGAGGGCCTAACGATTCCGATCTGGCTGCTCGGCTCCAGCGGCTTCAGCGCTCAATTGGCCGGTCAGCTCGGTCTGCCGTTTGCTTACGCCAGTCACTTTTCGCCCACCAACACCGTGCCGGCGATGGAATTATATCGTCGTTCGTTCCAGCCTTCGAAAGTGCTGGAGAAGCCGTATGCGATGGTTGGCGTCAACGTCATTGCCGCGGATACGGATGAAGAAGCGGAACGTCTGGGCACGACATTGCAGCAGCAATTCCTCAACCTGATCCGGGGCCATGAAGCGCCGCTGCAGCCGCCTGTGGACAGCATGGACGGCCTATGGAGCGAGCACGAAAAGCAAGCCTTGCAGCAGCAGCTTGGTTCCTCCATTTTCGGCAGTCGGGAAACGGTGAAAGAAAAGCTGCAAGCCTTTCTGAACGCTACCCAAGCGGACGAAATCATGGTCGTCGGCCACGTGTTTGATCATCAGGCGCGCCTGCGTTCTTACGAAATCGTCGCCGATCTTATGAAATCGTAACCCATTGTACAAACCTAACAAGGCTTCGCGAGATGATTTTATCATTCGCGAAGCCGCCGTTGTTCCCAAAGATGCTGCCCTCGATGGAAGAATGGAAAGGCGACAAATGCCAGAAGCATGAGGATCGCGAATAGGACAGGACCTTGCCCGAAGCCTAATACGCTCAGTAAAATACCGCCAATCCAAGCGCACACACTCTGCCCGATAAATGCCAATCCGCTGGCGCCATAATAGGCCCCTCTCAAATGCTCCGGCGCAATTTCACCGATAAGCACGTCTCCAATGACAAAACATAAAATTTCGCCCGTCGTAAAAACGACCATCGACAAGGCCAGCATCGAGATATTGTCAAAAACCCCAAACCCGAACAGACCCAATCCGAATAACAGGCACCCGGCTTTCAACGCCGTTAACGAAGAGAAGCGCTTCATCAGCTTGGCAAGCGGATATTGCAATACCAATACGGAGAGCGTATTGATCACGAAAAGAAACGAATACGCTTCGATCCGGTCATGACCAATAAATTGCGATAAGGTGGTATCCAAGTGGGAATAGGCACCTGCGACAAATACATTACCCAGAAGAAAATAGAGGAATATTTTATCGGTGAAAATAATTCGTGCCATTTGCTTCATCGTGATCGATGCTGATTTCTCATGAAGCTGTTGCTTGAACGTGACCATGAAAAACACCAAGACCATGGCGTAAATAAAGAAAATCACAGCACTTGCGAAAAACGGCAATAGTGATGAAGAACTGCCTGCGCCAAGCTTCAAGCCTGCTAACGGTCCTATAGCTCCTCCCAGATTGATGGCAAAATATCTCGCATTAAAGGCGTCGGCACGTTGTTCGGAAGGAGTGACGTCAGCGAGCAGGGCTCTGGCGGTCGGTTCGAAAACACTGCGGCAGAGACCGTTGATCGCACTCAATAAGAAGAACGCCCAAGTTTCGGCGGCAAAGGCGAAGCCTATCAAGACAAGACTCCAGGCGGCCATCGAAGAAATCATAACCGGATATCTGCCCATACGATCCGATAATGCTCCTCCGACAAAGCTGCTTAAGGTTCCGGCCAACAAGCTTACGGCTAAAATGGCCCCAACGGTTGCCGGATCGATTCCCTTGAATTTCCCTAAATAAATGCCCAGAAATGGAAGTGTCATGAAAAATCCTGTGCGCGACAGGAAGGTTCCGATAATGACTCCCCATGCTACCGGATGAAACCGGGGCAGGTGTAACCGCTTTTTTAAGATCATGTTCATCCTCTTCATCACCCTCTGCTGTTTCGTTTTCCTAAATTTCAGTATAGCTATCAAAAAAGGGATAAAAAGAGTATGATTTGATTAAATCACTTCACCTTTTTAATGAGAAATGAGGTTCCCTATGTTGACGGTTCCGCATTTTTTAGAGCTGCGCCAATATTTTAACAACCACGAAGTCGGTAAGCCCTTCTCGGTTACGGTCGACAAGCTTGCCGGGATATGGTACTGTACGCCTCGCTACGCTAAGCTGATTGTCCACAAGCTTTGCGAGCTGGGCTGGATTGAGTGGAAAGCCGGGCGGGGCCGCGGTCATACTTCCGTGTTGACCTTACTTACGGATTCGGGTGAAATTCTCCTACGGGAAGTTAAGCTTAAGATGGAACAGGGGAATGTCAAGGAAGCGATGGAACTGATGAATCGTTTCGGGGCGACCGCTGTCAAAGAGCAGTTCATGGACTGGCTGTCGGAAGGAATGGGTTTTTCCACACAGGCCGTTTCGAATAAGCTGCAGGATACGCTGCGTTTTCCTGTGTACCGTTCGATTTTAACGCTTGACCCCGGACTGATTTATTATGATTTCGATGCTCACATGGTAGGCCAGTTGTTCAATACGTTGGTTGAATACGATCAGGAAAGCCGAACCGTCACACCTTGTATCGCACATTCCTGGGAAAGCAGCGTCGATGCCAGAGAATGGACGTTCCATTTGAAAAAAAGCGTCATGTTCCATCACGGACGGGAGCTGACTGCTCACGATGTCGTTTTTTCCCTGGATCGGCTTCGCTTGAACCCTGAACGATTCGAATCGAGCTGGATGTTTCAAGACATCGAGCAGATCGATGCCATGGACCATAAAACGGTACGCATCCGTTTGAAAGAACCGAATTATTTGTTTCTGCGGTTTCTTTCCACCATTCCCGCAAGTATTGTTCCCGAAGAGATCGTCCGGGCAGGCGAAGCGGAATTTGGGAAAAAACCGGCAGGAACAGGCCCTTTTCGAATGGTTCGTCTCAATGAGGGCATCTGTATTTTGGAGGCATTTCCCGCACATTTTCAAGGCAGACCGCACCTGGATCGCGTCGAGGTTCTCATTTTCCCTGAAATGGAAACCGGAAGCTTAAAGGAGCCTGACTGGACCTCGGTTATGATTTCGCACGGGGATGCCTCCAAAGTGCAGCGGGATGCCTTGTTAAAAGGGAACAGCGAGTGGCTTGCTATGGAAACGTTGTTCTGCTGCTGCAGTTTGCTTGTATTTAACCAGCGGAAGACCGGTCCGCAAAACCATCCGAAATTCCGGCAAGCTCTTCATCATATCATCGATAGAGAACAGATGATTGCCGAGTTGGGGGGCGACCGGGTGTTTCCCGCGCAAGGATTCCGCCCATACCGTCCGGTCTCCGGCAAGACAATGGAGGAAAGTTCCAGTGCAAGTCGCTCGGAAATTTTGGCTATGTTGAAGGCAAGCGGCTATCAGGGGGAAGCGTTCCGTTTGCTTACGACCGAATATCACGAGGAAGACGCCGTTTGGATTCGGGAGCGCTGCGAGTCATTTGGAATCCATATGGAAATCGAAATTACAGATCCGTCCGAATTTGCGGTTCACCCTTCTTTGCCGCAGCATGACTGTCTATTGTTTGGGAACATCTTTAGCGATGACGAGGTAGGCGAGCTGGAGATGTATCTGCAAAAAAATTACTTCTTGTGTGCGTTTGACGAGCCCATGACGGAGGCGGTAAAAAAAGCGGCCGTATCTGTTTTTCGCGAATCCGACGAGAACGAACGCCAGCGCAAACTGGCGGATGTGGAAAATCTGATATGGCAGACCTATTCCGTCCTGTACCTTGTCCAAAAGAAAAGCAATACTTCGTTTCATAAATCGGTTCGCGGAGTTACCATAAATGCCTCAGGCTGGCTTGATTTTCATAAGATTTGGTTTCATCCCCATGTTTCGTCTTGAGCAAGAATTAAGCAGGCCGATCCTCCACGCTGCAAGAGAGCGGAGGAATCGGCCTGCTTCTTTGTTAGGCTTGCGCCTGGTTCCCGCTTTCCAGCGCCGCCAGCAGCCGGGCGTACGTCGGTGCGAGCGCCCGCAGCGCGGCCGCGGCGGCCGCGTCGTCACCGGTGACCAGCGGGTGCTGCATCGAGCCGATGATTCGCGCCCGCTCGGCTGCGATCTGCGCGGCTTCGGCGTACCCGACGCGCGCCAGGCAGGTCGCGGCATCTGCGGCGCGGCGCGCGCCGACCCGGACCGCGAAGTGAATCAGATGGTCGCGCAGCTCCCTGTCGCAGCCGCGCTCGATGAGTGCCGCGAGCCCTTCAGCGGCTTCGCCGTTGCCAAGGGTGCCCGGCGGCATGCTGTGATCGCCCTCCATCGACAGCCAGCGGATCGCGGCGGGGATCGACGCTCTTATGGCATCTGCCTCGGACACTTCCGCGATCCGGGTGAAGCCGGTGCGCATCGTGTACGGATCGCCGTAGCTGAGCGTCTCGGCTCGCCAGGCCGTCATGAAGTCGCTCAGCGGCAGCGAAGCGTACGGATAGCCCTGCGGGTCGTGCATGAGCACGCGTTCGTCGTCAACTTCGAGAACGACGACGTAATGGTCGGCGCCGATCGGTCCGGTCATGCCCGGTTGATGCCGCAGATGCCCCATTTCCAGCGGACCGATCCACACCGGGCCGTCCGACAGGGACGCTTTGAGACGGGCGAGGGCCTCGTCGGCGTCGCCGCCTTTGGTCACCGTGGACGTCCAGCCCAGGGCGGCCAGCGCGTCGTCGAAGCCTGCCTCGGGGTCCCAGCCGTACGGATCGAAGAACGGCAGCGTGCCGCCGATCAGCTGCATCCCGAACGGGCTGCCGGTAGCGAACTCGATCACGGCCGGAGAGGGCGAGTCCGCGCCGAACATCATCGCGAAGGAGTTGGCGTAGCAGTACGGGCCGGAGCCCGTGTAGGTAACGTGCGCAAGCGCCTTTTGAGTAACCATCGTAAGATCTTTGCCTCCTTTGGATAGTTGCGACTTTAAGGCTTCACCGGGATGTACAAATCGATTTGGGTTTGTTCATCTTCCGGCCCGGTAAACCGTTCGTCGTATACTTCGAGGTCCATGCCTTGCGACGGCTCCAGACTGTGCAGGGGCAGCCACTTGCTGTAAATTAACTCCATTGTCTCTCCAAGACGGCTCAGACTGCCGGTGTGGGTAAACACGGCATAGGTCTGTTCCGGCACCGCGAATGTCATCATGCCGTTCGGAATGTGCTCTCCCGTCGTCTCATAGCCGGCAATATACGAGAAATCTCCGTTCGAACCGGGGATGCAGACGCCATATGAGATGTCCGGCTGCAATTTCCCCTGAATCTCATCCTCCCGCGGTACGAATCGGTCCCACAATTGGGGAATGCCGCCTTCGCTGCTTTTGTTGTTCCACTCCATCCCGACAACGGTAAAAGCGGCTTTTTTCACCAGCTTCGGTTCCATGTTCGTTCCTCCCGTAACGGAAATATAGTCGACCATGCGCTGAACCGCAGCCAGAAGCTTTTGTTGGCGCCCAATTTCGTCACGAATGCTGTCTGCGTGCTCCAAGAGGATCGGCTTCAGCTTTTCGGCGTCCCCCAGCGTCCCGTTTCGTTTGAGCTCCCGTATGATCTCGATACTGAGCCCCATGGAGCGCAGAAACAAAATTCGGCGCAGCTCGGGCAGCTGCTCGGGCGAGTAGAAGCGATATTGGTTTTCCTCGCCGACTTTGACGGGCGTGAACAAGCCGACGGCATCATAGTGTCTGAGCGTTTTGGCGGACACGTTAAAAATGCGCGCCAGTTGCCCAACGGTAAGCATGGCGGATTCTCCTTTCTCACTGGTCTGATCCCATCCTACAAGATTGCCGCAGGGGCAAGGTCAAGACTTTATTTCCTATTGTCCGGAACGACAAAGGACACGGTGGTTCCTTCGTTCAGCTTGCTGCGAATGGACAAACCTAGACCGTACAATTGGGTCAGGCGCCGGTTCGTATTGGAAAGTCCGATTCCGCGCTTGCTTTTGGCCGCCGGATTCAATAGCTGCTCGACCTTGTCCGGCTCCATGCCCTTGCCGTCATCCGCGACTTCAATATGGATGCCCCCCTCCTGTCGGGCAATCCGGATACGAAGCGTCCCGCCTTTGTGTTGACTGAGAAGCCCGTGCTTAACGGCATTTTCGACCAGCGGCTGGATCGAAAGCGGGGGGAGAAGCAAGTCGATGCCCGGGTCGACCTCCCACAAGACCGACAGCCTGCTGCCGAACCGCTCTTGTTCAACAAACAAGTAGGCTTCCACAAGCTCCAGCTCGTGGGACAGCTCTACAAGCTTTCCCGTATTGAGAAAATCAAAGCTAATCCGCAAAAAGGACGCGAACGCATCGCCGAGCTGGCGCATTTTTTCCGTGTCGATCTCGCTCAGCGCCATAATGGAATTCAGCGTATTGAACAGAAAATGAGGATGAATTTGCGCCTGCAGATAGGCGGCTTCCATACGTAACCGTTCTTGGATGGATTGCTTCAGCGTGATCAGCGCCCTGATCCGGTATTGCAGCTCCAGCGCGTCGACCGGCTTGGTCACGTAATCGTTGGCACCCGACTTGAAGCCGGTATAGATGTCGGCAGGCTGACTGCGTGCGGTCAGCAGCAGTACCGGAAGCTCGGATAAGGAATACTGCTCCCTTACCTTCTGCGTCAACTCGTAGCCGGACATCTGCGGCATCATGACATCGGCAATCAGCAGATCCCATTGCTGCGTACCCAGCAGCTCCAGCACCTCGCGGGCGGAATGAGCGGTCGTGATCCGGTACGGCTCCGATGAAAGGATGCCAACAAGCACATTCAAGTTGACGGGATCGTCATCCACGGCCAAAATATTCGCTTTCCCATCATCCTCAAGCGGCGGGACAAGGACGGAAGCAGCCAATTCGCCGATGGAGGCATCCGAAGCCATTACCGCGGCACGCACGTTTTCCGCTGCGTCCCAGATCAGTGGAGGCTGAAGCGGATTTTGCGGCGGCGACGGGAGAAGCGGCGACACGTTAGCTAACGGCAGGTCGAAGCTGAACACGGAGCCCTTCCCAAGCTCGGAGTGGACGGTCAACGCGCCGCCGTGCAATTCGACCAGCTGCTTGCATATGCTTAACCCAAGTCCGATGCCCCGGCCGTCGCTAATGCCATAAGATCCTTGTTCATAAGGGAGAAATACCCTCGCTTGGGTCTCCTTGTCCATCCCGACCCCAGTGTCGGAGATATGGATCACGGCGTGCCCTTCCCGGGTCTCGGCGGACACAGAAATGGTTCCTTCCTCCGTGTATTTGAGGGCGTTATGCACCAGATTGTATATAATTTGCACGAGTCTTTTCTCATCGGCCATGACCGGCGGCATCGATTCCGCAATGTCCATATGCAGTCGGACAGGCTTGCCCTCAAGCATATATTGAAGCATGCCGATGACGCCGGGCACGACGGATTGAATGTGCAGAGGCTCTTGCTGCAGCACGATGCGGTGCTCCTGGAGCCGTGCGACATCGAGAAGATCGCCGAGCATATGCGACATGCGGCGGCTGATGGTAATCAGCAGCTCCATGTCTTTCAGGCTGCGCTCGTTCAGCTTCGTTTTTTCTTTGGTCACGACACTCTGCGCGATATTGATAATGCCGTGGAGCGGCGTTCTCAGCTCGTGCGACGTATTGGCCAGAAACTGATCCTTCAGCTTGTCGGCTTTCCTTAACTGATCGTTGAGGGCGGCGTTTTCCCTGGCGTTGCGGAAATATTGTTTAAACCAGTAGGCCGAAAAGCCGATAATCGCCGCAATAATATCGATCGGATAGTAAACGGGAGTATAGGAGCTCCTCAGGCTCCAGAGAAAACTCGACATAATACCGACCGCGGACATCACCAAAAAGACGCCGTCCTTGACGGCATGCTTCCCGAAGATCATCGTTCCTGCCGTATAAGCAAACCAGACGAAGGGGAGCAAATAGAAGCAAGCAAATATCCCCAAGTCAACCGATCCATTCACCCATGCCGCATTGGCAGCGAACAGAAATCCCGTATAAGCAAGGAGTACCGCGCTGAGTACCCGCAAACCGGCGCTCTTCGGAGGAGCCGAAGAGAACCTTCGAAAGAGTAGAAGCATGAAATACGAATGCCACAGGAGGGCGATCAATCGGATCTTCAGCGCCCATGTATAGTTGATCGGCAGCCAGAGCAAGAGCAGGTTATCATGACCGGTCGTAATGGAAATTCCGGTTGCCAGCGTCAGGAGAAAGACAATGACCAACGTCCGTTCATGCGGGTTAAACGTATAAAGGATAAGGGCATACATCCCGTGAAGCATCAGAACGATAAACGTAACCAGTTGAAACCCGATGGAATACCAGCGCGTATAGTCGATCGCCGCTTGGGAGCCAAAGTAAATGGGGCGTAAGATCCCACCGTTATAAGGGTCGTCGAAATTCGCCACCCGGATAAGCAATTCAAGCTCTGTGGCCCCCATTGTATCGTAGGAGGCCGTGTAGGAGACGTTTTCGGGCGTATACTCATGCGCATGTTCGGCAGGCTTTCCGATATTGGACTCAACCTGCCCATTGATTTCCACACTGGATGAGGCCTGTATGCCGCGCAACCAAAAAGCAATAGGCTGCTTCAGCGGGTCGACCAAAATGCGCAGCCGATACGTTCCGTACCCATACGAGTGATCCGAGCCGTTCGTTAACTGGCTGCTCCAATCTCCCGGAACCTGAATCGGGCGAAGTTCGTCTTCCGCCAAAGCTGCGTCCCGGTGATATACTAATTTTCCGGGGTAGAACTGCCACTCGCCATCCAAGGAGATGGTAGGGGATTGATCCAAGTCCACACCGCGCAAATCGAGCACGCCATGGACGGGGCGAGGGTGCTCCAAGGTGGGGAACATTTCGGTCCAAGTCCAGCGCAGGCCGAGGAGAATGCCGAGAAATAATATAATAGTCGCTATATACTTAGGCGTGGTGTTATTTTTCATTTGCATCATACGGAGAAGTTCGACGGAACTTGGCGTATTCCTGTTTAATACGGCCGGTGAAGTGGGCTCCTAGTATCAGGAAATGTATAATAAAAGAGAGAATGATACGATGAAGGGGGTTGTCTTGGATGAAGGGCATAGGAATCGAACAATATGGCGGTGTCGATGAATTGCGAACCATTGAATTGCCGGCAAAGCAGCTTGGACCCGACGATTTGTTGGTTAGCATTCAGGCGAGCGGTGTGAATCCGGTAGATTGGAAGGTGCGAGAGGGCAAGCTAAAGCAAGACTTCGCGTTTGAACTTCCTCTGATTTTGGGATGGGATGCGGCTGGAACGGTCATGGCTGCAGGAGCCAACGTACAAGATTTCCACGTCGGGGACGATGTGTTTTTCCGCCCGTTGTTCGATCGTTTCGGGACTTACGCAGATGAAATCACAGTTCCTGCCTCTATCGTATCGAAGATGCCCAAGGGTATATCTTATATGGAAGCTGCATCTCTCCCGTTAGCCGGTCTCACAGCTCTGCAGGCCATCGAGGAGGTCGGACAGGCCGGGCCGGAAACCCGTGTCCTGATTTTGGCGGGCAGCGGAGGCGTCGGGTCCCTTGCCATCCAAATGGCGAAAGCGCGGGGCGCATATGTAGCAGCCACTACCAGCATGCGGAACGCTGAGTTTGTACGTGAATTGGGAGCGGACGAAGTGTTGACCTATGACACGGGGAGCATTCAGTCTTCGCTACAGTTTGATTTCCTGTTTGATACCATAGGCGGCTCCGCTTATGGAGATGCCGTGAAATGGATGAAGCCGGGCGGGGTCGTGGCTACGATTATCAGCAGCAGAGATGCCATACGTACGGATGTTGCCGATGCTCTCGAACAAGACCTGCGCCTTCGGACGGAATTTGTGTTTACCCGGCCGGACGGGAAAAATATGAATCGACTTCGTGAGCTTGTGGAAGAAGGGAAAGTGAAGCCTCTCATCTCGGAAGTCTATCCGATGACCGTAGATGGAGTAAGGAAAGCCCAGCTTGCCAGCCAGACCGGACGAACGCGCGGCAAGATTGTGTTAAGTCGAGAATTTTCCCAGTGACGATTGTGTTGTATAGTCGCAAGAAACCGGCATCGCGTCCTCGAATCAAGGGCGCGATGCCGGTTTTAAACTTAACGGCCAAACTCCTTATTGAGTATTTTATCGTGAGCCGGATACACATCCGGGCCTACCGCGTTGATGCACGTTACCATAATATGCTTCCCGTCTAGAGTTCCGAAGGCTCTCGATTCAAATCCGTAAGTACCGCCAGAATGCCCCCAATAGGACTGCCCGTCCGGTGTTTTTAATTCAAAAATCCCTAGTCCAAATTTACCTAAAGGCGAATCTACTGTTGTGGTCATCTGCTTCATCATCTCTTCATTTAGAAGCTTTCCGCCCAACAACGCACTAAAGAAGGTGGTCAAGTCTTTGACTGATGAAACCATATCTCCGGCTGCATTTGCAAATGATTGATTGATTTCTGTTAAATCATACAAACGACCCGATCTGTCCATATTGTATCCTGTAGCATGGTTGCCCGGAATATCGTGACTACTTTCCATTACGAATGTCTCTGTCATCCCGAGCGGTTCGATGAACCGTTTCCGGATCTGCTCCGCGTACGTATCCCCGGTTGCCTTCTGAATAATTTGACCGGCCAGCACGGTATTGGTGTTGGAATAGTTCCAGCCCTCCCCTGGCGCAAATACAGGCGGCTTTGCAAGTCCCAAGCCGATAAGCTCGTCGACGGTATAGTAACGGAATGGATTTTGAGGAATGGTAATATCTCGAAAGTCAAGATCTGTATAGGACGCAATCCCGCTAGTATGGTTCAATAACTGACGAATCGTTATTTTGTTGCCGTCATACCCATTGCCCTTTACGACTCCCGGCAGCCATTTTTCGACCGTATCGTCCAGGTTCAATGTTTTTTCCTCAGCCAACTGCAATACAACGGCAGCGGTAAACGCCTTTGTGATGCTTCCAATACGGAATGAAAAATCCGGCTCCACCGGGCGTGGTACTTCGTAACTGGCTGTACCTGTAGCGTAGGACCAGCGTTCCCCGTCCTGCAGTCCGCCAGCGATGACACTTGGGACTTTTTTGGAGGTTACCACCTCATCCATGACGCGTTTGACTTCTTCCAGATGCTTGCTTTTCTTTTCCTTCTCCGGGAGTTCTTTTTGGGGTTTTATTGCGAATTCCGTCGCTAGAATATCGTTGATCTGCTTCTCCGCATCGCTCACCACATTGATGTTTATCGAGATGACATGTTGACCGTCTTCCGTTCCGCCTCCAAAGTTGGTAAATCCGGGAATACCTCCGCCATGCCCCCATACGACGGTACCGTCAGGCAGCTTTGTTGCGAATATGCCAAGTCCGTACTTTCCCCATGGGGAGTCGACTGTGTTGGTCAGCATTTCCTTTTTCATCTCCGGCGTCAACAGCTTTCCGCCCAATAAGGCGCGGAAAAACGTCGTGATATCTTGTCCTGTCGAGATCATTTCCCCGGCAGCGTTAGCCCACGACGGGTTAAGCGCAGTAATATCTACTAATTTATCTCCGGTATCCAGGTAGCCGCGGGCATGTTTTTTCGGAAAATCCGGCGAACTGCCGGGGAGGATCGTTTCTTTAAGTTGAAGCGGTTCAATGATTCGTTTCTTAATCTGCTGGGCATAGGTTTCCCCGGTGACCTTCTGGATAATGAGCCCCATAATAACCGTATTCGCGTTCGAATATTGAAAACCCGTTACCGGCTTCTGCTTCAAAGCACGGGCAATTAACTGTTCGGCTGTATAAACTTCGCCCGGATTTGTGACTAAATTCGTCCTTAATTCCGGAGTCAAGTAGTCCGGGAGACCGCTTGTATGATTTAACAATTGACGAATCTTAATGTTATTGCCGTCGAATCCATTGCCCTGCACGAGTCCCGGCAGCCATTTCTCCACCGTATCGTCGAGACTTAGCTTCTTCTCGCCGGCAAGCATCAAGGCAACTGTAGCGACAAACGTCTTCGTTGTACTTCCGATCCGGAAAGAGAAGTCGCCGTCCACCTTATGATTCCTTTCGATATTCGCTTCGCCGGAAGCATAGGACCAGCTCGCATCCCCTTTCTTCACGTTAACGATAACACCTGGAATATTTTTGGTATTGGCGGCTTTATCGATAGCTTGTTGGGTTGGCGTTTTAACCGCTGCTTGTACCACGTTTGCCGCGTGTAGAGTGCCATAAGCAGGGAAGACCAGCGTACCCGCCAATATGGCTGTTAATGTAAGTGCAGCCCCTTTTTGAATGATGAATGATTTCATAACGCATCGCTCCTATTAGTTTGGAATGTTGTATTGCTTCACCCCCTAACTTTATCTCCGAGGTTGTTAAATTGGACAGTGACGAAACCGCCAAGCTTCTAAATGACATCGTACTTGGCCCTGTCATATTTACCGTATGACAAACTGTCAACTGTCTTATGTGACGTGCTTGCTACGGTCAAATTCTAAATGTTCCCTCCCTTCTGTGGCTTGACGAATCGGGAAGATATGGTGCATGATAGGTCTGAATATCCGGAACTGTTCTTACTTATAAAAAAGGCAAGCAGGTGTACCTGATCCGTGTTATCCATACTAAAAAAATGGTTTTTGTATGATTGGGTGGTTCTTGCTATACGGACCACTTGGCTCGCCATTATCGTCATCTCCGGTTTCATCAACCCGTCAATGATCATAACGCCGTTGTGGATTGTAGGGATGCTTGCTCTCTTGGTTTATGTCATTCCGCCAATCGTTCAATATCGGAAAAGAAGCTGGTATCTGGCCGTCGAAGTTTTATTTGCTGGATTCTTCCACTTGTATTTGGCGTATGCAGCGCCGGGGTTGCTATGGTCTTTCGTTTTATTCGCGGTAATTATAGGCTTGGCCAGCAGTCGGCGAACGTACGTGTGGACGGGTATCCCTTGCGGCCTCGTTTTTCCGGCATTGAACGGGTGGCTCGCCGATCGGCTCCCCTACGAGTTTATGTTTAGCTGCAGCTTTGGTTTCGCCATCGGCTTCGCGTTTAGTATATTAATTCAGTCCCATAAACAAGCCCAAATCATTCAAGAGCAGAAGCAATTGCTGGAGCGGCACATTACACAAATCGAGGAGCTTACGCTGATGGAGGAGCGCCATCGGCTGTCACATGAGCTGCATGACACGATTGGCCATGCGCTAACCTCGCTGATCGTCGGCGTTGAATCACTCCGCTCATCTGTACCTGCTGTACAGATTGAACGGATCGATTCCCTTGTCGGCATCGCACAGCGCAGTCTGAATGATATCCGAAACCATCTGCACCAGCTTTCTCATGGCCCGTTAAACCATTCGTTAAGCGAATCGCTGCTGCAATTAACCGAAGAATTCAGGAAGTCTACAGGGGTAACGGTCAGCTTCCGCGTGATCGGCAACGAGACACTCGTGCTGCAGAAAATGAACTTTTGCTTATATCGCTGTCTGCAAGAATCGCTCACCAACGCGGTTCGCCACGGTCAAGCGAGCGCGGTATCCGTTCAGATGCATTTCGATAGTCACCAACTTCGGTTACAAATCGAAGACAACGGCATCGGCACGGATTCCATCCGGTTTGGATTCGGTCTAAATGGGATAAAGGAGCGGCTTGAGCAACTTCACGGCACGCTGTCCGTTCATTCACAATTAGGACAAGGAACCGTCGTCATATGTAATATTCCTTTGCAGGCAGCGCCTGTGCATGGTCATATCCGGCTGCTGATTGTTGACGATCAGTCGATCATTGCCGACAGCTTGCAGCATATTTTAGAGAAGCATGCTGATTTTATCATCGTCGGTACGGCCGGGGACGGGCACGAGGCATTGGAACATTGCGAGCGATCCCGGCCGGATATCGTGCTCATGGATATTCGGATGCAAGGGATGAACGGACTTGAAGCCTTGCTTGAGATGAAACAACGCTGGCCTGACATGAAGGTTGTGCTCATGACGACGTTTGAGGATTCCATACAGGCGGCAACCGCACTGGAGCACGGGGCGGAAGGCTATATGCTGAAGTCGCTTCATCCGCGAGAATTGACCGAAGCCTTGAAGCTCATCTATAGCGGGGGAACGTGGATCGATCAGTCAATCGCCACGCGTGTATTCGAAGAGATGAAGCGCCAGCGTGAGCAGCTGGAGAAGTACAGCCCGCAGCAAGAGAACTATCCGTACGGGCTTACGAAGCGGGAGATGGAGATTTTACAGCATCTGTCGGACGGACTGCGCTACAAGTCCATCGCCGCCAAGCTGTTTTTATCGGAGGGAACGGTACGCAATTATTGCTCGACTCTCTACTCGAAGCTCGGTGTCAGCAACCGTGAAGAAGCGATTGAATTAGCGCGAGTGGAGAATATCGTATAAACGCCTGTTCCTGACAATGGAGGGAAAGGCTTATAGAAGAGTGGAAGCCGTCGCAGTAGCGGCGGCTCAAGCTTGTTGAGAAAGTGGTCTAAGCAAAAATAGAGAAACATACGTAGGTGGGGTATCCACTGGAGAAGCGATAGCGGCCGCCTTTGTCTTCGGGAAATGTCCGCTATTAAGCGGCTTCCAATCAAATTTCCCGAAGACAAGAGTGGTCGGAAGTGGATACCCCACCCCTTCGTTACCTCTATAATCCCGTTTGACCACTTTCTCAACACTCTGAAGCCGTCGCAGTAGCGACGGCTCTTTTATATAGTACACTCAGGTGTAGGCTGGCCTCTTGTGCAGGGGAGCGCGTGCTAGAAAGGACTCATGCCGAGCGTGTTCAGCTTCTCGCCGGTAATGTCGACGCCCATTTTTGTCGTAATGTCGCGATAATGACCGACCCGGCGGCCGATCCGGTTGTCGGTTTCGTCTTTATTGCCCTCCAGATTGCCGTTGATGATCATGATCGTAATCCCGAAGCCCGGCGGGGTAAGCCCTTTGGCAATGTCCTCCGCCGAAGGCGTCCAATTGCCAACCATGACGTCGTGGGCCGACGGCTTCGGCGGCTGTGGGGTCATCCAGAACAGGATCGCGGTCATAAAGCCCAATTTGCCGTCGCTCGTGATGAGCTCCGGCTGCTGGAGCAGCGTGTTTTTATTGCCGTATATAATGCCGCTGAACAAGCCGTAGTTGTAGTTCCAGCTCAGCTGGATCGGCCCGCGTCCATGATACGATTTGCCCGCGACCGGCGGGTAATCGGCATGCGTCTGCACATAGCCGATGTTGGTGCTGTTGATGTACGCCACTTCCTCGTTCCAGAACAAGCCCCAACGAAGCTCGCCGCCGGGCGCCGTCGCCCAGCCTCCGCCCGTTTCATGCGCAATATTGGCGAGGAAGGCCGCCAACTCGCGCTTACGGTTCGCGGCAGTGCCTTCTTTGAGGAATGAACCGAAATCGACGGTTTTGGAGACGATCGGTACCGTCAAGTTCCACGAAGCGTTGAAATCGGCATTTTGATAGATGAGCGTTTCCGTCTTCGCCGCCTTGTCCAGTCGGAATATACGATGGTTCCAAGTCGCTCCCTGCCGGTATTCGAGCTTGTACTTGATGTTCGCCACCTCGGATACGGCGGCAATCAGGTTGTTGTAAGAATAATAGTCTCCTTGCCCCGGTTTGTAGTAGGGCTTGGAAGCGGCGAACGTATGCCATTCCGGCGAGCCGATGCGGATCGGGAACAGCGCCTCATATTCTGCCTGCGGCAGTGCGCTCTGCACGGCGGCAACGGCATTGGCCGGCGAATATTGCGGATCGATGCCGCCCCAGATCGACGCAATTTGCGAATCGGTCAGAACGCGGCTTTGGCCGACGTTCAGACCGCCCAGCGACGTCTTTACTTTGATGCTGGAGCTTGCCGTCGTATTGTTAGCGCCATCCCTCGCGGCAACGTAATACGTGTATTCGGTATCCTGCTGCAGCCCTGTGTCGGTGTAGGTCAACGTGGAAGCATTGGCCGAGGAGCCGACCTTCGTCCCGTTGCGGTAAATATCGTAGCCGGCTACAGCGATGTTATCCGTAGCCGCAGTCCAAGTCAATGTGATCGTGTCCGCGGTCTGTCCTGCCGATGCAAGATTCGTCGGTGCCGTCGGCGGAGTAGCATCATTGCCACCGCCTGTGTCGGGTCCAACCAGTTGCCACGGCGAGCTTGACGGATCGCCTGTGCCCGGCGTATCGCCTTGCGTCCACCATTTGGCCCGATAGATCTTCCCGTTGTAGCTGACCTCATTGCCGGCCACGTACACTTGAGTGGCGACCCAAGGCGAGGCGGCTAAGGCCGCTTGCTGTCCGGCATCGGCGGAAACGATAGTTGTAACCGGTTCCAAAGGTGCGAGCGCCAACAGGGCGGACAGCGCGGCGACGCTTACCTGCACCGCTTTCTTGCGGTTGAACTTAGGTTTCATAATTAACCTCCTATTACGATTGGATTAATTTCACTTTCTAGTATATGAAATACAAAATATATTATATATAGATATAATTTACTATTTATCTCAAAGATTCCCCTAAGCATCGGGCTCCGTCGACAAATGGGGCAGCCCTTCACACTTCAAGTGCCAATTTGATAGAATCAAAATGTAGTTTGCTTTAGTAAATCTTACATAGGGAGTACGTGGAGGAACATTCGACCGTCTTTGAAAATATTTTTTTGGGATGTGTCGATGGGGTCGGGATTCGTTCGTCGTATAAATAGAAGCCAAATTCGAGAGGCCTAATTCGGGTCTCTGAGCCAAAAAAAGGAGGAGAATCACCCATGAGATTCATGATGATTGTAAAGGCTACAAAAGACTCCGAAGCAGGCGTTATGCCAAGCCAGGAGCTCGTTGACGCGATGATGAAGTATAACGAGGAATTGGTGAAGGCCGGCGTGCTGCTGGCCGCGGAAGGACTTCACGCCAGTTCGAACGGGATTCGTATTTCCTACCCGGAGCCCGGCGGCAAGCCCAAGGTCGTCGACGGCCCGTTCACCGAGTCGAAGGAGCTGATCGCCGGATTCACGCTCATCGAGGTGAAGTCGAGGGAAGAGGCGATTGAATGGGCGATGCGTATGCCGGACCCGCACGGTAACGGCGAGGGGGTCATTGAGCTGCGTCAGGTGATCGAGACGACGGAGTTGACCGAGGACCCGGATTCCTTGGCTCTGCATGCCATGATCCGGGAGCAAGGGAAGCCGGAGCAATCGTGAAGCCGTCCTCGACCCATCGCACGATCGATGCCATCTGGAGAATCGAATCGGCCAAAATCATCGCGGGCCTCGCACGAATCGTACGGGATGTCGGTGTGGCCGAAGATCTCGCGCAGGATGCGCTTGTCATCGCGCTTGAGAAGTGGCCGGAAACGGGAATACCGGACAACCCGGGGGCTTGGCTCATGACGACCGCGAAGCGCCGGGCGTTGGATTGGCTGCGCAGGAAGCAGTTGCTCGGGCGGAAGTACGAAGAGCTGGGCCGCGAGATGGAGTCCCGGCACGAAGACGACTTCGACGCGGTGATGGACGGCGATATCAGCGACGATTTATTGCGCCTGATCTTCACGACCTGCCATCCGGTGCTTTCGTCCGAGGCGCGTGTGGCGCTCACACTGCGGCTGCTGGGAGGACTGACCACCGTAGAAATCGCGCATGCGTTCTTCGTTCCGGAGCCAACCGTCGCCCAGCGGATCGTTCGGGCCAAAAGGACCCTTGCGGCCGCGCGCGTACCCTTCGAGGTGCCTCAGGGGGCCGAGCTTAAGGCTCGGCTCCAGTCGGTGTACGAGGTCATTTATCTTATGTTCAACGAGGGCTATTCTGCGACTTCCGGGGAGAACTGGATTCGTCCGGTACTCTGCGGGGAGGCGCTGCGACTCGGACGGATTCTCGCGGAAATCGTCCCTGGCGAGTCAGAGGTTCACGGTCTGGTCGCGCTTATGGAAATTCAGTCTTCGCGGTTTAAGACGCGGGTAAGTCCAACGGGAGAGCCGATCCTCCTCATGGATCAAAACCGGGCGCTATGGGATCATCTCCTGATCCGCCGCGGTCTGACCGCCTTGCAGCGCGCCGAACGGATCGGCGGGATGCTTGGCCCGTACGCGCTGCAGGCCTCGATTGCGGCGTGTCATGCGCGAGCCCGTACGTCGGAGGAGACCGATTGGGTGCGTATCTCCGCGCTGTATGAAGCGCTGTGTCAAGTAGCGCCATCCCCCGTCGTCGAGTTGAACCGCGCCGTTGCGCTCGCGATGGCGTTTGGCCCGGAGGTGGGGCTGGAGATCGTCGATGCGCTGGCATCGGAGCCGTCGTTGAAAGGTTATCATCTACTGCCGAGCGTTCGCGGCGATTTCTTGTTCAAGCTGGGCCGATTAAAAGAGGCCTGCGAGGAGTTCAAGCGTGCCGCATCTCTGACCCATAACGCGCGCGAGCAGGCGCTGCTTCTGGGGCGCGCCTCCGATTGTATTGCGGGTACGGAAGATGGCCGTCTTTAGAGATGAGCGATTCTTTTTTTTAAAAATATTTTGCGATCGTGTCGATTTCGTCGAATCCCGATCGTCGTATGAATAAAGGCCGGTTTTCAACATTCCATTTTGTACTCCGGCACAACCAATCACTGGAAGGATGCTGCATATGAAAGCCAATCTAACCCCATTCATTTCTTCGGAGAATGCCAGAGCGCAAGCCGAATTTTATTCGCAGGCGCTTGGCGGAGAGATTCAATCCACGATCACGTTCGGCGAAATCCCCGGTACACCGGAGGAACATAAAGACAAAGTGATGTACATGGCGATGACGGTGGCTGGAGGGAATGTTTTGTTCATGTCCGACTCCTTCGGACCGGTAAGCAAGAACGGCGGAATCGCGATGGCGCTGTCGTTCGGCGATGAAGCCGAAGCGCGGGAAGCCTATGCCAATTTAGGAAAGGGCGGTACGGACAAATATCCGTTCGCTTTGCAGCCTTGGGGCGCGTATTACGGCGAGGTCGTTGACAAGTTCGGAATCACTTGGCAGATTGTGAAGCAGGGACAATAAAGGGGGAAAATAGGATGAGTCAGGAAGTTATCGAATTTATTAACGCAATCAAAGAACCGTGGCAGGCGGAAATGTCCACACGTCTCCGCGAGATGATCCTTCAAACGATACCGGACGTTCAAGAGCGCATCCAATACAAGAAGCCTCACTTCTTGAAAAACGGCAAGTACGCGGCCGTGATCTCGACGTCGAAGGATGCGGTCAGCTTTACGATTTTCAATCCCGGCGGAATTGAATTCCCCGAAGCCCAGTTTGACGGCCCTCCCGAGAGAAAAACGATCAAACTCCGCAGCGGACAAGCGGTGGATTACGATCAATTAGCATCGCTGTTAAGTCAAGCTTCCGCTTCCTTATAGCCGAATCCGTGCAAGCATCGAGCAAAGAGGCTGTCAAGATGACAGCCCCATAGTGTAGAGAAAGTAGGTTTTTACAAAAATAGAGATACATATGGAGGTGGGGTATCCACTGGAGAAGCGATAGCGGCCGCCTTTGTCTTCGGGAAATGTCCGCTAACAAGCGGCTTCCAATCAAATTTCCCGAGGACCCGGGGTCCCCGCAAAGTAATCGGACTAAGCTTCCTTGATTCAACTTCACTTTGCGGGGTGGAGCAGCGATCGGAAGTGGATACCCCACCTCCTCGTACACCTCTATAACTTTTGGCTTAGCTTGCAAAACTAACCTAGTGAGCCCCTTTATATTCCTTGAATATCGGATTATGGCCGCAAACCATAAGTCCCTGCCCCCAATTCACGTGAACTTCCTCCGTCGGCAAATCCTCGGGATCGCGGTATTGGACCAGCACGTTCCTTCTCGGCCGTGCGCTTCGATTGACGTCGGAGCCGTGAATCGTCAAGTAATTGAAGAACAGAACATCTCCCGCACTTGCCGGGCAAGGCGTACCCGATGAGATCGGATACTCTTTATGGTTCAGATAGTGGGCTCCTACGTGCGGCATCGGGCCGTTTTTATGAGTCCCGGGAATGACGCACAGACAGCCGTTTTCCATGTCGGAATCGTCCAGGTGGATACTTGCCGCGATCATCGAATGATTCGCATGCGGAAAATACGGGTAATCCTGGTGCATCGGGAACGCTGCGCCTTTTTCCGGGGGCTTGACCAGCATCTTCGAATGGTGGACTTGTACATTTGGGCCAATCAATCTGGATAGCACGGCCGCCATGTTAGGATGGCAGAGCGCCCGGGTAAATACCGCGTCATGATAATGCACATCGTGGAAGCCCTTTAATACGAGCTTCTTCAACTGCTCCGGCGGCAAATAATCGCCTTGCCACGTATCGCTTCGATCGAACTTCGATTTGGCCGCACGGTCGATAATCGCATCCGTTGCGGTTCGCATCGCTTCTACTTCCTCGCTGTTGAATACGCCTTTCACCAACAAATATCCGTTTTGATGATAAAAATCAACTTGCTCCTGGGTAATCATCCTGTCAGCCTCCCCTACATTGATGGATCGCCATCCATGATGTTATTGTAGAGAGAAACCGGCTGGTTGTATTTGATCAAATCAGTCATGTCATTGCACTTTTCGGACATCCATGCCAAGGGGGAGCCGGACCATGTTCGACCATCCGCATAAAATTCAAGCCTATTTAAACGAAATTGTCCCGCATCTTCGGAACCCATCCGCCTCCTTCACCATCCATTACTGGGGAATCGATCCCGCTCATTTTGACAATCCTGTGCATCAGCATTCCTTCTTTGAAATCTGCTATGTCCGGGAAGGAGAGGGAATGTACATGGACGGTGACGATCTCTTTCCCCTGCGCAAGGAGACGTTATTTATATCGCGCCCGGGCATCCGTCACCAAATTCGCAGTAAAAGAGGGATGTTTCTCCTGTACGTCGCTTTCGAAGTCGACGAAGAGAACACGGACCCTGCCATTATCCGGCAATTTCGGCAGCTTGCGGTTGTCGATCGTATTTTGATCACCGATGCGTACGCGAATCCCACGACCCTAATCTGGACCGCACTTCTGAAGCATTTGCAAGAACCGGTCCCCATAACAGAGCACTACGTGAAGAGCGCTGCTCTATCGTTATTATTCTCTTTCTGTTCCGCCTTTCAAGCTGAAGCTCCGTCTGCGGGCCTCGGCATTTCCGGCTATAAGCCAGCCGCCTACGCGTTGAACCGGGCGATCCGTTTCGTGAAAGACAACCTTTCGCACTCGATGACGTTGGCGGAAGTGGCCGATTATCTTCATCTTTCCAGTCGCCATTTGTCCCGGTTGTTTCAACAGGAGCTCGGAATGAGCTATATCCACTTCGTTCAACAAGAAAAAATGCGCCGCGCCGTGCATTTATTGAAGCATACCGACTTATCCTTGATCGAAATTGCCGAGAAATCCGGATTTTCCAGCATTCATTACTTCACAAGGTCGTTTTCCCACAAAATAGGAATGCCCCCCGGCAAATACCGGGAGGCTATACATGAAAAGAAAGCTTCGGAATGATGGTACGGGGCCGTACCCTATTCGTTACACCAATGTCGTACCGCCGTCCACGACAACGATCTGTCCGGTGGAATGTCTCTCGCGCATCAAATACAGGAACGCCTCTGCTGCATCTTCCGATTCGCCTATCCGGCCAAGCGGCAGGGATTTTCCGGCGGTTTCAAACATCGCGTTGCGGTCCGCTTCGGGAATGCCGCTCCACATCTCGGTACGCATCAGCCCGAAGCGAACGGCGTTGACCCGAAGTGGGCTGAGCTCGACGGCGAGCGCTTTGGTCAGCGCCTCGACAGCGCCGCAAACGCTGCCTGCGACCGTGCAGCCCTTCTGCGGCCGGACGCCCGCCGTACCGGAAGCGAGCGTGATCGAGCCGCCTGGCCGGATGTTCACGCTGCTGTATTTTGCGGCCATGAGCGCGCCCCAGTAACGCAGGTTGAACATTTGACGCGCTGCATCCATGTCCACTTCGCCAAGAGTGGCGAGCTGCAGCGGATCGCCAGCCGTGAACACCAGGTGATCGAATTCGCCAATGCGGCTGAAAAAGTCGCGTACCTGCGCCTCGTTCGTCAGATCGACCGCATGCCCTTCGGCGCCTTGAGGCAGACGTGAGACCGCCGCGTCCACTTTCTCTTTACGGCTGGATACGACGACGACGGACGCCCCTTCATGCGCTGCGGCTTCGGTTGTCGCAAATCCCATTCCGGACGTTCCTCCGAGGATGATGACACGTTTTCCTTTTAATGTGCTTCGGCGTTCGTTTTGTTCCGGTTTTATCATAGGTTTTGATCTCCTTTTGAATTAGGGTAATGGCACCGCCCGGGATTTGCGGATTAGCTGCTTGACCGCGTTTCCTTCTTCACCGGGGGCGATGAGTCGATTATAATTAGTTTTATCACTGGCAAACAGGTCTGCATTTGTAGTACTATTCGGAATACTAGTCGTACGGATACTGCTATAAATTCTATCAGGATACGGAGTGGTATCATCGTGATGAATAACGAAAGAAGACGGAAAGAGCTGGCGGATTTCCTCCGGACTCGCCGCTTGCGTTTATCTCCGCAGGAATTGGGGCTGCAGGTGGACACCTCGCGCCGCCGCACGCCGGGGCTGAGACGGGAAGAAGTGGCGAGCTTATCCGGCATTTCCTTGCCATGGTACACTGCGCTGGAGCAAGGGCGGGATATTCAAGTGTCGGAGCAAGTGCTGGAAAGCTTGGTGCGGACGCTGCGGCTGAGCAAGGACGAGCGCAACCATCTTCGCGTCTTGGCGAACCATTTCACCATATCCAGAGGGACGGAGAATGCAACCCTGTCTCCTTCCCTTCAACAAATACTCGACAGGCTGGGAACTTACCCGGCGTATATCATCGACAAGCACTGGAACTTGCTCGCTTGGAACAAAATTACCAGTTCTCTTTGCGGCGACTTTAACCGGATGGCAGAGATCGAGCGCAATATTCTTTGGCGCGCCTTCACGATAGAACATGAAAAGAAACGCATTGTCAACTGGGACAACGTCGCCACCTCGATGCTGGCGCATTTCAGAAGCCGCTACGCCATGTATATGAACGATTCGTGGTACCAGGAATTGGTCTGCAGGTTATGGGACCGGAGCGAGGAGTTCAGGCTGATGTGGGGACGCCATGACGTTTCCGGAAGTCTGGAAGGGGATAAAGTGATCCGGCACCCCAAAGCAGGCTTGCTGACATTTCGTTACAATACGTTTCCTCTCTCGGAAAATAGCGACTTTCTGATGCGGGTGTACACGCCTGTCGAACCCGTTGGAACGGATCGGCAGCTGCAGGAGCTGCTGTACAAGTCTTGTTGAGGTAAAGTATAATAAAACCAATATCGTGGAAATGGTGGGATACGTGCAGTGATGATGATGGCTGTGTTCCTGACAGAAGTTAACGGTTAAATCTTAACCGAATACGCATGAGCGTGACCGAGGCACTCTGCCGGATGAGGCAGGGCTGCTTTCCCGTGCGTCCGCTTGTGTACTCCTGTTATGAACCCGATCATCACCGTCTATGCATGAATCGATGAGGCAAGGCTGCTTTGGCGTGTCTTGTTTCCGTATTCTTACGCATAGGAAGCCGTGGATGGACAATGTTCATCTGCGGCTTTTTTTGGTTTTTCGTGCTATACAATCCAATAACTCAAGCGAGAAAGGCGGAATGACAATGCGTTCATTCAAACCGGAAATGAATATCGAAGAGGCTCTTGGCTATTTGCGGCAAATCGAAGGGGAGGGCGTTTCCGACGTGACTCCGATTGACATGGGAGAGCTGAGCAAGGTGTACAGCTACACGAAAAATGGCCAGGAGCTGGTCATTCATTTTAAAAACGACCCGGAGACGCTGAAGAAGGTCAAGTTTATTTCGGACCAATATGCCTCTTGCGGGGTACCGATGCCCCGAATCTTCGAAGTCGGAACCTGCGGCGGCGCCCATTATTCGATTGCGGAAAAAGTGGCGGGGACCCCGATCATCTCCCAGGCCGGACCGGATATCCGCGGCGTTCTGCCCGATCTGGTCCGCCAGTTTACACGGATGAACCAAATCCGGGTGGAGCCATGTTCAGGCTTCGGATGGATCAGGCCTTCGGGAGAGGGTTCGGCTAAGACGTGGGCGGAATTTCTGGCATCGACTTTTGATGTGGAGCAGGAAGGATTTTATCATGGCTGGACGTCCCTTTTTGAAACGAGCTTTCTGGAGAAAGACGTATTCGATCGGATCTATGCCGCGATGATGGAACGAATCGGCTATGCGCCTGAGGAGCGGTATCTGGTTCACGGGGATTTCCATTTCGGGAATATGTTATCGATGAATCATGCCGTAACCGGTATTGTCGATTGGGAGATGGCGATGTACGGGGATTTTATGTTCGACTTGGCCGTCCTGCATGTGTGGGCACCGATAGCGCAATTTCCGCAGAGAGTCCGCGAGGTATGGACGGAAGAAGGGCACTCGATCCCCTATTTCGAAGAGAGATTGCTCGGGTACCAGCTCTTCAAAGGCTTGGACGGCTTACGGTTTTACGCGAAGAAGGGAGACAGGCCTGCCTACGATTTCATGAAAAATCATCTCTTTGCTTTGTTAGAACAAGCCGAATAACGATGGCCGGAGGCAATTCGGCGGGACCTGCCGCGCCGAACGTGGCGCTGCAGGTTTTCGGTTTGTCGGCCACAATTTGACAAACACCTTTTACGTTTGTAATATTAGTGGGCGGCCGCTTTCTTTTACGAGTGTAATACAACAAGTGCAAAAGGAGGTGAAACATATGCAGTGCATTCCGAAAATTTCCGAATCGGAGTGGGAAATCATGAAGGTGATCTGGGGGAGCAACCCGATAACCGCCGAGCAAATCGTGCTTCAATTGCCTGCCGACATCGAGTGGAGCGACCAGACGGTCCGGACCTTTATTAACCGGCTGTTGAAGAAGAAAGCGATCGGATTCGAGAAATCCGGAAGAAGCTATCACTACTACCCCCTGGTATCCGAGCAGGAATGCGTCCGGGCGGAGAGTCAGTCTTTTTTGAAAAGGGTATTCGGCGGAGCTGCGGACCTTATGGTTACCAATTTTCTGGAAGATGGACATTTGTCGGACAAAGAGATCGAGCAGCTTCAGAAGATTCTTATGGAGAAACAGGAGAAGAAGGATCGTCACCCCAAGACATGACGGAGCCGCGAAAATCATTTCATTGAGGTAAACCATGGAGATACTATGCGAGATTTTTATAGGACTGTGGTATTCCACCTTGGCGGCGAGCGCGGTTGCGCTGTTGGTCATGGCGATTCTGGCACTGTTTCGCCACCGTATCAGCGCCCGTATCCGGCATGCGCTGTGGCTCATCGTGCTGGTGCGCTTGCTGCTGCCTGTTTTTCCGGATAGTCCTGTCAGCTTGTTTCATATGCTGCACTTCGGCGCAGACATAAAAAAAGCTGTTTCCCTGATCATCCCATTAACGGAAAAAGAGAATAACCCGTCTGCGGAACGATCCCGGAACAGCCAAGAGAAAGAATATGTTCAGAACGATTATAGCATGATTCGTCCGGAAGAGGACACCGTTCCGGATGCCCGATTGCCGGCTGGGATAGAAGACTCGGCTCATTTTTCCCATCCCTGGGGACTAAAAATCATTGCAGCCGTATGGCTTGCCGGAACCATTGCGCTCTTAACCTACTTGTTCGTCTACATGCAGAAGATGCGCAGAAGATTCAAGACGCTTACGCTCGTCACCGATCCCCGGATCTTGTCCGTCGTCGACGATTGCCGCAGGAAATTCGGCATTAAGCGGCCGATCCCGGTATACACGGGGAGCTATGCGAGAAGTCCTTATATTTCCGGGCTGTTTCGCCCGTGGATTTATTTTCCTGAAGGCATCGACAAGGAGTTAAGCATACAGCAGCTTACCCATGTGTTCTCGCATGAGCTGGCTCACCATAAACGGAAGGATGTGACCTGGAACATGCTGGGAAGCTTCGTTCTGGCAGTCCATTGGATCAATCCGGTGGTGTGGATGAGCATCAAGAGAATGAAGGCTGACAGAGAGCTTGCATGCGATGCCTGCGTATTGGAGGTTCTGGGCGAAGCCGAGGCCGTCCCGTACGGCATGACGATTATAGGTTTTTTAAAACGCTTTTCGGTTCGGCGCCATCAGCCGAATTTGCTGTATTTTGACGGGTCGACGAATACGAATCAACTTGTAAGGAGGATTGAAATGGTCAAATCGTTCAGAGCAGGTTCCTATAAATTGTCTGCGGCTGCCGTCCTGGGCGTCGTTCTTCTGAGCGCAGCGACGCTGACCAATGCGGCTGCGTCGGCAGCAGGCGACGGTGTGGTACAAGCTCCCGCAACCGCAACCGTCCAGACAGAGGACCGGATTTTGTTTGATTCTTCTTCCCGAAGCTACGACAATTTGGAAAAGGCTGCCAAGGTGGCCGACTTCAAGTTCAAGGCTCTGTCGGCTTTGCCGGAGGGCTACAAATTCTACGGGATCGCGCTTCGTTCCAAAACCAAGGATGAAGCCAAGTTAACCAAGGCGGAAGTAATTTATGTTCTTCGCGTAGGGGAAAAGCACTACGGCAGCTTTAGGCTGCTAATCGATTCCAGCGGCACCAGCTTGGACGAAGCTTATACGGAGTTCGAGCAGCGGCAAAAAAAGACGGCGGTACGGGAAACTGAAATCAGGAAAGAGCCTATGACCCTTTATGGAATGCAAGCCTATAAAGCCATCGTCACTACGAAAGTCAATACGAAGCAGCACGAGGGCTGGCGCTATTTCTGGTTGGACGGCGGGGTTCTGTATCAGTTTGACGGGGGCGATCTTTCGGATCAAGAGCAACTGGCCATTATCGCTTCCATGAAATATCCCGATCAAGAGATGTACAAAACCCAAGTGAACTTGGATCTGCTCAACGTAGGAATTTACGATACCGGCGATCTGCGGCGGACGGCGGAGCTCATCGGATTTACGCCCAAGTTTTCGCAGCAAACGGCTGGGCAGTTTAAAATGTCGGGCGCATCCATGGTACAAAAGCTATATTTTGGGTATCCGGACAACGCCGATGACAAGAAGAGCAAGCTCTTGAACATAGGATACAATCGGACGGATGAGCAGGGCAATATACAAGGCTTTTCTTTCATGCAAATCAAAAACGGCACGATGTACGAAGATATGAAGAAGAACGGGAACGCCGCTTTTTACCGCATCGATGGAAAGAAGCATACGGCACCGGTCAGTCCGATGGTTTTGGGAGGACGAGAGGTGCTCAGAACGGCGAAATACAAGATCGACGGGGAATTAAGCAGACCGGATGAGATTGATTTTGTCAGCTATTACTGGAAAGAGGGCGATGTGTGCTTCCAAGTCGTCTTCAAGGGAGAAGGACTGCCGCAGGAGGAGATCGTTATTGATTTGATGAACGAAAAAGTGGCGGATTTGAACAATATTTAAATAGTGCGAAAAGAAATTATGCAGGCAGATGCCTTGCATAATTTCTTTTTTTTGTAGGCGCAGATTCAGTGTGCCTGTCTCAATCCAACGTTTTATTTCCATTATGACATCATATTTACCCCAACTATTTCATACCATGGGGGTAGAATGACGTTTCATCGTAAGTCCCTTTGTCTGTGCAAAGGAGAGATATTATGAGGTTCGAGTTGACGGAAGAGCAGGAAATGATCTGTGACGTGGTGCGCGATTTTGTCGCCAGGGAAGTGGAAACGAAGGCTGAGCAGTTGGACGAAGCGGAAGCGTTCGACCGCAAGCTGTTCGACCGGATGGCGACGCTGGGCTTTACCGGCTTGCCTTGGCCCGAATCGGACGGCGGGGCCGGGGGAGGGTTTGCAAGCTACGTCCCGCTGCTGGAGCAGTTGGCGGGAGGGAGCGCTTCACTGGGGGCGGCGCTGTGGACGCATGTTCAGCTTGTGACGTGGCCGGTGTACAGGTTCGGGCAAAATAGCGCAGCGAAGCATTTGCGGGCACTGATCGAGGGCCGGAAGCTGGGGGCTGGGGCGCTTCCTCCGTGGCCCGGAGGGCTTCCGCCGCTTGCCTTTACACTGACGGCGAAGCCGGATGGGGACGGGTACGTTCTCGACGGGACGCAGGAGTTCGTTTTCAATGGCAAAGAAGCCGATTTATTCTTGGTTTATGCGAATGTGGAAGGCAAAGGCGAAGGCGAGGATGAATCCGAACGAACCGCCGCATTTCTCGTTGAACGGGAGATGGCCGGTTTGCAGGTACGGCCCGTCACCCAAGCTCTTGGCCTACGCTCCTCCGGTATGGCCCACTTGGCCTTCGATCGCTGCCGCATTTCCGGGGGACAGCTGATTGGCCGTGTCGGACAAGGGGCCACCATCGCCGGGGAGACATGGGCCAGCGCTCGGTACGGCTTGGCTGCGCTGGCGGCGGGGATTACCCAAGGCGCTTTGAAGGCGTCGCTGGCTTACGCCAAGGAGCGGACGCAGTTCGGCAAGCCGATTGCACGGCATCAGGCGGTGGCGTTCATGCTGGCCGAGATGAGTGCGGCTGCCGAGGCTTCAAGTCTGCTTGCCCGCCAGGCCGCGTGGAATGAGGACAAGGGGCTGGCCTATGCCGGGCCGTCCGCCCGGGCGCTTGCTTTTGCAACCGAAGCTGCCATGGAATCGACGACGAATGCGGTGCAGATCCTCGGGGGCTACGGTTATATGAAGGAGTATCGCGTCGAGCGGTACATGCGCGATGCCAAAGCGGTGCATATGGTCAAAGGCATGGACGTATGGGCCGGAAGCGGATGACCTTTTGAAGCTGGAAGGCAGGAAGAGTGAAGCTAACGAGCAGCCATTTCTTATGATCACGCGGCTTTCTTGCGGAAAGCCCGGAAGGAGAAGCGATGAGAGAATCGGTGATTGTCGGGGGAGCCCGCACGGCTTTCGGGAAATTCGGCGGCGCCTTGAAAAGTAAGCAGGCCGTCGAGCTCGGTGGCATCGCCATCGAAGGGGCTTTGGACAGAGCAAAGGTGGCTCCCTCCGAAGTCGATGAGGTCATTATGGGTATGGTGCTGCAGGGCGGCGCCGGACAAATCCCATCGCGTCAGGCGGCGCGGTTGGCCGGATTGGACTGGAACGTGCAGACGGAGACGGTCAACAAGGTATGCGCCTCCGGCATGCGCAGCATTACGCTGGCTGACCAAATCATCCGGGCCGGCGATGCCGAAACGATCGTAGCCGGCGGGATGGAAAGCATGAGCAACGCGCCGTATGTGGCGGCGGATGCGCGCTGGGGCTGCCGCCTTGGGGACAAGAAAGTGACGGACCTGATGCTGCGAGACGGGCTGCACTGTGCTTTTCAGCATGTCCATATGGGAGAGTACGCCGAAAGAATCGTTACCGAGAAAGGCATCAGCCGCCAGCTTCAGGACGAATGGGCGCTGCGGAGCCATAAACGTGCCATAGAGGCCATCCGGCAAGGGCTGTTCAAGGACGAGATCGTGCCCGTCGCTTGCGGGGCGGGCTCTTACGCGGATGTCGATACGGATGAAGCCCCGCGCGCCGATACGAGTGCGGAGAAGCTCGCCAAGCTGTCGTCTGCCTTTGTGCAGGGAGGCACCGTGACCGCTGGCAATGCTTCGGGCATTAGCGACGGCGCTGCCGCGCTAGTGGTGATGTCCGAGGAAAAAGCGGTCCGCGAGCGCTACTCGCCGCTTGCGTCCATTATCGGGCACACGGCCGTTGCCGCCGAAGCGCCTTATTATACGATAACGCCCGGGCTCGTCATTCAAAAGCTGCTGCAAAAAACAGGAAAATCCTTACGGGAGATTGACTTGTTCGAAGTCAACGAAGCGTTCGCAGCGGTCGTTCTTGCCAGCGGCGGCCTCGTCGGCTGGGACGAGGAGAAGGTCAACATTAACGGCGGCGCGATCGCACTTGGGCATCCGATCGGGGCCAGTGGGGCAAGGATCGTTCTGACCTTGATCCATGCGCTGAGACGCCGTGGGGGCGGGCTCGGAATCGCGGCCATTTGCAGCGGAGGCGGACAAGGGGATGCGATTTTGCTTCGGGTGGACGAATAAGGAGGGGTGACGGCTGATGGAGCTGTGCTTCACGGACGAACAAGAGCGCTTCCGGAGCAAGGTGCGCGAATACGCCGTTAGCCGGATCGCTCCGTCCGTCCCAGCCATGGAGGAGTCCGACGCTTTTCCGCGTGCGCTCTTCAACGAAATGGGCGGCTGCGGCCTTCTGGGGCTGCCGATTCCCCGGGAATGGGGCGGAAGCGGCGCGGATTTGGTTTCATATATGATCGCCATCGAGGAAATATCCAAAGCGAGTGCCACCGTTGGCGTTATTCTGTCCGTCCACACTTCGGTAGCGACCTTGCCTATATTGTATTACGGGACGGAGGAGCAAAAAGCGAAATACCTTCCAAGATTGGCCTCGGGGGAATGGCTCGGGGCGTTCGCCCTGACGGAGTCGCATGCCGGCTCTGATGCGGCCAGGATCAGGACGTCCGCCGTTTGGGACGGGACAGACTATATCCTGAACGGATCGAAGGTGTTCATTACGAACGCGGGCGAAGCGGACGTGTATATCGTTTTTGCCGCGACCGGCCCGGGACAGGGGGCCTCCGGGGTTAGTGCCTTTATTGTCGAAAAAGCTTCGCCCGGTTTCCGCATAGAGAAAAAGGAAAAGAAGATGGGGCTGCGCGGCTCCAATACGTGTGAGCTGACCTTTGACCAGGTCCGTCTTCCCGCCGCACAGCGGCTGGGGCAGGAAGGACAGGGGTTCGTCTTGGCCAAGTCGATTCTGGACGGGGGAAGGATCGGCATCGGCGCACAGGCGCTCGGGATTGCCAGAGCCGCCTTGGAGCATACCGAGCTTTTGGTGAAAGCGCGGTATGCGAAAGAGCGGCAGCGTGCGATGGAGCCCGTGCTGACGGAGCTGGCGGCCCGGGTCGAAGCCGCAAGCCTGCTCGTATACCGGGCTGCCTGGCTGCGGCAGAATGGCAAGCCTTGTACAAAGGAAGCTTCTATGGCCAAAATGTTCGCCAGCGATACCGCGATGTCAGTAACGACGGATGCGCTGCAACTGCTTGGCGGCAGCGGATGGACGAACGAGCATCCGTTGGAGCGATTGTTCCGCGATGCGAAGGTGACGCAAATTTACGAGGGGACCAACCAGATTCACCGGATCGTCATTTCCAACGAGCTGTTGAAGTCGTAAGCGGCGGAAGTTGTCTGGTAAAAATAAAGTTCCTAGACCGGCTCTGCCGAAAGCAGGGATTGAACAACGGATTCGATTTCGGACGGTTCCGTCGTCGTTTCGTATCTGGCGCAGATCTGACCGTTACGATCAATCAGAAACTTCGAGAAATTCCACTTGATGCCGTCGCCGGCGTAGATTTCCGGATACTTTTGCTGCACAAAATCCTGCATCCACTGGCCGTTCGGGGTATGGATATCGAAGCCTTGAAAAGGGGCTTGCTGCGTCAGATATTCAAATAAAGGATGAGCGGACGGCCCTCTGACTTCTATTTTTTCAAACAAAGGAAACGCCACTCCAAAGCTGCTTTTGCAGTATTCTTTTATTTCCGAGCTGCTGCCCGGCTCTTTGTCGTTGAATTGGTTGCAAGGAAATCCGAGAATTTCGAACCCTTCTTGATGGTAGCTTTCGTAAAGTTCTTGAAGACCCGCGAATTGCCGAGAATAACTGCACTTGCTCGCCGTGTTGACAATAAGGAGAACTTTTCCACGGTAAATAGACAAATCAACTGGCTTGCCATCCATTGAGTTTACCTTGAAATCATAAACAGACATAGGATCGTTCCTCCTTTAATTACGGTATTTAGGATGAATTCATGATATAGCAATCAGTTCTATTGGTCTAATATATAATGAAAATAATTTTTATAGGTAAAAACAATCAGAGAGTTTTGATCGTTCCGGAGCGGAGCGGGCACATGCTGCCTGCTGCCTGCAATCAAACTTACATCTTATGTCATGTATGCATCCGGATTCGTTTTCCGGTTATGTGCTTCGATTTTTCGCTGTGAGGAGAGACTGTTTTGGAAACTGCGCGTGTATATCGAACAAAGCACAAGGCCAGGTTTGTTACCGCTTCCGCATTGTTTGACGGTCATGACGTCTCCATTAACGTGATGCGCCGGATATTGCAGGCCAGCGGAGCGGAGGTCATTCATCTGGGCCACAACCGTTCCGTAAACGAGGTTGTGCAGGCGGCGATCCAGGAGGATGTGCAGGGCATCGCCATTTCTTCCTACCAAGGCGGGCACGTCGAATATTTCCAGTACGTGATCGATCTGTTGAAGGAGAGGGGCGCAAGCCATATCCGGGTATACGGGGGCGGAGGCGGCGTCATCATCCCTTCCGAAATGAAGCGGCTGCACGACTGTGGCGTTGCCCGCATTTTCTCGCCGGAGGATGGAAGAAAGCTGGGGCTGCAAGGCATGATCAATGTGATGCTGGAGGAATGCGATTTTTCGACGGTTGCGGGCTACGTGCCTGATCTTGAGGAGTTGAAGCAGGGGAATCACCGCGCGATCGCGCAAAGCATCACGGCCGCCGAGAGCTTGAGCAGCGGGGCTGTTCCTTCGGGCTCCGGGCTGCATGCCGCGTTCGAGCAAATGAAGGAATGGCCGTCCGACGCTCCTGTCGTCGGCATCACCGGTACGGGCGGTGCGGGAAAAAGCTCACTCACGGACGAACTGGTCCGCCGTTTCCTGCGGCATTATCCCGACAAGAGCGTCGCCATTCTGTCCATCGACCCGACCAAGCAACGGACGGGCGGCGCTTTGCTGGGAGACCGTATCCGCATGAATGCGGTGCATTCGGACCGTGTCTATATGCGGAGCTTGGCGACGCGCAATTCGGGCAAGGAGCTGTCGCAGGCGATCCGCGAAGCGTTGGCGGTGGTTAAGGCGGCGGGCTTCGATTGGATTCTGGTGGAAACGAGCGGGATCGGTCAAGGGGACTACCAGATTACGGAAATCTCCGATGTGACGCTGTATGTCATGACCAGCGAATTCGGCGCGCCTTCACAGCTGGAGAAAATCGAGATGCTCGATTACGCCGATTTGGTCGCGATCAATAAGTTTGAGCGAAGGGGCTCGGAGGATGCGCTGCGCGAGGTGAAAAAGCAGGTGCAGCGAAGCCGCGGATGGTTCGAGCAGCCCTACGACACGATGCCGGTGTACGGGACAATCGCGAGCCAGTTTAACGATGCCGGGGTCAACAGGCTGTTTACGGCGCTTATCTCCGAGATGAACCGCAAATGCGGCGGCTGCTGGCCGGTTCCGGATTTTTCAGAGGAGAAAAGCTTCAAGAAGCAGGTCATCATTCCCGGAGACCGGATCCGGTACTTGGGGGAGATCGTGCAGACCGTCCGCAGCTACAAGGCTTTCGTCGACAAGGAAGCGGAATTTGCGCGCGCCTGCTACCAAATCGAAGGAACGATGCAAGCGCTGAAGCGGGAGCGTGCGTCGGAGGACAGCATCGCCATGCTGCAGGAGCTGAAAGAGAAGTACGAGCAGCGTCTGCATCCGGAGACCCGGACTCTCTTGGCCCGCTGGCCGGAGTTGCGCAGCCGCTATGCCGGCACGCAACTGGTCACCAAGGTCCGGGGCAAAGAGATCGTCACCGAGCTTGCGACCACAAGCTTGTCCGGGCTGAAGATTCCCAAGGTATGCTTGCCCGGCTTCCACGACTGGGGCGATCTGGTAAGCTGGCAGTACCGCGAGAATGTCCCGGGAACGTTCCCTTACACGGCCGGTGTGTTTCCTTTTAAACGGACGGAGGAGGACCCGAAGCGTCAATTCGCGGGCGAGGGAACCCCGGAGCGGACGAACCTCCGGTTCCATTACTTGTCGAAAAACGATCCGGCCAAACGACTCAGCACCGCCTTCGATTCGGTCACGCTGTACGGCGAGGACCCCGACTACCGGCCCGATATTTATGGCAAAATCGGGGAGAGCGGCGTCAGCATCTGCACCTTGGACGATATGAAGAAGCTGTACGCCGGCTTCGATTTATGTCATCCGCTGACCTCGGTCTCGATGACGATCAACGGTCCGGCGGCCATCATTCTGGCGATGTTCATGAATACGGCGATCGACGGCCGAGTGGACCAATTCCGTCAGCAGCAAGGGAGGGAGCCGTCCGGCGAGGAAAGGCAGCAGCTCGTCAAGGAAGCGCTGAAGCAGGTTCGTGGAACCGTGCAGGCGGATATTTTGAAGGAGGACCAGGGGCAGAATACGTGCATCTTTTCCACCGAATTCGCGCTGCGGATGATGGGCGATATCCAGCAATATTTTATCGATCACGAGGTGCGGAATTATTACTCCGTATCGATCTCCGGCTACCATATTGCGGAGGCCGGGGCGAATCCGATCTCGCAGCTCGCCTTCACCTTGGCGAACGGGTTCACGTATGTCGAATACTACTTGTCCCGGGGCATGCACATCGACGATTTTGCGCCGAACCTGTCATTCTTTTTCAGCAACGGGCTCGATCCCGAATATACCGTGATCGGCCGGGTGGCCAGGCGGATCTGGGCCACAGTAATGCGGGAGAAATACAAGGCGAACGAGCGCAGCCAGAAGCTGAAGTACCACGTCCAAACCTCGGGCAGGTCGCTGCATGCGCAGGAAATCGATTTTAACGATATCCGCACGACCCTGCAGGCGCTGCTTGCGATCATGGACAACTGCAATTCGCTGCATACGAACTCCTACGACGAGGCGATCACGACGCCGACGGAGGATTCGGTGCGCCGGGCCATGGCCATTCAATTAATCATCACGAAAGAACTCGGACTCGCCAAAAGCGAAAATATGCTCCAAGGCTCCTTCGTGATCGAAGAGCTGACGGATCTGGTGGAGGAAGTCGTCCTGCTTGAGCTGGAGCGCATCAGCGACCGGGGCGGCGTGCTCGGGGCGATGGAATCGCAGTACCAGCGCGGAAAAATTCAGGATGAGTCGATTCTGTACGAGACGAAAAAGCACAACGGCGAGCTCCCGATCATCGGCGTAAACACCTTCCAGAATCCGAACCCGCCGACGGACGATCTGCCAATTCCGATGGCCCGTGCCACGACGGAGGAGAAGGAGCAGCAGATTGCCAATCTGCGCGCTTTTCAAGCGAAGCATCAAGACGAGGCTCCGGCCGCCTTGGCGAGACTCCAGCAGACAGCTTTGGACGGGGGCAACATTTTTGCCGAGCTGATGGAAACCGTCAAAACCGCCAGCTTGGGGCAAATTACACATGCGCTTTACCGAGTAGGCGGGCAGTACCGCCGGAATATGTGATCGCTACGGGGAGCGGCAGGGATCTGACGTGTCCGATCATCAACTATCCGCGGGCGGCTCTGATGACGTTCGAATCTATCGTGAGCCGTCCCGTCGTTGTCGGTAAGATGATCGCGGTGAGATTCGTTGCGAATCTATGTCTATCGCTCGACCATCGCATCCTGGACGGCATCATCTGCGGCAAATTCATGCAGCAGGTCAAGCCGGCGTCTGGAATGCTGCGATTCGGACAGCCTGATTTATTGAATGACATAAATGATATATAATGGAAATATATTACTCTTTAAAAGAAGAATCGGAGGTGTAGAGCATGGCTATCCAGACGGTTATGGTCATTGGCGCAGGACAGATGGGCAGCGGCATTGCCCAGGTCGCCGCAGCGTCAGGCTTGAACGTTCTGCTGCACGATATTGCCGAAGTGTCCCTTCATCAGGGCATCGCCCGGCTGACGAAAAGTCTTGGCCGGAGCGTAGAGAAAGGAAAGCTTGCCGAGGAAGAGAAAACAAGCATTATGGCGCGGATTCTTCCTTGTGCTCAACTGGATCGAGCGGCTCAGGCCGATCTGGTCATTGAAGCGATTATTGAAAGCATGGAGCATAAAACGACGCTGTTCAAGCGATTGGACGACCTGTGCCGGCCGCATACGATCCTAGCGACCAATACGTCCTCGCTCCCGATTACGGAGATCGCCGCCGTGACGGGACGGCCTTCGCAGGTGATCGGCATGCACTTCATGAATCCGGTTCCGGTGATGCCATTGGTCGAAATCATCCGGGGTCTGGAAACCTCCGACGAGGTATTCGGGCAAATCCGCGATTTGGCGGAGCGCATGGGGAAGACGCCTGTCGAGGTGAACGATTTTCCCGGCTTCGTATCGAACCGCATCCTGATGCCGATGATCAACGAGGCGATTTATACCGTCTACGAAGGCGTTGCGGCTCCGGAGGCGGTGGACAAGGTGATGAAGCTGGGAATGAACCATCCGATGGGACCGTTGGAGCTGGCCGATTTCATCGGGCTGGATACGTGCCTGTCCATTATGGAGATTCTTCACCACGGCTTCGGAGACGGCAAATACCGTCCATGCCCCCTGCTGCGCAAATACGTCAAGGCCGGCCGGCTCGGCCGCAAAACGGGCAGAGGCTTTTATACCTACGATTCATCCTTGTAACGCATTCCCTAAACCGCAGCTTTCTCTTATAATAGAGGCAGATAGGAGACTTGACCAAGGAGAGGAAGCAGAAGATGAAGCTGCGGTTTGAAGGGAATTTAAACGTTTTATTGCCGGGAATTCGCGAATTGTCGCAGGAGCTTCGGATGATTGAGGCGGAAGACGGCATCGTCGTCCGGGTCGAGCCGTCGTCCGGCGAGCTGGAAGTCGGTATGGAGCAGGGAAAGGCCTACATTCGCTACGGTCAAAAGCATCAGTTCTTTCGCGGGCTTGGGCTTCTCGTGCAGCACGGTCTGCATGGAGAGCCGTTTCATCTTCGGGAGCAGCAGCAGTTCGACACGATCGGGCCGATGTTCGATTTGTCCCGCAATGCGGTATTGACGCTCGACGGCTTCAAATTCATGCTTCGCAAGATGGCTTTAATGGGATTAAACAGCGTCATGCTGTATTTGGAGGATACGTACGAAATTGGTGAAGAGCCTTATTTCGGCTATATGCGCGGCCGGTACACACAAGCGGAGCTGAAGGAAATTGACGACTACGCCGACCAATTCGGCATCGAGGCGTTCCCGAGCATCCAAACCTTGGCGCATCTGGAAGAGTTCCTGAAGTGGGAGCCGGTGAAGCACTACAAGGATACGAAAGGCGCGCTGCTGGTCGGGGACGAGCAGACGGACCGGTTGGTCGAAAATATGATCGAGGCCGCCAGCGCCCCGTTCCGCAGCCGCAAAATCCACATCGGCATGGACGAGGCGGAAGAGCTCGGCCGGGGCAAATATTTGGACCGCAACGGCTACACAAGCCGGTTCGAGATTATGATTGCGCATCTGGACAAAGTGCTGGACATGACGCGCCGCCGCGGCCTGAAAGCCATGATGTGGAGCGATATGTTCCTGAAGCTCGCTTCGCAGAACGGCAGCGATTACTATGACAAGGATACGCAGATTCCGGAGGAGATGGCCCGCCGCATTCCGAAAGATGTGGACATGGTTTACTGGGATTATAACCATATGGAGCAGGAGGACTACGAGAACCTCATCGCCAAGCACCGTCCGCTCGGTTGCAATCTGGTATTTGCCGGCGCTGTCTGGGTATTTAATACGTTCGGGGTCAATTACGGCTTGTCGCTAAATGCCTCCGACGCCGCTCTGCAGGTGTGCAAAAGAGAAGGTATCCGCGAGGTCTATGCGACCATGTGGGGCGACGACGGCATGGAGAGCAATCCTTTTGCGGCGCTGCTTGGTCTGCAGCTCTACGCGGAGCACGCATACTCGGAAGCGAAGCCGGATCAGGAGAAGCTGGCGGAGCGGGTCAAGTTCTGCACCGGCATCGAGGCCGACGCCTTCCTGACGTTCAAGGATTTGGACGAGGTGCCCGGCTCCGAGCCGAACAACCGGATGCAGAGCAATCCTTCGAAGTTTTTGCTGTACCAGGACGTGCTGCTCGGATTGTTCGACAAGCAGATCGAAGGACTGGACCTGTCCGCGCATTATGCGAAGGTGGAACAGGACATCCACAGCCGGCGTGTCAAGGAAGCCGAGCTGGATTACTTGTTCGAGGTGCCGGAGAAGCTGTGCGGCGTGCTGAAGCGGAAGAGCGAGATCGGCATCGAGCTCAAGCGGGCGTACGACGCCAAGGATACGGGGACGCTGTGGCGCATTGCGACGGAAGTGCTGCCGGAGATTGCGGAAGCGGTACGGGAGCTGCGGGCCGCCCATCGCGCCCAGTGGCTGCGAATGTTCAAGCCGTTCGGCTGGGAAGTCATCGATATCCGCTACGGCGGGGTCGTCAACCGGCTGGACACGGCTTCGTTAAGGCTGCTTGATTATGTGGAGGGCAGAATCGGGCAGATCGAAGAACTGGAGCAGGAGCGGCTCGTGTACAGCTCGTCCAACCGGTTCAACAACCGCGGCGTGGGCTGGTGCAGCTATTATTACCGGATGGCGTCGCCCAATGTCTTTTTCCACGTGATGAATCCTTTCTAATCCGGAATGAAGCAAGGGAAGTGCTCGCTGCTATAGCGGGGCTTCCCTTTTTGACTTCCTGCGTTAAAGATTACCGATGTTAAAAATCGCACAGCTTATCGAAGGTGCCGAACAGCTTATCCACGTCCACTTCGACTCCCGCAGCAGACAACTGCTGCCGTACCCCGCTGAGCAGGTCTTCCAGCACCGTATAAATTTCCTCGCGCTCCACCGTTTCGATAAAGCCGCTGCTTCGGTCCATTTTGTTGAACGCTTCGGTGTAACCGGACACTAGCGTGTCCAGCGCGGACTCCGCCTCGGCTGCCGTCATGCCGCCGCCCTGGATTTGTTCCGGTAACGCCGATATGGCCGCCAGTGTTTTTTTGTACAGATTCATCGCTTTCTTGGCTTGGGCGGCCGTGATGTGCTCTCGTCCGTCCCAGTCGCGGAACGGGTTATTGAGATTTTCGGCCAGCCATTCGGGCTTGCGTGGCTTGGTGATGGACAGGTCCAGACCTTTGGGTACTTCTTTTTTGTATTTGTCTTTAATCGCTTTGGCGGCGTCTGCGGGCAGGCTGGTCATCCACAGCCACGTAAGGTTCGGCAGCCGGTCCGGACCGGGAAATTCTTCGCCGGAGAAACCGAACATATCGTAGGTGCTGAATACGCTAAGGTTCGTTAAATGTTCGAGCTGTTGAAGATTAACGACATTGCCGGGTTTGCCCCATAGACGCATCTCCTTCAGCTCAGGGTAACTCTGGACGACCGGTCCCAGATCCAGCTCCTTCGCCTGTGTCATGTGCAGCCCCGACAAACGTTCCAGACCGCAAACCGGCGGAACGTTATCCGTAAAGGCTGCCGTCAGCCATTGGCCGCCGTCTTCGGCATGGATTTTCAGCTTAGGTGAAGGGGTGCCCGTTAGAGATAGAAAGGTCAGCCCTTTATTTAAAAACAGCTCCTCCACTCCGTCCGCCTGAAGGATCAGGCGCTCTAATCTGCTGCCTCGGAGGTCGATCGACGTACAGCCGTGATTGTCCAGCTGCAGCTCGTAAATAAACGGATTGTCGTTAACAAACGGCAGCAGTGATTCATAGGGACGGTCGGCGGCGATGCGCGTCAGGCAGGGCAGCTGTTCCAGCACGGACAAATCGGAGAACTCCCGGAGCGCGACGTGATTGACCCCGCTGGCCGAGCGGGCCAGTTGTATGTTGCCTACGACAACCGGCGTATTGTCCTTTGCCGCTTCCTTGAACGAACGGCGCCGATCTTCGGGAATGCTCCGCCACTTCAATTGGTTGACCGTACTTTTGCCTGTATGCCAACCGCCGCTGTAGCTGTTTGTTTTTTCGGTGACGAGCGGAGACCGGTTTCCCGCCAAAATGTAATGTTTGGGGACCAGCGCAGTGACATACGAATGATCAAGCTGGTTGTTCCAGAAGTAATAATCGCAGTACAGGGGCTTCATCTTGTCGAGCTCTTCTTCCGTAGGCAGCTTGTCCCCGGTCCAGTCAAGCTCCAGTACGGCGGCTAGCGGCCTAGCCTTTTCCTCTTCGATCCGGGTAACCTGACAGGCGGCGTAGCGCTGTAGTTGTTCGACATACACGCAATATATATCTCCGATATTCGGCTTCAATTCAATCATCCTTTCCATTCGGTAAACGGTAAGTTTAGACGAGAAATGTATCATTAGGGAGAGGTCTTACAGGTTTCTTCTTTTATATCGGCCATCAGCCGGGAAAATTTATCGGCTTCTTCAAAGTGAGGGAAATGTGCGGACTCCTCGAACCAGACGAACTGCTTTTTCGGAGCAAGGAGCTTTTCGTAATACCGGTAAGCCATCTCCGAGGGCGTCATATAGTCGTATCTCCCCATGGTCAGATAGACCGGCACCTTTAGTTCCGGGACCGTTTCGAATAAATTCGTATTTTCCGTTTGAGGCCGGATGGCGCGCAGCGACAACGCGTTTCCCTGGGCCAACCGAATTCCGTCCAAGAGGGTATATTCCGGCGAGAACAAGATGCCTTTGATCAGATCGGCATTCGAGTCGATTTGTCGCTCGGAGCCGCCGAAGGCGGTCACCCACTTCCGTTCCAGCGTCGTATCTTTGCGGGGATTTGCATAGGGAGGGGAGCCGATGGATCGCAGGGCTTGGATCGCTTCTTCGTTACTGCGGGCCTCTGCCTCGCGAAGGGCGAATTCATAAGAAAGCCTCTCGCCTTCCGGGGAATTGGCCACTTGCCCGATCCCGATGTATGCATAATAATCGTCCGGGTATTTTTGAACCGTCCATATCCCGAGAAGGCTCCCCCACGAATGCCCGACAAGGAAAATTTTCGGTTGGTTGAATGTTTTACGCAAATAGTTGGTTAATTCGTGCGTGTCTTCAACGAGCTTATCGACCTGCAAATCGTCCTCGGTCATTCCCCACCGATACGATTTCCCCGAGCCGCGTTGATCCCAGTTAACTACCGTAAATTGATTTTCCAGCTCCTGTTGATATTTCCGCGCATATGCAATTTGCGGATAGCCCGGTCCGCCGTGCAAGAACAGTAGAATCGGATTCCGCTTGTCGCGGCCGCGAACAAGGATGGTTTGCTCCATTCCGCCCAGCGTCACTTGTTCAAGAACGGCCACACTGCTTGGAACAACGTCGTCATGATGGTCCCGGATCAAGGGAGTCCGTGCCGGCACTAGGGACGCGATCACGAGGAGAGCGAGAAGGCCTAGTCCCAGTTGAAGCTTTCTACGCTTGCCAATAACTTGCAGGATGGAAATCACCTCCTGAACCTTTTTTATCGATAGTATGTATGAGGCCATTCAAGCGACACAAGCAAAAACGCCAGCCTTTTGAGGCTGGCGTCAGAGTGTTGAGAAAGTGGTCAAACGGGATTATAGAGGTAACGAAGGGGTGGGGTATCCACTTCCGACCACTCTTGTCTTCGGGAAATTTGATTGGAAGCCGCTTAATAGCGGACATTTCCCGAAGACAAAGGCGGCCGCTACCGCTTCTCCAGTGGATACCCCACCTACGTATGTTTCTCTATTTTTGCTTAGACCACTTTCTCAACAAGCTCACGCCAGCCTTTTGAGGCTGGCGGTATCCATATTGAATTTTCCGGAAATCAGTGTCCAATGACCCCTGAATGATGCAGCTGCTTGGAATACTTGCCCAAGAAGGACGTGAGCGTCGGCTTGAATATATAACCTATAACCAAAAATGCGAAGAAAAATCCGACCAACGTCCAGACATCCCTCATCAGCGTCGGGTAGCTTACCCCGGCGAGCGCTTCCCGCAGCCCGCTGATCGCATAGGTAAACGGCAGCATCGAATGAATCGTTTGGAAGAACGCCGGTGTCACCTGAATCGGGAACGTGCCCCCCGAGCCGGCGAGCTGGAGCACCAGCAGGACAACGCCCATCGATTTGCCGATATTGTTAAAGAGCGTGACCAGCGTGTACACGATCATGGAAAAGACAACACAATAAAACAGCGTGAGTCCGATGAACAATCCGGCCTCCTGAATGTGGATCTTCAGCAAAAAGATATCCCCAAGCGCTACGATAAGTCCCTGCAGCACGGATAAGGTCGCAAACAATAGGTATTTGCCCAGGTACTCTTCGTGCGAGGTAAAGCTGAAATCCGCCGGCTGGAACTTGACGGTGAGCAAAGATGTGAGAAGCAGGGAACCGACCCACAAGCACAGCGTCGTATAGAAAGGGGTCATGCCTGCCCCATAGTTGGCGATCGGGAATAACGGGTGCGTGCTCATCGTCACCGGAAGAGCAAGGAAGTTGCTGTCTGCGATGCCGCGGTTTTGCAGCAGCTTGATCATGTCCTTGACATCAACCGTGCTGTCGATTTTTTGGAAGACCGCCGTCAGGTCGCTCAGGCGCTGCTGAAGGTCCGGCACGCGCTCTTTGAAATTCCGGATATCGTCTACCGCCACTTTGCCTCCGGATGACATGCTCGTCATCAAATCCTTTGCTGCGGCCAAATCCTCCTGCGTGTTGCCAAGAATCACGTTTACATCGGCGAGAAGAAGGGAGCCTTTTTGCAGATAGGATTCTGTTTTCGGAAACAGGGTCTGGTCGAGTGCAAGCGACAGTTTGCCGATATCTCCCGCAATCGAGAAGTTCATTCGGGCCAGATCCGGCAGCAACTTTTCCAGATTGTGGTTATCTGCGATGTTCTTCCGGAGATCGGCCGTTTTGCCCTTCCACTCCTCCAGCCGTTGAGCCAGTTTCTTCAAATCCTTGCTAAGCTGAAACGAGCCTTTAGCGGAGGATTGGGCCAACGAGTTGGCATTTTTGAGAATTCTGTTCATCATGTCGCTAATGATCTCGATGTTTTGGGACAGCTTGCCGTCCAAGTCCGATTTTTGATAGGCCAGCGTCGTGCTTAAATTCCTGGTAAACGAACTGATCCCGGCAGACAGCTGCCGCATTTTTTCCAGATTGTCGCGGAGAATGGCAAATGTCCGGATGTTCAGGGCTTCATCGAGCGGAGCCAGCAGCGCATTGACGGCAGCTTGGAATTTGGTGATTTTATCCAGAAGCCGGTCGTTGATCGGCTGCAGCTTATTTAAAATATTTTCCGCCGCATTAACATCCTTGATCTTTGCTTTTAAGTCTAACAGGAGTATCCGGAACTGGTTCAGTTCGACTGCAATGTCGCTCGCCATCGCAAGGGTCTCTTCGGGCACCGTTACGCCCGCTTTTTCCAACTGCTCCGACGTATCCTTCACCCGCTCCTGCAGTTGATCGAGATCCGTGACGGCATTGTCGAGCTGGGTGAGCACCTCCGGCTTATACACCGTCAGCTGGTTGTTCACGTCCTCGGTCGTCTCGGTTAATCGGTTGAAAATCGTCTGAAGCCGATACAGGTTCTCTTTCACATCCGGCGCGATTTCTTTTAAATCGTCGCTGGTTTTATACATATCCTTGCTTAATCCGTCGTTCAGCTCAATGAGCTTGCCGAGCGTATCCTGAACCGCTGGAACATGCTCCGCCGTCTTATCCACCTGGGTAAAACCGTTCTCTGCCCGGTTCAGCATCTCATCCAGATTTTGATTCAGCTTCGGCATATTTTCATTCAGGGTGTAAAGCAAATTTTTGTATTTTTCGATTTGCGGGTACTGCTGATCCAGCTCGGCGCCGGCTTTATTCAGGGTTTCGAACACTTTTCCCGTCACCGTTTCGATAAAGGAGGTGCTGATCTCCCGTTGGATCGTCGAGGCGCCCGCATCCGTCATTTTCGAGGCAATAGCATTTTCTTTTTCGTTCACATAATATTCCAGCTCCGGCTTGACCGGCTGGTCGCTAAGCATCGTGCTCATTTTCAGCGAAAAATCGTCGGGAATCACAATGGTGGCGTACACCTCGCCGTTTTCCGCCTTGGCTATGCCTTCGTCTTTCGTATTATAGAAGGTCCAGCCGAGCTTCTCATTCTGCTGCAGCGAGTGAATGATTTCGTCTCCGATATTAAAGGTAAGCCCTTTGAGCGTGCCGCCTTTGTCGTTATTGACGACCCCGACCTTGATGCCCTTCGTATTGGCGTAAGGGTCCCAGGAAGCATAAATGTTAATCCAAGCGTAAAGCGACGGCAAAAGAATGAGTCCGCAGACCACCGTCAAGGTGACCCAATTCGTAACAATACGCCGGATGTCGTAAGTATATATGCGCAAAACCGTCCGTAGAGAAACTTTTCGCATCGTTTTCTGTACCTTTCACTGTGCCAGGAGAACAAGCTCCCTATATTTTTACGTATAGTATAGTATTATACAACATTCCTGGTGCATTTGAAGCGATATAATTAGGAAGAATTCTCCGTGTGGTGATTATTTGCTCTATTTTTTTCAAGAAAAAACGCCAACCTCGAAAGGCTGGCGTTCGTATCCGAAGGCGGATCACATCGGTTTCAAGGCGTGAATCTCTTCTTCCGTTAATCCGGTTGCTTTAACGATCAATGGAATATCGAGGCCCATCGACAGCATGTTTTTGGCGACTTCGATTTTTCCCTCTAATATTCCTTTGGCTTTTCCTTCCGTTTTCGCGCCTTCAATCATCGAAGCTTCGTCGTGCAAATATTTTTGCCTTGCTTCGTACAGCCTACGGGCTTCGGCGTCCTGACTCAGGAATTCGAGCGTCGTCATCGCCTTCTTCAATGTCGGATCGTTCATGGCCAGCACCTCCCAGTTGGATTTATTTACGCCTTTCAGGAACAACAGCCAGTTGACTAGGCCGTCTTCCATCGGAACGGCGCGATCGTCAAGCTTCGGCAGCTCGATAAAGTGCACCTCAATGTCATCGATCAGGGGAATCAGCGTATGATCCTCCCGCAGGTGAAAAACGCTGTGGTAACGATCGTTGGGCAGGAATGCAAAGTTTAAAATATTGATCGTGACGCACTTCTTCAAGGCTTTGTAGGTCTGCCCCTCTTGAAGCTGATTGGAGTAACGTTTCCCCCAATAGTACAAGGTGCGCTTTTCGTTGTCATATTTGTTGAACAGCTGCATTTCGACATTAATCAGCTTGCCCTCGGCAGTTTTGGCCCAGATGTCAAAGATGGATTGCTTGTCGTATGGAGCATCTTTCTCGGTGTAAGGATTGAGCAGCACGATCTCGGTCAGCGGCGGCTCGCCCGCCTCCATGAACGTATGATTCAGAAAGGCCAGCAGCACATCTTTATTCTCTTCGCTGCCGAAAATTCGTTTAAACACAAAGTCGTTCCGCGGGTCCAGCAGTTCCGTCATCCAGATCATCTCCAATCACTAACATTATACCACGCTGCTATTTCGTTAGACACCCGAATCGGCCGCGCTCTTTTTGGACTTTGGCAGCATACACTACTCCCATAGGAGGTGGAGCGGATATGCCGTCCAAAACAAGCATTCGGGCAGGCTTTGTCATTTTCGACGATGCCGGCAGGGTTCTTCTGGTTCGTCATGCGGACGGAAAAAGGAAATGGGGGCTGCCGGGAGGCCGGCAAAGAGAGGGAGAGGCGGCATGGGAAACCGCCATCCGCGAGTGCCAGGAAGAAATCCAGGTGGCGATGCACCCCGCCGATTTTACGCTGTCGGGCATCTATTATTTATCCGGGCGTAACGCCTATGTTTTTGACTTTAAAGTTACGGAATGGGAGGGGACGCCCGTACCGGACGGGAAAGAAATCGCCGAAGTCGGATTTTTCTTGGTAGATAAGCTCCCTGCACCCATCTCCAAGTTTACCGTGCAAAGGATAAGAGACGCCGCCCGCAATCAAGGGGATGTCCTCTTGCGGAAGCAGCAAGTCAAGTCGGAGCCGACTACGGCCAACAGGGCCGATTATCGATTGTCCGAATCGGATGTTTAGCGAAAAGGAGCTCCGCCATGGCCTCATGATGGAGCTTTTTTTCATGCTTTAACCTTAGATGTGCTTCCTCCAATGCTCCTGCCTGCGCAGGGCTTGTCCGGGTCATTTACAGTATCTTAACTTGACCCTCCACCCCTTTAGACCTATATTTATGACAAATGTACACGACAAGAACAAATGTAAAAAGCGATGGAAAACGACAACTTGAGGTGAGGGCATTGCAGGTAACGATTTTAGGCTACTGGGGAGGGTATCCCTCTGCCGGCGGAGCAACTGCGGGATACTTGGTCACAACGGACGAGGGGCAGATTTTGCTGGATTGCGGAAGCGGGGTGATGAGCCGGCTTCCTTACCATACGAGTGTCGAACGGCTGTCCGGCGTCATTCTGTCCCACTTGCATCACGATCATATGGCGGATATCGGGATATTGCAATACGCCGCCGTCGGAGCTCTCCGCACGAACCGGATGAGCGAGAAGCTCAAGCTCTTCGCACCGGAAGAGCCGTCGGATATGCTCGTTAAGCTGCAAGGTCCGCATTCGGACATCACGCCGATCCGCCCAGATTTGAAAGTCCGGCTCGCGGGCGCGGACATCGAATTCGTCCCTGTCGAGCATACGATTTCCTGTTTTGCGGTCAAAATCACGTACAAAGGCAAGGTCCTCGTCTATTCGGGCGATACCTCTTATTGCGAATCGTTGATTGAGCTGGCCAGGGACGCGGATATTTTTCTGTGTGAAGCGACGATCTGCGAAGGCAGCTACCACACGACGGGACAAGGACATATGGATGCCGGTCAAGCGGCCGCGATTGCCGAAAAAGCACGCGTGAAGAAGCTGGTGCTCGTGCATCTGCCCAGCGACGGGAATTTCGAGCTGATGAAGCAAACGGCAAGCGCCGTCTTCGGCGGCCCGGTGTTTCTGCCCGACTCGGCCAGTATGTACACGGTCTAACCTACACATTGAAACGGAGCGAAGCCATGTATCGACTACTCGCCTTGGATATGGACGGCACGCTGCTGAACCGCAGCAAAATCATCACGCCTGCCGTTTGCGACGCCTTGCAAGCGGCGATTCGAGAGGGGGTGAACGTCACCATCGCTTCGGGGCGCTTCCCCGCATCGGTCTGGCTCCACGCCCGGCATGTAGGGATGAACGGCTGCTTGATTGCTTTCAACGGCGCAGCCATCCTGGATGCGGAATTCGGCAAACGGGTGCACGGCTTTCCGATCCCGCCAGATGCGGCAAGACGTATCGCGGAGCTGGCGGCTGAAGCGGGTGCATATGTACATTTTTACGGCTACCGGACGCTGTTTGTCGAGCGAATGAACGAGATGAACGCGAGTTGGCCGCTGGCTAATGTCGTCATCGATCCGGACAAGCCGTTGACCTATGAGAACTATCGGGAGCAAGCCGACCGCATTCAAGTGAAGCAGGTGGGCCGTCTGGCCGCCTTCGCCGAAGAGGCGTCCGAGCCGCTGTACAAAGCGACGATCATTAGCGAGGACCCCGAATTGCTGGTCAGGCTATACGACGAGCTGCGGTCGTGGAACGAATTGGCATTGACGAAAACCGGACAGCGGCGCTTCGATATCAATGCGGCCGGCGTCAGCAAGCGAACGGCGCTAGAGACGCTATGCCGGATGTACGGGATGCATGCGGCCGAAGTCGTGGCGATCGGCGATTACGATAATGATGTGGACATGCTCCAGTGGGCGGGACTCGGCATTGCGATGGCGAACAGCAGCGACTGTGTGAAGCGGGCCGCGGACACGGTGACGGCAAGCAACGAGGAGGACGGCGTGGCCGAAGCGGTTCGGCGTTACCTTTTATCCTGAGTTATCAGATCGGTTCATGTGGTGTTTATAAAGGTTGCCATTCAAATTAACAGCCGTTTGACAAATGCTCTATATACTACACATATACACATACCAAATACATCGCGTAGGGAGAGAATGAGGTTGTTGAAAAAAGGTTCTTTACTGATGAGCTTGACGGCATTACTCGTATTCAGCGGTTGCGGCACAAGCGGACAACCGGCGGCTAATCAAGGGGCGCAGCCCGGTTCGAAGCAGGAGCCTGCCAAGCAAGAGACGAACGCGCCATCGGGCAAGCTTACGTTCTATACGTCCCAGCCGGAAGACGATGTCTCCAAGCTCGTCTCGGCTTTCAATAAGAAATATCCGGATGTGAAGGTGGAAAGCTTCCGTTCCGGCACCGAAGAAGTCACCGCGAAGCTGCAAGCGGAGAATCAAGCCGGCAAAGTGCAAGCCGACGTTCTCCTGCTGGCCGACGCCGTGACGTTCGAAGGCTTGAAAAAGCAAAATCTGCTCGCTTCCTATAAATCGCCCGAGCTGGCGAAAGTCCCGAAAGATCTCGTCGATCCGGACGGCGCCTATTCCGGTACGAAAGTGATGGCCACCGTGCTCGCGGTCAACACCCAAAAGGTAAAAACGCCGCCGACGTCCTGGAAGGCGCTCGCCGCGGCTGAGAGCAAGGATGCCGCCATCATGCCGAGCCCGCTGTACTCCGGCGCAGCAGCGTATAACGTCGGCGTTCTCTCCCGTACGGACGGCTTCGGCTGGGATTTCTTCAAGAGCTTGAAGTCCAACAACGTCGCGGTCGTCAAAGGAAATGGCGCCGTGCTGAACGCCGTAGCCGGTGGGGAGAAATCGTACGGCATGGTGGTCGATTATCTCGTCGCCCGCGAGAAGGCGAAGGGCTCCCCGGTCGAATTGGTGTATCCTTCGGAGGGCGTTCCGGTCATTACCGAGCCGATCGGCATTTTGAAAAATGCGGCCAACGAAAAAGCGGCCCAAGCGTTCGTGGACTTCGTTCTGTCCGAGGATGGTCAAAAGCTCGCTTCCAGCATCGGGTATACGCCGATCCGCGAAGGCGTCGAAGCCCCGAAAGGACTGAAAAGCATCAATCAATTTAAAGTCATTTCTTCGGAGATTTCCAAATTGGCGGAGGCCCGCGAAGCGGATAAGAAACAGTTCACCTCCGTCTTCGGGCAATAAGAAGCGGAGCGCATAGTCTATGATCGATTCCAAACAGATTCGGCTTGAACGGACCCATGAGGAGAAAGGGGACAAGTCCGTCCCCTTGTCCTTTCCTTCCTTTCTATTGAAACGAGTGCTTGTAGGCGTTGCCCTTATTCTTCTGCTCGTCTTCTTTGTCCTGCCGATCGGCAAGCTGATCGTTTTAAGCATGCAGGGCAGCGCCGGTCCGACGCTTGCGCACTACTCGGAAATGCTGCAGCAGAGCCGCCTGTGGAAGACGTTAAACGATACGTTCGTGATCGTGGCCGGTTCCTCTCTCGTCTCGATTGCGCTCGGCGTGCTGGCGGCTTGGCTGATGGCCTACAGCGACATCAAGCACAAGAAAACGCTGCACATGGCGATGCTGCTTTCTTTTATACTGCCGTCATATGTCTTGACGCTGTCCTGGTCTTCCTTCATGGGCAGCCAAGGGCTTGCGGCCAGCCTGTTGCATCTGGTGAACCCGGATGCCAAGCCGTGGAGCATGTACAGCTACGGCGGCATTATTTTCGTCATGGGAATTCATCATTTTCCGCTTGTGTATTTGCTGACCGTGGACGTGCTGAAAAAAATCCCGCGCGATCTGGAGTGGGCGACAAGAGCCAGCGGGGCCGGAAGATGGAAAACGTTCCGTCTGGTCACCCTTCCATTGGCTTTGCCCGGCTTGACGGCCGGTGGTCTGCTGGCGTTCCTGGCCTCGCTCGACAACTTCGGTATCCCTGCGTTCCTGGGCATTCCGAAGCAGATTTCCGTGCTTAGCACACTCATTTACGAAGAGATTATCGGCTTCGGCCCGTCCGCCTTCTCCCGCGGCGCCGCTTTATCCGTCATGCTGGGCGTGATTGCCATCATCGGCACACTGCTGCAATGGCTCGCGGTCCGCAAAATTAAAGCGGCCGATACGGTCGTCGTCGATAATAGCCCGCGTTTTGCGCTTGGGAAGCACCGGACTTGGGTCACCGCAGCCGTATGGGCGTTTCTCGCAGTCATCACGATCGTGCCGCTCGTGTCCATGATTGCCCTTTCTTTGAAAAAGGCGTACGGGCTTCCGTTTCAACCGGCGAATTTGACGCTGTCGAACTATAAATACATTTTGCTCGAAAACGAAAAGGTATGGCAGTCAATCCAGAACAGTCTGACGCTATCGGCAACGACGCTAGTCATTTGTCTCGTGTTCGGCTCCTTGCTTGCTTATGTGCGGGTGCGCAAGCCGTCGTGGCTGACCAAATCGGCGGAGCTTGCCGTGGCCCTGCCTTATACGCTGCCCGGGATCGTGTTCGGCCTAGCGATGATCTTCGCGTGGATGCAGCCGATTCCCGGCTGGAATCCCGGCATTTACGGCTCGATCCGCATTTTGTTTATCGCGTATGTGTGCCGGTTCATGATTTTGCAGGTGCGGGCGGGCATTACGGCTTTCACGCAAATCGATCCTTCGATGGAGGAGGCGGCGCATATTTTCGGCGCGGGATTTTGGAAAAAGTGGGCCTTCGTCCTGCTTCCATTGCTGCTGCCCGGGCTGCTGAGCGGCGCATTCCTCGTCTTCCTGACGGCGTTCACGGAGCTTACGGTGTCCGCGCTCTTATGGTCGACCGGCTCGCAGACGATCGGCGTGACAATATTCGGCTTCGAGCAAGCCGGCAATACGCTGTATTCTACCGCATTGTCCAGCCTGATCGTCCTTTTGATTATGGTGGGGATGGGGCTTCTGCATTTGATTCGGAAGTTCTCAGCCCAAAAAGGAGTCCAGTCTTCATGAGCATTCAATTAGTGGAAGTCAGCAAAACGTTCGGAGCCTTTCAGGCGCTAAAGCCATTGAATTTAACGATAGAAAAAGGCGAGTTCGTCGCCATTCTCGGTCCTTCCGGCTGCGGCAAAACGACGCTGCTGCGCATGCTCGCGGGCTTCGAGCAGCCGACCGCCGGGGAGATCCGAATGAACCGGACGACGGTCGCGAAGCCGGGCTTCAGCCTGCCGCCGGAGAAGCGGAGAATCGGCATGGTGTTTCAGGCTTTTGCCCTGTGGCCGCATATGAATGTGACGGAGCATATCCGGTTTCCGATCCGCCATCATAAGGAAACTCCGTCGTATATTCGCGAGAGGGAGCAGGAACGGATTGCGAGCGTGCTCCAGATGGTCGGCTTGGCGCAGCACGGCGACCGCATGCCGCACGAGCTGTCCGGCGGGCAGAAGCAGCGGGTGGCGATTGCCCGTGCGATTGCGGCGGAGCCGTCGCTGCTGCTGATGGACGAGCCGCTCAGCAGCTTGGATGCGATGCTGCGCATGGATATGCGCCGCGAGATTCAAGCGATTCACCGCCAGACCGGAACGGCCATCGTGTACGTGACGCACGATCAGGGCGAAGCGCTCGCCATGGCCGACCGAATCGTCGTGATGAAGGACGGATGCATCGAGCAGATCGGGACGCCGCAGGACATTTACTTGCGCCCGGAAACCGAATTTGTCGCGAAGTTCGTGTCGAAGGCCAACATGGTCCGTGGACGCTGGAACCGCGACAGCTTTGTGCCGATAGGCTCGGACGGTACCGTTCAGTGGCAGGGCGGCCGTGTCGCCGATTATTTCAAGTCGTGCGGCATGTACCCGGTCCGGCCCGATCAGTTCAAGCTCGGTTCTTTGGAGCAAGCCGGGATTACGGGAGAAGTGATGAACGTGCAGTTTCAAGGAAAAGAATTTCATTACCATGTCCGGTCCGAGGACGGTCAATGGGAGATCAGCTCGCCGCTGCCATTTCAACTGCACGAGAAGGTCTCTCTCCATTTACCGGCGGAAGAACAGCTATAGAATTTTACTGCACCGAGGTGTTGATGTGACCCGAACGCGAAGCATGATTTTTTTTGATATCGACGGGACCTTGCTGGATCATGACAAGCGGCTGCCTGCTTCCGCGAAGGAAGCCATCCTTGCGCTGAAGGAGGCGGGGCATGAGGTCGCTTTTGCGACAGGCCGCTCTCCATTCATGCTTGAGCCTTTGCGCCGCGAGCTCGGCATCGATTCCTTCGTCGGCTTCAACGGCCAATATGTGATGCTGCACGGCAAGCTGATTTATACCAATCCGATTCCGACGGAGGTCATCCGTTCGTTATCCGAATACGCGCTGCAGCAAGGTCATCCGCTCGTTTATTTGGACGATGAAGGCATGAGAAGCAGCAGCAGGCGTCATCCGTACGTCGAGGAAAGCATCGGGACGCTGCAGTATCCCCATCCCGAATACGATCCGCATTTTTACGCGGACCGGGACATTTATCAAACGATGCTGTTCTGCACCGAGCAGGACGAATCCGGCTACATCGAGCGGTTCCGGAAGCTGGACTTTGTCCGTTGGCACCGGCTGTCCATGGATGTGCTTCCCTTCGGCGGCTCCAAAGCGCAGGGCATTGAGCGGTTCATCGATAGGCTCGGCTTCAGGCGAGAGCAGGTGTACGCCTTCGGCGACAACCTGAACGATCTGGAGATGCTTCGATATGTCGGCCACAGCGTGGCGATGGGGAACTCGCCGGAATCCGTGAAAAAAGTGGCGCGTTATATTACAAAGGATGTCGGTCATGACGGTATTGCGTATGGGCTTGGGCTTGTGGGCTTGTTGTAGGCAGTATATATAGAAGAAACCTTCAATCCGCTTTCGCGGGTTGAAGGTTTCTTCTTTGTATGGATATGGGAATAACATGGCAGCCGAGTCAGCCTTTCCTTACCCGATACTTATGGAAAAAGCCGCGGATTTCCTTCCATTCCCGGTACACCCGGTAAGGCTTGCTGGCGACCCTGGCCGGAAGCGTGAGCAGAAACTGACTGACATGACGCCTGTACTCTTCGGTCATTCGGGCGGGCTTGGTGCGGATTCTGGTAAACAGCTCGTCGTACAGCTCGTGCGAAAGATCGATCTGCATGGAAAGCCGCCGATGGCATGCCTGACACTCAATCTCGGAGATCCGTTTGTTCAGGTAACTGATCACATGATCCTGCTCTTGCTTGCAATCATTACAGTGCAGAAAAGTTTCAAGCCGGGTTTCTTTCATGAGGCTCCCTCCGTTGCCGGTTCGTTCGGCTGCGATCAAGGTTCTATTTTAACTTCGCGGCGAGGCTGGATGCGGTCGGCTCGTCGGTGATCAGCACATGCACGTACTTGCCTTTCAGCGCAGCAAGGATGCTGTCCACCTTGTGTAGTCCGACCGCGATGGCGATTACCAGCTTTACGGCTTTCAGATGCTCCAGCTCGATGCCGATCACTTTATTGTTGATAGGGTGGTTGCAAAGGGCCCCGTCTTGATCAATAAAGCGGGAATTAATATCGGCCACCGCGTTCAAGGCCTTCAATTGCAGCAGCACCTCTTGGTTCAAGTAGCCGATTTGTTCCATGGTCGACAGGGCAAACGGATTCCCGATGCCGACCAGTGCCAGATCGATTTGCTTGCCCTCCTCCAGAACGGAAGAAATGTTCGGCAGCTCGACGATTTTATCCCGCAGCTCCTCGGTTTCCACCACCGCAGGAGCATACAGCGATTCGCATTTTACGCCCAGTTTCTTGGACAGCTCGTACGCAATTTGGTTAGAATGAATTTCGGTCTTGTCGTTGCCCATCCCGCCGACAAGCGGAACGATCTTGAGGTTCTCTTTCTTTTCAAAAGGAAATTCTTTCACGACGTGGAACAGCGTCGTTCCCCACGATACGCCGATGCGCTCGGCCTGCTTCATCGCCTTGAGCACAAAGCCGGCCGCCGCTTTGCCGACCGTGCTGTAGACCAGCTCCTGCTTCAAGTCGCGCGTAGGCACAACGATCGCTTGCTTGAGGTCGAAGGCCGCTTCGATTTCCTTCTCCAGATCGCCGGTTTCCAGCGTATCGTCATGAATGAGAATTTCCACGACGCCTTCGTCGCGTCCCTTCTGGAGCAGCTTGGAGACGGCGGGCCGTGAAATGCCGAATTTCACCGCAATTTTTTCCTGGGTCCAAGCTTCAAAATAATACAGCTTCGCGATTTTCACGATGAGCTTTTTTTCCTCGGAATTTAACATGAACGACCGCCTAACATTTGTTCTCACCTCATACATTTGTAGTAACTATAAGGGCAATCCGGCGTAGGGTCAAGTTAAGAATCCGTAAAACTCGTCCTTCAACTCGGCTGCCCCGAGCTTAACGGGCATTTACTTTTTTTAACTTTACTTCCGGTAACAAACTTGTCTTTTGGATCTAATTATGGTAAGCTTAAGTTAATCATAAAGTTGACCTGTGAATTCACATATTGTAAAGGGTTATCATTTGTGTGATGGAACCTTTTTCAATATGTGAATTTTTTATTTCTTTGAAGGATAAAAAATACATGTTAAACAAATTTTGGAGGTCATACGATGCAAACAGGTACAGTAAAATGGTTTAATGCCGACAAGGGTTTTGGCTTTATCGAAACGGAAGGCGGCGGCGACGTATTCGTGCATTTCAGCGCGATTACAGGTGACGGCTTCAAATCGTTGGATGAAGGCCAGCGTGTCACATTCAATGTGGTACAAGGCAACCGCGGACCGCAAGCCGAAAATGTTGTAAAGCTGTAATGTAAGCCCAAGCAAACTGCCCTTAACTTGTGTTGAGGGCAGTTTTTTTAGGATCAAGGGTTTTTAAATCAAGGGAGGGGTTAACTGTGAACTTTCAAAAGAAATCGTTAGAGGATATCCCTGAGGAAAACACGACGATCTGGTCTTGCAGCAAGGAAGGATGTAAGGGCTGGATGCGGGACAACTTTGCGTTCGAGGATGTGCCGGTATGCCGGCAGTGCCACTCCCCGATGGTTCGTAGTGTGAAGATGCTGCCCTTGCTGGTCAATCCGAATGGCGACCTGAAGTCGCTCAAGAAAGGCATACAAATCTCGTAGCCCGCGACCGCATGTCCATACATGCAGGCTTTCCTCAAGAGCTGAAGATCCGAACGGTCACGGCTCCCTTTCCCATCGTTTTAAGAACAAGGACGACCTTTTTAGGTGGTCCTTGTTTTCTTTGTGCTCATCGTTTTAGCGGTTGAAGATACCCAATGGAAAGCATGAAAAAAGCTACCGACAATGGCTGTCAGCAGCGGTAGCTCACCGCCTTTTAAGGCGGGCTGGAATTATAGAACCGGCTCGCCCGGCCGGTCCAGACGGTATAAATTCCGATAGCGCGGATAGCGCTCCATGAGTTCGGCGTGCGTGCCCCTCATTTCGACGCGGCCGTTTTCCATAAATATCATTTCGTCCATTTGCTCGGCTCCGACGAGATGGTGCGTAACCCAAATCAAGGATTTGTCCCGCAGCGTATCGAAAATCGTGGCCAGCAAGTCCCGCTCCGTGCGGGGGTCGAGGCCGACCGTCGGCTCGTCGAGCAGCACGACCGGGGTGTTCTGCAGCAGGATGCGCGCAAGCGCGATCCGCTGACGTTCGCCGCCTGAAAAGCGCAGCCCCGTTTCGTGCATGGGTGTCCGATAGCCTGCAGGCAGCGATTCGATCAGGGCGTCCAGCTTGACGAGCTTGGCGGCCAGGCGGATGTCCTCGTCCGAGGCTTCGGATTTCCCGAGCCGGATATTGTTCGCCACCGAAGTATCGAACAGGTGCGGACTCTGGTTCAAGACCGAGATGACGCCGGAGATGCCATCGCCAAGCGAATGTGCCGGCATACCGTTCACCGTAACTTGCCCTTCCGTAGGGACGAGCGCCCCCTGAATGAGCTTCAGCAACGTCGATTTGCCTGCGCCGCTGCGGCCAATGATCGCGATCTTCTTTCCTTGCGGAAGATCCAGAGATACGCGGTCGATTTCTCGCCGGCTTCCAGGCTCGTACTGATAGCACGCGCTATCGACTTGAAGATGCGCTGTCGTGCAGACCGCCGCGGCCTTACGGTCGTCTTGCACCGGGGCAGGGGCGTTGCCGACCTGCTCACCAATCCCCGACAACCGGTTCAGCGACTCCCGGTACTGCGGCAGCTTCTCCACGGCCTCCGAAAGGGGGAGGAACACATCCGCCACCGGGAACACGACGAGCACGAAGGCGGCGATCAAGGTCGCGGCGATTTGCTGGTCGGCCGCTTGCTGGCCCGCCCAGTAGATCATAGAGACGATCATCAAGCCGACCACCCCTTGGGCGATCGCATTTCTGCGCCGCGTCCAATCGCTCGTTCGCCGCTCCACTCCCGCCATTTCCGCTTCGTCCGTTTCGTAGCTTTGAATAAAGCTTGCCGCTCTCCCGCTGACGACCCAGTCGTTCATCCCGAGCACCGCATCGGTCAGCTTCCGATACAGGCCGCCGCGCTGCCGCTTGATCAGCGTATGGTTCTTCCGCGTGACCGCTAAGGAAGCGACAGGCAGCAAGAGGCCGAGAATTAACAAATAAACGGCAATCAGCAGCGCGAACCTTCCGTCGAAGCAGCCCAGCGCCGCAACCGACAACACGAACACGATGAAAGCGGCCGCGCCCGGAAACACGATGCGCAGATAAACGTTTTGCAGATGCTCGATATCGTCGGCCAGCACGCCGAGCATGTCGCCCGTGCGGAAGCGGGAGCGGATGAACAGCGCCTGCGGTTCGAGCAGCCGGTACAGCCGGACGCGCAAGTGCGAGATCATACGCAGGATCGTATCGTGTCCGACAAGACGTTCGACGTAGTGCACGACCGCCCGGCTCGTCCCGAAGGTTCGGACCAAGACGATGGGGACATAGACCATCAAGATGTTTTCCGGCCGCAGTGCCGACTTGGAGATGAGATAGCCGGAAGTGAACATCAGGGAAGCGGCGCACCCGGCCGTTAACGCCCCTAATGCCACAATCGCCGCGAACCGCCAGTAAAAGGCCCGCGACTCCGGGCGCAGCCAAGCTTCCCGCTTCATGATATCCCCTCCCGCTGCGATGTGATCAATTCATAGTAAATCCCTTTGTTCGCCAATAATTCCTCGTGTGTGCCGGTTTCGGCGATACGCCCTTGATCGAGGACGATGATCCAGTCCATATTCGGCATCCAGTGCAAGCGGTGGGTCGCCAGAAACACCAGCTTATTCTCGAACAAGGAAAGCATCGTCTCTTTAAGCTCGTACTCCGTCTCGATGTCTAGATGGGCGGTCGGCTCATCGAGCAGCATCACCGGCCGCCGGCTTAGAAAAGCGCGGGCCAGGGCGACACGCTGCTCTTGCCCGCCGCTCAGCGGCCGCCCGCCATTGCCCACGATTTCTTCGCTGCCGCCCGGCAAGCCGGCGACGAGCTCGGCAAGTCCGGCCGCGGCAATCGCCCGGTCGACTTCTTCCTGCGGCGCGTCCGGAGCGTAGAAGCGGACATTGTCCGCCAAAGAGCCGTGGAACAAATACGGATGCTGCGGAATGTACGTCGTTTGGCTAAGCCAGGCCTCTGCGTGCATGGAGCCAACCTTGGAGCCGTCAAGTTCAATATTCCCGGCCGTCGGATGCAGAAAACCGCCCAGCACGTCGATCAGCGTCGATTTCCCTGCGCCGCTTTCGCCGACGATGCCGATTTTCCGCAAGCCCCGGATTCGCCCGGACACGTTCTGCAGCGATGACGGTGCTTCCGGTTCATGCTGCACCTGAATCCGGGAAAGCGTCAGCTCGCTGTCGCTGCCCCAGATGAACGAAGCCGGAAGCTCGGGCGCGGCTTTGGTCCCGGACGGCCGATCCAGAATCGCCCGGATCGCCTCACCGGCTTCTTTGCCGTTCAAGGTGGCATGGTAATCGGCCCCCGCCAAGCGGACGGGGAGGAAATACTCCGGCGCCAAAACAAGCACCGTGAGCCCCGTTACCAACATGAGGTCGCCGTTCACCAGCCGCAGGCCCAAACTGACGGCTACCGAGGCGACGGACAGCATGGTGAAGAAATCGAGCGCAAACGACGACAAGAATGCCACGCGCAAGGTGCGCATCGTCGCCGAGCGGTATTTGTCGCTCACCCGCCCGATCGTCTCACTGTGCGAGCTGCTGCGGCCGAGCACCTTCAGCGTCTCCAGCCCGCGGAGCGAATCGACAAAATGATTCGACAAGACGCGGTAAGACTGCCACTGCTGCTGCATTTGCTTGCGCGCGGCGAGTCCGATCAAGATCATGAACGCAATGAGAATCGGCATCGTAACGAGCAGAATGACGCCCGATACGGCATCGAGCCAGAACACGTACGCCAGCACGACCGCAGGGATTACCCCCGCGGAAGGCATGCGAGGAATCACCAGTTCGAGAAAGGTGCGGAACCGCGAGATGCCGTCCAGCACCAGCGTAACCAGATTGCCCGTGCCTTCCGTTTTGGCGAACCTGGGCCCGAGCTCGAACAGCTTCTCCATCAGTTGCTTGCGCAAGCTTGCGCCCGTCTTTTCGGCATAGCGATACGCGATCTTTTGCTGGACGAGTCCCGTCGCCTGACGGAGCAGAAATGCGAGCAGAAACAGCAGCGTGCTTCCTGTCAGCTCCTGCAGCGGCGTATCGGCAAACAGGGCGGAGACGACCTCCGCCAGCCATACCGCCTGACCCAGGATGGCGGCGCTCTGCACCAAAGTCAGCAAGGTCATGAGGACGAGAACCGGCTTGATTCCTTGATAACCGAGCAGCGCCTTTCCCATGTTAGTACTCCAGATGCTGCTTTTCGTGCACGCGCTTGTGGAAGACGAAGTAGCTCCAGATTTGATAGCCGAGCACGAAAGGAAGCAGGCCTAAAGCGACATACGTCATCACGGTTAACGAATACGGACCGGAAGCGGCATTGTGGATCGTCAGGTTAAACGCGCTGTCGATGGAGCTGATCATCACCCTTGGAAACAGTCCGATGAATACGGCAACGATCGCCAGAGCGATCACGGCTCCCGTCATGCCGAACGCCCAGCCGTCCTTCTTTTTGGCGTTAAAGGCACCGGCCAGTACGAACGCGGCGACCCCGGCAACGGCCATGACCGTCAAAATTGCGCCGCGGACCTGGAATACGTCCGTCATCGCATAGGTCATCGCCCCGAATACCGCGAGCAGCCCTGCAAGCGGGATCAGCAGCCGGCCGCCGAGCGCGCGCGCCCGTTCCTGCAAGTCTCCCGTCGTCCGCAGCGTCGTGAACATCAGGCCGTGCACGAGGCACAGCACCGTGACCGTCACTCCGCCGATGACGCTGTAGACGTTCACGATATCGAACAATCCGGCGCGCATTTCCATCTGCCCGTCGATCGGCAAGCCTTTCAGCAGGCAGGCGAAGACGACCCCGAGCAGGAACGGAGGCAGCAAGCTGCCCATGAAGATAACGCCGTCCCAGGTCTTTTTCCAGCGTCGGCTGTCGACCTTGCCGCGAAACTCGAAGGCGACTCCGCGGCCGATCAAGGCTAGCAGAAGAACGACAAGCGGCGTATTGAAGCCGCTGAACAGCGTGGCGTACCAATTGGGGAAAGCCGCGAACATCGCGCCGCCCGCGGTCAGCAGCCAGACTTCGTTCGCATCCCAGAACGGGCCGATCGAATTAATGAGTACGCGGCGCTGTCCGTCGGTTTTGCCCAGCAGCGACGCAGACATGCCCACCCCGAAATCGAAGCCCTCCAGAAAGAAGAAGCCGACGAACAGAACCGCTACAAGAATAAACCAAAGCTCATTTAGAGAAAGCATGTTGTCCCTCCCTGTCGAATGGATCGTCCGCATGCGCGATTTCGGCATGATCGACGGCATTCGGCCCTTTTTTGATCACTCGGATGAATAAGTAGGCCATGACGATAGCGAGCACCGTATAGGCGGCGGTGAATGAGATCAGCGAGAACAGCACCTGCCCGGCGCTGACGCTCGGGGACACCCCGTCCTCGGTACGCATAAGCCCGAATACGGCCCACGGCTGACGGCCGATCTCCGTCATAATCCAGCCCGAGGTGTTGGCGATGAACGGCATGGAGATCCCCCACACCATCGCGTGCAGGAACCACTTGCCCGCTTGCTCCAGCTTGTTGCGGGCCGCGAGATGACAGCCGTACAGGCCCAGCAGAATCATGACTGTGCCGGCCGCTACCATAATGCGGAAGCTCCAGAACGTCGTGCGCACCGGCGGAATGTAGTTGCCCGGACCGTACTTTTGCTCGTATTCCGCTTGAAGATTTTTCATCCCCGGCACGCTGCCGGAAAACTTGCTGTACGACAAATAGCTGAGCAGATACGGCACTTTGATTTCCATCGTATTCTGCTGCTTCACCGGATCGATGAACGCCGTGACCGTCCAGGGCGCAGGATCGCTGCTCGTTTCCCACAGACCTTCGCTGGCCGCCATTTTCATCGGCTGGGTAGCAACCAGATACTGCGCCTGCTGGTGGCCGAACAGCGCGACGGCGACGGAGGAGATCAAGGCGATCACGATCGCGAGTTGAAACGACTTTTTGAAGAAAGACACGTCTTGACGCTTCAGCAGCTTCCAGGCGCTGATCCCGGCCACCAAGAAGGAGCCGGTCAGAAAAGCGCCGAACACCGTATGCGGGAATTCCCACCACAGCTGGCCGTTCGTGATCAGAGCGAGGAAGTCGTTCATTTCCGCTCGCCCGTTATTGACCGCGAAGCCTACCGGACGCTGCATGAAGGAGTTCGCCGCAAGAATCCAGAACGCCGACAACGTCGTACCGATGGACACCAGCCAGATGCAGGCCAGATGGACCTTCTTCGACAGCCGTTCCCATCCGAAAATCCACAAGCCGATAAACGTCGATTCCATGAAGAACGCCAGCAAAGCCTCGATGGCCAGCGGAGCGCCGAAAACGTCCCCGACAAACCGCGAATAATTCGACCAGTTCATGCCGAACTGAAATTCCTGCAAAATCCCGGTGACCACGCCGACGGCGAAATTGATCAGAAACAATTTGCCCCAGAACTTGGCCATCCGTTTATATTCTTCCTGACCTTTGACTACGTACATCGTCTCCATAATCGCAATCATCAGCGCTAATCCGATCGAGATGGGCACGAAAATAAAGTGAAAAATCGTCGTTGCGGAAAATTGTATGCGCGAGAGCATCACTACATCCATGGGATTCCTGTTCCACCTTTCTCCTGAACCTGTTGTTTTGGCAAACCGTCACGGATCGTTGTGAGGATTGTCATGGTCTATCTCTATTGTGAGGAAAGCTTGTCCCGGAATATATGATCTAGATCACAGTGATCCCGAGAATTCGTTTGTGAAAAATCGAACTTTTGAACTATTTTGGAACATTTCCCGATTCATTTTCAGACATGCTATAATTTAGGGATCGTAGCGTAGGAACGGCAGCAGGGGGTGGGACGAATGATTGGAAGCGTATACCGGAGATACATTAAAAACAACTTGTTCATGAAGCTGCTGCTTTCGTTTGCCCTCATTACGATTCTGACCATCATCACGCTCTCGTACCTGATGTATCACGTGATGTCGCAATCTGTCGTACAGCGGGAGATGGACAACCAGAAGAAGGCGATGGAAAGCGTAAACGCATTTTTGAGCGAAAAATACGAGTCGGTGCAATCGATGGTGCTTGGCGTATACCGCGATCCGAGGCTGGTTGCGGACATCTCGTATTTCCTGCAGCATGATTTTCGGGATTATATCGAGCACGGTTTGAACCGATATTATGAAGAAGATGTCGCTCCGTACGGCTTGTCCTATTTTGCCAACCGGCTTGAGGACGATCCGGATATCCGGAATCTGATGCTGTACAGCGCGGAGAAGCAGTCCTTGTATGTGTATAACCGACAAAAATCGGCGAAGCTTCATGTGACCAATGCCGTCCACTCGTATGTCCCGGACGCGATGGCGCTGGACAACAAGAACGTCTCCGTCCCCAATCCGTGGGTACGCAAGGAAATCGATCAATGGGACCCCCGGCTGTTTGCCGTCCGGGCGGTCATGAACGACAAAAATTCGCTGAAATATATCGGGCAGCTTTTGATCTATTTCGATTCCGACGGCATTTGGAAGTCGCTGGCCAGCTACAAAGAGACGCTCAAGGGGACCATTCTCGTGCTGACCCCGGACGGCAATGTGATTTTCGATTCCTCGGGCACGTATTACGGCAAGTCTTATCCTTATATGAACCAAATTCAGCAGGAGACGGGCATGCTGGAGCAGGAATCGTATATTACGACGCTGGCGCAAAACCAGGCGGGCTACGTCGTGGTCGGTACGATTCCGAAGCAGGAGATCGCGGCCGCTTCCCAGGGCTGGAGACGGACGATCATCATCGCCAGCGTGCTGGGTATTCTGATTGCCATCCTGTTTCCGTCGCTCGTCGTGATCAATTTCGCCAAGCGGACGAACAAAATTATCCGATTTATGAAAAAGGTAGAGACCGGAGACCTGACCTCGCGCATCATCGAGCCGAAGGAAGACGAGCTGGGCCAAATTTCCCGCAGCTTCAACGATATGCTGGACGAGCTGAACCGCTATATCGAGCGGGTGTACAAAGCGGAAATCCGGCAAAAGCATACGGAATTCGCGGCGCTTCAGGCGAGGGTTAATCCGCATTTTCTATATAACACGCTCGAAGTGATCCGGATGCGGGCGATCTCCCAGGGCGCGCATGACGTAGGCGAGATGATTTTCAGCCTGTCGGCGCTGTTCCGCAACGTGGTGCAGCAGAAGGCCGTCTATACGCTCAAGGACGAGCTGGAGGCGTGCCGTCTGTATTTGGAGCTGTTCCGTATCCGGTATAAAGATCGATTTACTTACGCCATCGAATGCGACCGGGAGCTGTATGGGATTCCCGTCGTCAAAATGTTCCTCCAGCCGATCATCGAAAACTACATCGTTCACGGCATTGAGTCGGACCGGGACGATAACCGCGCCGTCATCCGGTTCTCCCGGGAGAACGGGACGATTCGCGTCCGGGTGGAGGACAACGGCAGTGGGATCGAGCCGCAGCGGCTTGAGGAAATCAAGGAAGCGCTCGGAGCGCCCGAAGAGATCGGCGGCTCGTTCGGACTGCGGGTCGTCTACGAGCGGCTCAAGCTGCTGCATGGAAATAGGGCCGGGATGGAGCTGAAGAGCAAGCCCGGGGTTGGTACGACCGTGACGGTGTGGTTCCCGGAAAAGGAAGGAGCAGGAGAATCCGATGTATAGAGTGTTTTTGGTGGATGACGAGCCTTTCATTATTGAAGGGCTGTACGATATTATCGACTGGGCCGCGTTGGGGCTCGAAATCGTCGGTCACGCGGGGAACGGGCAGAAGGCGCTGGACGCCTTGAAGCGAACGCCCGCCGACATTCTGATAACGGATATCTCGATGCCGGTCATGACGGGGCTGGAGCTTGTCCGCGCTGTCCGCGAATGGAATCCGGGCCTCAAGGTCATCATCCTGAGCGGCTTCAACGAGTTCGATTATTTGAAGGAAGGCATGCGGCTTGGGATCGAAAATTATTTGCTCAAGCCGATCGACGTGCAGGAGCTTCGCTCCACGCTGACCACGACGACGGACAAGCTGAACGCTGCGCAAGCCGAGCGCGTCTTGGGCGAACAGGACATGCGCATTTTGAAGGAGCATATTATGCACCGGTGGCTGACCGGCCAGATTGCGCCGAACGAATTCGACGAGCGTGCCGAGCTGCTGCAATTGCAGCTGAACCGTCCCTATGTGCTTGTAGCGCTCGTCCGTTTTCCGGAGGGGGACGCGGGAGACGCCGACCTCGCCGCGGAACAGAGGCTGCCGGGCTTGTCGGCCATTCCGTTCCATAATATGGACGGCGAGCTGGTCGTCGTCTTTACGCTGGACGAACCGGCGGAGGGCAAGCGCGCCGCGCTTGAGATGTTGGCCCGGATAAAGGCCGATTGCGCCGCGGCTTCCCGCTCTTGCCGCATTTCGCTCGGCAGCGTGGAGCGGCTGCCTTACGAGGCAGCGCAAAGCTACGCGCATGCGAAGAAGGCGCAGGAGTTTTTCTTGCTTTATCAGGGCTGCGACATTCTGGATTATGAAGAGGTCGCCGTTTCCGGCGAGACGGCCGGACTCGATTTTCCGCTGGAGTGGGCGGAATATTCCAAGCTTATTTTAGCCAAAGATAAAGATAGCTTACTCGCCCGCATCGATCAGGATTACGAGCGGCTGCTGGCGCAGGAGGGCATGACGCCCGCCCGGCTCCAGCAAATCTCCATCGAGCTGATGATCCGCTTCAAGATGGAGCTGAAAGCGATTAAGCATACGGATTCGTCCGAGCTGTATCAGGAAGCCTTCGACCGCGTGCTGCATGCCGGAACGGTGGATCGGCTGGCCGACGCCGTGAAGACGGTGGCGGGCCTAACCGTCGATTCGTTGATCCAGGACGTCCGCAGCCCCGTCATTCAGCAGGTGCTGAAGCTGATTCACGACAGCTATGCCGAAGAGCTGTCGCTGAAGACGCTCAGCGGGCAGTTCAATATTCATCCGGTGTATCTCGGCCACCTGTTCCATAAGGAGACGGGCGAGAACTTTACGGAGTATATCAACAAGTACCGCATCGAGAAGGCGAAGACGTTATTGAAGGAGACGCATCTGAAAGTTCAGGAAATCGCCAAAACCGTCGGGTATTGGGAAACCAGTTATTTTTACAAACAATTCAAAAAATATGTCGGGATTTCTCCGACGGATTACAAGGGGCTGCTGTGAAGGGTGAAAAACGGCAGACCCTTTCTTTATTTTGTACAGCATACCTTTAGTTTCTTGCCTATTTGTAAATGCTTTCTTGAGTTAATGTAAAGGTAGCCATTGAAACGATTCAACGGCTGCTTGAAAGAAAAAGGGAGGTATCTGCGAACATGAAAATGAAAAAAAGAAGCCTGTTTGCCGGACTGGCGCTCATGCTGTCTGCTTCGGTCGTTCTGACCGCATGCGGAGGCAGCAAGGATAGCGCGCAGGACGCAGGAGGCGCCGCGGGCAAACCTGTTGAGCTGATTTGGTATACGATCGGCACGCCTCAAAAGGACGTTGACCGGGTCATGGAAGAGGTCAGCAAATATACGAAAGAAAAAATCGGAGTTACCGTCAAAATGAACATGATCGACTTTGGCGATTACTCGCAAAAGATGCAGGTCATGACCGCTTCCGGTACGCCGATGGATATTATGTTCACGTCTTCCTGGGCGTTCGATTACGTTCAGAACGCAAGAAAAGGCGCGTTCATGAAGATCGACGATCTGCTTGAGAAACAAGGCAAAGGCATCAAGGACATGCTTGATCCCGCCTTCTTAAGCGGTTCCAAAGTCGACGGCCACAACTATGGCATTCCGGCCAACAAAGAGCTGCCGGCGCAAGAGGTATGGCGCTTCAACAAGCAGCTGCTCGACAAGTACAACCTCGATATCAAGAACGTCAACTCGCTGGAAAGCCTGGAGCCGCTCTTGAAAACGATTAAAGAAAAAGATCCGGGCGTTATTCCGTTCTCCGTCGACAAAAACTACGGCGTCTTCGTACCTTACGACTACGTGATCGAGAAAATGCCGATGGCGGTCAGAGTCGACAACCAAGACTACAAGGTCGTCAACATCCTGGATACGCCGGAAATGAAGCAAACGCTCCAAACGATGCACAAATATTACAAAGCCGGCTACATTCCTACGGAAGCGGCAACGATGGTTTCCTCGACGGACGTTCAAAAAACCGGCAAATGGTTTGCAGACAAAGCAACGACGCAGCCATTCGCAGACAACCTGTGGACGGCAAGCTACGGATATCCGGTCGTCTCCACGCCAGCCAGCCCGGCTTACATCTACAACTGGTCCGTTATGGGCTCGATGCAAGCGATTTCGGCGAACTCCAAAAATCCGGAGAAGGCGATGGAGTTCCTGAACCTGCTGAATACCGATCCGGTGCTGCGCAACATGGTCGACTCCGGGATCGAAGGCGTACACTACAAAAAAGTCGGCGACGACGTGATGGAGAACCTGCCGGAATCGAAAAACTACGACATGCCGACGTTCTCGCTGGGTAACCTGATGATCACGTATCTGAACCCGACCGATCCGAAGGACAAATGGGATGGCTTCAAGAAATTCAACGCTACCGGTAAGCCTGCCGCGCTGCTTGGCTTCAACTTCGACCCGTCCAAAGTGACGAGCGAAATCGCAGCGGTACAGAACGTCAAAGAAGAATTCTGGGCGCCGCTGATGACCGGTACGGTCGATCCGGATCAAATTATTCCGCAGGCCAACCAAAAGCTGAAAGCTGCCGGCCTCGACAAAATCATGGAAGAAGCACAGCGTCAAATCGATGCATGGAAAGCAACCAAAAAATAATCAAGCTTCAAAAGGCAACAGAGCTTCTTGACCGAAGCCTTGACCGAAGCTTTGTAGGTGAACGATAAGAACGGGACTCAGGGCGAATGGCATTCATTCGCCCCGTCTCTTTGAACGCGAGGGGTGATGAATGTGAAGGGTGTGCTCAAGGATCTCAGTCGGAACAAAGCCTTGCTTCTCATGGTGCTTCCCGCCACGATCTGGTTTCTTTTCTTCTCTTACCTGCCGATGGCCGGGACGATTATCGCTTTCAAGGAATACCGGTACCACCGTGACGGGTTTCTGGCCAGCATTGTGAACAGCAAGTGGGTCGGGCTCAAAAACTTCGAATTTCTGTTCAGCACGAAGGACGCTTTTCTCATTACGCGGAACACGCTGATGTATAACGCCGTATTCATCGTAATCGGCCTGATTCTGGCCGTGGGGCTGGCTATCATCTTGGCGGAGATCGCCAACAAGAAGCTGGCCAAGCTGTATCAGACCGGGATGTTCCTGCCTTATTTCTTGTCTTGGGTTATTGTCGGGTATTTTGTATTCAGCTTCCTCAGCTTCGACAAAGGCATGATCAACCAAATCGCCAAAGCGTTCGGGCTTACCGCCACGCAGTGGTATAACGACCCGACGTATTGGCCGCTTATTTTGACACTCGTCTTTCTGTGGAAGTCGATCGGCTACAACAGCGTCGTGTATCTGGCGGCCATCATGGGGATTGACAAGTCGCTGTACGAGGCGGCAATGATCGACGGAGCGAACAAATGGCAGCAAATCCGCCACATTACGGTGCCGATGCTGACGCCGCTGATTACCATTTTGACGCTGCTTGCGATCGGACGTATTTTTTACGCGGATTTCGGGCTGTTCTACCAGGTGCCGCGCAACTCGGGAACGCTGTATTCGGTTACGAACGTTATCGACACGTATGTGTACCGGGGTCTGAAGTTTACCGGGGAAATCGGTATGAGTACCGCGGCCGGTTTGTATCAGTCGTTCGTCGGTTTCGTGCTCGTCATTACCTCCAATGCCATTGTTCGCAGATTCAATAAAGACAACGCATTGTATTAATCCATATGGAAAAAGGAGGAGATGACCGTGTCTGCGCGAACGATGAAACGAAGCCGGGATTTTCATCATTTGTCTCCGGCTTGGAACGTCATTTTTAACCTGATTGCCGGCTTTTTGGCTATTGCGTGCGTGTTTCCTTTCGTGTTCGTTACGATCATTTCGTTTACGGACGAAGGGACGCTGGCGCGCAACGGCTACCGGATCATTCCGGAAAAATGGAGTCTGGAAGCTTACCGCTACGTGTTTAAAGCCGGGGATCAACTGCTGCGGTCCTACGGTGTCACTATTGCCGTTACCGTCATTGGTACGCTGCTCAGCATGATTATGATTGCGCTGTTCGCCTACGCGATCTCGCGCAAAAGCTTCAAATACCGCAATTTCTTCTCATTTTTCGCTTTCTTCACGATGCTGTTCAACGGCGGGCTCGTCCCGACCTATATCGTCGTCACGCAGCTGCTTGGACTGAAGGACTCCATCTGGGGACTCATTCTGCCGCTGGCCGTGAACGCCTTCTACATCATGATTATGCGGACGTTCTTCTCTACGAGCGTACCGGATGCCATTATCGAATCGGGAAAAATCGACGGTGCGGGCGAATTCGGGATTTTCTTCCGCCTGGTTCTGCCCTTATCGCTTCCGGGGCTCGCGACGATCGGCTTGTTCAGCACCCTCGGGTACTGGAACGACTGGTTCAACGCGCTGCTCTATATTGACAAGCCGAGCTTGGTGCCGCTGCAATCCATGCTGATGCGGATCGAGACGAGCATGCAGTTTATTTTGCAAAATACGAGCAACCCGTCGATGGGCGTAGCCGTGCTGCAATCGCTGCCGCAGGATACGTCGCGGATGGCGATGGTCGTCCTGGCGACGGGGCCGATTGTGTTCGCGTACCCGTTCTTCCAACGGTATTTTATTCAAGGGTTGACGGTTGGTGCGGTGAAGGAGTAAGGAAGTTTTATCGGGCAAACGGCGGCGGCGGGCGGTGGGGTATCCACTTCCGGTCGCTCTTGTCCGCAGGAAATCTTTAATTTAAGCCGCTTGGCGGCGGATATTTCCCGCGGACAAAGGCGAACGCTGCCGCTCCTCCAGTGGATACCCCACCGCGTGCTACTGCAGCCGTGTGAGTACCCGACCCCAAAACATTCCTTTCTCCTTCGGTGAGTAGTAGAAAAAATGGAGGTTGACGGACGAGATGGAACAATTCAGATTACCTAAAATTCCGATTCCTGCGATGGAGCTGCCGCGGGCGGTGCAGGACGTGCTGGCGGAGGCGGAGGTCAAGCTGGCTCATCGTCCCAAGCTGCTGCAATTGTTTAAAAATTGCTTCCCGAACACGCTGGCGACGACGACGAAACGGATGGAAGACGGAACGACGTTCATTATTACCGGTGACATTCCGGCGATGTGGCTGCGCGATTCCGTAGAGCAAGTGATTCATTACGTGCCGCTGGCGAAGAACGACCCGGACCTGCAGCAACTGATCGCAGGCCTGATTAAACGGCACATTCAATATATCCATATCGATCCGTATGCCAACGCCTTCAACGAATCAGCGAACGACTGGCACTGGAATACGACGGACGAGACCGAAATGTCCCCATGGGTGTGGGAGCGCAAATTCGAGCTCGATTCGATCTGCTTCTCGATGCGCTTGGCTTACAAGTACTGGAAGGAAACGGAACGGACGGACATTTTCGATACGAACTTCAAGTCTGCGATGCGCAAAACGGTCGACCTGTGGAAAACGGAGCAGCGCCACTTCGAGCTATCGCCGTACCGTTTCATGCGCAATAACGACGTGCCGACGGATTCGCTGCGCAACAACGGGCTGGGCATGCCGGTGAACTACACGGGGATGATCTGGTCGGGCTTCCGTCCGAGCGACGACGCCTGCGATTTCCACTACAACATTCCGTCGAACATGTTCGCGGTCGTGACGCTGCGGCAGATGCGCGAGATGGCCGAATGGGTGTTCCGCGATCTGGCGTTCGTCGACGAGTTGAAGAAGCTGGAAGCGGATGTCGATCACGGCATTCAGTTGTACGGCATTTACCGCCATCCGGAGTTTGGCCCGATTTACGCTTACGAGACGGACGGCTTCGGTAACTACTGCCTGATGGACGATGCCGGAACGCCGGGACTGATGTCGATTCCGTATATCGGCTACACGACGCCGAACGACCCGATTTATCAAAATACGAGACGGTTTGCCCTGAGCAAGCAAAATCCGTTCTATTACGAGGGCAAAGTAGCGAAAGGCATCGGAAGCCCGCACACGCCGCCGGATTATATTTGGCACATGGCGCTGTCGATGCAGGGGCTGACGGCGGTCACGAAAGAGGAGAAGCTGGAAATGCTGGCGATGCTGGAAGCGACGGACGCGGATACCGGCTTTATGCATGAAGGCTTCCATGCGGACGACCCGACGATCTTCACGCGGAGCTGGTTTGCATGGTCCAACAGCTTGTTCTCGTTGCTTGTATACGAAGCGATGAAGGAAGGGATTGTATGACACGGCCGATCGTCATTTTCTACGATCCGGGCTTTCCGCTCGGCGAAGGGATGCAGGTCGATGCTGGACAATTGCAGGGCGTGGGGCAGGTCGTTTCGGCGGACCGCTTGGCGGAGGCGCTGAGCTCCGCCGAGGGCGGCTGCTTCGTCAACCTGCATGCGCCATATTTTCCGAAAAACGCTTGGCCCGCGATTCTCGGTTTTCTCCGGCAGGGCGGCGGGCTCATTAGCGCCGGCGGCGCGCCGTTCAAGCGTCCGGTCCGGGCGGAGAACGGAAGCTGGCATGTCGAAGCCGAGCAAACGGCTTACCACCAGCAGCTCCATATTCATGAGGTGCTCCGGGTCGATGCGGCTTCAGTAGAGAAGCTGGCAGCCACAACCGACATTCCGCTGCTGGTCGGCAAGGAAGCGCTGCTTACGATAGCGGACACGTGGAATCTGGTGCCGCATGTGACGAAGAGCAGCGATTTACCACATCAAATGGGCTCCGCCGGACCGATGGACACGCATATTTATGCGCTGCTGAAGGGCATCTCGGCCGAAGGCCGGGAGGTAGCCGCGCCGGTCGTGCTCTGGGAGCAAACAAAGGGCCCCTTCGTCGGAAGCCGCTGGCTGTTCCTTCATTTACCGCTGACCGCAGCATTCTGGAACGAGGGCGGGGCCGAAGCGCTGAAGGAATGGGCCGCGTTTTGCGCCAAAGGCGTGACCGAGCTGTGGATCAAGCCGAACTACGCTTCGTACGAGCCGGGCGAACGGGCGATGCTTACGCTGCAAACGCAGCGGATCGGGCGCGGAACCGGGGCGGGCGACGAGGCTTGGAAATTCTCGGTTTCCCTGGAGCACGAGGCAGGACAAGCCTCCTGGAAGCACCGCTTTGAAGCGGACGTCACGGAGGAGCTGAATATTCACCGCATTTCCGTCCCGCTTGACATTCAGAGCGGCTTTTACCATATCGTCTGTCAGGTGCAAGCGCCGGACGGGGAGACGCGCATCCTGCGGCAGGGCTTCTGGGGCATGGACGCCAAGCTGCTGGCCACAGGCACGCCGGTCAGCTGCGGCCGGGACTATTTCGTCAAGGACGGACGTCCGCTACCGGTCGTTGGGATGACATACATGACATCGGACGTGGCGCGCAAGTTTTTATTCCTGCCAAATGCGGCCGTATGGGACCGCGACATGGCGCAGATGAGGAAGGCCGGGATCAACTGGATTCGGACCGGCATTTGGACGGCGTACCGCAACATCATGCAGGTTGACGGGCACGCTTCCGAAGAGGTGCTGCGCTCGATCGATGCCTTCCTGCTCACGGCAAAGAAGCATGATTTGCAGATCACCTTCACGTTCTTTTCGTTTACGCCGGAGCCTTGGGAGGGCCTCAACCCTTACCTCGACCCGCGCAGCGTGGAAGCGCAGAAACGGTTCGTGCGTTCGATCGTCTCGCGGCATAAGGATACGAAGCATGTTGACTGGGATCTGATCAACGAGCCGTCGATGTTCGATCCGCCGCAGATTTTCTCCGATGGCCCGCGGTCGTGCCGCGATCCGTTCGAGCTGGCTGCTTACCGCGAATGGCTGAAGCAGCGGCACGGCTCGATAGGAGTGCTGCAGGAGCGCTGGAACATGTCGCCGGTGCAACTGCCGGACTTTGAAGCGGCGGTCCCGCCGGAGCCGGAAGAGATCAACTTCAACGTGCAGGATATGCACCAAGGGAAAAAAGGCACCCGCTGGCTCGACTACGCGCTGTTCTCGATGGAGATGCACAACCGGTGGGCGAAGCAGCTCTACGAAGCGATCAAGGACGTCTGCCCCGATCATATGGTTGTCGTCGGGCAGGACGAAGCCTTGGGTGCGCAGCGGCCGTCGCCGTTTTTCTACGCGGAGGCGTCGGATTACACGACCGTTCACTCGTGGTGGCTGAACGATCATCTTGTATGGGACGGCATCTTTGCAAAGACGCCGGATAAGCCGAATCTCGTGCAGGAGACCGGCATCATGTACGTCGAGACGCCGGACGGACGGGCGAAGCGCTCGGAGACGGAGCTGCGCAGCATTTTGGAGCGCAAATACGCTTATGCTTTCTCGACGGGCGGCGCGGGGGCGGTTCATTGGATTTGGAACACTAATTTCTATATGGACAATGCCAACGAATCGCACATCGGGGCGCTGCGGGCGGACGGAACGGAGAAGCCGGAGGCGGACGTTTCCTATGATTTCGGCCGTTTTATGGAAGAAATCCGGGATTTGTTCCAAGGCCGCAAGCTGGAAGAGGTCGCCGTCGTCTTCCCGTATTCCAACGACTTTTCCAACCGGAAATTGGCGTTCGATGCAACGACCCGTCTGACGCGGATGCTGTCCTACGAGCTGAAAGTTCCTTTCCGCGGAGTCGGGGAATACCATCTGGATTCACTCGCCGAAGTGCCGGCGAAGCTGATCATCCTGCCGAGCGCACATAATATAGATAGCGAAGCGTTTGCGAAATTGATCGCCATTGTACGGGCTACCGGAGCGACGCTGCTCGTCACCGGTCCTCTCGGACTGGATGCTTACTGGCAGCCGGAAGAGCGTCTTAAGGATGCGGTCGGCTCTTACCGTTCGGCCAACGTGCGGCGCGAAGAAATGCTGGAGCTCGACGGCCGCTTGCTGCCTGTTTCGTTCGGACAGCGCCGGATCGCCGAGGTGGCGAAGGAAGTTCGAACGGATGAGGCTGCTGAGGCGAAAGCCGACAAGCTGATCGACGTTCCGCTCGGTTCGGGGCGGCTCCTCTGGTGCCCGCTGCCGGTCGAATTGAACGAGCGCGCCGAGCCGCTTGCGATGCTATACCAGCACGCGCTGACGGTGGCGGGCTTCCGCGCGGAGCTGGAATGGCTTCGCGGCGGCGGATTCCCGGGCGTGTACGGACGGAAGCTCGCTTTCCAAGACGGCGCACTGTTCGTCTTCGTGTCCGAATTCGCCTTCGATACCGATGTCGAAGTGAAGGACCCGGTTACGGGCCGTCGGTATTCGTTTGTGCTGGAGAAAGAGCGTTCGGTGCTGTTCGCGGTCGACCGGGAAGGACGCTTGAAGTCCGTGTACCGGCCGAAGGAAGTTCATATCCAAGTGACCGGAGAGTAGTCCGGGGAGGAGGCGTCACAAGCCATGAGCAAAAAAAGAACCGCGCATATCATTTCCCATACGCATTGGGACCGGGAATGGTATCTGCCTTATGAAAAGCATCATATGCTGCTGATCCAGCTGATGGACACGCTGCTTCATACGCTTGAGCGCGATCCGGAGTTCAAGAGCTTTTATTTGGACGGCCAGACGATTATTTTGGAGGATTATCTCCAGGTGCGGCCGGAAAAAAAGGAGCAGCTTGAAGCGTACATCCGGGAAGGCCGCATTCATATCGGGCCTTGGTACATTTTGCAGGATGCATTCCTGACGAGCAGCGAAGCGAACCTGCGCAATCTGCAGATCGGGCATCAAGACGCTGCACGGTACGGGACGATCGCCAAGGTCGGCTATTTCCCCGACACGTTCGGCAACATGGGGCAGGCGCCGCAAATTTTGCGCCAGGCGGGTATCGACAACGCGATGTTCGGCCGCGGCGTCAAGCCGACCGGCTTCAACAATACCGTGTCCGATTCGGACTACGAATCGTCGTTCTCCGAGCTGCTCTGGGAAGGTCCGGACGGCTCGCGGGTGCTTGGCATCTTGTTCGCGAACTGGTACTGCAACGGGATGGAGGTTCCGACGGACGAGAAGGAAGCGAAGGAATACTGGGAGCGGAAGCTGGCGGATGCCGAGAAATACGCTTCCACCGGGGAGCTGCTGTTCATGAACGGATGCGATCACCAGCCGATCCAGCAGGACTTGTCCGATGCGATCCGTACGGCGCGGAAGCTGTTCCCGGACACCGACTTCGTCCACTCGAACGTGGCGGATTATTTGCAGGCCGTGAACCGGTCCTTGGACCGGGAGCTGTCCGTGGTGAAGGGCGAGCTGCGCAGCCAGCGCACGGACGGATGGTCGACGCTGGTCAATACCGCGTCCGCCCGCGTTTACTTGAAGCAGATGAATCAGCGGGGGCAAGCGCTGCTGGAGAAAGTGGCCGAGCCGCTGGCGTCCTTCGCGCACTTGCTGGGTAAAGAGTATCCGCACCATTTGTTCACGTACGCTTGGAAAACGCTGATGCAGAATCACCCGCACGACAGCATCTGCGGCTGCAGCGTGGACGAGGTGCACCGCGAGATGGTGACCCGCTTCGACAAAAGCCGCCATGTGGCCGAGACGATCGTCGACGACAGCAAGCGTGTCATCGCCGAAGCGATCGACACGTCCGTCTTCGCCCGCATGGGCGCGGAGGCGCGTCCGCTCGTCGTCTTCAATACGACGGGCTGGGAGCGGACCGGAGTCGTCACCGTGGAGCTGGACGCGGAGCGCTTGTATTTCCGCGACGGCTTCCCGCTGGACGAGATGAGCCGCCGCATGCAGGCGCTCGACGTCTCCGGCCGCACGCTGGTCGATGCGGAAGGCCGAGCCGTACCGTTCACGATGCAGGATCTGGGCCTGCAGTTCGGCTACGACCTGCCGGACGACAAGTTCCGCCAGCCGTATATGTGCCGCAGGGTGAGCCTCACCTTCGAGGCGAAGAACGTGCCTGCGCTCGGTGTCGCCGCGTACGCGTGGCTCAAATCGGCCGATCCGGCTTCGTCTCCGGCTGCCGATGCCGCTTCGCTGCTGAACGGCGACCGGGTGATGGAGAACGCCCTGCTTCGCGTCGAGATCGCGGAGGACGGTTCCCTCGCCGTGACGGACAAGCAAACGGGCCGCACGTTCCGCGATTTGGGCGTGTACGAGAATACCGGCGATATCGGCAACGAATATATGTATAAGCAGCCGAACGGCGAGACGACGCTGACGACGAAAGGACTGAAGGCGGATATCCGCATCGTCGAGGATACGCCGTACCGTGCGACGGTGGAAATCGTGCACGAATGGTCGGTTCCGGCATCCGGCGATGCCGTATTCGAGCAGGAGAAGCGGGAGCTGGTCTATTTCCCGCATCGCCAAGGGCAGCGTGTCAAGGACATGGTGCCGCTCACGATCCGCACGCAGGTCAGTCTGAGCCGCAGTGGCCGCGGTGTCGAGCTGCAGGCGTCCTTTAACAACCAGGCGAAGGATCACCGGCTGCGCGCACTCTTCCCGACTGACGTGGAAACGGCCGTACACCGCGCCGATTCGATCTTCGAGATTGCGACGCGGGACAACGAGCCGGCGGCGGAGTGGGAAAATCCGAGCAATGCCCAGCATCAGCAAGCGTTCGTCGACGTAAGCGGAGCAGGGGCGGGCCTCACGATCGCCAACCTCGGGCTTCAGGAGTACGAAGTGCTGCGGGACGGACGCAATACGATTGCTGTCACGCTGCTTCGATCCGTCAGCGAGCTGGGCGATTGGGGCTTGTTCCCGACGCCGGAGGCGCAATGCCTCGGCGAGCATACGGTGCGGATGGAAATTATTCCGCACAGCGGCGACGGCTCGGCTTCGGGCGCTTTTGCCGAGGCGTACCAGTTCCAGATTCCGTGGACGGTTTGCCAAACCGGCGTGCACGGCGGTCCGATCGCTTCGGGCTATGCCCCGTACCGCTGGGAAGGCGGCGCGCTTGCGTTCTCGTCCATGAAAGTGAGCGAGGCTTCCGGCGATCTCATGCTGAGATGGTTCAACATGGAAGCGGCCGGGACGGAGCTGGGGCTGCATTCGGCCCGCGGCGCGGAATCGGTCTACAAAAGCAACGTCTTGGAGGAAGCGGGAGCGCTTGTTTCGGAGGAGCCGAACCTGTCTCTGCCGGTCGGTCCTTACGAGATTGTCACGCTGGGCGTTAAGCGCAAATAAGATATATGCTGCAGGGCAGTCTAAACCTCACGAATCGGGGTTTAGGCTGCTTTTTTTGTGTCTGCTTTTCCAAAAAAGACACTTGAAGTACACATCGCGTTCTTATAATGGAAGAGATGATGAGAACGGAGGCAAAAAGCATGAATCCAAAGCAATACCAGCCGGCTTCTGCAGACGGCCAAAAACAGCTTCAACCATTCCGCAGCTTTGTCGAATCGCTGCAAGATCCGATCTACCGGCTTGCGTACCGGCTGCTCCAAGACCGCGAGCTTGCGGCGCAGGAAGTGGAGCGTACGTTCGTCGAGGTGTTTCGCAGATATGCGGAGGAAGGGTTTGCGCCGACGAACGGTTCCATGAGGACGGCTGCTTACCGGATGCTTATTCACCGGTGCAAAATGGCGAAAGCCGCGGGCAAACGCAGGCTGAAGCCGCGCAAGCTCAGCCCCCGTACGATTCTCGAAGCCGTCGATGCGCTGCCCGATGAGGTAAGGCTGATCGTTTCGCTCAAGTACGAATGTCAGCTATCCTATGAAGAGATCGGGGAAATTTTGGAGATGTCCTCGGAACGTGTAAAAAAAGGCGTTTGGCGGAGCAGGGAACGGTTAAGCGAATGGATGGAGGAGCCCCGCTCCCCTTTGAGCTTCGGGATCATTATGCATTAATCCAAGACCTTGGGACAGTAAAGCTTCCGTACAGGTCTTGGATTTATTTTTTTCTGGGGGCTATTTCAGCCCCGGTAAACGTAAGAAGGCGGCGCTTCGACAGAGCCCAAAGCTGTCGGACGGGCTTCGTTTACTTCGGCAACAGCGTCCGAGATCAAGCTGTGGTGATGCGACTGACGGCATACCGGATCCGTCTGCCAGGCATCGCCGGTGAGCAGGTAGGCTTGGCAACGGCAGCCGCCGAAGTCCTCGAAGCGGCGGTCGCAGCTGCGGCACGGCTCCGGCATCCAATCCGTGCCGCGAAAGGCGTTCAGCGCGGCGGATTCGGACCAGATCGAAGCGAGGCTCCGGTCCCGGACCGAATCGAACGTGAGCGTCTCGATGCTCGAAGCGGCAGGGCAGGGCAGCACTTTGCCGCTCGGAGACACGGTGAGCGAGATCCGGCCCCAGCCACCCATACAAGGCTTCGGAAGCTCGGCGTAATAATCGGGGACGACCCAGATCAGCTCCATTTGTTTGCTAATCCGCTTCTTTAGTTCGTCAAAAGAGGCTTCGGCCGTCTTGAGCTGCTCCTTCGTCGGCATGAGCGTTTCCCGGTTGACGAGTGCCCAGCCGTAATACTGGGTGTTGGCCAGCTCCAGTCGCGACGCCCCCCAGGAGAGGCAAAGTTCAACGATTGCCTCCAGTTCCCCGATATTGTGCCGATGCAGAACGACGTTCATATTCAAAGGAAGGCCTGCGACCCGGATGAGGGCGGCGGCTTGCCGCTTTCTATCGAACGCCTGGAAGCCGGCAATATGGTCGGACAGGCTCGGGGTTGCCGCTTGAAGGCTGAGCTGCAGGCTGTCGACCCCGGCTTCCGCCAACCGGCGGAGCCGTGCTTCGGTCAGCCCGACGCCGCTTGTGATCAGGTTCACGAATAGGCCGAGCGAACGCGCCCGTTCGATGAGCAGCTCGGTGTCGGCCCGCAGCAGCGGCTCCCCGCCCGTCAGGTGTAGCTGGACGACGCCCAGCCCGGCGGCTTCTTCCAGGACGCGCAGCCATACGTCGGTAGGCAGCTCGTTGTCCCGCCGCTCCAGCTCCTGCGGATTGGAGCAGTACGGGCAGCGGAGGGGACAGCGGTGAGTCAGCTCGGCGGTCAGCGCGTACGGCAAGCTCATAGACATCGTTCCACCCAGCCTTCCTCTACGGCCTCCGTTAAAAATTCAGCAATGTCGTCCTGCAGCCCGGTTTGTCCGTACTTCGCTTCCAACTCGCGCGTCAGCTCCCCGACGGTTCGCCGCCCGTCGCACAGCCGCAAAATCGCTCCGGCGGTCTCATTCAATTGAACGACACGCTCCGGGAGGAGCAGCAGCTCCTGCTTGCGCAGCGCGTCGAATTTCAGGCGGGCGGGGGGGCGAATGGCCGGCCGTTCCTGCAGCCCCCAGCTCATGCGCGGCTCTCCGCATCCGGGTAAGCGAGCTGCAGGGCATCAAGGAGTGACCATAGCACGTCGCACTTGAACGAGAGCGCGGCGACCGCCCGTTCCTGAGCGCGGCGGGTGCGGCATTCGCGCAGCACGAGCTCCAGCCCGTGATCGGAGTCGCGCGGCGCTTGGTGGAGCCGGGTGCGGAAATAGTCGAGCCCCTGCGGACGTATCCACGGATACAAATCCTCGAAGACGACGATGCGCCGGGAGACGAGCGTCGGCGCGAACAGCTCCGTCAGGGAGGAAGCGACGGCCTCCGGCCACGACTGCAGCCTGCAGAAGTTGACATATGCGTCGACGGCGAAGCGGACGGCAGGGAGCACGAGCCGCTCGCTGAGCAGGTCCTCGCGGGAGATATCGACGGCTTCTCCGAGGCGAATCCACGCTTCGATGCCGCCTTCGTCCCCCTCGCGGCCATCGTGGTCGACGATACGCTGCAGCCAGCGGCGCCGGTCCTCCCGGGTAGGCAGCTTGGCCAGGATGAGTGCGTCTTTGACCGGGATGTTTTGCTGATAATAAAACCGGTTGGCAACCCAGGCCCGAAGCTGCTCCGGGCTGAGCTTTCCCTCGTGCATGCGGACGTGATATGGATGCTTGTCGTGATACCGCTGTTCTCCGATCCGGCGCAGCCGCATCAAGAATTCGTCGTTCGACCATGGCTCGCTCATCGTCATACCTCCAGCTCCATGCCGTCGTATCCGATTTCGATGCCGAGCGCAAGCAGCGTGTGGCATTCGGACGACGCGGGATTCAGTATCGGATTGGTGTTGTTGATATGCACGTAAATTTTACGCGCCGCGGTCAGGCGGGCAAGCCGATGCAGGCTCCCGTCCGTTCCGTCGATCGGGACATGCCCCATGTCCCAAGCGGCGAGATCCGAGACGCCCAGCCCCTTCAGCTCGTCTGCTTGCCAGAAGGTGCCGTCCAGCAAAATGCAGTCCGCATCCGTCAGCATCCGCTCCAGCTCGTCCGACCAGGCCTCTACGCCCGGGGCGTAGACGGCTTTGCCGCCGGTCAGCCGGTCCTCGATCCGGTAGCCGACAACCCAGACGGGCGCTTCCTCGCCTCCGTCTCCGCCCAAGCAACCGTAAGCATAGCGAGGTGCTTTCGAGCCGAGACAGAATGGGATAACCTCCAGCCTTCCGCCGAACAGGGCAATAGGAACGCCGGGTGTAATTGTCCGCCAGTGTGCGCCAGCGTAAGGCTCCAGCATATGGCGGACGGGAAACGGCCCGGCCAGCGCTTGCATGACCGGACCGGTCGCATAAATGTCCAACTGCCCGCCTTCCCTTAAACTAAGCAGCCCGATCGTATGATCGAGCTCCGCATCGGTCAGCAGCACCCCCGCAATCGGCGTGCTGCGGAGCCCCGGTCCGGGCCGAAGGGAGGGCTGCGCTTCGATCTGCTGGCGGATATCCGGCGTAGCGTTGATCAAGTACCACGCGGCTCCGTCGTTGCTGACGGCCACGCTGCTTTGCATCCGGGTAAGCGCCTGTCCGTCGCGGGCGCGTGCCAAGCGGCAGTTGGGGCAAGCGCAGTTCCACTGCGGGAAGCCTCCTCCGGCCGCCGTCCCGATAATTTTGAGAAGCATCCGTCGTCCCCCTTATAGAAGGGATGCCGGATTTCTCCGGCAACCCGATTGTTGTGCGCTGCGGCTTCAGGAGCCGCTTATTTCTGGCAGGCATAACCGGTCACTTCGGCGCAGACGTCGATGATTTTGGCTTTTGGCTTGACCCACATCGTCGTTCCCTCCTTCCGTACTCGAATTCCCGGTAAAGTACAATCCGGCTGCAAGCTGCCGTTAACGGCAGGAAAACGGGCGCATCGGACCGGGGGCCATGTCCACAATGTATCCTATTCGAACGTCTGCAGTGATATGTATTTTTATGGAAAAATGACTCGGGTTTTGTTCAAAATTATCCTCTTGGATTGTTTGACTAAACCTATTTTTTAGCTTGGCCGGTCCCGCGCCTCTTCGTTACGATAAAGGGATATCAAACTAAGACGAGAAGGAGATAGGATTGAGATGATACAGCAGTTGGACATGACGCAGCCTGCGGTGGCCGAGCAAGTGCTTCGGGTGCAGCTTCCGGCCTACCGTGTCGAAGCGGAGCTGATCGGCTTCGACGGCATTCCCCAGCTCCGGGATACGGTCCAGACGTTGATGCAAGCGGAGGAGACGTTTTACGGCTATGCTGCGGACGGGACGTTGGCGGGGGTCATTGCGGTCGAAAAGCAGGAGGACGTGCTGCACATTACCCGGTTGGTCGTGCATCCGGATTATTTTCGCAGAGGCATCGGGAGAAGCTTGGTTCAGTACGCGCTCGAATCCGAACCGGGCATCCGCAAATTTGCGGTGAGCACGGGGGCCAAAAATGGTTCCGCAATCTCGTTATACAAGCAATTCGGATTTGCGGAGACCAAAGACGTCGAAGTCGCGCCCCAAGTGTTCATTACCATATTGGAAAAAGAAGTTAATTAATCCGGCTTGCGTCCGGAAATTACGATGCTGCCTAACCCGTCCTTATGGGCCTCTATAAGACGGGTTTTTTCGTTTGAAAATGGCTGTCTACGGCGGCGAAAAGCCGGGAACATTTTTTGCCCGGGCGGATGTACAAGAATTGAGCCTTGCCGAGCGGACGGCGTTTCTGTAAGAATAGGTTTCTGTAAGAATAGAGATGCAATAGCGGCCGAGTCCCGCGCGTTCTGCTTGAACTGGGGGGACGTTTGGCCGAAAGCCGCTGGGAGGGACCGGAATGAAAATGAACATAGTGAAAATTTTGACGATCCTGGCATTAGTGATGCCCGGCTGGTTGGTCTCGACAGGAGGAGGGATCGGGATGGCCGCTACAGGGAGCTTGGTGTTGAACGGCGATTTTGAAACCGTTGTCACGGACAGCTCCGGGAAGTGGACGGGAGGAAAAGCGCCGTCCAACTGGACAGGCGGATTCAAGGTCGGCGGCGGCGCCTTCGCTGTGGACTCAACACAAGCGCACGGCGGTACGAAGGCCCTGAAGCTGTCCGGAAGCGCGACATCGGACCGGGCTTCCGTCACGCAATCGCCGCTCGTCACACCGAATAAAAGCTATAAGCTGTCTTTGTGGATGAAGACGGACAACGTGAACGCCGGAAGCGGCGGCATGTATGTCCGGACGCAGTATCTTAACTCGAGTACGAAAATCGGCGACGGCCCGCTGACGCCGAAATTAAAAGGAACCAACGACTGGCAGCCGTACGATCTGTATTTGACGATTCCTTCGAACGTGAATAAAGTCGTGGTGGAGCCGATCTTCGATTTTGCTTCCGGTACCGCTTGGGTGGACGATGTGACGCTTACGGAGTGGACCGGGGCGACCGGTCTTGCCTTGGAGCCAACCGGCGTATCCGTCGAAGTGGGGAAAACCGCGCAGTTGACTCCGGTCGTTACGCCGAGCAGCGCGGCACCCGACGTAACGGTGCTCTGGTCGTCGTCCGACGCTTCGGTCGCTTCCGTATCGGCGGCGGGCTTGGTTACCGGTAACAAGGTAGGTTCCGCTACCATTACCGCTCAGACCGATGACGGCCGTTTGTCGGCGCAATCGATTGTCAGCGTGGAAAGCGCCCAGATGATGCAGGCCTACGATGCAATCCGGCTGAAATGGCTGGACAAGCTGACGGGCGGTACCGGCTATGACCCTGCGGATGCCGACTACGCTTATTTTTTGGACAGTCTGGCTTCCTCCGTCAGCAATGCGGAGCAAACCGGATTTTGGAACAAGCTGAACACGGCGGCGGGACGCACGTATCTCTGGAGCGATCTGGCCAGCACGACCGTCTCCGCGCAGATGACATCGAATTTCTCCCGCCTAAGAACGATGGCGGTTGCTTATAAGACGCCTTACTCGGCCTTGTACAACAATCCTGCGCTGAAAAAGGATCTTGTCGAGGCCATGGACTGGATGTACGCGAACCGGTACAACGAGAATAAAACGCCGTATGACAACTGGTGGGATTGGGAGATCGGGGCGGCTCAAACCATTAATGATATTCTTGTGCTGCTGTATGACGATCTGAGCCCGGCACAGGTGGAGCAGTACATAAGAGCGATCGACAAGTTTTGCCCGGATCCGGTCTATTCCTCCGTTCTCGGAGTGAAAGGGAAGAAGCAGAACGGCGCGAACCTGCTGGACAAGGCGCTGGTGGTCACGCTTCGCGGCGTGATTGGCAAAAACGGCGCGAAAATCGTACAGGGCCGCGATGCGATCGGCAGCGAGTTCGTCTATACGACGAGCGGCGACGGGGTGTACCGCGACGGCTCGCTGGTGCAGCACACGAACATCGCTTATACCGCAGGGTACGGCGGGGTGTGGCTGAAGGGCGCTGCGGATATGGGCTACATGCTGAACGGCTCGCCTTGGCCGATTACGGACCCGCGGACGAACACCGTGTACGATTGGGTGTCGCAAAGCTTCGAGCCGATCATCTATAACGGGCTTGCGCTCGATATGACGAACGGGCGGGGCATTTCCCGGCAGACGGCTGGCTCCGCACGGGGGCTGATGATGACCATCCTGCGCATGTCCGACGGCGCACCGGCGGATAAAGCGGCCGCTTACCGCAGCATGGTCAAGGAATGGATTACGAAGGACCAAATCACGACGAATTATTACCAGGCCTCCTCGTCGATTTATGAAATCAAGCTGCTGAAAGGATTGTTGAACGATCCCGGCGTGCAGCCGCGCGGCGAGCTGGTGAAGAGCCAGATTATGGCGGGCATGGACAAAGTGTTTCATTTCCGTCCGGGTTACCTGTTCGGCGTCAGCCTCTTCTCCGACCGGATCTCCTCGTTCGAGAAGGGGAACGGCGAGAACCTGAAGGGCTGGTTTACGGGCGTGGGCATGACCTATTTGTACAATGACGATCAGACGCAGTACCGCAATGATTTTTGGCCGACGGTGGACTCGTTCCGACTGCCGGGCACAACGACGGACGGCTCCGGCAAAACGCTGACGGCGACCGATTGGGCAAGCTATCCCAACACCCAAACATGGGTGGGCGGCTCTACGCTGGACGGTCTGTACAGCGCGGTCGGCATGGACTTTACGCTCAAGAAGCTCACCGGAAGCGACCTGCAGGGCAAAAAGTCTTGGTTCCTGCTCGACGACGAAATCGTCGCGCTTGGCGCGGGCATCACCTCTACGGGCAGCAATCCCGTGGAGACCATCGCTGACAACCGGAAGCTCACGGACGGGAACGACAACATTCTGACGATCGACGGCGCGGTTGTGCCGAAGGAGACCACAGATCTCAATCGGACGGTTCAATGGGCGCATCTGACCGGGAATGTTCCGGGGACGGATATCGGGTATTATTTCCCGAACGGAGCGAATGTGGCTGTGAAGCGGGAAGCGCGCACCGGCGCATGGAAGGACATCAATACGGGGTTCAGCTCGACGCCGATCACCCGCAATTACTTAAGTCTGGCATTCTCGCACGGCGTCAAGCCGGTGAACGCGGATTACGCTTACGTTCTGCTTCCGAACCGGAATGCGGCGGCAACCCAGAGCTACAGCGCGCAGCCGCCGGTGTCGATTCTCGCAAACAACGCTCAGGTGCAGGCGGTGCGAAAGCCGTCGCTCGGGATCACGGCGGCGAATTTCTGGCAAGCCGGGACGATCGACTCTTTGACGGCGAGAAATCCGGTATCCGTGATGGCGAAGGAACGGAATGGAGAAATTACGCTTTCCGTTTCCGATCCGACGCAGAAGCAATCGTCGGTGACTGCCGAGCTGAACCGCGGCTCGCTGGTACCGGTAAGCCAGGACAGCACGGTGCAGGTCGTTCAAACGTCGCCTAAGCTGATCGTACAGATCAACGTGGCCGGTTCGGCAGGGGCAACGCACACGATCAAGCTGCGCGACCCGCTCGTCCCGCACTGGGAGGGCGGCGCGCTGCAGGCCGCTAACGTCTCGGAAACCGGCGTATCCCTCGCCTGGTCCGGGGCGGTGACGAGCTCGGTAACCGATGCGACGTATCGCATCTATCAGAACGGCGCCCCGATCGCCAGCGTCAGCGGCAGCACCTACGGGTATGACGTGCGCCAATTGGCGCCGGGCACGACTTACACGTTCACCGTACAGATGGCGGATGCGGGCGGACGCGTCAGCACAGACGGTCCGAGCGTCACAGTAACGACTTTGCGTACGGAGCGGCCGGATACGGCCGCTCCTACTTGGCCGCCCGGCAGTACGCTAACCGCGGCGGAAGCGAACCGCGGCGAAGTCACGCTCGCTTGGACGCCTGCCGCCGATGACAACGGCGTAGCCGGATACCGCGTCGGCTGGGGCGCCGGTCAATCGGCTACCGTGGCCGGAAGCGTGTATTCGACCGTGATCCGGGGCTTGGCCCCGAACACGGCGTATACGTTCCGCGTCGAGGCGGTGGACGGCGCGGGCAATTGGAGCGCCGGCGGCCCGAGCGTGACGGTGACCACGGCGGGCATGGAGCCCGGGAAGCCGGGTCCCGGCCCGGGGCCGAAGCCTGAGCCCGGCCCAACGCCTGAGCCTGGTCCTGGCCCGCTGCCTGAACCAGGCCCTGGCCCCGGACCGTCGCCGAAGCCTGATTCGAGCTCCGATTCGGATTCCAGCTCGGACTCGGGTTCGAACTCGTCAACACCCGAAGCTTCGCCGAGTTCCACTTCGCAGCCGGGAGCATCCGGCTCTGTTGCGGCGGGATCGAACGAGCCGTCGAAGAAGCCCGGCACGGTCGTCGTGAAGGAAGAGGAGCTGCAGCGAGCAGCGAATGGTAAAGTGACGCTGCGCATGGACGAATCGGCGTCAGAACTGGCGCTCCCTGCGCAAGCGGCCTCCTTGCTGCGGAACAATCCGCTGGAAGTGGAAATCGGCAAGGCAGCGCTCACGATTCCGGTCGCGGTGCTGGCACAAGTGAGCGGCAGCCTGCCTTCTGATTCGGTGGACGCGCGGATTATGCTGCGTCTGCGTCCGGCGGCAGAGCAAGCGCTCGCGCCGAATGCGGCCAAGCCCGACCCGTCATCAGAGCTGCGCTTGGCGGGAACGGTGTATGAACTGCAAATCGACGCCGTCGCGTCAAACAAACCGGTTTTCCGTCCGGAGAAGTTCACTGCGCCGGTCGTGCTGAAGCTGCCTTACGATGCGGCCCGGACAGCCGATCCGGACAGACTGGGCATCTACGCCTATAACGAAACGTCGAAGACATGGGATTTTGTCGGGGCGAAGGTCGATAAAGCGGCGGGGACGGTATCGGCCGCCGTTACGGCCTACCGCACGTTCGCCGTACTGGATTACGACAAATCGTTCGCGGATGTGCCGGAGGATCATTGGGCGAACCGCACACTGAAGGTCATGGCGTCCAAGCATATCGTCAGCGGCGTGACGGAACGCGAATTCAACCCCCAAGGAGCGACGACGCGTGCGGAATTTGCCGCCATGCTCGTTCGCGCTCTTGGACTGAAAGCAAGCCCGTCGGGGACGTCTTTCCACGACGTGGACCCGAAAGCGTGGTATGCGGACGCGATTGCGGCTGTTCATGAAGCGGGGGTAGTCGACGGAGTGACAAGTACGTCGTTTGCTCCGGGCGAACCGATCACCCGGGAGCAAATGGCCGTCATGCTGATGCGGGCTTACGCTTTCCAGGGCGGCAAGGCGGCAGCGCCAGATGTACAGCAGCTTGCAGGCTACCGGGATGCCGGACAAACTTCCGCATGGGCGGAGGACGCGGTCCGGCAGGCGGTTCAGCTAGGCTTCCTGCAGGGGCAGGCGGAAGACCGGCTTGCTCCGCAAGTTCACGCAGCACGCGCCGAAGTCGCTCAAGTGCTGCTGCACATGATCACGGCAGCAGACCCGCAGGGGAAATAGCACTTGCCGGACAGGACCATAGAAAGCCATCCATGCGGGCGTACCGTGTCTTTTTGACCGGTGCGCCTGTGGTCTTGCCAAATGGCAGGACGACGCATTAGACTATAGTGGAGAAAGCGAGGGGGAGTCATACACCATGAAACGCACCTATTTCCGCATACGGAACCCGTTTGCTTCGTTTCGCAAGTCGATGCTGCGGCGCATGCTCGCCGTATCGCTTTTTGCCTCGATCTTCCCCGTCATCTTTGTCGGGTTCTCCAGCTATTGGTTTTCGTCGTCCGCGATCCGCGAGGAAGTGGACCAAGCCAACGCCCGCGTCTTGAAGCACGCTTCGTATTCCATCGATACGGCGCTGCAGCGGGTCCGCAGCAATGCACTCCAGATGTTGCTCGGTTCGTTTTTTAACGGCAACCTGACGGAGCAGAAATGGGCGAACTACGCCGGATTTTACTCCAATTTATTCCAAAATTTATCTTCTCTTCAAAATAGCAACGCCGAGATTAGCCGCATAGTCATGTATATTGCCGAAGACGATTATCTGGTGTCGCCGGATCAAGGCGGACATAAGGTTGCCGGAGAGGAGGACCGCCGGCAGCTGCAAGGCCTGCTTGCTTCCCGCGAGGCAATGTACTGGAGCCACGATACGTTCCGGTTTATGGGGGACGCCTCCGGCGGACAGGCGGGCGTAACGCTCGTGTGTCAGGTGCCGTTTCAAGCCTCGGAGCCGATCGGGCTGCTGCTTCTGCAGCTGAATCCGTCGTTCCTTCAGGAAAATATGACGCGATTTTCCGCTTATCCGGGCGAGCTTTCGTTCATCTTGAATGAGGAGGGCCGGGAGGTCGTCTCGTCGGCCGGGCAGCCCGCACCCCAGGGGTTGTATGAGCAGGTGGGAGAGCATCCCGGACGCGCCTTCTCCTTCGCGTGGGAAGGGCGGGATTATTTGGTCACCGCTCTCCATTCTTCATTCAACGGCTGGACGTACCTCGACATGGTGCCGTTGCAGGAGTTGAATGCCAAATCCCGTGGCATCGCCGTCATCACCGTGGCCATCGTGCTGGTGTTCCTGCTGCTGGGCGCAGCGGCGACGGCTTGGAGCACGAAGCGGCTGTACCGGCCGATCGAGCATCTGGTTTCGCTGGTGCGCGGGAATCGGGACGAGGAGCTGCTGGCCGACGAGATCGGCTACGTGCAGAGCCGGTGGGCGGAGCTGAATCAGGCGACAACCCGCCTGCAGACGCAGCTCAGCCGGCAGCTGCCGGCCATTCGCGAGGCGTTCGCGCTGCAGTGGCTGCAGGGGCATTACGCGCATTATACGTCGGAGCAGCTTCCGGTTCTGTTCGAACGTTATGCCGTACCATATGGGCACACACATGCTGTCTTCGTGCTCGCTTACGATCAGTCGCCGGACGGCAGCAGCCGCTTCCGGGAAAGCGACAAGGAATTGATCGTATTTACGATGAAAAATATCGCGCAGGACGTACTCGCGCAGCAGGGCGCAGGCGGCATGGTCGTGAATCTGCTGAACGATCAGATTGCCGTCTGGCTTTGGGAAGACACGGAGGACCCTGCGGCATGGTTCGCGCAGGTGCAGGAATTGGCCGCGGGACTGCGCGGCGTGCTGGCTGACTACTTGAAGCTGCCGGTCACGGCAGGGCTTGGGGACGGGCCGGGGGCGCCGGGCGGCATGCCAAGGCTGTTCGCGCAGGCGGCGATGGCGATCCGCTCCCGGTTCTGGGCCGGGACCGGTCAAGTCATCCGCAGCGGGGACGGAGACATCGGCGAAGCGAAGTCCTACCCGTACCCGTTCGAGATCGAAGCGGGGCTGGAGCAGGCGCTGCGCAACGGCGATGCCGCGGAAGCGGAGCTGCAGCTTGAGCAGTTCGCCGCCTATGCGCAGGAGACGCTGCGGGAGACGGAGCGGATTCGGACGGCCTATTACCAGCTTCTCACCGCCGCGCTGCGGGTCGTCTTCCTGCTCAATCTGTCGCTGAAGGAAGGCGACGGGACCGGCGACGAAACCGACCTGTACGTGCAGATCAAGAACGTGCATTCGATCCAGGAGCTGAACGACTGGTTCCGGGAGCGGCTGATTCGTCCCATTGCCCGGAAGGTGCAGCAAAGGCACCATCAGGAATATGAGCGGACGTTCGAGACCGCCATCGCGTATATCGAGGCGAATCATCATATCGATCTGTCATTGGATCAAGTCGCCGAGCGCTGCGGACTCAGCCCGCCATATTTCAGCAAGCTGTTCAAGCGGATCGTGGGCGTGTCGTTCATCGAATATTTGACGGCCTACCGCATCGACCGCGCCAAGACGCTGCTGCAGACGACCGGCCTGTCCGTCGCCGAAGTGGCGGAGAGCGTCGGCTATCAGCCGAAAAATTTCATCCGCGTATTCAAAAAACAAACCGGGCAAACGCCCGGTCAGTTCCGCGAGACGGGTTCGGCGTAAAGCCGGACCCGTCAGGCTGTTGAGAAAGTGGTCAAAAGAGATAATAGAGGTTACGATGGGGTGGGGTATCCACTTCCGACCGCTCTTGTCCTCGGGAAATTTGATTGAAAGCCGCTTAATAGCGGACATTTCCCGAAGACAAAGGCGGCCGCTATCGCTTCTCCAGTGGATACCCCACCTTCGTATGCATCTCTATTTTTATAAGCGACCACTTTCACAACAAGCTCACGGGTTCGGCGTAAGGCCGGACCCGTTTTATTTTGTCGAACCGCCAAGCCTTACTCCTGCGGCAGTTTGGTTGAAAAGCCTTCGATCAATACGCTTAAGCCAAAAGAAAACTCCTTCTCCCAATCCGTACTCGTGATATGGGGGGCCAGGCGGATCGTATTGGGGAAGTGCTCTTCCGGCAATTGGCGAAAAAACCGGCTGTACTGCTCGCCCATTGCTTCAAACGAAGCCTGATCTTCATCCCCGGCAAAAGCGTGAAGCCGGCTTTCTTCGGCGACGAATCCCAGCACATAGTTTTTCAGCATGGACGCGATCCACGGAATCTGGGGATCGGCGAAGCCGGCCGAGACGAAGAGCTGATATAGCTTTTCGATTTGCGTTAGACGCTGATAGCCTACCCCGATGGTAAGATTGAACAGCTCTACCGCATCCCGGTGCTGAAGAAGGACTTTCCTGAACTGAATTCCCCATTGCAACACTTGCTCTTTCCACGGTAGCGACGCCTCCGGCCAAACCATTTCCCCGCTGATTTTATCCGAAAGCAATTGCATCAACTGCTCTTTATCTTTGAAATGATAGTATAAGGAGGCGGTTTTGACCTGCAGCTTGTCTGCGATTTTGCGCATGCTGAGCTCCTTCAGGCCGATCTCATCCAACACTTGGAGCGCCGTTTGAAGGATACGAACCCGGTCGAGCGGAACATGCGCGGCTTCTGCCTCCGGCCAACCCAGGATGGAATCCGGGGGAGAGGTTCTTTTCCTAGCCATGAGAATTCACCCTTTCCGTTGACAAGTATACCATATTCGATTATTCTAACATTATTAGATTAATCTAATATAATTAGATTAAAGGTGATTCTGGTGCATACCTGCGATAAGGTACATATTCTGCCCTGCGGTAGAGTCAAAGTTATATAAGGAGGCAACTTTATGAAATTGAACCACTTGAATCTTTGCGTTAACGATCTATCCGAAGCAACGGATTTCTTCCAGCACTTATTCGGCTTTCAATTGCTCGACCAGAAAGGCGACGCTCTCGCCGTGATGAGCGATGGAGAGGGCTTTACCTTGGTTTTGAGCCGTTTTGGAGAAGAAACCGTAACTTACCCGAAAGATTTCCACATCGGTTTTTATGTTGAAACGATGGCCGAGGTAGATGAGTTCTACGCCAAGCTCGCTGCCGCCAATATTCCTGCGGAGCACGGTCCCAGAAAAATGAGAGGCGGCTACACCTTGTACTTTACGGCCCTGGGCGGCGTGCTGTTTGAAGTTACGTCTTTCTTTCGTGAATCCGAATGACGAATAGCAAAAGCCGCCCTGTATCGAATATGCTTCGAACCGGGGCGGCACTTTTATCGCCAATTGTTATTTAATAAATTGCACGTCATAGCCTTTTTGCTTCAATTGATCGAGAACCATATCTTTCACCGCATAGTGCGCCGCACCGATGACGACGAAATAGGTCGATTTACCGTCTTTCTCCAACAATTCCGCCAGTTTTTTCGCCATGTTCTTGTCCCGTTCCCCGAGCAGTTTTTGAGCCATCCCGCTTTGGGTAAATTGCTGGGAAGAAGCGGCGAAGGCTTGGGTAAAGCCGTCCAAGTCCCCCTTGGCCCACAGCTGCTGCCATTGCTTGAACTGTGCAGCCATATCCGGAGCATTGGCGTCAGGCGTTAACATCTGGTCCAGCACCGCGTTCAGTTCTTTCTCTTGCTCTTGTGGAGACGCGCTGCTCAGAATATCGCCTTGCAGCTTGAACCCTTCCAGCTCCTGAACCGGTTTTCCGGCCAGCTTGGCGCTCGATAGGAAGTGCAAATCGACACCCGAAGCGGTCGCCTGAGCTAACTCCTCTGGAGATTTCATGAGCGCCGTAAGGGCCAGATTGGAGTTGATCACCCAAGGCTTAAGTTGATCGAAGGCTTGCTTGGGCAGTCCCAATTTGTCGATTACGCGCCCCAGCTTTTCATAGGTTTCTTTGGATACGTGATCCTTTAGCGTCGTGCCATCGTTATAGCTCGTCAGACTGGTGAAATACTCCAATCCAGCCGTATCGTCCGGCATGAGATTCACTTCGACCAGCAGCGCGTCGGACGATTGGAATGCATCCTTGACCTCTTTCCGCAGCGGATACATCTCCGGAATCCCCAGGTGAATCGATCCGAACAAATACATCGTATTGTTCCCCTTCGTCACTTTCCAGAAAAGCCCTTTTGCCCCGCCGTCGGCGGTCTCATAGGCATATTCGATGACCCGGCTGGCCAGCACAGCCGCCTGCTCGACGGTACACGGTTGATCCAGCTCCAGACCGCTGCCCGTTCCCTGGACGATGCCTTTCTTCTGCAAATACGCAATCGGCTCAGCGTCCTTATCCATCTCAAAGGCTGCCGGCAGCTCGTACTGCTTTAACATACCGAACAAAGATTGGAGAACGGTGTCTCTGGTGATCGTTGCGGTTCCCGATGGCAGCGTGAACTCGCCCTTTTTGCTTAATCCGAGCGCATCCAGCTTCGCTCCGGCCGCTTGGACTAACGATTGAAATCTATCATGAGCGATCGGTTTTTGAAAGGTTCCGTCATAGTACCAAGACAGCGGGAAAATGCCGTATTTTTCCCCTTCGTTCAGTACGCCCATCGACCATGGACTGATCTGAGGCGCAGCCTGCGGCGCTTCGTTCGCCAGTGCGGGTACGACCGTTCCGAGCATTGTGGTGACGGCGAGCAAGCCCCCGGCCAGACCGCGTTTCCATTTGCTCCATGTTCCAGATTTCATGTGATGTTGCCTCCTAGATGTATGTAGTAGAATCATAGATAAAAGCAGTACTGATTATAGCCCTTTAGGCTGGGAAATTCAACCATGGGTTGGAAAACACGTGCTGCGGTCATGCTCATTTTTTGTAACGCCGGAGAAGACAAGAAGTGGGCATGAAGCGCATAAAATCGTGTACAGGCGCGTCTTTTCGGCATCTGTCGCGAGGGACGATGCTCCTTTTTTGCCCGGTTACCGCCCCAAGAATTGCGCCTTGCGGCCATCTCCGCTTCGCTGTACGATGCAGACATATTCGATCGAAGACGGATTGATCTGACAACGCAGGAGGTGGAAGCATGAGTTCATCCGAAACGGAAGCGGTTCGCGGTACGAACGTTCCGGCCGGCTTGCGGAAGAAAGGAGCCGGGCCGAAGACAAACGGCTTCATTAAGGAATGGGCGGTCGCTTTGCGAAGAGACAAGGGCTTGTACTTGCTCGCGGCGCCGGGATTGCTGTTTTTTCTCGTATTTAAATATTTCCCGATTTGGGGATTAGCTCTGGCTTTCAAGGATTACTCGCCTTGGAGCGGCTTCTGGGGCAGCGAATGGGTAGGGTCCAAATATTTCCAGGAATTTTTCTCGAACCCGGACTTCTGGATTTTGTTCCGCAACACGATGGGGATCAGCTTCATGAACATCTTGTTTTTCTTCCCGATGCCGATCGTGCTGGCGCTGCTGCTGAACGAAGTGCGCGTGCTGTTCTTTAAGAAATTCGTGCAAACGGTTATTTATTTGCCTCACTTTTTGTCCTGGGTCGTCATTGTGGGGATCTGCTTCCTGCTGCTCAGCCAAGGCACCGGCGTAGTCAACCAACTGATTACGGAATCCGGGGGCAAGTCGATTGCTTTCCTGACGAACCCGGACGGCTTCTGGCTCATGCTGACCGCGCAGAGCATCTGGAAGGAAGCGGGCTGGGGGACGATTATTTTCCTTGCGGCGCTTACGGCCATTAACCAAGAGCTGTACGAGGCGGCCCAAATCGATGGGGCGAACCGCTGGAAGCAAATGCTGAACATTACGCTGCCGGGCATCCGCAGCACGATCATCGTGCTGTTCATCCTGCGGCTCGGACAAGTGCTGGAGGTCGGCTTCGAGCAAATTTACCTGATGGCAAGCGCTCCGGTATCCAGCGTAGCTGACGTGTTCGACACCTACGTCTACCGCGTAGGCATCCTGAACGGCCGGTTCGGCTATGCAACCGTCGTCGGCGTCTTTAAATCCGTCGTCGGTCTCATCCTCGTCGTTGCGGCCAACCGTCTCGCGAAGCGTTTCGGAGAGGAGGGGCTCTACTAATATGAAAGCATCTGCCTCTTACCGTTTTTTTCAAGCGTCGAATTACGTGCTGTTAACCGTCATCTCGCTGCTGACGCTGCTGCCGTTTCTGTATGTGGTGATCATATCGTTCACCGACGCGAACGAGTATGTGACGAAGTCGGTCGTTATTTTTCCGGAAAAATGGAGTCTTGACTCGTATCGTTACATTTTGTCGACGGGAACGTTCATCCGATCGATGGGAATTAGCGCGGTGTTGGCCGTCGTTGGTACCCTGCTCAGTCTTGTCGTTACCAGCTCGCTCTCGTATGTGCTGTCGCGCAAGCGGCTCAAGGGCAAGCAGTTTTTCCTCGTGGCGATTTTGCTCACGATGCTGTTTCAGCCGGGGATGATTCCGAACTATATGCTTGTGGACAGCTTGGGCCTTACCAATACGATCTGGGCGCTCATTTTGCCGGTGCTGACCGGGGCCTGGTACGTGTTCTTGATGAAGAACTTCTATCAGGACGTGCCCGCCGAATTGGAGGAGGCCGCTAACATCGACGGCTGCTCAGACATCGGCGTCTTCTTCCGGGTCATGCTGCCGCTGTCGCTGCCGGCGCTGGCCGCTTTCGGACTGTTTTTTGCGGTGGCGTACTGGAATACGTATTTCAGCGCGGTGCTGTACATCAACGACGACTCGCTGCGGCCGATGCAGGTGCTGCTTCAACTGCTGCTGATTCAGGCGTCCACGCAGGTGGCCGACCCGAGCGTTGCGGCCATGATCCAAAGTGAGCAGACCGTGCCGCCTGATGTGATTAAGATGGCAGCTGTCGTCATCTCCTCGCTGCCGATCGTTGTGGTTTATCCGTTTTTGCAGAAGTATTTTGTCAAGGGTATGATGGTGGGCTCGGTCAAAGGCTGATGCATTCTAGTCTGACCGTGTCCGGCCGTTCACCGATAATAGAACATTCGCCTCGCATCCGGAAACATACTTAAGGGAGGTCATCTTGAATGAAAACGATGAAAACAATCGCAGCAGGCGCCGTATCGGTCGCCCTGGTCGCTTCGCTCGCCGCCTGCGGCGGGAAGGCATCTGATGCTCCGGCAGCTCAAGGGGACGGCAAATCCGGCAAGCCGATGGATATCACCGTCACGACGATCGCGTTCAGCGCGGCGCCGACCGGGGAGCTGGAAGGGCTCAAGAAGATCGGCGAGAAATTCAACGTCAATCTGAAAATCAACTACATCCCGGCCAACAACATCACGGAAAAGCTGAACGTTCTGCTGGCATCGAGCGACATCACCGACGTGATGTTCGTGGAGGACTTCAATACGACGCCGAGCTTCCTGAATGCGATCGACAAGGGCGCGTTCTGGGAACTGACACCGTTTATCAAAAATTATCCGAACTTATCCAAATATCCGCAAAACGTTTTTGATAACGCCTCCATTAAAGGCAAGCTGTATTCGCTGCCGCGGGTGCGTCCGCTGGACGGCTCCGAGGCACTCGTGCTGCGCAAAGACTGGCTTGAAAAGCTCGGCATGCAGCCGCCGAAGACAATGGATGAGCTGTATAACGTGCTTACGGCCTTCGCGAAGAACGACCCGGACGGCAACGGCAAGGCCGATACGTACGGATTGGCGCTCTTCGGTTCGCCGGGCCCGGCCGGGTATCTGATCAGTATGTTCGGCGCGGGAACGGGCTGGCAGAAAGGCGCGGACGGCAGCATCACCCCGAACTGGATGACGCCGCAGGCGAAAGAGGCGATGCAGTTCTGGAACAAAACGTTCCAATCTGGAGGCATCATGCCGGATCTGCCGGTCATGAAGAGCCAGCAGGTGCGCGACATGCTCGTTCAAGGAAAAGCCGGTGCGGCGATCACGAACGTCTCCGACGCCTATAAATTCAATCAAGACTTGAAAAAAGCGAATCCGAACGCCAACCTGGTGGCTTATGAGATTCCGAAAGCAGCGGACGGCAAAGCGCATTACGAGCAGGCTATCGGCTATTACGGCCAATTCCTCGTCAGCAAGAAAGTGAGCGAGGAGAAGCTGAAGCGCATTCTGGAAGTGTACGACTATACCGCTACCGAGGAAGGCTACAATCTGGGAACGTACGGCATCAAGGATACGGACTTCACCATCGGCGCGGACGGCGCGGTCACACAAACGGAAGAAGGTAAGAAGAAAGGCTATTCGGGCGACTCTACGGGCCAATGGGTAACCGGCTATTACAACAAGTATTTGCGCGCCAGCGTGCCGGGCATGCCGTCTGACGTACTGGAATACAATAAAAAGCTGGTCGATACGATCGCGGGACAATCCGAGCCGAATCCGGAGTTCGGGCTGCCGAAATCGGCACCGTTCAAGGAAAAAGGAGCCGACTGGAACAAAAAGATCAACGATATGATGATCAACGTCATTATCGGCAAAGCGACGATCGACGATTGGGACAAATTCGTCAAGACGATGAAGGACGACCCGGGCTATCAAAACCACATCAAGGAAATGAACGATAGCTTTAAGGCCAAGGGTCAGAAGTAATCTGGCTGATGAACCAAGCCCGCCTGTACTCCTCCAAGGGAGTGACAGAGCGGGCTTGGCTGCGAGGCTGCCCGAAAATTCGAAGAAGCGGAAGGAGATGTGCCGGCATGATGAAGCATGAGCCTTTGTTAGCTATACCGACGGAGCAGCAGCTCCGCTGGCAGAATCTGGAGCTGGGGATGTTTTGCCATTTTGGCATCAATACGTTTTGCGATCAGGAATGGGGCGACGGCTCGGACTCACCCGAGCGATTCCATCCGACAGCACTGGACGCTGTTCAATGGGTAAGGACCGCGAAGCAGGCCGGGTTTCGCTATTTTATATTGACGGCGAAGCACCATGACGGCTTCTGCCTGTGGCCGACCCGGACAACCGAGTATTCGGTGAAGTCGAGCCCGTGGCTTGACGGGAAAGGCGACGTCGTGCGCGCTTGTGCGGAGGCCTGCCGAAGCGAGGGGCTCGGGTTCGGTATTTATGTATCGCCGTGGGACCGGAATGCGGCCTGCTATCGGGATCGCGCCGCATACGACGACTTCTACGCCGAGCAGCTGACCGAGCTGCTGACGCAGTACGGGCCGCTCGTCGAGGTATGGTTCGACGGGGCCGGGTCCGAAGGCCGCGAGTACGATTGGCCGCGCATCATCTCGCTCGTCAAACGGCATCAGCCGGACGCGATGATTTTCAACATGGGGGCCCCGACGATCCGATGGGTTGGGAACGAAGACGGCGTCGCGCCGTATCCGTGCTGGAATACGGCCGAGACGGCCCGGGTCAGCATGTTTACCGAGGCGGCCGTGAACTGGCTGCCGGAGACGCCGGTCTGGCTGCCGGCCGAGTGCGACGTGCCGATCCGCAAGAATCACTGGTTCTGGCATCCGGACGACGAAGCTCGCCTGTTGAGCCTAGGGGAGCTCATGGACGTGTATTACCGCTCGGTCGGGCACGGAGCAACGCTGCTGCTGAACGTAGCTCCAGATCGGCGAGGGCTGCTGCCGGAGGCGGACGTGGAGCGCGTGCTGGCGCTCGGAGAGGAGATTCGCCGCCGTTTCGGCAGCCCGCTCGCCGAGGTGAAGGACGCCGAAGGCGCGGCGGAGTTGGTGCTGGACGAGCCTATGGAGCTGGATCATGCGGTGCTGATGGAAGACATCCGGTATGGCGAGCGCATTCGGGAATATTCGCTGGAAGCGATGCTGGACGGACGGTGGATTGAGCTCGTAAGAGGCAGCGCGGTCGGCCATAAGAAGATCGACCGGTTTGCTACGGTCCGTACGGACCGGATTCGTCTGAACGTGTTGGACAGCGCCGCCATGCCGAAAATCCGCTCGATGTCCGTATATTGCGTTTCTGGGGAAGAACGGAATATATAGATGCCATCGGCCCCGGCCTGTCCTTTCTGCTATAATGATCGTAAAAGGCGGCGGAGGGGCTGTTGACGAACGATGGCAGCTCCCCGTAATGACGCGGCGGGAGGGCGGAGCATCTGAGAACGGATCGTTTGTTGGCGATCACCGTGCTGCTGCTGAATCGAAAAAGGCTTAGCGCCAAAGCGTTGGCCGACCGGTTTGAGGTATCCACCAAGACGATTTACCGCGATATCGAGGCGCTTAGCCTGGCGGGCATTCCGATCGTCGCGCATCAGGGGACGACCGGCGGTTTTGAGATTATGGAGCAGTTTACGATCAGCCGTCAATTTCTGGCTCTGGACGAGCTGTTGTCTATGCTGGCTGCGGTCCAAGGCATACGTACGGCGTTTGACGACCAGTCGGTTTCCAATCTGTTGGAAAAAGTAAAAACGATGCTCCAGCCGACGGAGCGGGAGCAGTTGGAGCATGGCGGAGCGCCGTTGACGTTCGACTTCAATCCGTGGGGGCAGAGCGCGTCGGCGAGGGCGAGGGTTCAGGCACTAAGAACCGCGATCGGGGAACGTCGTACGGTTACGTTTCGCTACACGAATCTGGATGGAGCGGGAACCGAACGGACTGTGGAGCCGATCGGCCTGATCCTCAAAGGCTACCTGTGGTACTTGCATGCCTACTGCACGCTGCGGGGCGAATTTCGCGTATTTCGGCTGTCCCGGGTCCGGGAGCTTCGCGTGACGGAGGAGCGTTTCGAGCCGCGTCCGGCGCCAGCCTTGGACTCGTATTCCTGGCAGCCGGAATGGTCGGGGTCCGGCGCCTTGGATGTAGTGCTGACCTTTCGGCCGGAAGTCCGCGACCGCGTGGAGGATACGTTTCCGACGGAGCAGGCAGAGTGGCTGCCGGACGGTTCGATCCGCATCCGCGGCTGCTATCCGGCGAATGAGTGGTTTTACGGTTGGATGCTCAGCTTCGGGGACAAGGTGAGAATCGACGAGCCGGCGTTTATGGTGAGGGAGCTCAAGGAGCGGGCGCAAAAGATTATCGCTCAGTACGCGGAACTATGACAGGGGGCTGTCCAATTTAGCATCGTATACTAAGAAACGAAGGTTACAGAACATCGCAATTACTTGATGGTCAACTATACGATGAAAAGAGGACGAACCTATGGAAACGAGCTTTGCTTCCAAACCCGCAATGAACCTTGTCGGCGTGAGCGCCCGAACGACGAATCAGCGCGAAATCGGCCCGGACGGGGCGATTCCGCGGCTGTGGAACGATTTTTTTGCTGCGGAGCTATCCCGGATCGATGGGGTGAGCGAGCCGCATTTGACCTACGTGCTGTATACGGATTACGAGAGCGACGTGAACGGAGCTTACACGGTGCTGATCGGGCATGCGTGGGCGAAGGAGACGGCGCCGGAAGGATTGGCCGTAGAGGCGGTTCCGCAGGCGCGGTACGTCGTGTTCAAAAGCGAGCGAGGCCCCGTGGCCCGCGTCGTGGCCGAGGTGTGGCAGCGCATCTGGGCGTGGTTCGAGACGTCTTCGTACGAGCGCGCTTATACGGGCGACTTCGAGGTATAGGATGCGCGCGGCTTTGACCCCGGCGATGCCGAGGTCGAGATTTATGTGGCGGTACGCGAGGCCTGATCCGGCCCGAATCGGTTAACAGCTAGCTTGCTAGGAAAAGAGGGGGGACCGTGTGACGGTTCCCTTATTTCGTTTTCTTTTTCCATTTTTTATAATTGAAAATGAAATTATTTTTCTCCGTATGTACTCTATATTGGTGCAAGTTGGCCTTGACCGTTCGCGAGCCATCCGTTCCAACTTTAATTTTGAGCGACTTGATGCCGGACTCGACCGGAATGACTAAGTATCCGTTATGGGATTTGTCCATCTCAAAGGCCTGCTCCGTGCCGTTCGGGAACACAGCTGTAAAGACGGCATCCGCGTTTGAGCTGATCACGACCCGATAAATCGAACCGTCTACACCAGGTTTCAGATCCTCTTTTCCGTCCCCGGATGTAAAGAAGAAGCTGCCCTCTTTCGAGGTTTCGACAGAAAAATAATCCATAACGTCATTCGACTTGTTCCTTATGCCAGGTGGATCGTTCTGGGGTTGGTAGGCGTAAGCCGCTGTCGATCCGGTCAAAGAGAGGCACAATGCCAAAAGTAAAAGTTTTTTCATCTGCTTTTCCACTCCTTCTCTATACGATGGAAACTTTTTTTGCACAAAGCCAGCCTCAGTGAACCGCAGGCAGCGACGAAACCTATTCATAGAAGCTTCCGTATAAATTGCATGAACAACCTGATTCTACCATTTCAGATCGTTCTTTTACAAACATCTCTGTTGACATTCGGAAAACAATCTTCCGATACAATAAAGGGGACAAGCGGGAGAAGGACGGACGGTGAAACGATGAAAAGAAAAGGGATGCTGCTGCTTCTGGTCGCGCTGGTATCCTTGGTGCTGTATTCCAAGCTCCCGGCTCGTCCCGGGACGGCGGCGAAGATTGGGGCTCAGGCGCCCGCTTTCACGCTCTCGGCGTTGGACGGACAAACGTATACGTCGGAGCAATTTCGCGGCAAGCCGTTGATCATTAATTTCTGGGCATCGTGGTGCGAGCCGTGTAAAGCGGAGGCTCCGGCGTTGGCACGGCTGTATGAGCGGTATAAGGACCGGGTGGAGTTTGTGGCGGTCAACATTACGGCCAAGGACCGGATCGAATCCGTCCGGGCGTTCGTTTCGGAGCATGGCCTGTCGTTTCCGGTGCTGCTCGATGAACGGGCGGAGACGGCTCAGGCCTATCGTATCGTACCGATCCCGACAACCTATCTGGTGGACCGCAGCGGTATGATCGCGGATAAAATCACCGGTGCTGCCGACGACGCCACTTTTGAGAAAAAAATAACGGCGCTGCTCCAGCGTTAAAACGACGAATCGCCCTCTTTCAGCCTTTTTCGAGCTGAAGCGAGAGCGATTCGTCGTTTTTTTTACAAATCTTATTAGGCCGTGTGCAAATAACGGGCCGTTTCCGTCCGGTAAGCGCTGACGGCGGGGAGAATGCCTGCGATCATACCCAGCAGCGCAACGCCTCCGATAACGGCAGCTACATCCCAGCTGTAAGCGACCGCAACCGTCACGGATATTTGCGAGCCGATATAGTCCGACAACAGCCAGGTGAGTCCGCCGCCGAGCGCCGTGCCGAGCACGCAGCCGAAGACGACCACCAGCACGGATTCGAGCAGCACGATCGTGACGACGGCGCTGCGGCTTGCCCCGATGGCGCGCAGGATGGCGACGGTCCGTCTTCGTTCCACGGTGGAGCCGTACAGGGCGAGAACGACGGTCAGCCCGGCCATGCCCAGAACAACGTAGCTGATATATTTCAAAATTTGCTCGCCGCTGCCCATCATATCGAAGATTTTGGCGATGACTTGTCCGGGAAACACCGCCTGCGCCTCTTTGCCCTGATTGATCTCCTGATACATCTTCATCAGGTCCACGTAGCTTCGCGGCTTCACCAAGGCGGCGGTCACGCCATGTTCGTCTTCCTCGTGCTTTTGCTCCCCCGCATGCTCATGGCTGATCCAGTAGCTGTCCATGCTGACGTAAATCCCTTGATCCGAAGGGGCCGATACGCCGTGCAGGATGCCGACGACCGTGTAAGGATGGTCCTTGTGGCCTTCGTCGTGCTGCAACGATTTGGCGACGCCGTGACCGGAAATGAGCCGGTCCCCGACCTTGAGCCCGGTTTCCTTGGCGACTTTGGCACCGAGCACCGCTTCGAACGGCTTGTCAAACAACCGCCCGTCCGCGAGCCGGAAATAAGGCGGATCGCTGGGCTTCCCTTTCAGCGCAAAGAAGGAAGGGGTCGTGCCGACGAGCCGGAACCCTTTATAGTTATCACCGAGCGCAAAAGGAACCGCTTGGGTTACCCGAGGATCGTTCTCAAGCGTATGGTAATAATCCAGCGTAATATTCGCCAAAGGATTGTCCATCAAAAAGATCGTGTTGAACACAAGCTGGTTGGCGCTGCCCTTGGAGCCGACGATCATGCCGAACGGCTCGCTCGCTTTGACGATGCCCTGCTTGATGCCTGCGGAGAGCATCATGATGCTGAGCGTCATCGCGACGCCGATGCTGACAACGATGACGGTAATGAGCGTTTGGACCCGCCGGTTCATGAGGTTGCGCCAAGCCATGTGCAGCAAAGACATGTTACCCGACCTCTCTGGTATCGTAAATGGAAAGCTCCCGGAGGCTCACGACGCGGTCCAATCTGCCGGCCAGCTCCGGGTCGTGAGTGCAGAGCAGCAGGGCCGTCCCGTTCTGTTCGCAAGCTTCGGCCAGCAGCGAAAACACCTGCTCCGCATTGGCGTGGTCCAGACTGGCCGTGGGCTCGTCCGCCAGCACAAGGGCCGGGCGGTTCGCCAGCGCACGCGCGATGGAGACGCGCTGCTGCTCGCCGCCGCTGAGCTGGCCCGGCTTGTGGTGAAGCCGGTGCTCGAGGCCGACCTGCGCCAGCAGCTCGCTGGCGCGCTGCTTTTGCCCCTTCGGCGGGATGGTTTTGCCGAACTGCATGGCCGCCAGCACGTTCTCCAGCGCGGTAAAGCCCGGCAGCAGGTTGAAGCTCTGGAACACGTAGCCGATATGCTGCGCGCGGAACCGGTCCAGCTCCGCTTCGCTCAGTCGTTCGAGCTGCCGGTCCAGCAGGCGGATGGTGCCGCTTGTAGGCCGCAGGATACCGGCGATGAGCTGAAGCAGGGTGCTTTTCCCCGAGCCGCTCGGTCCGACCAGGGCCACCCGTTCGCCTGAGTTCATGGCAAAATGGGAGATGTTCAGCACGTGCACCTGCCGCTTGCCCGGAAGGGGGTACGATTTGGTCAAGTTCTCGGCATGCAGCATTACTTCAGCACCTCCACGTTGTCCGCGTTAATGCGGATCAGGCTGACGAAGCCAGTCTCTTCGTCCGTCTGCGAGCCGACGCTGAGCGTGCCCGTCACTTTGACCTGATGCTCCGTCGGCGTCACGTCCTTGCCCTTGGGCATAAAGACGACCACGATATCCGTCGGCCAGTCCGCATCCGTCGAACAGAACGGGCAGACGGTGAGCGCGACTTTGGTTAGCACGAAAAAGTTGACTTTGACGGTCAACGGCGGGGCCATGAAGCCGGTCATTTCCACTTTTTTTCCAGCCAACTGATTCACTTGATCCGATAGCTTCACGCCGCGCACCGTCATCTCGGAATACAGGTCCTCGAACGTCAAAACAGGCGTTTTGCCCGCTTCCTTCACGATATTTTTCGTCGCCGCTGCTTTAGCTTGCTTGGCCGACTGATCAGCCGCCGCTTGTTCGGCCGCGGGCGGCTTCTCTTGCGGCGGCTCCGTTCCGACTGCTGCGGGAGCGCCTTTGGCGGCCGCATCCGCCGCTGCTTGCACGCCGGGAGCCGCTGCGCTCCCCGTGGCCGCATCGCCCGCCGGGGCTGTGCCTGCGGGCGCGGTGCTCGCTGCCGCAGGGGCGGCCGCCGCACTGCCCGCGCCGGCCTCGCTCGCCCGTGCCTGCGGGGCTCCAGCAGCCGCGGTCTGCCCGCCGCCCGCTTGCCCTGCATCCGCCGCCGCCGCCGGGGCGGACGCTGCCGCCGAAACGGAAGAATCAACCGGCCCCCCGGAAGACAGGGGAACCGGTTGATTGCAGCCGGGAACGAGGAGCGTAACGGCGATCAGGCCGACGGTTAAGGCGGTCATGCCTCTTGGTTCAAGCCGCATGGGTAACGCCTCCATTCACTCCGTAATTTCCATTTATCGTTTGATCTCGCGAGCTTTGCTTACTTCGCGAGCACTTCCAGGATGGAGCTGCCGGACACGAACGTCGTGCCGTTCTCGAATTTATGCTCCAATGTAACATCCTTGCCGTTTTTCGTTGCTTTGCCGCTGTTCAGATTCAAAACAACCGTGCTGTTGTTGATTTGAATCGTAATTTCTCTTGTCGACGCGTTGAACTTCACCGTACCGCCCATCATATTGACGAAGCTGGCCAGTGGAACCCAGTTTTTGCCGTCCGATTTCGCATCGGATGCATTTAGGCCAAGCGCGTTAGCCATGCCGAAGAACACATCGGTGTTGTCCATTGTGCCTTTGAAATATTGCGACCCCGGACCGTACGCCATCAGCGGCACGTCATCGGCCGTATGGACGCCTTGGCTGTCCGCCTGACTAATGCTGCCCGGTCGCAGGAATCGGTCGCGGTTCGGATCGTCCGGATTCGCCAGCTTGGCCGGATTAGCTACATATTGACCGTCCTTGTTTTTCACCGTCGGGGAAGTCGGCACCGCATCGAATTTGTAATCTTCATAGTAGTCGGGGTGAGAGCCGAACACGACAGCCAGCTTGCGGTCAACGTCCGGCGTGTCCGGGAACCCGTCGCCGTTGCTGTCGACATACGTCGGGAATTTGGAATCCTCGTACGTGCGCAGCGCTTCGCGGCCGGACTTGCCGTCGCCTTCCCAATACGTTCCCGCGACGCTGACGGAGTGCGAGTGATCCGCCGTAACGATGATCATCGTCTCGCCGTTCTGCTCGGCGAACCGCTTGGCTACGCCGATCGCTTTATCCATCTCGATCGTATCGTAAGCCGCGCGCTCCCAATCCAGCGGATGAAGCTGCTTGTCGATGCTTGCGCCTTCAACCATCAGGAAGAAGCCTTTGTCGTTTTTGCTGAGCGTATCGAGCGCTTTTTGCGTCATATCCCACAGGTTCGGCTGATCCGTGAACGACTTCAGCTCCGCTTTGTTGTTCGTCGAGCGGTCGTAGTAGACGCTCATGTCCGACGTATGGAACAGGCCGAGCAGCTTGTCCGGCGCATTCGCCGCTTTCAGCTGGGTGGCGTTCTCGGCGATCGTGTAGCCTTTTTGCTGGAACATATCGAACAGGTTTTTCTCGTCCTTCCGTTTGGAGCCCGGCGTCGTTTTTGGAAGGAAATAAGCCGATCCGCCGCCCAGAATCACTTCCGGCTGCAGCTTGTACAACATTTCGGCGATTTCCGGCTTGTCCGAGCGTCTGCGCGTATGGGAGACGACGGCCGCCGGGGTGGCATCCTCGATTTCCGACGTTGTGACGACGCCGACCGACATGCCGCGGGTCCGCTTAAGCATTTCCGCCAGCGTCTCGACCTTCGGATCGTCAAGCGAGCTTTCCGTATTGTCCGGGTAGATGCCCAGGCCGTTGACCGCGGACTTGTGTCCGGTATTGTACGCGCTGGCGCTGTTGGCGGAGTCCGTCACGAGCGCATCCATGCCGGAGGTCGTCACGACCGCGCGCTGATCGAATTTATCCATTTCGAGCAGACTGTTGTACTTGCCCTCGGTGATCCCCTTGGACATGATGCGGGACATCGTCACATCTGGAAAAGCCATGCCGTCCCCAACGAACAGGATAACGTTTTTCGCTTTTTTGCCGCCTTGGTCGGCCAGCACGACTTCGTATTTCACGTTTTTCGCCAAGCCGTTGTCGGCTTTGACGGCGACTTCATAGGTGCCGGGCTCATTGATTTTGACGTCCCGGATCGTGAACTCCTGGCTTTTGTCTGTGTTGGTTTTGACAAAAGGCTTGCCGAAAAATTGCTCGGCATCTTTGCCGTTCACCGTAATGCTGACGGAGGAAGGCATCGCCGTCAGGTGATTTAATTCCACACGGAAGTCGAAGAGGCTTCCGGCTAAAAATTTCGCTCGGTCGATAGGTGCGATATACACGGATGGAGCTTGCGCGGTTTCCGCCGCATAAGCCGCCGGTACAGGCTCGGTAACGAATCCCGTGCCGCTTGCAAGCAGGCTGCCGGTGACCGCGATGGTGGTTAAGACTTTAAAAGCCTTTTTCATTATAAATAAGCACCTCCACTAGAATTGGACAACTCGATTATAGGCAAGTTGTGTAAAGGGGGATGAATGATTACGTTAAGAAATTATGAAGAATTTGACTTGCTTGTCCCAAAACGAACAAAACCCGAAAAAAAGCAACCCCAGCTGAAATTTTCCTCCTTACGCCGGAAGCGGCGGGCCACTACAATGAAAGTGATGAAAATGCTTACATACGAAAGTGCGAGCCGGAGGTGCAGTAGATTTGAGCTCTAACACAGATACGCCGATTCGGCGGCAGGAGCCGGCAGCCATGAGCCGTTCGGCATCCAAGCTGCTTCGCAGGCTCTACGGACAGCGTCATCTGCAAGTCATGGCGCTGCTTGGCGTCCTATGGATCGTCGTTTTCCACTATGTCCCCATGTACGGCATTGTCATTGCCTTCAAGGATTTCAATATCACGGCGCCGATTTCCGCAGCGCCCTGGGTGGGACTGGAGCATTTCAAAGCTTTTCTGGAAGACGACAGCTTGGCCGATGTGGTCAAAAATACGATCGGGATGAGCGTGCTTAAGCTGCTCTTCGGATTCCCGCTGCCGATCGTCTTCGCGCTCTTCCTGAATGAGCTGCGTTCCGTACGTTACAAGAAGGCGGTGCAAACGATCTCGTATTTGCCCCATTTTCTGTCCTGGGTCATTCTGGGAGGCATTTTGGCGACCTGGCTGGCCGACGTGGGGATCATCAACCAGTTGCTCCTGGCGATGAACCTGATCGAGGAGCCGATCAGCTATTTGGCCGAGCCCGACTATTTCTGGACCATTATCGTCACCTCGGACATATGGAAGGAGCTGGGTTGGTCCGCTATCATTTATTTAGCCGCCATCTCCGGCGTTTCTCCGGAAATGTACGAAGCGGCGACAATTGACGGGGCAGGCCGGTTCCAGAAAATGATTTACGTGACGCTCCCGGCGATCAAAGGCACGATTACCATCCTGTTCGTTCTTGCCGTCAGCGGCATTTTGAATTCGAACTTCGACCAGATTCTCGTGCTCAAAAACCAATTGAACGAGAGCGCCAGCAACGTCGTCGACGTGTACGTGTACCAGGTCGGGCTGAAGCAAAGCCGCTTCTCCTATGCAACGGCCGTAGGCTTGCTCAAATCGTTCATTTCGCTCGCTCTGCTACTCTCGGCAAACTACATCACGAAGCGATTGAACAATACGTCCTTATTCTAGGAAAGGAGAGGATCGCAGGATGGTTTCCATGAACCGCAGAACGCTGCGTGAGGTTATATTCGACCGGCTGAACGATGTCTTCATGCTCGTGATCTGCTTCGTCACGCTGTACCCGATCTGGTATGTGCTCGTGAATTCCCTGAACGACGGCAACGACGCGATGCGTGGCGGCATTTATTGGTGGCCCCGCATGTTCAGCTTTGACAGCTATTTTGCCGTATTCGCCAACGACGGCATCATGCTGGCGATGGGCGTGACGATCGCCAAGACGGTCGTCGGGACGGTCGTTCACGTGCTGTTCACCGCCATGGTGGCGTATGCGTTCTCGCGTAGAGAACTGATCGGACGCCGGGCCTATATGATGCTGGGCACAGTCACGTTGTTTTTCAGCGGAGGGCTTATTCCCTCGTACTTGCTCATTCGGGATCTGGGGCTGCTCGACAGCTTCTGGGTGTACATTATTCCGGCGATGTTCAGCTTCTTCGATCTGATCGTTTTCCAGGCGTTCTTCCGGGAGATTCCCGACGGGCTGGAGGAGGCGGCGAAGCTGGACGGCGCGAACGATTTCAAAATTTTCCGCTCGGTCATTCTCCCGGTCTCGATGCCTGTCGTTGCGACGATTGCGCTTTTCCATGGGGTGTACCAGTGGAACGATTACTTTACGGGAATGATCTACATCAATCAAAGCGAGCTTCAGCCAATCCAGACGTATCTGTACAGAGTCGTGGCCCAGTCCAGCTCCAATCAGATGATGGCCGCCACCTCCGGCACGATCGCGAAGTCCGTGTCCTCCCAGTCGATCAAGCTGGCGACGATGGTCATTACGTCTTTGCCGATTGTGATCGTGTATCCGTTTTTGCAGAAATATTTTGTGAAAGGCTTCATGATCGGCTCTATTAAGGGCTGATTCCATATCACTATGATGATACAGAAAAGGGGAAAACGTAGATGGGAATGAGTAAAACGCGCAAAACGTTCGCTATGCTGCTTGCTTTGGTCACGGCCGTATCCGCGAGCGCATGTTCCGCAGATCGCGGCAACGAACCGGCCAAAGAGGCAAAAACCGCTTCCACGGACACGGCGGCTCCGGCCGGAAATCCCGACGAGCCGGGCTGGAAGTCCGACACGAAGCCGATTACGTTCGACTGGTATTTGAACTTCTCCTGGTTTCCGAACAAATGGGGCGTCGATCCGACCTCCCAATACGTCACGAAGAAAACGGGCGTGAACATCAATTTTATCGTTCCGGCCGGCAACGAAAACGAAAAGCTGAATACGATGATCGCTTCCGGCAAGCTGCCCGATTTCATTACGCTGGGGTGGTATGAAGACGCGGTCAAGAAAATGATCGAAGGAGGCATGGTTCTCCCTCTGGACGAATTGGCGAAGCAATACGACCCGTACTTCTTCAAGGTGACGGACCCGGCCAAGACGACTTGGTATACGCAGAAGGACGGCCATTTCTACGGGTATCCGAACGCGTCCTCCTCCCCGCAGGATTACAAGAAATACGGGGAGAATTTCGTTTCCAACCAGACCTTTATGGTCCGCAAAGATATGTACGAAGCTCTTGGCAAGCCGGATATGAGAACGCCGGAAGGCTTTCTGAAGGCGCTGCAGGCGGCCAAAGAGAAGTTCCCGAGCGTGAACGGCCAGCCGCTCATTCCGCTGGGACTGAGCGAGTTTGGGGATACCGGCAACTACTCGCTGTTCGACGCGAACCAGAATTCCTCCATGCTGGCTAATTTTCTGGCTATTCCTTACGAAAAAGACGGCAAGCTATATGACCGGTACACCGACCCCGAATTCGTGAAATGGCTGAAGACGTTCCGTCAAGCGAACGAGCTCGGCTTGCTCGCCAAAGACATTTTCATCGACAAGCGTCCGCAGATGGAGGAGAAAATCGCCCAGGGCCGTTACTTCGCCATGCTGTTTCAACGCTCGGATATGGCTAACCAGAATATTTCGCTGTATCAAAAAGATCCGAACACGGCGTACATTGCCATCGACGGACCTGCCAACGCGAAGCAGGACCCGCCGACGTTGGCCGGTCCGGGAATTGCGGGCTGGACGGTGACGCTGATCTCCAAGGATGTGAAAGACAAGGCGAGAGCGATCAGGTTCCTTAGTTACCTGATCAGCGAAGAAGGGAATAAGGATCTGTTCTTGGGCGAAAAGGGCGTCAGCTACGATACCATTGACGGAAAAGACCAATTCAAGCCCGAAGCGCTCGACCTGCTGAACAAGGACCGCTCCGCTTTCGATAAGAAGTACGGTTCCTCCCATACCTTCTGGATGCTGATGGATACGAACATGAGCCTCAAATGGGCGCCGCCCAGCGTCGAGCCGATCAAGCAGCCGGAAGCATGGACCCGGGGCAAGACGAAGAGCTTCTCGCAATACGATAACATCGTGCCGACGGGCAATTCCGTCGAAGGGATCGCCAACACGAAGATTGCCCAGCTCTGGGGCAAGGCGCTGCCGAAGCTGCTGCTTGCCAAGTCCGATGCGGAATTCGATCAGCTCTTCGACAAATTCCAGAAGGATCGGCAGGCCGGCGGATGGGAGAAGGTAAGAGCGTACCAGCAAAAAGAATTCGAGGCCAATACTCAAAAGATTGCGCAATTTGCGAAGTAATTCGAGCGGTTCGGCCCGCGAGCCCGGCTTCCGGGGCTCCGGGCTTTTTTCTACTTTCCGTATTACAATAAGGGAACAAACGTCGGATAAAGGCTGGGGACGGAAATGAAAAACATGCGGAGCATGAGGCTTGCGCGACTGACGGACCGCATTTCTATACAGTTCAAGCTGATCGGGGCGTATATTTTCATTATTTTGATCCCTATCATTTTATTTTCATGGTATATATTCAACGGCTTTTATCATAATACGATTCAAGATACGCTCAAGAAAAATCAATATGCGCTGTCCAGTGAGAAGGCGTATATTTTGAATAATATGGAAATTATGCTGCGCACGGCACAGTTCTACACGGCGGACAAAGAACTCATGAATTATATGCAAAGCCCGGACGATCTGGAGGTTCCCGAGCTCGTTGATTTCAATGCGAAGTCGTTCTCCAATTTGCAAAGGCTCATGTTTAATAACCCGAACATTACGAATGTCCGCCTGTTTACGGATAATCCGAATACGATGGAAATCTGGCCGATGATTTTCCATGAAAGCCGAATCTCCAACAGGCCGTGGTACAAGAGCGTGCTGGAGCAGCGGGGCGAATTGCGCTGGGAGATTCTAGAGGACGAAAAAGACATCATGAACCGGGCCACGGCGGACAACCGGGCTGCGTCGACCTATGTCGCGCTGTTGAAAGAAATTGAATACCCGAGCGACAGGCATGTCGGCATTCTTGGAGTAGACATGAAAATCGATATGTTTTTTCAAAAAGTGTTCAGTCCCCTACAAGACGATCAATCCCGCATGCTGGTCATCGACCGTTCGGGACGAATGTTCACCGATACGGGCAGTGCTTTTTTCAAGGACATCGACTTGGAGCGGCTTCGGCGCGATTGGGCGGAGCGTCCTCATGAGGAAGGGGCCAGCTTTACGTTCATGGTTGGGGACACGCCGTATTTGTGCCTGACGACGCCGATCGACCAGATGAACGCCTATCTGCTCAATGTCGTATCTCTGGAAAATCAGGTAACGCAAATTCGGCATACGCGCAATCTCTTCATCGCCGCAGCGGTCGTCCTCATCACGCTGTTGTCCGTGATCACTTATTTTTTGCAGTCGCTGATCTTGAAAAAGCTGCATATTTTACGCGATTCGATGAAAAAGGTGCGCCGAGGGGATCTGAACGTGCAGATCGATATCGATGCGGGCGGCGAGGTAGGCGAGCTTGCGCATCATTTTCGGCAGATGATGAAGAAAATGAACGAGCTGATCGTGGAAGCGGTGAATAAACAAGCGGCGACGAAGGAGGCGGAGCTGCATGCCCTTAAAAATCAGATCGATGCCCATTTCCTCTACAATACGCTGGAGAATCTGAAGATGCTGGCCGAAGTGGAGGCGCAGTACACCATCTCGGACGCTTTGACCTCTCTCGGGGCGCTGATGCGCTACAGTCTGAAGTGGTCGAGCGAGTACGTGCAGCTTCGGGATGAACTGCAGCACATCCGCAACTACATCGCCATTATGAATATGCGCTATGACGATAAGCTCGACCTGCAGCTGGATATTCCCGAAGGCTACCGGGAGCAGGAGATGCTGAAAATGTCGCTGCAGCCTCTGGTGGAAAATGCGGTGAAGCACGGCATGCGGACGGAACGCACGCGACGGGAGGGGATGGCGATTCGGATTCGCGCTTGGAAAGGGGACGAATCGACGTACATTGAGGTGACGGACAACGGGGCCGGCATGCCGGGGGAGAAGCTTGCTGGACTGCGCGAGAAGCTCGTTATGGACGACGTTCGATTCCAGGCTCAATATGGACGCGGGCCATCCGGGGAGCAGGAAGGCAGAGGGATCGGCCTGCGCAATGTGATGCAAAGGATCGCCATGCATTACGGCAGCGAGTACGGACTGACCGTGGACAGCGAGGAGGGGACTTACACCCGGGTGACGATAAAGCTGCCCTATTTGATTTTATCGGGAGGGGTGTCTGCGGATGAGAAAAGTGCTTATCGTTGATGACGAGAAAAATATTAGGCTCGGTCTGCGAGCGATGATCGACCGCCTGTTCCCGGAAGCCTATACGTTCGATTTTGCCGAAGACGGGGCGGAGGCGCTGGAGCTCTTGAACCGGGCGTCAGTGGACGTCGTGATTACCGACATCCGAATGCCTGTGATGGACGGAATTGCACTCATTCAGCGGATTCAGGAGCTGGAGCGGAAGCCGGCCGTCGTTATTTTGAGCGGCCATGATGACTTTCCATACGCTCAAGAAGCGATCCGCTGCGATGTGTCGGAATATTTGCTCAAGCCGATCGTCCGTGACGAGCTGGCCCGGACGATGCTGAAGCTGGAGAAGGAATTGAAGCAGAGGGAGCGCATCGACGAACAATTGACAAGCTCGATGCGGCAGCAGGAAGCCTATCGGGAAAGTCAGCTAAGCTATTTGCTGCGCCATCCGCATCCGGAGGAGCCGGGGCTGCCGGAGCGATTGAAGGGATGCGGTCTGGAGTGGCTGGAGGAGGGCTTCCAGCTTGCGGTGCTGCAATATCGCGGTTCCGCCCAGGGCATGAGACCGCCCGAATTTCTGGGGCGCATTCAAGCCGAGCTGGAAAACGTTCCGGAACCGGCCGGACAACGTCGCGCGCACGTGTGGGATAAGGAGAACCAGCTTGTGCTGATCGCCCAGCGCCGCGAGCTTTTTCAGTTTTTGGCCGGGCGCATCGCGGAGACGGGTTATTTCGCCTACAGCATGGGACTGAGCAGCTATACCCAAGGCGTGACATGCGTGAGGGCAGCTCATCAAGAAGCGGAACAGGCGCTGAAATATACGTTTCTTCAATCCGCGCCGGGGGTCGTCTCCTACGAGGGCATCGCTGGGAAGAGCAGGGACTTTACGATCCCTGCGGACAAGATCAGAAAGCTGGGCAATATGCTGGGAGCCGGCCGGGAGAAGGAAATGACGTCGCTGCTCATGGAAGTGCTCGATATCCGGACGGTGGCGCGATACAATATTGCGTATTTGGAAGGCGTCAGCCGTGCGTTCAACGAGCTGATTTTTGACAAAGTGTTTCACGTTTACGGGGGCGAATCGGTCGAAATTCTCCGATTGTTCAAGAAGGTCGGAGATCTTTGGAATTTTTATTATTTTCACGATTATTACCACAGCGTGGAGGGGCTGCTGCATCGGCTGGACGACTATGTGCGCAGCATGAAGACGTTCCATATCGATCACAAAGAAATGAAGCAGGCCGTGCAGTATATGCAGGATAATTTCCATAAAGATTTGAACATGGCCGTCGTTTCGAATCACGTGTCGTTGAACTATTCCTATTTCAGCCAAGCCTTTAAAGAATATACCGGCGAGAGCTTCGTGAGCTATTTGAAAAAGCTGCGCATTGACAAAGCCAAAGAGCTGCTTGTCACGACCGGGCACAAGGTGTACGAGATCAGCGGGCTGACCGGATTCGAGAATACGAAGCATTTCAGCCGCGTGTTCAAGGAAATGGAAGGGATCAGCCCGCAGGAATACCGGGAGCTGCATGAAGCGCTGAAGCGGTAGCGGCTTCCGCTGTACGAATCGTCCAGCTTTCCGTAGCAGGCAGGAGCGGCACCGCAAAATGGCTACCCGTTGCGGCCGTCCCATATTTTTGCTGCCAATTGCGTCCGGTTTTTCAGCCCGGTCTTTTGCAGCATCGCATTGACGTGCTTCTTCACGGCAACCTCGCTGATGTACAGGGCGGCTGCGATTTGCGCATTCGTATCCCCGCGCACGAGCAGGTCGGCGACTTCGCGCTCTCTTGGCGTGAAGTCGAAGGGTTCCCCGGCCGCCGGCCCCGGCGGAGACGAAGCGGCTTTCCCGGAGCTGCGGATCAGTCTGTCCAAAAACGCGGGCAGTTTCTCCTTGCGCGTATCCACCCGGTACGTGGGAGTCGGGGTCGTACCGTCATAGCCGAGGTGCTCCGCCCCGGGAACCATCTCGAAGCCGAGGCTGCGGTAAGCCAGCTCGTAGTAATCGAGCGGGGGCGGGGAGGTAAGCAGCACCTTGCCGGCCATCATGGATTCGAAAAGCAGGTGGATGATGTCCGAACGCAGCTCTTCTTTTTCCAGATTTTCCACATCGATCGTAAACAGAAACGTGCCTGACGCTTGCTCCGGCGGCGTGCGGTACCGTGCCCGTTCGCCCGGCGGCAAGCTGGCGAAATACGCGCCGGAAATCGGCGATTGCGCGAGAAAATCGAGCGTCCGCTCGTGAATCGGCACGGAGGCCATCAAGCCGACGACGCGGCCCTCGGGACTGCGAAGCAGGCGCAGCTCGCAGCCAAGCTGCAGCATGCGGGGCAGATCGAGCGCCGTCAGTCGGTACAGCGTCTGCTCCGACGTCATCGTAAAGCGGAACAACGTGTCCGTTTCCGGGTCCGAGCAGGCGATTTTCCAGCTGCGGGCTTCCTGTTTGCGCCGGTCGATATAATTTTCGGCATCGTTCAGGTTGTGCGCATCGATCGTTTCCAGATAATTGCCCGACCCCGGGGCATGGCGAAAATGCGCCCGCAGCACCGGATTGTCCGTGTGAGGAATCATCTCGGCGATCTCCCACGACACGTCCTGCTTGACTGGAATCGCGCGGACAATCCGCGAATAATACGTTTCGACCAGCTTTTGGCCATACTGTTCGAAGGTTTGCGGCATCCGCTCCCGGAAGGTGAGCCGGATCGTTTCCCGGACCAAATCATGCATTTGCCAGCCGCCGGAGCAGCGCCGTACGAACGACAGACGGATCAGTCGGTCGAACAGTGAAAAGGGCACGTCCCGCTCCTCCAGCAGCGACAGCAGCTCCTGGTTAAACGTCCGCGGGACGGATGCGGTCAGGATCAGCCTGCGAAGCTCGTCGTCCGGCGCTTCCCGCAGCCACTGGCGCAGAAGGTCTTCCAGCGGGTCTCCCGCACTTGCGAGGGGGGAGCTATCTGCGCGGGCAATCGGACCGAGGAGCGATAGCGAGAGCGGGTGCCCGAACGTCCGCATCCAAACCGCTTCCTGAAGCTTCTCGTCGGTGATGCCATTTTGAAGCAGCCAGTCTTGCGTTTCTTCATAGCTGAGCTCGGACAACGGAAGCGGCACGATCAGCTTCTGCCAGGCGCTAGAAAGCTGCCATGACCCTGCCAATGGAAACCGCCCTGCAATCACGAGAAGAATATTCGAATGAAGCCTCGGAATGAACGTCTCGCGAAACCACCGGTCGAGGCTGCCCGCCTCCTCGTAGTGATCGATGCCAAGGATGATGCGCGTTTCCTCCGCCTTGTGCCGGATGCGCTCCAAGCATTGCCCCAGCAGCGCGGGCTCTTCCGGGTTAAACGACGCTCCCAGCTCAAGCAGAAGGTGTCCGCAGACGGCGGCCGGATTGTTCAAATAATCCCGCATATCAATCCCCAAATAACAAGCCCCATGGTCCGCCGCGCTTCGCCGGAACCGCTCAAGCAGCTGCGTTTTGCCCATCCCTCCGGTGCCGTACACATTCATGATCCGTTCCTGACGGTTTGCCAGCTGCGTCACGTATTGCTCGAACACCCCAAGCTCGAACGCCCTGCCGACAAAATCGTCCGCGTGCCAGCGCTCCAACCGTTCCCCTATCGTTTGAAAAGAAGAAGCTTGTTCCGTTCGTTTCGTCTCCAACGAGTCATCACCTGCCGCCGGTTTTTTATCACAAAGTATACTATTAGTGTCAACCAATGGATAGTACCTGCTTCTACGACCCCGTGATAAAGTATCGGTAATCTCATAAAACGGAGGCAGGGTAAATGAACACATTCTTCGAAGCGGAAGCGCGCCGCTTGAGCGGCATTGGAGCCGGGGAAGGCCCGGAATGTTACAGTGGACAGGGGGATCTCGCCGAACGGGAGGCGCTTCGCGCCATGCTGCTTGCCCCGGACCGGGTCAGCGGTTCGGAGATTTTGCTCCGCACGCTGCTGCTCGAAGGGGTGGAGTGCGTATTCGGCTATCCTGGGGGCGCAGTGCTGTACATTTATGACGCGATGCACGGGAATCCGCATTTTCGCCATATCCTCACCCGGCACGAGCAGGGGGCCATTCATGCCGCCGACGGATACGCCCGTGCCACCGGCAAAATCGGCGTTTGCCTGGCGACGTCGGGGCCGGGAGCGACCAATCTGGTTACGGGCATCGCGACCGCGCATATGGATTCGATCCCGCTGGTCGTTATCACCGGCAATGTGGCAACTTCGCTGATCGGCACGGACGCCTTCCAGGAAGCCGACATCGTCGGCATCACCCAGCCGATTACGAAGCACAGCTATTTCGTCCGCAAGGTGGAGGAGCTGGCTCCCATCCTTCGGGAAGCGTTCCACATCGCCGGGACGGGCCGCAAGGGTCCCGTACTGGTGGACATTCCGAAGGACGTTTCGGCGGCAATCACGGCTTTCCGGTTCCCGGAGACGGTGTCCGTGCGGGGATACCGTCCGGTGCGGGAGGCCAAAGCAAGCGAGGTGCAAGAGCTGCTGCGGGCGATCGAAGCGGCGGAGCGGCCGCTGATTCTCGCCGGAGGCGGGGCGGTGCAGGCGGATGCGGCGGAGGAGTTGACGGCGTTCGCCGGCCGGCTGAACGTTCCGGTGACGACGACGCTGCTCGGGCTGGGCGCTTTTCCAAGCGGGCACGAGCTGTGGCTCGGCATGCCGGGCATGCACGGGACGTATGCGGCGAATCAGGCGCTGCTGCACTGCGACTTCCTGCTCTCGGTCGGCGCCCGATTCGACGACCGCGTCACTATGCGCCTCGACGGCTTCGCGCCTCAGGCCACGATTGCGCACATCGATATCGACGCTGCGGAGATCGGCAAATTGGTGCCGACCGCGCTGCCCATCACAGGCGACGCCCGGCAGGTTTTGCAGGCTGCGAACGCCTTGTCTTCGGGCATCCGGCCGAAGGAAGGAGCTTGGCTGGAGCAAGTGAAGCGGTGGAAAGCGGATTACCCGTTGACCTATCGCGATTCCGAGACGGAGCTGAAGCCGCAGTATGTGCTGGAGATGATCTCGCGAACGACGGACGGCGAAGCGATCGTAACGACGGATGTCGGGCAGCACCAGATGTGGACGGCGCAATTTTACAAATTCAAACATCCCCGCTCCCTGCTTACCTCCGGCGGCTTGGGTACGATGGGCTTCGGCTTTCCTTCGGCCATCGGGGCGCAGGTGGGGCATCCCGGCCGGTTGGTCGTTTCGGTCAACGGGGACGGGGGGATGCAGATGTGCGCGCAGGAGCTGGCGATTTGTGCCATTCATCAAATTCCGGTCAAGATCGTCGTCATTAACAATCGAACGCTCGGCATGATCAAGCAGTGGCAGGAGCTGATCTACGACGGCCGGTACAGTCATATCGATCTGTCCGGAAGCCCGGATTTCGTCAAATTAGCCGAAGCGTACGGGGTCAAAGGGCTACGGGCATCCGACAAACGGGAGGCGGAACGTGCGTGGCAGGAAGCGCTGGATACACCGGGGCCGGTGCTGATCGATTTTCAAGTATCCAAGGACGAGCTGGTGTTTCCGATGATTCCGCAAGGACAGACGTTAAGCGATATGATATTGGAGGCGGAGTAGGACATGCAAAAGCACACGATTTCCATCCTCGTCAACAACCACCCCGGGGTGCTGCAGCGCATTTGCGGACTGTTCGGGCGCCGAGGCTACAACATCGACAGCATTTCCGTCGGCACTGCCGAAGAAGAAGGGCTATCACGGGTCGTCATTACGCTGAAGGGAAACGACACAACGCTGGAGCAGATCGGCCGCCAATTGGATAAGCTCATCGATGTGATCGGCGTCGTTCATGTCAGCCGCTATCCGATGGTTTCAAGGGAGCTGATGCTGGCGAAGCTGCGGGTGGAGCCCGCCACCCGGCCGGAAATTTTCGGCATCGTCGAGACGTTCCGGTGCTCGGTCATTGACATCGGCATGAACTCGGTCGTTGTTCAGGTCGTCGGAGACACGGACAAAAACAACGCGTTCCTGCACGTCCTGAAGCCGTACGGCATTCTGGAGCTGACCAGGACGGGAGAGACGGCCATGAACCGCGGTGAAGGCCAAGCGGGTCTCGCTTCCTTTTAACGAAACTTCCCCTTTTCTTTCCAGCTTAGTTTGAGGGATAATGGATCTTGGCAAAAGGACCGGCGATCCGAGGGGAGTGCTAGTAACGCATGCTGTAGCGTATACACTAGCTCATAGTGGGCTGGAGACCGTATACGCCTAAGTGCCATGCTTAATAAGTCCTTATCCTTTTGTACGAAACGATCAAGAGATGGAGAGAAGTTTATGGAGGAAGCGGGTCGGTTAGCAACACTTATCAAGATTTATACAGATAAAATGGAGCATGCCGCAGATTACAACGAGGCGCATAAGCTGCTTTACGAGCTGATAGATCGAGTGGGCGAATTGGATCCAGCGGAAGTTCAGAAAGAAATCATTGCCTACATCTCGGAAAATCTTGTCACGAAAGCATGGGTGCATGCTCACTATTGGATCGGGTCGGTGCTGAATCATCCGTCCCCCGCTTATATCGATTATTTGCTGCAAATCTTGGATGAAGAGGATGCCAACGCTCCTCATTACTGGGCATTAGACGCCATCGAATATATGCCTGAAGAGATGACGGAGTTAGCCATACCGGGGCTGAAACAACGTATAGAACCGATGAATCCGTCTTGGTGCCATGCGGTGATCGAGAAATATTTTGAAACGATTGTATGGAACGACGAGGGCGCAGAAGAGTTTATTTCGCCTTTCGTCGATTCGCCGAACGAAATGGTGGCGTTTCGGGCGAAATATTGGATGGAAACGTTCGAAGTCGAGAGGGAAGAGGACGCGGAGGGTGAAGATTAAACGGGCCTGCAAGGCAGCAGGGAGCAAAAAAACACGTCCTATTGAACGTGTTTTCTTGAACGACAGATGAAATTTTAGCAGAGGCAATTAGTGAAGCTGCTCTTTTAGTTTTTTGACTTCGCTTTCGGGCAATCCCGTTGCTTTAGCGATTTTGGTCACGTCCAAGCCCATTTCCAGCAAATTTTTGGCGACTTCAATTTCTTTTTCCCGTTTTCCTTCTTCTTTGGCTCCATCGATCATGGACGCTTCGTCGTGCAGCGCTTTTTGCCGCATTTCATACAATCGGCGGGCTTCTTCGTTCTGGCTCAGAAACTCCAGTGTATCCATCGCTTTTTGCAATGTCGGTTCGTTCATGGCGATGACCTCCCATAGTTCTTGTTTATCTACGCCTTTCAGGAACAATAACCACTTCACCAGCTTATCGGATAAGCTGGCCCTCTGCGATTGCAGCTTGGGCAGTTCCATGAAATGAATCTCGATATCATCGGTAAGCCTCGATCCGCTATGGTGTTCCCGCAAATGAAAAAGATTATAGTAACGATCATTCGGGATAAAGTTGAAATTTAAGATGTTAATGGTAATCGTCTTCTTCAAATCTTTATATTTTTGTCCTTCTTCAAGCTGGCTGGAATACATTTTGCTCCAGTAGTACAACGTCCGTTTCTCTATATCGTACCGGTTGAACAGCTGAATTTCGATGTTTACTTGCTTTCCGTCCGCCGTGCGGGCATGAAGATCGAGAATTGACTGCTTGTCGTACAGGGCGTTTTTATCAATATACGGGTTGAGGAGCTGAATGTCCGTGATCGGAGAAGGCTCGCTTTCTCTCAAGGTTACATTCAAAAAATCCAACAGTACGTCTTTATTTTCTTCAACACCAAAAATGCGTTTGAAAACGAAATCGACTTTAGGATCAAGTCTGTTGGTCATCCTATCAACTCCATTTCGTCTGCCATATTATTATACCACGACGGAAAACGTTCAGACATATGACAATATATTCTCACACCATGGAAATACCGGACGAGTCTTTGTGGAGCTTCCTGCCGAACACAATCTTGTACAGCACGTACCCGAGCGAGGCGCCTGCGTAGTTAAGAATGACGTCGTCGATATCGCCGGAACCGACGCGCAGCACCGTCTGCAGAAGCTCGATAACGATCAGCGGAACGATGAAGCCGAGCGAAAAGCCGAGAAATGTCCGGCATCTCCGAAACAAGAGCGGCAGCAAAATTCCGAAGGGAATAAACATTCCGATGTTGCCGCCGAGATTGATGAGCACAATGGAAAATGCATAGGAGTCAAAATAAATAAAATAATTGCCGATTGTGCGAAAAGGATGCAGGTTGTAACGGAGCTCGTCCGCATGAACGGACCGCCCGAACCCGACAAACATCATATACAGCATGCAGGACGTATACAAGATGAATGCGGCGGCGGTCCATAGATTGCGAGATTCCTTCTTTTTTCTCCTCATGGGATCTTTAGCGCACCTGGCTTTCTTCGCAAAGAACGATCAACTGCTCCGCTTGTTTCAGCAACGTATGCATTTGTTCCTCCGAATACGTTCGGAAGCCGAGCGTGGCGAGGTGCGTCTGCATCGCTTCCGGCAGCTCCCGGACATGCTGTTCGAGCGTTTGGCCTTCCGCAAGGGCAAGATAACACCAGAAGGCCTCGGCATAAAGCTGCCAAGCGAGATTATCCGGGTCTTCCGTTTCACGGTACCTCGCCGCTTTGCGGGCCGCGAGCTCGTCTTGAACGGATTGCAGCGCAAAGGCATCCGCATCGCCGCTCCGCTCCCGCAAGTAAGCACGGTAGGCCTGAAGCGACCCGAGCAGTTTGTCGGGCTCGGCACTGCCTGCACCGAACCGAATCTCCCGATAGGCCGGGTACAGGTCCAGTTGTCTTATGATCGGCAGCAATCCTCCCGTCGACATCGCGCTATGGACAAAATAAGCGTAGGCTTGTGCCGCATCCGCCCAAACGGCATCGGCAGCGAAGCTGGCCGTCAACGGTTCTTCAACGTCCAGACTTTCCTGAAGCCACGCCCGATGTTCCACTATTGCGGCCTTGGCCTGGGACAGCATTTTTTCCCGGCCTTGCGGCGATTGAAAAAACTCCGAAGCATCGGCGATCAGAGCTTGCAGCAGTCCCGAAGGGTCCGAAACGATGCGGGCTTCCTCCAGAAAGCGGAAATCCCACGGGGAATCGATAATTTGCTCCATTTGCGGCAGCGGGTGGACATGAAGCTGAATGACGTGCTCCTGAAATAACACATTGGCGCTGTAATGCGGCTGTTCTTGGTTCGACGTATAGACATTTAAGTCCAAGTCACTGAACCGATCCGCTTCGCCGCGCCCCACAGAGCCGCCTGCCAAAACGCCAACCTGCTGCGCGATCGGCTGCTGCTGCGCATAATGCCGCGCCAGATCCACATAAAACGAAGTATAATTCAATGACGTGACCTCCCGCAAAAACTAAAATGTAGTAAGCTTTCTAAATACAGACGATTAATTTTAACAAGAAGTTCCAGTTCTTGCTTAAATCCATTCATCGGGTCCGAGTATGTGCGAGAGATCGCTTCTGGGGGCTATTCGCAGCTCATAAGCATGACGAATCGGTAGCCTTTCGTTCGTTTCCGCACCGTAAACATTTCCGCAGCTGCGGCATTGTTTCAGGACAATTTGTCTGCACTCTTCAATATAATAAAACATGGCCCCCTGACATAACTCGCAGCACTCATCCCAATCTTTATTGAACAGCAGCAATATTTTTTGATATCATGCCAAGTGGCCCGTATGCTCTCCAGAATCGTTGCTTTGTTTTTTGGTGCTTCGCAAACGAACAAATGGGTTTCAAAATGCTTCAATACTTGATGAATAGCTCCGTAAATACTCATGCTTCCCCGTTATGGCAGCTTCGGCCAACCGTCCGAACTCGTGCTCCAATAATTCGTAATTTGCCACCGGCCTTCGATGTATTCGAGCGTCACGGTATCCGTATACTTGAATTCCTTGGATTTCCAATTCAGGGTCCGGACTTCGACGATGCCTTTCTTTTTGTAGGTTTCGATGTCTTGAATTTTTTTGATCCGGAACGATTGGATATCCCCGTAATAAAAACGGTAATTGACAACGAGCTGCCCATCGTTACGATAAATATATTTAGCCGCAGGGCCGACATTGCGGCTCTTCACAAACTCATTATAAAATTGGACCAGCGTAGTCTTAACATCCTTATTCTTAGCGGCATCCGGGTTCCCCGTTATCATCAGGTACAGGTAGTATCCTCCGGCAGCCAATAGGAGAAGGATGATCAAAATGCTTAATTTTCCGTTTGGTGTCTTGAGCTTTCTTCTTCTAAAATCGTAGTCAGTCTCCATCATCCCCGCAGCCTCCCCAAAAAAGATCTTACAAAACCAGCCGCCACAAAAAGAGAAGCAAGGTCCAAGGGATGAGGAGCGACGGTACTAGCCAATGCTTGCTCTGAATGATCACGACGAAATTAAGAAAAATGCTCAAAGCCAATCCGTAAGTTGCGGCTGTCTTCCATCCCCGATAGATAGGCTGCGACCATCTCGGGATATTCCGGCACCGGCATTCCGCCAAGCATGTGGGAGAGACCCATCATCGACAAGTTCGCCAACTGTCCCAAGGAATTTAGTAATAAGATAACTACTAATAGGTTAACAATAAAGCAGATTGCATAAAGAAAGGCGCGGAGGCTGAACTTATGCTTCCGTCGTCTTTGGCGGGGCAAGGCATCAAAAGCCGCATGAAAGGCCGTATGAAAAGCCGTATGAAAAGCATCCGTATCTTTGGCAGGCATCCACGGTCCGCCGGTCGTTGCCCTTACGTTCGTGAACCCGTCAATGATGCCGTTTGCAATCAAGTGTTCCATTTCCGTTTGCGAGAAAGGGCCTTCTGCAGCGGTTGCTTGATAGTACCAAGTCCGTTTCATCGCCGTGATCATCCTTTGGCATTTTAGGTGTGGAACTAAATGATATAGGGCGCGGGTTGTCGCTCGGGAGGGATGCCGCATGCTAACCAAACGGTTTTTTCTACAACAGCACGGTACAACCGTCCGTACGGAAATGACCGCGGGCGTCGTTTCGTTTGTTACGGTGGTTTATATTGTCGCCGTCAACGCATCGATTCTGGCGGATGCGGGCATTCCGTACGAGGCAGGGGTGATCGCGACGGCGCTCGCGGCATGTTTCGGGTCGCTGCTCGTCGGTCTTTGGGCGAACAGTCCGCTGGTCATCGTCCCGGGAATGGGCGTTAACGCGCTGTTCTCGTACACTGTCGTCCAAGGAATGCGGCTGTCGTGGCCGGAGGCGCTGGCGGCCGTCTTCGTATCCGGCTTACTCGTCTCGGCGCTTGCTTTTACGCCTCTGATCAAGCGGCTTGCCGCTACGATTCCCGACTCGCTCAAGCATGCGATCGGCGCGGGTGTCGGCTTATTTTTGGCTTTTATCGGACTGCAAAAGGGGGGCATCGTCGTCCCCGGCAGTTCGTCGATCGTTGCGCTCGGCGATTTCGGTAGTGCGCACACGCTGCTGACACTGGCCACGCTGGCCGTGACCTTGGCTTTGTACGTCCGCGGCGTCCCGGGAAACCTGCTGATCGGGATCGCGGCCGGTACCGGCTTGGCGGCCGTGACCGGGCAGCTTGCTTGGGACGGCGTGGGGACGGAATTATCGCTGGCGGCTTACGGCTCCGTGTTCGGAGCGATGTCGTTCTCGGGGCTGTCGTCCGTCGTATTCTGGACCGCGGTGTTTTCATTCGTGCTTGTTGTGCTGTTCGAAAACATCGGGCTCATCGACGCCCAGCTTCGGCTCATCGGGCAACCGGGGAAGGCGGCCCGCAGCCTTCAGGCGGGAGCCGTATCCGTAGCTGCTTCCGGCGTTCTGGGCACGAGTCCAACGGTGACTGCGGTAGAGAGCGCCGCAGGTATCTCTGCCGGCGGTCGGACCGGCTTAACGGCCGCAACGGCCGGAGCGCTCTTCGCCTGCGCGGTGCCGCTCGGTCCGGTCATGCGGCTGATTCCCGATTCGGCCATCGCGCCAGTGCTGATTTTGATCGGCGGATTGATGCTCCGAGGCGTGAAAGATATTCCGTTCGACGATTTGTCGGAATGGCTGCCTGCCTTTCTGATCGTGGCCGGAATTCCGCTCACCTCCAGCATTGTGGACGGCATGGGGCTCGGCTTCGTGGCTTTCCCGATCCTGAAGCTCGCGGCGGGCAAACGACGGGAAATTTCCCCAGTGTTCGTGGCCATCGCTGCTTTGTTCGTCTTGAATTTTGCCCTGCCGTTTATCTGACCTCTCAGTCCAGAAACGACCGGTAAAAAGTCTCCACATCCGTCATATCCTGAAGGCCGGATACTTGCCCGTCGCCGATCTCGATGATCAACCATTCTCCCGCGGTCGTTTTTGCGATGTCCATGGTGAAGAAGCTGCTGCGAATCCGCTGTGCGATCGTGACAAACACGTTTAAATCCGGCTGTTCCGCGTCGTAGGCTACTTCCTCCCAATAATTTTGCGCCGCGATCAGCCGGTGCCGGTAGAAGAAGAGACGGTATTCTTTCGATAGGGGCATACCGCTTTTTTCGTGCGCTCCCAGTTTTTCGAGCTCGACGTACTCTCGGAACACGATTCCGCCGTTCAACCCGTCGCCCTGCCGCTCGATGAAGGTTCGCAGCACCTTCTCGACCTGCTGCCGATCGGACGCATCGGGAATATAGCAGGCTTCCGCCCATTCGTGCTTCCGCGATTTGACGTAATCCTTCAGAAGAAGCGGCCGGCTGCCGAACGAGGCTAGCATGTTATGGACGCGGTTGATGTCCGAGTGGACCGCAGCGATGTCCAGCCAGCGGCTCTCGGGGGTATGCTCTTGAATGAAGCTGTAGCTGTGAGGAAAATGATGGCAGAGTACGTACTGTTCCGGCGTATTGACCAGATGGATGTTTTTTTGTCGCAGAGCCATGTACAGCTGCTCGTAATGCGCGGGCTTCAACATCCATCCGCGGTAAATCGCAGGCTCAGCCGTGTCCGCTTCCCGGACCCGCCGGACGGCGCGAGCCGCCTGTCCGTCCAGCAAGTCTTCGAGCGAGATCAGCTCGACGGGGAGCCCCAGTCCTGCGGCCGTGCGGTATTCAAGTTCGTAGTCGGCATCCGCCGTTTTCGGGTCCAGAGGATCGCTGCAAAATACAATGTTCACCGTAAGTCTCTCCTTCGGCTCTGGATCGGGGGCTTTCGAGGGTATCTACCCTGGATAAAACCGCACCCACTTCTAACCCTGCGGCTCCCCGAGCGTGTTCCACAGCTTATCGAATTTGGCTTTCGTCAAAATCTCGTGCGTGACAAACCGTCCGTTATAAAACGCACTGTACGTGGTGAAGGCGGAAGGGGCATTTTGCGCCTGCTCCTTGGTCGTGAGCTTCACGCGCTTCACCGGAATTCCGTACGCCCGTTCAATGGCATCGAGCTCTTCGCCGGTATAATGATCGGTAAAAGGGCACTGGTCCGTATACAGCACGACCAGGCCGTCGCCGTCCGCAACGGTCTGCTGCTTGGCGCTTTCCTTGAACCGGGGAAGCGGGGCGTTCGGATCGAACCGCTTGACGAGCAGCTCGAAATAGGGAGGAGCGGTATCGCACACCTCGAACCCGTGTTTCACGTAGTAAGACTTCTCCGACAGATATGGCCGCTTCTTGTGGCTCGATACCGCAACGATGCCTGCTTTGCCCTCCGAATCCCGGATGCATTCCTGCAAAAGCTGCGCCCCATGGCCTTGTCCCTTGTAGCTTCCGGACACCCAGAAACAGTTGATGAACGTGTAGTTCGGCGCATCGATCGGCACCCAAGCGTTCTCGGCAGGCAAGTATTCGATGAACACTTTTCCTTTGGCGTCCAGCTTTTTAAAGACAAGCCCTTCTTGAAAACGGCACGCCAGCCACTCTTTCTTCAGGCTGACGCCGTGCTGGGCTTTCTTGTCCGACATGGCGCAGCAGATGTGCTCCCGAGCGATATTATCTGAGGTAACTTGTAAGATACTCATTCCCAGACCTCCCGATCCTACGTCATTTATCCTTCTACAGGCTGAATCGCTTCCTGATAATGGCTGATGTCGCCGTGCTGCTTGATGTCTGGCTTGCCATCCTCAGTAAACTCAATCTTACACAGGCAGGCCGGATGAATGTACGGGAGCTCCCACAATTGCTCGATCGGCCTTTGCTCGAAGGCGGCCATCAGCAATTTGACCACAACCGTATGGGTAACGATCAGCACGGCTTGCCCGGCATGGTCGCGTAGAATATGCTGGAGCTTGCCGAAGGCGCGCCGCTCCACCTCCGCGAACGTCTCCGCTTGGGCCGCGCGGAAGCGGTCCGGCTGACGCCAGAAGTGCTCGTAAGCCTCCGGGCAGCGCTCCGCAATTTCAGTAGCGATCTGGCCTTCCCATTCGCCCAGATTGATTTCCTTCATCTCATCGCATTCCGTAATGGCAATCGTCCGGCTGCCGCGGATCAACTCGGCGGTCTTGACGGCCCGGGGACTGGAGCTGCTGTAGATCCAATCGAGCGGCTGCTCCAGCAGCGCTTCGCCCAGCCAACGAGCCTGCTTCAAGCCAAGCTCCGTCAGCGGAGAGTCCTGATGACCTTGAAACCGGTGCTCCACGTTCCATTCCGTCTGTCCGTGCCGGACTAAATATACGGTTGTTTTGTTCATCCGAAGCCTCCTAACTGATCCAATGAAAAAGATCGATAAGTTCGTTCCGTTCGTCCTCGGACAGCTTCCAGTCCGTCATCTGCTATCCAGAGAACGCATGGGTTAATAAGGAAACTTTATACGGAAAATGATCCGGCGCCGCCTGGTTGGTTTGCGCGGGCTTCGTTGACCGCCTCCGGAGTCGTGACCGGCTGGATGGCCAGCAGCCATGCGAGAAGGAGCAGGAGGTGCTTCATGGCGCTAAGCCTCGACCTCCTTGTAATAAAACACGGTATCGTTCAAGCTGCCGTCCACGGAGCGGGCATAGCGGGGAATGCGTCCCGCCTCCACATACCCGAGCGACCGGTACAGCAGGTTGGACGGATCGCCTGCGCGCGTATCGAGCACAAGCAGCGTTCGGCTTTCGGTGCGGGCGCATTCTTCGGCAGCCAGCATCAGAGCGTGGGCGATGCCGTTTCTGCGGCTGCGCGTATGGACCATCAGCTTGGCGATTTCCGCCCGGTGGGCTGCATTCTTTTTTTGCGCGAGCTGGAGCTGCACGGTGCCGACAATCGTCCGATCGAGCTTGGCCGCCCACAGGACGACGCCCGGTTCCAGCGCACTTTTCCAATAATCTACCGCTTCGTCCTTGCTTAACGGGGGCAAAAAGCCGACCGAAGCGCCGCTCTCCACGGCATCGATCAGCAGCTCGGCCAACTGCTCCAACGCTTCCGGCTCGTACGCCCGGATTTCGACGATTTCAACGGCTGCGATCATGTTTCCCGTTCCTCCTCCGGCTCAACCTCATAGGTGCAGCGAAACCGCTCCGCACCCGGATATTTTTCACCCAGACTGACGATCTCGAACCCAATGTTCCGGTAAAAATCGACCGCGTCCTCATCCGTTTCCGCGACGATTTCCGTGGGGCTTTTGAGATGAATCAGCTCCAAAATTTGGCCCCGGCCATAGCCTTGTCCCCGATAGTCCGGCTGGACCGCAATGTGCCGCAGCTCCATCACGCGCCCGGAATCGATCCGGAAGCCGACGAGGCCGATCAGCTTCCCGTCTTTTTCGTAACCGTACATTTCAAGTTCTTCGCTGCGCTTGTAGTCATCCAGGATTTGCGCCAGCCGAACCGGGTCGGGAAAAATGGAGTATTCGAGAAGCTCCGCAACTTCGGGCTGGTCCAATCTGGATTTGATATTGATTAGCAAGGGGATCGCTCCTTTAGGTATTTTACTATTTATCATCATGATGATAAATCCCGTTAACCGCTGATCGGCTTTGGCAGAAAAACTTCTTATTTATTCAGTATAAAGGATTTGAAAAGTTTTTCCAAAGCCATCCATGACCGTCCTGCCAAAATCGATTGTCTATGCCCGATTCATTTTGAGATTGACGGATGATGGAGAAAGGACTACAATAATCAACAAGAAACAACAAAAATAAAGTAATATATGCAACAATCAACAAAAAGATGATGATCGATCGTAAAAGCGTTGGAACACTTTTCGTGAGAGTTTTTTAAATCGACGGAGTGAGGAGGAAGCGGGATGAAGCTGGATTTTCATTTTCACCTGGAGGAGGGGCCGTACTCGACCGGCTGGCTGCAGCGGACGGCGAGGGCGTTGGAGAACGTGCACCAGAAGAGCGGGCGGTTGGGCGACCGGCCGCATTCGCTCGAATGGATGAACAAGCTGGGAGAAGTGCTTCAGCAGCGGCTTGCGGCGGGCTGCTTCAGCGACGAATGGCTCGCGTTCTATTTCGAGCAGGGGCGGCAGCGCGGGATCGAGCGGTTCGGGATGGTGGATCACCTGTACCGGTTTACCGAGTTCCGGCCGTATTACGAACGGCACATGATCGTGGACGAGACGCCGCTCGGCCGGCTGCAGCAGTACTGGTTGGACCGTGTCTGCGTAAGCTCCATCGAGCCGTATCTTCAGGCAGTGCGCCGGGCGAAGGCCGCGGGCGTACCTGTATCGCTCGGGGTCGAGACGGACTTTTTCCCGGGCGGCGAGGCGGAGCTTGGCGAGCTGCTGTCGCGGTACGAGCTGGATTACGTGATCGGATCGGTCCATTTTCTGGAAGGTTGGGGCTTCGACAACCCGGAAACCCAGGAGCTGTTCAAGGAAAAAGACCTGCTTGCGCTGTACCGGCAATTGTTCGACTACGTGAAAATGGCGGCTTCCAGCGGCTTGTTCGACATTATCGCGCATCTGGACAATCTGAAGGTGTTCAATTACCGGCCGGAGGAGAGGCTGCTGCTGCCGATGTACGAAGATGTAGCCCGTGCGCTTAAGCAGGCCGATGTGGCGACCGAGATCAATACCGGACTTGCTTACCGGTACCCGGTCAAAGAAGCTTGCCCGAGTCCGGCTTTTCTGGACATTTTGCATAAACACGGCGTTCCGATTACGTTGAGCTCGGACTCCCATTTTCCGGACGATATCGGTACGCAATTGGACGAGGCGATGGATTTGCTGGCCCGGACCGGGTACAAGGAAATCATCTACGTGCACGAGAAGAAACGGATCGCCGTTCCGCTCGGGCGGTAAGGGGAGGTCCCCATGGAACTGTCGTTGACCCCGGATGTGTGGCATATCGGCTATGCGGAGCTGACGCTCCGTATTGTTACGGCGCTGGTGCTGGGCGGCCTGATCGGCTTGGAGCGGGAAATCGGCGGGCATTCGGCCGGATTTCGCACGCATATTCTGGTCTGCATGGGCTCGGCTCTGATTGTGCTGCTGTCGAGCTACGGTTTTTCCGATTTTGCGGTGGAAGCGAACGTGAGGCTGGACCCGGCCCGTCTGGCCGCCCAGGTGATCAGCGGCATCGGCTTCCTGGGGGCCGGAACGATTATACGCACGGGGCCGACCGTGTCGGGGCTGACGACCGCGGCTTCGCTATGGGTCGTAGCGGCGATCGGCCTTGCGGTCGGCGCCGGTTTTTACTATGGGGCCGTCGTCTCGACGGCTGCGGTCATTGTTAGCTTGTTCCTCTTGAACAAGGTGGAAAAGGCGGCTCTGGCGAAGACGAAGCGCAAACGCGAGGTGGAGGTCGAGCTCTGGGACGGGGATGGAAATCTCGGCGCGATGCTGAACCGGATCAAGGCTTCGGGCGCTTCTGTCACTGTGCTGCATCTGGAGAGCCGGGCGAAGGAAACGGAGGAAGGCTTCCGCCAAGCCTTAAGCGTACGCATGGCGCTCAAGACGACGGCCGGGCAATACGAGCACGTCGTGCAGGAGCTGGTCGTGCTTCCGGGTATGGTGAAGGTCGAGACGCCGGGATGGAAGCCGTTCGAGCACGAAAATAAAACGAAAGCGGCGGGGAAGACGGCCTGAGGTTCGCCGCCGTTGCACGGAGCGGGTCCGACGCCGGCGGAAGCGATCCGCGTCAACAAGAGAGCATGTGTAGCTTCCGGCAAACGGTAACGCGATTGACATTAGCGAAGAGGAGCGATTCGAATGCAAGCTTTAACTTTTCGGGAAGACCGGACGTTTACGATTGTGCAGTTCACCGACGTGCATATGAAATCCGGAGGCGACGCGGACCGGCGCACCTTGGAGCTGATGGAGCACATTCTCGAAGCGGAGCGGCCGGACCTCGTCTACTTCACCGGAGACGTCATCGAAGACAAGGAATGCGACGATCCGCTTGGCCGGTTCGACCGGGCGGTTTCCGTCGTCGAGAAGCGGCGTATCCCGTGGGCGGTCGTCTTCGGCAATCACGATACCGAGATGAAAATCACCCGGCAGCAGCTGATGGACAAAGTGTCGGACTACGAATACGCGTTAGCGGCAAGCGGTCCGTCGGACATTGCCGGAGAAGGCAACTACGTGCTCGAAGTTCGGGATGCGTCCGGCCGTCCGGCTGCGTTGCTGTACGGCTTCGACTCCGGCTGTATGTCCACGCTGCAGCACGTGCAGGGCTACGGCTGGATTGGCCGCGATCAGATCGATTGGTATGTCCGGCAATCCGCCGCCTATACGTCGGACAACGGCGGCACGCCGCTGCCGGCCTTGGCGTTCTTCCATATCCCGCTGCCGGAGTACGCGGAAGTATGGGAGCGCGAAGTGTGCTGCGGGCACAAGTACGAGAACGTATGCTGCCCGAAGATCAATACGGGATTATTCGCAGCACTCGTCGAAATGGGTGACGTCATGGGCACGTTCGCCGGGCACGACCACGTCAACGATTACTGCGGCACGCTTCACGGCGTCCGCCTGTGCTATGGCCGGGCGACGGGCTACAACACGTACGGCCGGGACGATTTCCCGCGCGGAGCGCGCATCATCCGGCTGTGCGAAGGCGAGCGCGGCTTCGAAAGCTGGCTGCGTCTTGCGGACGGTACGGTCGTGACGGAGCAGCCGGAGCATCGGCCGGAGACGCGTTAGGACCCTCAAAATAAAGCTGAATTTTGGACAGGCGAACGGCTGGAGGAGCACCTCTTCGGCCGGCCGCCTGTTTTCGTTTTACGGTTATCGAAGACGGCATCCGTCCGGCAAACTCCGTTCCGACCTCGCGCGGAACCCTTGAAAATAGCGGGTTTTCGCCATTTGAGAACCGTTTTGGGCAAATGAGAACTGGGCGAATCCGGGGGACGAATGCTACGATGTGGACAGGAAATCCAATACGCCAACTTGCCCTGTCTCGATCAGTCCAATACGAATATCCGCTATCGGATGTATAGTATAATGAGAACGGTGACTACGACGACAGACTCGCAAGGAAGGTTGGACGATGCGACATTTATTCTCCAAGAACTACGTTCGGATTTATTTGTGGATCGGAATGATTTTTACGATGATCATTATTCCGTTCTCCATGTTTTTGGCGAACCAGTTCTCGAAATACGCCTACTCGCAAATGGATCTGTTCAACCGAGATACGATGCTGCAAACGGCAAGCCGCACCGAGTTTCTGCTAAACAAGCTCAAAGCGTACGGGCTACATATGTACCAGGACCGTACGGTGCAGGAATGGCTGCAATCGGCCGGCCGCAGTCCGTTGGACGACATGGATGCGCTTCATGCGCTGACGAATTACATGTCGACCGAGCCGTTTATCAAGCGCGCCTATCTGGTGAACGTCCACAAGGAGCAGGTGATCGATTCGCTCAAGGGGCTCGTTTCGTTCGAGAAATTCGGGGATGCGGCGATACTGAAGAAGATCCGGGAGGACCGGCCGCTTTTTTTGCAGTTTTTTTATCATGAAACCGGCGGCGAGCCTTATCTCGCGCTCATCGTTCCGTCCACGCCGGCCAGGAAAGACCATCGCGGCTATCTCGTGCTTCTGTTGGATAATAGAGCGCTGCAGGAAAACCTGCTCGGTCTGAACAAGGAGCCCGGCATGGACCTGATGATTGTGGACGGCCAAGGCCGGAATGTGCTGGGCACCACGGAGAACGAGGCTGCAATTCTGAACGAGCTGCGCCACCTGAAGCCGGCGGGTTCGGAGACACAGGTCATGACCGTGCGCGGGATGCAATTGTTTGTCAATTCCGCACCGCTGGCCTCGCAGAAATGGACGGTGTATTCGTTAACCGAGTTGAAAGCGTTTAAGCATCAAGCGCAAGCGTTCCAGACAAAAATCGTCGGCTACTCGCTGCTTCTGCTCGTCCTGCTGCTTCTCGCCGCATTCTGGAATTCCCGCCGGATGGTGAAGCCTTTCCGCAGGCTGGCGGACCAGTTGCAGCGCCGCATTGTGCAGGAGTCACGCCATTCTGCGCTGGCTCTCCCTGCTGCGGGAGACGAGTACAGTATCTTGAAAAACGGGATCGAGCTGCTGTCCAGCCGGGTCGACGAAATGCACCAATCGCTTCGCGGCCATTCCGGCTTGATCAAGGCGGAATATTTGCGCCAGTGGCTGCTGCAGGGAAGAATGAATAGGACGCTGCGGGAAGGGATTGCGCGGGAATCGGAGCTTCTGGCGTCGGATCTCATCCGGCTCGCCGTCGTCAAAATCGATGCGTACCGGGACGTTGCCGAAACGTATGATTTTGCTTCCCGGCAGTTACTGAAATACGCGATGGGCAACATTGCCGGAGAAATCTTCGCGGGCGAGGGCGGCACGCTGGAGACGATCGATCTGGCCGGCGACCACATCGTCTTCCTGATCGGGCTGGATCGGGACGATGCCGAAGTCCGCAAGCTGCTGGAGACGATCAAGGGGCATATTGCAACGTATGTCCGGCTTCAGGTGACCATAGCGGTGAGCGATCTGAAGCACTTGGAGGACGATTTGCGTTCCGTCTACGACTTCGTTCTGGAGCTTACGCTGCTCAAGTTCATCAGCGGCGAAGACAAGGTGTATACGGAGGGCGATTACGAAAGCTACGTTCGGCTGCTGCAGCCGCTATCCGATCCGAAGAGCCTCGACAAGCTGCTTGTCGCGGTCAAGTCCGGGAAGAAGGACCAGGTCGTCCTGCTGCTGGAGGAGCTGTTCGGGCAGATGGCGGCGGTCAAATACTCCGAATGCAAGGTAAGGCTGACCGTCATTTTATTTACGATCATGAAGGAATTCGACAAGCTTCGGGCGCTGCAGGGCGTGGACGGTATCGACAAACAGCTCGACCGGTTCTCGACGCTGCAGGAAGCGCGCCACTGGCTGGAGGCGGAGCTGTTCGCCGTCATGGATCAGCTCAGCTCCCGCAAAGGCGGTGACCGGAAGGAGAAGCTTGCGGAGGAGATGATCAACTACGTACTGTACCATATTCACGATCCGATGCTGTCTGTCGAAGCGATTGCGGAGCATGTCTCGCTGTCGGCCAAGTATGCCCGCAGCATTTTTCAGGAAGTGCGCGGCGTGTCGCTCTCGAACTACATCCTGAATACCAGGATCGAGAAGGTAAAGGAACTGCTTGTCACGACAACCATGTCGGTGGCGGATATCGGGGAGCGCTCGGGATTTTTGACGCGGAGCCATTATTTCACGGCGTTCAAAAAAGCGACGGGGCTGACCCCGAACCAATACCGGCTGCACCATACCGAAGGGGAAGGAGGGGAAGCGGAATGAACCGTTCGCTGCGATGGGGATGCTTGCTCGCTGCGCTTCTCTTGCCTGCGGGGTGCGGAGGGCCTTTCGCTTCCGATGCGGGCCGGCCAGCCCCGGCCGCCACGCCTTCTCCGGTGACGCTCCGCATCATGCTCCCGGGCGATCGGGCCGCCGATTACGATCTTGTGCTGAAGGAAGCGCAACGGCGTCTGGCGGGAACGCTCAATGTGAGCCTGGACATCAAGTTCGTGCCATGGAACGACTTCGGCCGGGTATCCCAGGTGGCGCTGGCTTCGGGCGAGGAGATCGATCTCGTTTTCGACGCGCCGTGGCTGCATTTGAGCGAGATGATCTCGAGCGGCTACTACGAGCCGCTCGACGTGCTGCTGGAGAAGTACGGCGAGACGATCCTCGCCAAGCGGCCCCGGCCGATGTGGGAGGCCAACCGGTACGGCGGCAAAATTATGGCGGTCCCGCTCGGCGTCTCCTATGCGATGGGCCACTCGTATTTTGTCCGCAAGGACCTTCGCGAGAAGCTTGGCGTGCCGCCGATCCAAAGCTACGAAGAGCTGATCCGGTTCGCCTACCTGCTGAAGCAGAAGGAGCCGGACATCGTGCCGCTGATCGCAGCGGGGAACACGTCGCAGCAGCTCTACAGTCAGGCGGCGTTCCGGCATTACGATGATGTCCAGAACCAGGTCCGGCCGACGCAGGCGCTGGGCAGCAGCCTGATGCTGTATTACCAGCGCAATGACGGCAAGGTGCACAATCTGTTTCGCGAAAAGGATTCGCCGGTCCGCGACTGGATTCGCGAGGCGCGCCGGCTGTATGTGGACGGCGTCATGCATCCGAACGTGCTTGGCATCAAAGATTTTCAAGACCCGGGCTTCTCGGGCGAGGCAGCGATCTTCCCGGCAGGCTCGTTCTCGGTTGACGAGGGAAATCAGGAAAAGCTGAAGCAGTATGCAACTGGCGGAGAGCTGGAGAGCGTGACTTTTTATCAGGACATTCCGAAAGCGAATCTGTCGAATTTCGCTCAATGGAATTTTATCGCGGTTCCGGTGACCAGCAAGCATAAAGAGGAAGCGATCCAGTTCCTCAATTGGGCCAACGAGAAGGACAACTACGACCTGCTGGCGTACGGACTTCCGGGCGTCCATTGGGAGCCCGTAGGGAGCGACCGTTACCGGACGCTGAAAAGTGGCTATCAGCAGTTCCCGTACGTCTGGTTGTGGAACCCGGACAACGACCGCGTTCCGGCGACCGATGACCGCACCGAGGCGCTGGACTGGTTTATTCGGCGGGCGGAGCATTTTACGCCGGATCTGCTGACCGGGTTCCAGTTCGATGGAACTCCGGTACAGAACGAGCTGAACGCGTACGCAAGGATCGAGGCGGAGTACTACACGCCGCTGTTTAACGGAGTGCTCGACCCGGAGGAAGCGATGCCGCGGTTCGAAGCGGACGCTGGCGTGCTGCTGGATGCGATCGGGTCGGAGCTGCAGCGCCAGATCGACGCGTTCCTGCGGAACAAGCGGCGCTGACGAGTTCGGCGCGGCGGTGGAGGCCGCTTCGCGACGCGAAGCCACCCTCTCTAGGTCCGATATTTCGACGTAGAGAGGGAAGCCACAGCCGGTACCCAAGTGCGGCGAATTCGTGCAGAGGGGGCAGACGGAGGAAAATTGTCCCGAAGTATGTCCTTTTGTGGAGGATTATTCCGTTTTTATATTCATTGTAGGAGGTGGTTTTCATTTAATCTTGTCCGATGAGCTGAAGGAGACAGGGCAGGCGACTATTTGGCATTTACCTGCCCGAAGCGGAAAGCCCGGAGTGTTCCGGCGCGTCGTGGTGGCAGAGAAGCGTAAACATACGATCGAAAGGGTGGCTGACATGAAACGGAATACAACGCATAAAACGATGACGGCGCTGCTGGCGACCGTGCTGGCGGCGGCAGGACTTAGCGGATGTGCCGGGGGCAAGGACGCGGGCGGAACGGGGTCTGGGGCTGCTTCCGGCGACGGAAAGGCGGAAGGGAAAGTAACGGTTCAGCTCTGGAACCATTACACCGGCGATAAAGCGGCCGTCCTCGATCAGATGGTGTCGGCTTTCAACGCCAGCCAGAACGAAATTATGGTCAAGGCGCTGAGCAACCAGGACCCGCAGAAGCAGCTCACCGCGATCTCCGGCGGCAGTGCACCCGATCTGATGTTCACGTTCTGGAACAACATCGGTCCATGGTCCGAAGCAGGCGCGGTGCTGAACCTTGACGATTTCGTCAAGCAGGCGAACTTCGATACGAAGAAAATCATTCCCGCCGCCTTGGAGCGTATGAAGGTGGACGGCAAAGTATACGGCTTCCCGATCTCGATGAGCATGGCAAGCCGGCTGTACTACAACAAGAAGATGTTTCAAGACGCGGGCATTTCCAAGCCGCCGGAAACGCTCGAAGAGATGTTCGAGGTCTCGAAAAAATTAACCAAGAAGGACGGCAAAAACGGCTACGAGCAGGTCGGCTTCATCCCCGACTATCCGTGGATCGACAACGTCTTCTGGCCGATCATCTTCGGCGGCTCCTGGGATGACGGCAAGGGCAAGCTGACGGCCGCCCAGAAGGCGAACGTCGATGCGATTGCTTACCAGACGGAGTATTACAAGGAGTTCGGCAGCGAGGGCATCTCCAAGTTCAAATCCGGCATGGGCAAGGCCGACACGCCGCAGGACCCGCTTGTCACCAGCAAGCTCGGCATGATGATCGGCTGGGAGAACATGTACAACGACAAGCGCGGCGAAGGCGGAGCGATTGGCGTCGCTCCGTTCCCTTATCCGAAAGAGCGGCCCGAGCTGAAGAACGCGGGCATGGTCAGCCCGGTCGCCATGTTTATCCCGGCGAAAGCGAAGAACAAGGAAGCGGCCTGGAAAGTGATGCAGTATTTCTTGTCGGAGGATGTGCAGATCGAGTACGCGACCAAAGCGAAGACGATTCCGGTGCTGCTGAGCGCGCTGGATAACCCGAAGCTGACCAAGAATGAAGCGACGAAATCGCTGTGGGAATTTTACGAGAGCGCGAAGAGCGCGAACCTGAACGGGTTTCCGAACAGCGTCTACATCAACGAATATTTGCAGGCGCTGAACGAAGAGACGGAAAAAGCGCTCAAGGGCCAGATCGCGCCGCAGCAGGCGATGGATAACGTCGTGGCCAAAATCCAGCCGAAAGCGGATAAAGCAAGCAAGAAATAAGAAACGGTGAGGTTCGCGCGTGCGGTTATCGTGCCGTTCGCGCGAACCGGACATCGAAGAGGAGGAGGACCGGAGATGGATGCAGTCAATCGAATCGGAATCAAACGCAGAGAGCGTCAGCGTCTCTTCGTCGGGTTGTGCTTTATCAGTCCGTGGCTGATCGGATTTTTGCTGTTTCAGCTGCTGCCGATCATATCCTCGTTCTATTACAGCCTGACGGAGTACAACCTGTTCGAAGCCCCGCAGTGGGCGGGCGCCGCGAATTACACGGAGCTGGTCACGGACGGCAAGGTGTGGCAATCGCTGTACAATACGCTTTTTATGGCGGTGTTCGGGTTGTTCCCGCATCTGGCGTTCGCGCTCGGCATTGCCATGCTGCTCAACAAAGACGTTAAGGGAAAATCGCTCTACCGTACGATTTATTTTCTGCCTACGCTCGTGCCGACGGTTGCCGCGACGCTGCTGTGGATGTGGCTGCTGAACGCGCAGTACGGGCTGATCAACGAGCTGCTGGGCATGCTGGGACTGCCGCAGCCCGTGTGGCTGCTGGAGCCGCAATGGACGAAGCCCGCGCTGATCCTGATGGGCTTCTGGGGAACGGGGACGGCAAGCATCATGTATTTGGCCGCCCTGCAGGACGTGCCGCGCATGTATTACGAAGCGGCAGAGATCGACGGAGCCAACGCCTGGCAAAAATTCCGCCACATTACGCTGCCGGCGATCTCGCCGATGACGCTGTTTCAGGTCATCATGGGCGTTATCGGGGCGCTGCAAATGTTCACCCAAGGCTACGTGTTCGCGGACGGCAACGGGCAGGCGATCGGCGGACCGGAAAATTCGCTTTTGTTCTACGCGGTGTACTTGTACCAGACGGCGTTCTCGTTCCTGCGGATGGGCTACGCGTCTGCGATGGCCTGGGTGCTGTTCGTTATCGTCTTTCTGTTGACCTTTCTTGTCTTTAAAACATCGGCCCGTTGGGTGTACTACGGAGGTGAGCGCTAATGTCCAAGGCAACTGCCGCAACGTCTTCCTTATCCGTCAGCCGGAATAAGCGGAAGCACGCCTTCGGGGCACGTCCAAGCTGGGTGACGCATCTGCCGCTCGTGCTCGTCGGCCTGCTGTTTCTGCTGCCGTTCGTCTGGCTGGTCATCACGTCGCTTAAGACCGATGAAGAAATTTTCGTCGTGCCGGTCCGGTGGTGGCCCGAGACGGTCCAGTGGAGCAACTACGTCAATGCGATGAAGGCCATCCCGTTTTTCCAATACACGATGAATACGGTGTTGATTTCCGGCCTTTGCGTGCTTGGCGTTGTGGTGATCGCGCCGCTTGTCGCTTACGGGTTCGCACGGGTTCATTTTAAGGGCAGAAATGCGTTGTTCCTCGTCATGATGAGCACGCTGATGCTTCCTTTTCAAGTGACGATGATTCCGCTTTACGTGCTGTTCAACAAGCTGGATCTGATCAATTCGTACTGGCCGATCGTGCTTTCCTCGTGGTTCGGCACCGGCATGGCGTACTACATTTTCATGGTGCGGCAGTTTTTTATGGGCATCCCGCACGAGCTGACGGAGTCGGCGAAAATCGACGGCGCTTCGGAGTTTCGCATCTATGCGCAAATCATCCTTCCGTTGGCGAAGCCAGCGATCTTGACCGTGGGGCTGTTCACGTTTCTGGCGGCGTGGGGCGATTTTCAGGGACCGCTCATTTATTTGAACGATCCGGAGAAATGGACGCTATCCATCGGGCTGAAGCAGTTCATCCGCGAGAATCAAGTGGCTTGGGGGCAGCTGATGGCAGCTTCGACCTTGTTCACCGTTCCGATCGTCATTCTGTACTTTTTTGTGCAGAAAAAGTTTATCGAGGGCATCTCCATCACGGGGATGAAATAACCAAAGCAGTATCCGGGGAGGAAATGACAATGAAGCTGGGTATCAGTTCCTACAGCTTGTATCAGGCGGTGCAGCGCGAAGGCTGGACCATCCTGGACATTATCGAATGGATTGCGGAGAACGGGGGCGAGCATGCGGAAATCGTGCCGCTGGAGTATGACTTGCTGGAGCAGCCGGAGCTGGCGGACCGGATCCGGGAAAAAGCGGCGCAGTGCGGCATCGAGCTGTCCAATTACGCGATCGGCGCGAACTTTGTGACAGAGTCTGACGAGGCGTACTTGGCGGAAATTGAGCGGGTCAAAAAGCACGTCGAGCTTGCGCACCGCATGGGCATCCGGCTCATGCGGCACGATGCGGCGTCCCGGCCGCTGCCGGAAACGACGATCTCCCGATTCGAAGCCGATCTGGAGCGGGTAGCGGAGGCTTGCCGTCAGGTAGCCGATCATGCCGCTTCGTACGGAATCGTCACGAGCGTGGAAAATCACGGGTATTACATCCAGCACAGCGACCGGGTGCAGCGCCTGGTGGAACGGGTGGGCCGGGACAATTTTCGGACGACGCTCGATGTGGGCAATTTCCTATGCGTCGACGAGCTGTCCGTTCCGGCCGTCAGCAAAAACATTCCCATCGCCTCGATGGTGCATGTGAAAGATTTTTACGTCCGGCCTTCGTACCGGAATCCCGGCGAAGGATGGTTCCGGTCGGCGGGCGGCGGCTACTTGCGCGGGGCGATTGTCGGTCAGGGCGACATCGATATGCCGGAGGTGCTGCGCATCATCAAGGCGTCGGGCTACGACGGGTATGTGTCCATCGAGTTTGAAGGCATGGAAGATTGCAGGCAGGGAGCCAGAATCGGCATGGATTATGTTCGCGCACTGTGGAAGGAACTGTAAATTTTAAGCTTGAACATATTCGGATCGGGAGGATTCGTCATGAGTAAAGTGAGAATCGGTGTTATCGGAGCGGGAAGTATTTCGGAAATGCATTTGAAGGCTTATGCGGGCAACCCGGAGGTGGAGCTTGCGGCGATCTGCGATTTGAACGAGGGGCGGGCGAAAACTAAGGCGGAAGCCTACGGAGCGGGAAAAGTATTTACGGATTACAAGCAGCTGCTTGCCGATCCGGACATCGACGCGGTGAGCGTGTGCACATGGAACAACAGCCACGCCGCCATCAGCATCGCCGCCTTGGAGGCGGGCAAGCACGTGTTGTGCGAGAAGCCGCTGTGCAAGACGGTGGAGGAAGCGCTTCAGGTGGAGGAGGCGGTCGCCCGAAGCGGCAAGACGCTGCAGATCGGGTATGTGCGCCGGTATGGCACCAATGTGCGCGTGCTAAAGAAGTTCATCGATGCGGGCGAACTGGGCGAAATCTATTACGCCAAAGCGACCTGCTTGCGCCGGCTCGGCAATCCGGGCGGCTGGTTCTCCGACATCGAGCGCTCGGGCGGCGGTCCGCTCATCGATCTCGGTGTTCATATCATCGATCTGTGTTGGTACTTGATGGGCAAGCCGAAGGTCAAATCCATCAGCGGCAATGCGTACCGGAAGCTGGGTAACCGGAGCCATATTCAACATTTGGATTACTATAAGGCAGCCGACTACAACGAGCACAATACGGTGGAGGATCTGGCCAACGCGATGATCCGTTTCGAGAACGGAGCTTCCTTGCTCGTTGATGTCAGCTTCACGCTTCAGACCAAGAAGGACGAATTCGCCGTCAAATTGTACGGGGACAAAGGCGGGGTCGAAGTGGAGCCGGAGCTGACGATTGTCACGGAGCGGCACGATACAATTTTGAACATAACGCCGCAGATCGATCATCTGACGTTTGATTTCGAACGCGGCTTCCAGAACGAAATCGACCATTTCATCGCGTGCTGTCAAGGCCGAGAACAGACGATCAGCCCGGTGCAGGACGGCGTGGAAATGATGAAAATGCTGTGCGGCATCTACGAATCGGCGCAGTCGGGCGAGGAAATCCGGTTTTAGCATCCTATTTGCGGTTGGGAGATCATAAGATGAGACAAAGAATTACGGAGAGAGGCCTGGTCGTCTCCTGCCAAGCGTATGAGGGGGAGCCGCTGTTCGGCCCCCACCATATGGCCGAGATGGCCAAAGCGGCCGTGCTTGGCGGAGCGGTCGGCATTCGCGCGAACGGGCTCGCGGATATTTTTGCCGTGAAGCAAGCCGTCGCCGTACCGGTGATCGGCTTGAACAAACGAAGCTGCGAAGGCAGCGACGTGTATATTACGCCGACGCTGGAGGATGCACTCGCCGTCCATGCGGCCGGCGCGGATATTGTTGCGCTGGACGGTACGAACCGGCCACGGCCTGACGGACGGACGCTGGCGGATACGGTGAAGGAGCTTAAGCGGCGGGACATCCTGATTATGGCGGATATTTCGACTGAGGAGGAAGGGCGGTACGCCGCGCAGCTCGGCGTCGACTGGATATCGACGACGTTGTCGGGCTACACGCCGTACAGCGCGCAATCGGCCGAGCCGGACATTGTGCTGGTGGCCCGCTTGGCTGCAGCCGTGCAAGTTCCGGTTGTCGCGGAAGGAAGATACGGCAAGCCGGAGGATGTCAAGCGGGCGCTGGACGCGGGGGCGCAGTTCGTCGTCATCGGCGGGGCGATTACCCGTCCACAGCACATTACCGAGCGGTTCGTACATGCCATTCGGGAGAGCGGCTAGAGATGACGAGGCCGGGGGAGGGGGAAGCCATGCGAACCATACTGTACGTTCCGCTGGACGAACGTCCGTGCAACTTCGATTTTCCGGCCGATCTGGCCGCCGGTACGGATTTTCGGCTTGTGAGGCCGGAGCCGGAGGCGATGGGGCGTAAAAAGTCGCCTGCAGACGTGGAGCAGCTATGGGCTTGGTTGTTCGAGCGGGCGGCCGAAGCTGACGGCGTAATCGTGTCGCTGGATACGCTGGTGTACGGCGGCATCGTGCCGTCGAGACTGCACCAGTTGTCCCCGGAGCAGTGCCGGGAGCGGTTGGATCGGCTGCGCAAGCTGAAGCAAATTAATCCGAAGCTGCGGCTGTATGCTTTCAACCTGATCATGCGCTGTCCGAGCTATTCGAGCGGTGACGAGGAACCGGATTATTACGAAGCGTGGGGGAAGGACATTTTTCGGCGGGGATATCTTAGGCACCGGGCGGAGCTTGGGCTGGCGGACGAGAAGGAGCTTGCGGAGCTGAAGCGGCTGGATACGGCTATCCCTGACGTCGTATGGCAGGATTACACGGAGCGTCGAGACGTCAATTTGCAGGTCAACCGGTGGGCAGTCGAGCTGGTGAAGGAGCGGATCGTCGACTTCATGATCGTGCCGCAGGACGACTCGGCGCCCTTCGGGCTAACGGCCGTAGACCAGCAGCGCGTGCGCGAGCATATCCGGAGCCTGAGCCTGCAGCTTCAGGTCTATATGTACCCGGGAGCCGACGAGGTCGGCTGTACGCTGCTGGCCCGTATGATCAACGGGTTTATGGGCGTCCGGCCGCTCATTTACCCGCATTTTTCGAGTGTGCAGGGTCCGTTCGTGACGCCGTTGTACGAAGACCGGATGCTGTACGAGACGCTAAAATGCCACATCGTGGCCGCAGGCGCGCTGATGGCTTCCTCCGTCAGCGAAGCAGATCTGGTTCTGTGCGTGAATTCGCCGGGGGAGCAGATGATCGAAGCCGGCGAGCAGGCTTTACCGAATACGAACCGTGGATATACCGTGCTGCGGAACCTCGTCGAATTGACGGAAATGGCGCACGAGGTCGTTCACCGCTGGAAAAAGCCTTGTCTGGTCGCCGATGTCGCCTATGCCAACGGCTCTGATCTGGAGCTGCTTGCGCTGCTGCGGCAGAAGGGGCTGCTGTTCCGCTTGGCCGCCTATGCCGGCTGGAACACCAACGGCAATACGCTCGGCACGTGCCTCTCGCAGGGACTCATTTATTACTTATACGGCGATACGCCGGGCCATCGCGATTTTCTGGCCATGCGGCTCGTGGAGGATGCGGGCTACTGCGCCTCCGTCCGTCAGCAGGTCACCCAGTCGTGCCTGCCGTCCATGGGGCATACGTACTTCTCGGTCGACGGAGAGCGTGGGGCGGTGGCGGACCTCGTGAAGCGGGAGCTGCAGGGGTTTGCCCGGGAGCAGATCGACGACGAAGGGCATCGCGTCGTGATTGACGACTGCCGCATGCCGTGGAGCCGGATGTTCGAAGTCGGCCTGCGCGTGCGTGTCGAGAGGAGGTAGAGGGGGTTAGTCCCACAGCTTAGGCACCCGCTGGCCCCCAGAGAGCCGGCGGCTGCCTATCTATAAGCCTCTGCGGATGAAGTTAGCCGAAACCGCCCGCAAACCCAATTCCTTGGCCCAGACGGACAATTGTCCGACATGGTGGATTTCATGGGCGATCACATGTCTTAAAATTTCGCCTTGGGTAAACGTTTCTTCCGCCCCGGAAGGCGTGACCGGTTCGCCATCGGACTCATTGGTCCAATGTACGAGAAAGTCCTCGACTTCGCTCCGATACCGCGCAGACAGCTGCCGGACTTTGTCCAAGCTCGCGAAGTCATTGAAATCGGGCTCTGGGTCCGGCTCGCCCTTGATGACCCGAATCCAGCTGCACTCCACATCGACGATATGAAACAGCGTCTTCAGGATGGAGCCGACTCCGCCGGTGCGTTCGCGCAGCAGCTCTTCCTCACTTATTGCCCCGAAGGTCTCAAACCATTCGTCCCGCACCATCCAATTGTATCGAAATAACCGCAGCATTCATTTTCCTCCTCAGACCGGTTCAGATTACTTCCATAATCTTTTCACGTTTAATAAAGCTTTGCCCTGGAAATCCAGCTTATAAATATCCGGCATGGTCGTCGATTCCCAGAAATCAAAGTGATATGCCGGGTTAAAATAGTTGGGTATTCGGATTTTGTGGTGGAATTATTTACATATATCAATAGCCTCGAGGTAAGTCAACTCCAGTAATTATTCACCTTGCTCAATCAGCTATTTCAGAAAAAGTCCTATGCATGCCTATTTGAGTCTTCAGCTGATCGTAGTAGTATCCATTCCAGAAGTACTATAGGTCCTCATTAAATACCTTCGTCTTAGGTCAATTAAAGATAATTCGATTTACATCCACAATAACATGTGTTACTATTAACCTATGTTATTGATAACGAGGTGTAATTATGTCAATTCAATTAGCAATATTAGGCATACTGAGTTGGAAGTCCTCAACAGGATATGAACTAAAAAAGATTTTTGAGGATTCTTCCTTCATGTATTGGTCCGGTAATAATAATCAAATTTACAAGGCTCTAATGAACATGGAAAATAATGTATTTGTTTCCAATGAAGTGGTCCATCAGGATAACTTTCAAAAAAAATATATTCCATAACAGAAGAAGGACTTAAAGAACTAAAAAAATGGCTTGTATCATCACCAGATGCTCCTGAGATAAAAAAAACATTTTTGGTGCAGCTTGCTTGGTCAGATATGTTAAGTAATCAAGAATTAAGTAATGTACTCTCAGAATATGAAAATGAAATCAAACTGCAATTGATTATGCAGAATGAGAAATACAGACGTGCTCTTCATTCACCTAATAGAAGCACTAGGGAAAGCTTAATATGGGAAATGATTTCAGAAAACATTATTTCAACCTATAATAATGAACTAAATTGGGTCCGTGAAACCCGTCAGAAGTTGTTTGAAAATGAAGTTGTGGAGGAAGCGGAGAAAATGAACTATCAAATTAGAGAAATAGAAAGTAAAAAATATATTGAACTGATCTCTACTACTGAACCTTTAAGCACAGAGAATGATGCACTTGATCTAATAGCTTTGTGTTGGGAGCATGAGACAAATGCGATTATGATACACTATGCAGCATTATCAGAGGACTTCTTCAAACTTAAAACCAAAGTTGCTGGTGATATTATTCAAAAATTTATAAATTATGGTATAAAGGTTGCTGCTATTATTCCTCAGGAGACCATTCAAAATGGCAGATTTAAAGAAATGGCCATGGAAACGAACAAAGGCCATCATTTTAGAATGTATGAAAGTAAAGAAGAAGCTGAAGAATGGCTTCTGAAAAAGAGAGAAGGCGAGAACTGATGGAAAATATATATAAGTCAGAAGCAGGTAAACGAGAAGTTTTAGGACAGTACCGAAAAATACTTGCCAGCTGGCCGGTGGAAAACCGCAAATATGAAGTTGAGACAAGTTTCGGACCGACTTTTGTCATTGAGTCAGGATCGAAGGACAATCCCCCGCTGATCCTCCTGCATGGAAGCGTATCGAATTCTTACACTTGGTATGGCGATGTAGCTTCTCTTTCTAAATCTCACAATGTTTATGCAATCGACATTATTGGAGAAGCAGGATTATCAGCGGCAAGCCGGCCAAGCTACGAAAGTGGTGCATATGCTCTATGGTTGAACGAAACAATAAACGCACTTAGATTAAGCTCCTGTTCAATTGTAGCTATGTCATTAGGCGGCTGGATGGCGTTGAGTTTCGCTACCACGTATCCCGATAAAGTTGAGAACTTGGTTTTGCTTTGTCCCGGAGGGCTTGCGCATGAAAAAGCCAGTTTCCTATGGAAAGCAATCTTCTTCTCACTTCTTGGAAAATGGGGTCAGCTACAAACTCTTAAATTAGTGGGTGCTGGTAATCTTTCTTCATCATCGGCCGGATTGCAAGAAGATCTTGCATTCTCATCACTTACTTTCAAATATTTCAAGCCACGTACTGCAAAAATGCCACTATTTGATAATCAGTCACTTAATCAATTAACGATGCCGATATTAATGCTTTTTGGCGACTCTGATCAATTAATACCTGCTAGCAAGAGTATTAATCGACTTCAACAATTTGCACAACAAGCTAAGATTGAGCTGCTGCCGGATACGGGCCACCTTATTGTCAACCAGGCAGTTAGAATACTAAAATTCTTAAACCCTCAGGGCAGTTGATATGTTACTACTCTTTACCGAAGGGCTTGCAAAGGAACGTAAGCCTAAGTATCAGCGGCGGATCGATAACTATGAACGGGAAGAATACTTCCCAATGTTCAAAATGCCACCAGTTATTCGTGAACCGGAAGAAACAACCCTGCTTGGTATCGATCTTTCCACCTTAATCGAGAAATTGGAGAAGGGCGAATTATAAGCTCTTTTCCACCATAAAATCCGAATTTGAGCAATCGAGAAGAAGTTATACAGGAATTGAAATGCTAGAATAAAAGGGAATAAAAAGAAGGAGAGATGTTCGATGGTTAAGGTAAACGTGTATTTGAAATTTAATGGTCAAACAGAGGAGGCTATGTCGTTTTATAAAGATGCGTTGAAGGTTGATTTGGCAGGGCCAATTGTACGCTATCAGGATATGAGTGACAAAGAATTACCGGATGAAGAAAAAAATCTTATTTTAAATATGGGTCTTGATTTAGGTGAAAGTAGGTTAATGGCAAGCGATACTAAGGAACCAATGCACTGGGATTTGATTCCAAATGTAACAATAAATCTCAATCCAAAATCCCGAGAAGAAGCTGACCGCTTATTTGCAGCGTTAAGTGAGGGGGGAAATATAATATATCCGCTTGAAGATCAACCATGGGGAGACTATTTTGGTCATTTTAGGGATAAGTTTGGTGTAGCATGGGATGTTATGGTTAATGACTGAATTCTCCTCTCATTCAATTTAACATTCGGTATTCCCCAAACGGGTGCGATTCGATATGCTAGAGAATCGCAATAAGGAAACGATTGTAAAGTACCTCAGCAGGCTTCCTAACAAGGAATTAATACAATATGTCGCCATGGATATGTGGAATCCCTATAAAGACGCTGTGAAGGCGTTTCTACCGCAAGCTATGATTGTCGTTGATAAGTTTCATGTGGTTCGCATGGCTAACACCGCCTTAGAGGATATTCGCAAAGCACACCGCAAAGAAATTGAACCAAAACAATGCCGACAACTCATGCGTGACAGATATGTACTGCTGAAGCGTCAATATGACCTCACTGCCCAGGATATGCTACTGCTGGACTTATGGACGGCAACTATCCCAAGCTGAAAATGGCTTATGACCTCAAGGAAGATTTCTTCAAGATATGGGACTCCAAAAGCCGCCTGGAAGCCTACGACAAGTACCAGCATTGGCTAAGACGCATTCCTGATGAGATGCGAGCTCCATTTAAGTCTATCGTTACGGCGATGAAGAACTCATCCCGTCACAAACGCCTATACGGAGTCTGTGAATAACCTTATTAGGCTTGCTAACCGTATCGGTAGGGGCTACTCTTTCGAATCCTTAAAAGCCAAAATACTCTTCACAGAGGGCATACGTAAAACCAAGACAACGAAACATTCTATGAGGTCGCAGTACAACACCTACTACTCGTTGATGTCCTACAACTGCCAAGGTTACGAGGAAACTGTGTTCCTCGGATCAGACATTTCAACTTTCCGCTACCGAATGATTATGTGGCACAAATAGAAGGATTATTTATTGAATTACGGCTAATTGTGATAATGAACGCTCTCGGTGTGCCTGAAGCGAACAATTGGCTGCCGACCGATGTGAAAAAGTCTGCATCTCGTGAATTTAGCAGGTATGCAAATGGAGAAAGCTTTTTATTTACTGGTACACCATTTTGGGAATGATAAGCAATTCTATATATAAAATAATTCACGATTTCAGGAAAAAGATAACTTGATTACGCTTACGGAGCGATAGCTCAACGAAACAAGTAACAGTTTGCCGCGGCAGCTGTTCTTTGTTTTTATTACGCTCTAACGGGCAGCATAGTTTAACAAACCTCCACGTCAATTAGCAAAAATTGTTATAGTATGGATAGCAATTTGAAGGAGGTCTAAAATGAATAATCCTTCCTACAATCCATTTAATGACGAGACGCTTCACTCTACTGTAAATCAAACCCAATCGAATTCTTTAGACGAGAGAGTTCCCTATAACGATGTAATCAAACATGGGGATATTGTTCAAGGTTTCCAAGCCCCTAAGCGATTGGAACAATTTCCAAAGTGGTATCAGAATCCCCGAAGAATTTATGCAACTATCTCGGTACTTGGCTTCGCTTCGTTTATGATATATCAGATTATCCAAATTATCACAGCTATTGCATTAGGGAAGTAGCCCATTTGTATATCGACGGTAACTTGTTGAAGTAACGGTGAACGATAGCTCAATGGTTAGTCTACAATTATATTATTCGAATTTTATTAAGTAATATCTTTCAATACTGCATTGAGTCTAAAACTTTTTTTAATATTTTGAAAAATAAAATGACCGAGATTCCTTGATTGATAAGGAGTCCCGGTCTACTACTTTATTATCACTAAACACTAGGGGCAGTATTCCCAAGCTTAATAGGTAGATTTACTAGGTTGTCCCTCCGGCGTCAACTGATAGAAGCCGTCCTGTACGTACAACCGGTAGGCGCGGCTTTCCTCATCGTAAGCGGCTGCGTGCTGCCATGCCTCTTCCAGCGATTCCGTCTTGATCAACCGATGGAAAAAGTGCATGATGAACAGCGCGGCCGATTCTCCCGAAACGTCGATATCGGCGGCGATATACGCTTTAAGGTTTCCTTGCATAAAAGCCTTTCCCGCCTTTTCCACGCCCGCGGAGCAGGCCGTATTGATAACAACCGTTCCCGGCAGGTTGATCGCTTGGCCTATCGTCTCCGGAAGCATAACCTCATCGTGCAAGCTCGAAACGTCGATTTCTTCGATATATTCGCCGAAAATAATTCCGCCCTTGTCCCCATGAGCGCTAATAATAAGGTAAGGCGGAGCATTCTCTTCTCCTTGCCCGATCACTTGAAGAAAATCCCCCGGCGTGCCGATCGCATGAAACAGCGTAACCGTATTGAATTGTTCCAGAACCGTACGAATAAAATTAGCCTCGCCGCCGTCGTCGATTGCAGCGATCGCAACAGGCAATCGTTTGGCGTAAAATCGGGTATCAACAGGCTTCCACATGGTGTACCACTCCTCATCTATTTTTATATGCTTACGACGAGGGGGTTCCATGGTTTCGCTATTTTTGGATTTAGACCCCAAGGCGGGACGCAAAAAAAGCACCTTTCATGAAGGACGAGGCCAGCCGTTTCATGCCGCCCGTCCGTTCTAGAAACGTGCTTTATTTTGTAAGTAGTTGTGTCGGAGTCCGGTACTTGTACGATGAAGCTTACAGCGTCAAGTTCACGATCGTTCCGACGGGTGATTTATTTGCTTTACGCTTCTCCGAGTACGTCTCGATTTCTTGCGCCGTTAGCTGTCTCCTCCCGGATTGCTGCGGCTTATCCGAGTTTTCATCTTCCTTCGTTTGTTTTGCGGGCTTGGCAGAAGCGATCTTATCGTCCTCCCGGACCGCTTTAGCGAGGTCGCTTGCGATATTACCGGACAGTTCCATAAGCTTGCCGTTTAAGTTCTCGGCTTTTTCCTTCAATTCGCTTGAGCGCGCAGGGTTGCTGTGTTCCCAGCCTTTAGCCTCCGTTCGCAGCGTATTTTGCGCCATCTTGATGCGGCCGAAGTTCTGCTTCTCCTGGCTCGCCGACACAACCGCTTGCATTGTGTTCGAAAATTCAACGGAGTCTTCTTGGGATCGTTCATTCGGGTAGCTGCCGCCAGGACTGGAGGCGTTCGACTTCTCGCCCTTTTTCTTGCTCTCTTCGTCTAATCCCGCTGCCTTCCGCTGTTCTTCGAGCTGGATTTTTCTCATTTGTTCTTCCAGCTCCCGGATTTGCTTGTCGATGTTTTCGAGTTCCGCTTTCATCGATTCCGCACTGGTGCCTTTTTTCAAAGCCTCGCTTAAATAGTTGCCTCGTCGTTCCATCAGCCCTTGCTTTTGTTCCATTAACCGCTCCATGGCCACCATTTTTTGACCGGGACCGTTAAGGAAAGGCTTGCGGATGGTAACCTTGTCCTGCTGCTGTTGCTTGTGCTCCTGCTGTTCGTTCGCATTGGATCGCCGAGCGTACGTGTGATTACCATGTGCGCCGACAAACGAAGACCGTAAGTCTAGGGAAACGCGCATGAATAGGATCCTCCTCCTTGATTTTTTTGTAAAAGCAATCCTTATTTTACTATATCGTCTAATCCCATTAATTTTTAAAACGATTTACTAAAAAAATTTATTGAAATAGATTTTTTGCTTCCAAATCCCGTCCCTAATATGCCGACTTTAACCACATGGCATCCTCCATATTTTCGTTGTAAGAGCCTTAAATAAACACCGTGTCGGCATCCGTATGCTCGAAGCACAGATTAACCGTCCGCACGTTCGATCTGGTCCGGTGAACGACTCCGGCAGGGATGGTGATGGAATCGTTGGCTTTCAAAGATACGGTGTCGCGGTCTTGGAAATCGATGAGCAGCTCGCCTTCCAGCACGATAAACAGCTCGTCGGAGGTCGGGTGATAATGCCATTGATATTCGCCGGTGAAGACGGCCAGCCGAAGGCAGCTTTCATTGACAGTACTGACGACAACGTTGCGGTACTGCTCTTCGACGCTGCCGCTTAATTGAGACAGATTGACAACTTCGAGTTCTTGGGCTGATTTCACTGTGTACCATCCTTTGCTATTCGTAGTGGAAGCTATGATTTTTTTCGGGCAATGAGGTGGGTGAATACCGCAATATCTCTATACGGACTTAGACGTCCTAATTCGAGCTCCAGTTTTACGGCCCGGCGGTGCCACTCTTCCTGCTGCTTGATTTCGTTATCGGCAATGTATCCGTAGATGTTGTGGATGCCGCACCGGTCGAGAACTTCGTAACCCGCTTCCTGAAGCCACTGATACAGCCGTTCATAGGGATACGTGGTGATGCCCGTTTCAATGACGCTGCTATATTCCTGATCGCTTTCGAGGCCATGCAAGGCTTCCTCGGGATCTTTAAGGATGACCGCTTTCTTCATTACTTTTCCAACCGGATTATGAGCGATGAGGGATAAATAGCCGCGTTCATTCTGCTTCGAGCCGATTTGATTGAGCAATTTTTCGGGCTCCTCCACATATTCCAGGACGTTATGGCAAAATATCCAGTCATACTGTTCCGGTAAGGCAAGCTCCTCTTGAAGCGTGGACACCCTGTAATCGATACTTATGCGGTGGTCCGCTGCGGATTGCTTCGCGATTTCGATCATTTCCGGCGTAGGGTCGATGCCCGTTACCTGATTCCCTCTTCTGGCATACTCCAAGCTGGTGATGCCGAAGCCACAGCCGATATCCAGGATCGATTGTCCGGCCTCTTCGAGAAAACGGTCGATTTGATGCCAGGCTGTCGCATAGAACAACTGTCCCCAGGGCATCTGGGTAGAAGTTAAGTAGGACTGAATCGATTGGGAGAACGAGGAGGTCTTGGAAGCCATAGGATATCGCTCCTTTATGTATGTTGGTATAAAGGCGAATTAACTACTAAACGGATCTTTTCCTCTTGAATGTTGCATATGGTAGTCAATCCATTTGTCTAACGTGCTTTTGCTGTAATATCGGTGACCGTTCATTTGGAAGAACGAAATATACTTGTGCGTATCATAAGCCGACAGCTTCTCTCTGATCGCTTCCGACTTGTTGACCAGCTCTTTGAAGCTGGCTTCAGGCAGCCCCACATAGCTCGCCGCCTCTTCGTCCGTTAGGAGCATTGTGGTGGACAGTGTTTGTGGCTTGCTCGAATGCTTGGGCACGAAGGCAGCCTGAATGGCATCGGCGATGAGCTTGGCTCCGTAGATGAAGGACAGGCAGCACAGAATAACCAAAACCACATGCAAAATGGGATAGGTTTTATGCATTGGCAACGCGATCCTTTCGTTACGGCTTGTGTTGAACAGTCACGATAGGTTGCGGTACTCCGTCATTCTCGTCCGGATAACCCAGCGATGCATTAATAAACCGGCAGCCATGGCTGGTGTAATCCATTCGGCTGTGCACATGCCCGAAGCACCATATCTTATTGTGAATGTGCCCAAAGTACTCCGAGCCGTCAAAATAATAAAAGCTCGTCGCTAGTTGTTCTGCCCGGTCGGCAGGGACATGCGTCCAGTCCGGCGATACATGGGTTACGATAACATCACTGTCCGGGAGAACTTGGTGAAGCTTCCGATTCTCTTCCTGAAACATCCAGTTCACCAATCGCGGTCTTCCTTCAATTAACGCGGAATCGTTCGAAATGGTTTTCCAATGGTCGTAGATCTGGTCCTCGTCGGCTTTTAATACTTGGAGACCGTACTGGAAATCGTACCACATGCCGCAGCCGCCGAACCGAATCCCGTCGATTTCGATCGAGCTTCCATCCAGGATATGCACGTCCGGCAGTGGCTCAAGGAGCCGCTTCATTTCGGCCCATCGGTGGAACGAGTTCTTTTTGTATTTATTTTTGATGGATTTCGATACTAAATAATAGTCGTGGTTGCCTGCTGCAATGATTATATGATGGTAGCGCTCCTTGAGCCTTGTAAGCATCATCATATTCTGCTTATTGAAGTGTCCGAGATCACCGGCGATGACTAGGGTGCTTGAGGGAGAGGCAGGCAAAAGCAACTGAATAAAAGCATCCAACTGCCGGTTCATTTTCGTCAAATTCCCCGAATGCTCCACCCAAAAGTCCAAGTGAACGTCCGATATCAGGTCGAATTTCACCATTTTCCATTACCTGCTACAGAGTCTTCTTCAAAAAGTATTTCGTGCACCCTTGGACCGGAAAATCCTCCAGAGTCCCGAACACCTCGAAGCCGTGCTTTTTATAGAAATCCGGAGCCTGGAAGCTGAAGGTGTCCAAATAAATGAGTTTTACGTCCTGCTGCCTTCCGGCTTGTTCGATCTCTTCAAGCAAGCGCGAACCCAGTCCCAATTTACGCGAGCCTTCATCTACCCACAGCATTTCAATAAAAATACCTTCACCGAACTGACGGCTAAGCAGTCCGCCGATGATCTTTTGGCTTTCGTTTTTTACGATGAAGTTTATGAAATCGTAGGAAGCGTCCACGTTCTTGAGATTGTAGGCTATCAATTGATTCCGAACGAACCCGTATTCGTCCGATTCGCTGTCGACTCTTTCTAAATGGTAGTTCATGTTTTTCTCCTCCGTTTCGTGGTTTACCTGTCGCTATTTCCGGGCTTCCATCCCGTTTTTTGAGACCAGGAATGCGCTTGCTGCAAAATGCTCCAGATCACAGGGGTTTTCCCTTCCACGTAGCTCTCCCGCTCATTCCGGTATAGCTCCATGAGACGATGCTTTTCCTTGACGTAGGCCGTACAAGCTTCCGGATGGGAGCGCAAATAGTCTCTAAATAGAAGGGTCAGCTGCTCGGACCAACTGCCATGCTCCCTGACATGGATATGGGTTCTTTTCGCTCCCGGGCGTTCTCTGAAATAGGCTTTGGATTTGTCGGGGTTATCCTCCCGGTGAATGAAGCCGATGCTTTCCAACTGCGGCTTGTAAGTCTCCGGGGATGTAAGCTGCTTCACCGAAATTTGAATGTCGATGATGGGCTTCGCATCGATCCCCTTCACGGAAGTGGACCCGACATGGTCGATTCGTATGGCGGCATCTCCCAAGGCTTGTCTTATGCGCTCTCCGATGATTTTGAATTCATCAGGCCACGAATCGTTGTAAGGCAAGACGATAACCGGGTCTTTCATGATTCACCTCGCGCTGTTCCTTTTAAAGTTAGTATACCAAAAATTGGCTCCCTGCGAAAAAACAATACCGTACTAGCTCCGGTCCGTCATGGACAACATATCGTTCCGACCTATGACAAACATATTCAAAAGGGGGCGGCGAAGGTATACTAAGAATTAGCAAATTCACGGCCAAGCACAACCCGATTTTATATTTATACTCCGAAGAAGAGGTGGCAGAATGACTATTTATATCGCACTGCTGCGGGGAATTAACGTGAGCGGACATAATAAGATCAAGATGGCCGAATTGAAGCGCATGCTGGAAACGATGGGCCTGCATCGGGTCCAAACGTATATTCAAAGCGGCAATGTCCTGTTCGAATCGGAAGAGAGCCCGGAGACGCTACGTCAGCGGATCGAAGAGGAGATTAGAACTGCTTTTGGCATTTCGATCACCGTTGTCATAAGAACGGCCGAGGAGCTGGAACGAATCATTGCGGATTGCCCATATGCGGATATCCCCTTGGCGGAAGGCGAGAGCATCCACGTTTCCGTCTTGACCGAAACGCCGCCGCAGAAGGTGATCGACCTATTATCCGCCAGCGAACGAGATAACGATGAATACCACATCCATGGATGCGAGATTTACTTCTTGTTCCGTCGAAGCATACTGGATTCCAAGCTGGCGAAGCATTTGAACAAGCTGGGCGATACGGTAACCACGCGCAACTGGAATACGATGAACAAATTGGCCGCGCTGGCGAAAGCGATGCAGGCTTAACTGGAAAACTGCCGTCCGGAAAAGAATGAATGGCTCATCAGAATGACTGACCGTTTCTGTCAGGGATCTGAAATTATACTCATAATGAGGATAAAAAAAGATCCCGGGAGGAATGGGTATGTTTACGACGATAACGAATTTTGCGGCGGAGTGGGAGAAGGAGGCGGAATTGACCGCTCAGGTTTTGAGCGGACTGACCGACGAGTCGTTACAACGGAGGATTGACGCCGATCGCCGCACGTTGGGAGCGCTGGCTTGGCATCTGGTCACGTCGATTGATTTTATGACCTCGTTGGGTCTTGATTTCAAGGGAGTGAGCGAAGGCGCGAAAGCTCCGGAATCGGCGGAAGGCATCGCCGAGGAGTACCGGCGCATCAATCAGGCTTTGCTCGAAGCCGTAACGACGCAATGGACCGAGAACACGCTTCGCGAGTCGCGCACGATTGGGGGAGGGAAATGGCCGATCAGTGCTGCTTTGCGGTATTTCCTTATGCACCAAGCCCACCACCGGGGCCAGATGACGGTGCTGATGAGGCAAGCCGGATTGCGTCCCCCTGAAATCTACGGTCCGACTTACGACACTTGGGTGGATAAGGGAAAGGCGCCTTTGGACTGACCAGCGTACAAAAGAAACGTTTCCAGACGATTGCGGGAAAGAAGGTTTGGACCATGACGAAAGCGGACAACATGTTATCGATCCTCTGGATGCTTCGCTCGGGCAAGCGGATGACTGCCAAGCAGTTGGCGGACGAGCTGGAGATCCATGTGCGGACAGTCTACCGCTGCATCGATTCTTTGTGCGCCAGCGGAGTGCCGATCGTCGCGGAATCGGGTCCAAACGGCGGCTACAGCATTCTGAGCCGTTTTGCCGATTCCCCGCTCGTCTTCGATGCCGAGGAGCAGAAGGGGCTGATCCATGCCACGATCTTCGCCAAGGAGGCCGGGTATCCGTACTCAGACGCTTTGGCCCGGGCAGTGGACAAGCTGAAGCGTTATGCGAACGAGAAGCAGCTAGACCTGCTTGAGCGCCATAGCGGCGGCTTGTCGGTCATTTATCCGCCCGCCGACGGCGGGGATCAGAGCCATCTGCAAGTGCTGGAGGAGGCGGCCGGACAGGGGCGGACGCTGGAAATGGAATATGACCGGGGCAAGGGGGAGGCCTCTCCTCCGCGGCTGTTCGATCCTTACGGCATTGTCTTCTGGAAAGGGAGCTGGTATGCGGTCGGGCATTGCGGCTACCGGGGAGAGATCCGGAGCTTTCGCGTGGATCGCATACGCCGGCTGCGGGAGACCGAGGGACGCTTCGAGCGTCCGGCGGGGTTCTCCGCCAAGGATCATATGCTCAGCAGCCTGCTTCCTGATCCGTCCGGGCCCGCAGAGTTCGAGACCGTGCGTATTCAAGGGAAGGAGCAGGTGCTGAACGAGCTTTGCCGGCATTGGTTGTTCGGCCATGCGCTTGTGGAGCGTCGGCCTGAAGAAGCCGTATTCCGGTTGGAACGTTCGACGCTGCAGACATACGTGCCCTGTTTTCTGATGCCGTACAGTACGGCATTGCATATTGAGTCGGAGCTGCTCGTCCGGAAAATGTCGGAGACTAGCGCCCGCATATACGCGCATTACGAAGCGATGCTATCTAACCACACAAGCAGAAAGGAAGATGAATTATGAGTAAATACGCCATGTTCGGAAAATTGACCGCCCACCCGGGGAAACGGGAAGAGCTTGCGAAGATGATGCTGGAAGCCGATACGCTGAACGCCATGGAAGGCTGCATCTATTATATTCTGCATGAGGCTGAAGAAGATCCGGACGTCTTGTGGATCACGGAGCTGTGGGAAAGCCAGGAGGCGCATGCCGCGTCGCTGAAGAACGAAAAAGTGCGCGAGCTCATCGGGCGCTGCCGGCATTTGATCGCGGAAGCTAGCGGCGTAAAGGTCCGGCCGATCGGGGGAAAAGGGTTTTGATAAGGTAGTTCTACGTATAGGTAAGCGAAAAACCAGGAGTGTGCGTCACAGCGCATCCTGGTTTTTATTATGTCAGTCATGTCATTACTTATTTCTAATCCGTTGTATGAATCCTAGCACGTATTCCTTATCTTCATCGCTTAAGATGCGAATCGCTTGAAATAGCTTCCGATCCAGCTCATCTAATGCCGGAAACTGGACATGGTCCGATGCTCCGGTTAAATAATCTGTGGTCACTTCAAAGATTTGTGCAAGCTTGACCAACGTTTCGGTATCCGGATCACGTATCCCATACTCCCAATTGGCGTAAGTGCTGCTGCGTTTGATACCTAATCGTTCGGCTACATAGGTTTGGGACCAGCCTTTATCTTCTCTTAGGTGCCGCAATCGTTCGGCAAGTACGGACATAGCTCGTCACCTCACATTTCATCCCGCGCGGTTACTTGATGCAAAAGCCCTCCTACAGCGCATCGTCTGCAAAAGGGCCGTTTCCCCTACTTCTTACTAATCCACGCTGACACGGATTCCAGCAGCTCGTTCTCCTTATCCTCCGCGCCGCGGTCGAACTGCTCGACCAGCTTGTTCAGCCTGCCGGTTTGGTAGCCGTAATCATACATGGCCGCGGCTACGATCGAGAGGCGCAGGTCGCCGTCGCTGGCATCGGCGTACCGGTTTATTAGGCTCTTCAGGAAACCGTCATTCTCCACTTCGATAACTGCGGCTTCGGAAATGTTCTCTTTCAGCTTATTCTCGAATTTCAAGAGCACGTGCTCGTGGAACTTGATCAGCTTCTCCAGATGGCGGTCGAATTCCCGGTCGATCTCCGCAGTGCGGTTCGCTTGAAAATAATGCTCCTCCACCGCTGCCAGCACGGCCATCCCTTTATGCAGCGTGTGCAGCATTTGCTTGTAGACGACCAAATGACGGGCCTCGCTGAATTTGGCGCGCTTGAGCTTATGCAGTTCTTCTTCGAACAGGGTGTACTTGTCCGTCAGCGATTTAAGGGCTCCTTCGAGCGCCTGCTTTTCGTCGCGGAATACGCTTTCCTTGATTTCGTCCGAAATGACCGTGCGCAGCAGCAGAGACATTTTGAAGAAAATCGATTCGATCTGCTTCACGAACTGTACTCTGGGACGGGGAGGGAAGAACGTAATGTTGATCAAAAAAGCGGAGCCGATCCCGATTAAGCTGAGCAAAAACCGGTTGAGCGCAAAGTCCCATTGCCCGGACGCTTCCATGACGGCGATGACGGTCACCAGTGTCAGCCCGACGGTTTCTTCCATTTTGAGTTTCAGACAGATCATAATGGCAAGGATACAAACGATACCGACCGCGACCGGGTCGTTCGAGAAAATCATACCGGCGACCAAAGCCAGTACGGCCCCGAGTGTATTCGTTTGCAGCTGTTCGAGAAAATAACGCCACGACCGGTAAATGGACGGCTGCATGGCAAAAATCGCAGCGACTCCGGCGATGACGGGGGGCGTGAAACCGACCAGTACGCTAATATACAGTGCCAGGGTAACCGCAATCCCCGTTTTCAATACGCGGGCTCCGAACGTCACAGTCACCCCTCCTTTAATAATAGTATTCACGACTATCTTACACGGAATCCGGGCTCGTTGGCAAAATGAAAAATAATAGAAAAAAGTGAAACATTTGTCGTACAACTTCCGTCTTACTTATATGAAAATTATTCCACATTTGGAGAGGAGTTTACTAGAATGAAAAAACTCATAGTCGGTCTTACCGTGGGAATGATGCTTGGTTCGGCGGCAACGGCATTTGCAGCAGAAGATATCGGCAAAGAAATCAAGGCGGTCTTTGCCAAATTCAATTTCAAAATCAACGGTGTGGACACTCCATTGGAAACGGCTCCGCTTGTATATGAGGGCACGGCTTATTTGCCGGTTCGCGAGGTAGGGAAATTAACCGGATACACCGTGTCGTATAAAGAGGACACCCAAACGATTGAACTCACCAATGTGACAAGTACGACCTACACACCCCTCGCCAAGAGCGAAAAACCGGCCACAGAAACCGTAAAAAAAGTTGATGCGGACGTAAAGAAAGACACGGGGAAAGCGGAGGAATCCGTAAAAAAATCGAATGAGGCCGCAAGCAAAGCAGACGGTGCGGCTTGGGTTGATCTCAGAGACTTGCTGGATGCCCTGGATAAAAAATATAAAGGTACCAGAGGCGGGGCAACAGGCGACGAAGCAACAATCGTGATCAATGAAAAGGAGTACAAATTGAAGCTTATCATCAACGGCATGAACTTTAGTGTGGAGATCACTCCGCTGATCGAAGCGAATGTCATCACCCTGGAAGAAGTGAAAAAGGGCAATAAGTAATAAGTAAGTACCCGGCTGCTACATTATCCACACGATATGAATGGAAATTACGAATAATACCCCGAAGAGGACAATTCGGTTGAGACTCAACCCGGATTGTCCTTTTTGCTATGCCCGACGCCGAACAAAACCGCCCGCCCCGCCTCCTTCCAATCTACCGGCATGGTAAAAATTTTGCACAACTCGGTCAGAATCGTCCGCAGCGCGGGGGGAGGAGCCTCTTATATAGTAAGAATCAACAATAGTATTGTTCACTTACAGGGGTGATAACGATGGAGACAAACAAGCTTTCGAACCGGACGGCGGGCGACGCGGCCAAATCCAAATGGAACAATTCCAAAAAGGAAGCGCTTGTCGGTTGGCTGTTTCTGGCTCCCGAATTTGTCGGGATCGTGCTGCTTTACGTATTTCCGGTCGTGTTCTCGCTATATCTCAGCTTCAGCGATTGGAATCTGGTCGGAGGCATTTCTTCCATTAAATTCGTCGGACTCGAGAACTTCGCGAAGCTCTTCGATGACGAGAAAGTGCTGATGGCGCTCAAAAACAACTTGATTTACACGGTGCTCACGGTGCCGGTCGGCATGCTGCTCGCCTTGATTCTAGCCGTGCTTATTCATTCGCGCGTTTACGGGAAAAGCTATTTTAAGGTCGCTTTTTTCATTCCGTACATTTCGTCGCTCGTCGCGCTTGGTGCGGTATGGAGTGCGCTGTATCATCCTTCGAAAGGGCCGATCAACCAGTTTCTGATCAGCCTCGGCATCACGGACCCGCCCAAATGGTTGGCGGATTCGAACTACTCGCTGCTCTCGATCATTATTATTGCGATCTGGGCCGGCATCGGCTACCAGATTGTCATTTACTTGGCGGGCCTGACGAACATTCCCGAAGAAATGTACGAAGCGGCCAGCATCGACGGCGCCTCGCCTTGGCATAAATTTACGAAGATCACGCTGCCGCTGCTCGGGCCGACGACGTCCTTTTTGTTCATCACGCTGCTGATGTCTTCGTTCAAGGTGTTCGACCTTGTCGCCTTTATGACCGGCGGGGGACCGAACGACTCTTCGACGGTTATCGTCTTCCGGATCTACGAGGAAGGCTTCCGCAACTTCAAGATGGGCTACGCTTCCGCGATTTCCTGGCTCCTGTTCGCGATTGTCGGACTGGCGACGCTGGCCACTTGGCAGCTCCAGAAGCGCAAAGTACATTACTAGAGAGGAGTAGAAGGGTATGCCAGTACGAAAATTCGATCTCACTAAATGGCTCCTGACGATCCTTCTCGGAGCGTTCTCCGTATTGTTCCTGGTTCCGCTGATCTGGATGATCTCGGCCGCGTCGAAGTTCGAGAAGGACGTCATGGAGTTTCCGATCCGCTGGATTCCGAAAGATTGGAACTTTATCGGTAACTTCCAAGAGGTTTGGCTGGGCAAGGTACCGTTTTACCTCTTTTACTTAAATTCGCTCAAGCTGGCGCTGATCATGACGGCGTGCACCATTTTCTTCTCGTCGATGGCGGCGTTTGCGTTCACGAAACTGCGCTTCAAAGGCCGGGATCTCGCCTTCGGCATGCTGCTGACGTTCATGGTCATTCCCGAGCAGGCGACGCTCGTGCCGCGCTATCTTCTGATGAAATGGCTGCATCTGTACAACACGCACGCAGGCATGGTTCTTATGGGTATGTTTTCCATCTACTTCACGTTTTTGCTTCGGCAGTTTATGATGGGGATTCACAGTGATTTTATCGAGGCGGCCAGAATCGACGGCGCAGGCTATTTCAAAACGTACTGGAGCATCATCCTGCCGCTCTGTAAGCCGATTCTGGCAACGGTCGGCATCATCAAGTTCATCTGGACGTGGAACGATTACCAGACGCCGCTTATTTTCCTGATCAACAAAGGTCTGTATACGATCCCGCTGGGGATGCAAATGTTCAAGGACGAATTCGCCGACAACTACGCGGTGATCATGATGGCTTCGCTGTCTGCGATTCTGCCGCTGCTGATTATTTTCGTCGTGCTGCAGAAGCAGGTCATTAACGGCATCTCGCTGGGTGGGGTAAAAGGATAAAGGTCAAAATATTGCACGGGACAGGCAAAAATTAGACACATCGTTTTGGGCGTGAAAGCATTAGAATGCAGCTATAGAGACCTACATCATCATGACCCGAGGGGGAGTTCACATGAAGAAAACAAGCGCGTTGCTGTTGAGCGGGGCGGTACTTGCGGTTTCCGTACTGAGCGGCTGCGGCCAAGGGGCGGAGAAGCAGGAAGCGTCCGGCGAAGGCGGACAGAAGAACGTGACGCTGAAATATTACAACTGGGACAATGAGGTTATGGGCGCGACGACCAAGGCGCTTATCGACCAGTTCCAAGCGAAATATCCGAACATCAAAGTCGAGTCCGTGCCGCTCGTGCCGGGCAACTCGGTAGAGACGCTCAAGAAGCTGGACGTAACGATGTCCTCCGGCGAGCAGATCGACTTGGTACTGTTCCCAAGCATCGACGAGACGCTGGCCCGCGCGGCGCAAGGCGTGTTGGCTCCTCTGGATGATATGTACGCTAAAGAGAACGTGAAGCCGGAGGACGAATATTACGTCAATCCGAAGTACAAAGGCAAAAACTACGCCGCCATGTACCAGCGCAGCAACTGGATCGTTCTGCTGAACCAGAAGGCGCTCGACGAAGCGAACCTGCCGGTGCCGGAGGTCGGCTGGACCTGGGACGACTTCCGCGAATACGCGAAGAAGCTGACCAAAGGCGAAGGCAACAGCAAACGATATGGCGCATACTTCCATAACTGGGGCGATTACGCCAACCCGATTCTGTTCAACGAGAAGCGGAATCCGTTCCTGAAGGAAGACGGCACGACCCAATTCGACGATCCGTCGATGCTGTCGTTTTTCAACCTCCGCCGCGCGATGGAGAAAGAAGACAAGTCCACAACACCGTTCGCCGACGTTGTAGGTGCGAAGTTGGCGTACCGGACGGAGTTCTTCAACGAAAAAGCGGCCATGCTCGTGACCGGTAGCTGGATGGTTGCCGACTCGGCCGACGTGACGAAGTACCCGCATAACTTCAAAGTGGCGTTCGCGCCGGTGCCGCGCTCCTCGAAGGATGCGGAGCTCGGTCAAACGAGCATCGGCGGACAGTTCATTTCCGTCGCTGCCGGTTCGAAGTATAAAGAAGAAGCGTATCAGTTCATCCGTTTCGTAACGACGAATACGTCGGATGCGAAGAAGGAATTGTCCGGCTGGAAGAAAGCCGACGACAAGAAGATCATCGAAGGCACGATCGCGAAAAGCAAAGATCTCTTCAACACCGACTCGCTTGACAAAGCGCTGTTCGACAAACGTATTCACGCGCCGGCTCCGTCCGAGGTTGTTGCGCCGTATGCACCGCAACTGAAGAAAGTGCTCGAAGACGGTTTCAGCTCGTTCATTCTGGACGGCAAGTCTGCCGAGGACGCCCAGAAGCAAATGGTCGAGCAAGCGAACAAGGTCATCAAAGAGAACAGCAAAAAGTAATCAAGGAAAGGGGCGCCGCAGGGCGTCCTTTCTTTGCGCCACGACGAACCGGGCGGAAGGTCTTGTGGTAAAAGATAGCGCATCGCAAATGCGTTAATCGCCATGGATCGGGCCGTAAAGAAGGAATAAAGCATCCTGGATGCGTTATATGTGGAAAATGAGGAGTACTGAATCAAATTCGACAAGGATAGGGAATGTGTGTTCCTCTATCGATTCAGCCTTTTGGGTTTGCGCAGGATAGCGGCAGATCCGTTCCTTTATTTTAGCTCGGGCGAAGCAAATACTTGGGTCGATGCAGGACCAGTGATACAATGGGGACAGGAAAGAGAGGGGAGCCTTCGACACCATGAACAGCATGTTTCAATTTTCCTACTACCGGCGTATACAGCTCTCGTTTCTGATTCTCATTTTGCTGCCGATCGTCATCGTGTCGGTATTTTTGCTGTCCATGACGCGGGATGCGGTGATGGATAAAATTCGCCTGACCAACCAGTCGGTCGTCGACGTGATGGCGAAGGATATTACGAAGACGATCGACGATCTGACGTATGCGTCGAATTTTTTCATACAAGACCCGAGCGCGAGGGCTCAGCTTCGCAGCTTCACCGATACCCAGCAAATTACCAGCTTCGCGGATTACCAGAGACAGCAACACATTCAGGATTTTTTTGGTCTGGTGCTGGCGAAGACGCTCAATACGGACATCCGGATGTTTCTGGTCAACGGCAAGGGCTTCATCATCCCGTCCAGCGAGCCTGATCAACTGGCTCCATTCCGGCAGCACTGGGAGCAGCTTCGGTCTCAGGTCGACCTCGATACGCCGAAGCGGCTGCAATGGCTGAGCCGCGTCCAAACCGAGGGAGGCAAGAGCGAGCCTGTTTATTACGCGGCCAGAGTGATCCGGGACCCGGCGGACAATGCTTATTTGGCCACGCTATACATCGGCATTACGAACCCGTACTTCGAGAAGCTGTTCCGGCAGGCGGCCTCCGGCACTTTTGCGCTCTATGATGAGGAAGGGCGGCTTATCGCGGGAGACGCTTCCGTCCGGTTCGGCGGCGGAGGCGCGTCCGACCAAACGCTGCGGAGCGAAGCGGTGCTGTCCAAGACCGGCTGGAAGATGATCTACGAGACGTCCGACCAAGAGGTGGCCGGGCAAATTTATAAAATTTTTTACATGGCCATGTTGTTCGTCGTTCCATTTTTTGCGCTGTTCTTCATCGTGTCGCTGCTGCTGGCGAAGCGGCTGCACCGGCCGATTCAGAAGCTGGACTTTATGGCCAAGCAGTTCGGCCAAGGGAACCGGCTGATCCGGTTTCAGGGCAAGGGCAAGGACGAGATTGCCCAGCTCGGACAGACGTGGAACCGGATGCTCGATGAGATCGAGCAGCTCATTACGAACATCGAGCAGGAGCAGGAGCAAAAGCGCGTAATCGAGCTGCAGGCGTTGTTCGCGCAAATCCGGCCTCATTTTTTGATTAATACGCTTAATTCGATCAAATGCAGCCTGATTCTGGGCGGCGACCAGCGGCACAGCCGACAGATCGATTCGCTGATGAGCCTGCTGCGGGCGTACATGAAGGTGAACGAGCCGACCTCCTTGGCCGCGGAATGCAAGCTGCTTGAGCATTATATGGACATTATGCGTTTGCGCAACGAGCTACACGTCGAGTTGAAGGTAACTTTAGCTACTGAGGCGGCCGAATTCGAGGTGCCGAAGCTGCTGCTGCAGCCGATCGTCGAGAATGCGCTGCTGCACGGCTTTGTCGAGAAGCTGGACGATGCCAAAATCGACATCGAGGCCGAACGGCTGGACTCGCGTCTGGAGATCCGGGTGACAGATAACGGCGAGGGGATGCCGGACGGGGAGCGGGAGGCGCTGAACCGGATGCTGGAGGGGCCCGAGACGGACAAGCCGCAGACATACCGGCGGGTCGGACTGATCAACGTGCTGCAGCGGCTTCGGCTGACGTACGGGCCGGATGCGACGATGAAGCTTCGAGCGAATCCGGCCGGAGGATTGACCGTTATTTTGAATATGCGAGCCTGACGAGCGACTATGGACAACAGGAGGGGATAGTCATGTACAAAGTCCTGATCATCGACGACGATGTGCCGATGCTGAAATATTTGAAGCAGTTAGTCGATTGGAATGCGCTCGACCTGCAAATCGTCGCGGATACGTACTCCAGCGTCAAGGCGCTGCGGCTGTTCGATGAGCTCCGGCCGGACCTCGTCGTGTCGGATATCGGCCTGCCACAAATGGACGGGCTGGAGCTGGCTTCGGAGATGCTGCTGCGGCGGCCGGAGGTGCGGGTTATTTTTCTGACGTGCCATGAAGACTTTCACTATGCGCAGAAGGCGCTCAAGCTGAGCGTCGACGATTACCTGATCAAGGACGAGCTGACGGCCGAGCAGCTGGCACAAAGCTTGGAGAAATCCGTGAGACTTCTGCGCGCGGCGAAAGCGCAGACGGAGCAGCTAACGTACCGCGAGGATTGGAGCCGGCATGCCAATGTGCTGCGGGATTCTTTTTTCAAGCAGCTGCTGCGCGGCGGAGATACCGCTTATCTGACCGATTCCGCCGCGCGGCTTGGCCTCGTTTGGGACCAGCCGTCGTATCTGCTGGCGCTCGGCTACGTGTCGTATTACGACGTGCTCTCGCGCTATGCGCACAAGGACCTGCCGCTGATCCGTTACGGCGTCGCGAATATTGCAGCCGAGCTGGCGGGCGAGTTCGAAGGCATCACGACCTTCAACGACGGCGAAGGGTTGGCCGTGCTGCTCAATTACCGGCCTTCCTTGAAATGGAATGCGCAGGAGCATCTGCTGGCATTTTTGACGAAGCTTCAAGCCAAATGTAAAGAATTTCTCGGCGTAGGCACGACGTTCTTCGCCAGCTCCAGTGCCGACAAACTGGCAGTTACGGAGATTGGCGCAGCCCATCGCCGCATGGCGGCACAGCGCTACGCCGCTTTCTACACGGAGCATCCGGTGACCGTGCTGCCCGCGGCCGGCTTGCCGCAAGCGTATCATCCGGGAGCCGGGGGGTTCGAGCAGGAGTACGCCGAACTGTCGCAGGCGGTCCGGGATCACGACGAGGCGCTGCTGGAGAAAGCGCTGGCGGGCATTCGTCGTTCCGCGCTGGAGCTGCGGCCGGAACCGGCGTCGTTCGTGCATCAGTGCGCGGACAGGCTGCGGCTCGTCGAGCTCCAGTACCGGGCGTTCAGCGGCGAGACGCTGTACGCCTGTCTGCAGCAGACGCTGACACTAGGCGATGCGCTCGGGCTGATGGGGCTGAAGCTGCGGCAGATCATGAACGGCCGACGGCTCGGGGAGCCGCAGGCGAGCAAGGAGCCAAAGCTGCAGACGATCGACCAGTACATTGCGCAGCATTTGGCGGAGACGATCACCTCGATCGATATTGCGACGCATTTGTATTTGAACCCGAGCTATTTTTCGCGGTACTTTAAGAAGCTCTCGGGCGAAAATTTCACGGACTACGTCCACCGGTACAAGATGAAGATCGCCGCCGACCTGCTGGAGAAGACGAAGGATTCCATCGAAGTCGTCGCGCTGCGCTGCGGCTATTCGGACCGGACGTACTTCTCCAAGGTGTTCAAAAAATACATCGGCGTCACGCCCGGGGAGTACAAGTCGAGATCCGGCGTGATGTAGCGGGCGCTTACGGAACAAACATCAAACGAGAGGAAGATCGAACGTGACGACTCATGCCGATGACCGAGACTACTGGCTGCAAACGATGCAGCGCATCGCGAAGCCGGTGCTTGAAGCGCTGTCGCAGCGCAAGCTGAAAGAGCGGATGCCGGTGGAGGCGAAGCTGGACGACCGGGAGCTGTACACGTATCTGGAGGCGTACGGCCGGCTGCTCGCAGGCATCGCGCCGTGGCTGGAGCACGGCCCGCGGACGGGAGCGGAAGGAGAGCTGCGCGGGGAGTACGTTCGGCTGGCGCAGCTGGCGATGGATGCGGCGACCGATCCGCAGTCGCCGGACCGGATGAACTTCTCCGAGGGCTACCAGCCGATCGTCGATGCGGCCTTTCTGGCCCATGCGATTTTGCGGGCGCCGACGGCGTTGTGGAGCGGGCTGGATGACCGCGTTAAGGCGAACGTGAAGGAAGCGCTGAGGGCGACCCGCTCCCGGAAGCCGTGGTTCAACAACTGGCTGCTGTTCGCGGCCATGATCGAAGCGGCGCTCTGCGTGATCGGTGACGACACGTGGGACCCGATGCGGATCGATTACGCGCTGAAACAGCATGAGCAGTGGTATCTCGGCGACGGCATGTACGGAGACGGACCTCATTACCATGCGGACTACTACAACAGCTTCGTCATTCAGCCGATGCTGCTTGATCTTCTGGAGGCAGTTGGCGACCGTTATCCCGAATGGGCGGGCCTGCGGGAACGCGTCCAACGGAGGGCGGTGCGTTACGCCGCCGTGCAGGAACGGTCCATCTCACCGGAGGGAACGTTTCCCGTCGTCGGACGTTCGCTCGCTTACCGCTTCGGCGCGTTCCAACTGCTGGCCCAGATGGCGCTGCGCGAACAACTGCCTGACGATGTCGCGCCAGCCCAAGTGCGCTGTGCACTTACCGCGGTGATGCACCGCATGATCGAAGCGTCGGGCACGTTCGATGCGGACGGCTGGCTGACGATCGGCTTCTGCGGGCATCAGCCGGAAATCGGGGAACCGTACATTTCCACCGGCAGCTTGTACTTGTGCGCCACCGTTTTCCTGCCGCTCGGGCTTTCGGCGGATCGCCCGTTCTGGCAGGACGAAGCGGCGGACTGGACGTCGAGCAAAGCATGGTCGGGCGGGTACACTCCGGCAGATCACGCTTTGGAATAGCTTGGCCGTTGCCGGGAGCCGCCCCCGGCGCGGCTGCACGAGAACCTAAAAAGCCGTTATTCCATAAGGAAGGGTTTCCCTCCTCTTATGGAATACGGCTTTTCGAATCTACGTGGCGCGCGAATAGGCTTCCGGGGCTTTGCGGCGGCTCCGTGCTTGCACGGCTTTTTTGGTCAACGCGTTCAGCGGTCTTTCGACCCAGCGGTACACGGCAAGGCACAGGAGCAGTCCCGACAGGAAGCAAAGCGTGACTGTGAGCGCCGGCCCGATCCGCTCCACCGCATGTGCGGCCCGCGCCAGCTTGAAGGTAACCGACATCATCGGCAGACTGGCGAGCAGGATCGAATAGGAGGCGTTCCCGCACAGCGCGAGCGGCTTCAGCCAGCGGTATGCCGGGCCTTTCCACGTCGTTACCCCGACCAGCACCAACGCCGACCCGAACGTATGCAGCAGATCCGTATACCGCAGACCGGCCTGCTCGAACCGCAGCACCCAGAGAATTGCGTAGACGGTGGCGCCCCCCGCGATCCACCATAGGCTGCGGCCGAGCGAACGCTTGCGGACGAGATAGGCGACGAGCATTCCGGCGAAAAACTCCAAGTGTGCCTCGCTAAACAAAAATTGCTCCAGCAGCCCTGACTTCACCTGAATCCACCCGATCTCGTTCAGGGCAATGATCGTCAGCCACCCTGAATAGATCGCGGCAACGGTTTTTTCCTTCAACAGAAAAACCAGCGAGAACATCAGATAAAACCATACGACGTACGTCAGCGACCAAGCGACGCCCAGAATCGGCGCTTGAGCCTGCGGCCACAGCAGCATCGATTTGAAAATGACCCCGGGATTGCGCTCATAACCGAAGCCGAACGACGGCACCAAAAAATAGATCGGGACGACGGCAGCCGTCATGAGCCAATATAACGGATAAATGCGGTAGAACCGTTTCAGCAGAAACGTTCCGAACAGCTCCGTCCTTCCGAATTGGTCGCGATACAGCGTGAACATTAAATAACCGGTCAAAGCGAAAAAAAACGTATAGGCCCCTGAGCGTCCCATTTCGCTGATCCCGAGATAATTGTATCCGAAATAATGCTGGCCCGTTTGCGAAGCGTGAAACAGCATGACCAACAGAACGGCAACGCCGCGAGCCGCTTGAATATAAAAGAAATTGTGTTTCCGCTCCATTCCGTCCAGCCTTTCTTGCATAGTTTGCCTGCTTTTAAAGCATTATGGCAGACAAAGATGAAAAAATCGTGACATGAACCTGAATGCAAGCTGAAAATGAGTACTCTAAATTTTTCCTTTTTACCAAAAAAACACCTCCGCCTGCTTCAACTGCAGCGGAGGTGTTCTCTATATCCATGCCTGAGCCGGACTACCGGACTTTTGCGCGCCCGACTAGCACGGTGAAATCCGCGGTAACCTCCCGGATCGCCAGCCGCAGCGCCTGCTGAATCTGTTCGTCCCGGGCGCCCCACGACAGCGGCGTCATCCGGACCAGAGGTTCCAGCAGCTCCTTTTGCAAAGTGACGTCGTATCGGATCTGCCGTTCGTCCAACATGTCGAAATGGCGCATAAAGAGCGCTCTCGTCTTGTCGTTGGAATAAGCTTGTCTGGGCGAGCGGTCATCGTACAAAGCGTCCCGCAGCTGCCGCAAATGCCCGCTGCCCGGAACGACCTTGATCAACATGCCATCCTTGCGCAGCAAGCGGGTGAATTCCCCATAATTCGAGGCGGATAACACGTTCAGGATGACATCGAACGACTGGTCCCAAAAAGGACTCCGCGCTAAATCGCCCACGCACCAGATCAAGCCCGCATATTCTCTCGCGGCAATCGCGACGCCTTCCTTCGACAGATCGAGCCCGGCCCCGAGGAAACCGGCAGGCGTTCCGCGCTTCCACACGTCTGCAAGCTGAGCCAGCTGAGAGCCCTCGCCGCATCCGGCATCCAATACCGTGACCGGCTTCAAGCCGCCGCCACTTATATTCGTAAGGATCGTCTCACCGATCCGCTCGATCAGAGGATGAAAGAAGCCGCTTCGGCACACGAGATTCCGGGCTTCAAACATCGTTTTTCCGTAGTCGCTTTTGACGGCCTTCGTTAATAACGAAATATAGCCGGGCTTCGCGGTATCAAAGCCATGCCGATTCCGGCAAAGCAGCGTACGGTTTTCGTTCATTTCCATAGCTAGCCCGCAAACGGGACATTGAAACAGAGAGCTGTACCGGCCGATCAATCGGGCGGCCGCATCGATTTTTTTCAACACCAAAAAACACCTCGTTCATTCGTTTTCGTTGAATGAAGAAGGCACAGCACAAAGAAACCCGTCCCATAGCTCGAAAAAAAATGGGGGGCTGCCTGTTCTGCACCTTACATTAACGATAACGAATGAACTGGATGATCATGAAAACCCGCACTCCTTTATAACGAAACAGAGCTATTCCATAAGCTCTTCCGAAAGTATAGCACGGTTCGCCGGTTCAGTCGAACCAGCCCTTCCGCTTGAACCACCAGAACATCCCCGCCCCGATGGCGAGCATGACGCCGAGCACGAAGAAGTACCCGGCATGCCATTTCAGCTCGGGCATATAATCGAAGTTCATCCCATAAATGCCGGCGATAAACGTCAGCGGCATGAAAATGGTCGTGATAACCGTGAGCGTCTTCATAATCGTATTCATCCGGTTGGAGTTCATGGAGATGTAGCTGTCGCGCATGTCGGCGGTCACATCCCGGTTCGATTCGATCATCTCCGACAGCTTGAGCAGGTGGTCATACACATCGGTAAAATAAAACAGCTGCTCCTTGACCCCTTCGATCCGCTCCGAGTTCACGACTCGGTAAAGCAGATCGCGCATCGGCACGATTGTCCGCCGCAATTTCAGCAATCGGCCGCGAATTTCGAAAATATCGTCCATCATTTGCTGTATCGACCGTTTGCGGCTCCCGGCCTCGATTGCCAGCAGTTGATCCTCCAGCTCGTACACCGCCGGAAAATATCCGTCCACCAGCTTGTCCATCACCAGATACGCCGCGTATAGATGACCTTTTTGCCGGGAGGTGGGCTGCTCTTGCATGCGCAGCCACGCTTCGTCGAGCTCCGGCTGTGGTTCGAAATGAAACGTCACCAGAAAGCGGGTGCCCAGAAACAGGTCCACCTCCTGCGCCGACAGCTTTTGGGGATGGAGCGCATGCAGCACGAAAAAATGAACGGTTTCGTAATGATCCACCTTTGGCCGCTGCAGCAAATGGTAGCAGTCCTCAATCGCGAGCGGGTGAAAATGAAAATGGCTTTCCAGCAGCTCCGCTTCCTGTTCCGTAGGTTGATTGAAATCGACCCAATACCAGGCGATGTCAGGATCGTCCAGCCTGTCCAGTCCAATATCGGTAAGTAACTCCGCATTATGAGTAACGGCGCATATCCGTAGCAAACCCGCTCACCTGACCTTATGCTCAAATGGTTTATCCTGTTAGCCAGTATACCGCATTTTAGGGGTACGCAAAAATGAGGGCATCGAGCGGAAAAGCGGTTTAAAAAGACGCATAGGTTAACTTGGATATTGTCGAAATTAGTCGAATTGTGTTTTAATGATTACATCCAAGCGATAATCGGGGGACATAAGGCGGTGGAAGACAACCCGGCCATGCCGGGACGGAGGGCCAAGTTCGAGACGACAGTGATAACATAGCTGAAGGTTGCGTTAGTGGAAACTACATAAGACTCCGAAAGAGGTCGTCGACAACATGAATATCATACACCAATGGATTTCTGCCACACACATCAGGAAAAGCATTTCCACAAAGCTGGCTATGGCGATGCTTGCCGTCATTATCCTCTCCTCATGCCTTACAGGCTATCTGATTTATTCTCATACCAGCCGTTTGCTGCAGAACGAAATCGAAACGAATCTGGGCACCGAGAGCGGAGCGATAGCCGACGAGGCAGGCGCCCTGTTCAAGGAAAAGGGAATGCTGGTCCGCCAAATGGCCACCAACCAGGAAATCGTCAACTATTTAAAAACTGTGCAGGCCCGCGATCATGCGCAAAGCGGCCCTCTGTACAAAAGTGTAGATACGACCTTGAACGAAATCTCCACAACGGATAAAACGATAGCGTTTACATGGATTGCCAGCGACAAAGGAGGCTTCTATGTCGGCAGCGGCGGCGCGTTGTCCAAGCCGGACTATGACGTGAAGCAGCGTCCCTGGTACGCCGCGGCGTCCAAGGCAAAGGATATGGCCTATACCGAACCGTATCTTGATGCGCAGAGCGGCAAACTGGTCGTTAGTATCCTGCACCCGGTAAGGGACGGAGGAGCATTGATCGGCTTTGTCGCCGTCGATTTATTTTTGGATACGCTTCCGCAAATTATGGAGTCGTATAAGTTCGGACAGAGCGGCTATACCTTCCTTCTCGATAATAACGGCACGATGATGTATCACCCGAACCAAGAATACGTCATGAAGCGGAAGCTTGGCGAGATGACCGGCGATCTCGGCCGGTTGGCGGCGCAGCTGGACAAGAACGACGCAGGCTTGATGTTCGGAAAAGACGACAAGGGGACGGTCGCGTACTTTGGATATTCCACCGTTTCACTCACCGGCTGGAAGGTCGTTAGTGTCATGCCGGAAGCCGAAGCGCTGGCAGGCTTGCGGTCGTTTGCCTGGACGACGATTTTGTATTTCGCAGGTTCGACGCTCGTGCTGATCTTGGCCGTTTATTTCCTGCTTCGTTACATGCTGCGTACCATCCCGAGAATGTCCGAAACGATCAAACAAATCTCGCATGGCGATTTGACTCCGACGCTGGCGGTGGACAGTCAGGACGAGGTCGGGCAGGTGGCCGACAATCTTAACCGGATGCTGGACGCGTTCTCCGTAATGATCAACCGGTTCCACTTGGCTTCCGAGCAAATGGCTGCCGCTTCGGAGCAGCTTACAGCTTCTTCCCTCGAATCGGTCAGAGCCTCCGATCATATCGCAACGGCGGTGAAAGAAATGACCGACGGCGGCGAAAGTCAGTTGAACAGCGCCGTAGAAACGTCGCGGGCGATGGAGGAAATGGCGATCGGGGTCCAGAGGGTGGCCGAATCGTCCAGCATCGTTGCGGAAGTATCGGATGCATCGATGCAGGAAATCAAGGAAGGGCACCGGGCGATTCAGGATGCGGTCAGCCAAATGAAATCGATCCGCGAATCGGTAGGCCAAACAGCGCAGGATATGCAGCAGCTATACGAGTATTCCCAGAAAATTACCGACATTATTGGCGTGATCGCCGATATTTCCAACCAGACGCAGCTGCTCTCGTTGAACGCTTCGATCGAAGCGGCGCGGGCCGGTGAGCACGGCAGGGGATTTGCCGTTGTCGCGGGCGAAGTCAAGAAGCTGGCCGAGCAATCTGCAATGTCGGCGCAAGGAATATCGCAGTTGGTAAAAGATATTCAGCTTTCCGCCCAAAAAGCGACGCAAACGATGCAAAAAGGCGTTAAGGATGTGGAGCAGGGGTCGGAGGTGATCGATTCGGTCAGCGTCGTGTTTAACAACATTACGGAAACCTTCCAGGCGATCGCCGTGCAAATTCAGGACGTGACCGCAACGGCCCAGCAGATGGCTGCCGGCACCGATCAAGTCGCCGCTTCCATGTCGGACGTCGTAACGAATCATCAGAGCCATGTCCGGCATTCCGCCGGGATTTCCGCCTCTGCCCAAAGTCAATATGAAACGATGAAGGACATTTCCGCGTTGGCCGAATCGCTCAGCAAGATGGCGGAAGAGCTCATGCATTCCTTGTCCCGGTTCAAGACAAGGCCGAATGCCGCTTTGACAAGCGATGACAATTCCGCGCTGTAAGGCAAGGCAGAGAGCCGCGGGCAGGAACCGGGTGAGTAAGCTCCTGCCCTGTACGGCAGGTTACGGACGGATCGTGACCCGAGTGCCGATGGGGACAAGGCGGGCAAGCGCCAGCACGTCCTCATTGTACATGCGGATGCAGCCATGGGAGACGGCATGGCCGATGGACGCCGGGTTATTCGTGCCGTGGATGCCGTAATGCGGGCGGGACAGTCCCATCCAGAAAGCGCCGAACGGTCCGCCCGGATGGGGCACCTTGTTTACAATGCTGTACTCGCCTACGGGCGACTGTGTCAGCATTTTGCCGATGGCGATCGGATACGAGTGGATCACACGGTCGCCTTCCAGCAGATGAAGCTTCCGCTGTGACAAATCGACGATAATGCGGTATGGCATGGGGGGCAGCTCCTTCGCAGAAAATTCGCAAGTATGCTACTACCATATGCACGGGAGCCTATCGCGGCGACGGACAGAAAAGCCAGTTGAGGATACAAAACAAAACTAAAAACAATAAAAAGAATAACAACACAATAACTTAACGTGTATTTAATATGTATTTTACAAAACTCTCTTATAGTTAGGATAACGGGCCAAGCTCAAGGTGTCCTATCCAATTAAAGGAGAGATTACGACGTGAAAAAGTCTTTATCGCTTATGATGATCCTCATGCTGGCGGTTTCCATGCTGCTGGCTGCTTGCGGAAAAACGGAGTCTGGGCCAAAAGGGGAAGCTGCGGGAGCGGGCAATACCGGAAACGCCGGCGCCGATGCGGGCATCGATACGAAAAGCAAAGAGCTCACGGTCTATACCGCGCTGGAAGACGATCAGATCAAAAAATATCTGGAGACGTATAAAGCGAAGTACCCTGACGTGAAGCTGAACATCGTTCGCGATTCGACGGGCATCATTACGGCGAAGCTGATCGCCGAGAAGGATAACCCGCAAGCCGACGTCGTGTGGGGGCTTGCTGCAACGAGCCTGCTCGTGCTGGATCAGAACGGGATGCTCGAAGGGTATTCGCCGAAGGGCGTCGACCGGGTACAACCGGACTTCAAGGATAAGAACAGCCCGACGCGCTGGGTCGGCATCGACGCTTGGGAAACGGCGTTTATCGTGAACAAGAAAGAGATGGAGAAGCGCGGCCTCCCGGTTCCGCAAAGCTATGCCGATTTGATTAAGCCGGAGTACAAGGGATTGATTACGATGCCGAATCCTGCCTCCTCTGGAACCGGCTTCCTGACCGTGTCGGGACTCGTACAGTTGGAAGGCAAGGACAAAGCGTGGGCGTACATGGACAAGCTTCACGACAACATCGCGATGTACGTGCATTCCGGCTCCAAACCGGCGAAGATGGCCGGAACGGGCGAATATCCGATCGGGATCTCCTTCGGCTACCGCGGAATCCAAGAGAAGAAAACGGGCGCTCCGGTTGAGGTCGTGTTTCCGAAGGAAGGCTCCGGCTGGGATGTGGAAGCTAATGCGCTGCTGAAGAAGAAGACCGTCAAGCAGGCGGCCAAAGATTTCCTTGATTGGGCCATCAGCGACGACGCCATGAAGGAATACGGTAAAAACTTTGCGATTTTGGCGGTGAAGAGCGACGGCAGCCAAATTCCGGAAGGCTATGAGCAAGACCCGATCAAGCAATTGATCAAGAACGACTTGAACGAAGCGGCGAAAAACCGTGAAAGCGTCTTGAACGAGTGGAGCAAACGCTACGACAACAAGAGCGAAGCCAAGAAATAATAGTACGCAAAACGAACAAATCGCAACTAAATGAAAGCGCGGAGCCGCAGGTTCTGCGCTTTTTTTGCCAACTTCACTTAGGAAAACAACATAAACACAACAAAAAGAAACAAATAACATAATCTTTACTTGCGTTTGATACTCCGTTAACAAAACCGGCCTATACTTGTATTGAAAGCAAGCAAGCCGGTCTCTTGCGGGCCGGTCTGAAGGAGGCTCTTATGCAACCGTATTTATCGATCCGACAGTTGTCCAAATCATTCGGTTCGTTCACAGCGTTAAAACAGGTCAATCTCGATATGTACAAAAACGAATTCGTCTGCCTGCTCGGGCCGAGCGGCTGCGGCAAAACGACGCTGCTGCGCCTGATCGCCGGTCTCGAAAGCCCGACTGAAGGACAGATCGCCGTAGACGGGAAGGATATCACCACTCTGCCGCCTGCGAAACGGAACTTCGGCATGGTCTTCCAGTCGTACGCCTTGTTCCCGAACTTGACGGCTTACCAGAACGTTGCATACGGGCTGCAGAACAAGAAATGGTCCAAGAAAGATATCGACTTCAAGGTGCGCGAAGCGTTCGCGCTGGTCGATCTGGAACATGTCATGCAGCGCTATCCGTCCCAGCTATCGGGCGGTCAGCAGCAGCGCATCGCGTTGGCCCGCGCCATCGTACTGTCGCCGGACATGCTGTTGCTGGACGAGCCGTTGTCGGCTTTGGACGCGAAGGTGCGCGTGAAGCTGCGACAGGAAATCCGCGAGCTGCAGACCAAGCTCGGCATCACGACCATCATGGTGACGCATGATCAGGAAGAGGCGCTGACGATGGCCGATCGAATCGTCGTCATGAACAACGCGGAGGTCGTTCAGACCGGCACGCCGCAGGATGTATACGACCGCCCGAACTCTCCGTTCGTCGCCGATTTTGTCGGGGCGATCAATTTTCTGGAAGACGGGGTATGGCAAGCAGGGCAGGAAGGCAGGCGAGCGATCGCCGTCCGGCCGGAGCATATCGAGGTCAGAGCGGGCGATGTGGGCGAAGGCATCCCGGCCATCGTCCGGAACGTCGAATTCCGCGGTCCGTTCTACCGGCTGAATCTCCAAATGCTGCACTCCGGCGCAGGCGAGCTGGTAACGGTGGACGTTCCCGCCCAAGCCTCCCGCGAGCTGCCGCTGGCTAAAGACGCCCGCGTCTTGCTGAATGTGCCCGCGGAGAAGCTGCTGTCGTTCCAGGCGGAAGCCTTGGCCCATTGAATCCAAACGAAGGAGATTTCATCATGTGGACTGCACGAACCCGGGCGCTCAGCCCGAAAGCGGGGGGCGCGGAGCTCTGGCAGATGTCGCTTGTCGTCATCGTTGTCCTGCTGCTGCTCACGTCCGTTTTGTTTCCTCTGGGCGTCTTGTTCGCCAAGGCGTTTCTGGACCGTGAAGGAGCTTTCGTCGGGCTGGCTAACTTTGTGCGTTACTTCTCGACGCCGGCGCTGTCCCAGTCGCTAACGAATACGATCTACGTCTCGGTCGTTTCGACGGTCATCGCCGTCACGCTGGCATTCTTCTACGCGTACGGGGTCATCCGGACGGCGATCCGGGGCAAGGGATTTTTCAAAACGATCGCGCTTGTGCCGTTGTTCGCGCCTACGATGATGCATGGAATCGCGCTGACGTATTTGTTCGGCAACCAAGGGCTTGTCACGAACGGACTGTTCGGACTGGTACCCGGGTTTAAAATCGAGCTGTACGGCCCGGTCGGCATCATCCTGGCGGAGGTCATCTACTTGTTCCCGCAGGCGTTTCTCATTCTGGCGGCGTCGCTAGCCGTCACCGACTACCGGCTGTACGAAGCGGCGGAGACGCTTGGTGCGGGAAGGCTCAAGCGGCTGCTCACGGTGACGCTGCCGTCGATCAAGTTCGGGCTGATCAGCGCCATCTTCGTTTGCTTCACCGCGTGCTTCACCGATTTCGGGGCGCCACAGGTCATCGGCGGGAAATTCAATGTGCTCGCGACGGATATTTACAAGCAGGTGATCGGGCAGCAAAACATGTCCATGGGCGCGGCGGTCGGCATTCTGCTGACGATCCCGGCGGTTGTCGCCTTCATCGTGGACCGGCTCGTGCAGCGCAAGCAAAGTGCGCTGATCACGTCCAAATCGACGCCGTACCGCATTGCGAACGGCCGTTTGCGGGATATGCTGTTCACGCTGTTCTGCGCGCTGATGTCCATCGGAATCCTCATTCCGCTGCTGACGATCGTTTATGCTTCCTTGGTGAACGTATGGCCTTACAACCTGACGCTGTCGCTCAAGCATTTTGATTTCTCTGCGATGGCGGCGGCCGGTTTCGAGCCGTTCTGGAACAGCTTGGTTCTCTCGCTGCTGACGGCAGTTCTGGGCACGCTGTTCGCGTTCGTCACGGCGTATTTGATCGAAAAAACGCGGATGCTGCGAAGCGCCCGGCAGCTCGGCTATTTCTTGGCCATCCTGCCGCTGTCGCTGCCTGGCATGGTCATCGGGCTGGCGTACATTTTCTTCTTTAATGCGCCGGACAACCCGCTATCTCTGATGTATGGCACCGTAGCCATTCTGGTGTTGGCAAACGTCGTTCACTTTTTCTCGGTGCCCTTCATTACGGCAATGACGACGCTGAAGAAGCAGGACAAGGAGTTCGAGCTGGTGGCGGAATCGATGCGGGTGCCGTTTTACCGGACGTTCCTCAAGGTGACGGTGCCGCTGTCGCTGCCGGCCATTATCGAGATGGCGATGTACTTCTTCGTCAACTCCATGGTAACGGTGTCGGCGCTCGTCTTCCTGACTTCGCCGGACTTCAAGCTGGCGGCGGTCTCCATCGTCCATATGGACGATGCGGGCGATACGGCGGCCGCGGCGGCCATGTCGGTGCTAATCTTGGGAACGAATATCGCCGTCCGGCTGCTCTACGAGCTCATTTTGCGGGGCGTGAGGCGGCGGACGGAAGCTTGGCAAATGCACAAATAATACGGGAGGAATAAAAATATGACGGTACAAGGAGTTATTTTGGATTGGGCGGGAACCGCTGTAGATTACGGCTGCTTCGCGCCGGTGGCGGTATTCGTGGAAGTATTCGCGAAGCGGGGAATTACGTTGACGGCCGAGGAAGCGCGCGGGCCGATGGGGATGCTGAAGCGGGACCATCTGCGCGAGCTTTGCCGCCTCGATAGCGTGGCGGAGCAGTGGAAGGCGGCCTTCGGCCGTGCGCCGGAGGAAGCCGATGTCGATTCGTTGTACGCGGATTTCGAGCTGATGCTGTTCAGCATCTTGAAGCAGTATGCGACCCCGATTCCGGGAGCGATTGAGCTGGTGGCCCGACTGCGGTCGCAGGGAATCAAGGTCGGCTCGACCACGGGATATACGACGGAGATGATGGAGATCGTTGCCGCCGAGGCGAAGAAGCAGGGCTATGCGCCGGACGGGCTGGTAACGCCGGACGAAATGCCTGCGGGCCGGCCGTATCCGTGGATGATCTACGAGAACGCAATTCGGCTCGGTATTTATCCGATGAAGCATATCGTCAAAGTTGGAGATACGATCAGCGACATTCGGGAAGGGCTGAACGCCGAAACTTGGACGGTCGGCATTCTGAAGGGCAGCAGCGAGCTCGGCATGAGCGAAGCGGAAGTGAACGCATGCGATCCCGCTGATCTGCAGCGGAAGCTTGAAGAAATCGAGCAGCGTTACCGGTCAGAGGGCGCGCATTATGTGATCGACTCCATCGGGGCGTTGGACCCGGTAATCGCAGATATCAACCGGCGCTTGGCGGCAGGGGAATCCCCATGCTCCAAAGCGGCCGCATTGAAAGGATGAACTCTCATGACAGAAACGATGACCATTCCGGCGATGCCGGATAATCCATACTTGCTGCTGACGCCGGGACCTTTGTCCACGACGAAGCGGGTAAAGGCGGCCATGCTGAAGGACTGGTGCACGTGGGACCGCGAATACAACGACTTGGTACAGGACATTCGCGGCAGGCTGGTCCGGCTGGCGACGACGGAGACGGACCGGTATACGGCCGTGCTGATGCAGGGAAGTGGCACATTCGTCGTAGAGTCGGTGATCGGCTCGGCGATCCCTGCGGACGGCAAGCTGGCGGTTCTCATTAATGGAGCTTACGGCGAACGGATCGCGCAAATGGCGGAGCGGCTGCGCATTTCGACCGTGCGGATCGCGCTTGGCGAGACGGCGCCTGCGGATGCGGACGCCTTGGAAGCCGTCTTGGCCGCGCAGCCGGACATTACGCACGTAGCTGTCGTTCATACGGAAACGACGACCGGGATGCGCAATCCGCTGGAGGACATCGCCCGGACGGCGAAGCAGCACGGCAAGACGCTGATCGCCGATGCGATGAGCAGCTTCGGCGGCATCGCCATCGACGTGGCGGCGCTCAGCATCGATTTTTTGATCAGCAGCAGCAACAAGTGCATCCAAGGCGTCCCCGGCTTCGGCTTCGTCATCGCCAAGACGGAGGAGCTGACTGCCTGCGCCGGACGCGCCCGGTCACTCTCGCTCGATCTGTACGATCAATGGGAGACGATGGAGCGGCAGCAGGGCAAGTGGCGGTTCACCTCGCCGACCCATGTCGTGCACGCGTTCCATGAAGCGCTGCTGGAGCTGGAGGACGAGGGAGGCATCGCGAAGCGGCAGCGGCGGTACGAGAACAACCAGCGCCTGTTGGTGCAGGGGATGGAGGAGCTTGGGTTTCAAGCGCTGCTTCCGGCTTCGTGCCAATCGCCGATCATTACTTCGTTTGTGTACCCGGCGCATCCGCAGTTTTCGTTCGCGGAATTTTACGCGCGGATGAAGCTCGAAGGCTTCGTTCTGTATCCGGGCAAAATCTCGTCCGCGGACACGTTCCGCATCGGCAACATCGGGGATGTGCATGCGGACGATATCGGGCGACTGCTGGAGGCGATTGGGCGCAACCGATTCTGGTTGTAAGGCGGCGGACCGGAAAATCGTTTAAGCTGCGGCGCTCGAATGCTATAATGCAAATATCATATACGCAGGGCTGGAGGTTGCGCCGGATGTCTTTGGTAGGGGAAGAACGCAAGGATTTCATCTTGAACATGCTCAATCTGGAAGGAAAAGTAAAAACATTTGAGCTGGTAGAGAAGCTGAAGGTGTCTTCGGAGACGGTCCGCCGGTATTTGGAGGAGCTGGAGACGGAGAACAAGCTGAAGCGGGTCTACGGCGGCGCGGTCAAAATCAACCTGGCGCGGGAAGAGCCGCCGCACCTGAAGCGGGAAGAGCTGTACGCCGACGAGAAGAAGCGGATCGGCCGGGCAGCCGCGTCTCTGGTGGAAGACAATGACGTGATCTTCATCGACGACGGCACGACGACCCAGCAGATGATTCATTTTTTGCTTAACAAGAAAAATATTACGGTACTGGCTTTTTCCGCTCCGGCGCTATATCTGCTCATCGATTACAAGAACAAGGAGCTGTTCTCCGGCGACGTTTATTTTATCGGGGGCAAGGTCAATGCCGCGCAGGCGCGGGTGTCCGGCTCGATGGCCGAGCGGATGGTCGAGCAGTTTTATGCGGACAAGGCGTTTATCTCGATCGACGGCCTTATGGTGAACCGTGGAATTACCAGCTTCGATGCCGAGCGGGGACAGCTCGCGCGCAAGCTGATCGAGCATTCCAAGCAATCGATCGTCATGACCGACCGCTCGAAGATCGGCGAGGGGCAGTTCTACAAGCTGGCCGATCTCAAGGAGATCGACATCATTATCAGCGACGTGAACATACCGAAGGAATGGGAAGCCGACCTTCAAGCTTCGGGTGTCACGTGGATACATGCCATGTAGGAAGCAACTGCCTTGCCTTGCGGAACCGTGCAGCCGGCCCGCGCTACCTAAACGAAAACCGTCTCCCTGAGGGTCACAAGCCCGGGAGCCTATCCGGAAGCCTAGGCTTCCGGATTTCGTCGTTTTGCCGAAGGATGAACAGATACAGATAGAAGAGAATGGGATGATGCAGATGGATCGGGATTTATTTGAGGCGATGAATTCAAGCGCGAGCAAGCTTAAAAAGATCGCGGAAGAAAATAAGGAACCAACGCTTGTCGATAAATTTTTTGCAAATAAGTACGTTAAGGCGGCTCTCAAGACCATGCTTTTTATTATGGCAGCCGTCTTTTGCATTTTGCTGGTTCTCTACTTGCTGATGGGCGGGATGGTTTTTTTAATGCTGGATGCCATCTTCAAGCAATTCACGTCCGATGAAAAAAGAGTGCAGGAAGAACTGGCCATTCATTTGAAAAACAAATATCAGGAAGAATTCAGAATTGAAAAGGTCGAGTATAACGGGACGATTGATCATTACGATGTTGAAGTGCGTTCTGCTGCAAAGCCCGATTATAAGATCCGTGTGGATGTTTCGGAGAAAAATAAGCGGTACCTGTTTAGAGACGACTATGTGCAAGCTTTTTGGAACGATGAACTGAAGGAGACGGTTTATCCGAAACTGAAAGAGCTGCTTCCGAAGGAAAAATACCGCATAACCAAAGTGTCGGACTACCATTCAATGTATGGGGAATTTCCAGACGAGAACAAAATTATTTTTGGGCCCAACTATATTTCTTTTCAAGAAGCGATTGACCGGCAGCTTCTTTATCTGGATATCCGGTATGAACGATTGGAAGAGGGAACAGCTGTTGGGGACGAGTTGAAAAATGTATATGAAATGGTTGATTTGGCGAAAAATTTTCGTATTAACAGGATGTGGATCGAAATGAAGTCTAATAAAGATAGAAGGGAACTAAGCTGTCGAATCAACGATGCGAATAGCATCACCAGCATGGCCGATCTGGAAAAGGTTTGCGATTAAACGGTCGAAGCCGGTTTCCTTGTTTCCCTCGTATCCCCCCATGGGGGAGGGATGATTGCCTCTGGCGCGGTGCGCCGGGATTCATCCGGTTCCCCGCTCGTCTCTGTTTAGACCTCGCTGTTCCTCTTTGGCCGCGGCCGCTTTTGTAAAATGCGCCTCGATTTTTTTGCTAAGGAACAGCGAGCCCCCGATAAAAAACACTACATAGAGCAGCTCAAGCGGCTCGCGGACGAAACGCTCCAGATCGTGCCCGATGTACGAGACGGAGAAGATCATGATCGCTTTGCCGGCGGCTACGGCGATCAGAAACGTATGCAGTCGCATGCGCGCGACGGCGGCCGCCATATTGACAAGCACGAACGGGCCGACCGGAAACACGCTCAGCAGAAACACATAGCTGAACCCGTTGTGACGGACCCACCGCATGCTTTTTTCGACTTTGGGTTTGCGTTTCCACCGTTCGAAGTACGGATGGCCGGCCGCTTTGCGAATGATGAGGAAGGTCGTCAGACATCCGGTAATCATGCCGATCCACGAATATAGAAAGCCTAGCCATAAGCCGTATACCGCCGCGTTCACTCCGACGATGACCAGCGTGGGCAGCGGAGGAACGAACGACTTGGCGAACGTCAGCAGGATGCCGGGAAGCGGCCCCAGGGAGCGGTATTGCTCCAGCCAAAGCTTGATGTTGTCCTCTGTCAAATGCTCGATGATTGAAAAATCCATGCTGATGCGATCACCCGAGTCCGGTTAGATTTTGTGCCAAGCGGTTTTCACGATTTATTCGGCCTCAGGGCCTTTTCCTTGGATAGTAAACGTTTTGACCGCTACGAGCGAGCCGTCCTTCCAATACTCTCCTCTATATTCTCCGGGCTCCCAACGATCGGAACGCAATCTGGCGGTAAACAAAAAGTCGCCTTGAGGATAAGCTGGCTCCGTCATGACGGGCAGACCGTCGCGAACGCGGATGACCAGAAAGCGGAAGGTGTGCTCTCCACGTACAAGTTCCGGATGCGCCACAAGCACGAGAATGTTTTTGCCGTCGGGGAACACCGTCCGAGGGTCCGCGGAAAACCTTTTCCATCCGGCCTTCGGAGGGAAAAATTTACTCCTGTAATCGTATAACTCGTACCCGTAAGAAATTTCGTAGTCGCTCGGCAATCGGTCTTGCTCATAAAGATGGTAACGCAGTCTCGGGTATAAGGGAAGGCAAGCCACAATAATGACACAGATGGCGATGATGATCCATACCCATTTTTTCAAATGCCCCACCCCCCAGTCCTGCCAGGCAGCGTTTATTGGAACCGGTCTGTCACGTTTCCAGCAAAACCTTGCCCGTTTCGGTCAAGTCGTACCCGCCGATGGAGCGCAGCTCGCCGAGAAAGGCGTCCGATTGCAGGATGCGCCGCACCGCTTCGATCCATTCGAGGTTGTCCGGCTTCTTCAGCATCACGAGATCGTAACGCTCCCGGATCAGCGGTATAAAATCGACGCCTCCGACGATTCTTGCCGCTTTCTCGATCCCGACCCCGACATCGGCCTCGCCCGCAGCGACTTTGCCGGCAACGCCCATATGGCTCGATTCCTCCGACTCGTAGCCTGCGAGACCCCCCGGTGCGATGCCGTGCAGTCGCAGCTGCTCGTCCAGCAGCACGCGCGCGCCGGAGCCTTTCTCCCGGTTGGCGATACGCAGGCCGGGCTGTGCAAGATCGCCCCAGCTCCGCAGTCCTTTCGGATTGCCCTGCGGCACGTAAAGCCCGGCATTTCGGGTAAGCAGATGCACGACGATATACGAAAAGCCGACCAGCAGCTTGCGGATATACGGTATATTGTATTCCCCGGTATCGCCATCCAGCAGATGCGTGCTCACGATATCCGATTCGCCGCGGTACATCGAGATGAGGCTGTCCAAGCTGCCGACGTACGAGCGCAGCGGGCGGACGCCGGGCGCCTGCTTCTCCAGATGCTTGGCCAGCATGTCGAGGCTGATGTCCTGCCCCGTAATGACGAGCGGACGGATGCCCGGAGCAAAAACGGCCTCCGGCCTAGAGGCGCCGGACGGCGCCGGAGCCGCTGCGGGCGGCATGCGGCCTTCGCGGGCTCTGGCTTTATAGGCCTCCAGATCCGTAGCGTCGATACGCATTTGCTTGCCGACGCGGTAGGCGGGAAGCTCGCCCTTTTTGATCAGGTCGTACACCGTCAGCTTGGATATTTTCAACAGCTTCGCAATTTCTTCGGTTGTATAGGAAACGTCGTTGGTCATGACGCTGAAACCTCCCGTCTTGCATTCGTCTTCGTAGGCAGCGCCGGTCGTGGTCCCGGCCTGGACACGAAGCCGTCACATCTATCATACGATGGAAGCGCCAGTGATTCAAACCGCTGTTTACAGGGTTCCTTTTTTTCGCTTATAATGAGTTTCGAGTTAAATATATCTAGTTATATCTAAACATAATTAAATAGATAGGAGAGAGGACGTTTTGCGCAAAATCGCTGCTTCTTGTTTATTCCTACTTCTTGCTTTATCTCTAGCCATCGGGCTTACCGGCTGTGGCGAAGCCAAGCCGACCCCGGCGGACGCGCCGAAAGCCGGGCAAGAGACCAAACAGGCCGCCCCCGCCGAAAAGGTGGAGCTGACCGTCTCCGCGGCGGCGAGCTTGACCGATGCGCTCAAGGAAATCCAAACCGCTTACGAAAGCAAGAACGCGAGCATCAAGCTGAACTTCAACTTCGGGGCCTCCGGCGCGCTGCAGCAGCAGATCGAGCAGGGTGCTCCCGCCGACGTATTCCTGTCCGCCGCTGCCAAAAATATGAAGGCACTGGTGGACAAGCAGCTTGTCGATGCGGCGCAGCAGAAAAACCTGCTCGTCAACGAGCTCGTCGTCGTCGTACCGGAAGGCGGCAAAGCGCAGGTCGGCACGATGGACGATTTGGCGAAGCCGGAAGTGAAGCACGTCGCCATCGGGGAGCCGGAATCGGTTCCGGCGGGAGGCTATGCCAAGGAAGCGCTGACGAACGCGAAGCAGTGGGACGCTTTGCAGCCGAAGCTCGTCATGGCGAAAGACGTGCGGCAGGTGCTGACGTACGTCGAGTCGGGCAACGCGGAAGCAGGCTTCGTCTACAAGACGGATGCGCTCACGTCCAAGAAGGTGAAGATCGCCTTCAACGTCGATCCGAAAACCTATAAGCCGGTCGAATATCCGGCCGGTATCGTCAAAGCGACGAAGCATGCCAAAGAAGCCGAAGCCTTCTATACGTACCTGCAAAGTAAAGAAGCGGCGGACGTGTTCGCGAAGTATGGCTTCACCATCCCTGCCGGGAAGTAGCCGGCATGCCTGGTATCGATTGGAACGCTTTTCTGTCGCCGGTCCTGCTATCGGTCAAAGTATCGCTGGTTGCTAGCGCGCTGGTGTTCGTTCTCGGGATCGTTGCGGCATGGGGCTTGTCCCGCCGTACGTTTCGGGGCAAAACGCTGCTGGAAACCGCGCTGATGCTGCCGCTGATGCTTCCTCCGACCGTGATCGGCTTCATCCTGCTGGTGCTTCTCGGCAAGAAGAGCTGGTTCGGCCGCTGGATCGAGGAGTGGTTCGCGGCTCCGCTCATCTTCACATGGTGGGCCGCCGTCATTGCTGCCGTCGTGGTCGCCTTCCCGCTTGTATACCAAACGATGAAGGTCGGCTTCGCTTCGGTCGACCGCAGCCTGGAGGACGCCGCACGCTCCGCGGGCGCGGGCGAGTGGCAGGTGCTCCGCTACATTACGCTGCCGCTGGCCTGGCGCTCCCTCGCTACGGCTTACATTTTGGGCTTCGCCCGGGCGCTTGGCGAATTCGGGGCGACACTGATGATCGCTGGCAACATCCCGGGGAAGACGCAGACCGTTCCGACCGCCATCTACATGGCGGTGGAATCCGGCCGCATGACGCTCGCCTGGTGGTGGACCGGCTCGATCATCGTCATTTCGTTTATGATGATGCTAATTGTGAATAAAAAAAAGTAAGACCACGGAATCGATCCGTGGTCTTCTTGTCATATGCTTGCATTATACTCCCATCGGGGCACGGGTGCCGCCGGCGGTTTTGTTAGGATCGTGGCCGTCTTCGCCTTTGTTACGGAACATTTTGCGGAGGTAAGGCAGTACGTAGTAGTCGCCACCGAATTTGCCAGTGTTGGCTCCTGCGGCCAAGAGGACGAAGCCGAGGAGGACCATCCAAGGGTTCGTGCTTACGGTTCCGGCGAACAGGAACATGAAGTTCATCACTAATCCGAAGAAGGCGGCTGCCGTCGCGAGTGTCCCGAGAATTAAGCCGAGACCGACGAGAAATTCACCGAGCGGGATCATGACGTTGATCAGCTTCGCGTTAGGCAAAGCGAAATTTTCGATAAATGCGTTGAAGGTCGGGTAAATCAATTCGTTTGTGGCCTTGTCCATCGGCGGTTTGGCAATGGCGCCCTTCAGGAACCCGGTGGCGTCGAACCCGCCGGTAAGTTTGTGGAACCCGGCCGTAAGCCATGTCCATCCGACGTACACGCGTAATATGAGCAGCAAACCGGCAGCATACACGTTTTCTCGTAACCATTTCATAATCATTATAATCGCTCCCTTTGGGTATCAAATTGTGTCCAAATAGTGACACTTGCCATTCATTATTGCACAACACTAAAGAGATGAAGAGGGATAAATTACCATCATTAAGGGATAATATCCATTTAAACTTACAGGATTAGACGGTTCATCGAATCCAGTTGATTTTCCAACGAGATATCGTGAAAATATTCACAAATTCCCGTAAGAAAAATCGTTCGCTTACCTTTCAATAAGGTAAGAGACTTTGTTAAGGCAAGATTGACTGCTATAGCAGTGATCGTCGGCCGGAGCGGGAACGAAGCACGGTGTTCATATCGCATGTTCCTTTCCTTTGATTGATGTCGGGATTTGCTTCCTCCCTACGCCTTTACTATAGCATGTCCGAGAGGAAAGTGATGTGAAAAAAATCACACTGTCGAACAATGGTTTATCCTGTCGCTTCAACCTGCCAATAGAATGGGCCGTCTGAATCCATGTTCCCCCCTCACTCGTCCATACGGGTTATTCATCCTCCGAATACATTAATATTGCGAATATTCGACATGGGGAGAATGGCGGATATTCAATTTTGTCGAAGGAGTGATCATTGTGGGTGGTTTTGGCGGTTTCACATCGACAGGCGTCATCCTGGTTCTGTTTATTCTGCTCGTGATTGTCAGCTGCAGCGTCTTGTTCTTCTAAGCTTCATAAGTGAAAGCAACGGCAAGCCGGGAACTGTGAGGGCCCGGCTTTTTCCAATGGAAGCCGTGTTCTCATTTGCAAAAAATATGGCTTCCGATTGTTTAATTGCGGCCTGGACCAGATCCACTGCGAGGTGGCCGTAGCCGGATTGAAATAGTACAGCGCTTCGCCGGAAGGGTCCCAGCCGTTCACGGTGTCATAGACCGCTTGGTAGGCTGTGCTATCCGGCGTCAGCCAGATCTGGCCGTCGTCCACGGCGGTAAATGCCCCGGGCTTCTCCGTAAACCGTTCGGGCCATCAGCAGCACGGGGGCAAAAACAAGAGCGAGGCATAGGATTGCTGTGAGCAGCAGTCCGTTCCACCTGCGATGCAAATGCAGCACCTCCTTGCATTAATTTGGGGCGGATTTCAAGTTTTATGCATCGTCCGGAAGACGGGACAAGAACATTAGGAGAAAAGAGGCACCCCATTGACAACGAGAATGATAACCATTATCATTTGTAATATACATGTTGTTGAGAATCATTATCATACAATAAGAGGAGGAGCCGTCCGTGGGTTTGCTGTATGAGCTGATCAGGCATAGAAACCTTAGCCGGGCAGGCAGCATTGCGGACCGTTCGATTCCCGACAGACTACAGCCGCAGCCGGAAGATCGCCGGTACGGTTCATACATACAGAGGATATCGGTTCAAGTGTTGGAAGAGGAAAAGGCTCAGGGGAGCATCGAAAGAGCGCCCGAGCGCCAATAACCGGAACGGGAAGGGAGAGCGGCATGGAGCAGGCAAGGAATGAAGCGCTGGCGGAGCAAGGTCTTAGCGATCTGGAGGCGCAGTTTTTTTTCATACGGGAGCTTCCCGACGAGGGGGAGTTATCGGTCAAGCTGTCGCAGCTGCTCGAACGCCGGCATGCGGACATGCTTCTGGTGAAGTATGGCAAGCATATCCGCGCGTTGGATGAGCAGGCGCCGGCCACTTACTTTAGCGGCTGGCTCGGCATGCTGTGCGCGGCGCAGCAGTATATGATCAGCCGGTATGATGCGGCGTTCGATTTTTCGCCGGGCAATCTGACGGTCAATTTGTATCTGAAGGAAGGCCGTCCGATGTTCGGGTTCCGGCTTCATGACGCCAAGACGCTGTCGGTGCCTGCGGGAGACCGGGCCGGGTGGAGACGCCAGGCGCTCTCCGCCTTGTATGGAGAGACGCTTCGGCCGCTGCTCGCATCGCTGGCGCAAGCGGCAGGGCTTGACGCGGGGCAGCTGTGGGGACAGATCGCGACACGGATGTATTACGTGCATGATATGGCGCTAGCCAAAGCCGATAGCGAAGAGCTGCGGGCCAAGCTGACGGAGGACTTTCAGGCGCTGATGTCGGACTTGCCACTGGACGTATTCGGCCGACCGCGGCACCCGCTCGATGTGAAGTTCCGCTATATCGACGATCCGCGGAATCCCGGAGAGCGGCTGCGGATGAAAGTTAGCTGCTGTCTCGCTTACAAGACGGATACAGATCACGGGTATTGCTACACCTGTCCGCGGATGAGCAGTGCCGAGCGCGAGGAACGGAAGCTCAAGCTGCTCGCGGGCGCGAAATAACGAGAATCGAAGGCATACACGATAAAAAATACATGCGCGGAAGGCTCTCTCAGGAGACAGCCCGTTAACGAAAAGGAGGCTCGAAACATGCCGTCGATTTTGGTCGTAGGAGCGGATCATTTGGGCAATATGCCCGATCATCTGGCGAATATCGGTTTTGACGAAGTGATGCATATGTCCGGACGCAAATGCCAAATGGTGAAGAAGGGGATTCCGGAAAAGGTGGACGCGGTGCTTGTGCTGACGGATTACGTCAACCATAATCTGACCAAAGCCATCAAGCAGCAAGCGAAGGAACAGGAAGTGCCGATTTATTATGCGAAGCGTTCGTGGTGCTCGGTGCAGAAGGCGCTCTGCTCCTGCGCAGACGGCTGCGAATGGTTGAAAAAGGGCGGAGGAGCCGCCCATTAAACGAGGAAAGCCCGTCGGAATATGCCGGCGGGCTTTTTCGCATGCACCTGGTCGTGTGCCATCACGCTTCATAGGTTAAACGGCGGAGCATCTGCTCTACCTTGCGCAAGTGGGAGGCGACGCGTTCTCGGGCAAGGGCAGCGTCCTGCAGCCGGACCGCGTCGACGATGGCTTGGTGCTCTTCAGAGAGCCGGACGGTCTGACTCTGCTCCGCGAACAGCCACAGCCGGCGGCTTTCCCGCATCGCCGGACCCATGGTCAGGAACAGCGTCTCCAGCGTGCGTACGAGCAGTTCGTTGCCGGACGCTCCGGCCAGCTTCAGGTGAAACCGGATATCGCATTGCTCCAGCTTGTCCTCGTCGGTCAGGGAAGCCATCTCGGCGAGGATCTTGTCCAGCTCCTTCAGATGCCCGCTGTCACGGCGCGCTGCGGCCAGTGCTGCGCCTTCGGTTTCCAGGATGAAGCGCAGCTCAAGCCATTGCCGGAGCTGCTCCACGTTGCCGATCTCGGGTGCTTCGATCTGAAGCGCGCCGCTATTGCGGAGCACGAACGTTCCGCCGCCGTGGCGGACGTCCACCCAGCCGTGCGCTTTCAGCGCCATGAGCGCTTCCCGGATCGTGGAGCGGCCGACCCCGAACTTCACGGCGAGCTGCTCGACCGAGTCGATCCGGGAACCGACCGGCCAGACGCCCTGCTCGATCTGCTCGCGAAGGGCGTCGGCGACGATTTCATAGCCTTTGCGGATCATGAATGCTCTTCCTTTCTCATGCGGACAAAATCAATGAAGCGGGTGCCCTGATACGTCAGCTCGCCGAAATCCCCTTCGACCAGCAGTCCGTATTGGGGGCCTTTCAAAGGAAGCTCAACCCGTCCGCCGTCCTCGAATTCGAAGGTTGCGAAATATTTCGTAAACGCACTCGAATCCCCGGACCCGCCCGACACCTGCGTGCGTTTGGCGACCACCCGGCCGGGAACGGTAAGACGTTCGGACGCATTGTTGGCGGACCAGACAGAGACGGAAGAGAAAATCCCGTACAAGACGACACCTACGATCAGAACCAGAATAAGCACAAAGAAGAAGATGAAGAAGGGCGGAGGCCCGTCGAGAGGACCCCTTGGAGTTGAGAAAAAATCCATAACATTCCCTCCAGTCGGGACGTAAGCCGACATTATGCAGCGGCTATGCATGAAGTGACAGCATACAAGATTTCCCTTATTGTACCATGTTTGCCGGGGCGAATCATGTCGGCTTGCGGTACGACGGAAGCATTGACGGAGGAAGTCGGGTGATTTTATAATAAAGTCATCAGATGACCTGATTAATTCAGGGGCATACGGGAGGGAACGCTTTGCTGGCTGCAACGGTTTGTCAACAATTAAGGAGCATTGTCGGGGACGCCTGGTTCCGCGACGATACCGAAACGCTCGTTTCGTACAGCTACGATGCTACGCCGCTGTATCAATCGATGCCGGACGGCGTTATTTTTCCCGCTTCGACGGAAGAAGTGGCGGCGGTGATGCGCGTCTGCGCCCAGCACCGGATTCCGGTGGTCACCCGCGGGGCGGGCAGCAATCTGTGCGCGGGCGTGGTGCCGCTGCACGGGGGGCTGATCATGGTCATGACGCGGATGAACCGGCTTGTGGAAATCGATCAGGATAACCTGACGGCGACGTTCCAGACGGGTCTGAATACTAAGCGCTTTCATGCGGCCGTTGAGGAGACGGGGCTGTTTTATCCGCCGGACCCGAGCAGCATGATCATCTGCACGATGGGCGGCAACATCGCTCTTGGCGCAGGCGGGCTGCGTGGACTCAAGTATGGCACGACGAAGGACTACGTCATCGGGCTTGAGGCGGTGCTGGCGAGCGGTGAGGTGCTGCGGACGGGAGGCAAGCTGGTGAAGGACGTCGCAGGCTACGACTTGACGAGGCTGCTCGTAGGCTCTGGAGGCACGCTGGCGATTTTGACGGAAGCGACGGTTAAGCTTGTGCCGAAGCCGGCGTACCGGCGGGCGATGATCGCGGTGTTCGCCGATTTGCCTGCGGCGGCGCGGACGGTGTCGCAGATTATTGCGAACCGGATTACGCCCTGTACGCTTGAGTTTATGGACCAAGCGACGATTGAGGTGGTGGAGGCGTTCGCCAAAATCGGCCTGCCGGTCGATGCGCAGGCGATTTTGGCGATCGAGCAGGACGGCGACGAGGCGCAGGTGGAGAAGGACCTGGAGCAGATCGAGACGATCTGCAGACGCGAAGGGGCGATTCAGGTGAAGGTGGCCGCGACGCCGGAGGAAGGGGCCAAAGTGATGGAAGCGCGGCGCAGTGCGCTGGCAGCGCTCTCCCGACTGCGGCCGACAACCATTCTTGAGGACGCGACGGTGCCGCGCTCGAAGATCGCCGACATGGTGCTGGAGGTGCAGCGCATTGCGGCGAAGCACAACGTGCGGATCTGCACGTTCGGCCATGCGGGCGACGGTAACCTGCACCCGACGGCGATGACCGATGCGCGGGATGCAGAGGAGATTCACCGGGTGGAACTGGCGTTCGAGGAAATTTTCGACGCGGCGATCCGGCTCGGAGGCACGATCACCGGGGAGCACGGCGTCGGGCATGTGAAAGCGCCATATCTGGAATGGAAGGTCGGCGCGTCCGGCATCAGCCTGATGAAGCGGCTGAAGCTTGCGTTCGACCCGGACGGCTTGCTCAATCCCGGCAAGCTGTTCGCGGAGACGCGCAAGCGCGTTGTATTTAAGTCGGAGCCGGAAGCGGGCGGAACCCCGGGATCGGAACAAGCCGGTGCCGGGGAAAGGGGCTTGTTCGGGGACGCGCTTGAGGACGGCCGCGATCCGGCAGCGAAAGGCGGTGCGTGACGCATGAGCACGGAGATCAAACAATTGACCGAGAAGCTGCAGCTCACGCTCGATCCCGATCAGCTGACCAACTGCATGCGCTGCGGCTTTTGCCAGACCGCCTGTCCGACGTTTCAGGAGACGGGGCTGGAGGCGGCGTCACCGCGGGGCCGGATCGCGCTGATGAAGGCCGTCTATGACGGCAAGATGGAGCCGGACGCGGCGTTCCGCACGCAGATGGACCTGTGCCTCGGCTGCCGGGCCTGCGAGCCGGCCTGCCCGTCGGATGTCAAGTACGGGCAGCTTATCGAACAGGCCCGCGAGTCGATCGCGGCGGTAACCGCCGAGCGGTGGCCCGTGCGGACGGTGAAGCGGTTGTTCATGGAGCGGCTGTTTCCGCATCACGGCCGGATGCGGCTGCTCGGCTCGTCGCTGAAGCTGTACCAAACGAGCGGATTGCAGAAGCTGGCGCGCGGGCTCGGCGTCATGAAGCTGTTCCCGCCTCATATGCGCGAGATGGAAGCGGTGCTGCCGCAAGCGGCCGGCGACGGCGTCATCCGCCGTTGGGAGAAGCTCGGCCTGTCGGCCCGTTGGGAACAGGCCGAAGGCGGACAGTCGCTGCTCGTGATCCCGGCCGAAGGCGAACGTCTCGGGCGGGTCGGGATGTTCCGCGGCTGCATCATGGATGTGCTGTTCACGGAGACGAACGTGAATACGATCAAGCTGCTGCGCTTGGCGGGCTACGAGGTCGTGGTCCCGGCTTCGCAGACGTGCTGCGGCGCGCTGCACGCCCATGCCGGCGAACGGGAGAGCGCCCGCCGTCTGGCCCGGACCAACATCGCCGCCTTCGGCGCGGCCCGCGTCGATGCCGTCGTCAGCAACGCCGGCGGCTGCGGTGCCACCCTGAAGGAGGTGGACCACCTCCTTCACGGCGATCCCGAGGAGGCGGAGGCCCGCCGGTTCGCCGCGCAGGTCCACGACGTGTCGGAGCTGCTTGCCGAAGGGCGTCCACTCCCGCTGAAGCCGCTCAGTCAGAGGGTGGAGCAAGTGACGGTCACGTATCAGGACTCGTGTCATCTGCGCAACGTGATGCGCGTCGCATCGGCCCCGCGGCAGCTGATCCGGACCGTACCCGGCGCGAAGCTGCAGGAGCTGCCCGACGCTGACCGCTGCTGCGGCTCCGCCGGGATCTACAATTTGACGCAGCCGGAGATGTCCGCCAGCGTGCTCGACCATAAGATGGAGCAGGTGGAACGCACCCGGGCGCATGTCATTCTGACGGCGAATCCGGGCTGTCTGCTTCAGATGAAATGGGGCGTGCACCGCCACGGGAAAGACAAGTCGATGCAAGCGATGCATCTGGTTGATTTTCTCGCCGAATCGGCGGGGGAAAGGTAATCCGCAGCGCAGCTCTAGTGCCGGCATATCCTTTAAGGATATGCCGGTTTGTCGTTCCATCGGCGCAAGGAACCGCGAATCGAAACTCCTGCAGCTGCGGAGCTTCCGCGCTCTATGACCGGACGTTAGCGAAATTCCAGCGAGACACTGTGGCGCTCCCCGGTTCCCCACTCCCAACTTCACCTTACTTCTTCCGTCTGCCGTAATCTTTTCTTCTCGTTGAAATTGTCGAAAAAATATTAAAGTAAAAAATTGCATATCATTTTTTTGTCTAAAAATGTCGATAAATATTGTTGAAAAATGTCGAATAAAATCAGGGCATTAGGGGGACTGCGGATGAAGATTTCAAGCTGGTTAAAGGTGATGGGTGGACTTTTATTGGTATTATCGCTGCTCAACTGGTTCAGTGTCAGCAAACTGGAGGATGGCATCGCCCAGGAGCGGCTGGCGGTACAACGGCAGGCGCAGTTTAAGCAGCTCGGCTTTGACTTGAAGAACGCCTCCGATTACTTGACCGAAGAGATGAGAAGGTATGTTCAGTTCGGGGACAAAAAGCATTACGACAATTATTGGAAAGAGGTCAACGAGACGAAGTCGCGCGACAAGGTTATCGAACAGCTGAAAGCGCTTCAAGCGCCGCAGGAAGAGCTGGATTTGATCGAGAAAGCGAAGAACAGCTCCGACACTTTGATCAAAACCGAGGAAGCCGCCATGAAGGCGGTGGAGGAGAAAAATTTCGACAGTGCCCGAAAGCTTATGTTCGGCGAACAGTACGATGCCAGCAAAAAAGAAATTATGGGCTATATCCAACAGTTTCAAACCAAGATGAACACCCGGGCGCAGCAGGAAACGGACGCGGCCCGTCAGACGGCTACTTCTATGATGAACTTCGCCGTGATTCTGCTGGTGGTGACGTTCCTGGCCTTGTTCGGCATTTTTGTCTTGATCTTTATCAAGCTGCGGCCTTTAAAAACGGTGAATGAGAAAATTGCCGAGCTGGCCGGCAACGGCGGCGATCTGACGGCCAGGCTAACCTCGAATACGAAGGACGAGATCGGCGAAATCGCAGGCTCGCTTAACCGGATGCTGGACAGCCTGCACGGCATGATCAAGGAAATTACCGGCACCTCCGAGAAAGTATGGGAGACGTCGGAGAAGCTGATTGCCAATACGAAGCAAACCTCTGCCGCAACCGAGGAAATCGGCAAACGGATGGCGGTGATCGAGCAAGGGGCCGTCATTTCGGTACAGAACACGCTGGACGGATCGCGGGCGATCGAAGAAATGGCCAAGGGCGTGCAGCGGGTGGCCGAATCGGCTACCGAGCTGTCCGAGGCGGCTGTGGATACGGAGAAAGAAGCGGTGGACGGCTACGGACATATGGAACAGGCTCAGCAACAAATGGATCATATCGACGAATCCGTTAGCCAATCCGCCCAGATCGTGTCCAAGCTGGACGAGCGTTCGTCCCACATCGGGCAAATTGCGGATACGATCGCTACGTTGTCCAAGCAAACGAATCTGCTTGCGCTCAACGCGTCGATCGAGGCGGCCCGGGCGGGCGAGCATGGCCGGGGCTTCGCGGTCGTGGCGGCGGAAATCCGCAAGCTGGCGGAAGGCTCCGCCGCCTCGGCAGGACAGATTGGCGAGCTGCTCCAGGAAATTCGCAGCGATTCGACGGAAACGGTCAAAGCGATGCAGCGGGTAAGCGAAGAGGTGGCCTTGGGCAGCCACAAGGTGCGGGCCGCCAGCGATTCGTTCCAAAAAATATTGCAGGCCACCAAAGAGGTCGCCGCCCAAATCCAAGAGGTTTCGGCCATTTCGGAGGAAATGGCGGCAGGCTCGGAAGAAATTGCCGCCTCCGTCTCCGATATGGCTGATGTGGCCAGAGAATCCCTGGACGGCGTGCAGATCGTCAACGACAAAACCCAAGCGCAAACCGCTTTGGTGCAGGAGGTTTCCTCCTTGTCCGAAGGACTAAGCCGAGAGGCAGAAAATCTGGAAACGCTGGTCCGCAAGTTTACAATATAAGCATGAAACATCGTGTGTAATGGAAAAAAAGGGGAGGAAGTCCGCAGCGCGTATATGCTGCAGGGACTTCCTCCCCTTTTTTGGGGCACCTGGGGCGCCCTTACAATTTGAACCGGTTGACCAGTTCGGACAAATCCTGCGCCGTCCGGCTTAACGATTCCGCAGACGAAGCGATTTCTTCGGCAGATGCGAGCTGTTCTTCGGTTGTTGCGGCAATCGTCTGTGCCGACTCGGCGCCATGTCTGGCGATTTGGTTCATTTCCGAAGCGGAAGCGGACACCTGCTCCGAGCTTGCCGCCATTTCTTCGGCTGCCGCCGCCACTTCCTGAATTTTGCCGGATACGTCGTTTGCGGTACGGGTGATTTGCTGGAACGCTTCATCCGCCTCAGTAACGGCTTGGAGGCCGACTCGCACCTCCGACAAGCTGCGGTTCATCGTGAGCACCGCTTTGGACGTATCGGTTTGAATCTGCGTGATGATGTCCGAGATGCTTTGAACAGCTTCGCCGGATTGCTGGGCAAGCTTCTTCACCTCGTTTGCGACGACGGCGAAGCCTTGTCCATGCTCGCCAGCTCTTGCCGCCTCGATGGAGGCGTTGAGCGCCAGCAAACCGGTTTGCGAAGCGATGTCGTTGATGATCTGCAGAATACCGCCGACGTTCACGGAATGCGTCTCCAACGTTTTGATATCGTCGCTCGCTTGTCCGACCGAATCGCTTAGAGCGTTCATTCGGCTCCTTGCTGCTTGAATGGCGTCATTGCCATGCTGTGCTTGGACGGCGGATTCTTGAGACAGCTCGGATACGTCCGACGTCGTTTCGGCGATACGTTGAATGCCTGCGGCCATCTCTTCCATCGCTCTTCCGGTTTCGTCCGAGCGCATCAGCTGACTTTCCGTGCCGGAGGCCATCTCTTGGATGGACAGCGTAACGGTTTTGGTCGCTATCGTATTTTGCTCCGAGCTGGCCTGCAGCTCCTCGGAGGAAGCGGCAACCGTCGTGGATGCTTCTTGAATTTGCACCACGGTCATTTTGAGATGGGCGACCATATCGTTCAGGGAAACAACCAGACTTCCGATCTCGTCCTTTTGCTTAACCGCGAGCGGTTCGACCGTCAAGTCGCCGCCGGCCACCCGGTGCAGCGCTTCGGATACAAGCTTCACGGGCTTGGATATGATACGGATCATCACGATGACCAAGGCGATTCCGATTATGACCGAGATAACGATTATGCCAATCGTAAGCTGGATAGTGCTTTGATAGATTTGCCCGCTTTCCTGCGTTGCCGCCTTGGCGCCTTCGTTATTGATTTTGATCATCTTGTCCAGCAGCTTTTGCATTTCGTCATAGGTTTGCTGGGATTGCGCCATCATCGCCGTCAGTTCTTTTTCCTGCTTCATCGCGCCTCGAACCAGGTCGATTTGCTTGCCCAACGTTACGGTGCGATCATAAACTTCTTTATAGCTGTTCCATTTCGCCCGAAGCTGCTCCGCATTGATGCGATCTTCGTCGCTAACGAACGTCTCGCTGTATAGATCCAGTTGCTTGTCGATTTCCGCAAACGTAGCATCGGCTTCCTGAATGTATTGTTGTTTTTTGGCGACTTCCGGATTGGTCAAAATTTTATATTGCAAAACAAGAACGTGTTCCGTCAAGTAGTTAACGTTGTTGGCAATCCCTACTCCCGAAAGCCAAGCGCCGGTAATTTCCTCCGTCTTGGATTGCATCTTTGCTCCCCGGTCCAGCGAGTTGAGGCCGAAGCCGGCCAGCAGCAAGATCAGGAGCAAAAACGACAAGAACAGTTTTCTCCCGACTGATAGCATAAAGTGATGTTTGCCCATTATGTTCTCTCCTTTGTTGTGATCACTCCTTTTATCGACACAATTCGCTAAAATCGTTAGGTATTTTCTGGGTGAATTTTTTGTTGCTAAAATAAATTGGAAACATATGGGGTTGTGTGCGATTTTGTGCTACACTGTCATCGAAAGGGAGGATTCTAAATTAGAAAGGTGGCGATCTCCGTGATCCAAGGGCTGTACGAAGCACATTTGCCCGTAAAAGATCTGAAACGATCCATCGCGTTTTATGAACGCATCGGCCTGGAACTGGCGCATCAAGGCCGTGGCTTGGCCTTTTTCTGGATGGAGAAAGGAAAGAGCTGGCTCGGTCTGTGGGAGGCAGAGCAGGTAAACGTCCCGTATCATCCGTCGTTAAGGCATATCGCCTTTCAAGTGGAGCTGGAGGATATAAAGCGGGCCAAGCAGTGGCTTGCGGACAAGGGGATTGAGGTGAGGGAAGCTTTCGGGTTTGCGCCGACGGGTCCCATCGTGTTACCCAACCGGCCGCATGCGCACGCGGCCATTTATTTTGAGGACCCGGACGGCAATTTGCTGGAGTTCATTTGCCCGCTTGAGCTGGACACGTCTTCCTTGACGCAAATGATCTATTTGGAAGAGTGGGAGAATAAGCTCAAGGGATGATAGCATCCATTATGAAGGATGTAATCGATAGATAAATGCGTGGAACACCTTGCAGGTGAGTTTAAATAAACTCTGATGCTCCGGACCCTGCCGGCTTCTCGCGCTTCACCGTATCGAGCCAGAGTCCGACATGATGCTGCACCAGCTCCCGCTGTTCGAGCTGCAGCAGATGGCCGGCTCCGTCCAATACGGCATAGGTCGCACGAGGGAACGATTCGAGCACGGCAAAATGATCCTTGTACCCGCAGATCACATCCTGCCGTCCGAGAAGAAACAACGTCGGCTGCGGAAAACGGCTGTCCTCCGGGATCGGATCGCATTGAAAATGGTACCCTTGCGTACGCCACTCCGAAGACAGAAATGCACGGTCGGCGAGCGGACGCCCCGGCTGCCATTCCTCCCGGAATAGCTCCCAGGTCTCCCGCGATTGCACGGTGGCCAACGTTTCGAAGGCGGCCCGTACCTCCGGATCGAGCTCTGCCAGCAGCGCCTCGTCCCGGACCGGCACGCTTCGTTCGGGGAGGGTGCGGGTCTTCCGGTGAAGCGCCGGGGCGAGAAGACACAGCCCGTCCGCCCGGCGGTGCTCGGCGCGCCAGATCCCCTGCGCCATGTAGCCGCCGAACGACATGCCCATAAGCGCGAACCGCTCGTTGTCCGGCAGGATCGCTCGGAGGCCGTCCAGCAGAACCGACAGCAGGTCGTCTGAGGTTTTCATCCAAGGCTCCACCGGACTCCGTCCGTGTGCCGGAATATCGACATAGATACGCTTCCAGCCCGGCCGCTGTTCGAACAGCGGCTCCATCCACGCCATCATCGACCGGTGGTCGGTCGCCAGCGCATGCAGCACGATCAGCGGGTATCCTTCGCCACGGGTTTCGTAGTATAGAGGCGGATTTGTTTTTTCGGTAGTCATTTTAGCTCTGGCCCACTTTCCTTAGTCAGTCGCCGTTGATAATAAAGCACGGCAGATGCCTTAATTGGCCTTAGTATACTGCAATTCGGAGAATAGAGGAACTGCGATGATTTATTGGCCGAAAATCAGGCGAGCGGGATAAAATTCGACACAAATAACGAACGTTCGTTCCTCTGTGTTGTTGGCGGGTGCACCCGTTTTATAGATAACGCATTAGTGTTCCTTTATTTTTCGAAGATATAGGTTGCAAGCCCTGCTTCCCCGGAGTATGGATAAGTTGAATTCATCCATCTACGGTCCAAGTCACTTTAAGCTTGCCCTTGATCCGGTCCCCGCTCGCTACAATGGCGTACTCGCCGTCGCGGTCGGCGTGGATCGTTCCTCCGAATCCGTGGTCGTCGCGGGAGAGCGGCGGACCCGGCCGGTAGTCGGCGTAATCGTTAGGGCCGCCCGGTCCCCGCACCTGCATGCCGTAGCCGCCGCCTTTGTCCGACTCCCACGTCATGGTAAAGGAAATGATCTGGCCTTTCTTCGCATAAACCGGAATGCTCCGCGTACCGTTCATATAACGGAATTCGGCTTCGTATAACCCTTCTCCTCTCGCTTCCTTCCAATCCTGCTTCACGCCCTCGGGATACGCTGTCTGGACGCCTAGCACGATGAGCGGAAGCGCGAGGCCAAGCAAACCCCGGACCCAAGCCGACCGCCGTCCCAAGCGGCTCCCCGCGTAGAAGAGGAGGGCGAAGACTGCCCCGACCGTACCGGCGATTCCGGTGATGACAAGGCTGCCCGGGAACGGAGCGAGGAACGGTATGATCAAGAAGCACAAAAGTCCGGCGGCCGCATGGAGCAAAGCCTGAACGGCGCTCCTGCGAAAGGCAGGCTTCCAGCGCGCCAGCCCGTCGATGGCGAACGTCACGAGCATGCCGTACCCGTACAGCATCAGCCAAAAAAACATGCCGATGCCAAGACCCGGCGCCGCATTGGGCCGCAGCGCTTCGAACGGCTCGAAGGCGTCAAAGTCGCTTTTCACCCACATGTAGGCGAGCCCTGCAGCAATGCCCAGTCCCGCTCCCGAAAGCTTGCTCAGCACATAAACCGCCGCCTGTTTTCCGTAAGGAAGAAGTCTAGTCTCCATAAGTCCACCCTCTCGTTTAACAATTATGCAACCTTTTTCCATGCCAACCTCGTCTTATCCCTAGTATAATGAATAGAATGCAACAACGAATCCAAGGAGGTACTCATGAAAAAATTTATACTTGGACTGCTCTGCGGAGCCGTGCTTGCCGCTTCTACCGCCGTTTACGCCTCGGATGAAATCCGGGCGACGCTGTTTCCCGTAAAATTGAAATTCAATGGAGAGGTTCGCGATACGGGCTCCCGGTTCGCAATCTTGAATTATGACGGACATACGTATGTACCGCTTCGCTTCATGGCCGAGAACTTGGGAGCCGGGGCTGTCTACGATGAAGAAGCCCGTACCGTCTCGGTCGTTTCCGAGCCGAAGAACGCCAGCGACGCGCAGAAAAAAATATGGGCCGCAACGTACCGCCTCGAACGAGGTATGGAGGCCAAGGATGTGAAAAGCGTGCTGGGCGAACCGTCCTTCCTGACGCTGATCGACAGCTCCAAGCAGCAGTTGTGGCGCTACGACTTTGGAGCAGCGGCCGGCTACAGCAGCGGCGGTCTCAGCGCGGACACCGAAGGCTTGCGCCGTGGCGACTTGGAAGGGCAACTGTTCATTCGTTGGAACGCAGGCGGACAAGTCGACCGGTACGAGCTGTGGACGGTGAAGAAAGCAGCGGACGGCACACGTAGCGTTTCCTCCTTCACCGTATACCCCGACGGCTCCACAAGCGGGTCCGCCGCCACAAACTAGGCTGGAAGCCGGTTCCTTTCGGGGCCGGCTTATTTTTATTGCACGATGAGAGGCCGTCGCTTCCAATAACTTGTGAAATCTATCACATTAGACGCAGGACGAATGCGGTCGGTTGCGGACGTCTGCAAAATTTTGGATGTATGGCGCATAATCATTTCCAATCCTTGGACATACTATCGGTGTTCCGAATTTCCATTCCAGTTCAGGAGGTTTTTATGCACACGCAGCAACGTTTTGCCGCCCACGAATTTCTGGAAACCCAAGAGGCGGTCCGCACGAAAGCGGCGCACATCGAACTGTACGGCGTTTTGTTCTCGATGGCGCAGGATACGCACTTGAAAGATATTTTGTTCAATCAGCAGCGACGGATGCTGGAGGGCTACGATTACGGCATCGGTCTGCTGCAAGGCAGAGGCATCGCCATGACGCCGCATACGCCCGAGCTGCGCATTTACGAAAGACCCCAAGTCGGACTGCAGCGGCCGTCCATGCCTGGGCCGAATCCGAACGCGACGCAGCTGTCGGATCTGTCCATCGCGACAATCGCGCTGAACCTGCACAAAACCGGCTCGGCTGTCGCCATGCTGTGGGCCTGCGAATGCGTTGATCCGCAAATTCGCCAGTACCATGCAACCTCGGCGAACATTTGCCAGGAGATGGCTTGGGAAATGTTCCAATACATGAACTACAAGGGCTTCTACCAAGCCCCGCAGCTGGCCGACCATACGATGCGGACCATGATCCAAGCCGTACAGCCTGCAGAGCCGCAGCAGCCTTACCAGACGCATTTTCAATAATAGCCCCCGCTGCTTTCGGGAAGCCGGTCGTTCTCTTCTTCAAGAGAACCCGGCTTTTTTATGTTGGCCATAGACCCTATATGAAGTTCCTTTCTCGGGAAAAATAAAAATATTCGGCTAAAAAAGGGACAAATTGTTCCTTAACCTAATAGTTTCTTAATAAAGCTCTGTCATAATAGGGATAAAACATTCACCTTAGACGGTTGGGGGTATTGCCTATGGCTAAAGTAATGGTAGTCGATGATGCCGCTTTCATGCGGATGATGCTGCGAACGATGCTGACGGAGGAAGGACACGAAGTGGTGGCGGAAGCGACGAACGGCATGGAGGCGGTCAACACTTATTTAACCGCCAAGCCCGACCTGGTCACGATGGATATTACGATGCCCGAGCTGGACGGAGTTGGAGCGGTCAAAGAAATCCGCAAGCACGACCCGAACGCGAAGATCATTATGTGTTCGGCCATGGGCCAAAAGGGCATGGTGCTGGAAGCCATTACGGCGGGAGCGAAAGATTTTGTCGTCAAGCCGTTTCAAAAAGACCGCGTCATCGAGTCGGTCAACAAGGTGCTTGGCTTGTAACACATCCGGCGGAATCAGGGTTATCGGCCGCCGTATCCATAACGGGCTCGAATCGCATTCTCTTCTTTTAAATGAAAAGCCGGTCGTTTTCGCCCAATGGCGGAACGGCCGGTTTTTTTGCATGCGGTGCAACCTTTTCGTGGTTCGTCAGGTCTAGTGGGTAAATGTTACATAAGACGGGAGGACGAACCGTTGGCTACGATCGTGCGGCATAAACCGAGCGGGCGGAAATATCTTTTTTTGGGCCCGGGATTCGGTGCTTACAAAGCGCAGAGAGCGGGCCTGCTTGGCGGCAATTGGTTTCCGCACGAGGAATCGGGCGAAATCATGGTGGCGGCGGTGTGCGACAAGAACGGAATCATCCGTTGGTTTCCGTCGGATGAGCTGCAGGTACTTGAAGTCGACGGCAAGCCTGTGAGCAACTGGTTCGAGGGCTTGGCCGATCCGGACGCACCGCAGCCGCAAGACGACGTATGCTGCGCACAAGCGGAAGCGACTGAGCAGTGTCCGGCTTGTTTGACACGTGTGACGGCGGAAGAGCGGGAATGCCCGTCCTGCGGACTTACGTTAATGATGGAACCGTGAGCGCGCATCTTTTGCGAAGGGGAAGGGCATGCTAGGAATTGCATTTACCTTCCAATTTGGAAAAGAAAGGCGGTGAAGCGGCCGTGCCATTCGCCAAGATTAACGGAACGACGCTGTACTATAAAGTGAAAGGCTCCGGCGTTCCGATCGTGTTCATTCATCCTCCGATGCTGACGAGCAGCAATTTTGCGGATCAACTGGAGCATCTTTCGGCCAGGTACCAGATTATTGCGTTCGATATTCGCGGCCACGGACAGAGCGGGCAGTCCGCGGAGCGGCTTACATACGGCCTGCTGGCGGAAGACATTTGCGGATTGCTCGACCATTTGGAGCTGAAAAAGGCCTATTTGTGCGGGTATTCGACCGGCGGATCGGTCGCGTTGGAAGCGATGCTCCGCTATCCCGACCGGTTCTACGGGGCGATTCTAATCAGCGCTATGTCGGAATTAAGCGACTGGTACCGGCGCAGCGAGGTTTGGGCAGCAGTCGGGCTAATGGGGCTTCGCGCCAAACGGATTGTCGCGGCGGTCATCGCTTGGGGCAACTCGAACAAATGGAAGACGTTCCGGCGTCTTTACCGCACGGCCACGGAAGGACAGCTGCGGAACGTGAACGACTACTTCAAGTGCAGCCTGACGTACAACTGCACGGAGAAGCTGGGGCAGATTCAAACGCCGGTCCTGCTCCTATACGGGGTGAAAGATAAAGAATTTCACCGGTATGCCCATATCCTTTACCACAGACTGCCCGACAGCACGCTGCATTTCTTGCCCAAGGTCGGCCACCAGCTTCCGACCAAGTCGGCGTCGTTGGTCAATGCGTTAATTCGCAAATGGATCGACGAGCGCCATCCTTGGAAGACGGCGGACAAATCCCGCCAGCAGGTATCGTCCTTGCCGGCTTTTCCCCCGCCGGATGTGCCGCAGGTCGATGAGACGACAGAGGTATAGGCATCTGGCTCGATGATTCTCGCAGGGGAGATATTGCGCATTAATAGCCGAGCGGCGAACAACTAAGCGGTCTACTACGATTGCGTTTAGACTGCTTTTCTCTTATTGCCTTTAATGAAGGAAAGGGGATCGAAAATGGATGTGCAGTTCGCCGAAAAGCAAGTGCAGGGGTGGGCAAAAGCAAGTGTCCGTTCGTTAGGGTTCAAAGGTTCGAAGATCGAAGCGAAGTATATTTGGAATCCGGGAGGATTTGTCAACCAATCCTATCGCTTATCCGACGGCGAAACGGTACGGCATCTGAAGCTTGCGCCAGAACAACGAGCCCCTCGTCTAAAACAATGGGCCATGCGAAGCGGGCATTTGACCGGCCATTATCATGCGCCGCGGTTGATCGAAGAGGTGACTCAAGAAATCGTTCCTGGTCATTGAAAAAGTTCTTGAAGCATTACACCGGCTGCATTCCGATCAAGAGCTCAAAAAGGGGGCCGAGGCCAAAGCTCGCTCGTATTCGGAGGCGTTTGCCGACGGGTATATTACCCGATTTGAGGAAGATTTGCAGACCATCCGATCTGAAAAGCATTTGCTGGACTTCGTGACGGACGACGCGTTAGACTGGTTTGATTCGGAAGTAGAGACGTTAAACCGGCTTGTGCATCAACTGCCTTCTTTTCAAAAGAAAGCGAACGATACCGTACATAACGATATCAACTGGCACAACGTGCTGGTGGAAGAAAACGGCGGTTTCTGGATGATAGACTGGGATGACTTAGCGGTGCATGGAGATGTCGCCATGGATTATTCCGTGTTCCTGTGGCCGTTATACGGATCTGAAGATTGGCCATTTTGGGAAGAGCGGCTCATGGATTTGGAAGGTCGCGAACGATCCGAACGGATGGAGATTTATTTTAGGGCGAAGCTGCTTGACGACGTGATCGATGTTCTTGCCGATTACATTGAAGCGGAGAATATGCCTGAGGTGAAGCAACGGACACAGCAGCGGGCAAAAGACATACATCTTCGCGCTTACCCCGAATATCTTAGACGATATGGCAAGTAGTCTCTATTATTCTTCGCTATTATTCATTGATTTCTCACCCGGCGGCAATCCATGCGATTGCGGCCTTTTTGCGCGCCGCTCGGAGGCGTAGTACAATAGCGAGACGATAAAGAACTGGGAGAGGATGACTAGTTTATGGACCCGATCAAACGAGAAAAGCTGCTGGAGCAGGCCGCCGCTTATGCGAGAGCCGAACTGGAACGAGACAGCAGCGGCCACGATTGGTGGCATATTGTCCGAGTAACCCGCACGGCCAAGCGGCTGGCGGCGGTCGAACGGGCGGACACGTTCATCTGCGAGCTGGCGGCACTGCTGCATGACGTAGCGGATGAAAAGCTGAACCCGAGCAAGGAAGCCGGACTGCAAAAGGTAGAGAACTGGCTCGCCGAAGCGGGAACGGACGAAGCGGACCGCGCTCATGTCATGGACATTATTTCGACGATGTCCTTTGGAGGAGGACATGGTCAGCCGATGCGCACCGCCGAAGGCCGGATCGTGCAGGATGCGGACCGCCTCGATGCGATCGGCGCCATCGGAATCGCCCGGGTGTTCGCTTACGGCGGCTGGAAAGGCCGGCCGATGCACGATCCGGAGCAGCCGGTCAGGGAGAACATGACGCCGGAGGAATACCGCAGTCATCCGGGAACGGCGATCAACCACTTTTACGAGAAGCTGCTGAAGCTCAAAGATTTGATGAATACGGACGCCGCCCGCGCCTTGGCGGAGGAGCGCCACCGCTTTATGGAGCGGTATTTGGAGCAGTTTTATAACGAATGGGATGCCGTGGACGGAGCGCCTGATCCCGCCGGGGAGACCGATTCTCCGGCCGAGACAGCGTCCCGATGACGGTCCAGATCGTCTTCGGTGAGGCAGCGGCAGGCTGTTTAAAGGTTGCTATGGGAACCAGACCCGACAAGTCGGTGATTCATTGGGAAGACGACTTGATGTCGGGTCCTCCGGTTTGCGCGGCCTCGCAGAATTGGGAGGACGTGCGTCTTTGCTGGCGGGAAAGCATCGCCAATGAGGAGGCCCGGCAATACTTGCCGTATCTGAAAAGCAACATGGAAGCTTGGCGGGAATGGCTCTCCCGTCTTTCCGCGAATCCGGTTCCTGTCGTGGTCTGGGCAGCCGACAACGTTTTTGAACAAACCGGGCTTCGCGGCGTGCTTGCTTCCCTGCCGCCCGGCGTTTCCGTATCCGTCATGAACGTCACCGTCGCTTCCGAAGGACGGCTCCGCTATACCGGAGAAGCCGCTCCCGACGAATTGGCTTCGTGGATCGGGAATGCGGAGCCGCTTGTGCCGCGGACCAGAGAGTGGCTTATCCGAGACTGGCGGAGACTGGTGAAAGAAGCGGGCTTGCTTCGTATTTATGAGAATGGTCACCTTCAGACGACGGATGAAAGCTATTTCGACGAAACGATCGTTCAGGTCGTCCGAACCTACAGGCAGAGGCCCAGGGCTGGGTTAAAATCGGACTGCTGATCGGGGAAATTCTTGTTCATGCTTTGGACTGTCCGATTTCGCATAGCTGGATCGAGTATCGGCTTCGCCGTTTAATCGAACGGGGCATTCTCATCTATACGGGTTCACTGGAAGCCATGCATGATTACGCCGTAAAGCTGGCCACGCCTACGCTTGCGGATTCGGTCGGTTAGCCCGCTTCCTACGAGAGCGTGCCCGTTTTACTCGAACTGCTTCAGGAAGCGGCCCATCCGCTCGATCGCCTCGGTCAAATTTTCTACCGAAGAGGCATAGGAGCAGCGGATATGGCCTTCCCCGGCGGAGCCGAGAACGTTGCCGGGCACGACCGCAACCTTCGTTTCCTCCAGCAGACGCCAGGCGAACGCCTCGGACGAAAGGCCCGTGTGCCGGATCGACGGGAAGGCGTAGAAGGCTCCCCGGGGCTCGAAGCAGGGCAGGCCGATCTCTTGGAAGCCTTTCAGCACGAGCCGTCGCCGCTGATTGTACGAGCTGACCATCTCCTTCATTTCCTCCGTGCCGTTCCGGAGCGCTTCGATCGCCGCTTTTTGCACCGTAATCGGCGCGCAGATCATCGTGTATTGATGGATTTTGGTCATCGCGGCGATGACTTCGGGATGGCCGCAAGCGTATCCGAGCCGCCAGCCGGTCATGGCGTACGCCTTGGAGAAGCCGTTCAGCAAAATCGTCCGATCCCGCATCCCCGGCAGCGCCGCAAAGCACGTGTGCTCGCCCTCGTAAGTCAGCTTGTCGTACACCTCGTCGGAAATGACGATCAAGTTATGCTTTTCTACGACTTTGGCAATTTCGAGCAGGTCCTCCCGGGACATCGTCGCGCCGGTCGGATTGTTCGGATAGTTGAACAGCAGCGCCTTGGTCCGCGGCGTGATCGCGGCTTCCACCTGTGCGGCGGTCAGCCGGAAATCGTTGTCCACCGTCGTGGTTATCGGAACCGGCACGCCGCCCGCCATCGTGACGCATGGCCCGTACGAGACGTAGCACGGCTCGGCGATCAGCACCTCGTCCCCAGTATGCACGATTGCGCGCAAAGCGAGATCGACCGCTTCGCTGACCCCGACCGTCACCAGCACCTCGCTGCGGGGCTCGTAATGCACGCCGTAAAATCCATGCAGGTGAGCGGCAATTTCCTCGCGCAGCTCCAGCAAGCCCGCGTTGGACGTATACATCGTGTATCCTTGCCTTAAAGACTGAATCCCTGTTTCCCGGATCGCCCAAGGCGTCACAAAGTCGGGTTCCCCGACGCCGAGCGAAATAATGCCGGTCATCTCCGACGCGAGATCGAAAAACCGCCGGATGCCGGACGGCGGCATATCCCGGATAACGGGGGAGAGGCGTTCGGACCAATTCAAAGTCATAACCATTCACCAGCTTTACATGGATTTGTTCGTGCAAATTTGCAAATAAAAAAGCCCCCGTCCCCAAAAAAGGGACGAGAGCTGTTGCTCACGCGGTACCACCCTCGTTGACTCCACTACATAGGAAGTCCACTCGGTCCTATAACGGCGGAACACCGGCCAACTCCTACGGCTGCTAGCTTCAGAGGGCGACTCCAGGGTGGCTTTCGGCAGGGCTTCTTTCCCGGGCTCGCACCTTCCCCGGGTCGCTTGGAAATACGCCGTGCTTACTTTCCCCATCGTTGTCTTTCACGAAAAATAAATTAACAGTACTATAGCACGGGTCGTTTTCGGCTGTCAATCATCTCTTCGGGCAGCGTCGCCGCGACAACACATTGGACCATCCGAAGTTCAGTCCGCGCCTGTAAGCTCGTTCCAGTTTATGACATGGGTGCAGAGATGCCGGATCAAGCCCGGCTCGTGGCTGACGACGAGCACGCCAAGCTGGCGCTGCCGGGCGATCGCACGCACGGCCTGCCAGATTTGCGCCTGCGTGATCGCATCAAGCATCGTCGTCATCTCGTCAGCGATGAGAAACCGCGTATGCGGCCCGAGCGCCCGCGCGACGCAGAACCGCTGCAGCTCGCCGCCGGACAATTCGCCGGGCCGGCGGCGGAGCCATTCCTGCTCGATGCCCAGCGCCTCCAGCAGCGCGGGATCGGGCTCCCCGCCTTCGCGCAGGACGCGATGCATCGGCCACTTCGGATTCACCGCCTTCTCCGGGTGCTGGAACACGAGCTGCACCGGGTGATAGCCGCTGTGCGGGATCGGGCTGCCGCCTATAGTAATGCGTCCTTCTGGCGGCTCCTCATACCCGGCCAGCAGCCGGCCGAGCGTCGTCTTGCCGCAGCCGCTCGGACCGACGAGGCCGGTCATTTCCCCCGGCGTTAACGTAAAGTCGACACCCCGGAACAGCCATGCGTCCCGGCCGCGCCGGTACCCGAGGCCTCGCGCTTCAAGTCGCATGGATGCACCTCACCGTCCCGCCGCGCAGCTCCCGCATCGCCGGCCGCTCGCGGCTACAATCCGTGCCGGCTGCGGCGCAGCGCGGCGCGAACAAGCAGCCCGGCGGCAGCGCGGACGGATGCGGCTGGACGCCGGGGATCGGCGTGAAGCCGTTCTGCGGCAGCGCCTGCCAGAGCGCCCGGCTGTACGGATGGCGCAGCCGCGCTCCGTCGCCGGAGAAGTCGCCGGCGGGCGCCGTTTCGACCGTCGTCCCGGCATAGAAGACGGCAACGTTGTCCGCGAAGGGAAGCACCGACTCGATGTCGTGAGTGATGAGCAGCACGGCACAGCCTTCATCCGCCAGCTCGCGGAACCGGCTTAGCGTTTCCCGCACCGCCGCGGGGTCGAGACCGGGCGTCGGCTCGTCGGCAATGACGAGCCGCGGGCCGCCGAACGTCGCCGTCGAGACGAGCACCCGCCGCGCCATGCCGCCCGACAGCTGGAACGGGTACCGCCGCTCGGTCCCGGGGGCAAGACGGTAGCGGTCGAAGATGCGTCGGACCGCGGCGTTGGCATCGCCTTCGCGGACCGAGCTCCGCACCTGATCGCCTACCCGCATTAGCGGATCAAGGAAATTGACCGATTGCGGCACCAGCGCAATCTCCTTGCCGCGCAGCGCCTCCTGCCGGGCAGGGGTCAGCGGCTCGTCTTCGTACCGCAGCGTCCCGGAGACGGCTGCGTTGTCCGGCAAGATGCCGAGGATGGCGTGGGCAAGCAGGCTTTTGCCGGAGCCGCTCGATCCGACGACCGCCAGCAGCTCGCCCCGTCCGATCTTGAGGTGCAGGCTGTGGATGACCTCGACCGTGGACTGCCGCAGTCCGCGGTCGTACCGCGTGAAAGCGACAGATAAATCGTTCACTTCAAGTACAGGGACATGAATATTTTGTGGGATAGATTCAGACACGTTGCGCCGAGCCTCCTCTTCGTATCATGCTGCGGGGCCGGATGTACTTCAGCTCTGCGGGTTCCGCGGATCGAGCAGCAGACGCAGACTTTCCCCGGCCCGGTCGAACGCCCGGACGACGATCAGCAGGCAGAGGCCGGGGAAGACGGCCAGCCACCACATGCCGGTCGACAAATACCGCATCGACTCGGACAAAATAATGCCGATCGCCGGCTGGTGCGGCGACAGGCCCAGGCCGATAAACGTCACGCCGGCTTCATGCAGAATCGCATGCGGGAACAGCAGCAGCAGCCCGACGAGCAGCTGTGGCAGCAGGTGAGGCAGCATGTGCCGCGTCGCTACTTGCCAGCGGGACTGCCCGAGCCGCCGCGAAATTTGCACGAATTCGGCGCTGCGCAGCTGCAGCACCTCCGCGCGGATGACCCGCGCCAAGCTCGGCCAATGCGTCAGAGCGACGCCGATCACGATGCCGCGCATGCCGCCGCCGCAGACGAATGCGATCAGAATGAGCGTGACGAGATGCGGCACGCTCAAGAACAAGTCGATCAGCCATGCGACGATCCGGTCGGCCGTCCGGCCCATCGTCGCGGCAATAAGCCCCAGCGCCGTCGCGATGACCACGCTGCAAGCGGCGGCGATCAAGCCGACCTGCACGCTTAGCGCAAGGCCTTTGAGAGTGCGGGTAAACATATCGCGTCCGAGCCAATCGGTGCCGAACGGATGCTGCAGCGACGGCGGAAGATTGCGCCACTCCAGCCGGGTGGACAAGTTGTCCGGGCTGAGCAGCAGCCCGATGAGCAGGGTTCCCAGAATGAGCACGGCCGCGCCGATCGCCGCGATCAGCGCTCGATGTCTCCGGCCGAGCCGCACCCGGGGGCGAAAGTGCGCCGAGCCGCTGGACGTTTGCAGTTTATTCATAACGCCCGTCCCTCCCGGATTCGCGGATCGACCAAGCGGTAGAGCAGATCCGCGATCAAGTTGCCGGTGAACACGAACAATGCGCTGAACAGCACGATGCCGAGCAGCAGCGGAACGTCGCCCCGCAGCCCGGCTTCGACGGTGGCTTGTCCGAGGCCGGGATAGGAAAATACCTGCTCGGCCAAAACCGCCCCGCCGAACAGCTCGCTGAACGCGGTGAACTGCAGCGACAGGGCGGGCAGCGCGATATTGCGCAGGCCGTGCCGCCGGAACATCCGGAAGCCGCGCTCGCCGCGGGCCCGGGCGAACAGCACGTAGTCGCTGGCGAGCACATCGAGCAGCTTTTGCCTCGTGTGCAGCGCAATGTTCGAGATGCCGACGATGCTTAAGGTCAGCGCGGGCAGGATCATATGCTGCACCCGGTCACTCCACGTGACCTCCTGAGCCAGCACCCCGGCAGGGACGCCCAACGCCACCGGAAACCAGCCGAGCCACACCCCGAACAGCAGAAGCAGCAGCAAGCCCATCCAGAACGCGGGCGTGGAGGCCAGCGTATAGCAGTACCATTGGATCAGCCGGTCGATCCACGTATCTTTCTTCATCGCGGCCAAGCTGCCTGCCGCAAAGCCGAGCAGGCCGGACAGCAGCCAGGCGGCGAACATCAGCGCCAGCGAACCTGCGAATCGCTCTCCGATCACCTCCGCCACCGGCCGGCGGTAAATCATCGAGGTGCCGAGGTCGCCCTGCAGCAGGGCCGTCCCCCAACTCGCGAAACGTTCGGCCGGCGGCTTGTCGAGTCCCCAATGCTCGGCGATCTGCTGCCGCTGCTCCGGGCTCACCCGCATCATGTCGGCCCCGACGTAGGCTTGTATCGGATCGATGGGGGAGGCGCTGACGAGCACGAAGGAAATCGCGCTGATTGCCGCCAGCAAAGTGACCAGCCGGACCGCTTTCAAGCCTAAAAACGTAAGCAAGCTGCGCATCGTCTCATAACCTCATTTTCCGGGCCTAGTTGTTCCATTTCCATTCTTCGATATTGTCCGTAACCGGCCAGCCGTGGCCGTGCGGATGAATGCGCTGCTTCCCGATATCCAGCTTGTCCTTGACCAGATACAGGTGGTCAATGTTGACCAGCCAAGCCCATGGCGCGTCGCCCTGCGCACTGACGCCGGTCGTACCGTCCCACTGGGCTTTTTTCCAAAATTCCCAGGCGTCCTCTTCTTTCGTGGCCCGGAGCGCCTTGTCCATCCAAGCATCGACCGTCGGATTGCTGTAATACCCGTTGTTGTAATATTCGACGCCGCGGTATTTGCTGCTGTATACGTTGTACATTTCGAGCGGATCGTTGCTGCCCCAGCCCATCATGACGGCGCTGGAATGCATCAGCTTCTTGATATCGTCCCAGCTCTTGCCATCGACGTTGACTTGAATGCCGACCGGCTTCAGCATGTCGGCCACAGCGAGCGCCAGCGATTGCCGCGTCACGTCGCCCGAAGGGTAGATGAGCGGGAATTGCGCTTTGAGCGCCCCCTTCTCCAAGATGCCGTCGCCGTCGGCGTCTTTCCAGCCCGCCTCCGCGAGCAGCTTTTTCGCGCCTTCGACATCGACGTCGGGAGTGACCGTCTGCGGATTCCACCAGGGCAACCCGTCGTTGATGGTGTAGGCCGGCGTGCCGTGCCCTTCCAGTACGCCTTGGACGAGCGCTTTGCGGTCGATCGCCGTGTTGACGGCTTTGCGGATCGCGATATCGGCCGTTACATCGTTGCCGATGGGATTGCCGTCCTTCGTGGTACTCCCGGAACGGGGATAAGGGAACACGATGCCCCGGTTGTCTACGGTATGTACGGCTTCGACCCGCATCCCGGCGACCGGCTGCTTGCTGAAGGCGGCGGGGATGTAAGCGGCGTCCACTTTTCCGGCCTTGGCGGCGGCATAAGCGGCATCTTCGTTCACGAACAGAAACGTCAGCTTTTTGAAAAACGGCTTCGGCCCGTAATAATCGGGATTCGCCTCGACGATGACCTGCTGGCCCCGGTCCCATTGCACGAGCTTGTACGGTCCGGACCCGACCGGCTTCTGGGCGTAGTCTTGGCCGTGGGCATGCTTCGGCACGATGCCCGTCTGCACGAGCAGCGTCAGGAACGTCGATTGCGGCTCCTTGAGCGTAAACTTGACTGTGGCGTCGTCCGCGGCTTCGACGCTCTTCATATTCGTGAGATCGATAATGGAGCCGTTTTTGGACGCCGTTTCGAACGTATACTGCACGTCGGCGGCGGTTACCGGCTTGCCGTCGGAAAACTTCGCGTCGTTCCGCAGCTTGACGGTCCATACGGTCCCGTCGCCGCTTACCTCGTAGCCGGTGGCCAGATCGTTTACAATTTTCATTTCGGCATTGCGCTTCAGCAGCGTGCTTTGAAACAGCGGCGAGCCGTACCGTCCCCAGCCGGTGGTCGGATCGAAGCCGGCTTCCGGCTCGGAGCCGACGGCCAAGATTAACTCGTCCTTCGTGGCGGCAACCGGTGGTTCTTCCTTTTTAGCGGTCGGGGTGGTGCATCCGGTTAAGATCAGGCCAAGGATAAGTCCCCATACGATCACCCTGAGCATTGCGGGCTTGTTCACGTTTTCTCAACTCCAAATCCGTAGTTATCTTATCGTCTTTCTCTATCGTGTTACGATTAAATAATATTGTAGCACACGCTATAGGGGGAGTCACTACGAACGTACAAAAAAGTCGGCCGGAAGGGCGCCGTGGTCGGATTTGCGCACCCGTTGGACTTTTCGCAGCTGTCTTGAAGGAAGCGGTCGTCCCCGAATCAGGGAAATGCAGCCTTATTTTCGAGGCGCCTTAAGCTATCATCCGGTTTAGAATAGCGTAGGAAATGGAAAACTAAAGCAGGACGGCTGCTTGAAAAAAAATGCAATTCACCCGTTGACATAGGGTAGGGGGGTATAGTAATATGAAACCAAGAGGAGGGAACACAATGGATAACATTACGGAGGCGGAACATTGCTGCTCCACAGACAGCGAGAGAAAAAGCCATCATTCCGATAAAGTCAAAGCCAACCTCATCACGCGATTGAACCGCATCGAAGGCCAGATCCGGGGTGTGAAGGGCTTGATCGAGAAAGACACGTATTGCGACGACGTCCTTAACCAGATCGCCGCGATCCAATCGGCACTGAACGGCGTCGGCAAGCTGCTGCTCGAAGGTCATATGAAGTCCTGTGTGATCGAACGCATTCAAGCAGGCGAGCACGAAGTCGTTGAAGAGCTGCTTACCACCATCCAAAAATTAATGAAATAAGGAGAGATCCCCTATGCAAACCATTACGTTAAAAGTCGAAGGCATGTCCTGCAATCATTGTGTGAATTCCATCGAGGGCGCTTTGAAGAACATCGGCGCAACCGGCAAGGTCGACTTGGCCGCAAAATCCGTTCAAGTGCAGTATGAGGAGTCGAAAACGAATCCGGATGCGATCAAAGCCGCGATCGAAGACCAAGGCTACGACGTGGTTTAATCCGCGATTCACCGGGTTTTGCCGAGGTGCGGCTCCGGCCGCTCTCTTTTTTTGATTAAAATATACCCCATACGGGTATATTGAGGAGAGGTGCTTAGCTATGGAACAGCGATTGGAACAACAACAGCAGCCGGATCAGCAGCAAGCCTCGCTTGCCATTACGGGCATGACCTGCGCAGCCTGCGCGAACCGGATCGAGAAGGGCTTGAACAAGCTGCCCGGCGTCGGGAAAGCGACCGTGAATTTTGCGTTGGAGACAGCCCACGTCGAATACTCCGGGCAGGCGGTATCGGTTGACGAGATGATCCGGAAGGTCGAGCAGCTCGGCTACAAAGCGGGGCTGAAGGAGGAGCGGCAGGACGACGGCGACCACCGGCAAAAAGAAATTGCCGCCCACCGCACGAAGCTGATCTTCTCCGCCATTCTTTCGTTCCCGCTGCTATGGGCGATGGTCAGCCACTTTTCGTTCACTTCGTGGATTTACTTGCCGGAAGCGCTGATGAATCCGTGGGTGCAGCTTGCGCTCGCGACGCCGGTGCAGTTCATCATCGGTTTGCCGTTCTATACCGGAGCTTACAAAGCGCTGCGCAACAAGAGCGCGAACATGGACGTACTCGTCGCGCTGGGCACGTCGGCGGCTTATTTTTACAGTCTGTATCTGACGCTGGAATGGGCCGCGGCCGGCTCCCTGTCGCACCATGGCATGCCTTCCATGTATTACGAGACGAGCGCCGTGCTGATCACGTTGATCGTGATGGGCAAATGGTTCGAGGCGCTGGCGAAGGGCCGCTCCTCGGAAGCGATCAAGAAGCTAATGGGCCTGCAGGCCAAAACGGCGCTTGTCGTCCGCGACGGCGTCGAGCTGAGCGTGCCGGTGGAAGAGGTGTTGGCTGGAGACGTCGTGCTGGTGAAGCCGGGCGAGAAAATTCCGGTTGACGGCCTCGTCCTCGACGGCATGTCGGCGGTCGACGAATCGATGCTGACCGGCGAAAGCATTCCGGTTGAGAAAAAGCCGGGCGACGCCGTCATTGGCGCCACCGTCAACCGGAACGGCAGCCTGCGGATCCAAGCGACCAAGGTCGGCAAAGAAACGGCGCTGGCGCAAATCATCCGGGTCGTCGAAGACGCGCAGGGCTCGAAGGCGCCGATCCAGCGGGTGGCCGACCGGATCTCCGGCATCTTCGTGCCGATCGTCGTCGGGATTGCGGTGCTTACGTTTTTGATCTGGTATTTTGCGGTTGTTCCGGGCGAATTCGCCAATGCGCTGGAGAAAGCGATCGCCGTCCTCGTCATTGCATGTCCTTGCGCCCTGGGGCTCGCGACGCCGACCTCCATCATGGCCGGATCGGGCCGCGCGGCGGAGTTCGGGATTTTGTTCAAGGGCGGAGAGCATCTGGAATCGATGCACCGGATCGATACGATCGTGCTGGATAAAACCGGAACAGTCACCAAAGGTAAACCGGAGCTGACCGATGTGCGCATCGAAGCTGCGGACGAAGCGACGGTTCTGCGCTTGGTCGCTGCCGCAGAGAAGCAATCCGAGCACCCGCTGGCGGAAGCGATTGTGGAAGGCATCCGCTCGAAAGGCATCGCATTCTCCAAAGCGGAGCGGTTCGAAGCGATTCCGGGCTATGGCATCGCCGCCGTCGTCGAAGGGCGCGAGGTGCTGGTCGGCACACGCAAGCTGCTGCGGCGCGAAGGGATCGAATTCGCGCAGGCCGAGGGGACGATGGAGCGGCTGGAGTCGGAAGGCAAAACCGCCATGCTGATCGCCGTGGACCGGCAGTATGCCGGCATGGTCGCGGTAGCCGACGCGGTCAAAGAAACGTCACAAGAAGCGATTGCCCGCTTGAAGCAGGGAGGCATCGAGGTCATCATGATCACCGGCGACAACCGCCGGACGGCGGAGGCGATCGCCCGCCAGGTAGGCATCGACCGCGTGCTGGCCGAGGTGCTGCCGGAAGGGAAGGCGGCTGAAGTCAAGAAGCTGCAGGCGGAAGGGCGCAAGGTCGCCATGGTCGGCGACGGCATCAACGATGCGCCGGCGCTTGCGACGGCCGACGTCGGGATCGCCGTCGGCACGGGGACGGACATCGCCATCGAAGCGGCCGACGTGACGCTCATGCAGGGCGATCTCATCCGCTTGCCGGACGCCGCGGCGATGAGCCGGAAAACGATGGCCAACATCAAGCAAAATCTGTTCTGGGCGCTTGCGTACAATACGCTCGGTATTCCGATCGCAGCGCTGGGCTTTCTTGCCCCGTGGGTGGCGGGAGCCGCGATGGCGCTAAGCTCGGTGTCGGTGGTGCTCAACGCGCTCCGATTGCAGAAGGTGAAGCTCTAAAAGTCTGGTGAATAACGAGTGGAGCAACCGAAAGCATTCTGTAGAAACGAAGTGTTCGCCTTTGTTTCCGGATTTCAACCTAAAGAGGGGTTGCATAATCCGGAAATCCGGGAACAACAGCGATCGGAAGAATGCTTTGGTTGCGCAGCGCCAGTTATTCACCGGACTTGCAGGTAGAGCGGAAGGCGGGTGCCCGGTTACCGGGCGCCCTTCTTTCGGTGAATACGGAGGAATCGGAAAGGAGCTGCAAAGCCGCGGTGAACAAGACGATTCTCATGGTCGACGACGAGGCGAAAATCAGGGATGTCGTCGCTTCGTATTTGCAAAAGGACGGGTACCGCACGCTGGAGTCCGCGAGCGGCTCGGAAGCGTTGGACGTGCTGGAGCGGGAGGCGGTCGATCTCGTCATCCTGGACCTGATGCTGCCCGATATGTCCGGCGAGGAGGTATGCCGGCGTATCCGGCAAAGGTCCTCGCTGCCGGTCTTGATGCTGACGGCCAAGGTGTCCGAGAACGACCGGGTGACTGGGTTGTCCATCGGCGCGGACGACTACGTGCTGAAGCCGTTCAGTCCGCGGGAGGTGGCCGCCCGGGTCCGGGCGATCCTGCGCCGCACGCAGGACGACGCTTTGCTGGCGGACCGGATGGCGTTCGGTGACGGCGAGCTGGTTATTCTCACGTTAAAGCGCGAAGTATACAAGGATGGCGATCCGGTTGCTCTGACGCCCAACGAATACAAGCTGCTGCTTACGCTTGCCCGTCACCCGGAGCGCTGCTTCACGAGAGACGAGCTGATCGTGAAGGTGCTCGGCTTCGACTTCGAAGGCGACGAGCGCACGATAGATCAGCATGTCAAAAACTTGCGGCAGAAGATCGAGCCGGTGCCGAAAGCGCCGCGGTATATCGTAACGGTGTACGGCGCAGGGTACCGGTTTGCCGGAGGGGCTTGGCCGTGAGAGGGCTGTATGCCAGATTTGCGCTCGTGTTTATCGGATTAACGTGCGGGATTTTGATCATGGCGCTCACGGTGCTGCTGGTGCAAGCGCATCGCCATTTTGTGATGTATCAGCAGCAGGCGGCGGCGAGCGCGGATATGGTGACGTTCAACGCGCATCTGGAGCAGGCGATTGTCCAGTCGGTCGTCTGGATTGCCGCCGGAGGCATTGTTTTGGCGGCCTTGGCCGGCTTGTACGCGGCGAAACGGATGGCTGCGCCGCTCATGGCGATGAAAGCGATGGCGGTCCGCATGGCCGGGGGCGAGCTGGAGGCCCGCACGGAGGTTCGCGGGAACGACGAGCTGGCCGACTTGGCACAGGCGATTAACGCGCTGGCTGCGCAATTGGAGAAGCAGGAGCGCCTGCGGAAGACGATGACGGCTGACGTCGCCCATGAGCTTCGCACCCCGCTGGCCACTTTGAAGAGCCATATGGAAGCGATGATGGACGGCGTCTGGGAGCCGACGCAGGTCCGGCTCGCGGCATGTCATGAGGAGGTCGAGCGGCTGAGTCATCTGGTCGGCGATTTGGAGCAGCTGACGCAGATGGACTCGCCTCATTTTCGGCTTCGCCTCCAGACAGAAGATTTGTCGGCCATCACCGCTCAGAGCGTGGAGACCGTCAAAGCCGCTTTTGCGCAAAAAGAAGTTGCCCTACGGTTCGCTGTTCCAGCACAACCGGTGCTTGTCCAAGCGGACCGGCGGCGGATCGGGCAAATTTTGGCTAATGTGCTCAGCAACGCCTGGAAGTACACGCCATCCGGAGGCCAGGTCGAGGTGACGGTGGAGCACGCCAATGACGAGGCGCGGGTCGTCGTCGCGGATACCGGGATCGGCATTTCCGCCGAGGAACTGCCTTATGTGTTCGAGCGGTTCTACCGTACGGACAAGTCGCGGAATCGCAGTACGGGAGGTAGCGGCATCGGGCTGACCATCGCCCGGAGACTGGCGGAAGCGCACGGCGGACGCATGGAAATCGAGAGCGAGGTCGGCCGAGGGACGGCGGTGCGGATTTGTTTTCCGGGTTAAAGCGCGGCGGAGAGTGATAATCTTCACAAGATCTTCAAAAGCTTCCCTTACACTAAATACAACCGAGAGAAAACAGGAGGGTATTTATGAAAAAAGCAGCCATTGCGACATTGCTGGGTGCGGCGCTGCTGCTAAGCGCATGCGGCCAGCAGGGGAAAGAAACCTCGGCCCCGAAGGAGGCTCCAAAGGAAGAAGCCGGACACGGCAATCACGGAGGTGGGGCGTCCGAAGCGCCGAAGAGCGCCGAGGTCGTCACGACCTTCAAGCTGACGCCGGAGAAGCCGCAGGCACGAAGCGATACCCCGCTCACGATTCAGATCACGGACAAAAACAACAAGCCGGTGGAAAACTTCGACATTACGCACGAGAAAAAGCTTCACTTGATCGTCGTCAGCAAAGACCTGTCGTTCTTCAACCACATTCATCCCGACTATAAGGGCGGAGGCCGCTTCGACATCACGACGCAGTTTCTGGGCGGCGGCGATTATAAGCTGATTGCGGACTTTGTGCCGACAGGCCAAGGAACGATGACGCAGACGCAGTGGATCAGCGTGCAGGGCGATGCGCCCGCGACCGCGGTGATCGAACCCGAGTCCGCGCTGGTCAAGACGGTGGACGGCAAGGAAGTCACGCTTGCGATCGATCATCTGATGGCGGGAATGGATGCGAATCTGACTTTCACGATTCGCGACGCCGCTTCGAAGCAGCCGGTGACGAATCTTCAGCCTTATCTCGGCGCGGTCGGACATGTGGTTATTTTGAGCGCCGATGCCGAGCAGTATCTGCACGTTCACCCGATGGAGGAGAAGGCCTCCGGGCCGGACGCCAAGTTCATGACGAACTTTCCGAAAAGCGGCGTATACAAGCTGTGGGGTCAGTTCCAGCATGAAGGCAAGGTGTTCACCGTTCCTTTTGTTGTGAAAGTGGCCAATTGAGGGGAATAGAGGGGTACGAGGGGGGGGGCTACTTCCGGTCGCTGCTCCACCCCACAAAGTGAAGTTGAATCAGGGAAGCTTAGGCCGAGTACTTTGCGGGGGCCCCGGGTCTGCAGGAAATTTTTGTTAGAAGCCGCTTAGCAGCGGATATTTCCCGCAGACAAAGGCGAACGCTATCGCTCCTCCAGTAGATACCCCACCTCCGTATGTTTCTCTATTCTTGTCAAAAACCTTTCTCAATAGCCCAAAGACCGATTCGCAGAGGCCGAATCGGTTTTGTTTTTATCGGGATGCTCTACGCGCTGTCTGTCACAGCAAAGTCGGCTTTATCGATTCACATGGGCGTCGGGAGCTTTATCCGACACCAGATGCAAGACGATATTGTGCTCAAGAAGTGCCTTCAGTCCACACAGTACGATCGTAAACCCCTCAGTCGAGCCAATCGCTTGCTTGACGATGTCATCCCCATCTCCTTGAAACCCTGTGTTCGTTACCGTCACGAACGTTTCGACCGCAACTTTAAACTAAAGTCTATTTTCAAAAAAACATGCTGATAATTATTAGCTCTGTAGAATTTATAACGTTGAACCCCACATGGGCAAAACCTTGTGTTAACAAGTCTTACACAGGGTGCTTTCTTTTCAAACTCAACAGACGGGAGATCAAGTTGGGCACACCGTGTAGACAAATTAATTGGTACCAATCTGGAGCCGGCACTTTGAGATGATATCAACTTACTTATTTTGTTCTGCTGAAATAGATCAATAAACCAGAATGTCCATAATAAGGGTTAATTTGTTTGGACAGTGATGGTAATTAATAGATATTATTATGTCGAAAGTAGTCGTTCATTCCGAAAAAAATACAAATCAAAGGTGGAAAAAGAATGAGTATTAAGTTGAAGAAATTTATGGTCTATCAGTTATTATTATTAGCTTTATTTTTCGTACCGACTTCTATTTATGCGGCAAATGAATGGGTTTTGGTCAAGGAAATGAGTTCAAAAAAGGCGGCTATCGGAACAGCTGTAGTTAGCGGTAAGATTTATGCTATTGGCGGGCAGGATTTTAATGGTATTCCAACTAATACTGTTGAAGAATATGACCCATCTACCAATACGTGGACACCTAAAAAAAGTATGTCAACGGCAAGAAGTGCTTTTGCTGTCGCAACTGTAAATAACAAAATATATGTATTTGGGGGTTATACAGGGGAGGCATGGGCCCACAATTCTGGACAAAGCCTTAATACTGTCGAAGAATACGACCCTATAAATGACACTTGGAACACCAAGAAAAACATGCCAACTGCAAGAGATTGGAATAGTGCAGTTGCTTTGAATGGGAAAATATATGTTGTCGGTGGAACAAACACATCGTCTAACATATTAGGAACAGTAGAAATGTACGATCCTGTTACGGATACTTGGCAAAGCAAAGCTGATATGAAAATAGCATTAAATGGTGTTGGGTTAACGGTATACAATGGTAAATTATATGCTATTGGTGGTGGAGGGATTGGTTCTGTCTCAAATACTGTCCAAGTGTATGATCCTAACACTAATGAATGGACCTTGAAGAAAAATATGCCGACAGCAAGAGACACGCTAGCAGTTGCTCAAATTGGCGGGAAGATTTTTGCAATTGGCGGAATTACTGACCCTGGGTATCAGCCACTTAATATTGTAGAGATGTATGATCCAATCACGGATAATTGGCAATCTGTACCCCAAATGAATGTGAAAAGGACTGGACTAGGAGCAGTAGCTCTCAATAATAGTATATACGCAATTGGTGGATCCAATGGATATGCAGTTAATAGTGTTGAGAAATACACATATTCCGATGATGGAACACCCCCGCCACAAACTAATAAAAGAGCGATTCTGGAAATTACATTAGATGAAGGTATTCAGAAAGAATACGATCTATCCATGACAGAAGTTAATTCATTCATTACTTGGTATGAAAACAAGGCAGCAGGTGTTGGTCCTGCATCGTTTGCTATTGATAAGCATGAAAATAATAAGGGACCATTTTTTAGTCGAAAAGAGTATATGATTTATAATAAGATCATCACTTTTGAAGTAAATGAGTATTAATCTCAAAGATAATATATTTAAAGAGCCGAAGCAGCTTTGTTTCGGTTCTTTAGGTATGTGGAAAAATAATAGAAAACCATGTTGAATTAATCCACGAAACAGCCTCTTGTAAGCATGAAGTCGATGGATAAAGAACGAGTGTTCTTAATTCTAGGAAAATGCTAATTTTCAACCCGGCGGGTAAAGATCCATTCGACCGTGGTATAGCCGTAAGACGCCTCCCATTCGATGAGAATGCGCCGGTTCTCCTCAATTTCTTTGACATGGACGTTGGTAGAAACGCCGTACATTTCCCAATCCCACCGGACGCTTTTGCCGGCTTCCAGCCTTCCGCTGCTTTTGGTGAACCAGAATCGCGTCGTAACCGCCGGTTCGACGAAAGCCTCGAATACCTCTTCAACCGGTTTGCGGATCAGCATTTCCGCTTTTGCAGCCGGTGCTTGACGCAGGGTTGTCATCCTACATTCTCCTTTCATCGTTTCCGTTTCTTGTACTATAGCATGTCACATCCGACACAATATTACATCGTTTGCTGTCTGTCGATATCAGGTGTCGTCGTTCTCGCCAAGCGCTAGGGGGACAATTGATCCCCGTGCACTATGGACAAAGTACCCAGCTCTTCAATACAATGAATGAAAGTAATGGGTTAATTTTACATACTGTAGGGTGCTTTCTTTTGGGAAATAGGTAATATTTGTCACGCCGAAATTTGTCAAGTGCTTTGAGTATGACAAGATGTAGAAACGACGTTTTTTCTGAAAAAATTGTTGATTCCCGAAAATTTTGACGAAAGCCGCACGTCGTTCAAGCAAGCAAACATTTCCGGACATCCTCCCCATCATTCACAAAATTGAGGACTGACGACCGAAGACGGTATCGTCGGACTCCGCGAGAGGTAGCGCCATGGCTCATCACAAGTATGTCGTCGCGTTCCGCATCGGCTTCCAAAGCTCGCTGGAATACCGCTTTAATTTTTTTCTCTCCCTGTTCAGCGCGGTATTTCCGATCGTCGTGCATTACTACATATGGACGGCGGTGTATGCGAGCGCCGGAGAGAGCGGTCTGTTCGGCTATTCCTATCGAGAGATGATCATGTATACGGTCATCGCCGCCGTCGTCTCCAAGCTGGTCATTACGAATATGGAGCACGCCATCGCCGAAGATATCAAAAGCGGCGGATTGAATAAATATATTGTCAAGCCGGTTGCGTACTTTGGCTTCCGCATCTGCTCGTTTATCGGGCAGCGCTTGCTCTATGTGGCGATTTCCCTGCTCGTCATACTGGCTCTAATCTTCGCATTGAACTCATTCTATAAGCAGCATACCGGACTTGAACGATTGCTGGCTTTTTTCCTCTCCCTGTGCCTGTCTGTCATTCTTAGCTTTTTGATCTCGTACGCCCTTTGCGCGTGCGCCTTCTGGTTGTCGGAAATCTCCTACTTTTTCGTTGTTACCAGCCTGCTGGTCAATATTATGAGTGGCGGCATGTTTCCGCTTGAAATATTCGGAGAAGGGCTGCAGCAACTGTTTCGTTACCTGCCCTTCCACTATATGATTTACTTCCCTGTCAACGTCCTGAACGGCAAAATAGCGGACGGGCTGATTTGGCAAGGCATCGCCGGACAAGGCATCTGGATCGGTCTGATGCTGATCGTCTGCCATCTGGCCTGGAAGCGCGGGATGAAACGGTACTTGGGGCTAGGAGGCTGAGCTTTTGAACTTCGTTACCGAACTGCGGCGGCATTTGCACATTCTGGCGTTATTTGCCAAAAACTCGGTCATTTCCCAGATGGAATACCGCTTTAATTTCATAACGGGCATATTCGTCGAAGCGGCGTTTCTGATGGCCAAGCTGCTGTATGCGGTCGTCGTGTACAAAACGAATGTGCAGATCAACGGGCTGTCGCCGGATACGATTCTGATGTTTATGGGAACGCATTTGTGGCTGACGGGCATTTACATGGGCTTGTTCTTTAACAATTTCCTGCGTCTCAGCGATCACGTCCGCACGGGCAGTCTCGATCTGATGATGGTCAAGCCGATTTCGCTGCAATTTCTCGTATCCTTGCGGGTTATCGAGGTCGGGATGCCGATCCCGAATATGATTGCGGGCACCGTGATGATCGCGATCGGCTGGAGCGCCGCGGGCATTCCGCTGACGCTGCTCCATGTCGCCGGATTTGTGGCTTTTCTGCTGGCCGCAACCGTCCTCACGTACTGCATTATGATCGTTCCTGCGCTGCTCTCGTTCTGGTTCGTCAATACGTCGGCCGCCAGCGAAATCTCGTACTCCGTATGGGATTCCAACAATATGCCCGCATCCATGTACAACAAGTGGATACAGCGGATAGGGACGTTTGTCGTTCCGGTGTTTTTGATTACGAACTTCGCCCCGATGTTGGTGCTCGGCAAGCTGTCCGCCGCCGAATTGGCCTGGGGCGCTTTGGCCCCGGTCGTCTGTTTCCTGCTGGTCCGCTTCCTGTGGAAGCGGGCGTTAGGCGTATACAGCAGCTCGAATTTGTAGCGGAACATTTGTTCGAAGCAGCAAATGACGAAAGGGAGGTGATGCGGTCCGGAACCAAGCGCAGACGGGAAGGCTCCGCAGATGAGGCAGTCTCAGGCTGAATCGACAGGTCCTATACCAACAATGATTCGAAAAATGGAGGAGGTTAGACGATGTCCGTACAACTTCGCAACGACACGGCTTCACCGATTTCACCGCTCTTGAGTACGTCGGCGCCCCGTTGGATTTGGCTGCAGCTTCTGGAGGCCTGTAATCTAAGGTGCAAAATGTGCTATGAATGGGGCGATAACGGCGCCTACAAGGAACGCACGATGTTAACGCAGCTGGATATTAAAGTGGTTAAGCAAATTATCGAGGATTGCAGCCCGGTCAAGCCGTATTACGATCTGTTTGGCGGAGAGCCTTTGATGTATCCGCAGATTGACGAGGTTCTGGCTGCATTAAAATATTACGGAAGCCAAGTCGCCTTCCCGACCAACGGAACGCTGCTGGAGAAGCATGCGGAGATGATTATCGAGAATGAGCCGCACCGCGTATGGGTGTCGATGGACGGTCCGGAGGAGATTAACGACCAGCAGCGCGGCAAGGGCGTGTTCAAGAGAGCGACCGCAGGCATTGAGAAGCTTCATGCGCTCCGGGAGGAGAAGGGCAAGGAGTTTCCGAAGATCGGCACGATCTTCATCATTACCCCGCTGACGTATATGCATGTGGAAGAACTGTTCTTCAAAAGCATGGATATTACGAAGCTGGACCATATCAGTTTGGAGTTTCAGTCGTTTATTACGCCGGAAGATCACGCAAATTATCGCAATATTCTGAAAGATGATTTTGATCTGGACACGAATGCGGCTGTTTCCAAGGGCTTCGTCCGCGAATTATCCGAGTTTAGCGAGATGAATGCAAAGGATATCTCCCGTCAGGTACGCAATATCGAGGAGTACTGTAAGGAGAAGGGCGTTTATTTCAACGCCTACCCGCAGAACATGACCGAGGAGACGGTCGAGCTGTATTTCAGCGGAAACAGCCACAAGCTGTCGCATGCCAAGAAGCGGTGCGAGTTCCCTTGGCTCAGCACGGAGATCAATGCGAGAGGCGACGTGACGTCCTGTCATGCCTTCTATGATTTGACTCTTGGCAACGTCAACGAGCAGCGGCTGCTCGATATTTGGAACGGACCGAAGTACAAGCAGTACCGCAATTATTTGAAAAAAAATTCATTCCCGATCTGTCAGGCTTGCTGTCTCAACTTCAAGACGAAGACGGAAAAATAAAGGAAGCACGAGGTTGTGCCCATGAGAAAGAAACGAATCGGCGTGCTCGGCTGCGCTCACATCCTCGACCGGGCGCTGTTCACGCCCCTCAAAAGTCTCGAACATCTCAGCGTTCACGCCATTGCGAGCAGGACGAAGCCCAAAGCCGAGTCCTATGCGGACAAATACGGCATTCCGCACGCGTTCGGCAGCTATGAGGAGCTGCTGGCCTGCGGGGAGGTTGACTTCGTCTATATCGCGCTCAGCAACGAGCTGCATACGGAATGGACGCTTCGAGCGCTGCAAGCCGGGAAGCCGGTGCTGGTGGAGAAGCCGATCTGTCTGAACACGGAGGAGCTTCGGCGGCTGATGGACGCGCAGGCGGCGTCCGGCTTGCCCGTGCTGGAAGGCCTGATGGTACAGCACCATCCTTGGCAGAGCAAGATCAAGCGGATGGTCGGCGAGAACGCTTACGGCCGCCTCTTGCAGGTGCGATCGCAAATTTCGGTTCCGTTTCAGGACCCGGAGCGGCAAAACTACCGCAGCTTCCCGGAACGCGGCGGTGGTGCCTTCTACGATTTCGGCTGCTATTGGCTGCAATTCCTTCAAGCGGTACTGGGGCTGGAGACGTTGGGCTGCGATGCGGAGTCGGATTTTGCGGGGCCGGGCGGCTGCGATTGGACGTTTCGTGCGGCGCTGGAGTACGCGGACGAGGTGCGCGCCGAGCTTGTCGCCTCCTTCGAGCTGCCGGGTATTTCCAGGCATACGCTCGAATTTGAACGTGCCGTTGTGACCGTGGACGATTTTTTCCGCGCGAGCATGGGAACGTACCGTATTGCCATTCGCATTCAAGATAAGCAGACCGGGTCGGTGGAGAAGCTGGCCTTTGAGCCGCAAAATTACTTCGCGAATCAATTGGCGTTTTTCAGCGAGGTGCTGGACGGGACAAAAGACAATGTGCCGATCGCTCAATCGTACGAGCGCATGGCGATGCATGAGCGGCTGCTGGCGCTGGCGAGGGCGAAGCTGCCCGGATATCCGATGGTCTCAGGCTAGCCACTAACTTAAATGAGGAGGAGTTTCTTATGATTCTGCAAACCGTGATCAAAATTTTGAGCGAAATCAAGGAGTCTCCGGAGCTGCTGTCCACGTTAAAGCCGGAGACGGATATCATTAACGAGGTCGGACTCGATTCGCTGCAAATGATCAATTTCGTGCTGGCCATCGAAGATGCTTTCGATGTGGAAATCGACTTTGATAATTTCGACATCGATCACTTGAGCTCCGTCCAAGCTTTTGTGACTTTCCTGGAAAAGGAGCGGGCGGCGGTCGCAAACAGCACAGGCGGCCAGGCAGCAGAGCAGCCGATCTAGTATCGAACATGAAAAAACATTCACCGAAGGATAGGAGGGGTGTCCATGCAACCGCAAACAAAGGTCACCTTTGACCAGAGCACGTTTCAAAATATGAAGCGGACGATCCGCAACATGTCCGTGACAAGCAAAGCGCTAAGGCACGATCCGACGTTCGCGCTGGATATTCCCGAGGATATCGGCATCAAGCTGAACAACGGCTGCAATCTGCGCTGCAAGCACTGCTTCGAATGGGCTAGCGATGGTTTCCATCATGATATGGCGAAGGAAATAAAGAATCAGGAGATTGAGTTTTCCATGCTCGAACGTCTGCTGGAGCAAACGCGCCAGCGGAAATCCCGGTTGTTCCTTTGGGGCGGCGAGCCTCTGTATTACAGCAAGTTTGACGAATTGGCCGACTTGCTGGAACGCGATCCCCGTAATACGACCATCTGTACCAATGCACTGCTCGTGGAGCAGAAGCTGGATTCCGTGCTGAAAATATCGAAGGATATGACGCTGCTCATCAGCTTGGACGGCTTTGAAGCGGAGAACGACGCCATTCGCGGGAAGGGCACGTACAAGAAAGTCGTCCAAACGGTGAAGCTGCTGCTTGACCTGCAGCGAACCGGCGAGTATCAAGGCCGGATCTCGATCAGTTTGACCATTAGCGATTCCATGGTCACGAAGCTGTACGATTTCATGGCATACTTCGAGGAGCTCGGCGTCGACACGGTCTACTTCGTGTTTCCGTGGTACATCCCAAGCGAGATTGCCATGAAGATGGACGACTACTATGCGCAGTACTTCCCATGGCTGGAAGCGGCGCAGCAGCAGCAGCGGTACAGCTGGCATTCCTTCTCCTTCCGCGTCTCGGAATCGAATATCGAGCCGCTTACCGCCGAGATCGACCGGATCAACGAGCGGGTGTGGAGCAGCCGAATCCGGTTTCAGCCGGCGCTGGAGCGGGATGAGATCAGAGACTTTATTCTTGGCTCCGAGAAGCCGGCGATGAAGCGGGAGCAATGCCTGGCCATTGCCAACCGGGTGGATGTGATGCCGGATGGGAAGGTCAACCCGTGCAAGTTTTTCCCTGAGTTTACGCTCGGCGACTTGAACGGGGCAGACTTGAAGGACGTGTATCATGGCGAAAATTTCCGGCGGCACCGGGAGACGCTCGGCCTCGGCTTGACGCCGATCTGCTCGCGATGCGTGCTGCTCTATAACTACGGCCGATAAATGCCGCAAGCTAGCGGCGACAGGAGAGAAGGCGGATGATGCAAGGACGGTTCCATATGGACGGTCTCTCCGTCTACCGGCCCGAACTGACCGTACCGATTGCCGACGTCATCAGGGATGCGGAGCAGTGCGGTTACCCCTTCAAGGAGGATGAAGCGCATTACCGGAAGATGGGGTTCGAGACGGTCTCGGTCGAGAGACGCCTGTCGCTGGAGGAGATGGCGGAGCGGGCGCTGGAGCCGATAGCGGAACGCTGCGTGCGGGAAGGCATCGTGCTTGGGGAGATCTGGTTCGCGCATACGTCGAAGGTAGCCTGGCACGAGTGCAACCTGTTCAAGACGATACTGCGGCGCTGGCGGTGGGAGGATGTTCCCTTGTATCCGGTCGAGGAGCATTCCTGCTCGACGTTCCATTGGGTGCTGCGCATGGCTGGTCCTCCATTCGCCAGCGATCCGCACAAAGCGGTGCTGTTTGTGACCGCCGATTTGGGCATCCATCCGTTCTACTATATCGACGACTTCATGATCTGCGGAGATAGCGCCAGCGCCTGTTTGTTCCGGCGGGAGCACGGCGATCATCGGACGCTTGTCGTGAAGTACAAAGCGGCAGGCACGGTTTACGACGACGATCCGTCGCGGATACGGCAGTTCCATGCGATGTACTACTTGGGTATTCGCAAGATCATGCTGGAGACGCTTGGCGAAGCCGGGTTCGCCCTTTCCGACATTCGTCTCGTCGTGTGCGGCAATATTAACCGGCAGGCTTGGGAGACGGTAGCCGGCGCGCTGCGGGTTCCGAGGGAATTATTTTTCTACGCCACCATGCGGGAAACCGGGCATATTGCCAATTCGGACATCCCTTCCAATCTTCAGCATGCGGTATCCAGCGGAGCGCTGCGGCCGGGAGATTATTATTTGACGGTGACCGTAAGCATGGCCGGTACGTTCGGCTGTGCCCTGCACCAATATGTGCCGGTGAACGGGGAGAGGGGAAGGCATGAGCGCTCATAATCTTGCAGGCGGCACCAAGAAGCTGTGTATCGGCGGGCTTCGGTGCATCGTACCCGCAGCGGAACGCTCTTGGGAGGCCTACTGTAAGCATGCCGGACAGCCGTGGGAGGACAGTCCGCCCAAATGGTTGTTCGAGCATGCCGGCATGTCTTCATCATGGCCGCCCATGGAGCTGGGGCCGTCAGCTTCTTCGCTTCCCGCGATCCGGATTCCGGTGTTCGATAAGCATCCCGTCGAATACGTGCGCGAGGAAGGGAACCGCCGCTTCGGGGCGGACCGGAAGTTCGATCTGATCTGCTACTGCCACGAGACCGTGCAGCGTCCGCTGACCATCGCGCCGGGCATGATGCTCGCCAGCGCGTTGGGTCAGCGCCAGGTGCTGCCTCTCACGCTTGGACAGTCGGGAAGCCTGGCTTGCCTTAGGGCGCTTCACTGGAGCAGGCGTATGCTGGAGCATGGGGAAGGGGCGGACGGCTTGCTCTGCATTGCGGATCGAACGGATTATCCGTTCAGCCGTTCGTCCTGGACAGGCTCGATCAAAGGCGATGCGGCGGTGTTCTGTACAGTAAACGCCCAAGCCGGCGATTACGAGGTAGTGGATAACCGCATCGAGCCTCTCTTTCCCGAGGGCCCGATGCATGCGTGGACGACGGCCGATTACGAGCGGACGACGCTGGCGCTCGCCCGGCATGCGGAGCAAGCGCTGCGGGAGCTGGAGGCGGCGGGGAACGTACCCGATCGGCTGGTGATTCAGAACGTGTCCGATTCTTTCGTGACGGCTGTCGGCGAGGCCGGGGAACGCTGCGGGATTCCTGTCTATGTAAGGCAAACGAGGAAAGCAATAAATTTTTTGGGCAGCGATCCGTTCCTCACTTTGCAGGAAGCGGTATCGAAAGGCCAGCTTCGGGAGGGACAGTCGGTCCTGCTCCTGTTTGCCAGCGCCGACTACGGCATCGGGCTGCTGACGCTGCGCAGCGCAGGCGGCTAACCTCCCAAGTTGAATACGCAATATTGCAAAAGATCGCCTTCCCTGTGAAGTGCGGTCTTTTTGCAATGGAAGGTCATTTTGGAAATGCCGGGAAGGTTTGAAGGGACTGCGCATCCATTATTTTCAAATGTTGGTTTTTGTGATATTATTTACTTACCGATAGGTAAGTAAGGGGTGCAGTGTTTGTATCAAACTGCCATCTCCGGAACAAGTCAGGAGGTCTTAGCTTATGAACATTTCTCGGTCATCGTACCAAAAACCGACCGCAGTCGGCTTTTCCTCCGCTGTCCGTATTCTGCTCTTTGTGGGCTGCTCCGCCCTCGGTATTGCACTCGGGTATTTCATTCCGCTGATCGCCAAGTGGGCTTTGACCTTGCCTTGGGTACCGTTTCAAGGGCCGCTTAAGCTAATCACGGCTTTCTCCGGGGTGTGGGTGACCATCGTCACTTCGGTTCTTGGTCTGCTCGCCGGCCTTTGGTTCGCCGAGGAAGTGATCAAAGATACGCTGCATGTGGTCGTCTCCGGTGAAACGATCCGGTTGGAAAAAGACGGAACCGTCCAAAAGTTCATGCGAGAAACGATCGGCAGCGTCTTTCTTGACGGCAAGCAGCTTGTAATCCTTGGAAATAACGGCGAGGAACATGCCCGCGAGACCTATGATTGGGCGAGCGAGCGTATCGCCGGCGCTTTGACGGAGCACGGGTATCCTTGGTCGCCGGGCGGCGACCCGTACCAGGATCAGTTCCGCCGCTGGGTACTCGATACCCCTGATTTGCCGCCTGCGGTCAACGCGCTGTTGAAGGCGCGCGAAGTTGCGCTTCAGAAGAAGGAAAGGGGCGAAGCCAAAGAACTGCGCCGCGAGGTAAGCAAGCTCGGCTTCGTCGTCAAGGACGAAGAGACGCGTCAATATTGGCGGGCGCAGACAACCGGGCAGTGAAAGGGTGAAAAACGTCCTCCCATCGATTCAATAGCGAACAAGTGGAGGCTGCCTCCCCTCCGTCAAAACGCTCCGCTGTGCTCCAAACCAAATAAAAAATCCCCCGGCAATTCGCAAAGGATACCTGACAAAGAAGGCAACGACGGCGTCTTGTTCCTGGCAGCGCATACTTCTCCAATTGTTATCTTTATTTAGAGTAAAACATTAAAGTACGTATTATAAACTTTTTTGAATTGATATTGCGTTAAACCAGGGGTATGTCGGATTTACCTTGGCATTTGCATAAATGTTATACAATTAAACTAGAAACGGAAAGGAGGACATTTTATTGGAAAGTGGTAATCTTGCTTCCACGCCGCTCGGCGAAATCATTACTTTCGGAACTTATCCGCAGATGGCGGACGGCGGAGACAGAACGCCGATAAAGTGGCGGGTGCTGCGAAATTCAGGTAGAGAGCTATTCATTTTGAGCGAATACATTTTGGACTGCAGACGGTATCACGGCGAGTGCGTGGATATTACGTGGCGTGACTGTGATTTGCGCGAGTGGCTGAACAATGAATTCTATAACACCGCATTCCATGCTGCCGAAAAGCGATTTATTAAGACGACATGTCGCACGGACAACGGAGAAGGCAGCCCGGATACGGAGGACAAGGTTTTTTTGCTTAGCGTTACCGAGATAAAGGATTTATCTGATATACACGGCAAGGATTTACGGCGCGCCGTTGGAACGGACTTTGCCAAAACGAAAAAAACCGATGGATGCAGCTTATATGTATATGATAAAACGAATAAAGATAACTATATCATCAAAAATGGCGAAGAAGTTGGCTGTTCCTGGTGGTGGCTGCGAACACAAGGAAACAAGCCTTCGCGTGCGTTTTTCGTCGGTCCAAGCTGTAGTATTCGCAGCTATGCGGATGTCAGTCTCGCCCGTGATGGCGTGCGTCCCGCTTTAAACATTATTCTTCAATGATAAAATGGAATGATTTGCTCTAAACTAGCGGAGTACGATAGTTCAATGGATAGTCCGCTGTTGGAGGAAGCGCCGGGCCGTAAGAGATCTCCCGTTGGGGAAATTTGCCCCAAGGAAGCTGAGCATATACAAAAGACTTACAGAAATTTACTTGGAAGGAGAGGCATAATAGGAAGAAGCTGCTCGATAAGCTCTAACCGTATGTTCACGTGCACTTCGTTTCTTATCTTGCACGCGGACCGCCTCCTGCCGACATTTTGAACGGCGTTATCATCTATTAGAATGCGGAGGTTGGTTAAACGATGAGAAACGAACAAGAGGTACTGGCGCAGCTCCTGCAGCTTGCCGAAGGGGACGAGCGCATTCGATGCGTCGTCATGAACGGTTCGCGGGTCAATCCTAACGCCCCGGTCGATTTTATGCAGGATTACGATATTGACTTTTATATGACGAATCTGGGGGACCATCCCTACAATTCGGACCGAAGCTACGACTATCCGGCGGACGAGGAACGCAATGTAACGAAGTATGTGGAAAAAGTCAGACGCCTGCCCCGGGATGCGCAGTCTTTGGACGGGTAATGCAGGATTTCGGACATAAAAAGGGATATCAGCAAAAAACCGCTGTTTACGGCGGTTTTTTGCTGATTTTATACAATAAATAATGTCCTTATCCGGCCGCTATTCCCGGGATTATTTCAAGTTGCGGGTGATTTCCGTAAAGATGACGCCAAGCGCGTAGGCGCCTGCATCCGGATAGCCCAGGCTGCGTTCGCCGACAGTGCCGGCCCGCCCCATTCGGGCGACGATTTGTTTCGTTTTTTCGGCGCCTTTCACCGCAGCTTGCGCCGCCTTTTCAAAAGCGATTTTAAAGTCGTCGCCTGCTGCAGCGCTTGCTGTGAATGTATCTGTGAATGGTACCAGCGCGTCAATCAGCGTTTTGTCGCCAACGACGGCGCCTCTGCCGAAGGAACGCTCCCCAGTTGCCTGAATGCCTTTGACTGCGGCTTGCAGCATTTCCGCATATTCCGCAACAGTCAGTGCCGCTTTATCTGCCGCCGCTTTGCCGGCAGCGCGGAACGCCGAGCCCCAAATCGGTCCGGAAGCGCCGCCGCAATATTCCATAATGACCATCGAGCACGCGTCCAGGAAAGAACCGATCGTTAAAGGCTCTTGGGCCAAAATCGCGCTCCATTCCCGCTTTAGCTGCTTGAATCCTTTGGAGACGCTCATCCCGAAATCGCCGTCCCCCGCGTGCGAGTCGAGTTCGCAGAACGGAACTTCATTATCGATAATGATTTCGCTCATTTTATCGACGATGTAGATCATGTTGTGAAGCGTCAGCACGCCGCCTTGAACCGCCGCGTAATGTTCCGGCGTTTCCGTTTTGAAGGAAACCGATCGATCGTCGTCGGCTTCCGCGATGTCCGCATACTCGACTTGCGGTACCGGACCGTCTACCCGGAATGCAGGCGCATGACATTCTTTCGATAAGAGCGTTTTCAGTTCGTCATCGAGCTTCAAGACCGTCAGCGAAATGCCCGCCATATCGATGCTCGTCATATAGTTGCCGACAAACGTGCGGCAAATCCGGATGTTCCGGCCTGCGAGCTCGCGAACCGCCGCGTTGTTAAACAAGTACAACTCCTGCAATGGGGTCGCACCGAAGCCGTTGACGAGCACGGCAACTTCCGCGTTGGCCCCGTCTCGGATGCCCAAATCTTTTAACAGCTCGGTCGTCATCCGCTTCGCCAGTTCGTCCGCACTGACGATTTTTTCCCGCCGCTGGCCCGGTTCGCCATGAATGCCCACGCCGTATTCCATTTCATCTTCACCGAGTTTGAACGTCGGCGACCCGTGTGCAGGAACGGTGCATGAAGTGAGCGCCACGCCAATGCTGCGCACGTGATGCGCCGCTTTCTCCGCGACCGCTTTCACTTGCATTAAATCGCGGCCTTCTTTCGCAGCAGCTCCGGCAATTTTATGGACGAGCACCGTTCCGGCAACGCCGCGGCGTCCGACCGTGTACAAGCTGTCTTCAACGGCAATGTCGTCGTCGACGCGCACATATTCGACTTGGATGCCGTCTTCTGCGGCCAGTTGAGCGGCGTTTTTGAAGTTCATGACGTCGCCGCTGTAGTTTTTGATAATCAGTAGCGTCCCTTTTTGGCTCGCTGTCGCTTTAATGGCTTGGTACACCTGAATTTGGGACGGAGATGCAAACACATCGCCGCATACGGCCGCATCCAGCATCCCTTTGCCGACAAATCCGGCGTGAGCCGGTTCGTGCCCGCTGCCGCCGCCGCTGATCAAGGTGACTTTGTTTTCGTTAATTTCTTTTTTCTTGATCACCTTATATTTCTTGATAAACTCCAGCTCCGGATGGGCCATGACGAGTCCGTTGCACATTTCCGCGACGAGCGTCTCCGGTTTGTTCATGATCTTTTTCACTTTGCCCTACCTCCCGCGATCCATAAATTCCAAATCGTTTGATTAATCCCTATGATAGAATGAAAACGTTTTATCGTAAACGGACAAAAACGGCAAACTGTCAAACAACGCTTGCTTCAATAATCATGATGATTTTGTTAAGATTAACAGTAAACCTAGGGCTGGGAAGATGATCATGACCAATTCGCTCATTACCAAAAAGATCATAGCGAGTTCCTTAAAAAAACGGATGGAAACCCAATCGTTCCACGAAATTTCCGTAAGCGATATCATGCAGTCTTGCCAGATGCGCAGGCAAACGTTTTACTATCATTTTGTGGACAAGTATGAGCTCTTGGGCTGGATTTACAAAGAAGAAACGAAGGAAAACATCGAGGACTTTTTGGATTATGAGAAGTGGGAGAACATTTTCGACTTGTTGATGGACTATTTTTACGAGAATCAGCGGTTTTACCGCAGGGCGTTTAAAGTAACCGATCAAAATTCGTTTAACCAGTATTTATTTGAACATACGAAAAATTTATATATTAAAATCATCGATGAACGGTTGACGGACAAGCCGATCCATATCTCCGAGGCGAACAAAAATATGGTGGCGTCGTTTTACAGTCACGGGTTTGTCGGGACGATCAAAGATTGGATTGAACACCATTGCTCCATTCAACCTTCGGTGTTGTCTTCGCTCATCAAAGAGATGATCCGTAACCAACTGTTGCTGCTCGAGCAGACTGGAAACAAACCAGAGTAAGGTGGAGAAACAAATGACGAAAATCATCAACGATGTTCAAAATATCGTCCGTAATATGCTGCACGGATTCTATTTTGAGCATAAAGACCGGGTGTCCTATAACGAGAAATATAATTTGATATTCCGTCAAGACCTTGCGGACATGGGCCAGCAAGTCGTGCTCATCAGCGGGGGAGGAAGCGGCCATGAGCCGGCGGATTTCGGCTATGTGGGCGACGGCATGCTTTCCGTTGCGGTTGTGGGTGAAATTTTCGTGCCGCCGACGCCGGAGCAAGTGTTGGAGGCGATCCGCCTCGTGGACAGGAGCAGAAGCGTGCTGCTCATCGTTAAAAACTTTACCGCGGACGTCGGCAATTTTTTGACGGCGGAAGCTTTGGCGAAAGAAGAAGGGCGAATGGTCGACCATGTGATCGTTAACGACGATGTATCGATCGAAGATGACGTGACGTACAACAAAAGAAGAAGGGGCGTCGCCGGTACCGTTTTGGTCCATAAAATATTGGGGGCGGCCGCGCGGGAAGGCTACACGCTGGAGCAACTGAAGGAACTCGGCGAGCAAGTGATCGGCAGGCTGCACACACTAGGCGTGGCGCTGTCGCCGGCGAACGATCCGACGAAGGATGAACCGTCGTTTACACTGCAAAAAAACGAAGCGTATTACGGCGTCGGTATCCACGGGGAGAAAGGGTACCGCAAAGAGGTGTTTTCTTCTTCGGAAAAGCTCGCGGTCGAGCTGTTCAATAAGCTGAAAAGCGTATACCGTTGGAGAAGGCAAGACCCTTTTGCGATATTGGTTAACGGTTTAGGAGCGACCCCGCTGGTCGAACAGTATGCGTTTGCCAATGACATTCGCCGCTTGTGTGAACTGGAAAACTTGGATGTCCGGTTCGTCAAAATCGGCACGCATTTGACTTCGCTTGATATGGAAGGAATTTCGCTCAGTTTTCTTAAGATCGAAGATCCGAAGTGGGAAGCGTGGCTGAAAGCGGACGTTGAAGTAGCGAAATGGTAGGATGGCAAAATCATAAGAATGAGCCCCTGGTCTTGAAGCCAAGGGCCACCAAATATTTACCTAGATTTTCCACGAACTGCATAGGTCATAATAAGGTATTCCCGTGAGAAATTTGTTCCACATTCCGGTCAAGCCACTCGCGGATCGCCGCACTCGGAGGCTCGGCGACTGCGTTTTGCAGGAAGATCATGCACATATCGCAGCGGCGTCTTTCCACGAACAGCGGCAGCTGCTTCAGCCAGTGGCTGCTTAGCTCGTGCTCCCGCCGGTATCCGTTCATAAAGCTGTCCAGAAACCGGTTGGCGAATTCGGACACGCGCTTCGGGTCGGCTTCGGGCCGGCCCCAATCCCCCAGTACCGAGGCATAATAAACGGCCATGGCGATATCCTGCACGAAAAAGTCGTACCCGCAATCGTCGAAGTCGAACGCCGTGATCGTTTCCCCATGCACAAAAAAGTTTTTGTGATGCAAATCCCGGTGACATAAGCCGAAGCCGTCCTGTTCCGGCTCTAGCGCGTTGATGCGCGCCTCCACCTCGGCGTACCGGCCATGGGCCAAGGCAATGTCAGGATGGGACAAATAAGCCGGGTCCAAGGTCAAAATATCTTTGTCCGGCCTGCGGGTCATGTCCGCAGGGACGGTGTATGACCGGGCGAGCTTGTGCATGCGCCCCGTAATTTCGCCCCAGCCTTCGAAGAGGCGGGGACCCCAAGCCGGATGCCCGGCCTGGACGAGACCGCCCGGCGCTTGCTCGAAACAGGCGAGTGTGAAGTAGCCGTCTTCCGCTTCCACCGTTTCCGTCCGTCCGCCGGAGTAAGACGGCACTGGCCTCGCTGCCCGTACGCCGCCCTCCGCGAGATAGCCCGCGAAGTGCAGCTCCGACTCGATCAGCTCCCGCGAGCGGTGCGAGCTGTGGGTCACGCGCAGAATCAGGTCCCGGCCATCGCGCCGGAAGCCGTATATGAGATTTTCAAAGCCTCCCACATGGCTCACCGTCTCCGGAGCCACCCCGTAGGCGCGGGCCGCTTGGTTTAACAAATCTTGAGTAAAGCGCTGATGCCAGCTTGTCAATCTAGTCTCTCCTTCCGAACCGGAGCTGTTGTATGGACTGTCCGCTCCGTATCTGTCAAGCATAACATCTTTATCCAAGCCTTGGAAAGGGAATCGTTGAAAAAAAGAGATTCAAATCATTGATAGAATCGGTTACTCTTAAAATATGGTATAAATGCTGCATGAATCCGGAGGACGGATGGCCGATGTCGGTTTTATTATATGAATGGAAGATGCAGTTTCTCGGGTACAGCCGGAATCTCCGGTTGTTTCTTTGCTTTAATTTCGTATGGAATTTGGGGCTGGGGATGTTCGGGCTCGTCTATAATCTATATGTTAAAGCACTCGGCTACGATCAGACGATGGTCGGGCACATTGTGGGAATGGCGGCTATGGCCGCAGCGATCGTGCTGGTGCCGGCCGGAATCATGAACGACAGGTTCGGTCCGAAGCGGCTTGTGACGACGGGAGGATTTTTGGTTGTAGCCGCTCTTACGGCCCGCTCGCTGATCGATGGCGAGCAGGGGCTGCTCGTCTCCGCATTTCTGGGCGGAATGACGCTGGCGGTCGTGTCCGCGACCGTCATTCCGTTCATGGCGAACCATTCCACCCCGTCGCAGCGGGTGCATCTGTTCAGTTTAAACTTGGCTCTCGTCATGTTTGCAAGCGTTATCGGCAACGTGTTCGGCGGGATTCTCACCGACACGCTTCAGTTCGCCTTCGGTCTGGACGGCGTCCTGAGCTTGCGTCTGACCTTGCTGACGGGCGTCGGCATAGCGGCGCTCGGGCTGATTCCCGTCCTGATGCTGAAGGGGGGCCGGGAGGAACCGCTGTCCGGCGGGAAGCTGTCGTGGCGGCATGCCGTGCAGCATCACAAAGCGTCGCTTCAAGTGATCGGCCTCTTCGTTATGCTCGGGCTGATGACCTCGACGGCCGGAGGCATGGTGGTGCCGTACTTGAACGTCTATTTCGAAGACCGCTTCGGCGCCTCGAAGTCGGTGATCGGCGTCATCGTCTCCTTGGGACAGGGCGCGACCGCGCTTGCGTACTTGATCGGTCCGGTCATCGCCCGGCGGCTCGGGGAAGCGAAGGCGGTTATCGTGCTTCAGCTGTGCTCGATCCCGTTTCTGCTGATTACGGCGTTTTCGACCAACCTGATGATTGCGAGCGGAGGGTATTTGTTCCGGCAGGCTCTGATGAATGCGGCCAATCCGTTCTACAACACGATCAAGATGAAATACGTCGACCGCTCGCTGCGCGGACTTGCCTCCAGCTCCGGAGAAGCGGTGTTCAATCTGGGCTGGTTTCTGGCCTCGCCGGTCAGCACCGGACTTGTCGCTCAATACGGCAGCTACTACGGATACGTTTACGCGTTCAGCATTACGGCGGTGGTGTATACGGTCGTTTCGGTGTTGTTCTACGTCTTTTTCGGCAAAAGCCGGTTCAAGCCCGTGGAAGCGGAAGAGACGGCTGCTTAAGCGTTAGAACTTTTCACTGTCCTAACTGCGGGTACTATACAGCGGCTCATCCACTGGATGTGGAACAGCGTAATATGGGGCTGGAATATGCCTATCTGATAAAAGTCGGAAACAATGTTGGATGGGGGGGAATGTTTCTGTTATGCTGGGGGAGCGTAAGCTGGGAAAAGTTCTGGAGGGACGTTTAATGAGATACGATGCGAACAAATTATTTTGGTTAAATGAACCCGTGAGTTATTCTATTCAGGAAAATGAGGTTGTAATTAAAACTGACCCTGGCACGGACTTCTGGCAGCGTACATACTACGGTTTTAGAAACGATAACGCTCCAGCTTTGTTATTCAAAATCAATGAACCATACTTTTCTTTCGTAGTCAGAACAGAGTTTGATAGCAAACATCGTTTTGATCAATGCGGTGTCATTATTTACCAGAACAGTGATAATTGGTTCAAGGCTTCAATTGAGTATGAAAATGAAGAGTATCAACGATTAGGAAGCGTTGTTACGAACCATGGATTTTCAGATTGGGCCACTACAGATATTGATTCTAATACTAAAAGTATGTTTTACAGAGTTAGCCGTCGTGAGAGTGATTTCTGCATCGAGAATTCATATGATGGCATTGAATATAAACAAATGCGCATTTTTCATTTGTTTGAAGGTAAAGGGGAAATCCAATTGGGGATTTATGCGTGTAGTCCTGAAAATGCTTCATTTAAATCTGTTTTTAGCGAGATGAAGATAACGGAATGCCAATGGAAAGCGCATGAATAATCCGCACATGTATTGGAAGCACATCAACTATCATTTTGTGTTTTGCCCGCGACAGGACAAGAAAGCTCATTTGATAAGATATGGTCTTAAACGAATGGTTTAGTCGATTTTTATGAAAAAGAACAACTTGACATAGCAGCGTGATCAAAGATATTGTAGACTCATAATATCTTTAATTCCTGAAAATGTTGTTACGCTCACATCTTACTTGCGCAACGTGTTATTTAAAAAATCACCGATCTACGCTAAGGATTCGGTGATTTTTTTTGTTTACGACCGGAGCGACCCCCTGAATGACTACTTTGCCGGACAGATATGCTTGCTCCAAATAATCAGCCACGAGTTTCCGATTCCGGTCAGAACTTTTCACTGTCCAAAAATTTGTAAAATATTTATTTTTTTCTCTAAAAGGATTAGTATCAATGAAAGATGAAGTATGTTGAAATTAGACCTTGAACGGCAAGGATTCGTTCGTCAACGAGCTGGCCGAAATCGTGAGACAAGTCGCGGTATGACATCAACAGTAAAAAATTGCTTTGCCGCCACCCCCTGTCCTGCTGTGGCAATCATGCTATATTGGATATGAGTTTTTTAACCTCATTAACCGTTAGGAGGCTCCCATGAGGCAACATCCGACTCAAGCGACGTTTACCCACTTGCTGATCTCCGGTACGCTGGTTCACGAAGCGACGTTTGCGGAGATGCAGGCGGAGTTCGATATGTATCTCCGGCCCAATCTGGCGATGGTCGTCTCGATGGACCGGTATCCCGATCTGGCGCTCGGCCAGCCCATCCAGTGGCGCATCGATATCGGCCACAAGCTGATCGACGCTCTGCATGCGGGCATCCAAGCGCCGTTCGTCTGGGTGTGGGTGGCCGAAGGCGTGCTGGCCTTGCTCGTCGAGCTGGGGACGAAGGACCGGCGCGATCCCGATCCCGCCAAGACCGCTTTCGCGATGGCAAAGCAGGTGCAGAAGCTGACCGACGCGAAGGGCTTTTCCGTCTCCGTCGGCATCGGCACCTTTTACGATAACCCGTACATGCTCCACTATTCGTATGAGGAAGCGAAGGAGTCGATGATCGACCGCTTTTTCCAGGGCAACCGGCTCATTTTCCAATACGAAAGGCAAAAGCAGGACGGCGAGCAGCCGCACAAACCGGTCTCGCAAGCGGAACGGACGGAGCTGATGGCCCGCGTCCGTCTGGGCGACGTACACGGAGCGGTTTCGTACTTGCATCTGCTGCTGGAGCGCATGGGGCAGACGTACCGCGGCAATGTCGATATGTTCAAATCCGAGGTCATCGACCTCGTCATGCAGCTGACGCGCCTGTCGCTCGATGTGGGCGGCCATGCGCAGAGCATTTTGTCGGAGAACGCCCGGTTTATTCAGGATCTGTACATGACGATCCGCTACGACAAGTTCGTGGCCAAAGTCAGCGAGCACTGGAGCAAGCTGACCGCACGGATCGGCGAGGCGCAGACAGCGGAGGTGTCGCCGGTAATCCGGACGGCCATCGCCTACATGAAACAGCATCATCAGCGCAAGATTTCCCTCGAAGAGATAGCACAATATTGTTACCTTAGCACCTACCATTTCAGTCACCTGTTCCGCAAGGAAACAGGAAGCACCTTCGTCGACTACTTAAACAAGCTCCGAATCGAAAAAGCGGTCTATTACCTCGAAAACACGGATAAACCGGTGCAGGAGATCGCTTCGCTCGCCGGTTTTCAGGATTCCAATTACTTCAGCCGGCTGTTCAAACGTTATCTTCGCTGCAGCCCGAACGAATATCGCGCAGCAAAATTGTGCTAAACTTTCGCAAAATTCACTAGTGCTTTCGTAAGCGTTTACAAGTACGATAGGAGTGCACCGGAACAGTTCACACTTCATTCACATACAGCAAAAGGGGGCACTTAAAGATGAAACGGTTTTCGATGTTTGCAGCGGGCGTCATGATGACTACATTCCTGCTCAGCGGCTGTGCAAGCGGCGGAGGGGCGACTTCTTCCCCGGCAAATGGAGGCGCTTCCAAAGAGGCGTCGGGCGACGCGATCAAGATCGGCTGGTTCGGTCCGCTGACCGGACCGACGGCGACGGACGGCACGCACAGCCGCGACGCGGCGCTATTGGCGGTCGAGCAGTACAATGCGGCGGGCGGCATCAACGGCAAGAAGGTCGAGCTTGTGGCGGAAGACGACCAGGGCAAGCCGGAGGAAGCGATCAAAGCGGTGCAGAAGCTCGTGAACAACGATAAAGTGACGGCGCTCGTCGGCGGCGCTTACAGCGGCCCGACCAAGACAGCTGCGGCGAAGGTGCAGGAGCTGAAGGTGCCGATGGTCGTCGCGTATGCGGTACATCCGGATGCGACCAAGGGCGGCGATTACGTGAACCGGGTCATCTATACGGGTCCGGTGCAGGGCCGGGCGATGGCCGAATATGCGGTGAACGATCTGAAAAAGAAAAACATCGCCGTTCTGTATGTCGACAACGACTACGGCAAATCGATCTACACGTCGTTTAAAGAAAATGCGGAGAAGCTTGGCGCCAAAATCGCCATCGACCGTCCGCACAAGATGGGCGACAAAGATTTCAGCTCCGTGCTGACGGCCGTTAAAGCCACGAATCCGGACGCCCTGTACGTCGTAGCCTATTACAACGAGGCGGCCGCGATCGTGAAGCAGGCGAAGGAAAGCGGCATTAACGCGCAGCTCCTTGGCGTGGACGGCTTCGATTCGCCGAAATATTTGGAGCTTGGAAAATCGAATACGGAAGGGTCCACCTTCACCACGTCGTTCTACACGACCGACAACCGCCCTGTAGTCCAGAAGTTCGTCAAAGCATGGCACGACAAGTACAAAGGCGAGCCGGACATGCTGTCTTCGCAAAGCTATGATGCCGCGATGGTAATCCTCGAAGCGATGAAGAAAGCGGGCACCGACAAGGAAAAGCTGAAGCAGGCCATCAACGAAACGAGCGAGCTGGAAGGCACCTCGGGCCAAATTCGCTTCCGCACCGACCATGAAGTCATGAAGCCGGTCATCTTTATGACCGTGAAGGACGGCAAATTCCAATTCGTGAAATCGCAAATGTACAACTAAGAACGATCAGTCGGTCAACGGCAAAGGGAGGAGGCCCTTGGGGTCTCCTTTCTTATCCCCGCGACCTCCACGGAAAGGAGTGAAGAACGGCTTATGCTGCTGCAACAGCTGCTTAACGGCATATCGCTCGGGTTCATCTACATCTTGATCGCCGTCGGACTAACGATGGTATACGGCGTCCTGAAGCTGCTGCACTTCGCGCACGGCGTCATCTACATGATCGGCGCGTTCGCGGCGATGATCGGCATCACGTACCTGCACCTGCCGTTCTTGGCGGCCATCGTGTTCGCCATGGTGATCTCGGCTATCGCCGGGATGGCGGTCGAACGGTTCGCCTACCGTCCGCTGCGCGGCGCTCACCCCATCACCACGCTGATCAGCGGGATCGGGGTCGGCATTTTTCTCGAAAATCTGTTCCAAATCGTCTTCACCTCGGATACGCAAGCGTTCCCCGAGACGGGCATCGAAGTATCGGTCGTGAACCTCACCCAATCGATTTCGCTTACGAATACGAAGCTGTACATCATCGCGGCCGGCATCGTCGGACTCGGCTTGCTGTACGCCTTCCTGAAGTTTACGAAGATGGGCCTCGCCATTCAGGCGACGGCACAGGATACGCGGGCCGCGTCGCTGATGGGCGTCAACGTAAACCGCGTCATCTCGGTCACGTTCGTTATCGGCTCGGCGCTGGCGGCCGCTGCGGGTGTACTGGTCGCATGGAACTTCAACTCGCTGTTCCCGGCGATGGGCGCGATTCCGGGGCTCAAGGCGTTCTGCGTCGTGGTGCTCGGCGGCCTCGGTTCGATTTCCGGCACGATTGTCGGCGGTCTGATTCTCGGCGTTGTCGAATCGCTGAGCGACGGCTTTATGACCGGCATGGTGATCGACAAGGACGCCATCGCGTTTATTATTCTGATCGTCATTCTTCTCTTCAAGCCTTCCGGGCTGTTCGGGAAGAACGTCGATAAAGTGTAGGTGATCGTATGGATGCGCTGTTTAACCCTTACTACGTCGATATCGTCGTCTTTCTGATCATCTATATTTTGCTCGGCCTTGGCTTGAACCTCATTACCGGTTACGCGGGTCAAGTGTCGCTGGGACATGGGGCGTTTTTCGGCATCGGGGCTTACGCCTCGGGGATTTTGTCGGTAAAAGCGGGCTTGAACCCGTGGCTGGCCATCCTGCTCGCCATTGTCATAACCTTCGTCATCAGCGCGGTGCTCGGGCTGCCGAGCTTGCGGGTACGGGAAGATTTTCTGGCCATTACGACGCTCGGGCTCGGGCTCATCATTCAATCGTACTTCAAAAACTCCGAGCTGACCGGCGGCGCCTACGGCCTCGATTCGATTCCCGGTCTGTCGTTCTTCGGCATCGAGATGAAAAATGTCGGCTACCTGCTGTTCGTTCTGATTATGCTGCTCGTCGGCATTTATGCGCTGCGCAAAATGACGCGGTCGCGGATCGGCCGCGCCTGGATGGTCATCCGGGAGGACGAGACAGTGGCCGCTTCGATGGGCATCAACACGACGTACTACAAGGTACTGGTGTTTGCGATCGGCGGTGCTTACGCTGGTGCGGCCGGCGCGCTGTTCGCCCATAAAGTATCGTTCCTCAGCGCCGATTCGTTCGGCTTTACCGTCTCGGCGACAGTGCTCAGCATGGTCGTAATCGGCGGCCTCGGCAGCATCCGCGGTACATTGTTCGGCGTCTCGCTGCTGTACCTGCTCCCGGAGTTGTTCCGGCTGTTCGACCTTCAAATGTTCGATATGAAATATCTCGATATGTACAAAATGATGTTTTACGGCTTGCTGATGGTTCTGGTCATGCGCTACCGTCCGAAGGGGATTTTCGGGCAGACGGGTATCAAGATGAAGTCGCGCGGCAAGGGAGGTGGCGGCCGTGCTTAAGGTGGAAGGCATCACGAAACGGTTCGGCGGCCTGACTGCCGTTAGCGGAGTCAGCCTGGAGGTGAAGCAGGGCGAGATTTTGGGCCTGATCGGCCCGAACGGCGCCGGGAAGACGACGTTCTTCAATATTTTAACCGGGCTGTACCAGCCGAACGAGGGAACCATCACGTTCGAAGGCAGGCCGATCCAGGGCCTGAAGCCGTTCCGCATCGCGCAGCAGGGGATGACGCGGACGTTCCAGAATATCCGGCTGCTGAAGGATGAGACGGTGCTGGAAAATGTCAAGGTCGGCATGTTCGGCCGCACGCGGTCCGGCCTCTGGTCGGCGATTCTCGGCCTGGGCTCTGCCAAGCGGGAGGAGCACGAGGTGACAGAAGCGAGCCTGCGGGTGCTGGAGCTTGTCGGGCTGCGGGGCTTCGAGCAGGAGCAGGCGGGTAGCCTGTCGTACGGCAACCAGCGGCGGGTGGAAATCGCCCGGGCGCTCGTCTCCGGCCCCAAGCTGCTGCTGCTCGACGAACCGACGGCCGGGATGAACGGGCAGGAGGTTCATGAGATGGAAGCGCTGATTCGCACGATTCGCGGCAGCGGAACGACGCTGATTCTGATCGAGCACAACGTCGGCATGGTGTGTAAGCTGTGCGACCGGGTGGCGGTGCTCGATCACGGCGAGAAGATCGCCGACGGCGACCCGCACGAGATCATGAACAGCCCGGCGGTGATCGAGGCGTACATCGGCAAGACGGAGAGCGAGGAGGGGATTCCCGTTGCTTGAGATCCGCAATTTAAACGTATCGTACGGCAGTATTCATGCCGTGAGGAACTTGTCTTTGGAGGTCAAGCAGGGCGAGGTGGTGACGCTGATCGGCTCGAACGGCGCGGGGAAAACGACGACCGTGAACGCCATATGCGGTGTCATCCCTTCGAAGGGCTCCATTCTGTATCAAGGCAAAGACATCATCGGCCAGCCGACGCATAAACTTGTGGAGGCAGGCATCGTGATGGTGGCCGAAGGCCGCCGCATTTTTCCAAAGCTGACCGTGGAGCAAAATCTCCACATGGGCACATATTCGCGCAAAGCGGGCAAGGGCGACCTGAAGCAGGAGATGGACGCCATTTATGCAATGTTTCCGCGGCTGGCGGAGCGCCGGACCCAGCTCGGCGGCACGATGAGCGGCGGCGAGCAGCAGATGCTCGCGATCGGGCGGGCGCTGATGGCGAAGCCGAAGCTGCTTATCCTCGACGAGCCGTCGATGGGACTGGCCCCGATCGTCGTCAAAGGAATCTTCGAGACGATCAAGACAATCAAGCGTCAGGGGCTGACGATTCTGCTGATCGAGCAGAACGCAGCGATGGCGCTGTCGGTGGCCGACCGCGGCTACGTACTGGAGCACGGGGAGATCAGCCATCACGACACCGCCGACAATCTGCGTTCGCAGGATGTCGTCAAGCAGGCTTATTTGGGCCATTAACCGTTAAGGCGGCTAATCCTACTATGCGGTTAATCATACAGGAGGTTAAGCGGCGGGTTCTTCGGCGGCAAGGACGCCGGCCGGAATCCGTGATAAGGCAAAAGGAGGCTTATGCGTGAAAACGATTGATCTGTTAAACCCGCCGGAGCTGGCGCGGCGGTCGAACTGGCGCGACCGGTTTGAGACGAAGGTGGCCCAGTGGCTCACGCCATGGGACGGGGAAGCGTCGGTCGATTTCGGCTTCATCGGGGTGCCGCTGTCCAAGACGTCGATCAGCGTGTCCGCCGCGTCGATGACGCCGAATGCGCTGCGCGAGCTGTTCGCGAACGTGACGACGTACAGCATCGACCACGACGTCGATCTGCAGGAGCTGAACGCCCGCGACCTCGGCGATATTCAAATGCACGTCACCGACCTGCTGCGCTGCCACGCGAACATCGAGCAGGGGCTGACGAACGTGTACGAGGCGCTGCCGGACTTGTTCCCGATTATCGCCGGGGGCGATCATTCGATCACGTGCCCGTCCGTCAAGGCGTTCCGGAACAACATCGGCGGGCCGGTCGGCATCGTCCAGATCGATTCGCATATGGACGTGCGCAACCTGCAGGACGGCGGACCGTCCAACGGTACGCCGATCCGCGGCCTGATCGAATCCGGCGCCGTGGAAGGCAAGCACATTGCGCAGATCGGCCTGCACAGCTTCGCGAACTCGAAGCCGTACCGCGACTATGCGCGGGAGCAGGGAATTACGCAGTTTACGGCGCGGCAGGTCGCGCTGGAGGGCGTGGAGAAGTTCGTCGCGCAGGCGCTTGAAGTGGCCGGCAGCGGCACCGACGCGATCTACGTCACGGTGGATATGGATGTGCTCGATCAGGCCTATGCGCCAGGCGTTCCGGCGATGGTGCCCGCGGGGATGACGAGCTGGCAGCTGCTGGAGGCGGTATTCATCCTCGGCCGCCATCCGAAGGTGAAGGGCTTCGATGTCGTCTGCGTCGATCCGATGCAGGACCCGCGCCGGGCGACCGTGCGCACGGCGTTGCACGTCATTCTTAACTTTATGGCCGGCACGATGAAGCGCGGCTAATCATGAAACCCAAGGGGAGAGATAACGATGGAAAATAAACGTACGATTCGCGCGCCGCGAGGCACGAAGCTGACGGCCAAAGGATGGCAGCAGGAAGCGGTGCTTCGCATGCTGATGAACAATCTGGACCCGGAGGTAGCCGAGCGGCCGGAAGACCTCGTCGTTTACGGCGGGATTGGCAAGGCGGCCCGCAACTGGGAAGCGTACGACAAAATCGTCGAGTGCCTGACGGAGCTCGAAACGGACGAAACGCTGCTCGTGCAGTCCGGCAAGCCAGTTGGCATTTTCAAAACCCACAGCCAAGCGCCGCGAGTACTCATCTCCAACTCCGTCATCGTGCCGGCGTTTGCGAACTGGGATACGTTCCATGAGCTGGATAAAAAAGGGCTGATGATGTACGGGCAAATGACGGCGGGCAGCTGGATCTACATCGGCACGCAGGGCATTCTGCAGGGCACGTACGAAACGTTCGCCGAAGCGGCTCGCCAGCATGCGAACGGCACGCTGCGCGGGACGCTGACGCTGACCGCGGGTCTCGGCGGCATGGGCGGGGCGCAGCCGCTGGCGGTCACGATGAACGAAGGCGTCGTCATCGGGGTTGACGTCGACGCGACGCGCATACAGCGCAGGATCGATACGCGCTACTGCGACGTGATGGTGCACGATCTGGACGAAGCGCTCAAGCTGGCGCGCGAGGCGCAGGAGCAGGGCCGTCCGCTCTCGATCGGTCTTGTCGGCAACGCGGCGGAAATTTTCCCGGAATTCGTGCGCCGCGGCATCGTGCCGGATTTCGTCACCGACCAGACGTCGGCACACGATCCGCTGAACGGTTACGTGCCTGCGGGCTACTCGCTGGAAGCGGCGGCGGCGCTTCGCACGAGCAACCCGGCGGAATATGTCCGCTTGTCGAAGCAATCGATGGCGACGCATGTGCAGGCGATGCTCGATCTGCAAAAGCTGGGCTCCGTCGTGTTCGACTACGGCAATAACATCCGTCAGGTCGCTCTCGACGAAGGCGTGAAGGACGCGTTCAACTTCCCGGGCTTCGTGCCGGCGTACATCCGCCCGCTGTTCTGCGAAGGCAAAGGGCCGTTCCGCTGGGCCGCGCTGTCCGGCGATCCGGAGGACATCTACAAGACCGACGAGCTTGTGCTCAAGCTGTTCCCGGAAAACGAGCACCTGCGCCGCTGGATCGAAATGGCGCGCGAGAAAGTGGCCTTCCAAGGCTTGCCGTCGCGGATCTGCTGGCTCGGCTATGGCGAGCGCGTGAAGATGGGGCTCGCGATCAACGAGATGGTGCGCAGCGGCGAGCTGTCCGCGCCGATCGTTATCGGCCGCGACCACCTCGACTGCGGCTCCGTCGCCTCGCCGAACCGCGAGACGGAAGCGATGAAGGACGGCAGCGACGTGGTCGGCGACTGGGCGATCCTGAACGCACTCGTGAATACGGCGTCCGGCGCAAGCTGGGTCTCGGTGCATCACGGCGGCGGCGTCGGAATGGGCTATTCGCTCCACGCCGGCATGGTCGTCGTCGCGGATGGCTCGCAAGAAGCGGAAGAACGGTTGTCCCGCGTGCTGAACACGGACCCGGGCATGGGGGTTATCCGTCATGCGGACGCAGGCTACGAGCTGGCGGTTCAGACGGCCAAGGAGCGCGGCGTTCGCGTACCGATGCTGGGGATTTAAGAAGGCGTGGCTGGCGATTCGAGCCAACCGGCTGAATAAAGCGTAGTAAAGCTGCGGTTCGCCGTATCCGCCGGGAAACCGGCGGACCGTGTGAACCGTATGCTGCTATATTCCGTCCGGCCCGAACGATATCGGGTCGGACGACTTTGTTGAGGTGATAGAAGATGGAACAGCAACGGATCGATTTGCTCGTGCACAATATCGGCGAGCTGATTACGATGGCGGGAGAAGCGGGGGCGCGCACAGGCAGCCGGATGGCGGACGTGCCCGTTGTAAAAGGAGGCGCCGTAGCCATACGCGACGGCGTTATTGTCGCTGCAGGCCCCGAAGCCGACGTACGCGCGCAGATTGCAGGCCTTCCTGTCGCGCAAGAGCTTGATGCCGGCGGCCGCTTGGTGACGCCGGGGCTAGTCGACCCGCATACGCATCTGGTGCACGGCGGCTCGCGCGAGCACGAGCTGTCGATGAAGCTGCAGGGTGCGACGTATCTGGAAATTTTGGCGCAGGGCGGCGGCATTCTGAGCACGGTCCGCGCCACGCGGGGGGCGTCGGAGGACGGGCTGTACGCCAAGGCGAAGCGCAGCCTCGATACGCTGCTGTTGCAGGGCGTGACGACGTGTGAGGCGAAAAGCGGCTACGGCCTTACGCTGGAGGATGAGCTGAAGCAGCTTCGGGTGACGAAGCGGCTGAACGAAGCGCACCCGGTCGAGCTTGTCTCGACGTTCATGGGCGCGCACATGGTGCCCGAGGAATACAAGGGCCGCTCGGCCGATTACGTGAAGCTCGTGATCCGCGAAATGTTGCCGGAGGTGAAGCGTCTCGGACTCGCCGAATTCTGCGACGTGTTCTGCGAGCACGGCGTGTTCTCGCCCGAAGAGTCCGAGGAGATTCTGGCGGCGGCCAAGGCGCTCGGCTTCGGCGTGAAAATCCACGCCGACGAGATCGAGCCGCTCGGCGGCGCGGAGCTTGCGGGCAAGCTCGGCTGCATCTCGGCCGAGCACTTGCTGGCCGCGACCGACGCCGGATTCGAGGCGATGCGCGATGCCGACGTGATCGCCGTCTGCCTGCCGGCGACCTCGTTCAACCTGCGGCTGAAGCAGCATGCCCGCGCGCGCCGCATGATCGAGCTCGGCCTTGCCGTCGCGCTGTCGACCGACTATAACCCCGGCAGCTCGCCGACGGAGTCGATCCAGCTCGTCATGACGCTCGGCTGCCTGAACCTCGGGCTGACGCCGGAAGAAGTTCTGACGGCTGTGACCGTCAACGCGGCGCACGCCATCGGGCGCGGCGACCGGGTCGGCAGCCTGGAGCCGGGCAAGCAGGGCGATCTGGTCATTTTCGATGCAGCCAATCTGGCCTATGTGCCGTATCACTTCGGCATCAACCACGTGGATACGGTCGTCAAAGGCGGGAAGGTCGTCGTCCGGGATGGACGGCTGGCGTACTAGCCGGGCCGGACGAAGACGTTTCACAAAAGCATATAGCATAACCAAATGAGGGACATTCCGCACGCATGGCTCTGGCGTAAGGAAATGTCCCTTTTTTCTGTGGGAGTGGCGGGTGGATTAATTTCATATGGGATTATTCCATGTTGAAATTTTTTACAATGAAAGCTACAATGGTTTTGTTTTCCATATAGTGGGATTTTATGGGGTAAGGAGGGAGCGCACGAATTAATTTGATCGACGGTTAAATACTTCATTTATGAAGATTGGAGTGAAGTTGATGAACAAAGGGTTGAAGCGAAAACGATGGCCGATGATATTGTCTCTGCTTCTTGTGCTGCAGCTACTGCTAACAGGGGGAGCAGCCCTTGCGGATGAATCCGAAGACTCCGCCGCGTCGTCTGCCGGTCCCGTCACACTGCTGGCCGGAAACGCCACATGGCGCTATTTTGACCGAGGGAAAGATTTGGGAGGCGATTGGAAGAACGTTGCCTATGACGACTCCGACTGGAGCTCCGGGCAAGCGCCTTTCGGTTATCCGGCGGATACCGGAACTTCGGAGTTCGGCTCCGTAAAGACCGCCGTCAGCTATGGTCCGGACTCCAAAAAGAAATACCCGACCACGTATTTTCGCACAACGGTTCACGCGGCTAAAGTAAGCGATGTTCAGCAGATCCAAAGCACCTTCGGGGTGGACGACGGCGTCGTGCTCTATGTCAACGGCGAAGAGGCGTACCGCTTCAATATGCCGGAAGGGGACATTCGCTACGCTACGCTGGCCTCCGAATCGAAAAGCGATCCCCGGACCGTCACGGCCGACCTGACCGCCGTTCTGAAAGGCAAGCTCCGCGACGGCGCAAACGTACTCGCGGCCGAGGTGCATCAGGGAAGCGCGGGCAGCTCCGACCTGTATTGGGATATGAAGCTCGTTGCGAATCCCGACGATTCGGGCAACGGCGGAAATCCACAGAGCGGCAAGCCGACGGCGATCGCGCTGACGTATTACGACGATCCGAAAACCAGCATGGCGTTCGCCTGGTACACGTCGGACAAGATCACCGGCACCCAGCTGCAGGTCGTGGAAGCCGCGAAGCTCAACGGAAATTCGTTTCCGTCTGAGGGAGTCCAGACGTATCAAGGCACTTCGCAAGCGATCAGCGTTTATTTGACGCTGGCGGATAAATCCAATCATAAAACCACGAAATATTCAAGCCATAAAGTCATCGCCGACGGCTTGAAGCCCGGCACTGCCTATGCTTACCGTTTGGGCGACGGGACGGCGGGCAACTGGAGCGAGATCGGCACGTTTACGACGGAGCCTGCAAGCGATAACGGCTTTACTTTCCTGTATATGACCGATTCCCAAGCTAAGACGCAAGCCGACTACACGATCTGGAAAAATACGGTTCAGCAAGGGGTTCAAAAATTCCCGGACGCCAAATTCATCGTCAATACGGGCGATCTGGTGGACAACGGTGATGTGGAGGAGCAGTGGATGTGGCTGTTGAACGAGCCGAAAGACATTTTATCCCGCCTTCCGCTGATGCCGATTCTGGGCAACCATGAAACCCAAAATTACAATAACTACGCCTACCACTTCCATCTGCCCAACAAGTCGCAAACGGATGCCACCCCGGAAGGCTCGGTGTACGCTTTTGACTATGGTCCGGCTCATTTCATGGTGTTCAACACGCAGTATTCGGGCGACTCCGACCCCGTCTTCAAGAAGCAAGTGGAATGGCTTCGAAACGAAGTCGCCAAAACGGATAAAAAGTGGAAAATCGTCTTGTTCCACAAGTCGATTTATTCGGTAGCCAGCCATTCCAGCAGCACGGACGTCAAGTTTTTCCGCAAACATCTGGCGCCCCTGTTCGATGAGCTGGGTATCGATGCCGTCCTGTCGGGACATGATCACACATACACCCGAAGCTATCCAATGTACGCCGGTCAGCCTCAAGAGGTGACGAAGGACGACGAAGGCCATGTCCTGAACCCGAAGGGGACGGTCTATTTCGTAGGCAACACGGCAGGCCCGAAATTTTATAAGCCCAAAAACGAGGACTTCCCGTACGCGGCCGTATCCGGTCAGCCCAAAAAGCAAATGTTCACCGGGGTCACCGTCCAGGACGATACGCTGTCTTTCCAAGCTTATACGACCACGAAGGGCGGAAGCACGGAACTGTACGACGCCTACAGCATTAAGAAGACCGCCGCGAAGCCGAACAAGGTGCAAAATGCCAAAGCGACGCTGACGGCGGACGGGCAAGTCAAGCTGACTTGGACCGCTCCGGGCACGGGACCGGCGGTAGAAGGCTATCGCATTTACGAGCAGAATGACGCAGTGGCGCCGAACTGGACGGCCACAGTCCGTCATGCCGACGGAACGACCACCTACAGCTATACCGTAGCGAAAAAGGACCCGTCTCAAACGTACCGGTTCGTGATCAAAGCGGTGAGCGGGAGGCTGAATTCAGACCCGGTCGTAGCCGAGTATACGGCGGGGAAATGAGAACGGCGGCGGTCCGAGTACGGCCCGCCGGACCGGCCATAAATATGAGACCGCTCAAACGTTTCGGCGTTTGGGCGGTCTCTTTTCTCTAGCCTTTGATCAAGAACGAATTGCCGTCCTCGTCGAGGAAGGTGGCGAAGGTGCCCCATTGCATTTTTTGCAGCTCGCCCTCGAAGGTGACGCCGTTCGCTTTCATCGTCTCGTACGTCTTCTCGACATCGTCGCAGACGAATACGATGGACGGCTTCAGCTCGGCCCAGTTTTTCATCATGCTTTTCGGATAGAGCACCAGCGCGGATTCCGCTCCCTTCGGCGCAACCTCCAGCCAGCTCGCTCCCGGCATCATTTGGTGTTCGGCTACGACCTCGAAGCCGACCTTCTCCGTCCAGAACGCTTTCGCTTTTTGCTGGTCCTCCACATAAACGGCAGCCGTTGCCATTTTCTTAATCATGATTATCCTCCTTCGTGTGGTTCAAGAGCTCCGACACTTCTTGAAGTATTTGGAAAAAATACATAGTTGTAGTATATGGAACGGGTCATACATTCATGCAAATCGACAGGCGGTATCTCCTCGTCTAGATCCAGTCGACGACCGGGTCCCATTGCAGCGGCGGCTTGCGGCGGCGCGCCTGCCCGATCCAGTCGGCGATGCGGCGCAGTAAGGCGGAGCGAGAGGACGATCCGATAGTGGTGGAGGAAAGCGGGAGCGGGGAGGACGATCCGACAGCGGCGGAGTAAGGCGGGAGCGGGGAGGACGATCCGACAGCGGCGGAGTAAGGCGGGAGCGGGGAGGCGTACGATCCGACAGGGCGGAGTAAGGCGGGAGCGGGGAGGACGATCCGACAGGGCGGAGTAAGGCGGGAGCGGGGAGGAGAGGGCAGTCTGAGGAGGGGAGCTTGAGGATTTTGGTGCACCTCCCTCAGCACGAGTTGCGGCGCTGCAAACGTCGGGGGGCAGCCCTCATGATGTTTACGAGACCGGCCTTCATGAAGCTGTTCCGCTTGCTAAGTGTAGCCAAAACGCGATGCGGATCATGATTTTTCCCATTTAGGCATCCCAGTTCCTTTATATGGCCAGAGTTGAAGGGGATGCGGCAAGTAGCGGAACACAGATGTGTTACTCTTGTCGAATTTTATTAGTTCCGCCCAAAAATGAACGGATAACGAACATGTGTTCCTCTATTTTGTCAAACTGCTTCACGATAGCGAAAATAAAGGAACAAGCGTTCCTCTATTTCCCAATAAGCTCCGCTCCTGCACTTCACACAGGCTCTTCGGCGGTTCGGGGGTTTTCTTCCCGGGGATACATCTCGTTGCCCACCCATAGGGGGATCACCCGCCGCGCAGTGACGCAACGTGTATCGGGAAAGGTGCGCGTTGAGATAAAAAGGAGCGCTTCCCGTACGCGGAAATGCGCTCCTTACTTCGTGCGGCGGTCAGCGCTTCCGGCTCTTCGCCTTGGCGATGTAAACCGCCGCGTCCGGCGTCTTGCAGCCCGTATCGCCATGGTCGACCTCGACCTTGCCGATGCGGGCTGCGGCTGCCAAGGCCACGGCTTCCAAAGCTTCGCTGCGCATCCCGATCGCGATCAGGGCGGCGTTCATCGCATCCCGGGCACGATTCGGGCTGGAATGGATGCGGGCTTCGATGCGCTCCAACTGCCGGAGAAAATAGTCCTCGTCGAGCTCGAGCGTTTTGCTCTTCATGGCGGCGTGCGCCATCAGCTGCCAGCCGGCCCGTCCGACCCATTCCCGGTCTGAAGCCGTCCAGCGTTCTAGCAGCTCGGGAAGCAAGGGGGATTTGCTTGCCAGATGGGTCACAAACACATCCGTCAAGCAGTAATAATCGATATCGTCCAGCCATTGCTCCAACTGCTCAAGCGTTCGGGTTTTCGGATCGGCGATCATGACGGCCAGTGTCCGGGCATCCGTATTTCCCGTGTTCCAGAGCTGTTCGGCCAAGGCGTCGTTCGTTTTAATCTCTTTTCTCAGCTTGTCCAGATTGCCGAAGCTGACTCCGAATAACGGCTCTTTGGCGCCGTGTTTTCCGTACACTTTACGGTTCTGCTCCGTGCCCAGCACTTCAAGCCGTGCCATCATTTCCGCCAGTTCCATGCCGCATCCTCCTCCAAAGCGCCCGCTATCCCTTCGGCCTTTTTCCTTCCAACACCATCGCTACGGCTTTCGCGATCCGGCTCGCCCGCGTTTCCGGCCGCTTGGCCGATTCGATCCAGTCCACGAATTCTTTCCGGTGCGAATAAGCCAGCTTGTCGAATCGGGCTGCGGCTTCTTCCGTTTGGCGCAGAGCGTCGGCCAGATCGCCGGGCACCTCGATGGTTCGCGCTTCCGTATCAAGTTCCATCGCGACCTGCACCGGATCGCCCGGCGCGACCCCGGCCTGATCGCGAATCGCTTTGCCTACGACCATGTAGTGGGTACCGTTTCCGTGCGGCATTACCGAGCTGCGGTACGGCACGCCGTTGACCGTTCCTTTCACTTTGACTTGTCCTTTGCTGCCGAAAATGGCCTCCACGGAAAAGGGCAGCGTGAAGTACGTCCACGTCCCTGTCCCTTCGGGCCGGTGAAGCACCGCTTCGAACTGCTGCATCTCGATTCGCTCCTTCGTACGTTCTTTGCCGCACATTATAGCATACGCCGTCGGCGATGAAAAATGAGCCAGGCTGCGGCGGTGAGCGCCATCAGCGCGGCGCAGGCGAAGCCGACGCCGGCGGGGCCGAACGCGCCCAGCAGGACGAAGGAGGCCAGCGGGCCGAGCGCGGCCCCGATATCGACGACGATCGTATACGTCGTCATGTACGCGACAGCGCGGCTGCCCGCGGCGGCGTCGGCGGCGAGCGTGTCCGAGAGCGTGGTGATGGCGGTATTCGCCAGCATCACCGCGAGCAGGACCGCAAGCCAGAGGCCGAAGGGCAGCGGTACCGCCAGCAGCGCGAAGGCGGCAGCCGCCAGACCGAGCGCGGCGAGGTACAGCGGCAGGCGGCCGCGAGGGCCGTCTGACTGTCTCCCGAACCAGGGAGACAGGAAGGGCGACCAGCCCCAGCGCAGCGCTTGCAGGACGCCGGCGACGGAGGCTGCGCCGAGCGTGAAGCCTGCAAGCGTGAGCGTGCCGCCGTCCGGCAGGCGGGCGGCGATCAGCGGGCTGAGGGTGGACATCAGCAGGCCGAAGAAGACGAGCGCGGCCGTGAAGCCCGACAGTAGCGGCAGCAGCACTGCGGTAGTCAGCCGCGGCACGGAAGGGTCGGGCTGCGGCGAGGCAGACGGCGTGACGGTGGGCGGCACGAAGCGCCAGGCGAACGGCAGGCCGGCCAGCGTGGCCGCGCCGAGCAGCAGCGCCACCGCGCGCACGCCGAGCAGGTCGGCGAGCAGGCCGCCTGCCAGCATCCCGACGAGGCTGCCGACGCCCATGATGCCGTTGTAGCGGCCGAGCAGCTGGCCGCGGTCCCCGCCGCCGCTGGCCTCCAGCACCGTCAGGTAGCCACCGATGCGCAGCATCGACCAGGCTGCTCCCCATAAGGCCCGCGCCGCGAGCAGCGGCACGAAGCCGCTGAAGAAGCCGAACGCCAGCGTCGTCGCGCAGGCCAGAGCGACCGCGGCAAGCACGCCGGTTCGTTTCGGCAACCGGCTGTACAGCCAGCCGATCAGCGGGCCGAGCGGCAGCCGGACGAAGCGGTTGACCGACAGCAGGACGCCAACCTGCCAGAGCGCATCCAAGCCGTAATGCTGCCAGTACACCGGAAGCACGATATAGAGCATCGAATCGCCAAGCAGACAGACCGCCGTTACCCAAGCGATTGCGCGGACGGATGGACCGTGTGCTTTCATTTCAAACAGCCCCTTTGTATGCGTTGACGTAGCTCTAATTGTAAATGGAAAAAGGGGAATAAAAAGTGTAAACTGGGTTCAGAAAATTTCCCCTTTTGGTTCAGGGTTATATGATCGAAAGGAAGAAGGAGTCAGAGTGCGATGCGGCTGGAAGAGCATTACCTGAAGCTGTACCGGGGGCTGCAGCCCCGGGGCCTGGATGGCGGAATAGAAGCGACACTGGCGGAGCTGGCCGGACTGCTTCACTGCACGGAGCGCAATGTGAAGCTGCTTCTGCGGGGAATGCGGGTGCGCGATTGGATCGGGTGGGAGCCGGGCCGCGGACGCGGCAACCGTTCGCGTCTGGAGCTGCGGGCGGAGCCCGACAGGCTGCTGCTGGAGCAGGTGAAGGAACGGCTCGCCCATGGGCGGCTCCGCGAGGCTGTGGCTTTGGCGGAGCAGGGCACGGATACGCCGGACGGCCGCAGACAGCTCGCGGAGCTGCTGCAGGAGGCGTTCGGCTACCGTAGAGAAGCGTCGCCGGACGAGAAACAGGGACACATGGAGGTGCTCCGCTTCCCGTCCTACCGGCAGCTTGGTTCGCTAGACCCGGTTTATGCGACACGGCGGACGGAGCTGCATATGATCAGGCAACTGTTCGATACGTTGGTGAGGTACGACCGGGAGACAGACCGTTTTTTGCCCGGGCTGGCCCATCACTGGGAGCGGGTGGCGGACAAGGAGGGCCGGGAGCGCTGGATATTCGCGCTGCAAAAGCATGTGCGCTTCCACAACGGCGTTCCGTTCACGGCCCGGGATGCCGCCTACACCTTGGAGCGGACGCGGGGCAGGGGGCAGCCCCATGCCATCTCACCCTATGCGCCGCTATACGAAGGACTCGAAGCCGTCGCGGCGTTAGACGATTTCCGTCTGGAAATCCGGCTGCGAGAGCCGCTCGGACCTTTGCTCGGGCTGCTGGCATCCCCGGCGGCCTCCATCGTTCCGGCGGGGCTGACGGCGGACTTTGCTTTCCGCCCGGTCGGCACCGGACCGTTCCGCTTGGCGGAGCGGGAAAGCCGGTTTCTTGCGCTTGAGGCGTTTGCGGATTACTACAAGCGGAGAGCACATTTGGACCGCGTGGAGATGTGGTGCTTGCCATCCACTTATGACGACAATGAAGCTGCGGGCGCCGAGGACGAAGCCGAGCTGGGCGGATTGAACTTCCGGCATTACCGCCCTTACCGCGAAAGCGAGGAGAGCCGGTTGCAGGAACACTGGCTGGAGGAAACGAACATCGACCGGGGCTGCAAGTTTATTGCGTTGAACTGGCGTAGCGGCAGCTCCTCGCCTTGGTCGGACGCCGGACTGCGGGAACTGCTGGCCTCCGTGCTCCGAAACGGCTCGGTCCAATTAGACCTGGACGGCAACCGGGGGCCGCTGGCGAATCGTTTTATCCGGGACATGGAGGGGGATGACAACGCCACACCTTCTGCACCGGACTGCAAGGCTGGCCATAGCCCTGCGATAGCCTGCCATGCTGGCGGGACTCCGGCGGACAGGCTCGAGGAGCGGACGCTGCGGCTCGTCACGTACGCGGGGGCAGGCCACGAGCGGGATGCGGCGTGGCTACAGCGGGCGCTCGCTCCGTACGGCGTTCGTCTGGAGCTTGCGTTTGTGCCGTACGAGGCTTTGTTCGAAGAGGAGACGCTCGCCGCGGCGGACTTGTACTTACTGGAGCAGCCGGTGCAAGAGGATGCGGAGTGGACGCTGCTCGCCCTGCTGGCTAACGCAAACAGCCCCGTGAGGCGGTGCTGGCCTCCGGAGCTGAATGAAATAGCGCGCCGTCTGTGCGCTGCACTTCCTGGGGAGCCTTCCCGCGCCCACCGGTTAGCGCTGCTCGGCCGACTGGAAGAAACGCTCCTGCGGGAGCGCGCCGTCATCCTGTGGTACCGCTGGCAGCAGTCGGCCTCGTACCCGCCGGGACTGCGGGACGTCTCGATCAGCTCGCTCGGCTGGGTCGACTACCGCAAGCTGTGGTTCGACGGCCGCCGCTAAACCAACCTGTCTTTAGCGGCTCAGCCAGGACAGGTGTGTCTTCACGGCGCGGCGCATGATCGTGCGGTGCAGCTTTTCCGGCGTAATGCTCGGATTCCCGGCATTGATGCGCGGAATTTGCATCACGTCGTTCTTTTGCGTCACCATGCCGCTTTTTACCGTAAACGCGTAGCGAATCCCGGCCTGCCGGACCAGCTCCGATGCCTGCTGATCGTACATGCCGTAAGGGTAGGCGTACATATCCACTTCCTGCAGATGAAGGGCGTGGAGCCGGCTGGCGCAAGCCCGGGTATCTTTCAGAATCCGGTCGCCATATTCGGCCACCGTTTCAATTCGGCCCTCCGTATGCAGCAAGCTGGTGAGCAGCGGATTGCCGTCCACTTTTTGGTGCAGGTCGTGCGAATGGCATTGAAAATCGATAAAGTCCGTTTCCGAGGCCATCTGCCGGATCTGCTCCTCGGATAAAGCCGTCAGGGCAGGCGCCTTCGGATCGGCCAAGTCCTTGGTCACGACGAAATTGACCGCCGGTATGCCAAGCTCCTTGAGCACGGGGTATCCGTACGTATAGAAGCTTTCGTAGCCGTCGTCGAACGTAACCAGCACCGATTGCCGGGGCACGTCCTTGCCGTTCATGAATTCGCGGAATTCCGAAAGCGTGAGAAAATGGTATCCTTTTTCCTTCAAAAAGCTGATTTGCTTGCGGAACAGCTCCGGCGTGATCGTGACGTTGCTTTGATCCGTATCGTCCAAATGATGATAGGCCAGCACCGCGACCTGATCCGCATACGGATAGCTGCCCCATTGATAGACCGAACCGGCGATTACCCCGACTGCGATGCAGCCTGCGAGCAAGCCTTTTGCCAACCATCCAAACATGTGCTGCAATCCCCTTTTTGCCAAAAATTAAGCATTTTCATTGTATGATACCAGTTGAAAAAACTCAATCTCTCGTTTTAAAGCTGGCGCAGGAATTGCCTTTCTGCCATCGAGCCGATTGAATTTACGAAAAATTTACACAGGGCAGAATTTCCATTTATATATCTGTGCTAAACTAAAAGGGACATGCCAAACTGGTTCAATTTGGGAGGAGAAGCTGCGAATGAAGGGTTGGAAAAAATGGATGTCCCCGGCGCTGGCTGCGCTTATGCTCGTATCGGCGGCAGCCCCGGCAGCGGCGGCGGAAACGTCGACGGGGAACACCGGCGGCAAGAAGGGCACGACGAAGATTACGCTGTTCCACACGAACGATACGCATTCCCGGGTCGACGAGAGCAAGGAAGGGATCGGCTTCGCCAAAATGGCCGCGATGATCAAGGAGTATGCGAAAACGAACCCGAACTCGCTCATACTGGATGCCGGCGATACGTTCCACGGGCAAACGGTTGCGAATCTGGTGCGCGGCGAAAGCATCGTCAACATCATGAATGCCGTGGGGTACAGTGCGATGGCCGCGGGCAACCACGATTTCAACTACGGGTACGAGCGGCTTAAGGAGCTGGCGGGCAAAGCCAAATTCCCCGTACTGAGCGCCAATACAAAAAAAGCGGACGGCACCCGCATTTTGGAGCCTTACGTGATCAAGGAAGTGGACGGCATCAAGCTGGGTATTTTCGGCCTGACTACGCCTGAAACCGCTTATAAAACGCATCCGAACAACGTCGCGGGCCTCACGTTCACGGACCCTGCCGTCGAGGCGAAGGCGATTGTGGGCGAGCTGAAAGGCAAAAAAGTCGACGCCATTATTGCGGTGACGCATCTCGGAGTCGACAAGTCCAGCATCGACACGAGCATCAAGGTGGCCGAGCAGGTGCCGGACATCGACGTCATCATCGACGGACATAGCCATACGAAGCTGGATACGGGCATGAAGGTCGGCAACGTGCTGATCGCCCAGACCGGCGAGTACCTTAAGCAATTCGGACGCGTCGACCTGACGTTCGAGAACGGGAAGCTGAAGGACAAGGTGTCCGGTCTGATCACGAAAAAAGCCGCCGACGACGACAAAACTCCGGGCGACGCGGCCGTTCTGGACATTATTAATTCTGTGAAAAAAGAGCAGGAGAAGGTGCTCGAGCAAAAAGTGGGCTCGACTTCCGTCAAGCTGGTCGGGGACCGCGAAGTCGTGCGCAAGGGCGAGTCGAACCTCGGCAACCTGATTGCCGACGCGATGATCGACGAGACAGGCGCCGACGTCGCCATCACGAACGGCGGCGGCATCCGCGATTCGATCGCCGCAGGCCCGATCACGAAAGGGCAGGTCATTACCGTACTGCCGTTCGGCAACTACATTCAAACGAAAAAAGTGAAGGGCTCCGACATCGTCGCCGCTCTTGAGCATGGCGTATCCGCTTATCCGGAACCGCTGGGCGGCTTCCCGCAGGTCGGCGGCGTTACCTTTGAGCTCGATCCTGCGCAGCCGAAAGGCAAACGGGTATCCGCGGTCAAGGTCAAAGGCCAGCCGATCGACCCGAACAAAACGTATCTGCTTGCGACGAACGACTTTATGGCCGCAGGCGGGGACGATTACAAGATGTTCAAGGATTACCCGCTCGCGGGCGACTATTCTTCGCTGGAGGAATCGCTGATCAAGTACTTCCAGAAAAAGGGCGAAGTGAACCCGCAGGTCGAAAGCCGCATCGCGGTCAAAAAGGCATCCGACACGGTAACGCCACCGGCACCACCGGCGCCAACCGTACCGGCTCCTCCGGCTCCTCCGGCTCCGCCGGCCGAGCAGACGTCCAAGCCAGTGCCAGCACCGGCTCCGGCCGTTCCTGCACCGACAACGCCTGCACCAGCACCGGAAGCTGCAAAGCCCGCCCCGGCGGCTCCAGCGGCGACAGACGGCGGAGTATATACCGTGAAGTCCGGCGATACGCTGTCGAAAATCGGCAGGAAGCATAACACTACGTGGCAGAAGCTGCAGGAGCTGAATCAGCTCAGCAATCCGGATCTCATTTTCCCGGGTCAGAAGATCAAGCTTCCTGCTGCCGGATAAGCGGCTTGCAGTTGACGCCGCAGCCGTACAAAGAGCCCGACCGGGTTGACCGGTCGGGCTTTTTCACGTCTCTTGCCGAGCGCTTACTTCAGCTTCACAACGACCTTCCCGCGGACGCCGCTTTGCAGAATGTGCTGCAGCGCGTCCGGCAGCTCGTCGAGCGACGTTTCCGCATGGACCATCGCTTCGAGCCGCGGCGGCTTCAGATCCGAGGCCATCCGTTCCCAGAGCCGCTGCCGGAGCGGAAGCGGGCAGTAGGCGGAATCGATGCCGAGCAGGTTCACGCCGCGGAGAATGAACGGGAACACGGCCGCCGTAAATTCGGCGCCGCCGGTCAATCCGCTAAGCGCCACGGAGCCGCCGCGGCGGATAGCGCTAAGAATATGCGGCAGCGCGGCTCCGCCCACCGGATCGACGGCACCCGCCCACCGTTCCTTGGTCAAGGGCTTGACCGCGTCCGGGTACAGCTCTTCCCGGTTGAGGATCGAACCGGCACCAAGCTCGCGCAGGTAGTCATGCTCCTGCGCTTTTCCCGTGCTAGCCGTGACCTCGTACCCCGATGCCGCAAGCATGGAGACGGCGTGGCTTCCGACGCCGCCGGTCGCTCCGGCAACGAGCACGGGGCCGTTCTCAGGGCGCAAGCCGTTCTCTTCCATGCGGTGGATGGACAGCGCCGCAGTCAGTCCCGACGTGCCGAGGATCATCGCCTCACGGTGGGTTAACCCTTTCGGCAGGGAGATCACCCAATCGGCAGGAACCCTCGCATATTCGCTGAATCCGCCGGAATGTCCGACGCCAAGCTCATAGCTCGTCGCCAGCACCTCGTCGCCTTCGCGAAACCGCGGGTCGGTTGAAGCGGCTACCGTCCCGGCGAGATCGATCCCTGGCACGGTGGGATAGCTGCGGACCACCCGGCCCTCCGGGCTTGCCGCCAAGCCGTCCTTATAATTGACGCCGGAGTAGGCGACCCGAATGAGCACCTCGCCTTCCGACAAATCGTCCAAGCTGAGCGATTGTACGCCTACCGAAAACTGATTCTCCGTTTTGTCCACGACGAGTGCACGAAATCGTTCCATATTTACGTACCCCTTTCGAAAATGGATTTAAAGAGACGGCCTGCCTTGGTTCGTCAAATGCGCCTTCGAGAAGCGGACCCACTCCCGCGCGGCAAACGACAGGTAGCGATCCTTCCGCCAAATCATGCCCAGATGCCATGGAATGGCCGGGTCGGTCAAAGTGACCGTGGCGACGCGGTTCGGGTCGAGCATGCCGCAGATGCTTTCGGGCAGCAGGGCGACGCCCATTCCCGCGGCGACCATTTCATAGATAAAATCCCACTGCGAGCTTTCGTACCAGATCCGGGGCCGGAAGCCGACGTCGTCGCAAGCCTCGATAATCCGCTCGTGCAGCGCAAAGTCTTCCCGGAACAAAATGAAAGCTTCGTCCTGCAGCTCGGCCAGCCGGACTTCCTTTCTGCCCGCCAACGGATGGGAAGGAGGGAGCACGGCCCGCAGCCGTTCGTTTACGAACGAGTACGACTCGAAGACGTCCTCGTCCACCGGCAAAAGCACGACGCCGACGTCCAGCGTGCCGTCCTCCACCTTTTCCGCGAGCTTAACCGAGCCGTCCTCCTCCAGTTGGATCGTGAGCCCCGGATACGTGTCGCGAAACCGGCTTAGAATGCCGGGGAAAAATCTCGCGCCCGCCATCGGCGGCAGTCCGATCCGGATATGCCCTTTTTTGAAATTCGTCAAATCGCCGAGCTGCAGCTCCAGATGCTTGAACGAACGGACGACATCTTGCGCCTGACCGGCAATAAGCTGGCCGGCGTCGGTTAGCTCCAGCGTTTTGCCCGAGCGGACGAAGAGCGGGACGCCCAGCTCCTCCTCCAGATTTTTGACCGCTTTGCTGATCGTGGGCTGGGTAATGTGCAGCGCCTCGGCCGCTTTGGTGAAGCTGCTGTGCCGGATGATCTCCAGCACATACTCCAACTGCCGGATATCGATGCCCGCGCACCTCCTTTGCATAGATGATTGGAATGAAAGAAATTCGATATATTCATTTTACCTATGAAAAGAAGGGGTGTAAACTTTGGATGGAAAGGAGCTGTGCAACATGACGGCTTTTGTGAAAACTTTGGGGCAGGTGCTCTTTTTTGTGCTCGTTTCTTGGCTGTTGAACGGGCTGGCGGCTCTGCTTCATTTGCCGGTTCCGGGGAGCATTCTCGGGATCATTCTTGTATTTGTGCTGTTACAATTGAAAATCATCCGGATCGAATGGATCGATCTCGGGGCCAAATGGCTGTTGGCGGAAATGCTGCTGTTCTTCATCCCTGCGGCGGCCGGGATGATTCAATATCAGTCGCTGCTGCGGGATAACGGCTTGCCGATCATGCTCGTGCTGGTGAGCAGCCTGATCGTCGTCATGCTCTCGGCAGGACTTGTGGCGCAGGCGATCGTGAAGCGGAAGGAGCGGACCCCGTCATGACCTGGCTCTCGCTCGTCTTGCTGCTGTTCACCATGGCCGTCTATTACGGTATAAAAAGCTTGTATCGCAGGAAGCCTAAAATCTATCTATCTCCGCTGCTGCTGACGCCGGCGGTTGTCATCGTCCTGCTGCTGCAAGCGGACATTCCTTACGAAACCTACAACGCCGGGGCGCACTGGCTGACAGACATGATCGGACCGGCGACCATTGCCTTGGCCGTGCCGCTCTACAAAAATGTCGCCCTGCTGCGCAAATATGCGGTAGAAATCATGGCCAGCGTACTGGTCGGCTCCGCGGCGGGTGTTGCGACCTCGGTATGGATCGCCAAGGGGCTGCACCTCGACGTGAAGATCATCGACGGCCTGGTGCTCCGCTCCACGACAACGCCCATTGCCATCGCCATCACGGATATGATCGGGGGCATCCCGGCCATGACGGCGCTGTTCGTGCTGGTCACGGGCTTGCTTGGCACGGTCGTCGGACCGATGCTTATCCGGCTGTTCCGCATCCGCAGCGGGGTGGCGCAGGGCGTGCTGCTCGGGACGAGCGCGCATACGGCCGGAACGACGACGGCGTTCGAGTTCGGTGCCGTCTCCGGCACGGTGTCGAGCATTGCCATGCTCGTGACTGCGCTTCTGGCGCTGGTTGTTGTCCCTTGGCTAGTCCTGCTCCTGTAAAGCCGCCGAAGATTATTCGCGCTGCTGTGAACATTCGAGGAAGAGCCGCCCGCTCTTCCCCGAGCCCCATAACTTTTTCGATCCGGATTCATCTTCGTCGCATCCCCTCCTTCAGGAAACCGAAACTCCTAATTTCAGGATATTCCCCATGATAATCCCAATGATGAATAGGTGAACAAAAGTGGACAAAACGAGACAGTAGTCTCTTTGTGTCCACTTTTTCTGCTTCCTGCGGGCCGCATTTCTGCGAGAATCAAGCGGTTTTTCCGTTGGCACGAAACTTGCAATACTATCCGGCGTGGGGACATTTTTTACATCCAAAGGAGGAACACGGTATGGTTAACGCCGCGCAGGACAAGGGAACGGCCTTGAGCCGGGAAAAAGCAGGATGGATGTTTCAAAAGATGCTGGAAATCCGCAAGTTCGAAGATAAGGTGCACGATTTGTTTGCCCAAGGCCGACTTCCCGGTTTCGTCCACCTGTACGCCGGAGAAGAGGCGGTAGCGGTCGGCGTATGCGCCCATCTGGACGATAAAGACAGCATCACCAGCACCCACCGCGGACACGGGCACTGTATCGCCAAAGGCTGCGAGCTGGACGGCATGATGGCGGAGCTGTTCGGGAAAATTACCGGGCTGTGCAAAGGGAAGGGCGGCTCGATGCATATCGCCGACCTGAACAAAGGCATGCTGGGCGCCAACGGCATCGTCGGCGGCGGTTACCCGCTGGCCTGCGGCTCCGCCTTGACCGCCAAGTACAAGAAAACGAATGCGGTCAGCGTATGCTTTTTTGGAGACGGCGCGAACAACCAGGGAACGTTCCACGAAGGCATCAATTTGGCCGCGATCTGGAAGCTGCCGGTCATTTTCATTGCTGAAAATAACGGGTACGGTGAAGCGACGACGTTCGAATATGCCTCAAGCTGCAAAACTATCGCCGATCGTGCAATCGCTTACAATATTCCGGGCGTCCGGGTGGACGGTAAAGACGTGCTTGCTGTTTACGAGGCGGCGGAGCAGGCCGTGCAGCGGGCGCGCCGTGGCGAGGGCCCGACGCTGATCGAATGCGTCACCTACCGCAATTACGGACATTTCGAGGGCGATGCCCAAAAATATAAAAAAGATTATGAACGAAAAGAGCATTTGCAGGAAAAAGACGCGATTACCGCGTTCGAATCGTATCTGCTGACCGAGCGCCTGTATACCGAAGCCGAGCTGGCGGACATGAAGGCTTCGGTAGAGCAAGCGGTGGAGAAGGCCGTCGAATTTTCGGAAAACAGCCCGTATCCGGACGCATCCGAGCTGCTGACGGACGTGTACGTATCTTACTAATTTCATTCGAGGAGGAACCGGCATGACAAGAAAAATCAGTATGTCCGCGGCGATCAACGAGGCGATGAAGCTGGCGATGCGCAAGGATGAAAATGTCATTCTGATGGGCGAGGACGTGGCCGGCGGGGCGGCCGTAGACCACTTGCAGGACGATGAAGCATGGGGCGGCGTGCTGGGCGTGACGAAAGGCATCGTGCAAGAGTTCGGCCGCGACCGGGTACTGGATACGCCGATCACCGAAGCGGGATATATCGGCGCGGCGATGACAGCCGCTGCGACGGGTTTGCGCCCGATTGCGGAGCTGATGTTTAACGATTTTATCGGGAGCTGTCTGGATCAGGTGCTGAACCAAGGGGCCAAATTCCGCTATATGTTCGGAGGCAAGGCGCAGGTGCCGGTGACGATCCGCACGACGCACGGGGCCGGCTTCCGCGCGGCGGCGCAGCATTCGCAGAGCCTATATGCGCTGTTCACCAGCATTCCCGGCATTAAAGTCGTCGTCCCTTCGACCCCTTACGATGCCAAAGGACTGCTGCTGGCCTCCATCGAGGATAACGATCCCGTCATTTTCTTCGAAGATAAGACGCTGTATAACGCGACCGGCGAGGTGCCCGAAGGGTACTATACGATTCCGCTCGGAAAAGCCGACATTAAGCGGACCGGTTCGGACCTGACCATCGTGGCAATCGGCAAGCAGGTGCAGACGGCGCTGACGGCCGCCCGGCAGCTATCGCAAAAAGGCATCGAAGCGGAAGTCGTCGATCCGCGCAGCCTGTCCCCGCTGGACGAGGATACGATACTCGCTTCCGTGACGAAGACGAACCGCCTGATCGTTATCGACGAGGCGAATCCGCGGTGCAGCATCGCGACGGATATCGCCGCCCTCGTAGCAGATAAAGCGTTCGACAGCCTGGACGCGCCGATCAAGCGGATCACGGCGCCGCATACGCCCGTGCCGTTCTCGCCGCCGCTGGAAGACATTTATTTGCCGACGCCGCAAAAGGTGCTTGAAGTCGTTGCCGAGCTGCTCGGCGACAAATCGCTGCTCGCCGTATAGACGGACCCAGACTAACCCGGATAGGAGAGATCGCCATGGCTGTAGAAGTGGTCATGCCCAAGCTGGGCATGGCGATGAAGGAAGGATCGGTATCCCTCTGGCATAAGAAAGAGGGCGACCCCGTGACTAAAGGGGACATCATCGCCAATATCGGCTCGGAAAAAATTGAAACGGATCTGGAAGCGCCTGCAGACGGCGTCCTGCTGAAGATCGTCGTTCCCGAAGGGGAAGGCGTGCCGCCGGGCACGGTCATCGGCTATATCGGTCAGCCCGGCGAGCAAGTCGGCGGCGTGGCCGCAGGGGCGGCGGAGGGCGCAGCTACTGACGGCTCTCCGTCAGGCGGCGCAGTGCCGGACGCGGCTCCGTCAGGCGGGACAGTACCTTCCGAAGCTCCCGTACACGGCAGGGACATCAAAATCTCACCGGTCGCCCGCAAAATGGCGGAGGCGGCCGGGCTCGATATCGCGAAACTAACGGGAACGGGTCCGCAGGGACGAATTACGAAGGAGGACGTGGAGCATGCCATCGCCAACGCGACTTCCGCATCGTCTGCTTCTGCTTCTGCCGGGGAAGCAACTGCTTCGTCCACCGGGACAAATGCGACTGCCGCCCCGTCCGGCTTTGTGGAGCACACGGAGCAAATTCCGGTCACCGGCATCCGCAAGGTCATCGCGGCGCGGATGCACGACAGCTTGCAGCAGAGCGCCCAGCTGACGCTGACGCTGCGGGCCGACGTCACCGATCTGCTCGCGCTGCAGAGGCAGATGAGCGAAACCGCGCAGCGGCAGCACGAGGTCAAGCTGACGGTGACCGATTTTATTGCCCGCGCCGTCGTCCTTTCGCTCAAGCGGCATAAGCAGATGAACAGCGCGTATATCGACGACCGCATCCACGTGTTCGACCACGTGCATTTGGGGATCGCCGTCGCTTTGGACAAGGGATTGGTCGTTCCGGTCATCTGTCATGCCGATCAGTACTCCGTACTGGATTTGTCGCGCCAAATCAAGGCGCTGGCGCTGCAAGCGAGAAACGGCCAGCTCGGAAGCGACGCTCTTCAAGGCTCGACGTTTACGATCACGAACCTCGGCGCTTACGGCATCGATTATTTTACGCCGATTCTGAACACGCCCGAAGCGGGCATTCTTGGCGTCGGCGGCGTGGCGGAGATGCTGGTCTACAAGGGAGACGACTTGCAGCGCCGGAGTCTGCTGCCGCTCAGCCTGACCTTCGACCACCGGGTATTGGACGGCGCGCCGGCCGCCGAGTTCCTGCGTGCAGTGAAGGACGCGCTGGAAGACCCGTACCGGCTTGTTTTGTAGGGAAGGAGAGGCCATACCATGGAGACGATAGCCATTATCGGAGGAGGTCCTGCGGGGTATGTGGCGGCGATTGCCGCCGCCGGGCAGGGCAAGCAGGTGACCTTGATCGAGCAGAAGGAGCTGGGAGGAACGTGCCTGAATGAGGGCTGCATGCCGACCAAATCGCTGCTCGAAAGCGCGGATACGCTGGACAAAGTCAAGCACGCCGGCCGGTTCGGCGTAGTGCTGCCCACGGACCGGGTCGAGGTCGATTGGAACGCGGTGCAGAGCTATAAGAACGGGATTGTGAGCAAGCTGGTGCAGGGCATCGGCTATTTGATGAAAAAAAATAAAATAAAAGTGCTGCGGGGACAGGCAAGCTTTGTCACGGACCGTAAGCTGCAAGTCTCGCAGGGAGACAAACATGAGGCCGTGGAAGCGGACCGCTTCATTATCGCCGCAGGTTCGGAGCCCGTCGCTCTGCCCTTTGCCCCCTTCGACGGGGAATGGATCATTCACAGCGGCCAGGCAATGTCGCTGTCTGCGGTTCCGGCTTCCCTGCTGATTATCGGAGGCGGCGTCATCGGCTGCGAGTTTGCAAGCATCTACAGCCGTCTCGGAAGCCGAGTGACTGTGGTCGAGATGGCCGACCAGCTGCTACCGGGCGAAGACGCGGACACGGCGGCCGTCCTGCAGCGGGAGCTGGAGAAAGCGGGCGTGAAGGTGTATACGTCCACTGCCGTGAAGCGGCTGCAGCCGGAGGAGAAGCTGGCGATTTTCGAAACCGAGAGCCGGGTGTTCGAAGGCACCGCCGACCGCGTGCTTGTCGCGATCGGGAGAAAGCCGCGGACGGATGGACTCGGCCTGGAAAACGCCGGGGTCCGGTATACGAAGCAGGGGATCGAAGTCAACGCGCATATGCAGACCAGCGTTCCCCATATTTATGCCTGCGGCGACGTCATCGGCGGCATTCAGCTCGCGCATGTCGCTTTTCACGAGGGCACCGTCGCTGCGCTGCATGCTTCCGGAGCCGAGGCAAAGGTCAATTACCGGGCGGTTCCGCGCTGCATCTATACCTCCCCGGAAATTGCCGGGGTAGGCTTGACCGAGAAGCAGGCCAGAGAACGGTACGGCGATATCCGCGTGGGAGAATTTCCGTTCGCCGCCAACGGCAAAGCGATGATTTTGGACGAACCGGTCGGCAGGGTGAAGGTGCTGACGGAGCCGCAGTACCACGAAATTGTCGGCATTTCCATCGTCGGTCCGAAAGCGACGGAGCTGATCGGCCAAGGCGCCATCCTGCTGCATAGCGAGATGACCGCCGATATGATGGAGCACTTTATCGCCGCCCATCCGACGTTGTCCGAAGCGGTTCACGAAGCGATTCTGGGCGCCATCGGCCACGCGGTGCATGTTTAAGGAGGTCCACCGATGAAAGCAGCATTTTGGCATAGCATTCGCGATGTGCGTATAGAGGAAACGCCGGAGCCTCCGGTTCGGCCGGGCATGGTCAACATTCGGGTCGAGTGGTGTGGCATATGCGGAACGGATTTGCACGAGTATTTGGCTGGGCCGATCTTCATTCCCGATCAGCCCCACCCGCTGACGAACGAACGGGCCCCGGTCATTCTGGGGCATGAGTTTGCCGGCGAAGTCGTCGCGGTCGGCCCGGGCGTAACGAAGGTGGAGGTCGGGGACCGGGTAACGGTCGAGCCGATTCTCGCGTGCGGGACGTGCCTTCCGTGCCGGCAAGGCTTATACAACGTGTGCGATGAGCTCGGCTTCCACGGACTGAGCGGGGGCGGAGGCGGGTTCAGCGAGATCACCTCGGTGAAAGAGAGCATGGTTCATCAGCTCCCGGATGGGATGACCTACGAGCAAGGCGCGATGGTGGAGCCAGCGGCCGTCGCCGTTCATGCCGTCCGGCAAAGCAGGCTTAAGGCCGGCGACACCTGCGTCGTCTACGGAGCGGGCCCTATCGGCCTGCTCGTTATCCAAGCCGCCCGCGCGGCAGGCGCCAGCCGGATTATTGCCGTGGAAATTTCCGAAGCCAGACAACGAACGGCGCTCGCACTGGGCGCTCATCACGTCATCCACCCGTTGAAGGACAACGCGATCGAAGCGGTGCACCGGCTCGTTCCCGGCGGCGTGGACGTCAGCTTCGAAGTCACCGGCATTGAAGTCTGCCTGAACGATGCGATCCGCAGCACGAAAACCGACGGTCAGACGGTCATTGTAAGCATCTGGGAAAAACCGGCGTCGATCGCCCCGAATACCCTCGTGCTTAAGGAGCGGGAGCTGAAAGGCGTGCTCGCGTACCGCAATATTTTCCCAGCCGTCATCTCGCTTATCTCGGAAGGCCGGCTGCGGGTCGACGAATTGATTACGAAGAAGATCCGGCTGGATCGTTTGGTCCCGGACGGCTTCGAGGAATTGGTCGGCAGTAAGGAACAAATTAAAATTATTGTCTCTCCCAAGCCCTGACGCTTATCCGTGCGGCGGCTCCTGAGACCGAAGCTTGATTGTAAGCGTTATCTTAATCGTTTATAATCAAAGTGACACGTTTCACGCTCGTACAGCCCTAAGCGGACTTTGAATTATATCGAACAATATACATTCAGGGGAGAGGGTCTTATGCTTGAAACCGCATTGAGTTTAAACATATGGGAGCGTTTCGTCAACGAAGGCGTTCTGGATGCGTCCCGGCTAAATAAACGAATCGTGGAATCCTGGTACCGTTCCCGGGATGCGCGCGTCAATCCTCATCTGGATAAAGGCCGCCTTGTTTTAACCAATGACCGGTTTCATTCCCAGAAGAAAAAGAACGCTCTGCTTCGGGATATGGCGCAGCCGCATCTGGAGCGCATGAACGGCTTCATCGACGACCTGGGCATGATCGCGCTTCTCATTGACCCGGAAGGCTACGTGTTGTCGATGACCGGGAACCTTCATGTTCGCCAAGAAGCGGGAAAAATCAACTTTGTCGAAGGCGTCCGCTGGACGGAGGGCGAGGTCGGTACGAATGCCATCGGCACCGCCCTGTTGGCCGGAGAGCCCCTGATGGTGACGGGGTCGGAGCATTATTCGATCGCTTCCCATCGCTGGAGCTGCTCGGCGGCCCCGATCCGTGGCGACGACGGCCAGATCATCGGCGTGCTCGACGTTTCCTGTCCGGTAGACCGCGCCCATCCTTATATGCTCGGCATGGTCACTTCGGTTGCGTATGCGATCGAACGCGATCTCAGCATACGGCTGCACAAAGACGAGATGGAGCTCGTCCGGCAAACCGCCGACCGGCTGGAAACCGATCAGCCTGTGGTTGTTTGCAGTAGCAAACATGGGCTCGTCTGCGCCAGCAAGGCGGTCCGCCGGCGGATTCCTGCTTGGGCCGGCTTAAAGGCTGACGAACTGGCCGGATTCGGGTTGGAAGCCCGGATGACCGTCCCAGTCCTGTCGGATTCGCACGGGGGACTGATTGGCACCTGCGTCTATTTGCAGGAAACGCTATCAGGCGCCTTCAAGCCGGTCTTTTTTCCGCAGCCGGGTGTGGTCGCGGAAAATTCGAAATCCTTTGTCTTTCAAGGGGAGATTGGCACGAGCACGGCCTTCCGGCAAACGCTCGATGACATGAAGCGGGTCGCGCCTACGGACGCCAGCGTCTGTATTCTGGGGGAGACCGGGACGGGCAAGGAGCTGATCGCCCAAGCGATCCACGAGAACAGCCCTCGCCGGACGAGGCCGTTCTTGGCCGTCAATTGTGGCGCGATCCCCAAGGAGCTGATGGAAAGCGAGCTGTTCGGCTATGCGGAAGGGGCGTTTACCGGGGCCCGGCGGAACGGGTACAAAGGGAAGTTCGAGCAGGCGAACGGCGGAACGATTTTTCTCGATGAAATCGGGGAAATTCCGCTTTCCATGCAGGCGGCGCTGCTGCGGGTGCTGCAGGAACGGAAAGTGACGCCTGTCGGGGGAACGCAGGAGGTCCCGCTCGATTTTCGGATGATTACGGCGACCCACCGCGATCTGCGGCAACTGGTGCAGGAAGGAAAGTTTCGGGAGGACCTGTACTACCGGCTTCACGTGTATCCGGTCAAGGCGCCGCCGCTCCGCGAAAGAAGAGAAGATATTCCGCACCTCGTCCGCTTTTATTGCAGCCGGAAGGCTTGGGCGGTATCGCTTCCGCAGCGCTTTTTCGAGCAGTTGATGCAGTACGATTGGCCGGGTAATATCCGGGAGCTGATGAACGTCCTGGAACGGCTGCATATTATGACGCAGGGAGCGGATGCCGATCCGTGCGAAGCGTTAAGCCGGTTCGACGGCTTCCATCCGCAGCCGGCTCTGTCGGACTCGATCCCAGACCCGCCAATGGCGCTGTCGCTGCGCGAGCAGATCCAGATGGAGCAAATGACCGAAGCGCTGCAGCGGACCAAGGGCAACGTCACCGCAGCGGCCCGAATGCTGGGCGTTCCCCGGAGCACCTTTTACAAACGGCTGCAAAAATTCAATAAATAGCAGCGCCTGCGAATGAGAGGCGGTCTCCCACGAAGGCATAAAGCTTGGTGCGAGGCCGCTTTTTCGTTTTGTGGTTGTACTTTTTCGCGGCGAAACAAATACGGTGATCTCTGCGTCTAAGCACATAACAAACCTTTGACATCAAAAGGAGTCACCATGATTAGAAAAATAGGTTTTTCGCTGCTGGCTGCCGGACTGCTGTTTATGGCAGGCCAGCCGTCTTCTTATGCTGCCGCTGGAGCGCCATCCGCTCCGACCGTGAAGGCCCCGGGCTTTCCTGTAACGGTGAATGGATCGGTCGTCGATAACAAACACAGCTTGTATCCGCTGCTGCTGTACCGCGATATTACGTATTTTCCGATGACGTGGAACTATACCCGGGCGCTCGGCATGACCACCGCTTGGGACCCGGTGAACGGACTTGCGATCGGGAAGCAGGAATCCTGCGAGCCTGTCGTCCGTCAGGACCTGACCTCTCAGGAGAACAGCGATAAAGGGATGCAGGCAACGCTGGTTCCCTTTCCGGTCAATGTGAACGGCAAGTCGATCACCAATGCGGAGGAGCAATACCCGCTCCTGCTTTTCCGAAACATCGTTTATTTTCCGATGACCTGGAATTATACCCATGATGTGTTCGGCTGGACGACGAGCTGGGACGCGACGAACGGCTTCGGCGTGCAAGCCTGCGAAAAAGCACCGGACGCTGATGCCCGGCAAACCGCTGCGCTGAACCTTGCGAACGGCGGACAATTGGCCGTGCAGGGCGATTGGATCTATATGAACCCGGCGAACAAATACTATGGACCGAACAGTCTTGTCAAGATGAAGCTGGACGGCAGCGGGAAGCAGACGTTGTCGGAGGACAATGCGCTATCCATCAACGTCGTGGATGACTGGATTTATTATACGGCCCGCGATAAGGCGGCCGATAAAAACCTGGGTATTTTCAAAATGAAAACCGACGGCTCGCAGCGGACGCAGGTCAGTTCGGCAGGGGCTCACTCCGTTTGGGTTCGGGACGGCTGGATTTATTACATTGCCGGCAACGGCTTGACGATCAACAGCATTCACAAGATGAAGACCGACGGGACGGAGGATACGGTTATCATCTCGGGCGAGGTCGGGGGCCGTTTTTACCTTGACGGGGACCTGATTTATTTCATGATGCCGGACAAGGAGCATGCGCCGAACAGCTTATTCCAGATCAAAACCGACGGCACCGGCAAGAAGAAGCTGCAGGACGAAGTGAATGCCGTAGCGGTGATCGACGGCTGGGTTTATTATTCGACCGTCAGCTCGGCGAAGAAGGGCATTTACAAGATGAGCGCGGACGGTACGGTGAACATTCCTCTGTACTCGTCGGATCAACCTCTGAACGGCTTCCAATACCGCGACGGTTGGATTTACTTTATCCGCGGTTCCTTCGGAATCATGGGCTCGGCATCGATCGAGAAAATCCGCATCGACGGCACCGGACATACCGCTCCGGGCAACGTACGCGCTACCTCGCTGTATTTTGCAGGCGCCGATCTGTACTATCCGTCCGCTTTCGATGGGGATAACGAGCTTCGCAAACTGGAGCCCGGCAAGTAACCCATACACTCCTATGACACAAAACAAAACCTCCAAGATCACGTTTGAACGTGATATGGAGGTTTTATTTTTCTTTCCGCGCTTACTTATACTTCTTCCAGTCCATGCCGCTGTTGTTCAGCAAATATTCGAAGTTGTTGTCCAGCCGCTTCTGCTCGGCCTTTCGGGCTGCTTCCGCCTGCTTTCGGGCTTCTTCGCGCTGAATCTCGGCTTCGGCCTTCATTTGATCGGCCTGCGCTTTCAGTTTGCTCACGACGTCCGGATTCAACAAATCCTTCAGCGTGGCCGGTTTGTCTTGGGAAGCGGCGCTTGGAGGAGCCGCCGGCTTGTTTTTCTTCGCCATGGCACTCACCTTTCGCGTTAATTTTCGAACAAATACAACTTGCCGTTCTCCGGCGTGCCGAATTTCGGTCCCCGGAAGCCGCGCGCAAGCAGCGCTTTTCTCATCGTCATCATCAAGGCGGCATGGCTGACGATAAGCACGTTCCCGTCGCCCTGCCGGAAAATCTCGTCCAGGACGGCGTCGGCCCGTTTTCGGATTTCGGCCATGCTTTCGGGCATCGACCGGGGAGCCGTAAACCACGAGGTTTTGATCAGCACCGCCCACATTATAAGCGGCAGTCGTACCTTCGTCCGGAACGACGGAGGCGGAACCTCGCGCAGCATTTGCCATTGGGTAATCTCGCCTTCATAAATGTGCTCGGCCGTGCGGACCGCTCTGGACATATCGCTGGCATAACAGCGGTTCCATTCGATGCCGGCCAGGTCGGTCCGACCGAGCTCGATGTCGGATTCATCATACTCGGCGAACCATTGATCGAGTTCTCCGGCCGAGATCAAAAATTGCGACGGATAATCCTTTTTTACTTTATAATGCCGAACCAAACCGACTTTCATTTCCGTTCCAACCATCCTTGCTTGTAGAAGTACGTCTCTCTATCATACCTCGAGATGGACTGGTTGTTAAAGGGCCAGTTTCCCTATATCGATTTTTTCGGCTGCTGCGGTCGTATCGGTTATCGGCTGGCGACCGGGGGTAGCGGCTTTCCGCTGCGGATCCGGCGGACCCCGTCCTTACAGACGCCGTAACGCTCCCAAGGACAGGTCGAGCACAGCAGGCCGATGTCGTTCGGACGCATGGTCGCGGAGACGGCGGCACAGATGTCCGCCCACGTCATCGCGGCGCCGGTATGCAGCCCAAGCTTGCCCAGCACGCGGGCGTCCCGGTCATACACGCTATGGCCGTCGCAATGTGGGGGCTGGTCCTTCGGAAACGCGCTGCAAATGTCATCGGGGCCTTCGACAAGCTCGATTCGGGTGTCTGGCTGCTTCCGTAGCGTTTCGTATACGGCCGTCATATTGTCGCAAAACGATTCGGAGTACCCCATTCCACGGTACCCGAGCAGGCAAAGCAAATGATGGCCGCGGAGCCGGATGTTGTTCATAGGGCATCTCTCCATTCCTGCATAGCCATGCAGAATATTGTTAACTAATTATATCATATTCAGGTTAACGAATCATCCATGCCATCAGACGGCAAAAAACCGGCAGAAGAGTCGATCCTCCTGCCGGTACGCCATGACGGGCTATAGAACATGCTTTAATTTATCGGGATTCACGACGATATAAATGCCATGGACCCGGTCTTCCCGGATTTGGAACGAAATGACATTCACCGGCTGCTTGCCGGAATAACAAACAATACCCGGCTGGCCGTTAACGTTCGCCAAGCGATAGGAGAACGCCTCTGGCAGCTTGGCCATGAGCCCTTCGAAGAAACGCGAAATGCGTTCGGCGCTTTGTACGGGACGAACGGCCGCGGTAACTTTGCCGCCTCCGTCGGAGTACAGCACCGCATCCGCGGACAAAATATCCATCAATTGCCCGACATTGCCTGTGGTCAGCGCTTGGACGAACCGTTCGATCAGGTCGCCTGCTTGTTCCTGCGAAGGATACGAGCCGTGGCGGGGCGGCGCCGCATTGGATGGCTGTCCGTCTCTGGGATCGGGCAAGCCGCTGACCGCCCGCTTCGCGCGGTGGAAGATTTGCCGGCAGTTCGTGCTGCTTTTGCCGACGATATCGGCGATTTCGTCATATTCGTACTGCAGCACCTCGCGCAGCAGAAACACCGCTCGCTCCTTCCACGAGAGCTGCTGCAGCAAGAGCAGATAAGCGGTGGAGAGCGATTCCTTTTGCATGTAGAAATGAGACGGCTCTCCATCCTGTCCCCTGTCCGCGATTAGCGGCTCCGGCAGCCAAGGGCCGACATAAACCTCGCGCTGCTTGCTGGCCGAGCGAAGCCGGTCGATGCAGCGGTGCGTGACCAGCTTGCACAGGTAGGACTTCATATTTTGCACGTGATCCAGCTTCGTTTCGTTCACATACAGGAATGCCTCCTGCACGATGTCCTCCGCATCCATCACGCTTCCCAGCATGCGGTAGGCAAGGGAAAATAGCAGGGGCTTGCAGGAAACGTACAGCTCCCCGGCCGATTCGGCTGGCTTCATGTCTAAGCGCTCCCTTCAAATGTCGTGCAGCGGTTGTTCTTCGCGCGGCCGGTTCAGTTCAGCAAGCACCCGCTGTGCGGCCCTTCTGGCGCTCGCCGCCGCGGCATCCGCCAGCATCTCCCCGTGACTTGCCCAGTCCCCGGCTACGTAAAGCCCTTGAATGTCCGGTACGTCCGGACCCGGGAAACGGTTCGTGCGCCCCAGGTGCATATAGTCGTGGACGACCGGCATATTGGGCAAATACTGCCGCACCGCGACCTCCTGCTCCCAGCCCGGATGGAGAAGGCTCATCGTTTGCTCCAGCAGGCGTTCGTCCGCCCGAGGATCGCTCTCGCCGGGGCCGTTATATTTGACCAAATGTACGACTATTGTATCATGCCTGCTTAGCGTAGCGCCTGCCGAATGATTGCTGAAGAACACAGGCTGATCCAGCCCGATAGCGATATCTCTGCCGGGGACGGGAAGCCGCTTCAGCCCGAGGTCCAGACAAGCGGCCATCGAAGGCCGGGCTTCCATCTTCCATCGGTACGGCGAGGTTTGCTCCGCGTTCGTCACCAACCGGCAGGTGTCCGCCGGCGGCAGCGTGCTGATCACATGCGCAAGCTCGAACGCTTCGCCGTCCGCACAGACAACCCGGTTTACGGCTCCGTCCGTTTGTTCGATGGCGCGTACCGCTTTGCCGCACATCGCGCGAACGCCGGCGGCCGCACCCATCTTTTCCAAGCGGTCAACGATCGTCTGCCAGCCCCCGTTCAAGTACAGCACGCCGTCTTTCAGCGAGCGCCGCACCTGCCGGAGCACCGGTCCGGCCCATTGCCGGTCGGGGTCTAGGGTGTAGGTGGCCGTCCGGCATAGGGCGTAAAAAATATGCCGCACCATCGGATCGCGGACTTCCTTCTCGGCCCAATCCCGGAGGCTGACAGCCTCCGGCGTGTCCGGTTCGGTCCGGCCCAGCTTCAGCAGAAGCCGTACCAGTTCGCCTTTGCCGGACCATGAGAGCAGGCGGGAGGCGAGCAGCTTGACCGGGCTCGCGGGCATGGGAAAGACCCGATTGCTCCAAATGGCGGATATCTTGGAAGAGGGAGGGCCTCCCTCAAGCGGTACGTCCCATTCCCGTAGCAAGGCATACAGCTCCCCGCTGCGATACAGCGCGTGGCTTCCAAGATTTAACAGTGTGTCGTTCCTGTCGACCGTTCTCGCCCTTCCGCCCATCCGGTCCGATTTTTCCAGAAGGACAACCGATTTGCCCGCCCGCGCCAGCTCGATAGCGGAAATCCATCCCGCTAGCCCCCCGCCGATCACGGCAGCGTCGAACTCTTTTCGATCCATGGCAATTTCCTCCTTTAATTCGTTGTTACTAGTTATGGCGAACAAGGAGAGCGGTTTGTGACAGGAACCGGATGCCGGCGAAAAAAATATTTTTCCAGTTGGAGAAAGATTTCCAGTTCGGCAGCGTCATACATAATGTAACTGCCGCAAAAGGCAGATGCTGCGCAGCGAACCTTTTGGGACAGGGAGGGCCAGGATGGACAATGACATCGAAATCGTTGAGCGGATTCTGAATGGAGACAAACAGGCGTTCGCTCAAATTATCGATAAATACAAGGGAAGGGTATTTGCCCTGCTTCGGCGCATGCTGGGTCATTCGCCGGATACGCAGGACATTGCCCAAGAGGTGTTCATTAAAGCGTATAATCATTTGAACGAGTATACGCCGGGGCACAGCTTTTCCGCGTGGCTGTACCGGATCGCGGCCAACCGCTGTATTGACGAGCTGCGCAAGCGCAAGCGCAGACCCGACATCACCGGCTTCGACGCCGAGTTCATGCAGGGAGAAACTCCGGAAACCGCCTATCTGGAAAAAGAACGGAGACAGGCGTTGGAGCAGCGGATTATGGAGCTCGATCAGAGCCAGCGCGCGGTGTTTGTGATGAGATATATGCAACATTTAAGCTATCAGGAAATCGCGGAACGGCTTTCGGTTCCCATAAGCACGGTGCAGATGCGTCTGTACCGCGCCAGGCAGAAGCTGCGGGAGAGCATGTCCAATTCCGGAGTAGAGGGGGAGTTCATCTATGAAGTGCGTCAGAGCTGATCGGCTGGCCGCGGAACTGAACCAAGACCTTTCTCCGTTTGAAGCTAGGCAGTGGGAACGCCATTTGGAGAGCTGCGCCGATTGCCGGAACGAAATGGAACGGCTGTTGGTTTCGCTGGACGACTTTGATCCGGCGCTCGAAGAAGTGCAGCCTGACGATGGATTTACCCAGGCCATATTGGACCGCTTGGACCCTTACGTGCCGGGCGAGCTGCCACAAGCGGCCGAAGCGCCGGACTCCGCACCCAAACGTATCGATTGGAAAAAGAGGAGTGTGGATATTTTGAAAAAAGTAACCATTGTTGTGGCCGGATTGGCCGTGGCTATATCGCTAGGCACCTTCGTATCGCCGACGTTCGCGGATTATGTGAAAAGCATTTTCAGCAGCAGCAAAGACGTGGATCAAGGGATCAAGGAGGCTGTCAAGCAAGGCTTCTCGAAGCAATTGGATCTCAACGTCACGGATCAGGGCGTCACGCTTAGGATCAAAGAGGTATTGGCGGATACGCTGCGTATTGCGGTCATGTGCGAAGCGATAGACCAGAACGGCAACAAAATCGATTTCGATTTGTTAAAGCCGGGAGAACGGAAAAACAGATTGCAAGAATTCGTCCTTAAGGACAAAAACGGAAAGCCTCTCTTCAAGCCCGAGGAAGGGGGATGGACGATGCGGAAAGAAGGCGAGTATATGATGATTCGCCAGGAATTGACCGAGCTGACCGCCACCGGAAGAGAGCTGCCGGACGAACTGACCGCCGAGGTGCATTGGGCGAAGCTAGACGGCAAAGAAGGAAGCTGGAAGCTGACGGTTCCGATCGATATGGCCGAAGCGAAGCGGGCGACGAAAACGGTAGCGGTCAACCAGCAGTATACGTCACCGCAAGGGTTGAAGATCGACTTCAAGAAGGTCGATTTTGCGCCTAGCGCTATGCTGCTGTCCCTGGAGACCCAGCTCACTCCCGAAGTCCGCGAGCGGCAGAAGCAGATTATGAAGCAGAACGGTCTGTCCGAGGAAATGAATCCGGGCCCGGGCGGATTCCTGGCATTCCAGCTCAGCCGTGCCATTCAGGAATACAAAATTGCTTACGAGCTTGTCGACGAACAAGGGAAAGTCGTTGCGGCGCAAGACGACGGCTTGAAGCTTGACAAAGACTTGAGCATCGAGAAAAACACGATTGTAAACGGGATTACGGGCATGGGGACGGACGAGGTCATGCAATTGTGGCATACGTTTGTGCCGATGAGCGGCGACCGGAAGCTCACGTTCAGGCTGCACTCCGTTTACACGAATGAACTGGCCAATTTTAGCGCGAAGCTGAAGCCAGCCCAATTACAGCAAAAGCCGGTTCAGGCGGAGGACCAAGGAACCCGGCTCACCTTCAGCAACTTTGTCATGAAGACGGACCCTGCGGAAGCAAAAGTCGGGAATCAGAACGTTAGCGGTACAGGGGGCGTAATCGAGGTTCAAGCGGAGCTGGCCAAGGACGTCGTCGGGCTGAGTCTATGGCAGGTGAAGGACGAGACCGGCAAGGAGTACGAGGCACGGCTGGAAAGAACGTCAACCCGCAACGCAGACGGCACGGTCAGCCAGCAGGGCGTGCTGGTGATCCCGCAGCTGGAAAAGGAGCCGAAGGAATTGACGGTGACGTATAAGGCCGTGCAAAAGCAGCACCGCGATGTGAAGTGGGAAGTGCCGATCACAGCAAAACCTTAACTTGGTAAATTACCAAGACAAAGCGATGCAAAAGCTCGCCTCCGGTTCGGCCGGGAGCGAGCTTTTTGACGTTGTCATGCGTTCGGGCTGCCTAGGATAGGTGATGAAAATAAAACGTTAGATTTTTAACAGATAAGGCGTTAAGGATAATGAATCGAATATGAAGGGGGAATCCGTGTTGAGACCATTCGCTGCAAAAACTATAATCATGGCCGTGCTTGCGATTGCTCTGGCAATTCCCGGGCAAGCTATGGCAGCTCGAACACCGCCACCGCCGGAAGTTGTCACTTCCTTTACCCCGTTTGATCCCAATTATAATTACCTCGAAAACGGTTCTGCCTACATTAGTTACAACGGGAATGGGAAGGCAAGTCTATGGGGGGAAAGCATTGCCACCCGTAGAGTGGATACGGTAGGGATACAGTTGGTTTTACAACGTTGGACGGGAAGTGAATGGATTGACGTATACACAGGGGAGAGAGCGGAGATGAGCAAGGCATCGCGGATGAATACGACCATCGACAATTTGTCCGTTTCGAGCGGGTATTATTATCGGGCGAAATCGTTCCATTGGATTACTTACGGTAGTACGAAGGAAGATGGTATTCGTTATTCCTCAACCCTGCTCATTCCGGAGTAAAAAGCAGCGAACAGGGGTATGTTCCCCCTTCAGAGTGTTGTGAAACCCTGGAAGTAGAAAAACTCAGCCCAATAGAGGTGGGGTATATCCCGTAAGAGTTTACGTCCGCCTTTGAAACCCGTGAAAATACCGCAAATTCTAATCAAGTTCACGGGTTTCAAGAGCGGCTGGAGGGATATACCCCACCGGCGTATGCAGAGAGTTTTCTACGCGAAGCGGGTTTCTCAACAAGCTCAGGGGAGGCTCCCCTTGTTCGCTACTCACTGTAGTGATGTTCCAATCTTCAAAATGTCCTCTTTGGCGATGGGGCCGGAAATATAGATTTTAATGCGGTCTTTCGTCAGCCATTCCAAGCTCGTTATGCTGCCATTACGATCCACGAATAAGACCGCCGGATGTTCTCCCACAAAAACGTCGATAAATTCGCCTGAATCGCTATGAATATCGGTTTTGATAGCCCCCGTTTTTCCTTCGATTTTTCGTTGGCTGATCTTTAACAGCTCTCCATGTTCATCGAGGTATTCCAAGTAGGCATCATGGTACGTTCCGTCCGATTCCTTTGTTACGAATACGGCATCTAACCTGAATTGTTCAGGTACATAGGATGGAGTCAGGAGAGGGAAGGCCAACTTACTTTTTGCTTCTTCCAAACTTGTCTTCTCGGGAGCGAAGCTGCTGCCAGGGCGATTCGAAGCGGGCAGCTTTTCCTCCGGAGGCGCAGTGGTTTTAGCGCGTGTAGATTCCTGAGCCGGCGGCGCCTCATAAAAAATCTCAATGATATTGCCCTGAACCTTTTTAAGCAGCGAGGCAATATTTGCGTAGGTTGTAGGAAAATTGTCATTCATCAAAAAGTTGATGACCAAGGAGCAGGCCATAATCGCAGCCGTTAGCTTGATGCGTCGGACGAATAGATTACGGCGACCGATCTTTTTTAGCCTGTGCTGTACTTGCTGCCAGGAAACCGCGCCATTGGGGATTTCGACACGGGCATGGTTACGTTTCAACAATTCCTTCAGCTCGTGATCGTCATGGTCAAAATGATTCATCTTGATCAACCCATTTTCTTGAGAAATAATAAAACAATTTCTTGCGCGCCCTTGTTAGGATTTGAGCGAGAGCTTGTTCCGATATCTGTAATTCTTGGGCGATCTCACGGTATGACTTTTCTTCGATATAGAACAAAAGCAGCACATGCCTGTATTTGAAATTCAATTGATTAAGGGCTTCATGAAGCATTTCGTCACGAATTTTTTCTTCCACCTGGGCAGCCACTGTGCGTACTTCGGTTGGAAAAAAGTATTCACTGTCTTTAACGAGCTGCAGGTCGGATACATGCCGGTATTTTTTATTTTTTTTAAAACAATCGTATGCGGTATTCCGGGCCACTTTTTTGAGCCAAGCTTTCATATTTACGGTATTTTCCAGCCTTGGCGCTTTCTCTACCACTTTTAAGAATGATTCTTGTACAACATCTTCGGCTAAGGCATGATCCCTGAACAAAAAATATATGTCGTGATAGATCAGTTCCCGAAAAGAATGATAGATCAATTCTTGAGATGAGTTGTCCAGGTGATGGAAATGATTACGTAAGAATGTGAGCCATTGCTCCATGTATATTCCTCCAACACCATTCTCTTATATACACTTGTTTGAACGAGTATTTTATGTAATAAGTTTCTTGTTTTTGCAATTTTTTTCGTCAAATTTGCTCGGGATAGATCGTTATATGTAATGGAAAGCGTGCGAGGATTCGCACGACGAAGCTTATTCTAGGGTACGGGAGTTCGGGAAAATGAAAAAAACGGGCATTGTCCGGCACTTGGATCATCTAGGACGCATTAATCTGCCGATTGAACTGCAACGAACGTTGAATATAGAATTTGGTGATGCCATTGAATTTTTTGTTGACGACGAAAAAAATCAGGTGCTGATCCGGAAGTACCGAACGGAGGAATGTGTCTTTTGCTCCTCCACCGAGCATCCTGTCTTTTTTCGTGGACGTTTTATCTGTAGTGCCTGTTTAAAGGAGTTGGACGCGAATAACGAACAGGTAACCGGAGCGAAACGAAAACGGAATAAGGATACGATGCTCCGCCTGGCCGAAGTAAAGGAGCAGTATCCATCTGCTTCGCAAACGGAATGGGGTAACCTGATTGGCATATCGCAGGGCAGGGTCAGCCAATTGCTCAAGCAATTGAAATAAGCTTCCCCATACGGGAAGCTCGTTTCAATCGCCGAACCTCACGCCTCCTCCGAACGTCGTCCGGCATCCAGCTCCGCCCGGCTGGATACGTACGGCGCCGTCCGCGGCACGCACGGCAGCCGGATCGTCACCGACGTCCCCACACCTAGCTTGCTGTAGATGCTTACGCCGTACGGCTTGCCGTAATGCAGCTCGATCCGTTGGTGTACGTTGCGGATGCCGTACCCGGCTTCTTCGCCGTCGTCGAACTGCGAGATGCGCCGCAGCGTGTCCGGCGTCATCCCGACGCCGTCATCGATGATCCGGAACTCGATATCGTCGCCGATCCGGCGGCCGGCAACCCGGATATGCACCCAGTCGCCCGTCCAGGCATGCTTCAGCACATTTTCCAAAAATGGCTGCAGCACCAGCTTGACCATTTCGTAGCGCAGCAGCTCCGGCTCGATCTCGAACAAAACGTCCAGACGGTCGGTATACTTCACCTTTTGAATATCAAGATACGCTTTGGCTTGCTCCAGCTCGTTCGCCACCGGAATAATGGTGCGCCCTTCGTTGAGCGAAAGCCGGTAAAACAGCGCCAGATTGCTGACCATCCGGTGCAACTGCTCGACTTGCCCGAACTTGGCCAGCAAGCTGATCGAGGATAGCGTATTGTACAGAAAATGCGGGTTGATCTGGGCCTGCAGCGATTCCAGCTCGGCTTCTTTCTTCTTGATGCCGGCTACGTACACTTGTTGAATCAGCCCGTCGATATGCTCCGCCATCGCGTTGATGGATTGCGAGATCGTCGAGAACTCGTCCTTTCCCTTGAAGCGTATCCGCTTATGGAAGCTGCCGTGACGGAACGAATCAAGCACCCTCACAATGCGCGACACCCGCTTGGAGAAATAGCGGGACAGGAAGCCGCCTACGCCCAGAAAGAGCAGGAAGCTGGCTGATCCGATGACCGCGGTCAGCACCTTCACTTTCTTCGCATCCTTCTCGACCCATTCCTTCGGGATGCTGGCTACAAGCTTCCAGTCTAAATCTTGGAACGGCTCGGTTATCGTCAAGTAGTTGCTTTCCCCGACCTGGGCAATCCGTCCCGCCGTCCAGGCACCCCGCTCGAACAAAATCTGCCCTTTCCCGTCCTCGATCCGAACCGACGTGCCTTCTCCGAAGTCCGGAGAGACGGTCTCGAACATCTCCGTCAGCTTGACCGTTAGCCGCATGAAGCCGAAGTCCAATTGGCGGCCGAAGGAAGCCGTATCCACGAGCCGCCGCAGGAGCGAAATATTGCCGAACTCGGCGTCCCGGTCGATCTGCTGCCACTGCATGGTTACTCCGTAACGTTCCGGGGGAAAGTCTTTATACCACGAGTTGTCAGCGATCCGTTTCAGGTACAGCATGTTGTAACTCTTGCCGGCATAAGTCAGCGGGTCCGAATCGTTATAAAATGAGTAGATTTCAGGCAGCGTTTCGTTGCGCAAATAAACGACAAGCCAGATGCGGTGGTTCGTCGCCTTGATGACGCTATCGAACTTGGGCTCCAAATATTGCGTGACCGACTCGTAGCCGAAGTAGCCTTCGTTCAATCTTCTCAGCCGGGAAGCCACGGTCTCGTCGTAGTAGATCATATCCGACAGACGAACCGTATCCTTCATCCGGTATTCGATATTGTCCTTCATTTGGCGGAGCGCCGCCTGAACGTTCTCGCTCGTCTGCTTGCGGACCGAATCCACGAAGATCCAATTGGCCAAATAACCGAACAAGATCACGTGAACCAAGGTAAGCAGCATATAGGACAGCATCAGCTTGTACCCGAAGGGCATATACCGCGGTTCCGGTTCGGAAGCGGCTGCGTTGTTTCGCCGCGATCGATGGAGGGCCGACCGGATTCGACTATTGGCCATTGCGGAATTCCAGCGGAGTCATCCGGTACGTTTCTTTGAATTGCTTGCTGAAATAAGGGATATAGCGGTAGCCGACCCGATAAGCCACCTCATAAATGCGCAGCTTCGGATCGCGCAGCAGCTCCCCGGCTTTTTCCATACGCAGCGCGACCAGGTATTCATGGAACGTCTGGCCCGTCGCTTCCTTGAAAATTTGCCCGAGGTAATTCGGCGAAAACGAGAATTGATCCGCCACTTCCTTCAGCGTCAGGGGCTGATCCAGTCCGCTGCGCATCATGCCGATAATTTCTTGAATCAGCTTCCCGTTTTTGCCCATCCCGTCCGTGGCCACAGCTGGAGATGGGGCGGACTTTGCGCCACCCGACAGCATCTGCCGGACCTCATGCTCCGCTTGCTCGCGCTTGCGGGCGTCGTCCAGATCCCGCCGGATACGCTCAAGCGATTGAATGAGCTCGGCCTCGTTCATCGGTTTCAGCACGTAGCTGTAAGCTTGCAAGGTCAGGGCTTCCTTCACATATTGAAAATCTCTGTAACCGCTGACAAAAACAATCCGCACGTCGTGGAACCGTTCCTTCACGCGTTTCGCCAGCTCGAGTCCGGACATGTTGGGCATATTGACGTCGGTGACCAGCACATCGATCTTCTGGGTCTCGATCAGCTCGCAAGCGGAGAACCCGTTCGTCACGGCACCCACAATCTCCATCCCGAGCGACTCCCAGGGAATAAACGTCTTCATTCCTTCCAGATCCAGCGTCTCATCGTCTGCGATCAGCACTTTGTACATGTCGGTCCTCCTCTGCCTTGGATCTTCGAACGAAATGGAAAAGCAGGTGCGCCGAGAGCGCACCCTGCCTTGTCCGCATGAACTACTTCTTCTTCATTTTCTCTTCGTTTTCCTTCCAGCGTTTTGTCAAATACTCGTTAAGCTTCTCGATGCCGAGCGTTTGCGCGTCTTTCTCGCCTTTATCGATGATCTCGATCACTTCTTGCTCGCTTTTGGCTAGAATCGCTTGGGCGCGGACCTTCTTGTACAGTTCGGTCCAGCGCTCGCGAATGATCCCTTCCGGGCTATCCTGCGGCGGCTCGATTCCGCGCATCGCCGTCAAGTCCATATGCGTCTTCCAGGTAATGGCGTCCTGGTATTTTGTTTCCCAGGAACGCTTCTCTTCCGGCAAGGAGAGCTCGGCCTTCACTTTGATTTTGTCGTTGTACGTCGAGTTGCCGACGAATTGCAGGTCGTTCGTCGCGTTCATATTCTTCGTGCGCTCCGCAGGCTCGCTGAAAAATTTGTCCGTCAAGTTCGGCAAGCCTTCGCTGTCCAGACCTTTCCAATACATGCCTTCCGGCCCCCATACGATTTGACGCATGCCGTCCGGGCTGGTCATCCAGTCCAGCACCGCAAAAATTTTCTCGGGGTCCTTGGCCGTCGCTGTGATCGCGGCGGCGTTCCAGCCCAGACGGTCGTAGTGGGCCACCATGATTTTGTTCTTGTCCAGTCCCGGCTTGTGGATCGGCCAGATCATGAAGTAGCCGGCATTCGGATCGGACTTGGAAAGCTCGGCGTCTGCTTTGGAAGCATAATCGGTGGCGGTAATATCCGCATACACGGCGACACGGCCCGTGTTGAGCCTCTCACGTACTTGATCGACCGTTTGCGTCAGCGCATCCTGCGTCATCAGCTTCTCGCGGTGCAGTTTGTTGACGAAGATCATCGCTTCCTTGTACACCGGATCGGCGAAGAGCGACGTAAACTTGCCGTCCTTCGGCACGGCGCGCAGCGTTCCCGCGTAGCTCGCCGGGTTGTTCTCGGCGAAGGCGGAGAACAGCAGATCGACGCCTTTGCCTTCTTTGGCCTGGCCCGGATCGAACGGGATGATGTTCGGATATTTCTCCTTAACGAGCTTCAGATAGTTGTACAGGTCGTCGGTCGTTTCAAGCTTCGGCTTGCCGAGCTCTTCGTAAATTTTCTTGTTGACGACATAGCCGGCATTGCCTGTCGGCTTGTTCGTGTACCAGTTCGGGAACATGTACAGCTTGCCGTCTTTAGAGCGCAGCATGTTCAGAATTTCGTCGCCCGCCCACTTTTTCAGGTTCGGGTATTTGTCCAGATACGGGTCAAGCGGCACGAGGACGCCGTTCTCACGCAGCCGCTCGAACTTGTCGCGGTCGCCCCAGATGACATCAGGCAAGTCCTTGCTCACGATCATCGTGCTCAGCTTGGCTTCCGCGTTGCCCCCGGCGTTAATGGCGGTAATGTTGATTTTGTACTGCTCTTGTACTTGCTTGGAGAATACGTCTTTGCCCCAAGGAGGCATCGTGTACCAGCCATAGTTGCCGAAGAGCGTGAAGCTGATCGGCTCGCTGCCGATTTTCCACGGTTCCGATGACGAGGCGGCCGGTGTCTGTGTCCCATTTGGTGCCGCCGCTTTGTTGTCGGCAGGAGCGCTGCCCCCGCCGGAGCATCCGGAGATCACCGTCCCCAGCGCCATGACGGCTGCCAGCGGACCCATCCCTTTTTTGACCCAATTGTTCATTGTCTGTATAGCCCCTTTCCCATTGTCATTTCAAGCTATGCTTAAAGCGATGCGCTTTGAAGCCCGGACTATTCTTTCAGGGAACCGACCAGCACGCCCTTGACGAAATACCGCTGCAAGAACGGATAGACGAGAATGATCGGAACCGTCGTGACCATCATGGTAGCCATCGTCAGCGACTTGGTCGTGTAGGATTGCCGCTTGGCGAGGAAGCTTTGGGCCGCCGAGTCCTGGGTCAGCTCGGAAGCGATATTGGAATCGAGCGTCTGCTTCAGCAGCGCCTGTACCGGCAGTAAGTCCTGATTGTTGATATAGATGGAAGCGACGAACCAGTCGTTCCAGTGGGCGATGGCCGTGAACAGCGAGAGCGTGGCGACGACCGGGCCGGACAACGGCAGCACGACGCGCAGGAACGTGCCCCAGTAGCCGCAGCCGTCAATCCGCGCCGCATCTTCGAGGCCGGCCGGAATTTGGCGGAAAAACGTCCGGAAGATGATCATGCTCCAGACGCTGATGATCGACGGAATGACGAATACCCAGAACGAATCGAACAGGCCGAGACCGCGAATCAGCAGGTAGGTTGGAATCAAACCGCCGCCGAAATAAAGCGTGATAATGCAGAAGGTCATGTAATAGCCCCGGCCGATCAGTTCCTTACGGGACATGCCGTAAGCGAAGATAGACGTCGCCGCAATCGTCAGGAAGGTGCCGACGAGCGTACGGGCGATGGAAATGCCGAAGCCTTTCAATATTTTAACGTCCTTTAGCACAACTTGGTAATTTTCCAACGTGAAAACTCTGGGCCAGAACGTGATGCCGCCGAGACTGGTGTCCGAACCGAGGTTGAACGAGATGACCGCGGAGTTCCAGAACGGATAAAACGTTACGAAGGCCAGAAAGAGCAGCGCAATATGTATAACGATGCTAAAGACGCGGTCTTCCAATGCCAGCTTCATCAATATATCCTCCTTACCACAAGCTATTGCCGGTTCGTCTCGCGAGATAGTTCGCAAGAGTCAGCAGGCCGACGCTTACGATGGCCTTAAACAAGCCGACGGCTGTCGCGAACGAATAGCGGTTTAACGTAATCCCCATTCGGTACACGTACGTGTCCAGAACCTCCGATACGTCGCGCAGCGCCGGGTTGACGCCCAGCAGCAGCAAGTCCTCGAAGCCTGCGTTCAGCAAGTTGCCGATAGCCAGAATGGAAAAGATCATTACGACCGGCAAAATGCATGGAAACGTTATCAAATAAGTCATGCGAAAACGGCTCGCGCCGTCGATGGCGGCGGATTCGTACAGATGAGGGTCGATGGAAGCGATTGCAGCCAAGTATACGATAGAGGCAAAGCCAATCTCTTTCCATACGTTCGTCGTGACGAGAATGGTCCAGAAATATTCCGTAACCGACAAGTAGGGAATCGGTTCGTCGATGACCCCGATCTTCTGGAGAAAAATGTTTACGCTTCCATTATCGGTCGAAAGCAGAGAGATCACGAAGTTGGCGACGATGACCCAAGACAGGAAATACGGCAAGTAGCTGACCGTTTGCACGACGCGCTTGAAGAACATATTTTTCACTTCGTTCAGCAGAATCGCGAGAATGATCGGTGCCGGAAAGCCGATGGCCAGCTTCAGGAAGCTGATGACGATGGTGTTTCGCATCACGACCCCAAGCTCGGGCGCTTGGAAGAAATCGACGAAATGCTTGAAGCCTGCCCACGGGCTGGCTGCGAATCCTTTAAACACCGAGTAATCCTGAAATGCGATGATCACGCCGTACATCGGGAAATAGCTGAAAATCAAAATCAAGACGAGCGCGGGCAGCACCATAAGCTGCAAATCCCATTGCTTGAGCCAGGCCGCGACCTTCGTCTTCCCCGGCTTCGCTGCCGGACGATCCTCAGGGACCGCTGCCGCGGTTTGTTTCAAAAGGACCACCCTTTCTTGTGTATTGTCGATCTGTCTTTATCTTAAAAGGGATACGATGCGCGCGGCTACTTGCCTAATCAATGAAATGTTATATAAATCAATGATCAGGAAGTATTTTCTTGCGCTATGAGAAGATTGGAGGGGACAAAAAAACAGCGATCTCCCCGGGAAAATGATTCGTCCCGGCTGGAGACCGCTCAATTGTCGGCATATGTTTTTGTGGGAGCTTACTTGCCACCTGTAAACGTAATGCCTTTGATGAAGAAGCGGTTGAAAAAGGCATAGATGAGCAGCGCCGGCAGCGTGAACACCATCGACGCGGCCATGATGTAGTTCCAGTAGCTGATGTACTGGCCTTTGAAGGTGTTAAGGCCGAGCGTTAGCGTAAACATCGACTTGTCGGAGACGAACATGAGCGGCTTCAGGAACTCGTTCCAGGCGCCCATGAACACGAAGATCATCTGCGCGGCGAGCGCCGGAACGGCCAGCGGCAGCGCGATGCGGAAGAAGATGCCGAAGCGGGTCAGCCCGTCGAGCTGCGACGCTTCCTCCAGCTCCTTCGGGAAGTTGATGAAGAACTGGCGCATCATGAACGTGAACGTCGCGTTCGCCATCATCGGCACCGTCAGCGCGGCGTACGAATTCAGCCATCCGAGCTCTTTCATGATCAAGTACGCGGGCACGATCGTGAGCTGGCCCGGAATCATCTGCACGCCCAGAATGATGAGGAACATCACTTTGTTGCCGATGAAATCGATGCGCGCAAGCGCATAGCCGGCCATCGAGTTAAACAAAATGTTGCAGACCGTCGCCACGACCGCGATCAGGGCGCTGTTGGTCATCCAGCGGAGGAACAGCGGCTCGCGGACGAAGATATCATAGTAGTTTTGCAGCGTAAAGTTCTTAGGAATAAAGTTGATGCCTCCGGCGACAATCTCTTCCAGCGTCTTGAACGAGGAGGAGAGTGCCCACAGGAACGGTACCATCGTTACCGCAGCGTACAGGAACAGCAGCGCGTAAATGACGTACTTGACCCACGGTTTCGGCTGTTTAACCATCGTCTCGGCCTCCTCAGTTCAGCTTCTCTTCGGCGAACAGTTTCCGCTGCAGCAGCGTCGCGATCATGATGACCAGAGCCAGCGCGACGGCGAGGGCGGAGGCGTAGCCGAAGTCCAAATTTTTGAATGCATACTGGTAAATCAGCAGCGCCACGGTCAGCGTGGAGTTGTTCGGCCCCCCGGACCCCGCCGAGAAAATGTACGACTGGTCGAACAACTGGAACGTTCCGATAATGCCCATGACAACGGTGAAGAAGGTCGCCGGCTTCAGCATCGGCAGCGTGATGGCGGTGAATCGTTTCCACGCGCCCGCTCCGTCCAGCATCGCCGATTCGTAGAGCGCATCCGGAATGTCCTGCAGTGCCGCGAGAAAGACGACCATGAAAAACGGTGCGGTCGACCAGATGTTCATCAGCATGATCCCCTTAAGCGCCACTGCGGGATCACCGAGCCAGTTGTAGCCGGGCAGTCCGATCGCTTGCAGCGCCTGGTTGAGCAGCCCGTTGGAGTTATAGATCCACATGAAAATGAGCGTCAGTACGGCGGACGAGGTCACGGTCGGCATAAAGAAGACGATGCGGAAAAAATTCTGGAATTTCAGCTTCGCATTCAAAATGGACGCAAGTCCGAGCGCTAGCGCCGTTTGCAGCGGCACGACGAAGACGGCGAAGGAGGCAGTGTTTTTCAGTGCGATCCATGCCCGTTCGTCCTGCGCCATCCGCTCGAAGTTGCTGAAGCCGACAAACTTGTAGCTGACGTCGCCCAGCAGATTCACTTTATGAAACGACAGGAACAGCGAATAAAAGACGGGTAAAAACAAAAACGTGCCGATAACCAGCAGGGTAGGGAGCAAAAACAAATAGCCGGTTATCGTGCTTCTCAGCTTCCGCTTCCAAACCGAACGGCTTGCCATAGGGAAACCTCCCTTTCAAAAGAGGCAGGGGAACTGTGTCAGACTGAACAGGATGACGTCCCCCCGCTTTTTAAGTGGATGAAGGGAGGGGCAGCCCCCTCCCGGTTCAGCTTCGTTATTTGCCGGCAGCAATTTCTTTATTGGCGGTTTCCTGCGCTTTTTTCATCGCGTCTTCCAGCGAGGATTTGCCCAGGAACGCGTCGAGGAACTGGTTGTTGAAATTGTTCATAACCGTCGGCAGTGTCGGTCCTGCTTGCCATGGCGTTGCATAAGCCGAGCCCGCAACCAGGGCGCCGCGCAGCGGGTCCTTGTCGTAGCCGAGCTCCTTCGCGACCGATTTACGCGTCGGCAGAGCGAACCCTTTGCTGGTCCACGTTTTCATGCCTTCCTTGCCGGTCAGGTACGAAATCAGCTCCCAGGAAGCTTCTTTTTTCTTGGACGCCTTGTTCATGACGTAGGCGACCGTGAAGGCCATCGTGCCTTTCTTGCCGTTCACTGTCGGCAGCTCGGCGGTGGCGTATTGAAGATCTTTATAGTTGTTGTTCAGGAACGGAATCGCCCAGTTGCCTTCGAAGACGATGGACGCTTTGCCTTGGCCGAACATCTCGCCGCCCCAGCCTGCGCCGACTTCCTTCGGCTCGCCGGACGATTTGTCCTTGTTATGCAGGTCAACGACGAGCTGCAGCCCTTTGAGCGCTTCCGGAGAAGCAAAAGCAGCGTTGCCTTTGTCGTCGGACACTTTGCCGCCGAACGCCTGCGCCATGTACATTTGCCGTGCCAGCTCGGGAGCGACGCCGAAGCCGAAGCGGACGGTTTTGCCGCCTTCGGTTTTGGTCAGCTTTTTCGCGGCATCCTGCAGCTCTTCCCACGTGGCCGGCGGCTTGGTAATGCCCGCCTCTTCGAAGTGCTTCTTGTTATAGAACATGGCCAGCGTGGAGGAGTCCTTCGGGAAGCCGAACGTTTTGCCGCCGACCTTGAACGCGTTCAGCAGCGGCTCCTCGAAGTCGGCCACGTCGAATTCAGGCTTCACGTAGCTGTCGAGCGGTTCGATGACACCCTTCTCGATCAGAGCCGGGGCTTCGAACGCATCCAGATAAAATACGTCGGGGCCTTCGCCGCCGATAAGCCGCGTCTTGATGACGTCCATATACTGGTCGGCGATCACTTCGTATTTGACTTTGACGTTCGGATGCTTGCTTTCGAACTCTTGAATCGTCTGCTTGAGCAAATCCTGCTCCTCTGGCGACGATCCCCAGCCGGCTAGCGTTACGGTTACAGGCTCGCCGCTTTTCGGCGCATCCCCGGCCGGAGCCGGCTTGGCTTCTTCTTTGGCGCAGCCCGCCAGCACCATGCTGGAAGCCAGACCTACGGAGAGAATGACGGATAGCGACTTTTTCATTTCACAACATCCCCCTTAAATGTATGAATAAGAACTTGATACCCCGTATGATTCTCCAAAATGTCCACTTGATACGGCGCGTCGACGTTTCCGGTTCTGCTGACCCGTAAATGCAGCGTGCCTTGGCCGATGCGCAGGTTCGTTACTTCCAGCTCGTTCATGCCGGGGAGCAGCAGCGGTCGCAGCTCGACCGTTGCGGTCAGCGCATTCGGACGGATGCCCAGCATCGTCTGCAGGAACGTCAGCGGCGTGCCAGCGGCCCATGCCTGCGGCGAGCAGGCGACCGGATAAGGCACGGGATGTCCGAGCTCATCCGTGTAGCCGCAGAACAGCTCCGGCAGTCTGGCATATTCGAAGCCTTCCGCCGCTTTCATCAGCCCCTGCATCACCTTCACTGCTTCGGTTTCGAAGCCGCCGAGGCTAAGTCCGAGCAGGCAGAGGGAGTTGTCGTGCGGCCAGACGCTGCCGTTATGGTAGCTCATCGGGTTGTACCCGGAGGAGCCGGTGCTCATCGTGCGGATGCCGTAGCCGCCGAACATATCGTCCGCGACGAGCCGCGACGCGACGGCGCGGGCCCGCGCCGGCGACGCGATGCCGGACATCAGAATGTGGCCGGTGTTCGAGGTCACCGACTGCACCTGCCGTTTGTCCCGGTCCAGCGCAATGGCGTAATACTGCTCGTCTTCCATCCAGAACGACTGCTCGAAGCGCTCGCGAAGCGCGGCTGCTTCTTGTTCCAGACGGTCGGCGTCGCCGCTGCGGCCGAGCGTGCGGAAGATCGGAGCCAGGCGCGTTTTCGCCTGATATACGTATCCCTGCACTTCGACAAGCGCGATTGGCGCCTGGCCGTAATCCCCGCTGCGGTGAACAACGGAGTCGGCCGAATCCTTCCAGCCTTGGTTGGCGATGCCCTTAGAAGACTCCTGGAAGTATTCCACGAAGCCGTCGCTATCCCGATCGCCGTAGCGCTCGATCCAGGCGAGCGCCGCTTCGAGGTTCGGCATCAGCTGCTCGATCAGCGCCAGGTCGTTCGTCCAGTGGTAATATTCTGCGGCCAGCATCAGGAAGAGCGGCGTCGCGTCAATCGTTCCGTAATACGGGGCGAACGGCACCATCCCGGCGCCAGCCAGCTCGCCGTAGCGGATTTCGTGCATGATTTTGCCCGGCGTCTCGTCCTGCCAAGGATCTTCCTTCTGACCTTGGTAGGCTGCCATCGTGAGCAAGGTGCCTTTGGCCGCCTGCGGGTTCAGCGAAAGCATCTGCAGCGCGGCGATCAGGCTGTCGCGGCCGAACGGGACCGAGTACCACGGAAGCCCGGCCACCGGGAACGAACCGTAGCCGACGTCGGTCAGCAGCACGCGCAGGTCCTGCACCCCACGGTGGAACAGCTTGTCGAACGCGGCATTGTCGCTACGGACGGCTGTCGATCCGGCGTTCCAGTCGCCATAGCTCGCTTCGAGCTTCGCCATCGCCACCTGCGGGTCGTAAAACCGGGGGCCTTCTCCGTTCACGAACGGTGCGACGAAGAACGTGATTTCCCGACTCTCGCGGTGATCGAGACGAACCCGGAAGCCGACGGCGTTCGTCGTCTCGTCAACGAAGCTTTCCTGCGGCTGCCAAGCGATGCGGGTTTCCCGGGCGACATGGTCCGCGCCGGCGTAGCCGATGGTCAGCCCGCCGTTCTGTCTCTGCGTTCCCGTCTTATGGCCCGTCTCGCCGTGCTGGAAGCCGCGCACCGTGAACATATCCGCAAAATCGGCGTCGGCCAGCACCGAGAAGTCGAACTCGATCGGCTTCGGATAATAGCTGGTCAGGCGGAAGGTTTCGTATAGCCCGCCTTCGTAAATAAACCGCGTGCGCTCGATCTCGACGGATTCCCGCCACAGAATCAGCTCGCCGTTCTGCTCCATATGCGGATTCGTCAGCCGGATCACGGATATGTAGTTCGCATCCGCAGCGGAGGACAGCAGCACCGGCTTTTGGCCGTTGATGGCAATTTCCAGCCGGCTCAGAAAGCGGGTATCCTTGGTGTACAGCCCGAAGCCGGACGGATGACCTTGCGGAATATCGCCGTCCTTGTCGGAGTAGAGGAAAAGATCGTTTTCTTTGATGATTCGATAATCCAATGCGGTCACCTCACAGTATGAGAGTCATCCGAAACGTTTCGGAAAACCGATAAAAAAATATTTCTTCTTTGCAAAAGAAAGGAAAATTCTCTTTCCAAAACGTTTTGGATACGATATACTTGATTATATTGCAAGCTGAAAGCATTTACAACTGCTTTTTTTAGCAAATATTTTTTTACGGCTGCCAACAAGATAAAAATAGAGATTCAAAACGTTTCGGAGGAGAGAATATGGTTACGATTAAAGATATCGCCAAGGCGGCCGGCGTGTCCGTCACAACCGTTTCGCGGGCGCTGAACGGGTATGACGACGTCAATGCACTTACGCGCCAAAAGATCAAGGATATTGCGCAAGGGCTCGGATACAGCCCGAATATGGCTGCCCGCTCGCTGATCTCGAAGAAAACGAAAACGCTCGGTCTGCTGCTGTCCAACGTGACGCGGGCCAGCTCGAAGGACAATATCGCCTTTGAAATATTGTGCGGGATGAACGACCGGGCGGGAGAGCTCGATTACGATCTCGTGCTGTTCAGTACGACGCCGCAAAAGCAAAAAATCAAATCGTACAAAACGCTGTGTCAGGAACGCGGCGTGGACGGCGTCATTATTATGGGCATCCGCTTGGACGACGAGTACTTGAAGGAAGTCGTTTCGTCCCAAATTCCTTGCGTGCTTATCGACATTCCGCTGGAGGGGCCGAACGTTGGGTACGTGACTTCCGATAATGTCGGCGGCGCGAACCGTGCCATCAGCTATTTGCTGGAAGCGGGCCACCGCAAAATCGGCGTCATCAACGGCCATTCCCAGGCGGACGTCAGCGTGCAGCGGCTGTCAGGGTACAAGCAGGCGCTTGAGCGCTTCGGCATCCCGTTCGACGAGTCGCTCGTCATGGACGGCTCCTTCTCCGAGGCGGGAGCCAAAGAAGCGGTGTACAGGCTGCTTGCGCAGCAGCCCGACATCACGGCGCTGTTCTGTATCAGCGATCTGATGGCGCTCGGGGCTTTGCAGGCCGTCCGGGGCCTGGGGCTTCAAGTGCCGGGACAAATTTCCGTCGTCGGCTTCGACAATATCGACGTGACGGCGTACTGCTCGCCGGCGCTCACGACCGTAAACCAGAACAAATACGAGATGGGATACCAGGCCGCCCAGATGCTGATCGATCTGCTCGAAGGCCGCAAGGTGAGCCACCGGCTCATGCTGGACACCGAGCTGATCGTGCGGGAGAGCGTGAGTCCGCGGTAAGGTCGGACGATTCTTCGCAGAATCAGGCTGGGGGAGGCTCCACAGTTCGACCTTTTGGACGGAGTCATGCGAGGGAGAGCGATGTTTTCGCAGAATCGCGCGAACGAATCTCGACGATCCAATCTTTGCCCAATCTTGGAGGGGGAGCTCATCCAATTCCGGCCAGGCCCCGCAGCAAGTACGCAATCGGCGGAGGTCCGCATCATTGGGCGGCCTCTATTCGAGCATAGAGGAACTACGATGCGTAAAGCAGCGCTTTTGGCCCCGTCATCGAAGCGTAGCGGAACAAAAAGTGACTTAAACGTGTCGAAAAATGTTCATGTTACCTCGGGGGACGTGATTAGCGCACCGCAGATCCTCTACGGTCCGAGCAAACGGCTGATTGGCTGCGATAGCGCATCGCAGTTCCTCTAATTTTTCGGCGCTCCCGGTAATCGCACCGTTTCCACGCAAATGGCGGGTGCTGTCGTTTACGCAGCAAAAGAACCTCCGAATCCAACGATACTGGAAACGGAGGTTCTTTTCATGCCAGAAGCCGGCTGTTGATCATCCCTTATTCCTTATCCCTTGTCCCGTACGTTATCCCACGAAATGGAAAACCCTTTCCGCCAGACCACGGCATTCAACACGACCAGCAGCGCCATATACGCGTAGACCCCGCCGGTGACGAACGTGCTGGCCAGATGCACGCCGGCGAATAGAGCGAGGAGCAGCAGAAGCGGTAAGAAAATGAGGCCGTCATTCTGCTTTACCGCCTCGAAGGACTCCGAGAACGGCAACGCCTTGCGGAAAGCTTGGAAGCAAATGACTGTGTACAGCAGCACGCTCAGAGCGACGACGATTAAATCCGGAACGATGCGCGCCCCGAACAGCGCGATAAAAATAGCGCTCTCGATCAGGTACACGGGCATAAACAGCCTGACGAGGAACGCTTTGATCGTCCCCCGGAAAATAGGCGCCGGACTTGAGAGCGGCATCGTTTTGTACAGCCAGGCTCCCTTGTGCTTGCCGGAATAACGCAGCATCATGACGACGGTAGGAATCAGCAGCGCGCAGAAATAAATGTTCAGATACCACTTGCTCGCTGCGATCTCGCTGAAGGGTTGGGTCCGCAGCACGTTGAAAAAGAAAATAAACGGAAACACGATCGAGAAGCCCAGCGAAGGGTAGACCTTGAGCTTGAATTCCCTTTCGTTGCCCATCATCAGCGAGCCGAACCGGAAAAACGTACGCTCCTCCCGTCCGGAGCAAACGAACCTGGAAACGACATCCAGCCACCGGCTGTGTTCTCTGCCTTTTTTTGCGCCGTCGTTCGCCAGCTTCTGCAAGCTGCGCTCGAAGAAGGGCATCAGGTTCGTGTAGATCAGAATCGAAACGATCGGCGTGACGAACGCCAACAGCGTAAAGACGATGAAATGCGGGGCCGCCTGACCGCGCAGCAGCCATTCGAACGGCGCGCCAAACCACAGGGGAGGGAGGAAGACCTGCCACCATTTCGGCTCGAACGCGATGTGAAGCTGCATGAGGTCGAACGACCGTCCGACGAATTGATAGCCGACGGTAATCGCGATAGATAGCGCGATTTGCACGTTATTGATCATGTCCTTCAGCTTTTCCCCGTCGAAAAACTTCAGAATCAGCATATACAAAAAGGCCGTCACAGCGACAATCAGCACGTCCGTCAGTACGATTTCGACCACAAACAAAAGAAAAAACAACACGCCATGCTTGACGATTGCCGCAATCATCGGCGCAGCGCAGAGCGCTACGGTCAAAAAGAACAAATAGAACAAAATATGCAGCGTCTTCGCCATGCCGATCGTCCGCCGGTTGACCGGCTTCGAGGCGATAATGTTCCGGTCCCGGATATCGAGCAGAACGGTAGAAAAATCCGAGATCAAGGAAGTCATGACCAGGAACATCAGCAGGCCGAACACAAAGCTCATCTGGAACATATAGTTGTCGCCCATCACGACGAAAGGAACCATGGTCAGCCCCAGCAAGGCGTACAAGCCGAGGGACTTCACAAAGTTGTTCTGATCGTTCGTCTCCTGCCGGTTCTTTTTGGCGGACTGATTGAAAATGGTAGGCATCCGCCGTCCGTCCATCGTCAGCTTGATCTGCAAAATTTTGCGCATCAACGGGTAATCGACGCCCAGCCTCTCGAACAGGGCCCTGAACCGGTCCAGCACCTTAAGCGATACGAATTCTCTCATCGCCTACACCTCTTGCACGACGGAGACGAACCGTTCCGCGATCTCTTTATGCTCATGGAAGCCCGTCAGCCGGTTGAAGATCTCTTCGAGCGATCCTTCCCGGCTCTGCGCCTTCAGTTCGTCGAAGCTTCCGTCCGCCACGATTTCGCCGCCGTCCAGCAGCACGATGCGGTTGCTGATCTTTTCGACCACATCCATGATGTGCGAGGAATAGAAGATGGTCTTGCCCTTTGCGGCCAGCTGCGCCAAAATTTCTTTCACCACCATGACGCTGTTGGCATCCAAGCCGCTCAAGGGCTCGTCCAAGAACAAAATGTCCGGGTTGTGCAGCAGGCTGGAGATGAGCAGCACCTTTTGGCGCATGCCTTTGGAATACGAAACGATCCGCGCGTTATACGCGTCTTCCAGCCCGAACAGGTCGATCAGCCGTTTGGCTTTCCATTCCGCCTGCTCGTCCCCCAGTCCGTACAAATTGCCGATAAAGGTCAAATATTCTTTCGCCGTCAGGGCGTCGTACACTTCGGCCGTTTCGGGCACATACCCGATCCGCTGCTTATAGTCCACGCTGCCGTCCGAGATATCCTTGCCGAAAATACGGATTTCTCCGGTGTACCCCTCCACGAGGCCGAGCATCGTTTTGATCGTGGTGCTTTTGCCCGCGCCGTTCGGCCCGATATATCCGATGATTTGTCCCGGATATACGTCAAGATCGATTCCTCTGAGCACATAGCGGTCACCGTACATCATTCGCAAGCCGCGAATGGACAGGATCGCTTCTCTTGCGGTCTCCATTAGCACACCCCTCATCTCTGAAACTCAGTCCTCCATAAAAAAAGCATGGCCGCTTCCAGGCTTCGGCCGGTTCGGTCATGCAATCCCATTGTATGATACGGTCCGTTTCAAGTCAATGAAAGGGAAATCAATTCAAAATGTGCCTTTCCCCTTATTTACCTGCCCATCCCGGCCGGATGAGTTGGACATAGAATAAGACATACCCGCAGGTTGTATCGGGATTTTCCTCAAGGCGGTGGTTTATTCGATGGATTGGGAATATCATCCTGTACGGTTTGCCGCGGATCACGCACCCGAGCTGCCGTTAACCTATATGACGAACGGCGCATGGTCCGGCCACCGCCGTTTCGCTTACGATCTTGTGCGCTTTGCCAAGCCGCGTCTTATTGCGGAATTGGGCACGCTTTACGGCACTTCCTTTTTCAGCTTTTGCCAGGCGGTCAAGGACGGGAATTTGCCCGCCCGCTGCTTCGCCGTCGATACGTGGCAGGGCGATATGCATACCGGGTACTATGGCGGCGATCATATCTACGAGGCCGTCCAATCCGTGACGCTCCGGGAGTTTCCGGGCATCGGTTATCTGGTTCGCAGCCATTTCGACCAGGCCCTGGCCGGTTTTCCCGACGGTTCGGTCGATCTGCTGCACATTGACGGCTACCATACGTATGATGCGGTGCTGCACGATTATACGACATGGTACCCGAAGCTGGCGGAGAACGGCATCGTTTTGTTTCACGATATCGTGGTCAGGCTGGGCGATTTCGGCGTGTACCGTTTGTGGGAGAAGCTCAGCGGCGGGCATCCGCATCTCCAGTTCCCTCACTCCAACGGCCTAGGCGTCCTGTTCCCGAAAGGGTGCCCTCCGGCTTTCCAGGCGCTGCTGGCGCATAAGGATGAGCTTATCGCGCAGTATATCGACCGGGCTTGACGAGCCGCCATCCGCAAAATAACGAAGAATGGGAGGCGAGAATTGATGTACGCAATCCCCGATCAAGTCTACAACAAAACCATCGATTGGGTGATGGACTGCATGGCCTTTGACCGAAGCCTCATGCCGGAATTTTACAAGACGATCTATCCCGGGGAGACGCTTCATCTTGAGGCTCCCGGCGGATTCGATCCTCCGCGCTGGGGAAGCGAGTGTCATTTCGATCCGGCCTTCGTCGCCGTCGTCCCGAACGGACGCGTCATGACCGGGAACGGCTACGTGATCACCCCGAACAACAAGCGGCTGCTCGATGTGGAGCTGTATTGCCCGGAGCATGAAGGAAGGCTGCTGCCGCCTCCGGTATATTTAGCGGAAACGGTGGCCACGTTGATCTGGGGATGGAATATGCCCGAGAAAGGCATCTTTACCCAAGCCGTGTACGGTCACTGGTTCTACGATATCCTGCCGCGCATTCATTTGCTTGAGCAAAGCGGCATCCCGATCGACAAATATTTGATCGGCATGCTCCATCATTCGTTTCAGTACGAGTCTCTCCACATGCTCGGCTTTCCGATGCATAAGCTGATTCAAGTCGACCGAAGCGATTTTCATCTGTCGGCCGGCAATCTGGTCGTGCCTGCAGTTCCCTTGATGGTAGGAAAAAGTCCGAGATGGGCATACCAGTTTCTCCGTCAACGGCTGGGAGAAGGGCGAGCCGTCGGGCAAGCCGGCGGCTATGAACGGATCTACGTCAGCCGGCAGGATGCTGCGGCGAGGTTCGTCATCAACGAGGATGAAGTGATGAGCGTGCTGAGCGAGAAAGGGTTTACGAAGATCGTTCCGACGCCGCTGACCATGCAGGATAAGATCGCGATCTACTCTTCCGCCAGCGTGGTTGTCGCTCCGTTCGGCAGCAGCAATATCAACATCACCTTCTGTCCACCCGGAGCAAAGCTTATCGAGCTGTCGCCGCGTACGGTCGTGGACAACTATTTTTGGAAAATATGCCGTCATGCCGGCGTCGATTATTACGAGGTCGTGTGCGACATCGAATACCCGCCCAAGCCTGCGGTAGGCGCCGACAATATCGTCGTCGATATCGACAAGCTGCTGAATGTGCTCAAGCTGGCCGGGATCTGACCTTCAAGCGGCTAGTCGGCCGTATCGCAATAGCGGAAAAAAGCATCCATGTCGCTCGACAGCAGCAAGGGGACGGCCCGTTCGATTTTATCCAGTGGCCAGCTCCACCATTCGATGCGGAGCAAGCGCTGAATCGTCGCTTCGGGAAACCGGTACTTGATGACTTTAGCCGGGTTTCCCGCCACGATAGCGTACGGAGGAACGTCCTTGCTGACGACGGCGCCCGCTCCGACCACTGCGCCGTGCCCGACCGTAACCCCCGACAAAATCGTCGCCCCCGAGGCGAGCCAGACGTCGTGCCCGATGGTCACGTTTCCTTTGGTTTTCGGATGCCCCGTAATGAAGGAGTACTTGGGCATCAAGGAGTTAAACGGATACGTCGTTACCCAATCGGGCCGGTGCTCTCCGCCGAGAAAAATCGTCACTTTGTCCGCAATGGAGCAAAATTTGCCGATGATTAGGATGCTGCTCTCGCCCCAAGACCGGATATCCGGATGACCGTAGGTGAATTCCCCGATGTAAATTTTGTTCTCCACCGTTCTCGAAGGCAGTTGGGTTCGCAGCGACTCGATCGGAGATTGGCTATCCATCTGCTCAGGCACCTCATGCACCTCCTTCCGGGTCATGATATGCTAGGATATTCAGGCTCCGCTGCCCTTGGCACATGGGAGAGGCTCATTTGGGCGAGTCGTCCCCTGATTTGCCACCGCTGCCGTTTCCGTTAAACAGCGCCTCCGTCAACGTCCGGAGCTTATCCATCAGCTTGCCGTAGCCGAATCCGACGAGAAACGCGATGCCGATCTTCGCTTCCATCGTGGCGCCGGTCTGGAGCAGCATAATGCCGCTTTTGAACAGAACGATCGTCATCATGGCTGCCCCGGCGCACTTGATCGGACGAAGCAGGTACCACCAGTACCAGCGCGGGGTCATGCTGTCGTAATATTCGAAGAACAAGCGCATGGCGTACATCGTGCCTCCGATGGCTCCGGCAAGCGCATAGTAAGCGTACTCCGTGACGGGAGGAAGAAGCTTGATCCCAAGCCAATGCGTGATACGGCCGCTGCGGATGGCACCTGTCATCCAGAAGCTTCCAATGAACCAAGCGAGCAGATAAACGAGCACTCCGAGCTTGAACCCATGTTCCCGGGTCATCATGGCTCCCGCCCCTTTCGCTTGCAGACTTGTTCTAGTTCAACCTATGCGCTGTCCGGGAAAATGATGAAATGCAGGGATGATATAGAAACATTATCCAGATCTGGTGCGTATAAAGAATGGGGGAGAATGGGCCCTTGCCGCCTTTTCCCATCATACAGACGGAGTTGAATTATCGTAATGAATACGCCTTATGTTTCAAGAAAGCAGTGGCTGGAAAGCCGGGAGCAGGGAAAAGGGTCGCTGCTTTTCTATTCGGTGCTCGGATTCGTCCTGTTGTTTCTGTTCATCGCCCCGTTTCACCAGGGATTGTTTCTGATGTTCTCCTACGAAGCCAAGCCGGGGAACAACATCTTTTACAACTTCCCGCTGTACAGCTCCTATATTTTTATTTACATCGCTTTGTTCCTCACTTCGCTGTTTTTGATGACTTCCTTTAAAGCGACCGGAAAGCGGGACATGCTGCTGCTGGCGGTATGGCTCATTCCGCTCGCTTATCTCATCCCCGTGCTGACCCGTCCGGCGTCCATGTACTTGGCGCTTCAAGGATTGTACGCGGAGCTCATGTATGCGGCGTTTTTTGTCATCAGCTGGGTGCTTGCCCGGAACAGAAAAGGGGCGGCCCTCGTTCAGCACGGCATTTTGTATTCGGGCTATGCGCTCGTCATTTACGGGCTGCTGGTCTGGTACGGCAATATTCAAGCCCATGGCGTCATCATAGCCGATAGCAACGGCATGCGCTTGACGTCTTCCTTCACTTACGCCAACTCATATGCCGCCTATCTGATTGCCATCATTCTGGGCGCGCTGTATATGATCGCCTCTTCCTCCAAATGGGTCGCAGCGGCAGGAAACGCCTTAATTTTAGCGCCGGCTCTGCTGTCGCTCATCTTAACCTTATCCCGCGGCGGTCTTGTGCTGCTGCCGGTCGTGCTGCTCGCTTTGCTGCCTTTCATCCGCTTGTCCGGGCAAATCGTCATGATCCTCAATCTGGGCATCGCGGCGGCTGCCGCCTTCATTCTGTCCGGGCCGAGTACGCGGATCGGAGCGGAATTGTTCAAGACCTCGAACGCAGCGCTGTCCGCACAGGCATGGCTGCAATTGGCTGCCGGATCGGTGGTGGTGGCGCTGCTGTCGGCGGTCATTCACAAATATGTACCTCCGGTCGTCTCGAAGCTGGAGGAAAAATTCAAGCTCCGTTATGCCCGGCTCTGGTTCCCGCTGGTGATCCTGCTGGTCGGCGGCATCGGCATCGCGGTCGTGCTGAACAGCCAGTGGGTGCTGAACCTGCTGCCCGAAAACCTGCAGCAGCGGATTGCAAGCATCAACTTCCAGCAGCACAGCGTGCAGGAGCGGGGGTATTTTTACAAGGATGCGATGCAAATCGTAAACGAAGCGCCGTTGTTCGGGAAGGGCGGCGGGGCATGGGCCGCGTTGTATCAATCCCACCAAAGCTACGGCTACGCTTCGAACCAGGCGCATAACTTTTTGTTCCAGACCTTGACGGATATCGGCTGGGTCGGCGCGCTGCTGCTGTTTGCTTTTATCGGCTGCATCGTGTACTTTTACGTACGGCATGTGATCAAGCATCACGAGACGGAAGACGGAAGGCGGCATTTCGTTTATTTCATCGTGCTAGTCGCTATCCTTGCCCACAGCTTCATGGACTTCGACTTAAGCTACGGCTATTTGTCCGCTCTAGTCTTTATCGGCTTGGGAGGACTGCTGGCGGGCGCTGCCCTGCCGGGGACCAAGGATCAAGAGCTGCCGGTCGCATCGGGAAAAGCGAAATGGATTTACCCGGGGTTCGTCCTGCTGCTCAGCTTGTGCATGCTCGTCGTATCGATTCGACTGCTGAAAGCGAACACCGAAGCGGGCAAGGCGTACAACGAGCTTTCGCAGGAATCCGTCCAACTGGAGAAGTTTATCGGCTTCATCGATAACGCTATGGAGCTTCATTCGACGAACGCGGATTATGCGCTGCTGAAGATTCGGATCCTGAACGACGTATACAACCAGACGAAGGACAAGCAGTATTTGCAGGAGGCTCAGCAGCTCGCCGCCCGGTATATGGACAACGAGCCTTATGCGCACGGCATTCATGAGAACCGGTACCAATGGGCGGTTCAGGATAATGCCCAACAGGCGCTGGCGGTCGCGAGCGAGTCGATCCCGAAATACCCGTGGGATATGATGTGGTACGAACGGGCGATGGTGCTTTCATACGAGATGGGTTACGCTGCAGAAGAGGGGAAGAAGCCGGCGGAGCGAGACGCGTATTATCAAAAAGCCGTCGGCATTTATCAGCACGTGCAGGAAAAACGGGAGTCGCTAAAATCGATTCCGTCTTCGATCAGCGTACCTCCTTTCGAGATCACGAAGCCGATGTTTCTAGTCTTGGGGAGAATTTCCTACGACCAAGGCAAATACGCCGAAGCGGCGGACATCCTCCGCCCGGCCTTATCGGACAACATGGATTCCTCGGTGCATCGGTATATCGCGCGCTGGTATGTGGCCGCGCTGCAGAAACAGGGCAAGACGGATCAGGCATGGGTGGACAAGCTGGTTGCCAAAGATCCGAACGAAGCCGAGGAACTCAAAAAGCTGGCGGGAGCTTAAGGAGGTTGAGTCCGTCCGGTTAATTGACCGCTTGTTGGCGGGGTGGGCCTAGCGCACGTTTTCATGTATGGCTGCCGGGCGGATCGGACACACTACGGGCGAATCCCAAATCCCGGAAGGAGGCGTCCCAATGTCCCGAGACAATGCCAACAACAACGGCAAAAAGTCGCAGCCCGGCAATAACCAAGACTCGGAAGTGGCGGAGTCCAAGACGAAAAAATAACGGGAATTCGCAGCCAGCCTCTCATGGCTGGTCAGAGTGTTGAGAAAGTGGTCAATTGAGATAATAGAGGTTACGAGGGGGTGGGGTACCCACTTCCGACCGCTGTTGTCTTCGGGAAATTTTAATTGGAAGCTGCATAGCAGCGGATATTTCCCGAAGACAAAGGCGGCCGCTACCGCTTCTCCAGTGGATACCCCACCTCCGTTTGTATCTCTATTTTTTGTAAAAGACCACTTTCTCAATCAACAGTCTGAGCCAGCCGTTCGCGGCTGGTTTTTTTGGTAAAATGCGGCGTAAAGCGTTATACTGGGAACGTAGGACAACCTTTCATTTGTGGAGGAATTTTAATGAGCACATTTGCCCAAAAAATGGAAAAATATGCAACGCTGGCTGTTCGGGTAGGCGCCAATGTACAACAGGGACAAACGGTGGTCGTTATGGCACCGGTCGCCGCCGCAGAACTGGCCCGGCTTGTCGCAGTCAAGGCTTATGAGGCCGGCGCGAAGAACGTCATGGTCGAGTGGAACGACGAGGAACTGATGCGGATCAAATACAAGATGGCTCCGATGGAAGCGTTTCACGAATATCCGATGTGGAAGGCGCAGGGCTTGCAGGAGCTGGCGGAGAACGATGCGGCCTTCATTCAATTTTACGGGCCGAATCCCGACCTGCTCAAGGACGTCGATCCGGAGCGGGTCTCCACGGCGAACAAAACGGCCTCTACCGCTTTGAAAGGGTACCGCAGCCAGCTGATGGCGCACCGCGCGTCCTGGACGCTGATGGCCTACGCAACGCCGGAATGGGCATTGAAAATATTTCCCGATCTTTCGCCGGAGGCCGCTCTCGATGCTCTGTGGGAGCGTATTTTCGAAGCGACCCGCGTGAACGCGGACGACCCGGTCGAGGCTTGGAAGGAGCATAATGCTCGCCTGGCCCGGACCGTGAGCTACTTGAACGAGAAACGGTACAAGCAGCTCGTCTACGAAGCATCGGGCACGAGCCTGACCGTGGACCTGCCGGAGAAGCACCTCTGGCTCGGCGGCGCGAAAGAGAACGCCAAGGGCATTTTCTTCAACCCGAACCTGCCGACGGAGGAAGTGTTCACGATGCCCCGGAAGGACGGCGTCAACGGTGTCGTCCGCAGCACGAAGCCGCTTAATCACGGAGGCCAGCTTATCGACGGGTTCAGCCTGACGTTCAAGGACGGCAAAGTCGTCGATTTCTCGGCAGACAAAGGCTACGAGATGCTGAAGCGGCTGCTCGATACGGACGAGGGAGCGCGTAAGCTGGGCGAAGTCGCCTTGGTTCCGCACGAATCGCCGATCTCCAATACGAATCTGATCTTTTACAACACGCTGTTTGACGAGAACGCATCGAGCCATCTCGCCCTCGGACAAGCGTATCCGGTCAATCTGGACGGCGGTACGGAAATGAAGGAAGAGGAACTGTCCCGGCACGGGGCGAACAGCAGTCTTGTGCACGTCGATTTTATGATCGGCTCGGCCGACATGAACATCGACGGGATTACGCAGGACGGCGTACGGGAGCCGGTATTCTGCGCCGGCAACTGGGCGCTGCCTGTCTAAAACGCAAAACGGAGCAAGGCGCTGAGGGGCTTCGCTCCGTTTTTGTATTCATGAATGGGGTTGCGTTTGATTGTTCTTTTGCATGGAGTAGCATTTACGGCATACCGGCAAATAGCTTTCGTTGCCGCCGATTTGAATCTGCGCGCCCTCAAATACCGGCTTGCCGTCGGCAAGACGCATATTCATCGTCGCTTTGCGGTCGCAGTACCAGCAGACCGTCTTGATTTCCTCGATTTTGTCAGCCAGCGCAAACAGATGATAGCTGCCCTCGAACAACTGGCCGAGAAAATCCGCCCGCAGTCCGTACGCAATGACGGGAATGCCGAGCGTATCCGCAATTTCCGTAAGCTGCAGCACCTGCTGCTTGTTCAGAAACTGCGCTTCGTCGATCAGAATACAGTTCGGCCGCTCGGCCGCCGCCAATCCGACCATGTCCAGGTTGTCGTCAATGACGATGCCGTCCTTCTGCATCCCGATGCGGGAAGCAACGACGCCTACCCCGTCCCGGTCATCGACTGCAGGGGTGAAGAGCAGCACTTTCTTGCCTTGCTCCTCGTAATTGTGTGCGACGCGCAGTACTTCGATCGACTTGCCGCTGTTCATCGTTCCGTAACGAAAATATAGCTTGGCCACGCCTCTAGTCCGCCTCTCCCTGAGAAATCACGAAGTTTATCATAGCACAAGTTGAGGGGGAGGTACAGGTTATCCCTTTTCGATGGGTAAATATGGTACAATGTGGGCAACAAAGCTTGGGGAAGCGGTGATCATGATGAAAAGCACAGGAAGCCCTGTTCGGAAACCAATGCCGGGTCTTGAAACGCCGGAGCCTCTTTATACGCAGCGCCGGGGAAGCTCGAATGCGGCACGGCAGCTTGCTTCCGCTCCTGCCTTCGTCGCGCAAATGCAACAGCGCTTCGGAAATCAGGCGACGATCCGTTATTTGACCGGTTCCCGGCATACCTATGCCCATCCGCCGGTCCAATGCAAAATCAACATGTCCCCCATGATCATCCGATTGGACGAAGACTTCACAGAGCGAATTGTCGAGTACAACGAATTAGCGGAGGCCGCCCCTCTTTCTATGAAAATCAACATGCTCTCCGAAATTGAACGGGCCTGCTTCCACTGGTTCGTCCATCGGCAATCGGACGATCTCCAGGAAGACCCGGAAGCCCCCCAGATGAGAACGCTCATGGACCTGCTTCACATAGAACGGCAAGCTTTGGTTAAGCAATCGGTGACGGAGGGCAATCCTACAGCCGAAGACAGCGATCTCCCCATAGCCGGATTTGAACAGCTGGACGAGGAAGCCCAACGGAAGGCGCGCGAGATATGGGGCAAATTGATTCATGACAGCGGAAGTATCCGAATCGTGGAGAAGGAGGGGCACGGAGACTTTAAGCTGAAGATGCTGACGGAATTCTCGCGAATATTGGAAAGCCATTTCGGCCGGGAGCTGATGGGACGGATCAACGAATCGGATAAAAAAATTGAAATCTCCCCTTTTTCCGTCGCCAGAGATGACGGAGTGACTGCCGCCGCCTCGCCGGTAGGCGATAATATGGAACATGCCAAGCTGAAGAAGCTGTCCGGACAGCCGCGAGACAAGGACAAGTACAAGGAGATCAAACTTGACGGCTTGGCCAAGTGGGAGCGGATTTCCGCTCTGAACGACATGCGGAGGGAAGGGCCGGATCAGTTGGGGGTGGTGCTGATTTTGCAAGGACGGCCGGAGCAGTATTACGCTTTTGGGGAAGGCACCGACGTGAAGGTGACGATGCCGTCCGACGTAAAGGAATCGTCTTTTTACTATGGGAATCGGCTAGTCGATACTGCGGGAAAGGAGCTGATTGCTCCCGCATTCTCGACGTTAACCCACGAGCTCGGTCATGCTTTTCATATGCAGCAGGGGACGAAAACGGACAATGCCGGCGAATTAATGGAATGGATCGACGACCAGGATAATTTGGATGCGTGGTCGAATATGGAGGAATACATTAATATCCAGGGCACGGAAAATCCGTTTCGAAGCGAATACGGACTGGGCGAGCGGCATGGGCATCTCAACATTCCATATCTGATCTCGCAAAGGCTGCAGAAGCAGGTTGGGGAATGGTACGGTTGGCTGGACGGGAAAACCGATCTCGACCGCCAGTCCAAAGAGGCGATTGAAACCGAAATCTCCGAATTGTCGAAGCTCATCTTTGCAGATTGGACAGATGAGCAAAAACTGATGGAGGCCAAGCAAAGAATGAAGCATCTCCCCCGGCTTTTGGAACAAATGTACGCTGAGGCGTTAGAACGGCAGCGGCTGGACCGAATCGCATCGGACGAAGAGTCGATGGGAATACGCCGATCCGCTCCAATAGCCATCCCCGGGTCCGACGAAAGGGAGCAGGACTCCTTCCGCCCGGGCGGGCCGGTTGAAAGTAACATGGACCGTTATGCCGAACAATTTGAAAGGCAAAGACAGCAGTATCATATGCGATCCAAATATTACAATAAACTGGGAATTTAAATGGACTTCCGCACGTCTCCTTTCCTCAAAAATAAAACCGAAAAAACAGCTTATACCTGATTCTTCCCTACGCTTCCGGCGGCGCATCCCGTATGATGGGTCTATAGACTAACGCTAGCGCGAGGAGGAACCGCTTTGAGGAACGCACCGACGGTAAGATTTGAAGCTATCGATCAGGATAATTGGGAAGATTGCGTGAAGCTGGAAGTGCAGGAGGAGCAGCGGAAAATGGTGGCTCCCAACTGGTATTCGATCATTCAAGCCGCCTACGATGAATCATACACGCCGCTTTCCATTTATTACGAAGACACGATGGTCGGCTTTTTCATGTACGGCAAGGACCCGGATGACGGGCTGTACTGGATCGTACGGCTGATGATCGACAAAAGGTATCAAGGCCGGGGCTACGGCGAGGCTGCGATCCGGCTGGGCCTGGAGCTGATCAAGCGTCAGGAGGATTGCAGCCCCGAGATCGTCATCAGCTATAAGCCGGACAATGAGGCGGCCGGGAAGCTGTACGAGCGTGTCGGCTTTGTGCCGACAGGAAGGATCGTCGAAGGGGAGACGGAAGCAAGATACAAGGTTTTGAGATAGCAAAGCGAACATTCGCGCGCAAAACAAAGGCCCCCTTATCTGTTCGCCGGATAAAGGGGCCTATGCTTATGAGGTACTCACGTGCTTTAAACCGGTAACGTTACCGTCACGGTCGTGCCCACGCCGGCTTCGCTTGCGATGGCCATACGGCCTTTGTGCTCGGTGACGATTTTTTGGCTCACCATCAGACCGAGACCCGAGCCGTTTTCTTTTGTCGTATAGAAGGGCTCGCTGATCCGCTGGAGCAGCTCGGCGGGAATGCCGTCGCCCTCGTCGCGGAAGGTGATCGAAAGCATGCCCGGTTCGGCCAAGGCCGCCATAATCTCCACGGTTCCGCCCAGCGGCATCGCTTCGACGGCGTTTTTGACGATATTGATGAACAACTGCTTCAACTGATTTTCTTCACAACGAACCGCAGGCAGGTCCGGTTTGATCCGCGTCTTGAAACTGACGCTGTTCAGATTCGCTTGCGCTTCCAGAAGGGAGAGGACGTCGGCGAGAATGGGGCCGATCCGCTTATAATGAAAGATGGCCGCTCTTGGCTTGGCTAACAGCAGCATTTCGCTGATGATGTGCTCGATGCGCGTCAGCTCCGACGACATGATGTCCAAGTAATGCTCCTTGTAATGCCCGGCACTCTTCATAAACTGCGTAAACCCTTTCAGCGAGGTCAGCGGGTTGCGGATTTCATGGGCAATGCCAGCGGCGAGCTGCCCGGCGACCGACAGCTTCTCCGAGTTGCGCAGCAGCTCCTCGGTAGCCTTGCTATCGCTGATATCCCGCCCGATAATACAGATCCCGGTAATGTCCTGATCCTTACCGACAACGGGTGAGATCGTGAGGCTCATATCGAGCGGCGTGCCGTCCTTGCGCTTGCGCTTCGTTTCGAAGCTGGAGATTTGCTTGCCCTGCAGCGCTTTGCGGAACAGCAGCTCCGACTCGATCCACAGCTCCTCCGGTATGTTCGGCGGACGCTCGCCGATCAGCTCCGCTTCGCTATAGCCGAACAAGTCGACGAACGCTTTGTTCACCTTGGTCAGCCGGAGGTCCGCATCAAGAATCGCAATGGTGTCCGCCGCATGCTCAATCATGGAATCAAGCTGCTGCTTGGTCGCGCGGAGCGTTTCTTCCTGCTCTTTATGCCGGGTGATATCCCGGATAAAGACGGACAAGCCGGGCTTGCCCGGATAGCAGCTGACTTCCAGCCACTTTTTGACCAATGGATAATAATCCTGATAAAAGACGGGAACCGCTTCCTCAATCGCCCTCCAGCAAGCTTTGTAAAAGCCTGTGCCAAGCCATTCCGGCACCGTGCCCCGAATGCCGTGACCGAGCATATCCTCCCGGCTGAGCTGCAGAAGCCGCTCGGCGTTCCGGTTCACATAGACGAGCTCTCCGCTTCGGTTCAGCATAATGTAAGCGTCGGCAAACGTTTCGAGCAGGGAGGTCATGCGGATGAGCGATTCCTGAAGCGCGTTTTCGGCATCTTTTTGTGCGGTGATATCCTGGGTTTGCATGTATATGTAAGCCGGTCCGCCGTTGCTGTCCTTAAGTTCGACTGCATAAACGCTCATCCATAAGGTTTGTCCGTCCGCGCTTAGCCAGCGCATCTCGGTTTCGTAGCGGGAGAGCTGGCCCGATACGAGCTGGCTCATATGGTGCATGCACAGGAGAAGCTCCCCGGGATGTACTAAGGTCTGAAGATTCATCCGCTCCAGTTCTTCCGTCCTGTAACCGAGCTTCTTGCCGAGCGATTCGCCGGCCATCAGCAGGTTGCAGTCCTGGTCGAGCAGGAGGGAGCCGGTGTGGGGGCTGGCGAAGCTTTTCAGCGCCAGATCGACAAACATTCGTGAAAAAGTCCCATCCGCTTTGGCTTTCAATTGCTCCGGGACGAATGGCGATGCGAGCAAATCGTTCATGAATGAGACTCCCTCCACTTTTTTAGGCTGAAAGTTAACATTCGTCAAAAATCAACACAATTCCTTTTTTTTGCAGGTCCCGTTTTTTTACAAGTGGCAAAAATGGGACGAAAGTCTCCAAATTTTTAAATTGCTATAATAAGAATGGGATGATAAGATTAAACATAATATTTACCAGCAATTTCATGGAATTGCCACACCTGGGGTGTAGAGAGAAGGAGCTTTGCCCCGTTTTTGTATACGAAGGTTGCGCGAGGCGGTGAGAGAGGCGGACCGGTAGTGGGTGAGGTCCAAGAATCTGCCATGAGACAACGAAATAAAGGGCGAACGGCGTCGATGGACGCAGTCGCCCTTTTCGCAGCTTTACGGAAGGTATCGTTTGATGTCTGGACATGTCGCTTTTAGTCGTTTGCATAGATGGAAAATTTAGGTGTAACTTTCGTTTGGCACGCCATGTCCAAAGGTATTCGCGTTAAGGTAAATCCAAGGAGGCGGAAGTGAATGGCAGGAAAGGACCTGAGAAGCTTGTTGTCGCCGCAGGAGCTTGAAGCATTGACGCATCGTCCTGAAGGAAGCAGCTCGGGAAGCGACGGTCGTGCGGAGCCGGAGATCGCTATGGAGCCGGAGCTTGAACTGGAGCGGCTTCGTCTCGAGACGGCCCGGCTGGACCTGACGGTTGCCCGGCTTATGGAACGGGTGGAGCAGTTGGAGCTCCGGCTGGAAAGCCGCTCCGCGTACGAAGCGGCCGGGGGCGTCCCCGAGGCCTTCGCGGCAGGTGACTGGCATGCCCGGGAAACCGCTGCCGCGAAATCCGTTACGGTCCCGCCCGTCCCGGAGGAGCCGACGCTTTCCCGGGTAAGAACGTACGGCCGCAAAAAGCGGGACCGCTCCTAGGGAAGGCGGACTGCCTTTGGCGGCCGACACTCGGGGCTGGGACTCACGGAATTTCTCGGTATCGAAGAGGAGCACCCTCACGACTGCGGCATCCGCGGCGTCAAGAACCGGCCGATTTCTTCCGGCAGCACCTCCGTGTCCGACGGATGAAAATAGTAGTTGTTGTCATCGCGGAACAAGCTCTGCATAGGCGCGACCGACTCGCCGGTTTGAAACACGACGCGGTACTCTTTCGGATCTCCGCCGGACACGTGCGGCTGGTAGTTTTCTTTCTTTTGCCCGTGTCCGAGCAGCTCCATGAACAGCCCGGTATCGGCTCTTTCGAGTGAACGGAATCGCTGCCAGGCGTCCGCTTGTTTGGAGTGGACATACACGTCGATTCGGGTTACCCGCTCGGCCGGAAGGTCCTTGTAGCTCCAGGTATGGGCAAGCTTGCCATCCGCGCTTCTTGCGCTGTACAGCTTGTAGCCGCCCACTTCGTTGCCCGCCTTGGCGGCAATCAGCGAGTGGTCCGGGTATCCCTTCACGGCATAAAGGCGCGTGCCTTCCTGTAAAAATGCCGCATCTCCGTCCTTTGTCACATAGCTCGGGTTGGTGACGGCTCCCTCGACCCTGAACTTCACGGTGCCGACGACCTCATCCGTCACGGCATCCGGGGAGGCGGCCACCGCTTCATACACCCCGTTATATTCCTTTCCGTTCAGCTTGACGAAATCCACCCAATCGATAACGGCATTTCCTGTCTTCCATGGGTCCGTTTTGGCATTGCAGGCAGGCAGTACGAGCAGCAGCAGGCAGAGCAGCAAACGCCAAACCATCGTCGTCACTTCCTTTCGTCCGGTTAACCGGGCAGGGTGTGTGTAACGTTATGGACGCAAGTCATCGTTCGAAAGTTGCGCAGCGGCAAGAACGAATGCGTCCCCTTACGAACCCCTTACCCGGCTGCGACAACAATAAAACCGGCCGGCACCTCGGAAGGAAGGCGCCGGCCGGCGAGTCGTTTAGTGGCGGTGGGAGGTGGAACGCTTTTTCCCCTTCCGGCAGCGCTGCTTGCCCGGGGCCCCGGTCCGGGCGGTACAAACGTGCTGCGCACGGTAAGGAACCGATTGGGCCGTGTTCACCTGAGGAAGGAAGCGGATCGAACCGGCGATGCGGGGAGCGTCTTGATTGACCATTCGCTTAAGCAAGCGGATCGCCGCCCCATACCTTTTGTAATCGTAGTCGTTCGTCTTCGGGTCGTAGAAGGCTTCCGGGAGCTCCTCCGGCGTCATATAGGCGAACACGCGGCCGCTATGCTCCGCAAGGAAGACGAGCGGCGATCCGCCGTAGCCTTCGCGGTCCCATTCCTGGCGCGTCAAGCGGAACACCAGAACGGCCAGCGCGTCGCCATACACTTTGCCTTTGTACCTGAACCGGAAATGCAGCTCGTACTCCGTATCGCCGTTCTGTCTCCGCCGGTCGATGACCGCATACGTCCTCCACCACGCCGGGAAACGAAGGGTAAATCCGTATCTCGCGTTGCGATACACGAAATGGCTCGGCTTGTTCACGTCGCTCGGGTCTCCTTTCGAACCAAAGGTTGTGATACTACTGTATTCGCACAACCCCGGGATTATAATCCCGCGTCGTCAAAGCCCCGATTGTACTCGCCGGTCACGGTTTAAACCAGATGTTTTTGAACTGCACCCAATCCAGCGTATCCAGCGAAATCCCTTTGACGGATTCGTGGTAGATCGTTTTCAGCCGTTTGAAATATAAAAAATGAAGCACCTGCTTGGCGGTCAAATGTGCTTCAATCGCCTGCAGCAGAGCCGAACGGCGGCCGGATGAAGGCTCGCGCAGCGCCTCCTCGATCCGTGCGGAGACCTGGGCTTTGACCGCGGGCTCCAAATGGCGCTGCATGCTTTTGTACAAATCGATGAGCCGCAGCTCCGCATCGTTGTCGAGCATGATGGAGAACAGCAGCAGATCGGCGTGCAGCCGCTGCTCACTCTTGAACTCCTCCACGGACAGCAGCTTGAGCTCCACGGCAAAGCCGGCTTCTTGCAGTAGCGCCTGCACATGCAGCGCATCCGGCTCATAGTGCGTGATCGTGCACAGCGTCAGCCGCTGGCCGTCATAGGCGGAGCGCTTGAGCAGCGCGCGGATGCGGGCGGTCTCGTGGGCAAGCGGTTCCGCTTCATGCGCCGTGCTTCCGTGCCCGTGGCCGATGAAGCTGTCGGCCGTATAGATGGCGTCGCCGCCGATCCGCGCAAGCAGCTTGCGGCGGTTCAAGGCGGCGCATACCGCGCCCCGCAGCGCAGGGTCGCTGAGCGGCCCTTGCTTCAGCAGGTTGAAGGTCAGGAACCGGCACGTCGCCCCCGGCTGCTGCACCTGCTGCCATGTTTCCGAAGCTTCGTCGGGCAGACGATAGTTGTGGATAATCTGAAAGCTTTCCAGCGTCCGCTCGCTGCCCTGCACCTGCATGTCGGGAATATGCCACAGCTCCACGCGGTCGAGGTGCGCCCGCCCTTGGAAATAAGCGGGGAAAGCGTCGAGCACGCACATGGACGCATCCAGATGCGTCAGCTTGAACGGGCCGGTGCCGACGGGAGCGAGCGCGAACCGGTCTCCCAGCTCCTCGCACAGCTCGGCCGGGACGATGGAGGCGCGGTTCGTTCCGACATATTGAAGCAGCAGCTCGCAAGGCTCGGACAGCCGGATGCTGACCGTGATCGGGTCCACCGCTTCCACGGTGTCTATTTGCCGGTGTACCCAGCTGTACAGCGCGCCGGCCGCCAGCCGCTCGAGCCTCTCGAACGTGTACTTGACGTCGGCGGCGGTTAACTCTCTTCCGTGGTGAAACTGGATGCCTTTACGCAGATGGAACGTCCAGACCGTCCGCGTTTCATTTACCTCCCAAGCGTGAGCGATATGCGGCTCGATCGTTTGGGTCAGCCGGTTGTAGCGCACAAGTGGATCGAACAGCTGGTGCACGAGGTGCGCTTCCGTTCGGAAATTGGTCGTGGCGGGATCAAGCGACAGAAGCGACTGGGTGAGCGGAAAGCGCAGCGTATCGAAGCGCTTGCTGCCCTGCATTTCGCTGCTGTAGCCGAAATAGCCGGTCAGCCAGCGGTGAAAGCTGTCCCTGAGCGAGCCCTCAGGCGAAGAGACGTTCAGCTGCTCCAGCGCGCCCCGCAAATCTTTGCGCTCGACAAGATCTTGCGCGATCGAGAGTATGAGATCCTCGGCAGGTTTGTAGAACGTCAAGGCGGACTTTTGGCCGCGCCCGCGCTTCGGCAGCCAATCGAGCCAGGCTTCGCTTTGCATTTTTTTGAGCAGCAGCACGACATTGCGGTGCGTGCAGCCGAGAACGGCCGCCAACTCGTCGAGATGGACGAGGTGCGGCTGCTGCTCGGCGATATGCGGGTACTGTTCGCGAAGGCGGATATAGTGGTTCGCCAGCTTCATAAGACAACCTCCGGGGTTTCTGATAAAATATGAAATTTACATTTCAAAATTTACTCTTTTTATTCGTGTTTTTCAAGTTACAATTAACGTGGATGGGCAATTCGACAAAATTATAGCGAAATGGAAAATAGTTCAATTACGAGGAGGAATTCGGATGTACTGTCCTTCATGGTCCGATCAAGAGCAAATTCGAGGGGTAAAGCAGCTTCCGCTTACGGTCGCCTGGGGCGATCAACTGCTGTCGGAGGCCGAAGCGGCCGTGAACGCGGCGCATACCGACGAGGAATTGCGGAGAGCGGTTTTCGCGCTGGCCCGGCTCGCCTACGGTCGCATTCACGGAAAGGACCTGCTCGACCTATTGCAAGTCGATGACGAAGACATTTTACGAGACCTCGCGGGGGATATCGATCCTATATACCAAGCAAGTCCTTACGAATTGCGGCAATGGGCTAACCGGTGGAGCCGGCAAATCCGGCAAAGCAAGCATGAGGCTGCCATTCTGCAATAAGCTTAGAGGAGGCTCAGGAAGCTCATGAAGACGGAATCCGTTCCGGTCCGGAACGAAGGAAAGCTGCTGCTTGCCGCACTTGGCTGCGCAGTCGTCCATCACTATTTGTTTTATGGAAAAACGTGGGGCGTCTCGTTTCCGCTCTTCGTGATATTATTTTACGTTTATTATTACTGGGCTGTCCGGGAGAAACGGGAGCTTCGGCTGGAGCCGTCCATGGCGTTGGCCGTTCCCGTGCTCCTGCTGTCCTTTACTTACGTGGCGCATTCGAACCTGCTTCTGCTCGTTTTTAACGCTTTGGCGGTGCCGCTGCTGATTGTGGCGCACACGACATGGCATATGACGGAGGAGCGGCCGAAGACGCCGTTCATCCTCCGCTTGCTCGATCAGGTGTTCGTTCAAACACTCAGGTACGTGCCGCAACCGATCGTCATCGCCTTTCGGGCCTTATCGTTCAAAATGAAAGCAGGCCGCTCCCAAGAGCTGATGAAGGTGCTGATCGGTCTGATCGTTTCAATCCCGCTGCTTCTCGCGGTCGTTGCCTTGCTGGCTTCTGCCGATTCCGTGTTCGACCGCACGCTGGCCCGGCTTCCCGAGCTGGCAGGCGACCTCAAGCTCGGTTTGACGCTGTTTCGCGCCTTATGGATCGCCTGCATCGCGACGGGACTGTTCGCTTACGTACGAGGCTTGCTTCAACCGAAGCGTTGGCCGCCCCGGGCCGTGGAGGAAGATTTCGCCGCCGGCATGGAGCCTCCGGCAACTGCTCCGGCAGCGGCTCCGGCGACCGTTCCAGGGGCAGGCGTCGCGCCATCGGCGGTGCCGCGCCTTGATGCGACCGTTGCAGCCACCGTCCTGGTTGTGTTGAACGTCGTGTACCTGCTGTTTGCGTTCGTGCAGTTTTCGTACTTCTTCGGAGGCGGAGCCGCCGAGCTGCCAGAAGGCATTACTTATGCGTCCTATGCGCGAAAAGGCTTTGCCGAGCTGGTTGTCGTTACACTCATCAATTTGACCGTTCTGATGATCATGCTGTACGGCGTGAAGCGTCCGGGTCCCGCCGCCTGGCGGTTTCTCCGCGCGCTGCTCGGGGTGCTCGTCGGCTGCACAGGCATTATGCTGAGCTCCGCCTACTTGCGCCTCTCGATGTACGAGGAGGCCTACGGTTATACCGTAGCCCGGCTGCTCGTGCACGCGTTCATGATCTTTCTGCTTGCGCTGTTCATACTGGCTCTCGTCAAGCTGTGGCGGGAGCGGCTGCCGCTGCTTCGCTGCTATGCGGCCGTCACCGTGACGGCGTACGTCATCGTCAATTACTTCGGCATCGACGCGGCGGTGGCGCGGGGCAATATTCAGCGCTACGAGGCGACAGGCCGGCTCGACGCCGCCTATTTGGGCAGCCTGGGCTACGAGGTCGTTCCGCTGCTGCTGGATCTGAAACGGGAGCATCCGGACGCCGAAGGGGTAGACGAAGCGCTTCAGAGCTTCCGAAGCCGCATCAAGAGCGGGAAGCCAGCCTCATGGACGGAATTCAACTGGTCCGAATGGAGAGCTGCGAAAGTGTTGGAGGAACAATAAGTGCTCAGGCTCCCGAGGCATCGAATTATTTTTCGACCAGGCAAAAGGAAAGTAAGTACGCTTGTCGAAATTTACACCTATGACGCAGATAACCAACAAAAACGCCCTCAAAGTGAGTGCCGTTATTTTATTGTTCCTGTCCGTTCTCTTTGGTCTTCGCTGGCTTTGGTTTCTGGCCTATGGCTCTCCGGAACATCCCCGCGCGGTTCAAGGCGTGCTGGATCTGCGGGGCTGGAATCTGGAGCATTCCCGCGCCCTGATGCTGGACGGCGAGTGGGAATTTTACCCCTGTGCCTTCCTTTCCCATGAAGACCTGAGGAATCCGTCCGCGGGCCGTCCGAATGTCGTCCAAGTTCCCGGAGATTGGAGCAAAGACATGCCGAAAGGCTCGGATTCGTCGTTCGGCTACGGGACGTACCGGCTTCGCATCCTGGTCGATCAGCCGTTAAGCCAGCCTTACGGCTTCTGGATTCAGGAGATCATGGCTTCGTCCGTTATCGAAATTAACGGCCGGATTGAAGCCGAAATTGGCCGGCCTGCAGAGAACGCGGAGGCGTACGAACCGAGAAAAGTGTCCTATACCGCAACGTATGAGCAGGGCGATGTGAAAGAAATCGAACTGCTCGTACGTACAGCCAATTATGAAAGCCCGGTGAACGGAGGTATTCTAAAGCCGATTCGTTTCGGCTCACAGGCAGCCATTGACTACGAACGCTGGTATTCCATCGGGTTTCAGCTTGTGACCTTCATCGTGCTGCTGCTGCACGGCTTGTACGCCATCATCTTGTATTTGTTCAACCCGCGGCATAAGGTGCTTCTTATCTTTTTCCTGCTGCTTGCGGTCGCGGGTATTTCTGTCGTTTCCGATAACGATAACCTGCTGATGATCTGGCTGCCGCTTAATTTCGCTTGGGGTTTGAAAATCAGGCTGCTATCCTACTTGTGGCTGCCCTTCTTTATGGTGCTTCTGGCCAGAAACTTTGACGGCCATGCCTCCGGTACCCGATGGTTTCGCGCTTATGGCGCCTTGCTAGGGTTCTACTCGGTGTTCGTGCTTGTCGCCTCCCCGCCTCTCATTTACGAATCGATGTACGTAAAAGTGTTTTCTTTGCTTTATTTGGCTCCCGTAGTCTGGTTTTTGTATTTGCTCGGCCGCAAGGTGGCCAGAAACGATCAAGACGCCTTATTCCTGCTGTTTGCCGCGATAAGCATCGGATCCAGCATCGCTTGGGGATATACCGCAGCGGTGAGTGTCTACTATCCTGTCGACATTATCGCCGCCATTATTTGCTTCTCGGCCTACTGGTTCAAGCGGTTTTTCCGCAATGCCGAGGAGAACGCCAAGCTGAACGAGCAATTGCGAGCGTCCGACAAGCTGAAGGACCAGTTCCTTGCGAATACGTCGCATGAGCTGAGAACGCCGCTGCACGGCATTTTGAATATCGCCCGGACCGTTGCGGCGAAAGAGAAGCATGCCATGGACCGCGCCAGCTTCGAAAACATGGAGCTGTTGATCACGATCAGCCGCCGGATGTCGCAGCTGCTCGACGACCTGCTCGATGTGGCCCAGCTCCAGGATAAGCGCATCGTGCTGCAGAAGGAGCCGCTGCACATTCAAGCCGTCGCCTCCGGCGTCGCCGGAATGCTGCGGTTTATCACCGATTCCAAGCCTGTTCAGCTCAAAATTGAGATTGCGGATACGGTGCCGCCGGTATGGGCGGATGAAAAGAGGCTTGTGCAAATTTTGTTCAATCTGGTACATAATGCCCTGAAATACACCGACGAAGGAACGGTGGTCATTTCCGCCGAAAAGAGCGGAGAGCAGGTAGTCGTTCGGGTCTCCGACAGCGGCATCGGCATGGATGAGGAGACGCAGGCGCGCATCTTTTTGCCGTATGAGCAAGGGCCTCATGGAAAAAGCGGCAGCGGGGGAATCGGCCTTGGCCTAAGCATCTGCAAGCAGCTGGTGGAATTGCACGGCGGCGAGCTGACGGTCCGCTCTGAACCGGGGCAAGGCTCTGTATTCGGATTTTCGTTTCCGATAGCCGTGTCATCGGGCTTTCCGCCGGAGCGCGCTCCGCTACGACAGACTGTTGTTGAGGAGCAAGCGGCGAGCGGCTTGAGCCTGTCAGGGGACCTGAGCGGCGTGTGGCCCGACTTCCCGTCTGCAGCGCCTTCCTTTAGCGGGGACAAAATGAACATTCTCGCGGTCGATGACGATCCGGTCAACCTGAAGGTGCTCGTCGGCATCCTCTCTATGGAGCCATACCATGTCAGGACCGCTTCGTCGGGCCGGGAAGCGCTGGAATTGCTCGACACCGAGTCCTGGGACTTGCTGATTGCCGACGTCATGATGCCGCATATGTCCGGCTACGAGCTGACACGGCGGGTGAGGGCTCATTATTCCATTTCGGAGCTGCCGGTGCTGCTGCTGACCGCCCGAAGCCAGCCTGCTGACATTTACACCGGATTTTTGTCCGGGGCCAACGATTACGTGACCAAGCCGGTCGATGCGCTTGAGCTGAAGTACCGCATCTGGTCATTAACGACGCTGAAGCAATCCGTCAACGAACGGCTGCGCATGGAAGCCGCTTATTTGCAGGCGCAGATCCATCCTCATTTTCTGTTCAATACACTGAACTCGATTATCGTGCTGAGCGACATTGATACAGACAAAATGCGCGATTTAATCGACGCCTTTGCGTCGTATTTACGGATCAGCTTCGATTTTTTGAATTCGGGCAGACTGGTGGAGCTTTCCCATGAGCTGGAGCTTGTTAAAGCCTTCCTTTACATCGAGCAGGAACGGTTTGGCGACCGGTTATCCGTCGTGTGGGAGGTGGAGCCCGATATGGATTTGATGCTTCCGCCGCTGACGATCCAGCCCCTTGTCGAAAATGCGCTCAAGCACGGCCTCCTTCGTCAAGGGAAGGGCGGTATGGTCATGATCCGGATTGTCCGCCGCGAGGGCTCTGTACTTATTGAAATCAAGGATAACGGCATCGGAATGGAGCAAGCATGGGCCGATCAGCTGCTGAATCTGACGACGAAAAGCCAAGGCGGAATCGGGCTGTCCAATACGAACCGGCGGCTGAAGCAGCGGTATGGGAGAGGCTTATCTATCCATAGCAAGCCCGGCGAAGGCATGACGGTATCGTTCGCGATCCCGGAAAAAAAGCGGCAAAAGACCTAAAATAGACAAATAGTCTCTTTATCCCGGGCCTATTTTCTGAGAAAATAGAGGTTGGAAAATAGTAGGTCAAGTCGGTATTTTCATAGATCGTGACATCATGGCCCCGCTTCGGAAGACCGGCCTTGCCTCTGACAACCCGGAGGGAGAACAATCCAAATGAACAAGAAGATCACCGCATCGATTATCGGCCTTTCCCTGCTGCTCTCGGCGAGCGCAGGCGTGTACGCCGGAGCGAACCTTCAAGAAATTAAAGCCTACCTGAACGGCGACCTGAAAGTGAAGGTCAACGGCCAGCCGGTACAGCTGAACGACGAGCAGGGCAATGCCATCCTGCCGATTACCTACGAAGGCAACACGTACCTGCCGGTACGAGCCGTAGCCGGCGCTTTGAAAGTAGCCGTCGACTACGACAAGGAAACAAGCACCGTCCTGCTTGGCGAAAAAACCGAGGGCGTGGCGATCAAAACGCAGAAGTTCTCCGATGCGGACTACTCGAAGGATAAAAAGCATACGACCTATGCGAACAAAGATTATCAGGAAGTCCTGTACGATGTGCGGGATGCGCTCCGTTCGGGCTCGTTTATGCTGTTCCCGGATAAAAAGTATCAAAAACTGGTTTTGCAGATCGGCGCGGTCGGCGCGGATATTCCGAAGATCAAGATCGAGGACAGCCAAACCAAAGCGCTGCTGAAAGAAGAATCGGTTGCCGTAAAAGACGGTATGAAAACGATCGAAGTCGACATCAGCGGGGTAAAAGAGCTGTTCATTTACTTCGAAAAGCTGAATTCGGATGCCGGCTATGTCGTTCCGTTAACGACGTCGTACTATAAATAAGGCTTATTTTTTTCCCGAACCCCGGGTCGCGATTGCGATTCGGGGTTTTTTCATGCTTACCGCCGTCCGGCTTTATAAATTTCTTAGAATTGGTCGCTATGATAAGAGCAAGCCGGTCATCCGGCAGAACGATCGGATTGACGAAAGGAGCCTTATCATGAAACCAACTTCAGCCAACGAACGAATCGTTCTTCTCGATATCGTCCGGGGGATCGCCATTCTCGGCATCCTGTTGGTCAATATGACCTTTTACAGCAGCTCGCTGCAGGCGATTCAAATGCAGATCGAGCAGTGGCCCGGGGTTTGGGACCAAGCGGTGAAGATGCTGGAAAGAATTTTTGTCGACGGAAAATTTATGGCCATGTTTTCCTTCCTGTTCGGGTACGGGATGATGCTGTTTAAGGAACGGGCGGAGCAGAAAGGGAACCGGTTCGGCCGGCTGTATGCCAGAAGGCTGCTCGCGCTTCTTGTCTTTGGGTTGATCCACGGAATCCTGATCTGGTTCGGGGACATTCTGGTGCATTACGCGCTGCTCGGATTTATTTTGCTCTTGTTCCACAAACGTCGGCCCAGGACGCTGCTGATCTGGGCCATCGGCCTCCTGCTGCTGATTCCGGCCGTCTTGGTTGCGACGGGAGCACCGGCTACGCCCAAGCTCTCGCCGGAAATGACCGCACGCGTACAAAAGATGATCGCACACGATCAACTGGTCTACGGCAGCGGCACGTTTGCCGAAATTAGCAAGCAGCGGCTCGGAGACTGGATCATGAGCTTTTTTAACCAGATTACGTTTTATCCGCAGATTCTCGGTCTGTTCCTGCTCGGTGCTTATTTTGCCAAACGCCGCGTGTTTCACGACATTCCGGGTCATGCCGGTTTGCTGCGCCAGCTGTGCTGGTGGGCGGGGGGCTTCGGGCTGATCACGAATATCGCGGCGGTCCTGCTGCCGGATCAAGCCGCCTTCGCTGGGGCGAAAACCTTGTTTATCTTGCTTGGGGTGCTGCTGGGCTCGCCGCTGCTCGGTTTGGGTTACATCGCTTTGGTCGCTTTATGGTTCACGCGGTCTCCGCAGCATAGCCCGTTGTTGCTCTTCGCTCCAGTCGGCCGGATGGCGTTTACCAATTATATCCTGCAGTCGGTCGTTTGTACGCTGCTCTTTTACGGATATGGCCTGGGTTGGTACGGAAAGGTCGGGCCCGCAGTAGGCTTGCTGCTGGCATTGGCCGTGTTTGGGGCGCAGATGGTGTGGAGCCGCTTATGGTTCAGGCGGTTCTCGATCGGACCGCTCGAATGGCTCTGGAGAGGGTTCACGTATTGGAACAATCCTTCGGCTTTGGCGACGAAATCCGCAAGATAACGAAAAGAGATGGCTCCGTTTAGGCGGAGGCCATCTCTTTTAGCGTGACGCAAATTCGTGCGCCGCCTTCCGGGCGGTTGAACGCGGCGACATGACCGCCATGCTTCTCCGCCAGTTTCTTCACAATATACAGTCCGAGTCCCGCGTGGCCTTTTTCTTCGGAGCGGGACGGATCCCCCTGGTAAAATTGCTCGAACAGATGCGCGAGGTCGTTCACGCTGAAGCCCCGTCCCGTATCCTGCACCTCGAAGTGCAGCCGTCCGTCCCGATAGCCGACCTGCCAATGGATTTCGCCGCCCTCCGGGGTGAAGCGGAGACTGTTGGCCATCAGGTTGTCCATGATTTGCTCCAGCCGGAGGAAATCGATGCGCAGCGGTTGAGCGGGCGGCAAGCCGTCGGTGTCCAGGAGCAGGGCAACTTGCTTGCTCTCGCACAGCAGCTTGTAGTCATCGCGTTTACGCTCGAAGAACGGAAGAGGCTCGAAGGCGACGGGAGATAGCGTGAAATCCGGACGTTCGATATCCGATATCGTCGTCAGCTCGTCCAGCAGTCGGGCCGCCCGTTCCGTATTTCCCTGGATCGTCCGCAAATAGCGGGGGAGCCGGTCCGGGCGCTGTTCCGCCCCTTCCAGCAGATTGTCCACGTGCCCCTGAATGATCGTCAGCGGTGTGCGCAGGTCGTGCGTGATCGCGGCCACCATGTCGCGGCGCTGCTGCTCCATCTTCCATTGAGCCGTGAGCGAATCGTGCAGCGCGCGCCGCATTTCCTCGAAAGCGGAGGCCAATTCGGCCAATTCCTTGGAGCCGCCGACATCCGCTAACGTAAAATCCAAATCGCCCTGCTGAATCCGGCGGGCTCCGTCGGTCAATCGGCTGACCGGAGGCTTCAGCCGGGTTCCGAGCCTTCGGGCGAACAGAAATGTGAACAGCATAATAAAGACGAACGGAGCGGCCAAATTCGTAACGATGAGCAAAAACGTAGCCATCGGCTGGTCCGCGTTGCTCGTAACCAGACTTAAATCGTAGCGCAGAACGAATGCACCGGTGAGCCCGCCTTGGGCATCCGTTACGGGATAGTACAGCACGATCTTCCCGTTGACGCGCTCGTTCGTGTTCAGCTTCGACACCAGCTCTTCCTTGGAAGAAATGTAGCTTTTATCCATCGTGCCGTACAGGAATTTGCCTTGGGCATCGAGGACCTGATATTGAATGCCGGCCACAGGGATACGCTCCTCCAGAGCGGTCCGGGCGGCGGGCGTCAAGAGCGCTTCCTTTTGTCCGAGGGCGTAGCCGGTAATTTCGGGAATTCGCTTTTCGTAATAGTTGGCCGGGCGAACGGTCTTCTCGTTCGTAAAAATATAATAAGTGCTAGCGCCCCAGACGGCGATGGAGCAGGCGAAGCTCAGGAGCAGCACGAGCAGAAAGGCGACGCCGAATTGACTGCGGAACGTCAGCTTGCTCATGATGCGCCGGCTCCCATTTTATAGCCGACTCCCCAGACCGTGGCGATATACTCCGTATGCGGGTTCGCCTCCGCCAGCTTGGACCGAATCTTCTTGATGTGCTCGGTCACCGTGGCCGAATCGCCTTCCGCTTCAAGGCCCCAGACCTTCTCGTAGATGCGTTCCCTCGACAGCACCTGATTCGGGTGCATCATCAGCAGCTGCACGATCTCGAACTCCCGGGCGGTTAAAGGAATCGAACGGTTTCGGTAATGAAGCTGATAGGCGTCCAAATCCAGCATCAGCTCGCCGAAGTGCAGGATCGACCGGCTCGCCCGCGTCTCGCTGCGGCGCTCCCGGCGCAAATGAGCCTGCACGCGCGCTTTCAATTCCTTGATGCTGAACGGCTTCACCAAATAATCGTCTCCGCCGACCATCAGCCCTTGAATGCGGTCCGTTTCGCTTCCCCGCGCGCTCAGAAACAAAATCGGGCACGTCACAAGTGGGCGTATGGAGCGGCATACTTCCCAGCCGTCGAGTCCGGGCATCATCACGTCGAGTATGATCAGATCGGGCTGCTCCTTCAATAGCGCGAACACTTCCTCGCCGCCCGAAGCGGTCAGCACGGCGTAGCCTTCGTCTGTCAAAGCGTCCTCCATGAACGTCAGAATGTCTCGTTCGTCGTCCGCGATTAAGATTTTTTCCATGATTGTTGTCTCCTGTTCGTTGGCTTTCGTACGGTCAGGACCCGTATTTGTTCCTGTAATGCGCCAGCGCCAGCAGCGGCCAGATCAGGTTGTAGCTGTGATAGCGTACGTAAAAATCGCCGGGCAGCGCTGCTCCGGTAGGATACTTGGCCGGCCAAGAGGCGTCCCCGGCCTCCAGCATGTCCGCCAGCGCACGTGCCGCCCGGTTGATGGCGTCGGTTGGCGCCGGATGTACGGCAATCAGCGCATCGAGCGCCCAGGCGGTCTGCGAAGGCGTGCTGGCGCCCAACGGGATGTAGAGCTTGGCCCGGTCACTGCGGCACGATTCGCCGAAGCCGCCGTCCGGGTTTTGGATGCCGGCGAGCCATCGCACCGCATGCTGCAGCTCCGGTTGATCCGGCGGAACCCCGGCGGCCGCGAGCCCGGTTACGGCGGCCCATGTGCCGTAAATGTAGCAGATGCCCCAACGGCCGTACCAGGAGCCGTTCCGCTCCTGATGGTCAAGCAGCCACCGGACGGCGCGCCGGATGAACGGCTGTTCCTGGCGGAGTCCCGCCCAAGTGCCCAAATATTCCAGTGCGCGCCCGGTCAGGTCCGCGGCCGAAGCGTCAATAGCCGCTTCCGCGCCGTCGACGGGAAGGGCGGCGAGCAGAGGGGAATTTTTGTTCCGCTCGAAGGCCGGCCAGCCGCCGTCGTCGTTCTGCATCGACAGCACCCAATAGAGGCCGCGGCTTCTTGCTTCGCCATATCCGGCCTCGGGCCGTCCGGGACTTCGGCGCAGGGCCCGCAGCGCGGCGGTCGTATCGTCCACGTCCGGCACGATTGTATTGACGTCGGAGAACCCCCAGCCGCCGGGAACGGGGTTCGCGACATCGGCGCTCCAATCGCCGAGCTTCGTGTGCTGGCGCGAGAGGAGGTAGGCGTCCGCCCGGCGGATCGCCGGATGCGAGGCCGGCAGCCCCGCTTCCTGCAGCGCATGGCTAAGGAGGGCCGTATCCCAGACGGTGGAGGGCGAGTTTTGAATGTGAAGCTGCCCTTCGGGTTCGCAGGCGAGCGAGATCAGCGCTTGTACCGCACGTGTGATGACGGGATGCCGCTCGTCGTACCCAAGCGCCAGCAGCGCATACACCATCAGGAACGTACAGGACGCATAGCTGTACAGCGTCCCGTTAGGTTCGATCCGCTCAAGCATATAGCGCTCGGCATGCCGGAGCGCCAGCCGGCGGAGCTCCTGCGGCAGATAGGGCAGCTTATGCAGAGCGCGTTGAATGTCGTTCCACCATCCGGAGAGGCGCCGGTCTTCCCCGAGATCCATTCCCTCGGCATGCGCCGACCAGCGCCCGCGGGCCGGCAGCAGCTCGGACAAGTCGGGCGTCCCGGCCGTTTTGACCGTGAACTGCCGGACACCCAATATCGCAATGGGCGCCAAATGCATGCGTGCGTAACTGGAAAAGCGGTAAAAGCTCAGTGGGAACGACCGGGGAAGCAGCAGCAATTCAGGCGGAAAGGGGAAGGGCCGCGGCCAAGGATACTGACCGATGATAGCCAGCATCGCCTTGGTCAACAAGCCGCTGACGTTCCGCAGGCCGCCCTTGGATAAAATAAACCGTCTCGCCCGCGTCATCGCCTCGTCGGAAGCGGGCAGTCCGGCATACCGCAGCGCTGCGTAAGCCTCAACCGTCGCCGACAAATGCCCGTCCCCGTCGTCGTAAAACCATTTCCACGCGCCGTTCGCTTCCTGCTTCGCTAAAATCCGGTTTGTTAAACGCCATATAAGGTTCTCGTCCTTTACGTTTAACGAGCTTAATAACAGAATCAGATACGCGTCCGTCACGATCCCGTTTTCAAAGCAAAAACGCCACGTCCCGTCCTGCGATTGCCGCGTCAGCAGCATCTGCATCAAACGATCGGTGGCGGTTTCGACGTTCCGGTGGAGGCTGCTCATTCACATCACCCTTTCCCCAACATTGTATGGGGGCACCCGGCAAATCATGCGCGGGCTCGTGAGAGCGGGCGAGCGCGTGGGCCTCCGGCCCGGTATTTCGGCGGCGGTCAGGAGCCTGCGGTGATTTTCACGGCCGTATAGTCGCGAATCGTTTCGGGGATGTACCGCAAGGAAGACAGCGTGAAATAAGCGCCCGCAGGCTCAACGTCCACTTCGACCTGATTGTAGGCCCACTCCAGCTCCGCAGGCATGAAAATGGCGTGAATACCCGCCTTGAGCGCCGGGATAATATCGGTGCGAAGCGAATTGCCGATCATCCAGGTGTTGTTCCGGTCGAATCCGTTCGCGCGGATGAGTCCGTCGAGGTATTCGGCGTTTTTATGGCGCGTGACATAGATCCGGTTGCCGAAGAACCGTTCCAGCTCCGCTTCTTTTACCTTGCGCATTTGCACCGTCGGGTCCCCTCCGGTGTACAAATGAAGCGTATGACCGTCCTCTTGCAGCATGCGGAGTGTTTCTTCCATATATGGATACGGCTCGATGCTATGACCGTAGACGGAAGCGCCGAGCTCGATCAGCCGTTTGACTTCCGCTTCATTTTTGGACCGGCCGGTCAAATCGGTGTAATATTCGTACGTATCGACGAACGATTGGGGGAAGTGGTCCGGCGCAAAGCCGCTGACAAGCACCCGCTCCAAATCGATTTCTGATTGTTTTTTCTTGATTTCCCCGATGGACAGATGGTAGCCGTGAAACCACGCTTCCATTTGGTCCGCGAATTGGTCGATCACCATATCGAAAAATTTGTTGCAATACAGAAGCGTATCGTCCATATCAAACAGTATTGTTTGCTGCGTAGTTGTCATAGCGCTTTCTCCTACTCTCTCTAAGCTTTTTGTTGTTTTTTTGAATGCCTTGTTTTTGCAAAGGCCTGAAGGCCGTAGAGAAAAAAGGATCGCCGCGAGTTTTTTTCACGAATCCCATCTGCTTAAAATGGAATCCAAGGATTCGTGAAAAACGTGTCTGAGTGAAAGCGAGCCTTTTTTCTCGCAGGCCGGAAGCGGCCTGAACGAAGGCCATCAACCTCAACAACAAAAAGCTTTTCTCTTCATTATAGCACGGCTATGACAAGGGACGCATCCTCCTGCGGCGTTTGGCCCATCTCGCTCTGGCCTTGGAACACGGCCCCGGGCTCGATAATAAGCGTAGCGGCGCGGACGGTGCCGACCAAACGGCCCGTCGGGGTGATGCGGACGATACCCTCCGCCTCGACGCGTCCGTCCAGCTTTCCGGCGATGACCACGTCGCGGGCGCGCAGATCGGTGGAGCGAACGATCCCTTTCGCTCCGATCGCCACCTCGCCTGCGGCTTGAAGCACACCTTGAAACTCGCCTTCGATGCGCACGTCGGCTTCCGAGCGGAACGCTCCTTCGAGGACGCTTCCCTCGCCGATCAGCGAGACGGAGCGCCCGGAACGCGAAGACCGGCTTCGCCAACCGTTCATTCGAAACATCACTTGTTCCTCTCCTTTTTTCGGTTATCGCTTGGCATATAGGGGGCAGGATCGGTGCTTTTGCCGCTAAGCAGCACCTCGTAGTGAAGGTGGGGGCCGGTGCTTCGGCCGGTTGTACCCAGTTGACCGATCGCCTGTCCTTTATCCACCTTATTGCCCCGGCCCACCTGTGTGCTGTTCAGATGCATGTACCACGTCCGCAGCCCTTTATCGTGCTCGATAACGACGTTGTGCCCATGCAGCTTGTCATAAGCGACCGAGTGCACGACGCCGCTTGCAACCGCATAGACCGGATCGCCCAGCTTACCCGCAATGTCAATGCCGCGATGGAAGCTGAGCTTTTTCGTAAACGGGTCTTTGCGGTAGCCGTAAGTGGAGGTAACGACTTTGGATAGCGTTGGCCATATATCGGGCGTGCGCTGCCGCCGCTCCTGCTTCTCCTGAAGCTGGCGCTTCGTTTGGCCGAGCCGGGAGGCAAGCTCCTTCATCTCGGCGTGCAGCGCCGTGTAACGGGCTCCCGTCGCCGCGGCGAGCTCGTGCGTCTGCCTCTCAGTGACGGGGAACGCTTCACCCCCCATCCCCCCTGCGCCGGCAGAAACGGCGGTGGATACCGGCGGTCCGCCGGCTTTCCGGCGCTCGACGCTGCCGGGAGCCAGCTTGTGCAAATCCTGCTCAAGCCGCTTCATCCGCTCCATTTGGCTCCGAACTTCTGAGGCTTGCTTCGAAAGCGCATAAATATCGTTTTGCAGCCGTTCGATGGCTGCGTTTTTCCGGTGTATATCTTGCTCCAGCTGCGCCGTCCGCCCTTTCATCTCCACCGATTTCAGCGAAACGGAAACGGTGGAATGCAGGCTGCGAATCGAGAGAATGCAGGTCGTCCCGAACAGTAGCAGCATAAGAGAGGCTGCGCACCATAGGGCGGCGCGGGACAGCTTGAGGCGAACCACGCTTCCGTTCGCTTCGGGAATGATGACGAACGTCAGCTTGCTTTGAAACCACGTGAACTTCATGACGGCTCCTTTCGGTAGATCAGCCTCGGTCCGAGGCGTTTATTCGGCAAGGCCGGTCAAGAAATGTCTGCCTTTCACATACACATACTTAATAGCAAAAGTTTGGTGTGTGATGGAGGGATTCGCTTGTCATTTTTACATACAACCCGCATGGACCTGCTGGAACGTCTGACGATTCATCTGAAGCGGGATATCGCTCTGCTGGCCGAAGGCTTCGACAGCGGAGCGGGCGTGCTGAATCAGGTCGGCAAACGGTTTATCCGGGTAGATGAGCGCTACTTCGTGCCCGCCTCTATGCAGGAAATCGTCCTTTTTGATGTCCGGAAGAAGGGGGCGGGCCCCCTCGTAAACGTCCAGACAGCGTATGCCGACACATTCGAGGCGGTTCTGCTCCGCACCGGGACCGATTTTGTCGAGCTGCTCGTAAACCGGGCTGGAGAAGAGGAGGAACTGATCATTCTCATCCCCTTGAGCCGGATCGTCTGGATCGAGCTTGCCCAGTCATGACGTCTGCGCCGAATTGGGGGAGCTCCTCGCTGCGAGGTCCTTGGCTTTCCGCATCTCCATGTGCGTGACGAACAGCAATAACGCCAGAACGATTGCATAGCCGAAGCCGGCCAGCTTGCCGACGATCGCATAGTTCCGGCTGAAGCTAAGGCCCGCGCCGACGAAAACAAATCCGAGGACGAGCAGCACGTTGCCGGCCCGCAGCCAGGTTCGTCCCGATATTGCGCCCAGACGCGCGCCAAACTGTTTCCCCGGGTGGCGATTTCCTCCTTTAGATGTTCCGTCCCGGTCATGTCCCTGACTTTTCCCCGAAGAAGATCTCTCCCCATGGTGCTCGGGGCTTCGTTTCGGGAATCTTCGCATGAGCAGGAGTATCGCCGCCAGCAGCGCCGGCTGATAGCTGAGCACTAACACGGGCGAACTGTAATTGCCGAAGCTGAATACCTCCGGCGTGCTCTTGAATGCGAGAATCGTGGTTAGCAGCAAAAACAGGCTGACCGGGGAATTGATAAGCGTGTAGTCCCTTTGCCTGATCAGGCTGGTGATCCCGATCAGGAAGGCGAGATAGATGAAGATTATCTTGTCGACGATAATCGGGAACCAGATGCTCAGAAAAAACAAATCCAACCGGTCCAAAAAGTCCGTAATTTGAATGTGCTGCACCAAGCTGTAATCCGGGTAAATCAGGTTGCCGGGAATGTTCGGCCCGAGGACGGCTACTTCCATAAGGAGGAGAAGCGACAGCAGCGCCGTAGCCATCAGCGAACCGTGCCGGAGGGCGGAGTGAATCTGTCTGGAATTCCAGATCATATGCAAAAACGCCCCCACAATGATGATATCCCCATACCAGCCGATACTGAGAAGGCCTGCGTATCCGAGCTGCTTAGGCGGAGTCGTCAGGATCGGCTGCAGTAAACGGAAGCTCATTTCGTTGGACAACAGGAACGGCAGCATTAACGTGAGCGCGAAGAAAACGGGAAAAAACAAGTCGTTGACCCGGGAAATCACTTCGGCACTGGTTCGGCCGTAAAACATAAGCATGACGACGAGGAGCAGAACGAGCATTTCCTCGGGGGTATTCGGGAGAAGAAGCGTGCCGATAAATTTGCCCAACATCCGCAGATCGCGTACCAGAATGAACCATAGATGGATCAGCAGCACCATGTTCGCGAGCATGCCGAACCAGCGGCCAAACAAAATAAAGTTGATCTCGAAAAGATGCTTTCCCGGAAGCCGCATACTGAGCTGTGTAAACACATATGCGATGAAAAGGATATAAACGGTGGGCAGCAAATAGACGAACCAGGTATCCATATGCGCGACCCGGATCAGATCATGCTGAATGCTAAGCAGCCCGCCGCTGATCAGCAGCGATCCGACCTGCCAGGAGAGCTGTCTTTGGTTAATAACTTGCGTGTTGACAGGCATGTGTTCACCCGCTTTCCTCCATCGCTTCGTTTATTGAGGATGGATAATTGAGAAGACCCACGGCGATACCCGCTCGATGAAAAAACGTGTCGGCATCGGGGGCTGATAGCCCGACGCCACGCAGAGAAAGAGACCCAGTGTCACAAGCGTAATAAATGTGTACAGCCGTGCCGTTGCCTTCGGCTGCCTCGCCCAATGCTTCAAGTTCAAAAATAAATGAAACGCCATCAGCACCATAAACCATACGAGAAACTGGGAGTTCATCGGGTACGCTCCGCTTTCGTTACGTTTTCGTAGATCAGGCCTGTTTCCGTAAGCACGCTTTTTACCTGTATGCGGAAATCGGCATCCTTCATCCCGGCCGGCCATCGCGAAGCGAACTTCTTCTCCCAGAGCCTCGGATGCTCCCGCCACAAGTACGATCCGAATTGCGCGGAATCGGTACGGTTGGCGATCATTTTGCGGATCGCTTTACGCATCGCTTGTTCGATGTAACGGTTCATCGCTTCCTCCACCTTTTGGACCTTGCCAGTTTGGCTGAGGTCGTACATGCCCAAGACTTCGGTTGCTTTGGCCTTGGCTTCCGTGCGGATGTCAAACCGGAGCTTCCCGCTTGCCGTATGGGCCCGAATCTGGCTTTTCGAATCGAAAATACTCAGCGTAATCGTATACCGGTCTTCGATTTTTACAGTAGCGGTTGCTTGTACAGGCATGCTTCTTAGCCAGGCGAGCCCGCTTGCCTCCGCATTCTCAAATACGCCGGTCATTTTGTCTTCGCGAAATTGTGCATAGCCGAGGAATTCGATTTCCTTCGATTTCTTCGTGTTCTTGGAGTTTTTTTTCGATTCCTTTACACCCATGTAGACCGTTACGGCATCGCTGCCGGGGCTGCTGAGCGAGAGGGCGACTTCCTTCATGTTGATAGGGATGACGTTCCGGGCCTTCACAAGCTCCCGGATCGCTTCCGACGGGAAACGCTCGAACTGCGGCGTTGCTTGCAGCAGCTTGTAAGCTTTTCCTTTGGTGACGACCATATAAAGCGTCATCCGGGTTTCCGGAGAGCGGGGCGTCGTATCGAAGAGGTTCCGGATTCCCTGTTTGGCAAAGTCCTCGCCGATCAACAAGGTTCTGCGGTGCGCGAAAAACATGCGGCGGGACATCCGCCGCTGCAGCCGGGCCTGCGCCTCCCGAAACGTGGTGCCGACTTCGGAATCAATGTAGTAGCTTTTCGTTCCGGCCGTTCCGCCTCCGCCCCCGGAGGCTCCACCCATACTGCCAGGGAGCGGCAGCAGCACGCTGTACCGGATCTTGCCGTCTTGCTCCACATCCACCGCGGTCGTCAAAATAAAGGCAGTGTCGTTGATTTCCACCCGGTCCCAGCACCCGGTTAGGCAGAGCAGGGAGAGCAGAACAAGGGATAGGCGGGTCCGGCACGATTTCATTCCACAGGCTCCTTTCCTTCCTCTATCGCATGGTCGATGGTTTTGCCCCGCTGGCCGGATTGCTCCGTTATTTCCTTCGGCAGCGTATCGTCTAACCTCTTGCTATCCTGCAGGGGCATAAAGGAAGGACGTTTTCCCATCGCCCACCAAGGCGAGCGGAAGAGAATATCCTTCAGGTCGCCGGAAGATAGCGGTCCGATCGGCGATAAGTAAGGAATGCCGAAGGAGCGGAGATTGGCCAGATGCCCCATGATCAGCATGATCATAACCAAGATGCCGTACATCCCGAACAGTGAAGCGGCGATCAGGATCGGAAAACGCAGCATTCGTATCGCGATCGCTCCGTTAAACCGCGGGATCGTGAACGAGGCAATCCCGGTAAGCGATACGACGATCACCATCGGCGCCGATACGATGCCTGCCTGCACCGCCGACTGTCCGACAACGAGTGCGCCCAGAATACTGACCGCCGATCCGATCGCTTTAGGCAGCCGGATGCCCGCTTCCCTCAGCGCCTCGAAGGTCACTTCCATGATCAGCGCTTCGACGACGGCCGGGAACGGGATCGCTTCCCGGGCGGCGGCGACCGACAGCAGCAGAGACGTAGGGAGCAGGTCCTGATGGTAGGTTGTAATAGCGACGTATAAGGCCGGCGTCAGCAAGGACAGGATCATAAACGTATACCGCAGCCAACGGATCAGTGTAGCAATCTGGTACCGCTCGTAGTAATCCTCGCTGGCCTGCATAATTTCGGCGAAGACGAACGGTACGATCAGCGTAAACGGCGTCCCGTCTATCAGAATGCCGACGCGCCCTTGGAGCAGGGCGGCCGCGACGACATCAGGCCGTTCGGTATATTGAAGCTGCGGAAAGGGCGAATACGTCGAATCTTGTATGAGCTCTTCGATATAGCCCGATTCCAGTACGGCGTCGATTTTTATTTTTTCGAGACGTTTGACCACTTCATGGACGACGCTCGGGTCGGCCAGATCGTCCAGATAGGTAACGACAACATTGGTGTTGCTTTCCCGGCCGAGGATCATCGGCTTCATTTTTAAATGCGGCGTTTTCAGCTTGCGGCGGATCATGGACGTGTTGGTCCGGATATTTTCCACGAAGCCCTCGCGGGGGCCGCGTACGACCGACTCGGTATCGGGCTCGTTGATGGATCTTTTTTCCGCTCCCCTCATGCCGAGCAGCAGTGCCTTGTTATTATGCTCGACGATCAGCCCCGTGTCGCCGCCGAGTACGGAAAGCAGCATATCCGCATAATTGTCCGCCTTCTGAATCTGAGAGACGGGCAGCGTCATATCGGAGATGTTGTCGATCAAATCCTCTCCGCCTTCCAGAATCATCAGCGACTTCATCGTTTCGTTCACCAGCTCCGTCTTGGCCATGCCGTCGACAAAAAACAAAATCGCCGGCAAGCTTTGCTCGATGCGGAACTCGCGAATGACGAAATCGGAGCAGTCCTTGAACAGCTCCTCCAAATAGCTTTTGTTGTCTTCGATGCTCATAAAGACAGGGACGGAGCGCAGCTCGTCGATAAAACGGTATTCCGCTTTCCGCAGCGGGTGATCCGGGGCGTCCTGTCCTTTTTTCTTGCGGTTTTTTGGGTGGATCATGACACTCCTTCCTGCTCGCGGCATCTTATCCAAGCATTGCCGAGCGTGTCTTGTATATTTTCCACCATTTGCGAAATTTTATGACAAATCGTCGGATTCCTGTGCCATAATGAGGAATAGGCGGGCGGGTAGAGGTAAAAGCTAGGACAGATTGGAAAGCGCCTGCTGTTGTAAAAAGGAGGAATGACGACGTGCTGTGGCTCGTCATCGCACTGACCTTATTCATCATTCAGATTCTCACGATTCTGGTCGGGGAGTTTCGCCGCCCGGCCAAGGCGATGGCGTGGCTTTTCATCTTGTTTCTCATTCCGGTCATCGGGTTTGTCATGTATTATTTTTTGGCTAAAGAATACACGCAGCGGAAAAAAGTGAAGCGCAACGGGCTGAGGCTCGTGAACGATATACGGCATCTCGGCAAAAAGCAGCATTCGGCGGATTTTCAGCCCGAGGAGGACCGGCTGAAAGGCTGGCGGCACGAGCCCAGGCTGTTCTCGCTGCTCAATAACATTCCCGGTGCCCTCATTACGATACATAACGAGGTGCGAGTGTTGACCGACGCCACCGCGGCTTATCCGGCGATACTGGCTGCCATGGAACAGGCGAAGGGGCATATTCATTTTGAGTTCTACACCATTCGCAACGACGGCATCGGCCGACAGTTTCATGAACTGCTGATCCGTAAAGCGCAGGAAGGCGTGAAGGTGCGCTGCATCTTCGACGGCATCGGCAGCTACCAGCTCGATAGCAAATTCGTTCAAGAGCTGAAGCAGGCCGGGTGCGAGGTATACTTCTTTTTGCCGGCGGTGATTGCTTTTTTCGACAAGCGGATGAATTACCGGAATCACCGCAAGATCGTCGTCATTGACGGCGTCCGCGGCTTTCTCGGGGGAATCAACATCGGAGACGAATACCTGGGGGCGAATCCCAAGTTGGGGTACTGGCGGGATACGCATTTGGAGCTGGAAGGCGACGCGGTGTATTCGCTGCAGTATACGTTTCTGACCGACTGGATGTTTGTGAGTGGAAAGCGGCTGGCGGATTCGGAATTTTACCCCGAGCACGATTGCGCGGGCCGCAAGCCCGTACAGATTATTTCAAGCGGGCCGGATGCGCATTGGGATGCCGTTCTGGAGATGTTTTTCGCATCGATCACGGCGGCCAAGCGGAGAATTTACATTACCACCCCTTACTTCATCCCCGATCCGAGCATTATCATGGGGCTGAAGACGGCGGCGATCAGCGGGGTGGACGTCCGGATCATTTTCCCGCAAAAGGCGGATTCGCGCATCGTGAACTATGCTTCCCGGTCGTATCTGGAAGAGCTGATGCAGGTCGGCGTCCGCTTCTATGCCTACCAAAAAGGCTTTATCCATGCCAAGGTCATTCTGATCGACGATCTGCTCGCTTCGGTCGGTACCGCGAATATGGACATGCGCAGCTTTTACAACAACTTCGAGCTGAACGCCGTATTGTTCGACAAAGAAACGATTCACCGGTTGGAAACCGATTTTATTCTCGATTTGAAGGAAAGCCGCGAGGTCAAGCTGGAGGCGTTCGAGAAGCGCTCCCGCTGGCAGAAGGGCAAGGAAGTCATTGCGCGGCTCCTGTCGCCGCTTTTCTAACAAGCGGTGCGGCTCCGATTTCCCGGGCTAACGAATAAAGGACAGCACGTGATCCAACGGCTGCGGGGGGACTTGAGCGATCAGGTCTCCTTTTTGCTGTAGGCGCTGCATAATGTTCAGCACGTGAAAATCCCGGGGATCGGGGCGGAGCGCCACTTCGTCCCAAGCCAGTGGAGTCGACACCGTAGCGTCCTTGCGGGCGCGCGGCGTATAGGGAGCGGACAGGGTTTTGCCGTACCAGTGCTGAAGATAATCGATATAAATCAAGGTGCCGCGGTCTTTTTTGAGCCGCTCGACGGTGAACAGCTTCGGGTATTTTTGCACTGCGAACGTGGCGACGAATTGTCCGATCCGCCGGAGCTGCTCGAACGTATAGCCGCGCTCCCGGGCAATCGGGACGTAGATTTGCACGCCGGTGGCGCCGGACGTTTTCGGTACGGACCGGATATTCATGCCGTCGAGAATGCCGCCGATAATCTGGGCCGCCTCCATAATGCGCGGCTCGGGATCGACGCTCGGGTCAATATCGATTACCCATTCGACGGGCAGCGTCTCGCCGATCCGGTGAAACGAGGGATGGAACTCCAGGCAGGCCAAATTCCCCAGCCACAGCAGCGTCGGCAGGGAATCCAGATGAACGTAGCGGATCGATTCCAGCATCGCCGTTTTGACGAAATCGGGTGTCGGCTCAGGGACGTTTTTCTGGTAAAACGACTTGTCGTTCCAGCCATGAGGAAACCGGATGGTCGTTAGATAACGGTCGCGGCAATACGTCAGCAGGTAAGGGGAAAGCTCGGCGAGCTTTTGCAGATACATCGCTTTCGTAATCTTCTTCTCCGGCCACAGCGGCTTATCCGGGTTCGTTATCGTCAGCTCCCGGCCTTCGACGATCAGCGTCCCTTTCGTTTTCGGATATTTGGCGGGTGCGGGCATCGGCAATCCCTCCTAGTTCATGGGGCGCAAGCGTTCAGCGCGCCGATGGTTTGTTAATTAGTATATCCCGCCCCTTTCTTTTTAACATCTGAATACGGCTTAAACGAGCCGTTTTTCTTACTTCACGGCCGCCCCCGGAGAGGACAGGAACATCAAACGCCCGATCGTGAGAAGCCCAATCAAAATGAACGAACCGATGTAGGTCCATCGGATTCCGGCCATTACCGTATCCGAGCCGAGGAAAAACCCGTGTACCGCGACCAAAATAAAGATCGGATAAGACAGCAAATGGATCAAATGCCAAAGCTTTTTACCGATGGCATTGCGAAGATCCGTCGACAATAAAACGACGATCAGCCCGTAACCGGCCAGCGTGCCGATTCCGTTGAGGACCGCATCATGCTGCGCGGCAAAAGGGAGCAGCACTTCCTTCCAGGAAAACGGCATGTACGTGCTGATTACCGGAAAAGCGGCGTGCAAAAGCATAAGCACGATACCGGCGTTGTTGAAAAGCCGATGCAGCTTGAACAGCTTCGTTTTGCTTTTTGCCGGCCATACCGGGTAACTATACATGATGCCAAGAGCGATCCCCAGTGAAAGGCTAACGAAAGAAACGATGCCTGTCACCCGAATGATCTGCCAAACGGGCCAATCGACGATCCATGGAATCATGTCGGCGCCCTCCTTTAAATGTTTTTCAATGTCTAAGCGTTGCTGTCGGAAGCTGCCAGCGGACAGTCGGCGAGGTGTCGGCTCCAATGAAATGAATGCGTCCGTCGCGCAAAAAGACAAGCGCCTCGCAGCCTGTGGCCTCGGCTCGAAACAGGGACAAGCCATGCTCGAGACCGGCGATGCATATCGTCTTGGCCCAAATCTCGCATTCGACCGCATCGCTGCCGGCTACGGTGCATTGTACGACTTCGCTCCGGCTCGGGGACATCGTACGAGGATCGATCAAATGATGCATGACGCTTCCATGGGTCAGCCACTGCCTGCCCAGCGTGCTTGAGGTCGCCGCCGCGCCTACCCCTAAGTGCAGACCCCCCGCGTCTTCGCCCGGATTCCACGGATTCTGGATTCCGATCAGCCAGCTTTGTCCCTTATCGCGATGGGATGCTCCCCAGACGGCCAGATCGCCTCCGGCGTTTACCATGCCGCACGGTACAGCCCAAACCTCCCGCATCCAGCGCGCCAAACGGCTGACGGCCCAGCCCTTGACGATGCCGCCCAAGTCGATCTCCGCATGCGGCGGGAGGCGAACGGATTTCATCGCGGCATCGAGCTCCCAACTCGCGTCTATACGGATAGAGTCAGGACCGGGTGCATTCCGGTGTCCCTGACGCTGACGGACTTGGTCGAAGGTAGCATCGTATCCTGCCGCTTTCAAGGCTTTCAGTATAAGCGGATTGAACATGCCGTCCGTCCGTTTGCGGTACGATTCCGCCAACAGAAGCACCTCCAGCATCGTCTCCGAAACCATGCAGATTCGACCGGCCGAACGGTTGAGATAGGAGAGCTCGCTTTGCGGCCGGAAACGGCTGAACCGTTCTTCGGCGAATTCGAACCAATCGCGGACCTGATCTTCCAGATCGAGGGGTTCCGGGCACCCGAGGTACGCTACATCTATATCCGTATCCATCGCCCGAAAGGCGGCATGATGCAGTTTATCTTTCATGAAAATCAGCTCTTTTCCTTATGAACGTCCCGTTCTTGTTCTCATGGTCGTATCGCCCGGGGTCGCCGCATCCGGCGTGCTGGAGGAGCTGCCGCCAAAGTGCCCGGCATCCAAACGATTCCAATGCAGGTTCCGGTGTTTTCCGGAACCCGCATTAGAATCGGAATCACTCGCCCGGCTCCGGCTTCTCCATTCCTGCATCACGGGGTCCTGCTGCTGCGTTCCCTGAGCGGCTAGCGCTTTGTCCTGCGGTTGATGCTGCTGCGCGGCCAGCGCGAAATTAGGACTATCCTTCACCTCGCGGAATAAAAAGGCGATCCCCACTGCGCCGATGATGCCTAGCTGCCACTTGGTCCATTTCGTTGTTTTCATCGAGTGTTCACTCCCCGGGGAGATGGTTTGGCGGAATGCGTTTATTGTAGAACGCGCAGATGAAAGGAACATAAAGATAAACTGAAAGTTCGCTGAATCATCCCGAACGCGTCCGTCAACCGGCTGGGATTGGTGTACAATGAAAGAGAGGTGACATCATGCAGCCAATCAAAGAGAGGTGACATCATGCAGCCAATCAAAGGCGTAAAAATATTAATCGTCGACGACGAACCGAATATTGTCCAGTTTTTGGAGCTGGGCCTGCAAAACGAAGGCTTTGAAGTTTTTACCGCGCCGGACGGATTTACGGCCGTCACGTTAGCCAAGCAAGCCCGGCCGCATATCGTCATTCTGGACGTCATGATGCCCGGCATGGACGGGTTTGAGGTATGCCGGATGCTGAAGAAAACCGAGCACGTCGCCATTATCATGCTGACGGCCAAGGAAGAAGTGGAAGACCGGGTCAAGGGACTGACGCTCGGGGCCGACGACTATATGGTCAAGCCATTCAGCTTCGAGGAGCTGCTGGCCCGGATTTATGCGCGGCTTCGCAACCAGTTTCCCCATCTGTTCGCGGAGGTGGCGTACGGGCCGTTTCGCATCGACGACCGCCGCAAAGAAATCCGCTACGAAGACCGGGTGCTGGAGCTTTCGCCGACGGAATATGAGCTGCTGTCTTTTCTGGTCGTCAATCACGGCTTGGTCCTGAGCAAAACGGTCATTTTGGACAAGGTCTGGGGATACGATTTCGGCGGGGAGGACAATATCGTCGAAGTGTACATCCGCTCGCTCCGCGATAAATTGAATGACAAGGAGCACCGGATCATTCGGACTCTCCGGGGATCGGGCTACCGGGTAGACCTCGGATGATGCGGGGGTGGTATCGGATCCGGCGTATCTTCGCGCCCCGTTCGCTTCGCCTTCAGCTCCTGTCCCGTTCGTTGTTTATTTTGGCGGGACTGCTGCTGTTGATCGGCGTACTGCAATATGTGTTTATGGAGCAATTTTTGATTAAAAATAAAGTCGCTAGCATCCAAAGCCAGTTTTTTTCCATTCCGCTGGATATATGGGCGAACCCGAATTTCGACAACGGCCGGACAAGGGGTCCTTTTCTACCCGAAGCTTCGCTGGCGTTCGTCGGGCCGGGCGACAGCTTCCGGGTCGTCACGAACAATCCTCGCGCCGGATCGGTGCCGCGGCTTTCCGCCGAGGAGTACCGGGAGGCTTTGGGGCGGGAGCAAAGGCAGCCGCGCTATCAGATTGTCAGGGACGACAAAGGGATGGACCAACTGGTCGTTCTACAGCGGATCGCTCCGCGCGGGCGTCTTGCGCAGATCAGCACGAGCATGGAGCCGATTCGGGATGTGCTGCTCAGCCAGCTTTGGACCTTCCTGGCTTTGGCTGCGACCGCTCTGGGGATCGGGGTTGCCGCATTTCTTCCCGTGCTGCGAAGAACCCTCGTCCCGCTTTCCAACATGATCGAAACCGTGGAGCAGATCGATGCGGGGAAGCTGGACGAGCGGCTGCCGGCGCATCAAGGCCAGTTGGAGATCGACCGGCTCTCCCGGTCGTTTAACCGGATGCTGGAGCGGCTGGAAGCTTCGTTCGAAACGGAGAAGGAAGCGAAAGAGCAGATGCGGCGCTTTATTGCGGATGCTTCGCACGAGCTGCGTACGCCGCTTACGTCGATTCACGGGTTTCTTGAGGTGCTGCTGCGGGGAGCGGCCCAGAAGCCGGATCAGTTGGACAAAGCGCTCAGGAGCATGTACGGGGAGTCGGAGCGGTTAAACAAGCTGGTTCGGGACCTGCTGCTCTTGGCCCGCTTGGATCGTCATCCGACCGTGGACTTGAAGGAAGAAGCGCTGAGCGATATTGTCGATGAAATGGAACCGCAGCTCCGGCTGCTGGCAGGCAGGAGAAACGTGCAGTTCTCCGTTCAGCCTGACGTGTCCGCCCGCATCGACAAAGACAAAATCAAGCAAGTGTTGCTTAATTTATTCCACAACGCCGTTCAGCATACCGATCCAGCTGAGGGCATCGTCAGGGTTTCGCTGGAGCAAACGCAGGAGGAGGCTCTGCTGACGGTTCACGATAACGGAAGCGGTATCCCAGAGGAGCATGTGCCGCGCTTGTTCGAACGGTTTTATCGGATCGACTCGTCGCGGGCCCGCATTTACGGAGGGGCCGGGCTGGGACTGTCGATTACAAAATCAATCGTCGAGCTTCACGACGGCACGATTGAAGTGAATAGCCGGGTCGGCGAAGGTTCCAGCTTTACCATTCGCCTTCCGGTGAGCGGAGGCCCGCATGCGGACGAGTAATCGTACGCTTAAGCTTATTGAGAAAGTGATTAATTGAGGTCATAGAGGGTGTACGAGAGGGTGGGGTATCTACTTCCGGTCACTGCCCCACCCCGCAAAGTGAAGTTCAATCAGGGAAGCTAAGTCCGAGTACTTTGCGGGGACCCCGCGTCCGCAGGAAATTTTGATTGAAGCCGCTTAACAGCGGACATTTCCCGCAGACAAAGGCGAACGCTATCGCTCCTACAGTAGATACCCCACCTTCGTATGTATCTCTCTATGTCAGTCAAAAACTCTTTCTCGACACTTTGCGCAATTGGAAATCGTCCGCTTGCTTTTTTATGTGTTAGGGAATTTGCACTCGCCGGGGTCCGTCTCGACAAACGCCTGTATACTGGGGTGCCTCATCGTATGCCCGGGGGTCCACTCCATAAACTGCACCTTCACCACGATTTGCGGAACGATCCAGACCGCGTCTTTGCTCCGTTCGGGCTCGTTCAAGAACGGCTTCGCTTTCGTCTTTATGGACGCAACGCGCGCCGTCAGCTCCCGCCACTCCTGCTGCGTCACCTTTCCAGTACCTGCGTGCCCGATGTAGTAGAGGCTGCCCTGCCTGTCGTACAAGCCGAGCAGGAGCGAATTGACGATATTGTCCCGGTACGTAACACCTCCTACGACGGCCAGCAGATCATAAAATATTTTGCGCTTCTGCCACCGTTTATCCTTGCCGCTGATCATATACGTGCTGTTCAGATTTTTACAGACGACGCCCTCCATCTGATGCTTGATCATCACCTGCAGCAGCTCGTCGGGATCGGCGAAGTTTTGCACCGTTTGCACATCGGGCTGTGGGATGACAATCTCCTGCAGAATGCGCTGTCGCTCCGAAAGGGGCTTATCCGTGACCCATTGTCCGCCGTTAAATAAAACGTCGAAGATCATGTACGTGACCGGGGTCTGCGTGACGGCGAGCTCGATATTTTGCTGCTTTCTTAGGCTGTCCCGCTTCATGATCTCGTGAAACGACGGCTTGTGATGATCGAAGGCGATGAATTCGCCGTCCAATATGAATGAAGAGGCGGAGCAGTAGCGGGAAGGAGACAAAAACTCGGGATATTGCAAGGACCGATTGTTCAATCTTCGATTGACGAGTTGGACCTTGGAGCCGTCGCAGTAGGATAGCATGCGCACGCCGTCCCATTTGATCTGCGCGATCCATTCGCCGCCTTTGGGAAACGAGTCGGTGCTTATCGGTTCGAAGGGAACGACCGGGTTCAACATGAGAGAGCCTCCCTAGAATTCGTTTGTTAACAGTTATTCCCTTTTGTCGCTTGACATAACGGCCCGCGGCTCGATATAGTTAAAGGTGCAAAACAATTAACTTTGGTATAACGAGGTGGAAAGGAAATGTTTTTCTTATCGACTGTTCTGAAACGGAATTTGGCTTAAACGGGAGAAGTCTGCCCATTTTTCACCCTAAGCCAACCGAAGAACAGTAGATAAAGAACTCGATTCCTTTCGTTCAAATGATACAATTTGCAACGGGTCAGGGCGTGTTCGCCTTGCCCGTTTTTTGTTTTCCATATAACCTAAGCTAATTGAATAGAGCTTTGTCCGGCTGTTTCTCCGGTTGGCTTCGAACCTGAAGCGAAAAGGAGAGAGCTTTCATGAGTATGTTGAACGTCGAACAGCTTACCCATACGTATGGGGATAAAAAAATATTTCAAAATATCCAGTTCCGGCTGCTGCGGGGGGAGCATGCGGGACTCGTCGGCAGCAACGGGGCCGGCAAGTCGACTTTGCTGCGCGTCTTGGCGGGACAACTGCTTCCTGATACGGGCAAGATCGAATGGCTTCCGCAAGCGCGGGTCGGTTATTTGGAGCAGCATGCCGATCTGCAGGCGGGAATGACGATTATGGACTATCTGCGGGGCGCTTTCGCTCATCTGTATGAGCTGGAACGTGCCTTGCATAAGGTAGCAGAGCAAATGGCCGCGGCGGACGCCGACCTCGAACCGCTGCTAACCCGGTACGGCGAGCTGCAGAGTCGGCTGGAGCATGCCGATTTTTACGGCATCGATGCCAAGATCGAAGAGGTGGCGGCCGGACTAGGCATTCTTGAGCTCGGCAAAGACCGGGAGGTCGACAAGCTGAGCGGGGGGCAGCGCACGAAGCTGCTCCTGGGCAAGCTGCTGCTAGAGGAGCCGCACGTATTATTGCTCGACGAGCCGACCAACTACTTGGACGACGTGCATATCGAATGGCTGACCGGCTATTTGAAGCGTTACGAGCAGGCGTATCTCGTTGTCTCGCACGACGAGGCCTTCCTGAATGAAATTACAACGACGATCTTTCATTTGGAGCATCAGACGATCAAGCGTTACGCCGGGAACTATGCCGCATTCGTCAAAAGTTATGAACTGAACCGATTGCAATGGCAGGACGCGTACGAGCGCCAGCAGAAGGAAATCGACCGGCTGGAGAGTTTCATTCAAAAGAACCGGAATCGAAAAGCCAAGCAGGCGAAAAGCCGGGAAAAAGCACTGGAGCGAATGGAGCGGATCGAGAAACCGACGTCGGGGCCGCGGCCCCGTTACAGCTTTCATGTTCATGTGGAACCCGTGACCCGGATCATGGAAGCGAAGCAGCTGCAATTCGGCTATACGGAGCCTCTGTCCGTTCCGGTAAGCTTGCAAATGAAGCGCGGGGAAAAAGTGGCGGTCGTCGGGTACAACGGCGTCGGGAAATCGACCATGCTCAAAACGATGCTGGGCCTGCTGCCGCCGTTAAGCGGAACGGTACAGCTCGGCGAACGGGTCACACCGGCTTATTTCGCCCAGGAACAATTGCCTTCGGACGAAACCGCGCTGGAGCGGCTGTGGTCGCTGCGGCCGGATAAGACGCAGAAGGAAATCCGGCAGACGCTCGGCATGGCCGGCTTGACCGAAAAGCACATCCGGCAGCGCCTCAGCTCGCTTAGCGGCGGGGAGCAGGCGAAGGTCCGCTTGTGCGAGCTCATGCTGACGGACAGCAATCTTCTCGTGCTGGACGAACCGACAAACCATCTGGACGTCCGGGCGAAGGAAGCGTTCAAGGAAGCGCTGAAGGAGTACAAAGGGACCATTTTGATCGTTTCCCACGAGCCGGAATTTTATGAAGATTGGATTACTCAGGTTTGGCGTTTGCAGGACTGGAGCAAGTAAGCGCAGTCCCGGCACAAAGAAACGATCGGCGCTTAGCCGATCGTTTCTTTCGTTTTCGCTTTGCCTTTTCTTGGTTTCGCGGCTTTGGCTTTCTCGGTCGTCCCTGGCGTCGGCTCGGTCACCACCGGTTTGACCGCTTCGAGGCTCGCCTGCAGCGCAGCCATCAGATCGATGACGTTCGCTTTATGCGGCTCCGGCGCGACGCGGACCTGCTGGCCGGAAACCTTCGACTCGATCGCTTGCAGCACGGCCGAACGGTAATCGTCTTTGTATTTTTCCGGCTCGAATTTCGTCGCTAGTTGGCCGATCAGCAGCTTCGCCATTTCGAGCTCCTTCTCGTTGACGTTGCTCTGCTCCGGGAGGTTCGGCACATGATCCACCGAGCGGATTTCGTCCGGGTAAAAAATCGTCTCCATCGCAATGCACCGGTCGATAATGCGGATAGCGGCCAAGCTGCTTTTGGAGCGGATGGACACCTTGGCAATGCCGATTTTGCCCGTTTGCCGCATCGCTTCGAGCAGCAGACTATAGGCGCCGGCGCCGGTTTCGTTCGGAGCGAGGTAGTACGTTTTCTGAAAATAAACCGGGTCGATGTCCGACAAGTCGACGAAATCGAGAATCTTGATTTCTTTGGTGATCTCGCCGGTCAGCTTCTCCAGCTCGTCCTTCTCGAACAGCACGAACGAGCCCGGCTCGTATTCGTAGCCTCGGACGATTTCCCCCCACTCCACTTCGCGCTCGCAGTGCTGGCATTTGCGGACGAAATTCAGCGGCGTGTTGCAATCCTTATGAATCATGCGCATCGAGATGTCTTTGTCTTCCGTCGCCGAGAACATCTTGACGGGCACGTGCACCAAGCCGAAGCTGATGGCGCCTTTCCAAACTGTATGCATCGCTGTACCTCCCGGGGGCCTGAGCTGGCCGTCTACTTTCTATACAGTATACGCAAAATGGAAGCGTCCCATTACACCGCGCACGAATGTCGGCGCAAGAAATTGGGACATGCTACAGAAGAAGGCTGCATGGATCGCCAAAAAGCATCGTCATGCCGGCCCGAACATTTTGGTCAGAGGAGGAAAAGGAATCATGAGCGAAGCAAACACGTCCGGCGGCAAGTTTACGGATGATGCGGCCCATGAAGGGCGGGACTCCAATTTTATGGACATCGACCGGATGATCAACGAAGGTCTTGGCGGCGGGCAGGTGACGATCCATAACGGACTGATCGAGGAATCGACGACCGATACGATGGATCATCCCGAATCGGTCATCAGTGGGGAGGACAACGGGCAATGAAAGTGTACCGCGCTCAAGAAATTATGAAAGCTGAAGAAAAAGTCAGCGTGGAGTTGAACGGCGTATCCGTATGGATCGACAGCGTAGACCCCGAGCAGGAAACGGCTAAAGTGCATGTGGAAGACCGTCCTGCCGACGCCCGCGTCGTTCCGGTCGACGAGCTGCAGGAAGTCCAATAGCTCCCGCGAGGACCGTATTTGAGCAAAAGCTTTCCGAAAGCATGCAGGCCGAGAGGGCCCATGGCTGGGGGAAGCTTTTTTTGCTGCGGTAAAGCGGCTCGGGTTGCCTGCAATCGGGCGAGCCGATAGTCAGTGATAGGGGATCGGTGGTATGATATACCTGAAAGATCCGGGAGCAACGAGCGTTTCGAACGATACTTGGCGCTCTGAAATAATAGCAAAACGGCATGTTTGTCTAGATACAAAGGAACGGCTATAATAATTCTCAATACGAAAGCGGAGGCGGATAGATGTGAGCTCGGTCGACGAATTTACTCTGATCGACCTGCTGAACGGCGGGAAGCAAACGATCGCTTTTCAACGGGCCGGCGGCGTGGAGACAGGGATCGGCGACGATGCGGCCGTCGTTCGCGCCTCTTCGGATAGCCGGTGGATTCTCACTTGCGATACGATGACGGAAGACATTCATTTCAAGCGGGCGACGATGCGCGATACGGACATCGGGTATAAAGCGATGGCTTCCGCCGTCAGCGATATCGCCGCGATGGGAGGGACTCCGCGGTATGCCCTCGTGGCACTCAGCATGCCGAAGTCGACGCCGGTGGAGCGGGTGCGCGCGATGTACGACGGGTTGTACGAATGCGCGAACCGTTACCGGGTCGTTGTTGCAGGCGGAGATACGACGTCGTGTATCGGTGGCATCACGCTGACCGTAACGGTGATCGGAGAAACGGAACCGGACAAAGCGCTGCTCCGCTCGGCAGCCAGACTGGGAGATGTCGTATTTATTACCGGTTTTACCGGTGATTCGGCGGCCGGACTGGAATGGCTTCTAGGGAAAAACAAGCCGTCGGAGGAATGGGACGCCGATCCGGAGCTAAAGCAGTATCCCGGGCTTGTCCGGGCACACTGCCGTCCCGAGCCGCAGATCGAGGCCGGAGAGCTGCTGCGGCGGTCCGGCTTCTGCCATGCGCTCAACGACGTCAGCGACGGGATCGCCAGCGAAGCGTGGGAAATTGCCGCGGCGTCAAACATCGGAATCGATCTGATCGAAGACCGGATTCCCGTGTCGGGCGAGCTGCTGGACTATGCTTCAAAGCAAGGAAAGGACCCGCTCGATTACATGCTGTACGGTGGCGAAGATTACCAATTAATCGGAACAGCGCCCGCCGAGCACGCCGTCGAGCTGCAGATGCAGTTTAAGGAAGCGGGGCTGCCGCTCTATCTGATCGGATATGTCCACGGGGAGCATTCCGGCGTACGGCTTGTGCGAAGCGACGGCAGCACGGTACCGCTCGCCAAGCGCGGCTATAATCATTTTACCGGATGAAGGGACGATCCTGACATGGCCACTTATGCATTTCAAGCCCGTCAAGTCGCCGATACTTCCGTATTGGCGGAACGCTTGGCCTCGTTGTTTATCCCGGGAACCGTCATTACGCTCGACGGCGACTTAGGGGCTGGCAAGACGACATTCTCGCAAGCGGTAGCCAAGGCGATAGGCGTCACGGACATCGTGAACAGTCCTACGTTTACGATCATCAAAGAATATGAAGGTTCCAAGTTCCCTTTCTATCATATGGACGTATACCGGTTGTCTTTGGAAGAGGCGGATGACTTGGGGCTTGACGAATACTTTTACGGAAACGGCATTACGCTTGTCGAATGGGCTTCGCTGATCGAAGAGATTTTGCCTCCGCAGCGGTTGGAGATTCGGATTGAGACCGACGGAGAAAACGAGCGAAGCTTCACGCTCAAGCCGTCAGGCGACCCTTATGAAGCATGGTGCGTGAAGCTACAACAGAACGGATGGTTAAAATGATTCAGAATACGGCATCAGATTCGACTTTATATGGCGACGGCAAGCTAATGCTGTCCGTCGATACGTCAACCGTGTCGATGACGACCGCGTTGACCCGGGGACGCGAAATCCTGGGGGAAATTACTTCCAAAGCGGAGCGGAACCATTCGCTCTATCTCGTACCGACCTTGCAGCGGCTCATGGCGGAGTGCGGCGTCCGGCCGGACGAGCTGTCGGCGTTTGCCGTCGGCGTCGGACCTGGTTCCTATACCGGCGTACGCATCGGCGTGACCGTGGCCAAAACCTTTGCCTGGACGCGGAAGCTGGCCTTGCTCGGCGTCTCTACGCTCGAAGCGTTGGCGCTCGGCGGAGCCGGCTCCGCCTCGGAATTCGGCGCGCTTCAAGACGGGGAAACTGTGCGGGGCGGAGCGCTTCAGGCGATGGATTCGCTGCTTGACGCGGCGCGCGCGACGGGGGAAACGACATGGGTCGTCCCGCTGATCGACGCCCGGAGGGGACAGGCATTTACGGCGCTGTACGCCGTATCGCCCGAGGGCTGGAAGCGCCGGGTGCCGGACGGTATTCGTCTGACCGCATCCTGGACGGACGAGCTCCTTTCCTTGGGTGCGGAGGCGGAAACCGGACCCGGCCGCGTTGTTTTTACGGGCGAGCTGGAGCTGCATCAGGAAGCGATTCGTTCGTTTGCCTCCCGGTGGGGCGGAACGGTAACGGAAGCTCCGCATGAGCTGCGCGCCCGTCATGTCGCCGAGCTTGGCCTGATGCGGTGGAAGCGGGGGGAGACCGAGGATGTTCACGGGTTGGTTCCGAACTATACGCAATTGGCGGAAGCGGAAGCCAAACTTCTCGCCAAGAAATCTTAGGGGAGGCCTGTCCGATATGGAACCTAAACGCGAAGCGCAACCTGTCTTTGACGGAGCCATGCTTTTTCGCCCTATGCACACGGACGACATCCCCGTGATCTGCGAGATCGAGCAGGAATCGTTTGCGACACCTTGGACGGCCGGAGCTTTTTATAACGAGCTGACGAGCAATAATTTTGCCAAATATCTCGTGTTGGAATACGAAGGCGAAATTGCGGGCTACGGCGGCATGTGGCTGATTATGGAGGAGGCGCATGTCACCAATATCGCGATTCGCGAAAAATACCGCGGGCGCAAGCTCGGAGAGCGGCTGCTGGTGGAAATGCAGCAGACGGCCGTTTTTTACGGAGCGCTGCGCATGACGCTGGAGGTGCGCCCGTCCAATTTGATTGCCCAGCGCTTATATGAGAAACTGGGATTTCGTTCCGCCGGTATTCGACGGGGCTATTATACCGACAATAAAGAAGATGCAATTATTATGTGGGCGGATCTGCCCAAATCGGAACGGCTCTCCAAATAAAAGAAAACGGCTGCCTGCGGCGGTTCGAGAACAGACGAGAGGTTTATTGACGATGAACGAACAATCGAACGAAGCGGTGTCCGTTCGCCCTAACCGGGACGGCGGACCCGTTTATATATTGGCTGTGGAAACAAGCTGCGACGAGACATCCGTAGCGATTGTCCGCGACGGCAAAGACATCTTGACGAACGTTGTGTCCAGCCAGATCGAGACGCACCAGCGATTCGGCGGCGTCGTGCCCGAGGTCGCCTCGCGCAAGCATGTGGAATCCATCACTTGGATTATTGAAGAGGCGCTGGACAAGGCGAACGTGAAGCCGACCGAGCTGGCCGCCGTCGCCGTGACGCAAGGGCCCGGCCTGGTCGGCTCCTTGCTGGTCGGGATGGTGGCGGCGAAGGCGCTGGCCTGTTCGCTGGAGCTGCCTCTGATCGGTGTGCATCATATCGCCGGACATATTTATGCCAATCAGCTCGTGAATGAGCTGGAATACCCGTTTGTGGCGCTGGTCGTGTCCGGAGGCCACACCGAGCTTGTTTTTGTGGAAGCCGAGGGGCGCTTCCGCATCATCGGGCAGACCCGGGACGACGCGGTGGGCGAAGCTTACGACAAAGTCGCGCGGGCGCTCAAGCTGCCGTATCCCGGCGGCCCGCATATTGACCGGCTGGCGCACGAAGCCCGGGAAGCGGTCACGCTTCCCCGCGCCTGGCTGGAGCCGGATTCGTACGACTTCAGCTTCAGCGGGCTGAAGTCGGCTGTGCTGGCGGCCCTGAATCAGGCCGCCATGAAAGGACAGCCGCTGGCCCCGGAGGCCGTGGCGAAAGGCTTCCAGGACTCGGTCATCGACGTCCTGGTCGAGAAGGCTCTCCGCGCCGTGCGCGCTTATGGCGCGAAGCAGCTCATCCTTGCCGGCGGGGTCGCCGCCAACAAGGGCCTGCGCGCGGCGCTCGAGGCTCGCTGCGCAGAAGTGGGCGTGCCGCTGCTGGCGCCGCCGCTCAGCCTGTGCACGGACAACGCGGCGATGATCGCCGCCGCGGCTTTTTTGAAATACCGCCGCGGGCAATTCGCGCCGTTCGACATGAAAGCCGAACCGCTGCTGAAGCTCGAAGCGTGGTCGGTCTGACTACTTCTTTGCAAAGCCGCTGCCGCCGTTGCCCCGGATGGCCGCGGCCTTGTTATGGCTTAGAGTCATATTCATCCTGCGGAAAAAAATTCAATATAAAAAAGGGTTGCTTTCTGTTTGCAGATTTGATATATTACTCCTTGTCGCTTCTGCGGCAGGCTTTAAAAACTTGAGACTTTCGAATCTTGAAAAAAATAAAGCTTGCAATGATAGAGCAGATGTGATACATTAAAGAGGTCGCTTCTGAGAGGTTGAACTAACCGATCGGAATGCTAGGAAATGAATTGCCCTTTGAAAACTGAACATCGAGTGAGTGTCATAAAGAGAATGA